>NZ_VISE01000001.1:2830070-4245106 GCF_007827275.1 Gillisia sp. Hel_I_86 | reverse complement strand
ATTTTTTGTATGATTGGTAATTGATAAATTTGCTTTAAGCACTTATCAGCCTGTAAAGAGTTTAAAAGTGAATGATGTTGCTCGTTTATATAATTTGAATTTCAGCAATACAATAAAACCGATAGACCCTAACTGAAAAAGCGGTGCGAAAAAATTACTACCCCAATCTGTACCAAATAAATCGCTCCAAAAATTGGTGTTGATTTCGGTATAGAGATTATTCACGAAAACATTGACCAGAAAAAAGGCAGGAACTAACATATAAACACCTGCATAAAGTTTGAAAAAGTTGTAGGCCAATGACCTGAACTTTTCAAAAACAGCCAAACTGATGACCAAAGGAAAAAAATGCTTGCATTATGCCCAATAAAAAGAATCGCTCTGCAAGGAATAAGGGATAAATGAACAAATCCAGCAACCAGAGAAATATTCCGGCAACAAAGGATAGTATTTTTAGACCATATAAGGGTGTGACCAAAGCTTCGTAGAGCATCGCCATTGCTTTGGTGGCGGCATCCCAAGCACTTACATCCTGTTCGATGTCAATATCTTGCATCTGTAAAGGAAGGAGTGCGGGTGCCGTGTCCCGATATTGGTTTTCAATGGCCATCAAAATGGTGTCGAAAACACCCACTACCTGTGTAGAAAAAATCACTAAAATTACTATTGCAAAGTTTTTTGCCAGTTCCGCAGGGGTCCAACCCCAAGTGTAGCCTTCATTATTGGCAACGCCTTCATTGTATTTTTTTAGGATATTGATGAGAAAGAACAAGATGGCAAGGGTCTTCATCCCTGCAATAGTATATTGTGAGAAATCACTATTTTTTATCGTTTGAAAAATAGTGGCCACATATTCTAACCCTATGCCTAAAAAAATACCTGACATTAGTAATTGGTTTCTTGGTTTTTGATTTTGTGCTGCATTTCCCTAAATTGAATAATCTCCCGATAGCGTCTGGTTTTTGCCTCAATTTAAGCTACCATTTGCTTGGATTCCAATTCCTTTTCTTTGAGTACTTCTGCTCGTTCGGCATCGGTCACCTTCATATTGTCGCTGGACAGTATTTGGTCGATATATTCCATACCTGCCATAGAATTTTCAAGGATGGCATCAAAGGATTCTGAAATACGAGTAACTTCATCTGGTTTGATAAAAGGGGAATTGAGTATTTCCCTTAAATCATCCTATACAATATCAAACAGGCGTTGGTTATTTCTTGCCAATTCCCGAACTGCTTTAAGTTGTTTGATCACATCGTTTACCTTATCGATATTCTCTTTTTGGGTTTTAAGGAATTTTACCGTCTTCATTAAATTGGCGGTCTGTTTACCAGATTCCAACAATGATTTTACAAAAGAGATAAAGTTTGTATTGTCATACACAGGCATCCCCTGGGCCGAAGCGTTACTTCCAATTAGCACTACAAATAGTGCGGATAATAACTAAGCGTTCGTGTGGCCGGTACGGCCTAACATGAACGCCCTGTTGACTAAACCGGTTCTTTGCCGATTAGCCCTATATGGGGATTAGTTTGTTTTGAGGGGTAAAGTTTGTTAGGTAGGACACCTAACTGGATGTCGGGTTATTGTTATTGACCGAAGGTGCAACTCCTTTTTGTAATGTTTTCCATAGCACTTTTGGTATTTCATGCTATTTTGATCGGATTAGGCCATAGGCGTCCTATTACGCCTTTAAGGATCATTTTTTCATATTCCGTTTTGTTTTTGCTTTTTCAATTTTTCCATCCAATATTCTGGTGGACCACGTGCCGTAAAGATGTTAAGGGTCACTAATGTTCCTTTCTTGCAAACCAGGCACAGCCGGTGTTGTAATGGTTTTTGTTTTTGGAGTTGTACCCGCCCCAGGCTTTGCCGTAGCTGGGTAAGCGTGATTTTCTTGTGGTAGGAGCTCAAGATCCCGTAATGGCGGATGCGTGCAAAGCCTTTGGGGAGGACGTGCAGGGCGAACCGCCTGATGAACTCTTGGTCGGACAAACGTAGTAAGGACCTCTTTCCCCCGTGCCGGTAATCCTTTACGGCAAAAGTAACGCCCTTGTTGTCCAGCTCTTTTATGCGATGGTTGCCAATGGCGATCTTGTGGGTGTAACGTCCCAAGTATCCCACCACTTGAGAAGGGCCAAAAAAAGGACGCTTACAGTAAACTGCCCAATTGCTTTTGAACAGGCTTTCATAGAAGGCAATGGATCGCGGCTTCAGTTCCTTGCGCAGGGCAGCTACAAAACGAGCCCTAAATACGGTGCTCCTGGCCTTTACCGGAAACAAGTATGTGCCTTTGCTCCTGGCCGACTTCCATTTGCCGGATTTGGTAATGCCTCCACCGGGAACAATGCAATGCAGGTGTGGGTGTAGGGAAAGGTTTTGTCCCCAGGTATGCAGGATAGCGATCATACCGGGATTGGCCCCGATGAACTTTGGGTTTGCAGAAAAACCTTTTATTACCTGCCATGCTGTTTTGAACAGTAAGCTGTACATCAGTTTTGGTTCATACAGGCAGGCCCGGTTAAGCTCAGGGGGAAGGGTAAACACCACGTGGAAGTACGGCACGTTAAGTAATTCTTCCTCCCTTGCCCGTATCCATTCTTCCCTCTTGTGTCCCTGGCACTTGGGACAATGACGGTTCCGGCAACTGTTGTAGCTCAGGTGCAGGCGGTGACAGCCCGGATTGTTGCAACGGTCAATGTGGCCGCCAAGGGCAGCGCTGCGGCATTTGCGCAAGGCGTGGAGGGTACGAAGTTGCCAGCTATTGGCACAATAACCGGCCAGGCCTTCCCTGTTGCGTTCCAACACCTGGGCTACTTCGTAAGCAGCACGTTTCACGCTTGCTCTTTGCAAAGCCGCTCCAGTGTGGATATTACGGTTTGAATCGGGTTCTTCGTCACTTTTGGTGAAAAAATCATTAATTATTTACACGATCTAATCGAGTGGGACATACCCTTTTCCGTTTTGGGACTCCAGCCCAATCTTTTCAAGTAATTTATATATAGTTGTGGCTGTAAATTCGGTTTTATATTCTTTATTGATCCATTTCAAAAGTAAAGGCCCTGTCCATCGCTTGGATGTGTACCCATATTCAGATGGAGCGGTATTCAAAATAGTCTGCCGAATATGATCTAATTCTTTTTTGTTTAAGCTAGCTTTTCTACCACGCCCCACTTTGTCTTTGAGCCCTTCTATTCCCTGATGTTTAAATCTATGTACCCAGTTTAGCACCTGTTTAAAGCTTACCTGATAGATATCGGCCACCTCTCTGCTGGATTTTCCCTGGTGGATCAGGTAAACCATTTGCAACCTTAGAGCTACTCTATATTCTTGTCTGCTTTTGAGAATATTTTTGATCTCTTGAGGGTTTAATTCTTTCGGGTCTAACGTGTTTTTTGCCATTATTTTTCTTCTAAAAGAATATAAATATACACATTAATTGTGTAATTTAATAGGGTGTTTTTAAACTATGTACTATGCTTTCCTGCAAATTAAAAATTAAGCAAATTGCTGTATTCCATACTGATACAAAAATCATTTTCTCTATTCTTCCAAAACAAAAGCGCAGTAGCTGCCCTTTATGTAACAAATATGGCAATCGTATTCATAGTCATTATGTTCGAAGTTTAGCAGATCTTCCAATATCAGGAAAATTGGTGCAATTACAGCTCAGGGCAAGAAAGTTTTTCTGCCGTAATAAAAGCTGTCCGCGAAAAATATTTACAGAACGCTTTAGCCAGGATATTCTGCCTTATGCAAGGCGCTTATGCCGTTCCATTGATGTGCTGCGTAGCATAGGCCTGGAAGTAGGTGGAAACAAAGGGGCATTGATTAGTCGTATTGCAGGTAACCCGGTGAGTTCCTCGACCATCTTGCGCCTAATTCAACAGTTGGAAATAGAAGGGACAACTACTACTTCTGGAGTCATAGGAGTGGATGATTGGGCATTTAAGAAAGGAAGGAACTATGGGACCATCATTGTAGATCTTGAACGTAAGAAGGTTGTCGACTTATTACCGGATAGAGAAGCAGATACGTTGAAGCAGTGGCTTCTAAAGCATCCAGAAATTCATACAGTATCACGGGATCGCGCCAGTGCCTATTCGAAGGGAACTAAAGAAGGTACCAAAGAGGCCATCGAGGTAGCTGACAGATATCACCTCCATGTAAACCTTAGGGATGCTTTTAAAAGGGTACTTCACAAGCACAGTACAACTTTGAAAGCGGCCTTTATAGCTTTTAGCCGTCCGGGCAATAGAGAACCTCTATTGGAAGAAGAAAAGGCTCGTTCACTGCCAACACCTAAATGTACATCAAACTCACAGCGACAAATGAAATTTGAAAAGGCAAAGGAACTTCATCAGCAAGGATATAGGATAAAAACAATTGCCAAAATGCTTCAAGCCGGCCCCCGAACCATCGGGAAGTACATTCAGCATGATGAATTCCCGAAACGACAAGCGCCTGTACCACAAGTAACTATGACTAATTTTCATGAGTTCAGGGAATACCTTCCGAAATTTTACGGGAAACAGGACTATCCAACCTTATACAAAAATATCCGCGATAAAGGGTTTAATGGGAAGTATACCCAATTTTGCAGTAATATGAATCAGTTTATTAAGCCTGACTCTGACAATATTTTTTTGCCAAAATTATCACCAATAAAAACCTGGTCAACCTCGAAGATTTCCTTTATGGTATTACAGCCAGAAGACCGATTAAAAAAGACGGATCAGGCTTTTCTGAAATTCCTGTATAACAAAGCGCCGGAAATTAAAGCCGCCGTAGAAATGGCCGTGCAATTTAAAAGCCTCTTCAAAAATAAAGAGGAAGGACCATTAGAAAGTTGGTTAACCCGCGCACTGCAACCTGAATCAGAATTACGGAGTTTTGCCCAAGGGGTCAAACACGATTATAGTGCCATAAATCAAGTGGTAATATCAGTCATAAGTAATGGGCAGGTGGAAGGACAGGTCAATAAATTGAAAAATATCAAACGAATGATGTATGGCAGAGCCAACTTTCCGCTTCTAAAGAAAATGGTATTACATGAAAGTATGGTTCACCAAAAGTGACGAAGAACCCAATAAGGCTCGAAACCACCCCGGCTCTACCTTTTTATACCATTACCAGGAATATGTGCAGCAGGCTAAAGATCCTTATGGCTATACCCAGTTTATGGAACATTATTGGCGTAAATATGCCAGGGAGAAAGGCTCGATGAAGCTTGAGCATGACCCTGGGAAAGAACTATTTATTGATTTTGCAGGCAAGAAACTTCATATTATTGATAAGGAAACCGGGGAGGTGATCCCCGGTAGAAGTATTTGGTATACAGCCATTACAACAAGAATTGCCAGCATCAATAGGCGAAAAAGCCTGAACAGCTGGCATAGTCATTAAAAAAATTACATAAAACGATAATATGTAAGCAATCAGTTTCATTAATTTTCAAATATACTAATTAAAGAAGATACTTATATCTAAAACCCCCAATTCATTATCTTGAGCCAATACCTTTTATAAAAGAACAAAACTAAAAAGCAGTTTATCTACCTTCTCAAATTCACCGAGATGTTATCTCGGGAGTAAATTTTAGATTGACTCTACTACAGCGTTAATTTTTCTTATCTATAAATTTCCAGAGAAGATAAACTAAAAGGATTGCCACAAAAACCCATAGAAACATCATAATCATTATTTTTAATTAAAATCAAATTTGGATTGTCGTATTTAAACAAAAAAACGGAAATTATTTGATGAGTTTCAATACGGTAGTTTAATTTTTAATCTCCAAGTAAAAGGTTTATAGAATTTTCAACAAAAAAAATACTATCAGCGGTCTCTATGGCAACATCGCTTCACAAACTAATCTATAACTAAAACATATTGATACAAAATCATTTATTTCAAATTCACAATGGGTAGCAAGAATTACCTAAAACGAAATGACTTTAATTATTTTTAATGGTCTTTAGTTCTGGCATCCTAAATTTGATTACCATTGCCGAAACTATGGTTATGGCACCTATAGACAATATTGCCATCGACACACCGAATAAATCCGCAATGATCCCAGAAACTATTGCTCCAATAGCATATCCCAAATCTCGCCATAGCCTAAAAGTACCTATGCTTTCGGCACGTTGGGCTGGGCTCGTGGCAGCTGCAATTGTAGACAAGAATGTAGGGTAGACCAGCGCAGTACCAATCCCCAACGCAAAGGTTAAGGCAATTAGCATTATGTAGCTCTCTGTAATGAAGGGTAAAATTAAAATGGCAAAACCTTGCAAAAGCATTCCCCAAAACAACATCGCCTTTTTTGAATATATATCTGACATCCTACCAGTAAATAATTGTCCCAATCCCCAAACCGTAGGGTAGATAGCTGTTATAATCCCTATATTTTGGGAATCATAATTGGCTTGAAGCAAAATTATGGGCAATAGCCCCCATATCATTCCGTCATTAAGGTTGTTCACCAGACCTGCTTGGCTCACTGAGCTAAGTGTTTTATCTTTTAATGTGGTTTCCCAAAATATATTCTTTAGTTCGGTTGAATTATCATCTTTACTTTCTAAGGCAACAAATTTGCTCGTATCATTTATAAAAAATAGACTCAATAAAAATCCTATTATAGATATAACTATTCCTATGTAAAACGGATAAGGGGTAATACCATATCGGTCTGCCACGTAACCTGAAAGGAATGCCACTATACCGATGGCAAAATAACCTGCAAATTCATTGAGTCCCATTGCCAGACCGCGATTTTTCTCTCCTACAAGGTCAATTTTCATTACCACCGTACTGCTCCAAGTCAGACCTTGGTTGATTCCTAAAAGAAGATTGGCAACTATTACCCAGTTCCAACCGTTTGCGTTCATCAAAATAAAAGGAACAGGAATGGCAAATAACCACCCAATAACCAATAAATTTTTCCGACCTATGGCATTTGCCAAACGCCCAGTAAAGTAATTGGTCAGAGCCTTGGTAATTCCGAAGGCTGTTATGAATGAAAGTATGGCTGTTTTTGATTCAATCCCAAAAACTTTTTGTGCATATTCAGGGAATATGCTGCGTTCCAACCCTATCATACCGCCAACAAAGGCGCTTACCAAAACCAACAGCGAAAACTGCTTCCAGTTCTCTCTTAAGCCTAAGCGAGTATCCATAGAAAACTATTTAAATTTTTCGATATCATCGCTTAGGTCATATACCTTAGTTCCAGGAATCTTATTTTTGAGTATGCTACTTCCTGCGGCACTTCTATAACCGCCCGCACAATGTACCACTATAGGTTTTCCAGTTGAAATTTCATTTGCCGTTTTCCGTAAATCATTTAAGGGATGGCTCAAGGCATTTTTAAAGAACTTGCCTTCCTCTACCTCGCCTTTATTGCGTATATCAACGATTGTATAGTTATCAGGGTGTTTTTCAAAGTCATTTAAGTCCAATGATTCCATCGTTTCAAGATTCATAGTGTCTGACGTGGCGACGGACAAAAGATTCACTTCATAACCTATTACTGCCACCCTTTCAAGTATTTCCTCTAAATCTTTTGGATGATCGATGACTAAATTAAATTTTTCGTCAGGTTCAACGATGGCTCCTAACCAAGTCTCGAACTTTGCACTTTCGGAAGCTGCTTGAATGTTTAAACTTCCTTTTATATGTCCTCTTTTAAAGGTTGCTTCATCCCGAATATCTATGACCAATGCTCCGTTATCAATGGCTCCATTTAACTTGAACGGAATTTTTGCAAGTGCATTACGCAAGATGGGGGCACCTGTTTTATTGGTGTCAACATTATAGCCAAAATAGGAGGGGATGAATGGTTGACCATCGAGAAGGGAATCGATGAATTTTTCTTTGGTCTCTACTTTGAACGCCCAGTTGCCCATACGCTCATTACCCAGAGTACTACTTTTATCGCTACTTATATTTTTCCCACATAATGTGCCTGCCCCGTGAGTTGGGTAAACCAGTGCATCGTCTGGTAATCCTGTAAATTTATCCTGTATTGTTTGAAACATCATCTCGGCGAGCTCTCGACGTTTAGCTTTCATATTTCCAGCTTTTTCCCTTAGGTCTGGTCTTCCTACATCTCCTATAAATAGCGTGTCCCCTGTGAAAAGTGCCACCTTTTTTCCATCTTTCGCTACTATCGTTATGCTATCAGGGGAATGGCCTGGGGTGTTAATGGCGGTAATCTCAATTTCCCCTATTTGTAAGGTATCCCCTTCATCAAAGGGACGATGTGGGTAATCTGCTCCTACCTTGTTACTTACATAGATTGTCGCACCCGTTTCTTTGTGCATCTGTAGGTGCGAAGAAACAAAATCTGCGTGCGGGTGTGTTTCAAAAACAGCAACTATTTTGGCATTGTTCGCTTTCGCGAAAGCATAATATTTCATCGGGTTGCGCTCTGGGTCGACAACCACCATTTCTCCATTGCTGACAATAGCATATGAAAAATGCGCTAGTGGTTCGTATTCAAACTGTTTAATTTTCATAATATCTAATTTTTACTCAAAAGTAAGATTTGAATGGGGCTTTTTCAGTAACCTATGATACATAAGTACTTATTAACTAAAATGATTTTTTCGCTCGCTCATTCTTTCCGGTAGTTACTGTATTTAGGAAAAAAGGGATAATTTATCTGCTCATTAAAGGTTGTAGGAAATTCATCGCCATCTTTAAAACCCAGTTTGGACTTGAATAAAACTTCGGTGTAACGATATTTTATGTTCCTGTTCCATTTTTTTTAGCAAGCGTGAAATTACAACTCTGCTCGTATGCAAATCTTCAGCAATTTCTTGATGCGTAGTATGAATATGATTGTTGTTGAGTATTGCTATTTTGTTTTGAATATAATTTTTCAGCCTTTCTTCCATATTATGGAAGGCAACACTATCGATACTTTCCAACATTTCCAACAAACGTCGTTGATAGCTTTGGAAAACGAAATCCCTCCAGCTTTTATATTTCACGGTCCATTCCTCCATTTTCTGCACCGGTATCATAATCAACTCAGTATTTACTTCAGCAACTGCCCTAATCTCACTCTTGGCAAACCCCATAGAGCAGGTCATTGTCATAGCACACGTATGCCCTTTTTCCAGGAAATACAATAGTAGTTCATCTCCATTATTATCTACTCGCATAATTTTAATGGCTCCCGATATCAACAATGGAATGGTTTTGATATAATTTCCGATATTAATTAGAGTATCTCCCTCTTTCACACTTTTATGAAACCCGCTTTCGGCTATTTCTTCCATAAGCTCCATTTCGAAGTGTGCTTTATAAATCTTCCTTAGTTGGGCGTTCATTTGCGTTGATATTTAGCTATTCATATTCTGAAGCATTTTATTTCTTGAATTGCTCAAATAGTATAATAACATCAGAACAGTAAATAATACTATTTGTGCCATTAAAGTTTCGGTAGTGGGGTAAACGCCCAACCAATCAATTTTCAGGTAAACTGGAAAACCAGTAACTGAAAGCCAACCAGCTTCCTGAATGGCGTGAACTCCTTTTCCAAGCAAGATTATCGCAAGTAAGGTTATGACCCAAGATGAGTATCTAAAAAGTTGCCGTACAGGAATTCTTTTGGAGTATTTTACAAAAAGAAACGCAAGTAGCCCTATTAGTGCAAAAGCAGCAATTACACCCAAACCTATGGAAGAGCCATCACCAGTTTTGGTCTCTAAGCTAATCGCTTGTAAAAAAAGGATGGATTCGAAGGCTTCCCTAAATACCACCATAAAAGAAAATACGGCCAATCCCAACATTTTTTCCCCTCTTAATTGTTTGCCTATCTTTTTTTCTATAAAATCTTTCCACTTTTTTGAATGGGAATGATTATGCAGCCAAAACCCGACAAATGCCAACACTATGACCGCCATTAATGAAATCAACCCTTCCATAATCTCACGGTTCTTACCACTAATACCGATTATCCAATTAGACAGGAACCATCCTGCAATACCTATTAAAATGGCCATAATCCACCCTCCGTGTACATACGGGAGTGCTTTTTTTGTGCCAGAAGTTTTTATTAAAGCCAGGATCAGGGCAATGATAAGGAATGCTTCAAGCCCCTCACGCAACATAATTGATGCTGCCAAGAAAAAAGAAAGCCAATAGTTGAGCTTCCTATCCCTCATCAATTGGTCTGCACGGTCTATCATTGATAGCGCATCAGCGATTTCAGCTTGTACCGTGGAGATGCTTTTAGAGCTCTCTATAGCTTGTCTAACCGCCATCATTTGCTGCTCTAGTTGTGAGGTGAATTCTGGGTCGTTGGCTTTCAATCGTACTTCCACCGGTTCAATACCTTCGAGATATGCATTCAGGGCATTTTGACGTGCCGATTTTTTATTGCCCGCCTTATAATCTAACAGAACAGCGTTCAGGTAATTTCTGGCAACAACCAGACTATTGTCGGTCGAGGCCTTTTCGAGAGAAAAAATTCTTAGAGCTTTCAATTTTTTATAAGTAACGGAATCTTCGTAGCCCAACTTTTGAATCAATTCCTTATCGGATAGAGTAGCCACATCTTTTAAGGAAACTTCATTAGAGATTTTGTTAAATATTTCCTTTAGCCCAAGCGAATCTGCAGAAGAGGCATTAAACCTCAGGGATTTGATATAAAAGGAAAGATCCCATACTTCTTTATCGCTCAACATACCGAAACTTTGCATTGCAGTTCCTTCTACACCAAGTTTGATGGTGTTATAAGCCTGAAAGGGGGAAACCTCACGCATAAGGGTATCGATTAAGAAATTGGTAGGCGCCGGGTTTAGGCCCATAGCTAGTTTGCCCTGTCCATTACCGCTTGCTCCGTGACATTGAATGCAATTGGTCAGGAATAGTTTCTTTCCATTATCAATATTTGGCCAATTAGGTGGGCTAATTTCAAATTCCGTAAAGTTGATAATAGCCCACTTGACCTTTGAAGTGACCGCTTTTATTTTTTGATGGGAAACCTTGTTTAGCACATTTGCTCTCAAATCCATCAAACCGCTCTGTATCTGATCTGCCTGCGTTATGGAGAGCTCCAGATTTTGGCTTAATGAGAGAATGGTTTCGCTAAATTCTTTCATTTCAAGGTATTCACCTTCGTCAACTATAACACCATTTTTAACCGCTGCTGGATAATCTTTTGATAGATAATCCAATAAATGGATTATGGTCTGAATATTCGGGTCATCTTTGGCCGTGCCCGCATAGATATTAGAGCTTAAAAAGGCAATGAAGCTTATTAGAAAAATGCGCATATAACACTTGTGCTGTAACATAAAAAAATTATTATAAAAATCACTAATATTATTTAGACTAAATAAAAACAAAGATACACTTTAAAACAAATCCTTTCGAAAAAAGTGCGGTCAATAAATCAATACGGACTTACTTTATTAAGTAATCAACCATAAATAAGGAGAGTGTCTCGAAAAATGATGCATTTAATTTTTTAACCAAGTCACCAATTTTCAGATTTTATCCATACCCCAAATCTTTTATAAAGAAATGAAACAAGAGAAGGGCTGCGATAAAAATTCCAATTAGGGCCATAATTGCCCATAACTTATCTCTTTTGTTTATTTTACTCTTAAACCTTTTCTCCCTTCTTCTTCTGTTTAATGACATAATTTAATTCCCAGCATTCAAGACACTGTTCACCCAGCAATAGGGACAAACCCCTGAATAATGCAAACTTTCTATCCTTAAAAGGAATACAATATCATCTAAGGAAATCATTTAGTTAAACATTAAATTTCAATTCCCAACATTATTAGATGAATTAAAAGCCTTTAACTTTTATCCATTATTTCAATTTTATTTATTTATTCGAAAAAAGCAGGTAAAAAAAGTAGAAAATGGCATCGAAAAAATAAAGTATAAGTACTAAAGTAAAGATGCCGGCAAGTGCTAGGATGCCATACAGTTTGTCTTTCTTCGTTATGGTACTTTTTACAGTTCTTTCATCCTTTTATCTTTGTCTTCTCTTTCTACGGTTTTGAGACATTTTACTCCTTATTTGCTTATTCCAACTTTAAATTAGTCCCACTTCATTTTCTGTAATCGAATGGCATTGAGTATAGCAAGGAAGGCTACTCCCACATCTGCAAAAACTGCTTCCCACATTGTGGCCATACCCATTGCGCCCAAAATCATAACAATGATTTTTACACCAAAGGCCAAACCAATATTCTGCCATACAATGCGCCTTGTAGACCGACCTATTTTTATTGCCCTTGCAATTTTTGAAGGTTGGTCGGTCTGGATAATGACATCCGCCGTTTCAATGGCCACATCGCTGCCCAAACCACCCATTGCAATGCCTACATCACTTATCGCCAAAACCGGGGCATCGTTAATGCCATCACCTATAAAGGCAATCTTGCTGTCCGGGCGTTTTTTTAAAGTTTCCACTTCATCCAATTTATCTTCGGGTAAAAGCCCCCCTTTTGCCCAATCGATGTTCAACTCTTTTGCAACTTGTTGCGTTATAGAGTCCTTGTCGCCTGATAACATTATGATTTTCGAAATTCCTGCATCTCTAATTTGTTTAATGGCTAGATGTGCATCTTCCTTCAGTTCATCGGCGATGGTTACATAACCCGCAAATTTTCCATCAATGGCTACCATTACAATGGATTCAACAATAGCGTCCGTTTTTGATGGAACTTCAATACCATTTGAGGTCATCAAAGCTTTGTTGCCTACAAGTACTGTTTTTCCGTTGACCATCCCTTTCAATCCCTTTCCGGCTACTTCCGAAACATTGGTCGCCCCATAGTGCGAACCGTCCGCTTTATATTCCAATATCGCCTTCGCAATGGGATGTGTGGATTGTTCTTCCATCGCCATCAGGTACTTCATCATTTCGGCTTCGCTCAATGCCCCATTATTTACCACGGCATTTTTAATTTTAAAGACCCCGTGAGTTACGGTTCCGGTTTTGTCCATTACTACCGTATTCACTTGGGTCACCGCATCCAAGAAGGATGCACCCTTGAATAGAATACCGTTACGGGATGCGGCACCCAATCCACCGAAATAACCCAGGGGAATGGAAATGACCAATGCACAGGGGCAAGAAATTACCAAAAAAATCAAGGCTCGGTATAACCAATCCTGAAATACGTAACCGTCCACAAAAAAATAAGGTAAAAACGTTAAGCATACCGCTAAAAAAACTACGATAGGAGTATAGATGCGTGCAAATTTCCTTATAAACAGTTCGGTCTTTGATTTTCTTGCGGTAGCATTTTGTACCATATCCAGAATACGGGCTATGGAACTGTCCTTGAATTCCTTGGTGGTTTCAATTTCGATAACACCATCCAGATTGATGCTTCCCGCAAAGACTTTTTCGCCTTTTGCAATGGTGTCGGGTTTGCTTTCCCCCGTAATCGCTGCGGTATTGACCGATGCTTTTTCGGATAGCAATTTGCCATCTAAAGGAATCTTTTCACCTACGCGTACTTGTATTTTTTCTCCAATTTGAACGGTCTCGGGATTTACCGAAACATAATCGCCGTTCCGATAGACCATTGCCTCATTAGGGCGTACATCAAGCAATGCCTTTATGTTGCCCTTTGCTCGTTTTACAGCTGCGTTTTGGAAAAGTTCGCCCACGGCATAGAATAGCATTACGGCCACACCTTCCGGATATTCCCCAATGGCGAACGCCCCTAAGGTTGCGATGGACATCAGGAAGAACTCGGTAAAGAAATCACCGTCCTTGATACTTTCCCATCCCTCTTTTATAACAGGAAACCCCACGGGGATGTAGGCTACCGCATACCAAGCGATTCGTACCCAACCTTTAAAAAATGGAAAGGCGTCAAAATAATCAAAAGCAATGCCTGCAATCAGCATTACAAAACTGAAAATTGCAGGTAAATACGTTCTGAAATTACCGAGTTTTTCCAGATTGCTCTGATTGTGACCGTCATTGCGCTTGTGGTTATCGGATGAAGTTTTATTTAAATCTCTTAAATTCAGTTTCTTTTTTTTCATATATTTCATTCATAATTTTATTTAAATTCACAGTTATTCCAATGTCAACACCAATTGCGCAAACTGCACCTCTAGGGTCTCATCGATTCCCTCTATTAAGGAATCCAAACCAGTATTTGGAACCAAAACCTGCCCTCTCGCACTTATCAAACAAGAAGTGGTTGTTCCTTGGTCAAAATGGTTAAGGGTCGTTTTAAAGACTGATTGATAAGTTTTTTCTTTGTACGTAACCTTTACCAACCAATTAAAATTAATTGGGTCATGCCGTTTTGATAAAAAATCTTGTGATGGAATTGTGCCAGTAAACCGAAGTATTAAAGGGGCCTCCTGCTGTTGTAAAATGGCATTGATTTCAGGACTATCTGTTGAAAAAGTCTTAAGGTCGAGTACACCATTGACCACTTTGGAATCATAATCAAGATATAGGGCCAATTTATGGCTTTCTGCCTTGACGGGTTTATCATCAACCAAAGTCATCATCATTATATGACCTTCTTCAGTCGTATAAACTTTTTGGGCGTTTACCCTATAATAACCAACCAACAGGATTATTAAAAGACAATGTTTAACATTCATAATGTTCAGCTTTAATTGTATAATTAAAAAAAAGCAGCTTCTACTTTTGCTTTTAATGCTATTCATCATTTTGCCTTAAAAAAGCATCATAAAAGCTGCCTGCTATTAATTGGGGTTTCTATTTAATTTTTTTAGGATGCTTTTTTTAATATATCATCACTTTCTTTACTCATATACAATCCAATGTAGTACATTATAGTAATGCTTACTCCCATTAGTCCAAATAGAAAATTTTTCAAAATCTGTTCAGAATCTCCCATCTCAACTATTTGTTGAAAAGCTATCCTAAAAGTATTCCACCAACTTAATAAGCCTCCCGCGTTATCGTACATAAATAGGGAAATGGCCAAGGGTTGAATTAGCACAATAGATATTATAAACCCAAAAAAAAGAGCGACCCAAAATTTAATAGTAACCAATGTTTTATATTTTTGCCGAATCATTTTGTATTATATTCAATCCAATTTTTGGCCTCTTCCTTCTGGTCTAAATCAAAATATCTGATTTCCGCATTGGTAAATGGCTTCATAAATTGGGTTATCCAGTCCTGCCATTTCTTGTCGCCCACCATAGCAATCTTCTCATAATCCGTGGCGTGCGCCGTATCCATCTTTAAATCTTCCCAAAATCCCTTGATATCCCAACCATCAAAGTCTTTCATCTCAAAATACCAGCGTACTTTCATCCCTCGCTCCAATATGGCGTGAATGAGCGGATGTATTTTTTCAATATCTTTTGCATTTAATTTTCCCGTTGCTTTCGTAGCAATTAAGTTCTTCTTTGTAAGTTCCAATATTTGTAACATATTTTTTTAGTTTTAAATTTTTATCCTTCTATATCGTAGAACCATTCTTCAGCCATTACAATTGCTTTTTTGATGGCCTTTTCTTTTGAAAAGTCTTCCTTTTCGATTAATTCTTTCGCAATTTCCAATGCCTTTTCGCGCACCTTAGGGTTTAGACCGTCGAGGTCGGTTTTAAAATCTTCGAACATCCAATCCATAGCTTCATTTTAATGGTTAAACAGTTCTTTTTCTTTTTCAGGGTCTATTTCATCCTTTGACTTTTTGTCCAAAAAGTAATCCAATACAATGCCCACGATAATCGCACCTACGAACGCCGCATAAACCTGCCAATTAAATTGGATTATCAATGATAGACTTATAAGTATCGCCAAAATGGGCAAAATCGGCACTCGTCCTATAGCCAAAGGAACTTTAAATGGTCGTTCTTGCTCTGGTGCTTTAAACCGAAGCACGATAAGTGCGACATTTACGGCAACAAAAACAAGTAAAGCGCCTAAAGAAGACATACCCGCTACAATCTTAATATCCCCCAATAACAGAAACGCAGCGACCGCGGCCATTACAACGAGGGTGGTTACCCACGGTACTTTCTGTGCATTGGTTTTGGTCATAAACTTTGGAAGTTCTCCCACACTGGCCATTCCAAAAAGCAACCTACTTATGGATATGATACCACTAAAAGCAGCATTAGCCGTAGCAAAAAGTGCCGCAATAGCCAATACCACAGGCAACCAATTGTTGAGATTGGAAGCTGCAAGAGAAAGTGGCGAATCCACGTTTGCCAGTTCGGAGGGGTCGCTTATGTTGAGTACCGTAAAAGATATTAATAGGTATATAATTGTGGTAAATACCATTGTCAATAAAAATGCCCTCGGAATCGTCTTGCCTGGATTTTTTACCTCAGAACCTAATGCTGCCATATGTTCAAAACCCGTATAAACAAAGAATAAGGTAGCAGTCGCTGCCAAGGTGCCGGAAAAAGACTCCACTCTAAAAAAATCTGCCTTTGGTGGGCCCGTTTCTGAAAGTCCAACCGCAATAAGAATAAACAGGCCCAAAAGCTGAATACTGACCATAATGATATTAGCGGTAGATGATTTTTTGATGCCCATAATGCTTATCAACGAGAGCACAACCAAAACACCATAACTGACCAGTATGGAGGGCATACTAAAAAAGGTGTTGAAATACCCTGAAAATGCTAAAAGTACCGCGGCGACAGTGGCCGAACTGTGAAACGCAATCGTCCAACCCGTAAGAAAAGATGGTATGTCAATTTTCGGAAATGCCTTGCGTACAAAAATAAACTCCGCACCTGCATTGGGATAGGTAGAGGACAACTCTGCATAGGACATTGCCGAAACGCTGGCCGCAATTGCAGCGAAAATAAAACTCAACCAAAGGTCTGTGCCCGCTTGTCCAGCTGCGGCACCGATTACAGTATATATTCCTGCACCCACAATAGTGCCAACGCCATAAAAGGTAAGTCGAAGCGTACCCAAAGATTTTTTTAATTCTGCCATTTTATATGTATTTTATTTTCCATTCGATTATTTTAAATTTCTTTTTTCCATCTCTGCCTTTACGATGCCACGCTCAATAGCCTCTTCTTTTGAACAATTTTTATTCAAATAGAAATCCGTCGCATATTTTAATGCTAATGCTCTAATATTTTCATCCAGCACATTGAGCCTTTCTTGGTAATCACTGAACAGGTCATCCTTCATTTTAAAATAGTTTTAGAACAAAAAACACCATCGTCAATAGATAAATTATATACGCCGCATCGAACACGAATATCTGCCATCTGTTAAAACCGTGAAGTTCTTTGCTTTGATGAATAAATAGGGAATACAAAAGTGGCATAAGGCCCACGAATGCGAGATTGACCCAGAACAACTGGAAATCCTCGATAGGGGTGGTTACCAGTGCCAACGGGAAAAATGCCACCGTCATGGTAACAGCATTATCCGCAATCACGCTGGTGGTGCCCGCTGTTACCTCGCCACCCTTTACCACGCTCCAGGTCTTGAATATTTCGGGGGCGGTGGTCATTATACCCGTGATGAACAATCCGCCAACGATTTCAGAGATGCTTAGGGCCGAAACAATATTTTCAGTGGCCTTTACGATGAAAAAAGCTCCTACCGCTATCGCCATAGCTCCGGCAATCGATAACCAAATCTGTTTTTTGTCCCACTCCACTTTTTTTCCCTTTTCCCTGCCTTTTATGATGGCGTGGGCCAGAAAGGCGGCATAGGCCGCGAGCATAATCCAACCGTCAATGGGCTGAAGGCCACGCCAGGCTTTGGGAAGCGTTAATATAGCCACCAAACCGATAATTGCCAGATAGGGGATAGATAATACCGAAACAGAACGTTTGTTCAAGGATAGTACCTTATTATCTAGGTGTTTTTGATGCTCATCATTGTTCTTGAAACGCTTTCGCGAAGCGAAATAGGCTATGGTAACCATTAACGGAATGGAAATGATATTTGAGCCCAATAGGTTGCCCAGGCCAATATCCGAAACACCTCGTGCCGCACTGGTAATGTTTATGGCCACTTCGGGGCTCGCCGTTACAATAGCAAGAAAAGCGGCTCCTGCTGAAGCCGTCAGGCCCCATTGTTTGCGGAGCATCTTTAAAGGCGTCAGGAGTTGGTCCGCACCCCAGTGTGCCGCCCAAGCTGCCAACCCCAATACTACTACCCAAAGCCAGACGTTCATAACTAATCTATTTTTATAATTGTTCTGTTACCTTCAGTATATTTTCAACTTTTTCTTATCCGATATTTTCTGGTCTTTTCTTTGTTTGTTTTGAAAGATCAGGAGTAAAATAACCCCCGTGCTAATCCAAACATCTGCGGTATTGAATACAGGGTCGAAAAAAGTAAATTCATTGCCTCCCCATAATGGCAGCCATTCCGGAAGCCTTGTATCAATAATTGGAAAGAACCACATATCCACCACATTGCCATTTAAAAATCCAGCATAACCACCGCCTGATGGGAATATTTCTGCAATGTTCTGTAATGCCGGATCACTTTTTTCAAAAATCAGTCCGTAAAATGCACCGTCAATCAAATTACCCAATGCACCTGCGTATATAAATGCTGCACAGACTATAAAGACCTTTGCATATCCCTCGCGTATCATCTTTTTGATGTGAAAAGTCCCCCAAATAACGGCTACGAAACGAAATAGTATTAAAACAAATTTGGCCAGATATCCCTGCCCAAATTTAAAGCCCCAGGCCATTCCTGAATTTTCCAAAAAATGCAAGCGAAACCAATCCAGGCCAAATACGTAGTACTCCTCGCCATAATAAAAATGGGTCTTCACATAAATCTTTATGGCCTGGTCTATTACCAACAACAGTAAAATCAATAATGCTACATTTCGTTTATTCATAATCATCTTGTTGTTGTTACCTATACATATTGTGTATCACATATTTAATTATTTCGAAAGTTTCAATATCCTTATGGCGCCCCGCATCACAAACGTGAAAACGATTCCGCCAATTACCAAATCAGGCCATTTGCTATTCAGAAAATAGACCAAAACACCGGCCAGTATTACCCCTCCGTTTACGATGATATCATTTGAAGTAAAAATAGCACTGGCCTGCATATGCGCCTCCTTACTTTTGGCCTTGTTGATCAACCAAAGTGAAATGAGATTTCCTAGTAGGGCAAAAATGGAAACAATGATCATCCATTGAAATAATGGAGTTTCACTTTCACTGAAAAACCTTCTCAATACCTCCATAAACCCCAGTGTTGCCAAGGCCATCTGAAAATACCCGCTAAACTTTGCAACTTTCTTTTTTCTGGAAATGGCACCACCTACTGCAAATAAACTTAGCGCATATACTATCGAATCTGCCAGCATATCCAGTGAATCTGCAATAAGGCCCATAGAAGAAGAGATCCACCCCGTGGTCATTTCGATAACGAAAAAGCCAAAATTGATTCCCAAGACCCACCAAAGAATCTTTTTTTGTTTGGATTGGTCTTCCATTACAGGAGGTTCGGCTTCTTCGGTTCCCTGAAGTTTTTCATTGAACTTTAATTCTGCAATTGATGAATGTATCTCCTCGATCGTATCTATATGGTACACTTCCAACTTTCTGTTGGGGATATCAAAATCCAAGTATTTAACTTGGGTGTAAGTCTCTAATTTCATCCGGAGCATCTGCTCTTCCGAGGGACAGTCCATTTTAGTTATTATAAAAGTGCTTTTTTTCATTATGAGATGCTACTGGATTATTTAATTTAAAGCTTGATTACTTGGTATTTGAAATATTCAAGTTTGCTCCACTTTTGTTAAGATTTACTATTTTTAATTTTATCTTTAATATATGTCTCGGCTTCGCCTAGGGTAGTTATTTTGTCGGCTTCATCATCTGAGATGGTTATATTGAACTCATTTTCAAACTCCAGCATCAATTCCACCATATCCAAAATATCCGCCCCGAGGTCTTCCCTAAAATTTGCTTCTGGTCTCAACAAATTTGGATGTCTTCCAAATTTATTGGTCAGGAGCTTGTTGAACCTTATTTTAAAATCTTCCATCCGTTCTTCATTTATTTATTTATTTATGTGATTCTATATATCTTTCCAAAATTGACTTCAAGCTATCCAAATATTCCACGAACGAGCTGACGGAAAGCTCCCGTGTTTCGCAATCAGGGATTGTAATAGGGTTTTCATCGAGATATTGGTATAGTTCAGGGTAGTCTTGCTCAATTCTCAATGTCAATTCGTTAATTTCCTTGGTCAATTGCTGAAGCTTTTTCATCTCTTTTATTCTTTATTGTGCCAGTTATTGTAAATGTTAGATATGCAATGCCCTGCCTTCGGTAGCGGCCAGACAGGCCTCCTTAAAGGTCTCGGAAAAAGTGGGATGCCCGTGTGACATTCTTGCAATATCTTCGGCAGATGCCCTAAATTCCATCGCTACCACCGCTTCGGTATAACTATCTGCGATGCGAGGCCCTATCATATGCACCCCCAATATCTCATCGGTCCGCTTATCTGCGATTACCTTGATAAAACCATCGGTATCCATACTTATTTTTGCCCTTGCATTAGCCTTAAATGGGAAAGAGCCTGTTTTTATACTTCTATTGGCCTTTTTCAATTCTTCTTCCGTCAAGCCTACGCCGGCGACCTCGGGCTGGGTGTACACGATATTTGGGATGAGCGAATAATTAATGTGGGGCTTTTGGCCAACAATCGTTTCGGCTACAAAAACACCTTCTTCACTGGCTTTATGGGCAAGCATTGCCCCGCGGATTACATCTCCTATGGCATACACTCCCTTGACGTTGGTTTCGAGGTTCTCATCCACCGTTATCTGTCCTTTTTCATTGGTTTCCACTCCTATATTTTCAAGTCCTAAATTTGCGGTGTACGGTTTTCGGCCAATGGCCATAAGGCAGTAATCGCCATCTAAACTCATTTCTTTTTTATTGGAAAGGTTTTCTGCTTTCAACTCCACTTTGTTATCCGCTGCCGTTGCATCCGTCACCTTATGCTGTAGATAAAACTCAATTCCCTGTTTTCTTAGGGAACTGTGCAATTGATGTCCCAATGCGCCATCCATAGTGGCGATGAGGCTATCAAAATATTCTACTATAGAAACCTTTGAACCCAAGCGGGCGAATACGGAACCTATCTCAACACCGATAACGCCACCACCAACGACCATTAAATGCTTGGGGATTTCCCGTAGGGCAAGGGCTTCGGTAGAAGAGATAATCCTCTTTTTGTCGATTTTGATATTAGGTAGCGAAGCGGGTTTGGATCCGGTGGCAATAATGATTTTACCGGTTGCTATGGTTTCCGTTTTATCTTCGCCCTTAATTTCTATTGTATTTTTATCCTTGATGGTACCATGGCCTTCATAAACGGTAACTTTGTTCTTTTTCATCAGATAGTCAACTCCATTAATGATTTCCTGTACCACGTCCTGAACCCTTTGGTTCATTTTTATGATATCGACATTGGCCTCTTTTACGTTGATCCCAAATTTTTCGAATTGATGCTTGAGTTTGTAATAATGCTCAGAGGCTTCCAGCCAGGCTTTTGACGGAATACAGCCCACATTAAGACAGGTTCCGCCCAGGGTGCTATACCTTTCAATAATGGCCACTTTTAAACCTAATTGGGCACAACGGATTGCACCTACATAACCGCCCGGGCCAGATCCTATAATAGTTACATCAAATTTTTCCATATTCAAATATTTTTTTAAGTTAGAGAAGGTGGAAGATACCTGACCCTGACCATTGGGCGCAAGGGTTCAGGGATCTGGAACTCCCACCTTTTATTTTCCCCTGCATTTTTCACATATTCCTTTCAATACCACGTTCACATCGCTCACTTCATAATCGTCTGGCAAGCTTTCTTCCGATATTTTATTCGGTAGACAGATTGTTTCTCCACAATTGGTACAATGAAAATGCATATGTAAATCTGAGATGTTTTCATCAGAAAGTGCATATTTCACAACGGCTGTTCCATCATCAATCTGATGGACTATGTTTTTTTCCTCAAACAACTTCATCGTTCTATAAAACGTGGTTTTATTTGCTGTTTTGTTACTTTCACTTTTTTTGATAAAGACTTTTAGCATTTCGTTTAAACTGGCTGCATAGGTCTTTCTCTTGAGGTATTTGTAAATTTTCAACCGCATTACAGTAGGGCGTATCCCTTTGGTAAATAATATTTTTTCCGTTGTTGTCATAGCAAAACTCTTCAAAAATCGATTTTATAAAAGGCCGGCCAGTACTATGCCTGTTCACCTTTTATTCAATTTTAAAGTTGCGCATCATTCCCATATCTTCGTGTTCCAGATTATGGCAGTGGTATAAAAAGAGCCCTTTAAAGTCTTCAAAGCGCATAATTAGTTTAACACTCATATCTGGCATTAACAGAACCGTGTCTTGCCAACCCTCATCTATAAATCCATCCTTAACCGAATTCCAAATCCTGCTGTCCACTTTAGAAACGTCCCTTTCAAGAATATTAAATTGTAAATGATGAATATGAAAAGGGTGCGGCATTTGCATTCCCCCGCCCATCATTCCTCTGTCTCCTTCCATTTCTCCACGGTCTCGCATTCGACCTCTTTCTCCCATCATATTGCCATTGCCCATCATTCCACCACCACTATTTACGATTTCCCAAATTTCAGTTGTATCTAATTTTACCGTTTCTTCTTCGGTAACCCCCGTCATTTCCCAAGTTCGTCCGTTGATTGTCCATTGCATTCGCCTCATAAAGAAGCGGAACGTCCTTGGGGTGTTTCTATTAACGGCAGTGGCAGGATCAAGTTTATTGAATACTGCCAGTTTTTGTGGGAGCTCAAAGTTGTTGCTCCCTGCTTTATCGATGGAAATTTTCAATATTTCATACTCACTGCCCAGGGGAAGGTTATTTCGACCCCTGCCCATCATTCCACCCATCATCCCCATCATCCCGGGAGAGAACGACAAACTTTTCATAATCATTTGGGAGCCTTGAGGTTTGTTCCTTAAATCGAGCCAGACATCGATTCTTTCCGCAACGCCCAACATTATATAGGGTTTAGATTTAGGGCTATCCAGTAAACTCCCATCCTTGCCTATAATAACAAGGGGAGTGCCGTCTTCCCAGGCCAACTTATAAAAGCGCGAATTGGAACCGTTGAGAATACGCAATCGATAGACGCATCCGCTTTGAAGGGAAAGTTCCCCATCCGGATTTCCATTGACAAGGATACGGTTGCCCAAAAAGCCGTTCATCCTGTCCATACGTCCACGGTTTAGATATACCAACTGATTATTACCATCAAACTGGCGATCTTGCAGTACAACGGGAACATCATATTCGCCTGATGGCAATTTCAGCCTTTTTTCCTCATCGTCCGTAACTATAAAAAGCCCTGCTAGGCCGTTATAAACCTGTGGCCCGGTCCGTCCGTGCGGGTGTGGGTGGAACCAATAGGTGCCGGCACGGTTCATTATTTCAAATTCATACACATAGGTGTCACCGTTTCCTATCACATCTTTAGGATGGCCATCATCCTTTTCTGAAACGTGCATACCGTGCCAATGCACGATACTTTCCTCGGGTAATTGATTTTTGAAACGGATTCTTATTTTCTGCCCTTTCTTTACGCGAATTACAGGCCCTAAATAGCTCTCGCCCAATTTTTGGACTGCGGTTCCATCACCGGTCAGAACCTTTCCTTCAAACATCCAAACCTTGGTGGTATTTCCTTTGAACAATTGGACATTCGCCTCTTTGGCAATCAGATCCAAGTCCAAATCTGCTTGAAAATCGGGATCGACGGTATTTTCCTTTTCCGAAGCAAGCCCGTTACAAGAATTCAAAAGAGGCCAGGCAATAACAATAGTTGCCCCCAAGCTACCAAGCTTGATGAAGTTTCTTCTATCTATTTTATCCTTTTCCATAACTTTTCAATTTCCAATTAACAATTTGTCCAAAGAGTCAGGTTTATTAGATTAGTTCAAGTCACTGCTTTTCATTTTCATCATTCTCCTCCATTTTACACTGGCACGTTCCATCTTCATCTTTACACTCACATTCACACTTCATCCCTTTTTCTTTTTTCATTGTGGCCATTTTTTCCTTCATCTTTTTTGACATTGTAGTGTCCTTTTCCACCATCTTCATCATTTTCTCCATCATCATTTTTGACATCATAGAATCTTTCTTAACCATTTTTTCCATCATTTCCATTCTCATTTCGGGATCGTTGCCAATGGCCGTCATAATTTGTTCCCTTTTTTCAGGGTCCTTCAAAATTTTGTCTGTGTTTTGTGCATTGCTCTGAAAGCTTATCATCGAAGCCACCAAAATCATTAGAATACCTGCATTTTTAATTTGTTTCATAATATTTGTTTTTAATTCATGTTAATTTTTATTGGATTTCATTCTATTATATTTACAGCTTTTCAATAACCTTTTCTAGTTTATCCCTTACCTGAAAAGCTACTTCGTTCAATGCTTCATTCTCTACTGCACTCATAGAAGCTGCGGGGTCAACTGCAGAAACTTCTATTATTCCTTTTTCTCTTTCCTGAACAATAACATTGCAAGGAAGCATGGTGCCAATTTTATCTTCTGCTTGGAGTGCCTTATATGCAAAAGGAGGATTGCAAGCACCCAGGATTCTGTAATTATAGAAATCTACATCAAGCTTTTTCTTCAGCGTAGCTTTAATATCAATTTCCGTTAATATACCGAAACCTTCTTTTTTCAATTCTTCGGTAACTTTTTCGATGGCCTCATCGAAACTTACATTGGTCAATGTTTTTTCAAAATAGTAACTCATTTTCTTTTATTTTAATTATTAGTACGCCTTTTCATTTAGTGATAAATATTGTGTCATATCCTGGTTTGCTCCATACTATTGCTTTTATAATCGTTGTACAGGAAGCCCCATTGTTATCCAATCATGCATTCCTCCTCTGTAATATAAAATTCTATCGGCCGGAAAATCTGCATTCAAGAGGTTCTTTATAGCTGTTGACGATTGTGGGCATTGTGGGCCATTGCAAAAAAATATATTGGGATAGGTTTTATCCAACTCATCCATTCTTCCAGCCAACTCATCATAGGGAATACTTTTTGAACCCGGAATACTTACCCCATCGGTAGTACTTGCTTTTCGTATATCAATAATGGATAGGTTCATTTTTTGGTGATGGTACACTTCCTGTTCCCCAATTGTGACTACATTTTGTGCAGCCTGCATTGGCTGAATACTGCCCCATGTTGTATCAACCTCCACTAACCCAGATTCTGAGCCTATGCCTTTTGGAACCATAAAATTTTTAGCTCTTTTCGGAGTCCTGATTTTTGATATGTCCTTGTCCCTTATTTTTAGTTCGTTTATTATATCTAATATTTCCTTCGTCTCTATCGATTCCACTTTCCCATCTACAATTAATAAAGGCGAATGCTTTACGTGATATTTTTCAAGTAATTCGGGATGCTCCTCAAAATAAGCTACTTTGTAGGGTAACCAGGCATTTTGAAGTTCATGTTCAAGTAAAGTCCGGTGAGGACAATTTTTAGTTACTGCTATTAAAATTTCCATAAAAAGTTTTTTAATAATTAATTTTAGTTTTAAAAAATATTATATTTCATAAGAGCATCAACTACTTTTCCAATGCTCTTTTTCTTTCTTCAAACTCTTCTTTAGAAATATCGCCTGCGGCATACTTTCGCCTTAAAATTTCCAAGGAGGAATCTTTCCCTTTCCTGGCAATTATATTATTAGGGCGAAAAATCAGGAAAATAAGAATCAGAACCAGGACAACCCAAAAGAGCCATCAGAACCCGTGCATTCCAAAAAAATGCCAATCATTATTACATTCGTACCACATAATTTTACAATTTTGGTTATTTAATATTTTATGTTTTAAACTGAATTTATTATTTGCTAATTACTTAATTTTCAACCCACTCTTTTGCCACTCCGACCCCATCATTAATCTGATGAATTAGCCCTTTATCCTCAAAAATCTTTAGGTTGCGATAAAAGGTCGTTCTGTTTGCTGTTTTATTTCTTTCACTTTTTTCATAAAGACTTTTTGCATTTCCTTTAAGGTTACGGCATAGGTCTTCCTCTTGAGGTATTTGTAAATTTTCAACCTCATTTCAGTAGGGCGTATCCCTTTGGTAAATAATATTTTTTCCGTATTTGTCATTTAATATTCTTTCAAAAAACCAGGTTCTTCTATGTCCCAATTTTTCTAATCTTTTTTATAAGCCAAAAGGCGCAGCGCATTGGCCACGACTACCAAGGTAGACCCCTCGTGAAACGCAACGGCAACCCCTATGTTTACCCAGCTCAAAATGGTGGCCGGTATAAGCAGTGCCACAACACCAAGGCTTACCCAAAGGTTCTGCTTGATAATGGCCTTTGCTTTCCTACTTAAGCCAATAGCAAAAGGCAAGGTTTCCAACTTGTCGGCCATTAGGGCAACATCCGCCGTTTCCAAGGCCACATCGCTTCCGGCCGCTCCCATTGCTATGCCCACGGTACTGTTTGCCATTGCGGGCGCATCGTTTACGCCATCGCCCACCATTGCGACTTTGGATTCCTGTTCTTTTAATTTTTTGATGGCATCCACTTTTTCTTCCGGCAACAAACTCCCCCAGGCATCGGTCAACCCAATTTCTTTCGCCACGGCATCGGCAACTTTTTGATTATCCCCAGTTAGCATTATCATCCGTTTGATGCCGATTTCCTTTAATTTTTTCAATGTTTCTTTGGCTGCTTCCCGTGGGGTGTCCATCAGGGCAATGATTCCTATATATTCTTTATTCTTTCTTATAAGCATGGTTGTATTCCCACCACCTTCAAGTTCCCTTACCTTTCCTGTTATATCTTGAGAAGGTTTGTCATCATCAAGTTCATCGTACAAATTGAGGTTTCCTACATAAATTTGATCTTTTTCTAAGGATGCCTTTATTCCTTTTCCCAAAACAGCTTCTAAATTGGAAGCTTCGGGTATTTCCTTTCCTTCCAGGATCTTTTTTCCATCACGAACCACTGCTTTTGCAAGGGGATGGTCACTTAGATTTTCCACTGCAACAGCTATTTTTAAAAGGTCTTCTTCTATCATATTTCCTAAAGCAACTATCTGAGTGAGTTTGGGTTTACCTTCAGTTAGTGTCCCGGTTTTATCAAAAGCCAAAGCCGTAATGACGCCCAAATCCTCAAGCGGTCGCCCCCCTTTTATAAGTACACCGCCCCGTGCCGCCCGTGCCACACCGCTTAATACGGCACTTGGTGTTGAAATGGCCAGTGCACAGGGACTTGCAGCTACCAATACCGCCATAGCCCTATAAAAACTGGCACTAAACGGTTCATCAATGACCAGAAAGGCAAAGAGCAGGATACCAACCAGTATCAGTACGGATGGCACAAAATATCTTTCAAATTTATCGGTAAGCAACTGGGTGGGCGATTTTTGGGTCTGAGCCTCATTCACCAATTTTACCAATCTGGACAGTGTAGAATCCTTCGCCTCTTTGATTACCTTAATTTCAAGCGTATTGTTGCCGTTAATAGTTCCAGCAAACACGCGGTTTTCGTCCTTTATTTCATCATCCTCTGAATAGTCCTTGGCAGTATCTTCCACGGGAAGTTTGTCCACGGGTACACTTTCCCCGGTAATAGGTGCCTGGTTGACGCTGCTTTTTCCGTTGACCACAACACCATCGGCAGATATTTTACTGTTTGGCTTGACCACGATGATATCGCCAATGCCCAATTTTTCAATCCCGACTTCTTCTGTCTTGCCATCTTTTTTAAGCAAGGCTGTTTTTGGCGCAAGGTCTGCAAGCGCGGCGATGCTTTTTCTTGCCTTGTTCATTGCGTAATGTTCCAGGGCGTGCCCGAGGCTAAATAGGAACAGCAAGAGTGCACCTTCTGCCCATTCTCCCAGAATGGCGGCACCAATGGCAGCGACCAGCATCAAAAAGTCAATTTCAAAACCACCTTTGACAACGGTCTCTATGGCTTCTTTCGCTGTAAAGTAACCTCCAAAAAAGTAGGCGCCGATGTATAGGGATAGGCTCACCCAATCCGGGATGGATTCCACGTAGGAAAGGCCAAAACCAATGCCCAGAAGCGTACCGCAAATGATAGCAAAAATAAGTTCGGTGTTTTTTCCAAAAACACCACCGTGGGCGTGGGAATGTTCTTCCCCGGCCCCGTGGCTTTCACCTTCCTTATGATTCTGGACTTCGTTATCTTTATGCTTTTGTTCTTCTTTGCCCTTTGCCTTTTTTTTATTTAAATTTTCAGGATTCTTTTCCGCAGGTGCAAAACCATTTTCATCGGCAGAGGAGCTTTTATTGACTTTTAGGTTTTCCTTTTCGAGCTTTGCGCTTATCCCTTCAAAACTGGTCTCACGCTTGTCATATTCCAGACGGATCATTCCCCCGGCATTGGCAGAAGCTTCCAATACCCCATCAATGTCAAGCAGTTTTTTTTCCACCAGGCGGGCGTGGCGGGTATGCCTTATTCCATTGACCTCTATGAGCAAATGGCCATATTTCTCGGTAATTTCCGCCCCGGTACGTTCAGCCAGGTGCTGGATGCGGTCAATGGAGATGATATCCGGATCATAGTGAAAACAGAGTAGCGGCACACCGTCCATTTTTTTATCGGATACGTGCACATTGTCAATACCTTCACGGCCATTTAGTTTATTGATGAGCCTGTTGACGCAGGCATCTTTTTCGTCCGGTGCCTGTGGAAGGATTACGGGAATGTGGATTTTTAGTTTTTTCATTTTATAAAATTTTAAAGTTGACCCTTTACAGTATATAATATTCGCTCGGTTTTTCTTTGATTGGAATATCTTTATTCCCTATCATTTGTTTGAGATTTATTTCAATAGTTGTGGCCAAATCGGTTACAGGGGTATCCATAGGTTGGTTTTCAAAAGGATCCTGCATCAAAATGGATGTTTTTTCAATGGCAACAAAGATGATCGGGATAAAAAAGGTAATAGCAATTTCAACAGCCACGTTCTTATCATCCAGGCCAAATGGCAGCATTGTGGCGAACACATAGATTATAAGATGTATCAATAAGCTATGTGCTTTGGGGAAGACCGTGTTTTTTATACGTTCGCACTTACCCATTGAATCACAAAGTCTAGCTATCGTGCTATCTAGTTGAATCTGCTGAAACTCGTTCACTATTCTTTCATTTCTTGCATCGGTCAATGCCTGTGAATGTTTCAGAAGAATTGCATTGGGGACATTTTGGTCAGAGATATCTTCAAATTTCATGTAACCGGCCACATTGGGCGAAAACGGAAGGTTTCTTAAAGATTCACCCAATGCATAGCACCAGATTATTTGACGGTTTACCGTTTCTTTTACATTATGTAAATATTGCTCATCTACCTTGTCATAAAAGGAAATGGTCTGCCTGATTAGTGTACGGGAATCATTGACAATGGCACCCCATATAATACGGGCTTCCCACCAGCGCTCATAGGCTTGATTAGTACGAAAACCCAACAATAATGCTACAGCGGTGCCAAAAACCCCGGTTAATGCAATGGGGATCGAGATTTTTGCTAAAAAGCCATATTGGTCCATATAACCCACGAGAATTGCGTAGCTACCTAAAAATAATACATCATATTTTATGGTATTGAGGAAGTGGAAAATTGAAATACGTTTGTTCAGTAGCATTTTTATTGTTTAAAAGGTTATTCGATATATTACCCGCTTTATATGTAGATTGTTTTATAGATTTAAGTTTTATTCTTGAACTTTTTTCTTGTTTTAAAATAGGGTAATTTTCGGGCGACCAGCAGCAAGATGATAAGTAATGTGCTTGTAATACTAAGTAAGTACATCCCAAACCCCAAAGCAATACCTACCCCTGCTGTTGCCCACACAGTAGCGGCCGTGGTCAAACCCACTATAGCGCCTTTTGAATTGTCCTTAAAAATGATACCGGCTCCCAAAAAACCAATACCGGAAACAATATTTGCAACAATCCGAGTTTGGTCTGCCACCTCAATATGCGTATTGATGATTGTTAAAAGTGCGGCTCCAAGACATACAGCTGCATAGGTTCGGATACCAGCGTCGTGGCCGTCAGCTTCCCTATCGATGCCAATTAAAATCCCCAATAAAACTGCCAACCCTAATCGTGGCAATAACAGTAGTTCAGTTTGAAGGTCCATTGATTATATTTGATTTTGTCTTATAAAATTAATAATCCGTTGTTGTTTACGTTCGGTTGCCACAATTAGGGCAAAATTTGGCATCCATAGGGATATCCTGCCCGCAATTGTCACATTTTCCCTTACCCAATGCTGAACCGCATTTTTGACAAAAAGCCGCACTTACTTCATTTTTCTCATCACATTTTGGGCATCTTATCTTAACCCTTGAATCTGAATAATCATCCCTGTTTTCATAATCGTGTTTGCGGTTATGTCTCCTTGAATGATGGCCGCCCCGGCCCATTCCGCGCAATAAATGTTTTAAAAATCCCATATTGTTTAATTTAAGTGTGTTTCCATATACTCCAATGCTTCGGGCATATCCAACTCCCGGGTACCGTTCCCGGTTCTGATAAAGAAATGAGAACGGTCGCCCAGGTTCAAATACACGGGTTTTTGCGATTTGCGGATCCTTACATAACAGATATCCTTTTCTTCAAATTGGTAAAAGGCCACCTTTGCCAAAGGGCAAAAATGGGTGCCCAAATTGACGGAAACCAATTGCATTACATACTGTTCAAACCCATCCTTGCCCGGTTTTTTTAAGGCCCCGTAATCTTGTCCCAGCCCTAGAATTCTACCTTCATCATCAACTCCGATAATTAAATGCCCGCCTTCGGTATTCATAAATCCTGCAATGGTCTTTGCCACTACCATTTCCAAGGCTTTGTTTACCTTACCTTGTAGAAGGTCCCACCGCAAGGTACTTTTGAATTCTATCTCGTGGTTTTCCCCTTTGTCCAATAATTCCCTTATTAAAGTAACCCCGACTTTCTCCCTGTTTAATCGAAATATCGTTTTTCTTGTGTAGAAGATTAAGGCGAGACTGCTTCCCATAATGCCAAACAGGATATTTTTTAGGATTTGGTCCATATCGCTAAAACCTACAGCTTGCCCAACTGCATTTTTGAACAAATACCACCAGTTGTCCACATCACCACCTTGGTCATACTGGAATAGGGAAAGGCCCAAAGGCTGTATGATGAGTATGCCAACCGCAAACCCTAAAACACTAGCAATAAGAAGATCTCGCCTGTTCAGGGCCGCTCTTTTTTGATAATGTATGCCCTTGGACAGTTTCATTTTCCTATATTTATCGGTTTAGAAATCAGATTGTCCAATTCCAAATATTTTTCTTTCATAAGGCTCAAAGCAAAAGCTCCCGCAGAAGCACTAAAAACAGAAAAGTCAAGCGCTCCTTTAATTCCGGTTGAAAAAGTCATAGACAAAGCAAATATTAAAAGTAGAAATCCGCTTAATTTTGCAAACAGTTCCGTTTTAAATCCTATTATCAAGAAAATCGCAAAAACAATTTCGGCTACGGTTGCCAAAATTCCGATTGTTGGGATTAGTGAATTGGGAATCCAAGGATTTATCATTTGGGTATAACTCAAGAAACTGTCCCAATTTCCCCAAACAGAAACTTCTTTGCTCCAAATTCCAAATCTGTCGGCTACTGCTGATAAAAAACCGATTGAAATTGCTAATCGCAAAAAGACTTTAATAATTTTGGCATTCATATCTTTTTTTCGTTTCTAATTTCCGTAGCGTTTGGTCAAATGCAACGCAACTTGTTCTCCCGTGACCATTTTTTACACTCCTCAAAATCTTCCTTGCTTATTTCACCCCTCGTAAAACGTCCTTCAAGATTTCCATTGTGCAGTCTTTTCTCTGTTTTTGTCTATGGGGTGGGATGAGGATTATCCAGAGCCTCCAGCATATCGTACATGCCCCCAAAATACCAGTCGTCCATCATAGTTGTGTTGTTTAAAAAAGTTATTAATTCAGTTTAAAAGCCATCTTTTTCAATCCATTTTTTAGCGTCTTCCTTTTGGCTAATGTCAAAATATTTAATGTTGGCATTGGTAAAAGGCTTCATAAATTGTCCTGCCCATTCTTGCCACTTTTTTTCACCAACCACTGCAATTCTCTCATAATCCCTTTCATGGGCAACATCCATTTTAAAATCTTCCCACAAACCTTTTATGTTCCACCCTTCAAAATTGTTCATCTCAAGATACCAACGTAGTTTTAAGCCTTTATTAAGTATGGTATGGATTATTGGGTGCACCTTTTCAATGTCCTGCTGTTGCAATTTTCCACTAGCAATTGTAGCAATCACATTATCGTGTTTTATGCCGGTTATTTGTAACATCTAATAAAATTAAGTTAATTGATCGTGCAGCGGAAGTGCATTATTGCCCATTACAAGTTTATATTTTCTGCCAAATAACCTTTGGGCAGATTAATATGTGGAATTTTATGTTCGGTCAAGCATATCGTTTCGTTGCAATTGTTGCAATGAAAATCTAAATGGAGGGTCGTTACCGACCTCACATTCACAATCGTACTCCAACAAGGCGTACGAGAACAGGAAAATGCCCAATGGCTGTATGATAATTATGCCAGCTGCAAACCCTAAAACAATAGCAATGGGAAGTCCTTGCCTGTTCAGCCCTCCTCTTTTTTGATTATCTATGCCATTGAGCGGTTTCATTGCAGCTTATTTTTTCTTGTTTTCCCGTAACAGTTTCTTTCGCTGTTCAAACTCTTCCTCGCTTATTTCGCCCCGTGCAAAACGCTCCCTCAGGATTTCCATTGCACTGTCTTTTTTCCGTTTTTGTCCCGGGGTGGGGTAAGGAATTAGGAATATCCAAAAGATGAGGATTATCCATAGTCCCCACCATATCCAGTGCATGCCTCCAAAATACCAGTCTTCCATCATGATTTCTCTGTTTTTAAATTAATTTAACTGTTTTAATTATTTTCTTTCTCTATCCATTCTTTGGCCCATTTTTTTTCATCTGGGCCGAAGAATTTAATATGCGCCCTTGTAAAGGGTATCAAAACTTCCGTAAACTGTTCCTGCCATTTTGGGTTACCCACTAATGCAACCCGTTTTAGTCGCTCCTCATTGGGAAGTTTCAGCTCAACACCTTTCCAATACGCACTTGCGGTCCATCCCTCAAAATTTTCCATCTCAATGTACCAGTACACTGTGTTGTGTGCCTGTATGTGGTCTTTTAATTGAGGTATCAAATTGTCATAATCTATAGCGTCCAATCTATTTTGAGCCACCATATATACCTTACCTTCATTTTTATAAATCGTCATCATTGTTCCAATTTTTTAAATCAAAAAATTTAATCCAGGTCATCGCTGCACTTCTCACAGACCCCCTTTGCCACCAGGTTGATATCTTCTGCCACATAGCCTTCCGGCAGGTTTATTGCTGGAATTTTATGCTCGGTCAGGCACACCGTTTCCCCACAGCTATTGCAATGAAAGTGTAAATGGAGGTCGTTGCCGACCTCGCATTCACAGTCTTCTTCGCACAGGGCATATTTAATTATGCCGGTACCATCCTCAATTTGGTGCACGATTCCTTTTTCCTCAAATGTTTTCATAGTACGGAAAAGCGTGCTCCGTTCCGAGCGTTCAAAATCTTTTTCGAGCTCGCCCAGGCTAATGGCCACTTTTAGTTGCGCCAACCGCTTATAGGTCAACAGGCGCATTGCCGTAGGGCGGATGCCTTTGCTTTCCAACTTTTTTACTATTTTTTCCATTCGCTACAAAAGGGTTTAGAGGTCGTAACGCTTTAAGGATTCCCCGGTTTTTACCTGAAAAGCATCTTCAATATCTGATAGATAAATGATCCCATCCCCGGGTTCAGTTGTTTTTGCATTTTCAAGGATAATCTCGATTGCTGATTGTGCTTCTTCATTTTGACATACCAGTTCCACCTTTACCACGGGACTGTTCGTTACGTAAAAATCGAGTGAAGGTCTAGCGCCTTTTGCCTTGAAGGCTCCAGTTCCTTCTGCTTGTGACAGGGTCATACTTTTAAATCCGTTATTCGATAGGGCTTCAATGACCCGTTGTATCCTGTTCGGTTTTACAAATGCTTTTATTTCTTTCATAATTATTTATTTTTAATCGATTTTGACCCGAGCCTGTCCTTTTTAACTAACTAATTAAGACGATAAACAAACTCGGGATCAAAACCTTTGATTGATATTGGATTAATGCCCGTGTTCCAGTTCGCCCTTGACCATTTCCGAAGAAAGGGTGTAGGCTCCAACTGTGACAACCTTAATATTTTTTGCCATTTCTGAAGGAATATTGATTTCCACAAAGCCAAGGTCGTTTACGCCTGTGCTTACCGGAATCCTTTTAAATTTCATCGTATTCCCTTCCGTTTCACCATCCTCTTCTAAGATGAAAATGTAAGACTGTTCGCCTTCCTTTACTATGGCTTCTTCAGGGACGGCATATCCGGATTTCTCTCCTTGTACTATTCTGCCCTCCACATACATTCCAGGCAGTAGGTCCTTATCTTTGTTTTCTATATCTGCAAGTACCTCTATGGCTTTTGGGTCTGATTCGAAAGTCTGTCCTACAGATCGTACAGTCGCTTTTAGTAGTTCATCTGGTCTCGCCGTAGTCGAAAAAAGGATTTGTTGTCCTTCCTTGATTTGTTTTATATCTTTTTCATAGACTTTGAAGTTGACATAAATCTTGGAATTGTCACTTATTGAAAACATTTTGGACTGTGGCGCCACATAATCGCCAAGGCTTATCATAACTTCATCTACATATCCTTTTATAGGGGATGTTATGGGAACAGCGGAGTATATCTGGCCTTCGGCCACTTTGTCCGGGTCAATGCCCAACAACCTCAATTGGGACCGTAAACCATTGACGCTGGAAGTGGTGGAGCGGAATTTTGACTGTGCCATCTGGAACTCTTTGGCCGAGGAAACACCTTTGTCATAAAGGGTCTGCTTGCGTTCAAAATCCTGTTTCAAAAAGACCAGTTCATCGTTTTTTTCCTGGTAATCCTGTTGCATTGCAACGATATCTGGGTGTTCTATATATGCCAGCACCTGGCCTTTGTTGATGTTGTCGCCAGGGATTACCTTGATCGCGCTTACGTTCCCACCTACAAATGGACTGATATTGGCCTTGTCCTGGGGGAAAAGCGCCAGCATTCCTGTTACTTTAATGTTGTTCCCTAAATTGCGTTCTTCCAAAGGTTTCATTTCCAAACCTATGGTCTCGGCCTGTTGTTTGGAAATCTCCACCACGCCTTCTTCGCCTTCTTCTTCTTCATTATGTTCACCTTCTTCTTCGTGGGCATCACCGTCCTCTTTCATTTTTTCAGAGGTTTCGCTATTTTCGTTATGGCCCAATTCCGACTTGGGTTTATCATTGCAGCCAACCATCAAGAAGACCATTAATGCTACACTTACTATTGCTATATTTTTCATTTCTTATTCTTTTTTTAGATTATAGGTTGCCCAATTGATATTGTATCTCAATGGCCTGTTGGTTATACTGGTTGATAAAATCCAAATGGTTTATTTTTATGTTGATGGCACTGTTGAGGATGGTGATATAGCTCACATAGTCAATTTCCCCTTCCTTGGAGGCCAGTTCGGCAGTGGTCAATTGTTCTTCGGCCAGGCGCAGTGCTGCTGCTTCATAGTAGTTCAGCGTCTTCAGCGTTTTGTCCTGGGCTTTGTAAAGTTGGGAGACAAGGCTCCGGGTGACCGCTTTTTGTGTCAAATACTGGTTTTCGGCCACCATTGCATCTGCCTTTGCCGCCCTTACCCTGTTTTTTTGGGGAAGGAACCACAAGGGGATGCTGATACCCGCCTGATATGCATTGAACCCCGTAAAATCATTGTACTTGAGCTTGTCATAGCTCAGGCTGAACTTTGGCAGGAACTGGGATCTTTCTACCTTCACGTTCGCCTTGCCCACTGCTGCGTTCTGCAGGTCGAACTGCAACAAAGGGTTGTTCCCTATATCCAAACTATCGATAACGGGCATAAGGTTTATGGTCCCATAAGGCCCATCCATCGTTTCGATGGGGCGGTCTGTCCCCAGATATTGCTTTAGTGCCCTTTTGGCGATCTCGATGTCGTCATAGGCCTGTTGCCGCAACACCTGTATTTGTTGGTACTCCGAGGAAGCGGAAATATAGGCGAGTTTTCCGGTCTCACCGCTATCGTACCTTAATTTGGCCGCACTTTCAAAATTGGCATAGATGCTGTCCAGCCTCTCGGCAAGCTTCAGGCGGGCCTTATTATAGGCAATCTCGTAATAGGCCTGCATCACATCACGTACCAACTGTTGTTCGTTAAGTTCATAGAACTTTTCCCCAAGTTGCACGCGCTCTTTATAAAACTTGTTTTTTGAAAACCCGGAAAGCAGGTCAATGTTTCCCTGTTGTACCCCGTAGGTACGCAGTATTCCCTGCTGCACCCCTTGGTCTTCCCTGCCGGCATATAAAAAGGTCCTGCCCAGGTCAAAACTGGTGCCCTTCAACGCCTGTTCCCTGTCTATGAACGCTTGCCCTTCCTTAAGGGTGGGATAATTTTCCTTTGCCAAGGCAACGGCTTCTTCCAAGGTAAGGGTTTGCGCCAACTGATTGTCCTGTGCATTTGTTGAATTTGGGATTAAAAACCCTCCCAAACTCAATAATACGATAATAACCGTTGTACCTTTCTTGATGTAACTTGCGTCACCACCATTGCTTTTCTTTTCTTTGCGTGCTTCCAGCCAATAATACAGGACAGGAACGACGACCAATGTTAAAAACGTAGCCGTAATTAAGCCCCCAATAACAACTGTGGCCAAAGGCCGTTGTACTTCAGCGCCTCCAGAGGTGGAAATCGCCATTGGGATAAAGCCCATAATAGCAGCGGTTGCCGTTAGAAGTATGGGCCGCAGCCGCTCGTGGGTCGCTTCATATATCCTATCTTTTAAATTTGTCATTCCACTTTCTTTTAATTCATTGAATTTGTTTATCAGTACCAATCCGTTTAACACCGCTACTCCAAAGAGTACGATAAAACCAACACCTGCCGATATACTAAAGGGCATTCCCCTTATCCAAAGGGCGAACACCCCACCGATGGCTGCCAAGGGCACGGCCATATAGATCATAGTGGATTGTGAGAAAGAACCAAGGGCGAAGTACAGCAGGATAAAGATGAGTGCCAACGCAATGGGTACCACGATCATCAATCGGTCGGTCGCCCTTTGCAGGTTCTCGAACGAGCCCCCATAGGTAATATAGTATCCCGGTGGTAGGTCCAACTGCGCATCGAGTTTTTGCTGCACCTCCTCGACCATTGACTTAACATCCCTGCCCCGTACGTTCACCCCTACATAAATCCTTCTATAGGTATTGTCACGTGATATCTGCATCGGACCCGGTTTATAGCTGATATCCGCCACTTCTTTCAAGGGTACCTGATTGCCGTTGGGCAAATCGATATAGAGGTTCCTGAGATTGTTAATATCCTTACGGTATGCTTCCGCCAATCGTATGACCACTTCAAACCGCTTCTCGCCTTCAAAAATGACACTGGCGCTCTCACCAGCAAAGGCGGCGCTTACATAGTCGTTCAGTTTATCGATGGTCACCCCATATTGGGCCATCTTTGCACGATTGTAAACAACGGTCATTTGCGGCAAGCCACTGGTAGCCTCCGCCCGTACATCCCCGGCACCCGGCACAGTCTGGATGATGGCGGCCATTTCGTTGGCTTTTTCTGCCAAAATATCCAAATCTTCCCCATATATTTTGATGGCCACATCTTCCCGAACCCCAGTCAAAAGTTCATTAAAACGCAATTCAAGGGGTTGGGTAAATACAAAATTTACCCCGGGGATCACCGAGATCTTTTCTTTGATTTTTTCTATGAGTTCCTCTTTGCTTTCGGCACTTGTCCACTTGCTCTTGTCCTTCTCAAGGATGATATAGCTATCGGCGATATCCATGGGCATGGGATCGGTCGGGATTTCTGCAACCCCGATCCGTGAGATCATCGTCTTGACCTCTGGAAATTCGTTCACCAAGTTCTGGAGTTTTTTAGAGGCCTCGATGGATTCGGTAAGGCTGCTCCCCGGTTTGATAAGGGCTTGCATTGCTATATCGCCCTCATCAAGTTTAGGGATAAATTCGCCTCCCATATTGCTGAAAATAAATCCCGCAATCATAAGCAAGGCAACAGCGCCTATAACGACTCCAGCTCGAAAACGAAGTGCAAAATTTAGCAATGGCACATACCCTCTGTTTAAACCGGACATTATTTTATCACTGAACCTATCAATCTTGTTTTCAAATTTGGCAAACCAACTATTCTGATTTTTAGCAGGTTTTAGGAACATCGCCGAAATCATTGGAACATACGTAAGACAAAGGATAATCGCTCCTAAAACGGCAAATCCGAACGTAAACGCCATTGGACGGAACATTTTTCCTTCTACACCAGTCAAAAAGAGAATTGGTGTGAATACAATAAGGATAATAAGTTGTCCAAAAAATGCCGAATTCATCATCGTACTTGCCGATTCATAGGCGATTTCATCCATTTCAGACTGGCCAATGGCGGTTGTGGTTTTTTTCATCCGCTGATGGATATGGAGCACCATCCCTTCCACGATAATGACAGCGCCATCAACGATAATACCAAAATCGATCGCACCCAAGGACATCAGGTTTGCCCAGACCCCAAACTGCTTCATCAAAATAAAAGCAAATAAAAGGGAAAGGGGTATTACCGAGGCGGTTATCAGTCCGCCACGGAGACTTCCCAGAAGCAGTACCAAAACGAATATTACGATCAACGAGCCTTCTATCAGATTTTTTTCAACCGTGCTTGTGGTTCTTGCAATCAGCTCAGCACGGCTTAAAAAAGGTTCGATATAAACGCCTTCAGGAAGTGATTTTTGTATCTCGTCAATACGTTTTTGTACATTATCAATAACATTACTGGGACTTTCCCCTTTGAGCATCAAGATCTGTCCACCGACAGACTCGTGGCCATCTTGGGTAAAAGCACCATACCGTACTTGGTTGCCATAGCCTACTTTTTCGGCAACGTCCCTGATCAGTACCGGTGTGCCGTTTTCCGTACTCACGACGGTATTTTCCAGATCCTCAAGGCTACGTGCCAACCCTTCGCCCCGGATAAAATTGGCCTGGTGGTTTTTTTCAATATAGGCACCGCCCGTATTGGCATTGTTGGCTTTTAACGCATCAAAGACCTGGCTCATCGTGATGCCAAAACTATTGAGCCTATCCGGGCTGAGGGCAATTTCATATTGCTTTACATAACCGCCAAAGGCATTGACCTCAACCACCCCCGGCACCAATGCCATTTGGCGTTTTACGATCCAGTCCTGGATGGTACGCAGTTCCATAGCGTCATATTGGTCTTCATAACCTTCTTTTACCTTTAAGGTATATTGGAATATTTCGCCCAGACCTGTTGTTATGGGCGCCATAAAAGGTGTGCCGAAACCTTCAGGGATTTCTCCGGCAACTTCGGTTAATTTCTCTTGTACCAATTGCCGTGGCAGATAGGTGCCCGGTTCATCCTTGAATACAATGGTAACCACGGACAGACCAAAACGGGATACTGAACGCAGCTCGATAACGTCAGGAAGATTTGCCATTGCCAACTCCACCGGATAGGTAACAAATTGTTCTATATCTTCTGTCCCCAAGTTTGGGGCAACGGTAATAACCTGTACTTGGTTGTTGGTAATATCGGGTACGGAACCCAGGTTTATAGTGGCCATGGACCAAATGCCCGTGCCCACAAGTGCCACTATAAAGAGCCCAATAATAAATTTATTATTGATTGAAAATGAAATGATTTTGTTAATCATAGAAAAAGTTTAATGAATTATAAATAGTAGTGAGTTGACCACAATTGAAATGGGCCACGATAATTTATAAGATACCTGCCTTTGCAGATAATTCATTAAACCTTGGGGGGTTGGAAAAGAGATTCCAGATATCTGGAATTTAATTGGAAAGCGTAATAATTGAATTGATTTTGTGCCCCGTGGGAAACCGTATTAATTGATATAGGTTGAAAAGGGGCAAAGAACACAAAATGTTGACAACATGGATGGCTCGTATGCAAAGGGACATTTTCATGGTCTGAATCTGGATGGTGGTTATCCACTTTTCCATCATCATTTATGTAATCTTCATAAAGATATTCAAAAAAAGAATATCCATCATCTTCTTTATGGTCTTGATAATGAGCAATAAAATGGGATATTTCTTCAATCTGCTCACAAACTTCCATATTGGCTGCTATTCCTTGAAAAAAGAATAGAAACGACATCGATATGGAAACGAATATTTTCATAAAGTTTGACAAAAATACAAATTAATCGATGCACAGGTTGTGCAAAAGCTATGGTTGTTCTTTATTAACTAATTTTAGTTAACCTTAAATATAGATTTTGCCTCTCTATAAATCCGTTCAAAATTGAGCTTTAATTCATCGGTTGTGAAATGTTGATGAGGATTTGGTATTTCCCTTTTAATCGTTTGTAGTTTAAATTGAACTCTTTTATCCTTGCCATCAGCAAAAGTTATAAACTCGCCTTGTTTCAAACGAAAGAAAACATCTGTCCTGCGTTTGGAAACTTCTTTTTCGCCTGTGGTAATCCGTCTATCAAAATTAAGATTGAACCCCTTATTAACGCTTGTAGTTTCCATTTTTACCAATTCAAAAAAACGTTCATAATATCTGGCGGTGCCTGGGTCGTTTACCTTACCGAAAAATTGATAGGATAGGTTGCTTAAAATAGCTTTACTAGCTTTATCTCCATAGAGCATATCATTCTGTATTTTGTCCTGCATCACATAAATTGTGGGAATATCATAGCTTCGTAAAGTTGCCGGAATGCGGTGCAAATTAAGTATAGCTAAATCAAAATAAAACATCATAATTTTGAGTATAAAAAAAGTTCATCGGGATCGTAGCCAAATTTTCGTCTAATACTTTTAGCTTGTGCCCATTTCTTTTCTATTGGATTTAGGTCAGGACTATATGGAGGTAGGAATTCTACGATAAGCCCTGCCTGTTCAATGGCTTGCATAGCATCATTTCTTTTATGGAAGGTAGCATTGTCAAGTACGATCACCGAATGTTTAGGAGTGTTAGGGATCAACTCCTGTGTCAACCATGCATAAAACACATCTGCATTGATATAGGTATCGAACAGACACACATTGAACAGCTTAAAGTCAGTTATTGCCCCAATAGCATTTACCCTACCTCTTGCATGCCAATCCCTACTGGCGTAGCACCGTTGTCCTTTTGTACTATAACCACCACCCCTTGGCGCATCCATAGCAAAACCACTCTCATCAACATAAACAATCTGGCGTTGTTCTATAAACTCATATTTCAATATCGTAAGTTGAAATATCAACCGCTTTAGAGAATCGGCTTTAGGATTGAATAGCGTTTTTTTTATAGCTGATTTTCAGGCGCCTCAAGGCATAGTATATAGCACTTTGACTTACCCCAAACTTTTTTGCGCGTTCATATTGAAAATGATCTGGATTGTCACAAGCAACTTTCCTCAGAGAATAAAGTGGTTTCCGCCCAGAGTATCAAAGCTCGGTTCTACGGTACTGATGAACACCAGAAAACCTTGTTGGAATTGATGAGCTATCACAATTCCCACATGAAAAACGTGTTGAAATCCGGAACGATGAAAAATTATCGTACCACCGAAACCTATTTAAAAGAGTTTTTAAAGCAGAAAATGAGCTGTAATGATATCGACATCAAACAAATCAACTATCGGTTCGTAACCGACTTTGAACAGTTTCTACGCCAGTATTCTGCTAAGGTTTCTCGCAAGACTTGTGGCAACAATGGCACGATGAAACATTTGGAACGTTTTAAAAAGATGCTGAACCTTTCAATTAGGCTGGAATGGCTGGTTAAAAATCCTTTTGATAGTTTTAAATTCAGGTTCGAGAAAAATGAGCGGCAATATCTAAGCAAACGGGAACTTCAACTAATAGAGGGCACTGAATTTACGAATAGCAGCTTACAAAAAGTTAAAGATGTTTTCATATTTTCCTGTTATACCGGGCTTTCTTATGTAGATATAAAAGAATTGACCATTCATCAAATTATTAAAGGAATCGATGGTAGCAACTGGATCTATACCAAACGTGAGAAAACAGACGAAACGGTAAAAGTGCCACTTTTGCCCCAGGCCCAAAATATTATGGATCAATATGCCGATAGTATAAAAGACGAATTTTTATTCCCGGTCTTTTCGAATCAAAAAGTCAACAAATATCTAAAAGAGGTGATGCTGCAATTGAAAATAAAAAAGACCATAACATTTCACTCTGCCAGGCACACTTTTGCCACCACGGTAACTTTATCCAATGGCGTTCCGATAGAAACGGTTTCCAAACTCTTGGGACATACCAAATTATCTACCACTCAGATTTATGCTAGGGTTTTAGAAAATAAATTAAGTGAGGATATGATGCTGTTGAAAGAAAAACTAGGATCATGATTTTAAATAATTTTGATCGAGTACGAAATCAAGCCCCGTATCTACCGAACTAATACTATGAATTGTTTGGGATATTTTATTAAATGAATATTCTATTTTAGAGCATGTTTAAAAACAAATTTGGGTGAAAGTTTGTAAAAAAAGTTGGGCAGTATAAACTTTGTAGTTCACAAATAAAACAGAGTTTATGAAATCGAGATACACCCGATCGACTGCCCAACAGTGGGAAATTATGAAAAAATTCCTTCCCGTTAAAATCAAGGGCCACTATAAGTTGCGCGACATTGCCGACGCCATCCTTTGGATATTGCGCACCGGCTGCCAATGGCGGAACCTACCGGAATGCTTTCCCAAATGGGAGAGCGTCTACTACCATTTCAGGAAGTGGGGCCGGGACGGCACCCTTTCAAGGCTGAACGCAGGGCTGAACATGATGGAGAGGAAGCGGCAGGGAAAGGGGGCAACGCCCAGTATGCTGTCGATCGACAGCCAGTCCGTCAAGGCGGGGCCGATGACCTCCGAGTCGAAGGGCATCGACGGGAACAAGAAGATAAACGGACGGAAACGGCACGCGATCACCGATACCCTCGGCCTGGTATGGGGCGTTGTGGTAGGCGCGGCGAACCAGGCCGACGGGGCGGTGGCCGAGAGGGTGGTGGAGCCCCTGTTGGGCTATCTGGACCGGATGGAAAAGATACTGGCCGACCATGCCTACAAGAAGGTGTTCATGGAGTGGGTCGAGAGGACGGTAATAGGGCTGGAAGTGGAGATCTCGTCATGCCCGCCATCCTCGAAAGGCTTTGTCCCGGTAAAGTGGAGATGGGTGACCGAAAGGACCTTCGGGATCTTCAATTTCTTCAGGCGACTGGACAAGGATTATGAAAAAACACCGGAAAGTCAGGAATATTGGGTATTGTGGCAGAATTGTCAGATTATCCTCAATAGAATCGAATGATTCTTGTGAATCGTTTTTAAACATGCTCTTAGAAAAATAAAAATTAAAGCAATTAGTCTTTTAAAATCTTCGCAACCTCAGGGCGCAAATCAAGATTGTCATGACAATCTTGATTTGTTGATATTTAGTGTAAATTAATAACTAAGTTATTGATCTTTTAATTAATGCAAGTGGCGTGGAGTAGGAACACGTTCTTCTTGGCTTAATTGTTTTTTATTTGGTATCTAAAATATCTATTTTTACTGATAGCCCGCTATTTGCGGGCAACCTACTTAAGTTGCGTATAGTTTTTTCTAGTGTTTTATAATCAATTTTTCAATCACTCGCTTCTTACCGTTAGATAAGTGTAAAATATACAACCCATCCTTGAGCATGCTCACATCCATCTCATGGTTGACTTCTTTAGTCGTTGTTCTAAAGAACAACCTTCCATTGAGGTCAAACAATTCTATTTGGAACACCGTGTCTTTTTTATTTTCAACAACCAAGGAGTTTGAGTTGACATATAGCGTTTGGTCAGCTGGGTTAGGATGTAAAATTGTGTTGCTCGATAGCGAGTTGCTTAGAGGAGAAGGTGGTCCTCCAGAACCACCACAGGATGGATCATTGTATCCACAATCACATAAGGTGGGCTTATAAACAAGGACGGGATAGGACTGAGACCACCCGCAATTGTTCCTTATGCTTATGTACACGGTCGTAGACTCACCATCTTGTAAGTTGTAACTGTCCGAAGAAAATTCATAATGGGCAGATCCTGAGTGGTATGTGGTTGTTCCGTTGTGGTATACTTTGAATTCCAATGCGGCATCAGGATAAGTAGCACTGATTCTATAATTAGGCTCATAGCAAGAACCAAAGGTTGTTTTCGTTATTTTTGCTTGGCCTACCCAAACCTCTTTTCTTACTGTCCCAGTTGATAGAATAGCTTCTATAAACCCTTCTCCTTCTCCATTTGCCTGTACGGTTATGCTATTACTGTTAGAAGATATTTTTTGTAAATTGGAAGAAACAACCCAGTTTACAGAAACGCCATTTGGAACTTGAGATAAACTATAGAATGTATTCGAATTACAAACTGTATTATTGCCTATTAACTGCATATTCCCTAAAATTACTTCCTCAACTGCTTTTAAAGCATTTACCCTGCCATAGCCTACTTCGCTATTCCAAGTTCCATTTGGCTGACCTGAAGTATTAGAATAACTATATCCATTAACTTTATCAGTATTTCGCTCTAAGATCCCCCTCGCTTGCTGTTGAGTAAGATTTGGATCTGCCGATAAAATCAAAGCAACAACACCCGCTGCATTTGGACAAGCTGAAGATGTTCCGTTAAAATTAGATATATAATCTCCAAATCTGTAACCATTTGAACCTGAAATATCTGTTGTGTATATTTGCACACCAGGTGCAACAATATCTAATGAAGAACCAAAATTACTCCCCCAAAACTCTCCATCACAAGATGATAAATCTTTTCTAGTATCACATATTGAACTGGCACCAACAGAAATGACATTTTCTAAATTAGCTGGAAAAGATACAGGGTTTCCATTGCCACCAGGGTCATTCCCTGATGAAAATAATACTACTGAACCCCTAGGGTTGCCGTTTGTGTCTACTCTCCCATTGTTAACTGCATTGTTTATAGCGATTGTTACAGTTGCAGATGTAGAACCCATACTCCACGAGTTACTTAGAATATCCGCCCCATTTTGCCAAGCCCAATTGATTCCATTAGCTAACCAGGTATCATTAGACACCCATGCTCTTCTGTTATCTCCTAATGGAAAACCATTTGAAAAAGCAATCCTTACAGGAAGGATTTTTGCATTATAGGCAATACCCACAGTTCCTGTTGTATTATCAGCAATGGCAGCTATTATACCAGCACAAGCCGTTCCGTGTGCATCGTCATTATCTTCATTGGGTGCACCGTTTGAGCCATTCCCTGTTGCATCAAATCCAGGCAACAGGTTAGCTGTCAAATCAGGGTGTATAAGATCAACACCTTCATCAATTACAGCTACTACGATATTGTTGCCCGTTGAATACGCCCAAGCCTCTTCCACATCCATATCGGCATCAACCGTTCCGCCTAGGTAACCCTGATTATTGATTGACCATTGATTGTTGAAGAATGGGTCATTGGTATGAGTTTTAATAAGACGAAGAAAATTAGGCTCTATAAATTCAATTCGATTGTCATTTTGTAGTTGATTGACAAGAAGCAACAGTTTAGAAGTTTCTAAATCTAATTTTACTAAAAACAAGTTTTTTTCAAACTCATTGGATTGAAATGTGAAATCTAAATCTTTAAATATTTCATTCAAAGAAGCATTAGCTTTTAACTTAACGCTCAACTCCCCTTTAGCAATCTGTCGAGTACCGTCCTTGTAAATCAAAACTGGTTCTACCCTTTGAAAATCAGTTGATATTTTGCCTTTCAAACCCTGTCTTCTTTCTTGATAAGTACCTTTTAAATCCGTCATTTTCAAAATAGCGGAATTGTTGGTTAGTCCTTCAAACTCATCATTTGCAATTCGTAGAATGGCTAACTTTTGGCTAGCTTCATACTCTACATAAAGTTGCTCTTGTGAAATTGTAAATTCAATGTTCTCTCCATTGAGGTTAAAGTTCAGTTTTTCTTGTGCTTGTATGAAGAACGTAATCAATAATGTGATTAATAGTATAATTTGTTTCATAGTCTTTCAATTGATGTTAATGTAATATATTCAAAAGTTTCGTCTGCCGGGAACGCCACAGGCAATTCGCAAATTCTTTTGAGATTGCCTGAAAATTTAACTTCTACAACTTCTCCCGAAACTATAATATCATCAAATTCACTTCCTAAAAGATCTTCATTACAAACTATCATATGATGAATACAATTGGAACAGTTTTGTTCCGTATAGCCAATCCAAAACGTGTTATTGTAATAATCATCTTGAGAGTCAATTTGAGTTTTATAGGCGATTTGACCAATTAAATTCGTTGATTCGGGAATTATTGTTCGTGTCTCAGACTCACAGCCACAATCTGGTGGTGGTATGTCGTCATCTTTACAACCAGTAAAAAATAGCGTAATAACTAAGCAGCTAATAATTGTAAATGCTACTTTCATACTGTTTAATAAATTTTTCATTATTCCTTAATTTTTTTCATTAGCACCGTTATTTAAAGTTAGTAATTGGCATTTGTTAAAATTCTGGCTAAATTTTAATTAACTTTAATTTTGTTCAAATCACTAATTCATAGGACTTTATCTATTTTTAATTTCTGAATTTTATCAAAAAAATATTTCCCTGGCTCATGAAATTAATCAAGATTTCTTGAGTCAGAGAATTGTGTCTCCATTGAGGTTAAAGTTCAGTTTTTCTTGCGCTTGTATGGAAAACGTAATCAATATAGTATAATTTGTTTTACAGCCTTTCAATTGATTTTAATGTAATATATTCAAAATTTTCGTCTGCTGGGAACCCCACAGGCAATTCGCGATTTTTTTTGAGATTGCCTGAAAATTTAACTTCTCCCGTAACTATAATATCATCAAATTCATATCCAATAATCTCATAATTAGCTTAGTATCAAACTCCGAAACGCAAAGAGAAATTATCCTAATTCTATTATTAGTATTCTTAAAAAAATCTCCTGAAATTATTTCTAATATTATTTGAGATGTGAAGTAGGGTATTGAATCTCAATAAGTTAAATTTATAAAAAATATTAATAGGAATGAATATTTTTATAAATATTTTCTTACGTCTAACTCTTTGTAGAGCTTCGCCAAGAAAAATGGATGGAGGTATATAATTTATCAAACTTTAAATCTAAAAGAAGTATGATTGGACACTGTACTATATTTTGAAGATATTTCTTTGCAACCGCCGGGCGCAAAGCAAGATTGTCATGACAATGACACATCTTGCTTTGCTTCTCCAAATGAAATTCTCCCATGTGGCATTTACCGATAGAATTTTAAGTCTCAATCAATTTTAATTTTTAAAAAAACTTTAAAAGGGAATTGTGTAAAATTCATATTTACTTTTTTTATCCTGAGCACTTTCCTTTTTTTTGATTTGCCTTAAAATTTTCTGATAATAAATATTCCTAAACTATTAAATTAATTTACTTCTTTCAGAGCCTTCGCTACTACCTTTTTTTGATGCTATTCCATTCAAGATTTAGAATTAGGAAAGGACTTATAAAAGGGCAAAGTATGAAGCCCGGCTTATGCAGTCCGGCTAACTTCTAAATCTTGTCCTTTTGCATCAACTAAAAAAAGTAGTAATGAAACGGAAAATTAGTTTTTAGGAAAGTCTATTTTAAAGAAAATCATATCTTTACAGCACAAAGACGATCAAATAATATGTAAGCTCTTTGTTTTGTGAAGTTTGGTGAATCATTCGGTGAAACATCAAATTGATTTTCAGTGAAAGTACTGTGGATAGGGCGTTTGTTCTTGAATAAATTATCCTGCCACCCCGACTTTTAATGTTTTAAATGACATTAAATAATACCTAAAAAAAATGATTTTCAATACTTTAATAGAATTGAGGATCATTTGTTTTTATTTAAAACCATCCTTAAAGTGACCTAATCGGTCACCTGTTCGGTTACCTTTTTTTTCTTAACTTCAAGTATCCTACTGGACTTTTCAAAGTGATTTGATTTTCGTTTATCTCATTTTTTAACTTTTAAAAGAGAAAGCAATGGAAACAAAAATCACATCAGTATCCTGTTTTGGAAAGCTACAACTGACCAATGATGGGATCATGAAACATATGGAGCGCTTTAAAAAATTACTGAACCTTGCGATAAAATTAGAATGGATGCTCAAGGATCCATTCCGGGACTATAAGATGAAATTCAAAAAGTTTGACCGGGCTTTTTTAAGCAGGTTGGAGCTTCAAAAACTGGAAGAAACTATATTTACCAGTACCACATTGGAAAAGACCAAGGACATCTTTCTATTTGCTTGCTATACCGGTTTATCTTATGTAGATGTAAAGAAACTTTCAAAAAAACCATTTGGCAAAAGGTATTGATGGACGGGACTGGATGCACTGTCTCCGCAAAAAGAGCCAAACCTCCATAAAAATACCACTTTTAGAAAAAGCCAAGACTATATTGAATCTAAAAAATTCCCCGATGGCTCTGCCTCGAGGTTTTCGTTTCACCTCTCCTTGGGAAAGGTCAGAACTGCCCTTTTTGACAGTTCTGGGTAAGGTAAAATACAAAATTTCGATTTTTGGCCCTGAGGCCAAAATGAAACCGGAGAAATACCTCTATGGCTTGCCTCGAGGATAGTCGGTTTCAAGAAATTTTTTATGGTGACCGTGACCCATTGCACCGTGGCCTGGATTATGCCCTGAATGATCGCTGCCACCATGATCCATTTTTGAATGATCCATAGCTGCTTCATGACCGTGCTTGGCCTTTAGCAAGGTGGTCTTTTATATCAACTTCTTTTTTCTTGGCTGCTGCCTTTGCAGGTTCCTTCCCTTTGTTGTTATTCCCGTGGTGATGATGTTGGGGATTTTCCATAATTTTTTAGGTTTAAGATTGCTGGTTACCGTAATTTTTTTCGCATTGCTTCTGAAATATTTTCAGCATAGACGCCGTAGGCATCTACCAAAAGGCCCTTTATTCCATCTTTCGAAGATATAGCATATAAAACACTATTATCATCGGTGCTGCTCATTCCTTCAAAACGATAGGTTTTATCTACTTTAAAATCTTCGGGGTGGATTTCTATTTTTAGTGAAGCACATTCCAAGCATTCCGGCTTTAAGTTGAAATTGTACGTGTAGTCGTTTATCTGTAAATCATTGATAGCTTCGGAGAGGGTATCGTAATTTTTCATTTTTCTTTATTTATAGGTTATTGTAAAATAACTTCCATCTTCTTCTGTAAACTTCTGGAAGGACAGCAAACCATTATCATGTAGTTTTTCGTTGACGGCATAGTCGAGTTGCTTAATACGCAGGCCCAATGCATAGGCTTTGATTTTGATTTTTGACCTTATAATTTTAAAGCCTTTGCCAACTTCCAAACTTCTGTTATAAATCTTTATCAAGCTTTTAGAACCAAAAAAATTCAGCAATCCCGAATCAAAACTCATTTCAAGTTCAATATTCTCCAAGTTATCAAAATCATATAATTCCTTGAAATTTTTTGAAGTGGTATTGATTTCGGTTTCTTTTGATTGAGGATTGGAAAACGGAAACGCCATTAGAATTATACTAGCTTCCTCAGGCTTACAGCGATAGGTCGTGGTGTATTTGTTGGTAGGATTTTTGTTTTTGTCAAACAATTCCGTCACAACCTTAATCTCATAATATCCATTTTTATTAATGGTGTTTCCAGCTTTAAAAGTTTGTTTGTTTAAAAAACCACCTTCTTCATCAAAATTTTCACGTTCTATAAGCCTTCCTGAAATCTGCCCAATGAGCATTTCGGTCTGGGCATTTATTGTAATGCTGAATAAAATAAATAGTAGTACAAAGCCTTGTTTTTTCATATATGCTGCATTAATTTCTTTACTTCTTTTGCCATAATATCGCTTAAATCAATAGCATTTGAAGGATGTGGAATGGTATTGCAAGTTACTATTTTTTCTATTCCAGAATCCAATAAATCCCGATAAGCATTACCTGAAAAAACCGCATGAATGCCAACACATACAGGTGGTTTCATTCCGGCTTTTTTTAAATGTTTCACCGTTTCAATCATGGTATGCGCCGTGGAAATAATATCATCTACCAATATAGGTGTGGCATTTTTGTATTTTTCCACATCAGGCACCGAAACCTCTACATTACGGTCGCCGTGACGCACTTTTTGCAATACCGTAAAAGGTGCTCCTGCTTTTTTGGCAACTTCGGAAACCCATTGTTCACTTTCCGAATCGGGACCGATAAGTACCGGGTTTTCTATGTTTTCCTTTATCCATTCTGAAATAGCATTGGCAGCGTGAATCACTTTATTTGGAATATGGTAAACTTCTCCCAAAGAACTAATTCTATGTAGGTGTGGGTCAACCGTAGTAATGCTATCGGCAAAACCTGAAATCAATTTTCCGAAGAAACGAGAAGTAACACCTTCACCTTCATGAAAGGCTTTGTCCTGTCGCATATAGGCGAGATAGGGTGCTACCAAACAGGTGCACATTGCGCCCAATGATTTGGCCGTATGGCTTAAAAAGTAAAGTGGCAACAGTTTTTCGTCTGGTTTGTGCAAGGTGCATACCAGTACAACACATTTGTCTTTGACGTCAGATAAAATGCATGTATAGGATTCCCCATCTGGGAATTTGCGTAAGGTGGATTTCCCTATTTCTGCGTTCATTTTCTTGGCCATCAGTGCTGTGAGTTCTTCGTTTCCGGGAAGGCTGAACAATATCGTTTTCATATCTGTTTTTAAATAATAGTTATAATGTTGTCGTGGTTGTTTTTATAGGCCAAAGCATAGTTAAGCTCGCCTTTGGATTCTGCATAAATGGTGTACAACAATTGGCCCTCTTCAATTTGTTCTCCCAAATGGGCATTTAAAAGAATCCCTGCCGATTTAGATTGAGGCGCTCCCGAAAGCTTGGCAAGTTTTGCAATCTTTCTGTTATCTATTCGCTCTAAAATCCCAGAGGCTTCGGCTTTGATTTCGGTTTTATAGGGTGCTAAAACAGGTTTTGAAAAGCGGCCTTGTGCTTTGCAAATGGCAATAAATTTTTCATGCGCTTTTCCAGATTTGAGAATTTGATGTGCGATTTCTAATCCCTTCCCTTTTTCTATTTTACCAGAAAGTTCCAATAGTTCAGCGGCTAAAAGCAATGCTCTTTCTGTTAGGTCTTTAGGTGCATCTGCTTCATTTTTCAAAACTTTTAATATATCTATGGCTTCTAAAGTGGGACCGATACCTCTTCCGACAGGTTGTGTTCCATCTGTAATCATAACTTTCACATTCAGCCCAACAGCGCTACCCACGGTTTCCATATGGTTTTTTAATTTTTGTGCCATTTCCTGGCTGCGCACTTTAGCGGTTTCTCCCACAGGAATATCAATAACGACGTGTGTGGATCCTGCGGCAGCTTTTTTTGAAAGTACCGAAGCAATAAGTTGCCCTTCGCTGTCAATATCCAAAGCCTTTTCAATTTTTATGAGCACATCGTCCGCAGGGCTTAATTGGGCCGTACCGCCCCACACGATGCAACCCCCTTCTTTTTCTACTACGTTCTTTATTTCTTCGGAAGAGAGGCTTACATTGGTCAATACTTCCATAGTATCTGCCGTTCCAGCAGGTGAGGTAATGGCTCGCGACGATGTTTTGGGCATGGTAAGTCCACAAGCGGCAACAATAGCAACAACCAATGGGGTTGTCCTGTTGCCCGGTAATCCACCAATGCAATGTTTATCGACTACGATTTCTTGGTTCCAATTCAGCTGTGCGCCAGAGGCTATCATTGCCTTGGTGAGATCGGAAATTTCCTCGATATCCATTCGGTCACCTGCACAGGCAGTAATAAATGCCGAAAGGTGGATGTTGGAATAATCGCCTTCAGCGATATCGGTTATGATTTCATTAAATGCTGAAAAATCCAATTTTTGATTATAGATTTTGGCCCGAACGTGACTTAAGGATTCAATAGGTTCCAAGTGTGAAACATATAAGGTTTCATTTTCGGAAACATTCAGTTTTTTAGCAGCAGCATCAGATAGTCCGATTTCATTTGGTAACAGAATTTCTGAATTTAAAACATTAAGACTTGCTACGATTGATGTGGTTGCATTGGATATCCTTATTCGGGTAAGCGCCTCAAACCCTTCTGAAATACAGACGTGGCAATCTTCATGCATATATACTACGTTTTCGTTCTGGGTGTAAATGCCGAGGTACTTGTATTTTAATATGCTTGAGGGTTGTTCCATAATGTTCAATTTTCAAAGGCCTATTCTATTTCTTCAATGCTATACAATTGTGGGATTATAGCATTCCAACCATAGGTGTCTTTTATCCCTTTTTGTAATGCTTCTGCACTTTCTTTTTCACCGTGAACAATGAAAATCCGCTCTGGCTTATGCTTGAGCTTGCTCATCCAATCAATTAGTTCAGTGTGGTCTGCGTGTGCCGAAAGCCCTTCGATTTCAGCAACTTCCATATGAAACGGCACCCATTTTCCATAGACTTTTAGTTCTTTCTCACCTTCCAATAATTTTCTACCACGGGTGCCTTCGGCTTGATAGCCTACAAAAAGCAAGGTGTTATTTGGATTTTGCGCTTGGGTTTCGAGATAGTTGAGCATTCTTCCACCTGTGAGCATTCCGCTTCCTGCAATTACTATTTTTGGTTTATTATTGGTTCTCAGTTCCATAGTTTCCCGATAACTGCTTACGACTGTGAAATGCGAACACATTTCATCGCATTCATTGGCTTCCAATCTGTGCCAATCCCTTGTACGATGAAACAATTCCAATACATTGGCTCCCATTGGGCTATCCATTATCATTTGAACTTTGGGGATTTTCTTTTCTTTCAATAATTTCCAAAAAATCAGCATCATCAGTTGGGCACGTTCTACGGAAAAACTTGGTACAAATAGACTGCCCCCTCTATTAATGGTGTCGTTGACCAATTTTTCAATCTGTGGAATGGCTTCCACTTCATCTGGATGAAACCTTCCTCCATAAGTAGATTCTATAAAAAGCACATCGGTTTTTTTGGGTTTTAGTGGTGGATAGAGCAATAAATCATTGGTTCTTCCAATATCTCCTGAAAAGACAAAACGTTTTCCGTTTACATCCAACTCGATGTAAGTTGCACCCAAAATATGCCCGTTGTACTGGAATCGCGCCCTGATCCCATCAAACAGTGGAATCCATTGGGATTGTGGAATCCCTTTAAAAAGGGGCAGGGTTTTTTCTACATCCTTTAAATCGTAAAGCGGTTCTGCCGGGTTGTGTTTGGAATAGCCCTCTTTGTTGGCACGTTCGGCTTCCTGTTCCTGTATTTTTGCACTATCGTTCAAGATAATTTTGGCGATATCCAAGGTGGGATTGGTACCATATACCGAACCTCTAAAACCTTGTTTTACCAATCTTGGCAGGTAACCTGTGTGGTCTAAATGGCCATGAGTAAGCAATACCAGATCAATTTCTGAAACTTCCACGGGTGGATATTCCCAGTTTCTAAGGCGTAATTCCTTTAACCCTTGAAAAAGTCCGCAGTCTATCAATATTTTTTTATCTCCTGTGTCCACTAAATATTTTGAGCCGGTTACTGTACCTGCCGCTCCCAAAAAGTGAATGTTTATTTTATTGTTTTTCATTTTTATTGTATTTGCTTAGTGTCCGGCACAACAGGAAGACGTGTTGACTTTACCTTGGGTCAATTTGTATGGATTTACTATCTCATGGTATAGATTGCGAGAATCTGATTTTATAGGCGGGGCTAGTTTCTTTATAGACTTTTGTTCGGAGTTTACCATATCCAATAATATTTCCAATGCTTCTTCAAGAAGTTTTGGGTCATCTTCCAATGCTTGGTAAAATGGTTCCAAATCTATGTTGTTCTGTTTATGTAATCCTTCTGTTTTCATCTATATTGTTTTTAAGATTAATGAATGTTTATTATTCTTTGTCGTGGTTTTAATTTGTTGTACATAACTCCCGTGAATCTTCGAGAATGTTTTTGTGTCTTTTTTTATCAATTCCTATCTGCTCCAATAATGCAGGGTTTTCATGAAGTTCTTTGCAAAGCACGATGCCTATATCCAATAACTTTGTTTTTTCTGATTTTGTTAGTGTTGTTAAAGCAGTAAGTGGATGTAAACCAGACTTATCTATTCTATCTTTTAGGCCGTCTCCCATTGGGTAGTCCCAACTTGTCAATAACAATCCCACACATTTTCCATATTGCACTGCATCACTTGTAAATCGTGTATTGGTGTAAACAACTCCTTTATGAAGTTTAGCCTCGTGACCCTTTTGGAGCCCCCATTGTTTTTCCACATCCAAAAATCTCGAATAGATATATAAAGGGATTTTCACATTGCAAAACCTGCCTTGGTCACTGTGGTATTTGCATTCAATCATATAATGTTTATTATCTTTTTGCGCTATCACATCCACTTCGTGCTGCACGCAATTGCCTTGGACAATCACCCCTACCTTTGTTTTAAAGCCTTCGTGTTCTAGTAGCTTGCCGGTCAACTTTTCAAAAGGAAACCCTGAAGGCCCCAATTCCATCAGGGCTTTTTTGAGCTTGTACTTTGAAGCACTTACCCGTGATTTGCCTTTTAGCATTTTAAATGCCATTTGATAAATCTTTTTGGTTGTAATTCCTTCATATAATTGGTGTTCAATTTGCTCAACAATTTGCGGAATCAACTCTTCACTTGCTTGGGAACGTCTTAAGGAATTGATAAGCTTATCCACATCAAAAGCTACCACGTCGCCAGAATATTTAATTATTTTGATTGGGCTTTTCATTTTTTGATATTTATGGTCATTACCGGTAGTGCGGAGTGGTTTGCGACCCCCTCAGCGATACTTTTGGAGAACAAGCTCAAAAAACCTGTGCTTCCACGGGTGCACATCGCAATCAAATCGGCATTCTTGTAAGCTAAGAAGTTGTTTATACCTGTTTCCACGGAGGGTTCGTTGTATACGTTCATCGAATGAGTATTTAATTGAGGGAACTTTTTCAAGAACTCTTTGATGGGGTTTAAGCCTAGTTCTATACTGTTAAAATCAGTCTCGGTATTGATCCTCAATAAATGGATATGTGCACCACATTTTTCGGCAATCGAGATGACGTGTTCAAAAGCTTTGCTTACATCTTCTGAAAAATCTGAAACAAAAACAATATCCTTGAATGGAAAGGTGACCTCCTCTTCTTTAACAACAATTACAGGATCATCCGATTTTCTTATTATTTTTTCCACATTACTGCCAAATAATTCACGTACTCCACCCTTGGTGCCACTACTGCCGGTAACTATAAAATCATGGTGAAAATGACCTGAATGTTTTAAAATATCGGCATGTCCAGCATTAAATTCCAAAAAGGTCCTACTTACCAGTCCTTGGCGTTCCGCTTTTTTTTCCAGTTCTCTCAAGTCAGCTTTAGCACTTCCTATTTGTTTCAAGGTTTCGGGATATCTTTTTTCTTTTAATTTGTCCAATTTTACCCAATCCACAGGAGTAGTTATTAAATGTAAAAAGTGTATTTCAGCATTGTATAATTTTGCCATTTTAATGGCAAGATGTGCAGCTTTTGTACAGTTTTTGGAGAAATTGGTTGGTACGAGTATGTTTTTCATAATTTATTGAATTTTATGTTTTTTAAATCAATCTTATGCCCGTAAAAAGATTCCAATAGTGATAGTATTTTTGGTTTAACTGTTCCTGTCCTATCGTGTGGACACAATTATTTAATATTTTAAGGGATTAGCATTAATTTTACTCAAAAAATGAGAAGGGGGTTCACAGGCTTAGGGGATAAACGGTTGGTTTATCGGGGCAACAAGATTTTATCGGACCTGTTCAGCAAGAGCGTCCATTCGATCCGTCAGCTCAGCAGGAACGAATCAGACGCAAAGGCCGTTTACCGTTTTTTGCAGAACGATAGGGTCAGTGAAGGAGATATAGTAGAGAACTTGGTACATAATTGCCAGATGGCTTGTGCGGGCAAATTTGTTGTCTGTATCCAAGATACCACGGAGGTCAACCTAAGCAGCCATGGTAATAGGATCAATAAAGATGGCTTTGTGGGCACGACCAATGCGAAGAATTCCCAGGGACTGGGGTTCTTCATCCACCCAAGTTTGGTCTTGGATGCCGTGAGCGGCACCCCCTACGGCTATTCTGATATAAAGATCTGGAACAGGCCCTTGGAGTTCGCATCAAAGCATGAAAGACAGTACGGCAAGCTGCCCATAGAAGAAAAAGAGTCCTATAAGTGGATAGAAGTTTCCAAAAACACACAGGCCTCGCTAAGGGGCGTGGTAGCGGGAATGGTGATCGTACAAGATAGGGAAGGCGATATCTACGAACAGTTTGCAACCATACCAGATGCACAAACAGATCTATTGATAAGGGCCCGTACGGATAGGACCTTGGCGGATGGGTCAAAATTGTTTAGCTGCCTGGCGGACCAACCCTATCAAGGATCCTATGAGGTACAGGTGGATGCCTGTGCAAAGACCAGAAGAAAAAAAAGGATTGCAAAAATTGAAATCAGATATAAAGAGGTGGAACTTAAAAGGACCAGGGCGGCAAGCAAAGCAGTGGCACCCAGCATAAAACTATACCTGGTAGAGGCCAAAGAGGCGAACCGTACCGGGCCGGACAGGGTGTGCTGGAGGTTGTTGACAAGCCTGCCCATAGAGACTCTGGAAATGGCAGAAATGTGCGTGGAATGGTATAAGTGGAGGTGGACCATAGAAGAGGTGTTCAAGATATTAAAAAAAGAGGGCTACAATATCGAGGCGTCAGAGCTGGAGTATGGGTCATCGGTAAGAAAACTGAGCTTGTTGATAATGGAGGTCATCATCAAACTGTTCTTGATGCGGCTGGCGTATGCGGTACCAGAAGGAGAGATGAGCGCCGATAGCTGTTTCACGGAAGAAGAACAAACGTTTTTAGAGCACCAGATAATAAGACTGGAAGGTAGGACAGAGAAACAAAAAAACCCGTATAAGGAAAAAGGGCTAAAGAGATATGTTTGGGCGATAGCAAGACTTGGCGGATGGAAAGGCTATGAAAGCAAAAGGCATCCGGGCATAACGACCCTATGGATAGGATTGAAATATTTTAAGGCTGCCATGGAAGGGTGGACCATTCATAAAGATGTGTCCACACGATAGGTTCCTGTCGGGAGATACCTATCTACTCATCTCTTATTGGAGTTGCTTTCTTTTATTTGTCCTTATCATCTTTTAAAAGGCTCTTAGAAGGTGTCTTCAAAAATACCAGCCCTTTTTCAATGGTTAACGCCTATGATCATTACTACAGCCATTGTAGCAATCATTACCGGGACCCACCATCCCCACTTTGAGAAACCCATATGGTTATTGCCACGTTTATAACTGGTTTTGGTGAATTTTTCCGGGTTTTTAGTGAATACTGCAAGACATTCCTCAGAATCGAAATAGTAAACAGAACCTTGATATTGATAGGTTAGGGCAGAACCGGATTTTACAAATTCCCCACATACAGGATCATTGTATATGTTTTGGGCGGGAGCGGGATACCTTTGGTGGGTGGAGCAGGAAGAAATTACCATAACGAAGGTTGCAACTATGCTCAAAAGGAGGAGTTTTTGTACTATGGATTTTACTGTTTTCATCATTTTTTGTGTTAATAGGTTTAAGAATTTGCGTTTTCGGACAATTGCCAATCTTTGTGGTTTTACCTATTCCATGTACCGGATCATTGTCCATATCTATATCCTCCATGGCTGTTTTGCAGGTTGGTGTTTTCCATAATTAGAATTGCCCGTGGACATTATTTTCGTATTATAGATTTTATTATATTTAGGCTACTGTGATTTTAGTGTCCAGATAAACGCTCTGCACGGTATTGATTAATTTAACCCCTTCACTTAATGGTTTTTGGAATGCTTTTCTACCCATTATCAGCCCAGAACCCCCGGCCCTTTTGTTAATGACTGCCGTAGTGATGGCTTCCACCATATCGGATTTTCCTTTTGAACCACCACCGGAATTTATCAGTCCTATTTTGCCCATATAACAATTGGCTACCTGTAACCTACAAAGGTCGATGGGGTGGTCGGTTGTCAAGGCCTCATACATTGGATCGTCGTATTTTCCAAATCCTATATTCTTAAACCCGAAATTATTGGTGGGTAGTTTTTGTTTGATGAAATCTGCTTGAATGGTAACGCCCAAATGGTTGGCTTGCCCTGTTACATCGGCAGCTGCGTGATAATCTTGTTTTTCTGTTTTGAATGCTTCATTGCGCAGATAGCACCATAAAATGGTAGCCATTCCCAGATTATGGGCTTCTTCAAAAGCTTCGGAAATTTCCTTGAGCTGCCGGTTGCTTTCTTCGGAACCAAAATAGATGGTGGCACCCACGGCAACGGCTCCCATATCCCAGGCAGTTTTCACTTTTCCAAAAAGGGTTTGGTCATATTTGTTGGGGTAGGTGAGGAGCTCATTATGATTGATTTTCACGATGAACGGGATTTTGTGGGCATATTTACGGGCGTTTAGTCCCAAAACCCCAAATGTGGAAGCCACCCCGTCGCACCCGGCCTCAATGGCGAGTCTTATGATATTCTCGGGGTCAAAATAGTCAGGGTTTTTATAGAACGAGAAGGCCGCGCTATGCTCGATACCTTGGTCTACGGGCAGGATGCTCAAATAGCCTGTCCCGCCCAGATTGCCGTGGTTGTATAATTGGGAGAGGCTTCGCATTACCTGCGGACTTCTGTTGCTATTGCCAAATACCTTGTCAAGACTCTTTTTTCCAGGTATTTGCAATTCATCCTTTGTTATTTTTTCACAAACGTGATCCAAATAGAAGGATGCTTTTTCTCCTAAAATTTCTGTGATATTTATAGCTGTTTTCATTTTTTAATAAGAATTAATGAATTCCTAAACTTTCATTGGTTTTGGCAATGGATTTTGCTCCATCGGTTTCAATCCCGGTAAGTGCCCTAATGGCATCAATAGTTTCAGGTATAACAATGGCCTGGTTATCGACCACATATGCATAAAAAAGTTCGTCTCCCTGTACCTTCAGCATATCTTCCCAAAGGGCAACTTCATACATATCGCCCCAGGGCCTGCCCATATCCAGGAACATTTCCTTTATGGTGTTGTTGGAGACCAGCCCCTGGTCATAGCGGATCATTTTAATTCGCGTGGATGTTTTGAATGCTTCCACAATTTCTTCTTTGGAAACCTTTTTGCTCAACTTTACATTCCAGTAGTGCATATGGCTGAGTGTTTGGGGCACTTTTACTGCGGAAGTGATGACATCCAATTCGGGATCTACGCTTTGTGCATCGGGTCCTTGATGGCTTGGGATGTCCTTTTCGGGCACCATGGTGTTCATAATACCACCTAGATGGCTTTCCCAAGGATCTGTGGCTCTTCTCAATAGTGTTCCCCTGGCATGATCCAATAAATCTGCTTTTTTTAGGGCAGTTAACGTCCTTAAAATAGAGGTAGTGTTGCAGGAAACAACCCTAGTGGCATCAAGATTTATAGCCGATTTGTAATTGTTTTCGGCACTAAAGGAATGGCCTGTGGTTTCGTGTTTTTCACCTCCTTGGAGAATGAACTTAATGCCTTTTTCTTTATAGGTTTTTACATTTTGAGCTGCTATTTTTTTTGGGGTACAGTCCACGACGAGGTCCACTTTGTCCAATAGGTCTTGCATATTTCCCTTTACTGAAATCCCTTGGGACTCCATTTTATCAGCTGCCTCTTGAGTGGCCGCGTAGATATCATACTCTTTTCTCACCGCATTTTGTATGCGCCAATCGCTAATGATATCGCACACTCCAATAAGGCTCATATCGTCTTGTAGATGGATGGCATCAACCACTCTTTTGCCGATGACCCCATATCCTATTACTGCTATATTTTTCATACGTATTGTTTTATTAATTAATTATGTATTATTGTTTTTTTTAGTTTCCATTCCCATCGGCATATTACCTTCATCATCTGTATGCGAAATCATAAAAAGGCGTTCCGCAACAAGTATTAAAACAATCCCAATTGCCGCAACGATAAGCACCAATGGATCGTTCAGGTATTTTATATAAAGAAAGGCTGTGAGTACAGCTATATCCATTACAATGGCAATTAGCGGAATGATGGGTTGAAATTTCACCTCGTTTTTAAGGTGACGGAAAAGCCCCCAATGGATAGCGATATCCATAATGAGGTAAAAAATAGCTCCTAGGGAAGCAATTCTTGTTAAATCGAACAGGACGGTGAGTAAAATAGCGAGGGCAACCGTAAAGATGAGAGCGGGGTTTTTAAAATTGCCCATTTTTTTTAAGGAGGGCACCTGTTTCATATTGCTGAGCATTGCCAACAAGCGTGAAGCCGAAAAAACACTTGCTATTACGCCCGAAAAGGTTGCTATAATGGCTATTGCTATGGTAATCCAAGAACCCCATTCGCCAAAAACAGGTTTTGCAGCTGCGGCCAGGGCATAGTCTTTTGCTTCGATTATTTCCGGAATGCTTAATCCTCCAGCAACAGCTAGGGCCAGAGCAACATAAATGAAGGTACAAATAAGAATGGAAAAAATAATGGACTTCCCAAGATTTTTATGGGGATTTTTAATGTCCCCTCCTTGATTCGTTATTGTTGTAAATCCTTTATAAGCAAGAATTGCCAAGGCCAAGGCAGCTACAAAGCCTAATCCCTGTGGCAAGGTTTCGGTGTTTTGAGGGATATAGTTTCCTGTAATATCTGCAAACCCGGAAGCTACAAGACCTGCAATCGCAAGCAATGCAATACCAGCTACTTTAATAATAGCTGTAAAAGTGGCTGTTGCACCAATTACTTTGTTTCCTAAAATATTCACGATATATGCTGTCATTAAAAGAAGAATACCAAGAATGGATGCGTAACCGGCAAAACTCTCTGGGAACAGCCGAAGCGTATAGGCTCCGAAAGTACCTGCCACCAAACTTTCAGAAACCACCATTGAGACATACATCAACAAAGAAAAAACACCGGTTGTCGTTCCAGGCCCATAGGATTTATTTAAAAATTTGACTACACCTCCCGAAGAAGGAAAAGCATTTGAAAACTTTACGTAGGAATAGGAACTGAAACCCACCACAACAGCTCCCGCAATAAATGCGATGGGAAATAGGTCACCTACCAACTCGGCTATTTGCCCCATCAACACAAATATACCGGCACCAATCATTACACCCGTGCCAAGGGATATAGATCCTATTAAGCTTAGCTTATTGTTTGTGCCTTTACTGTCTTTCATTGTTAAATTATTTCTGTTTGAATCGATTTTCTCCAATATAAATGCTCGTACAGATCAGGCCAGTACATCCCAAAAGTAAACGCAAACAATAATTCTTCAATGGGAATGCCAAAAACAAGAATATGGGTCAGGTTGTCCAGGTTCCAGTACAGTTCTACATATTGGGGATAGAACGGAAGAATACTTCCAAAATAAACGAAATAGAGTGCCGTGAACAAAATTCCTCCAACCCAAATCTTTCCTTTTAGATCTGGACGGCAATAAAGCGTTGCCAATCCACCGATGAACAGCGTTATGATGCCACAATACATATGGTTAAGCGATGTGAAAAGTGCCAGGCCGATGAATACGATTACGGGCACAAAAAGAATATATTTATGCAAGCTATGCCTTTGATGGCTGCGTTCGGTGTAGGATATTTCAGTGAGGCCCAATTTAAAAATAAGGATGTAAAGCACCATGCCAATGCCGCCAATGGCAAAAGAAAAGATAAGGCTCTCGATATCAAACCCTGTTCTTTTTGCCAAATTAAATAAGGATGGCGGTAACCAATATTCTGGTACAAACAATTGTTCTGTTAAACCAAAAGGCATTGTAATAAGGCTCATTTTGAGCATTTCTTTCCTAACCCCTTTTTTGGACACATAGATCACAGCCCAAAGGGCAAGAATGATAAGCGACCATATGAACCAAACATTTTGCATTCCATTCTTTTTGTCAATTACCTGGGGACAAACTCCTCGGGCATCGGGTTGGAAAACTAATTTTATATAGGGGCAAGCTTCCTAATTCCTATACTAAAACAGGAATTTTCCAAATTATTGAATCTCCTGCGTCCGCCCAGTTTTTTTTACTGCAGGCTGGATCAAATATCTCATCTTTATTTAAACATGATCATACAACTATGCAGTTCCTTCATTTATAAATATTTTAGACATCTCTGATGGTACTTCCAATAATGAGTTTTTTATAGGATTATTATTTTCCTGAAATAAGCATGACATTTCCGCAAGAGGGCTTTTAAATTTTCAAAAAATAACACTCAGGCAGTTTCTTACTGATCTTGGAACATATCATTTGGTTGTTATTACTATAAGGCTTGCATATTCAATTTTTAAAAGCAATGCCAATCCAATTTTTAATATTTTTTGTTATTGAAGAATTGAATACACTTATAACTCTTGTCTTTTTCCCTGAAATTGCAGGTAATAAGGTACGTCCCCATCCATCATTTTGAAGCGATACCCGAAAGCCTGGTCCTGCATACTAAAACCACCAAAATGTTCATCGCCTTCCTCGTGCTCATCATTTAGGTGATGCGTCCATTCTGTTTCACCATTTTGTTTGTCATTCATCATGCTCCCACTGCCATGTCCCTGACCCAACATGTGACCGTACATATTTTCGAAATCTTCCCCGTTAAAGCATACCAGTACACTGTCATCGTGTTGGTAGTAATTCAATACAAACGTGGTATCCAACTCATTGCTGTAGCAATGGATCTCTAGAAGGTTATTTCCAATATTTGTAACTTCTGCCACAGCATCTTCCTCTTGGCTCGCCCCGTTTCTTTTTAGACCATCAGAGTGGGTAAGTGTGCCTAAATAAGTTCCTTCAATTACATTTTCAGAAGGGTCTTCTGATTTTTCACAAGCAGCCAAAACCGTTAAAACAACTATAGTGGCTATTAATTTAATTTGTTTCATTGTATTTATTATTTAGCAAATAGTTTAATTTTTTTTTTGCTTGTCCGTAAAGTATCCTAAACTGAAAAATGACGTCATTCTGAACTTGTTTCAGAATCTCATTTCAATGTAAATCAATGCAATATTGAGACCCTGAAATAAATTCAGGGTGACGAAAGAACTTTTAGGACAGAAAACGGATATACATTAAATTTTTATTAATTTTTTGAATCCATTAATTCATTTATGGATTTTTTTTGCCTGTACATTATAAAAAGCTGCAATACAAGCACCAATAAGCCATCCTAAAATGAATGTCTGTACTATACCAAAGAATGCTTCCAATAGGGAAACATCCATCCGGATAATATTGGTAGTATCCAACCCGTGCAAGAGACTGTTAAAAAAGGTGATTGAACCTTCTTGTCCCGTAGTTGCCATTACAATCATACAACCTAGATAAATCAAGGCACCTGTTAAACCGGTGGCCAGCCCGAGCTTTGTTATATTTAATTTGTACATGACATTAATTTTTAAATAATTTCCTCAGGTTTCAACGTTTTCACTTTAACAACCTCCAATATTTCACTAATGCATATAATTCCATCTCCTGGACACCCCGTTTTGCCGTTTTCATGAATGATCTGCACTCTTTCATCCGGAACAATTATCTCTATCTTGGCTATTTTTGAGTGTGAAAAAGGAAGTTTAAGTGAAGACCATTCTTTTCTGTTATCTAAATAGCGCCCTGTTCCTTCCCCTTCAAAAACTGTCAAATCTAAAAAGCCTTCCTCCTTAAGTTATTAACAATATCCGTGAGCCTTTTTGGTCTTATAAATGCCTTTATTTCTTTCATTTTTATTCTGGCTTTTTAAGTTTATTTGCTATCGGTAATACCTAATATTTTCTTTTTTTCTTCAAATTCTTCTTTGGATATTTCTCCTTTCGCAAAACGCTTTTTCAAAATTTCCAGTGGACTTTCTTGTCTTTTCTTTCTAGGGTTACCAAACGGTATAAGAAAAATCCAGATTAAAAAGAAAATCCAGAGAACCCACCATATCAAGTGCATGCCCCAAAAGCTTTCATCAATGCTATGCATAATTTTTAATTTTTAATTATTATTAATTTATTTCAGTAATTGTAAACCCTTTAAGGTTGTTAAGTTGTTTTTGCAACTCATCTTTTAAAAGGGTTTTCTTCATCGTGATGGGTGCAGCACCTTTGGGTGACTAGAAAATCTCTGTATTTTTATCCTAGGGGTGTTCTTGTAAGGTATTGTTTACCAGTACAATACATTCACCATAACTGCTTCCGTTTATTTGGAATTTTTGTTCCTATTACTAAGTTCAATGATGTTGGTTTTCTTTTTTTTCTTTGTTAAGATAACCTCCATTATTTTCTCCTGCACGCTTTCCATGGCCATGCCTTGCATGATGCATTGGCATCAATAAGTGGATAGCAAACATTAAAAGGATAAAAGCAAAAAGTGTATTATATCTTGTAATTCCCAAGCTGGGGGCCAAGAAAATAAGCAATAAGGGTATTGCACACCCCAGCACCATCCATATCCAGTGAATTTTCATGGTTTTTTTTGTTAATTTTTATTTCTTATCCCTTAATAGCCTGAACCGGCTTGTGCACTAAGTGAGGATTCATGCGCACAAGCCTTGGAGAATTCAGGTCTAAAAAAATATTGGGGTTTAATGGGAATGCTTTAAATTTATTAATTGGCAGATTTTAAAAAGGTTTCAATTGATGTAATTTCCTTTTCGGTAAGATTTGCCCTAACCCTCATATGCAAGCTTATGGTACTCCAATCTGTATCATTGTAATCTGCAGGTGAAGGCGCCAAATGACATCGATTGCAGGCTTCTCCCCACATTTGGGCACCAGATTTTTCGATTTTGAATTCCTCTTCAACATCGGTAACATCTGTATAATTATCCTTTGTAGAAGAACAGCTCACTATTATTCCAGCTGTTACAAATAACATTAAGCTTACTAAAACTATTTTATATATTGTTTTCATAATATCTATATTTAAGTATTTGTTAGAACCCGATAGCCCAGTGTATAAAGAAGCCATCAGTTGTACCACCTCCGTCATGGCCACCGGCGCTCTCAGTTGTTTGGTACGCGACTTTTATGACCGACCTCCATGTTAGCCAATAATTTAGACCGAAGGCATATTGATCTGATTGTTCTTCCCATTCGGCACCTTCAGGCGCATTAAAATTTGAATATCTCCCAACGAGTTCTAACTTTTTCAGAAAATCACTGCTGGCCATTGTTGGGCGATAGCTCAATTGCGCATAAAAAGAGTTACTCTTGTTATCAAAAGTATATTCTTCTTCTACATCATCCTCTATCTCAATATAAGTAGCATCATCAATATCAGAATTATTGTACTGGCCTTTAACATCAACAAACCCAGCAATGGCAGGTATTTGTTTTACAAATGAAAAATCTAAGGCATAAAGAAAAGCACCTACATTTCTGTAATTTGAATCTCTTGATCCAGCTTTATTTGTGGAATAGGTAGAAAAGCCTATTTCTGTTGAGGAATCTGCAAAGGGCAATAGCCCAATACGGCCACCAAAAGCTTTGCTGTTATTATTGTCTTCATAATTTTGAAACAATAGCATACCTGCTTCTTCCGGTTCTTCACTACCATCTTTTAACCGTGGGCCATTGGTTGAATACACAGAATAATTCAATTTTGGGCCTCCAAGATCAAAAGCACCTCTTAATTCTACACCAATGCCTGATGATGGCGCAATGCCATCATGACCATAACCTAAAGGTGTTGTTGAAAACCTATTGATCCAAGAGGGGTGTAACCGTTCCATAAAGGTACCGAAAGGAAGCAAAAATCTTCCTGCTCTTACGTTCATGTTTTTATTAAGAACGTACATGACATTAGCATATTCCAGGCCAACTTCTAGTTCATTGCCTTCTAATACAAACTCTAGCTCTGCCTCGAATATAAGCCTGTCAGAATGCTTGAACAGGAAAATAGGTGCAAAAGCAGAACCAACATAAGATGATTCGGTTCCTTCATCATTGCTTACTGTATTTAGGCCCGTATGGCCATAACCCCTGATCATAAACTGGGTTTTACTTGGCTTAAAAGGTTCAGGTGCAGTTATGCTATCAGTCTCAAAGTTGTTGTACGTTTGGCTATAAACGGTACTGCCAAAAATAATTATAGCAATTAAGGTTATAATTTTTTTCATTATTTAAGTGTTCTTATATAATTAATAATTTCCCAACGTTTTTTCTCTGGAATTGAAGTTTTGTACGAAGCCATAGGTGCCCTACCTTCAGCAATTTTCCAGAAAATAGCTCCATCAGTTTGAGATTGTACTTCTTCGCTGGTCAAATCTGTGGGTTTAGGTGTTAGCCCAGCGCCTGCCATACCATCTCCTTTCCCTTTTGGCCCGTGACACACTAAACACATGGCCTTATAAAGTTTTTTACCAGAAGCAGCGGCATTGGCATCTCCTTTTAAGGGATTGACTATCTTGTCGGCACTAGCGGGTGCCACCCATTTTTTTTGTTGTACAGCTAGGTAATCATTTTTTGGAGCTTTCACAAAACTGACAAGCAGTGAAAAAAGCAACCCTGCAAATGTGATACTGATTAAGATTTTTTTTGTTTTCATTTTATTTAATTTTAGGTTATAAATTTATTTAATGAATTTGTTTTCTTGATGCATGATTTTCGTGGTTATCTATATAATTTCATCGTAATAGTTTCGTTTCCAATTTTCCGTGTTTTTATAATCCGTCATACTCACTCCAATTACTTCTTTAAACTGTCTGGACAAATGGTTGATACTGCTGTAGTCCAATAAGTATCCTATTTCTGAAAAGGAATGTTGTTTAAGCTGAATGAGCTCTTTAACTTTCTCTATCTTCAATTTGATAAAGTACTTTTCAATGGTCGTTTGTTCATTGACAGAAAATAATTTGCTCAATGTTTTATAATCGCATTGAAAATTTGATGCCAATAATTCCGATATTTTCACCTTAATATATGGCGGTAGCTCTTGTAATTGTTCAATTAGAATAATCTTGATCCTTTCTACGAGCATTTCTTCCTCGTTCTGAACGATTTCAAAATCATTGGCGTGGAGTACGGTTGTTACGGCGTTGATAATGTCATTTTTGGTTTTTGTGGGTGCTTCTATAAGCAATCTTCCAAGTTCCAAGGAAAGAACAGTTACCCCAATTTCCTGCAATTCTTGCCTAATTACTTTAAGGCAGCGATTACAAACCATGTTCTTAATCCAAAATTCTTTTGATTTGCTCATAGTGAATAATATATTATCGTTGAGTTTTAACTCAATGCTGTTAAAAACACAAGCTTTGCAGATCTAGTGATATGTGGTTTTGTTGAGGATAGGGTACAACATATGTTAACCAGAAGTAAAACTTTGGCCATAGAGGCAATGCAGATTAAAATCCATCTGCAATGTAGAAATTTAAATCAAGAAAGTCTCGTTAAGAAGTTGTATGTCCTCAAACAGTAATGGAGGCTTATAGGTTTTAAAACGAACTACATTTTCCTCTAATCCTTCAAAGAGATTGATGTAGATGAAAACAAACCTGTTTAAGAAGACAAGAGTTTCAGTTTCAATTTCAGGGCTGCATTTTTTAAAGGTATCATCTCCCTCTTTTACAAAGGTCTGACTACTACAGCAATCTTTAGCTTGTAAGGTAGTACATTGCTTTATTGGTGAATCTTCTTTTTGAACCTTGTCCTTACAAATTTCGGCCTGGCCTAAAAAAGCCATATCCACCATTTGGTTACAACAAAAATGCATATTTACCGCAAAGGAAGAGGTAGAAAACAGTATGAAAACTGCTAAAAAAATGGATGATATTTTAGTAAAAATTGATTTCATATCTAAAGATAAAGAAATATTGTCTAGCATTCAAAAATATATAATACGTCATCGTTTTTGTTAATAATTTGATAATTAAGTATATATAAGCAAATTTAGCACTTATTCTGCTCAAAAATAACTTGAAAGATTCAACAAGAATATGACAAATGTCAGTAACCGAATAATTTTTACGAACTTGTATATGGTATTATTAATAATTTATATGGGAAGAGCGTTTTATACTGAGTGTGGAATAAGAAGAGGGTAACGGGCAGAGCCGCGTTACATATTTTAATGTATTGATTGTAAGCTTTTTATAATATTTTTATTTTTCATGTGGGTCTTCATCATATTCCTTTGCATTTTATTTCATGGAAAAAGCTTCACCCAAAGGTCTTGGACACGAGCCAAAAAGATTTGATATTTCATGGATTTATGGAATAAATATTTTTTAAATCAAGTCCGCTTGTTTAGAATTGCTAACTGTATTCTATATATAGAACCCGATCTTTACTTCTTGCACTTTATTATGCTTTTAAAGAATTATCTTTTGCAACCAAAGAAACAGGATCTGAAAGAAGTAGATGAGAAAGCACAGAAAGCTTATTATTTGATCCAATATTGGAAAACGCCCGTTTTCAGTGCCTATTCCATTTTATACAAAACCTAAAAAAAAGAGGATAACAGATTAAAAATCCAGTTGTCCATTACACTGCCAATAAGATAGCTACATAATGGGAAACAGCCGCTGCCAGCACAAAAAAATGCCAAATGGCATGGTTGTAAGGGTATTTTTCCCATAGATAGAAGATTACTCCCAAAAGGTAAAGCGCACCGCCAATAAGGATCAAAGTGAATATGGCAGCGGGAATGGCGTCAAAGAAGGTACGTCCGCCTACAACCATTAGGCATCCCATTGCTATGTAAACAAGCGTCGAAACAATATTCCATTTACCGGTAAAAAAGATCTTAAAAATAATTCCCAATGCTGTCAAGCCCCATAATACCGATAGCAAGGTAATACCAAAGGTGTTATTCATATAAATCAATAAAAATGGCGTATAGGTACCGGAGATCAGGAAATATATACTGATATGGTCAAGAATTTCCAATACGCGTTTTGTCTGGGCATGTTGAAAGCCATGATAGAGTGTAGAAAAAGTAAAAAGTTGCAGAAAGCAAAATCCATATATGGCTGCACCGATAACACCGAGCGAATTATCGCTTTTTATGGCAAAGGCAATTAGAACAGGAATGCCCGTGATGCCAAAAATAATTCCGAAACCGTGTATGATACTGTTTACGAGTTCTTGCTGAATTTGTGTGTCGGAATTCGGGGTTTGCATGAGAATAAATTAAGAGTTACAGTGATTAAAGAGTCCAAGGAACAAATGCGAATGAGTTGGGGTAGGAGGATATGTGGTTCTTGTGCAACTTGGCCCTTATTACAAAATCGAGGATTTCGTTCCCAGTGCTCCCTTCTTGGGGAACCGCTTCTGGCAAAATTTCGTACCTCTCCTTGCTCGATGTTGTTGTAACAAGATCCTTTGCCCACATTGTATCAAAATGTTCAATAATGGAGTCCACCACCCGAGGCCCATAATCCCTCATTTGGTTTTTTGAAAGAGTAAGTGTAGAATCGTTTTTGGTTTGTGTATTCATTAATTCCAACTAATTTTTATCTATTTCCAAGTGTTATGGTAAGTTTATTATGAAATTACGGTTTTTTATATTAAAATATCTCACGTAACCGACCTCTTTTAAATTTTATGCTTCTCCAATTTTCCGAAAGCGACAATCAATATTGGATAGATGTAACTAAATTTGTAGGGGAGGGTCGAATTAAGATTACAAAAGCCTCCACCCATTCGATTCGCTTTGATATTCAGTGGAAGCGAAAGATAGAAATGGCATACGCAATGGCGTTTCAATTCCGGTTAATAGGTCTCTTTTTGATCAACAAAAACCGAAAGATGCACCAACAGATTGAATGAGGGGGAAAATGTGTTGCGTAAATGCCATTTCAATACTGGAACAGAAAGTTAAAGGTACCCATAAGCATCATTAATGCGCTGATAATAAATCAGTTAATATAAAACGCTTCAATTATGCATTACCCAGAAAAGAAATTGCAAGTAATATCAGTCGCCATTGATTCAATTATTGATAGGATTTCAGAATTTGAGCTAAAATATAAAGCGCAATTGGACAACGTGCATCCCAATTACGCCCAAAGTGCCAAAAATATGATTCATTATCTAGCTCTGCGCACATTTGATATCAGCGATTTACAGAAAAAATTGGATGATATAGGTATGCCCATATCTCCCGAAGCCAAAAACAGCATTTTACACAGAATACTGAATTTCAAAACCATCCTCAATAGTCTATTGAACATTGACCTTCCCACTGATCATAAAACCCACCTTACCAATAAGGAAGCAAAGATCATTCAACATCGTAATTCCAAGGTGATTTTCGGAACTATAAAGAATAAAAGGGAAACGGCTATTATGATCACCCAGCCCACTGAGGCCGCAACCGACAAAAAATTTGTGGAATCCTTGTTGAAACTGGGCATGGACTGTGCCAGGATAAATTGTGCCCATGATGATGAGCATATTTGGAAACAAATTATAAACAACATTAAGGAAGTCGAAAACGATTGTAAGATTGCGATGGACCTTGCGGGCCTAAAGATAAGAACGGGAAATATAAAGCCCGGTGCCAAGGTAATTCATATACAACCAAAGAAGAATATGTTGGGCAAAGTAATAGCGCCTGCCAGGGTTTGGCTGTCATCGCAAGGGATAGCACCCCCAAGGGACAAGCAAGTAGGTGCGGTCATTACCGTTAATGAAAAATGGCTTAAAAAAAGTGAAAAAGGGGCCACGATTGTCTTTAAAGATGCGAGAGGCAAAAAACGCCAAATCCATATCGATGCAAAAGAGGACAATGGCATTTGGGGCCTGTGCTATAAGTCTGCCTTCGTGACCAGTGAAACCGTATTGAACGTGTTTTTTGAGAAAAAAACCACATTTGAGGTGCACACCGTTCATGATTTGGAACAATTGGAAGCGATTATCTTCCTATCCAAAGGTGATTTGCTAAGACTCGATAAAGACCCCATCCCCGGGAACCCAGCCGTCCTAGATGAGCGTGGCAAGGTTACCGAAATTGCCCATATTTCCAGTACCTCTCCTAAATTTCTGAACAATGTTTTAGTGGGAGACCCTATTTTTTTTGATGACGGTAAGATTGGAGGTAGGGTCATAGAGGCCCATTCCAAATATTTGATTATTGAAATCACGAACGCAAAAAAGAAAGGCGGAAAACTAAGGGCGGATAAAGGAATAAACCTGCCTTCCAGTAAAATCGATTTTGCGGGACTGACCGACAAGGATAAAAAAGACCTGAAGTTCATAGTGAAAAACGCCGATATCGTCAATTTTTCGTTTGTAAACAATAAGCAGGACGTCACGGCCTTATTGCAGGAGTTGACAAAACTGAATGCCAAGATTGGCATTGTATTAAAAATCGAAACCATGGAAGGGTTCAGGAATCTGCCGGGTATCCTATTAAAAGCCATGGAGAACTATCCAATTGGGGTCATGATTGCCCGTGGCGATTTGGCCATTGAAACCGGTTGGAAAAATTTCGCCATCATCCAAGAAGAAATCATACATATTTGTGATGCGGCCCATTTGCCTGATATTTGGGCCACGCAAGTTTTAGAAAATTTGACAAAAAAAGGAATTCCTACCAGGGCAGAAATCACAGATGCTGCAATGGCGCAACGCGCAACCTGTGTCATGCTGAACAAAGGACCTTACCTAGAGCAAACCGTTAAAATCTTGGATCAAATACTGCACAAAATGCAACAGATCCATAACAAAAAAGGAGCCTTATTGCCCAAATTGGAGTTCAATGAGAATTTATGAAATGCCATTGGTGGAAGTCCCATCTTTGATTTTCTTGGTTCGGTTTTTTTTTGGTTAGGATAAAGCAATATTTATCTGTATATCCGTTTAATGTCCACTCGCTGTAATGCTTGCTATTACTAACCTATCGAATAACTTATCTCCAAAATACCTCCGATTAAGCTTGTATACAAACTCATTGAGGTATAATTGCAGATATTTTTTCTTGATCTTATGATAGGTTCCCACAAAATTCCTTTTGGCATTGCTTATAGCTATATGTACCCATTTAAGAGTTTCTTTGGTGGTCTTTTCACTTGATTTTTCAGTAATATGTAGCTCTACGTAATCTGCGATATCAACGTAGGATGTGCTCTGGTCGGAAAAGATGATAATGTGTTCATCAGCAATTGCGCTTTTGAGCATATTGCTGGTTTGACCGGCCTCATGGTTGTCAAGGACTTTTGCCTTAAAATACCTGCAATGCCGCTCCACTTTCCCTGTTTTTATATCTTCCAAGACAGTGCTCTCGGCCAGAACCATAACGTTGGATTTGGTCTTGCTGCCACGACCGGCCTTTTGGGTTTGGTGATCGTTTTGGCTTGCCTCAATGGTGAAATAACCTTCATCCATCTCGATCATCCCCTCCAACGTATAGCGGTCATCTCGCTGCCCCATGGCTTTGCGTAACTTGTGCACCATTGCCCAAACCGGCTCATAGCGCTTTAGGCCCAGCTGCCGCTGTATTTCCTTGCTGGAAAAACCTTTCTTTGTCGTGCTCAAAAGAAAGATGGTCTTATACCAGCTCATAAAAGATAATTTGGAGCTTTCCATAATTGTTCCACTTCGCAAGGACATCCTCGCCTTACAGGATTTGCACTGATAACTCCATTTGTTTTTGAGCCAATAATGATCTATTGACCCACAGCGATGACAGACAACTCCTTCCTTATCACGTTGCTCCTTGAAATGTAGGCGGCAGCTCTCCTCATCAGTAAAATGAACTCCGAAAGAAAATATATTCATATCCAATCAATTTAAATTCAATCAAATATAGGAATATTTCCACTAATTAGGAATGTTTACGGATATACAGAATATTTATTAACCTAAATAATTCCCCCCGACGGTACTCCCTCAAAGATCGTTGGTTTCAAGAAATTTTTATTTTTTGAAATGTGACCTTTGTCACATTTCAGCTCAAGTACCTATCGTATATTTGCGATAAGAAATAAGAAATTAAAGTATGTCAGAATTTGAAGATGATTATCTAGACAATCATTATATACACCGAAGTAATTGGTTAAGGGCAGCTGTCCTTGGAGCAAATGACGGTATTCTATCAACAGCGAGTCTTGCTATAGGTGTTGCCGCCGCAAGTGATTTCAGGGAACCCGTGATATTGGCAACGGTGGCCGGATTAGTTGCCGGTGCTTTATCCATGGCAGCAGGAGAATACGTCTCTGTGAGCTCTCAAACAGATATAGAACAAGCAGACATCGAGAGAGAAAGGCAAGAACTAGAGGAAATGCCTGAAATAGAATTACTGCGATTAGCCGAAATTTATGAAAAGCGAGGGCTAAAAAATCAAACCGCATTAACCGTTGCTAAAGAATTAACGGAGAAAGACGCGTTGGCGGCGCACGTTAGGGATGAGTTGGGTATTAGTGAAATGAGTAAGGCCAATCCCATACAAGCTGCATTTGCATCTGGGGCCGCCTTTACGGTTGGAGGCGTACTTCCTCTATTGGTAACACTGTTCCTACCATTAAAAAGCATGGAATATTCCCTCTATGGTTTCGCCATTTTATTCCTGATTATTTTAGGTGGTCTATCAGCTAAAACAGGAGGTTCCAGTATTGGGAAAGCAGTAATCAGGATCACTTTTTGGGGGACAGTCGCAATGGGATTGACGGCATTGGTAGGATATCTATTTGGAGTTAGTTTAAACTAGAAAATGAATGATTGAATATTAAAAAAAACAGCATGCAATAGTTGCCCAATATGATGTTGTTAAAAACACAAAACTGATACACTAAATACGAATATCATGGAAAAAATAAGGTATTCTAAAACATATCGCATAATTCATTGGGCAATTGCTGTCTCATTTCTACTACTTTTAATTACGATTTTTTTGCGATCAACTTGGATGAATAAGTATAATGTGGCAGCTATCATTCAAGATTATTTGAGTGGTACCGACTAGGTTTTATCTCAGGAACAACTCATTGTTTTAGCAAAAAAGATAAGACAAACCATGTGGAATTGGCATATATACCTAGGTTATGTATTGACAGGGCTATTTAGCTTGCGTTTTATCCTTCCCCTTTTTGGGCATATGAAGTTTCAAAATCCTTTTGGCAAAACTCTGTCTATAAAGGAGAAATTTCAAAAATGGACATATCTCATTTTTTATTTTGGTGTTGTTATTTCATTAATTACTGGACTTATAATAGAATTTGGTTCAAAAGAGTTAAAAAAACCAATGGAAGACATCCATGTATTTGGTATTTATTACTTGATAGGATTTATCGTAATCCATTTAGCTGGTGTATTTATAGCAGAATTTACAAATCAAAAAGGAATAATTTCAAGAATTCTGAGCGGCTCAAAAAACAAAAATTAAAATGCACGAACGCACTAAAGAAAAGAAACATGAAAAGTAGCATAAAACAAATTGAATACACGGAAGATACCGAAACTTTGGCAAAATTGGCTAAAGCTTTAGGTCATCCCACCCGGATTGCCATTTTAAAGCATCTTGAAAATCAGTCGTGTTGTTACACTGGCGATTTGGTAGATGTATTTCCTTTGGCACAATCCACAGTTTCCCAACATCTTAAAGAATTAAAAAACGCTGGGCTAATTCAAGGAGAATTAAAACCACCCAAAATAAAGTACTGTATCAATCAAGAAAACTGGAAAATGGCAAAAACATTATTTCAGCAATTTTTTGATTGATTTTTTTAACAATCATATCGTCTATTTGAAATTTACCTTTACAAAAGCCACTATTGAAGTCAATGCGGCACGTCTTGAAAATCCGCCAATAATAGATAGCATCGTTTACGATTTGACAATTTATGGCAACTATAAAAAACTCAACACAGACTTACTTAAAAAGAACATTGAAAAGTTTGGTACTATCTACAATATCATAAAGTTGTCCTGTACCATTTCAGGAACAATTAACACGATTAACAATGTTTGATTGGGTAAAAAATAATGCAGATAGGTTAATCCATAATGCCTTAAATTGTATCAAAGGCAACATATATTAGAAATTCTAAAATTTTTGATCTAAGACTCGCACTTTTTGGTTCTTTTCATCCCAGTGGACTATGTGCCTTAACTATAGGGCCAGCTCTTTTTCCTCAATGGTTATGACCTCGTCCTTGAGTACAGTCTCCAGTGCCGCATCTTCCATGTAAAATTCTGCCACGCTCTTGTAAAGCGCATTTTTCTTTTGTGGTGAAATGTTCATAGGTCTTGCATGTCTTTTAGTACCGATCAATATCAAAAGAATCGACTGTCCGATCAACAATCTGCCGTGGGATCAAGTTAACAATTGTTAGATTATTGGATGTCCGCTAAAGTGGGTTGTTCATAGTATTTTAGTTTGTGGTAAAACCAAATTACTATAAAGCGGGAAATCCATTAAGGAAATCCCGTTTTTAAAAAGTTTAATCGGACACTAATGATATACTATAAGACCTCCTTTTGACTTTAACAAAATAAAAAGGCTTGCGGATATTTGTATTGCGCAACATCAACTATCAAAAACACCAGCCCTATGTACTTGGTACTGAGCAAGGGTCTAATAGAAATGGAAATGAAACGATTAAATGAAGCAATTCCATGTTGTAGATAACAAATATGGGAGAAAAGGAATTGGAATACCAAGAAGGTAACGGACAACACCATGGTACATTATTATAAATAGATTGACTATTTTGGTTTTTCTTTTTTTTTTAATTTGCGTCGAATGCTCTTGAAAACCCTATAAACAGGCTGATTTTTGCGCCGAACTTTGCTAAACAGTGAATTTTGGATGCAATTTCAGGGTAATCCCATTATGTTCCCTTGCATTTGATTTCAGGGAAAAAGCTTCCTCCAAGATCCTGCACACGGAACAAAAAGATTTAATCTTTTATTGTTTGAGGGATAAGCCTTTTTGACTCAAATCGTTTTGTTTCCTAGTACCAACCCTAGTTCATTTGTTAAGGACCACTATCCAAAAATCCAATAAAACCAAAAATGGCAAGGCTCCCCTTTATATCAGAATTACCTTATATAGGATGAGCGCAAAAGTAGTCTTAAAGGTAGCAGCGCAGAAAGCATCCAGGAATCCTTTCGCCAGCCAAAAAGTGAGGACAAACATTTGATTTCCCCTTTTTTCTTTTTTTGTTTGATCCATACGTGGTGTGTTCTTATGCTTCCAGAAGAACCAACTCCTCACGATTAGGGATTTTTTCAAGATCCGATCATTTTTATTTTGAAGTAAAATCAGACTAGATGGCTGTCCAATTTTATGACGTGGGTCATAAACCAAAGCAATTCGTCTTTGTAAATTTATTATGTAATAGAATCTTAAAACATTTAATATGGATGCGATATGAAAAAAATAGGACTAATAGGTGGTACTTCCTGGCATTCTACAATTGTATACTATAGGATGATCAATGAACTGGTAGGTGAGAAAAGAGGCACTTGGGGCAACCCACCTTTACTTATTTATAGTTTGAATATCGAACTTATGCGCGAACAGAACAAGGAGAAAATAAATACAGCCTACCTCGATATTGCTAAAAAATTGGAAAGTATCGGAGCAGAGGCGCTCGTAATTTGTGCAAATACCCCTCATATGGTTTTCGATTACGTGCAACCCAAAATAGGAATTCCTATTTTACATATCGCAGATGCGGTTGGGGTAAAAGCTACAAATAATAAAATAAAGAAGTTGGGATTATTGGGGAACCGCCCTACCATGACTCGTGGTTTTATGCAAGAATATTTAAATACTAATTTTGGTATTGAGACAATAATTCCAGATCCCGAGTATATAGATAAATGCCATTTTTATATTTCCCATGAACTCACCCAAGGTAAATTTACCGATGAATCAAAAAGTTTTTTTAAAGAGCAGATGGAATTGCTCAAAACAAAAGGGGCGGAGGGGATCATTTTGGGATGTACAGAACTTCCTTTGCTTCTTGACCAAAATGATTTTGAATTGCCGTTGTTTTCTACCACTCAGTTGCACGCAGAGATGGCTGTACAATTTATTCTTGAAGATAATCCATCATCAGCAGGGTAGCACTAGCAATTAAGACCATTTCACTATTTCTAAAATTTTAATGAGGGTATTAAAAATATTTAATTATCTTTGTTAACCAAATGGTTAAACCAAATAGTTTGTTATGCTAAAAAGCAAAGATGAAAATACTGAAAATCAGATCCTGAATGCAGCTGAGAACGTTTTCCAACGTAAGGGAATGGATGGTGCACGGATGCAAGAAATAGCCAATGAAGCGGGGATAAATAAGGCGATGTTGCACTATTATTACAGGAGCAAACAATTGCTGTTCGAAGCTGTTTTTAAAAAAGCCTTCTCTTTGTTGGCTCCGCAATTGAACAAGGTGTTGAACGATGACTCTTCCATCGAAGTAAAAATCATAAGTTTTACGCACAACTATATTTCGTTTATTATCAAACATCCATACCTACCCAATTTCATTATTCAGGAATTGAACAGAAACCCGGATTTCATCCTAAAAATGAAGGACGGTAAAGGCTTTCCGAATATCAAAAAATTCAAGGCCCAGGTGACAGCTGAAGTTGAAAGTGGGATATTAAAACCCATTAAAGGGGAGCAACTGTTTGTTAACATTCTGGCATTGAATATTTTCCCCTTTGTGGCCACTCCCTTGATCCAAGCCTTTGTGAATATCGACGATAAGTCCTTCAAACGATTAATGGAAGAAAGGAAAATTGAAGTTGCAGATTTTATTATTAATGCAATAAAAAACTAAAATGAATTAAATCTGACCTTTTTAAAAATATCAACAGATGAAACATCTTATCTTATATATTGTTCTACTAATTCCCTTTGGTCTTTTTGCCCAGGACCAAATTACCCTGGAAGAATGTTATCTATTGGTGGACACCCATTATCCTTTAGCGCAACAAAATGTGCTAATGGAAAATCAAACTACGATAGATCTGGAAATTATCAAAACTGAAAGGCTGCCGCAATTGGGCCTTTCGGCACAAACCACGTATCAGTCAGATGTTATTGAAATCCCACTTGCAAATTCCACAATAGAACCCCTCAATAAAGATCAATACCGGGCAACAGCTTCGGTGAACCAATTAATTTATGCCGGGGGAACAATCAATGCCAAAACCAATTTGGCCAAAGCAGCTCTGGCAACCCGGCAAAAAAAGTTGGAAGTAGACCTATATCAATTAAAAAAACAGGTCAATCAGCTTTATTTTTCTATATTGTTGACCCAGGAAAAAAACCTTTTATTGCTTTCCAGAAAATCACAACTTCAAACCAAATTAAAAGAAGTGAAATCTGGGATTGAATATGGGGTGCTCTTACCTACTTCAGATAAAACAATTGAATCTGAACTGCTTTTAATTGAACAACAGTTGACCGAAGTGCAAAAAAATGAGCTAGTGCTCATAGAAACCTTGTCTTTTTTGGTTGGCAAAGATTTAAACCTGGAAACAGAATTCTCCCGGCCTATAATTACAACCGATTTTTCTTCTAATATGGAGCGTCCGGAAGTGGAATTTTTTAAATTGAAGAAACTGGAAATTGAAAGTTCAGAACAGTTGCTGTCCAAAGAAAACTCCCCAAAACTTTTGGGATTTGCAGATGCCGGCTATGGCAATCCCGGTCTTAACATATTGGACAATTCATTTCAGGCTTTTTATGTGGTTGGCTTAAAATTAAATTGGAACGTATTTGATTGGAATTCCAATAAGAAACAACGCAAGTCATTGCTTATCAATCAGGAAATTGTTGATAGTGAAACCCAATCATTTACGCTAAACACTAATATTGAACTTAATGAGCAGCAAAAGGAGATTAGTAAAATTTCTGAATTCATAGCAACCGATGAAGAAATAATCGAACTTAGAAAAGATATATTAAATGCAGCCGAATCCCAATTGCGGAATGGCGTAATAACCGCATCGGCTTACATAACAGAACTCACCAATTTATACGAATCTGAGAACAACCTTGTTACACATAACATTCAATTACAATTGGCAAAAGCAAATTATAACATTATAAAAGGACAATGATTTTTGATATGAAGAAGCAACTATACATATTTTTGGGCATGGGCTTACTTAGTGTAAGCCTAGTATCCTGTAATTCCAATGACGGGAGAGCCGATGGCTATGGTAATTTTGAAGCTACGGAAATCACGGTTTCCGCAGAAAATACCGGAAAATTAATTCAGTTCAATGTCAACGAAGGAAATCGTATTCAAAAAGGGGTTTTTGTAGGGTATATAGACACTATTCCCCTATCGCTTAAACGAGAACAACTTTTGGTCTCCAAAGAAGTAATAAGCTCTAAATCCAAAGGGGTGTTATCTGAAATTGAGGTGCTGAAAGCTAAATTGGAAACTGCAAACATCAATAAAATCCGAACAAAAAATCTTATTAGGGACAATGCGGGAACGCAAAAGCAATTGGATGATATTACAGGGGAGATGAATGTGATAAACCAGCAAATTAGAAGTGTTGAAATTCAAAATGCCCCCGTGGTAAATGAACTAAAAAGCATTGATGTACAACTCAAACAAATTGACGACCAAATCGAAAAAAGCAAGATCATTAACCCCATAAACGGGACGGTATTGGTAAAATATGCAGAAATAGATGAGATTACCAATTTTGGGAAACCGCTCTATAAAATCGCAGATTTATCTACCATGCAATTGCGCACCTACATAGGCGAGCCACAGTTGGCAAGTATCAAAATAGGGCAGGAAGTTACGGTGAAAATAGATGATGGCGATACAATGAAATCCTATAAGGGCAAAATTAGTTGGATTGCTTCTGAGGCAGAATTCACACCCAAAATCATTCAAACAAAAGAAGAACGCGTGGCCCTGGTGTATTCGGTAAAAATAGACGTAAAAAACGACGGTAGCCTAAAGATTGGAATGCCTGCCGAAATGTGGGTTTCTCAATAACCAGTAAAGTTAGTTAACCTAAAAAAAAACAGTAAAACTAAAATCATGAAGAAAGTAAACTTTATAACAATGATCTTTTCAGTCTTTTTATTGGGCTGCAAAGAAAACAAACAAGCAAATGATAGTACAAATGATGCTGAGAAAGCAACTTCTGTCCCTAAACAGGAGACAAAGAAATCACCTGTGCAATCCTCTGCAATGAATAATGCCTGGGTAGATGAAATTAAACTAGACTCAGGTTCAAAATGGCAAGCTAATATGGAAACTACCCAAGGTGTAGATAAGATGCTCGATCTAATTAAATCCAGCGACCTAAAAACTTTGGAGGATTACCATAGGCTCGCCACGAAATTAAATGAGGAGAAGAATTTCGTGGTGAAAGAATGTACCATGCAGGGAGCTTCACACGACAATCTTCATGTGTTCTTACTTCCGTTGGTGGAAAAAATTGAAGCCTTATCCAATACTTCTACATTAAGTCAAGCAACTATAATCACGTACAGGATCGAGGAAAATCTTGAAGGATATTACACCTATTTTCAATAAAAATTAATAAAAAACACATGTTATGAAAAATCTAAATAAAATTGGTCTGGATACAGGAAAATCAAAAGCACTGGCCGATAAATTGAACAAGCTATTAGCAAACTATTCAATTTTTTACCAGAATACAAGAGGGTTTCATTGGCATATCAAAGGGGATAAATTCTTTGAACTGCATTTAAAATTTGAAGAGCTTTACAGTGATTTACAATTAAAAATTGATGAAGTGGCAGAGCGAATATTAACCTTGGGACATTCGCCAGAACATACCTATTCAAAATATATTGAGTCATCCAAAATAGCTGAAAGCAAAAAAGTATCGGATGGGTTGGTAGCTGTTGAACATATATTGGATGGCTATCAAGTGATTCTGCTTTTGCAGCGCGAAATTTTAGAAATTGCTGCCGATGCCGATGATGAAGGTACTAACGCCCTCATGAGCGATTATATTCAATTACAAGAGAAACAAGTTTGGATGTATTCTTCATTTCTAAAAAAATAAACCACTATGGAATTGGAATCCATAGTTTTAAAACAAAAGAATGAAATTCTTTTTAAAGTTAGCTTGGCATTTCGACCCTTGGGAGAAATCTATTTTGAAACAGATTTCTCAGTCGTTTCACTTCTTCGAAATGACAAGATGCTCTTATAAAAGTTTATAGAAACTAAAGCAACTGCCATGTATCCCGATAACTATCGGGAGCAGGATTTTAACCTATAAAGAGATAATAAACCAGAAAAAACTAAAATAAAAGAGTGAGTATTTCCCTGCAACATATCAGCAAATCATACAAAAAGGTCGAAGCTTTGAAAGATATTTCTTTTGAAGTAAAAGAGAATGAGCTGTTTGGTTTAATTGGTCCCGATGGTGCGGGGAAAACCACTTTATTCAGAATTTTGACCACGTTATTGTTTGCTGATGAAGGCACTGCAAACGTAGCTGGTTTTGATGTGGTAAAAGACTATAAAGACATTAGACAAAGTGTGGGATATATGCCCGGAAGGTTCTCTTTGTACCAAGACCTGACCGTAGAGGAAAACCTGAATTTTTTTGCGACCATCTTTGGGACCACTATTGATAAAAATTATGAATTGATCAAGGATATTTATGTGCAGATTGAACCGTTTAAAACTCGCCGTGCTGGTAAACTTTCAGGCGGAATGAAGCAAAAGCTGGCCTTGAGCTGTGCCTTGATCCACAAACCAAAAGTGCTGTTTTTGGATGAGCCCACCACAGGGGTGGATCCTGTATCAAGAAAGGAATTCTGGGAAATGCTTAAGCGCCTGCAACAAAAGGGCATCACTATTTTGGTTTCCACACCGTATATGGATGAAGCGGCGCTTTGTGACAGGATAGCGCTAATACAGGATGGAAAGATCTTAAAAATCGATACCCCAGCAGCTATTGTAGAACATTATCCAAAAACCATTTACAACATAGGTGCCAATAATATGTATCAATTGATTTTAAGCTTAAAGGCCTATGAAAATAGTTATAGCGTATATCCCTTTGGAGAATTTGTGCATTATACAGATAAACGAACCGATTTTGATTTAAACGATTTGAAAAAGTACCTGGAAGCCCAAGATTTAAAAGGCGTAAGCATACAAAGTACACAACCTACCATAGAAGACACTTTTATGGACTTAGCAAAATAATGGAAAAAGAAAACGTCATAGAAGTAGAAAATTTGACCAAGATGTTTGGTGATTTTACCGCTGTAAATGCGATAACATTCGAGGTTAAAAAAGGAGAGATTTTTGGGTTTCTTGGAGCCAATGGTGCGGGAAAAACAACGGCAATGAAAATGCTTATCGGCATCTCAAAACCTACTTCCGGCACTGCAAAAGTAGCAGAATTTGATGTGTATGCCCAAACAGAGTCCATCAAAAGAAACATCGGGTATATGAGCCAAAAATTTGCCTTGTACGATGATTTGACGGTTAAAGAAAATATCACATTTTTTGGGGGAATATATGGGTTGTCCCGTTCAAAAATCAAAGAAAAAACCATAGCACTATTGGAAGAGCTAGGGCTACAGGAAGTAGCCAACCAATTGGTAGGTTCCTTGCCATTGGGGTGGAAACAAAAAATATCTTTTTCGGTATCGCTGCTTCATGAACCTCAAATCGTCTTTTTAGATGAACCCACAGGAGGTGTAGATCCCATTACCCGAAGACAATTTTGGGAAATGATCTATAAAGCGGCAAACCAGGGCACCACCGTTTTTGTGACCACGCATTATATGGATGAGGCCGAATATTGTGATAGGGTATCTATCATGGTGGAAGGAAAAATTGAAGCATTGGATACCCCCAATAAGCTGAAAGATCAATTTAAAGTGGACTCGATGAATGAAGTTTTTTTAAAATTGGCTAGAAACATAGAATGACATTATCCAATGAAACTTTTATTTGAAATCCAGGTGGTATTAAATTAATTACGATTGTATGAAACGTTTTATAGGCTTCATAAAAAAGGAATTCTACCATATCTTCAGGGATAAGCGATCGTTGTTCATCTTATTTGGTATGCCCATCGCCCAAATTTTGCTTTTCGGATTTGCCATTACCAATGAGATAAATAATGTGGAGATCGCAATTTTAGATCACTCCAAAGATGCTACTACAGGAGAGATCATCAATAAAATTTCATCTTCAAAATATTTCAGCATCAATCAATTTATAGAGCGGGAAGCAGATATTGAGGCTGCTTTTAAAAAAGGGGAAATTAAAGCCGTCTTAAACTTTGAGAAAGATTTCAGTAAAAACCTCATAAAAGAAAAACAGGCGACCATTCAGGTAATAACCGATGCCACCGATCCCAATACCGCTAATACCATAAGCAATTATATAAACTCCATCCTTCAAAATTATCGGCAAGGCCAAAATAAAGACATTAAAATAGCGTATCAAATCGTTCCGCAAACCCGAATGATATATAACCAGGAACTAAAGAGTGTATTTATGTTTGTGCCTGGGGTGATGACCATTATTTTAATGTTGGTATCGGCCATGATGACCTCAATTTCCATCACCAGGGAAAAAGAATTGGGCACTATGGAGATCTTGTTGGTATCGCCATTAAAACCTTTTCAAGTAATTATTGGAAAGGTGGTGCCCTATATTTTTCTATCGGTCATAAATGCGGCGGTTATTGTGATATTAAGCATTTTTATATTTAAAATGCCGGTACAGGGAAGCCTCTTTTTATTGGGCCTGGAAAGTGTGTTGTTTATTATTACCTCTTTAACCTTGGGGATTTTAATTTCGACCATTTCGGCTACCCAACAAACCGCTATGATGATCTCCCTAATGGGATTAATGCTCCCTGTGATCTTGTTATCGGGTTTTATTTTTCCCATTTCCAGCATGCCGGGAGCTTTGCAAATTATAAGTCATATTATCCCCGCCAAATGGTTTATCATCATTTTAAAAGGCATTATGCTAAAAGGGGTGGGCATATCCTTGATTTGGAAGGAAACCCTGATCTTATTAGTGATGACGCTCTTTTTTATTGGCTTAAGTATTAAGAAATATAAAATCAGGTTAGAATAATGAAGACCATAGGCTATATCATACAAAAAGAGTTCCGGCAGATCTTTAGGAATAAAGGCATGCTTCCCATCATTTTTATATTGCCAATATTGCAATTGGTTATTCTAGCGAATGCGGCAACCTACGAGGTGAAAAACATCAAATTTGCCTATATAGATAACGACCATAGTTCTTACTCCCGCGAATTAATAGAAAAATTCAATGCCTCTACCTATTTTAACGTTTTAACGGATTTTTCTTCGGAAGCTAAAGCCAGTTCGGCCATGTTAAAGGGGGAAGTGGATGTGCTATTGGTGGTCCCTGATTATTTTGAGCGCGATCTGCGAAAAGAAAAATATACAGATTTGGGAGTCACCAGTAATGCCATTGATGGTGCGGCGGCGGGGGTAGAAAACGTATATATCAATCAAATTGTGCAAAGTTTCAATAAAAAACTGAAGGTAGAATTAATGCAGCCTGAAGATGCCTTGAGAATACCCGTAAATATTACCAGTATTCCATCTTTTTGGTATAACGAGACCTTAAACTACAAAACGTTCATGGTACCTGGAATCTTGGTGCTATTGGTAACCATGATCACCTTGTTCCTTTCGGGGATGAATATTGTTAGGGAAAAGGAAATAGGGACCTTGGAACAAATCAATGTCACCCCCATTCAAAAGAGCCAGTTTATAATTGGGAAATTATTTCCTTTCTGGGTGATAGGCATGGGGTTGTTGACCATTGGCTTGATCCTGGCCAAACTTATTTTTGATGTTCCAATGCTTGGAAGCTTATTGCTGCTTTATGGATACACCTCTATTTATATACTGGTAATACTTGGGATGGGCCTTTTTATCTCAAATTTTACCGATACGCAACAACAAGCCATGTTCATTGCCTGGTTTTTTGTGGTGATTTTTATACTGATGAGCGGTCTGTTCACCCCCATTGAAAGTATGCCTGAATGGGCACAGGTCATTACAGAATTCAACCCTATAAAGTATTTTGTTGAAATCATGAGAATGGTAATGCTCAAAGGTTCTGGATTTACGGATATTTTGTCACTGGCCTTAAAGACCCTGGCCTATGCCATAGTAATGAACGGTTTGGCTTTGTGGAGCTACAAAAAGACAAATTGATGGATTGCCCTGCTGGTGCATATTGATCGTGGCGGCCTATTTGAATTCCAAACAATCAGGGCGGTGGTCTTCAGGATTGCAGTGAACATTAGCTTCGCTTTGGTTACATATTGAGACCGTTGCAAAATTCAATAAATTACTCCAATCCATTTTTTAGATGGATTTCCGATTGTTTTTTATCAACAACTATAGTTTTTACTTCGTTTTTTTGTCTTTAGAGTTCATTTCCTTACTGTTTTTCCCTTAGTTTTTACAATTGGACGCAATTATCCCTGGACTTCGATACAAATTATAGCACATGGCCTCCATCAGATTTTGAGTATGCATTTTTTCCATTCCCCGGTACCTTGCCAGCCCTCCGTTGAACCATCTTTTTATCCCGCCAAATGTCCGCTCTACCTTGAACCTTGTTCTACCGACCAGTTTATTGAACTTCTTCTCCCAATAGGTTAACGGTTTATTCTTTCTTGCCTTTTTTAGAATATGGTTTTTCAGGTTCTTTTTTTTCAGCAGCTCCGTGTTTTTCTTGGATTGATAGCCTAATGGAATATCTTTTGGCAAACCTACGTTTACTGTTTCCAGCACTTCTTCTAAATTGGCTATCTCGTTTTTACTTGCCGTGGTGGTCAATACTCCCAAGACCAGTCCTTCTTGGTCTGTAACGTGATGTTTTTTGAACCCAAAACGATATTTCCCTCCTTTCTTTAGCCAGGTACCATCTTTGTCCACACTTTCGGCATACTCTTTTTTTACTGCTACCTCTTGGTCCGGGCGATCTTCGGTCACCTTGTGATTGGTCTTTCCTTTTGGACGAAGTGGCGTGTCTATGACACTGGCATCCACTATGATCCCTTTTTTGACAATGATCTTGTGGGCCTCAAGCTGATCATTGATGGGACCGAAGAGCTTCTCAAAGGTCTTGGTTTTGGTCAGTGCGGTCCTAAACCTGCTCAAGGTACTATGGTCGGGTGCAACTTCATCTATGTGCATTCCACAAAAACAACTGAATGAGATACTATCGTTCAACCGGTCTTCTACTTCATAATCGCTCAATCCGTACCAACTTTGCAAAAGGCACATTTTAAACAACAACAGGCCGTTATAGGAAGGTTTGCCCACGGCACTTTTTCCTTTGGAATAATCGGCATCTATCAGTTTTTCGATTTTCTCCCAATCGATCACCGCATTTATTTGATTAAAAAATGTTGTTTTTATCTTTCTTGCTCGCAAATCGCAAACTGTGTCTGCCAATGTGGGTTGTTTCTGTAATTTCATACATTAAAAACAAGCCTTAACAAATTAAATATCAATTGATCAAATTATTTTTATACTCCGATTTTGAACAATTTATCCCTTGCAACGGTCTTGAAATATTACGACAAAAAACGGATATACATACGATTTTTGGCAAATGAAGACTACATACTAAAGATCTTCCAACATGCTTAACGATAAAGGTTTGGTAAGGAATTTTTTTACGAAAGGATATTGAAGTGAGCGTTTAATATCTTGTGGGTCATTAGAGGATGTAAGCATGATTATCTTGCATTGGGCATGAATGGCTTCTGGATATTTTTTAAATTCTTCAAGAAACCCAAACCCATTCATTTCTGGCATCTGGATGTCAAGAAAAATGATATCGGGAAATTCTTCAATATTGCTTTTTAACGGTTCTAAATACTCCAGGGCCCCCATAGCGGAAGTATGCATGTCTATTTTTTTTGCAATTTTACTTTTGGAGATATTGTGTTTGGCAATATAATTGTCAATTTTATTATCGTCAATTAATAAAACATGAATCATAAGTTAGGTTTTAAATAAGAACTGTAAGTTGATTGGGTAGGCTTACATTAAATGTTGTTCCTTTGCCCAGTTCCGATTGCACCGTAATGGTGCCTTTAAGCTTATCAAGGGTTTCCTTTACAATGTACAATCCAAGTCCAGAGCCTTCGGAAATCTTGGTGGCCCTGTAAAACATTTCAAATATTTTTTCCTTATCCTGTGTGCTCATACCAATACCATTATCTTTAATACGTATAAGGGCCTTGTCCTTACTACATTGGATATCTATGCTTACAACCTGATTTTCTTTTGAAAGGTCTTTATATTTAAGGGCATTGGAGATAAGGTTGGTCAAAACAACCTTGATCCTTCTTTTATCCGAAACAAACTTTATGTCTTGTTGTATGTCTACATTCAGTTTAATTTCATTGGTGCCATTCATATGCTCATGCTCTTTAATAAAGTTTTGCAGGGTTTCTTCAAAATTTATGTCTTCTTGTATAACCTCGGTACGGGAATTGCGTGAATATTGCAAGATATCTTCAATAAAATCATCGAGCTTTATAATACTTTTCTTCATCATGTCCATCTGTTCCATTTGAATGATATTATCTGGATCCATACCTTCTTTTACTATGTCAGACAAGCCGAGCAATGATTTTAATGGGGCGCGTAGATCGTGGGAAGCACTGTACACGAAACGATCCAATTCGTTGTTCGTTTTTTTGAGCTCTCGGTTGGTAATGGTCAACTCATTAGCCCGTTTTTCGATCTCCTCATTTTGGAAAGCAAGTTTTTTGTTTTGTTGTTTGAGCTTTTCCCGGGTTTCATTTCGTATGGTAATATCAACAATACTCGCATAGATCCTTGGATTTTTGTCCTCAGGTAATAAGGCAAGTTGTACTTCACACGGAATATTCTTTTTGTTGGCATCACAATGCATCCATTCAAAACTTACTGTTTCGCCCTTAATTGCTTTTTCAATATACATCTTGGCTTTTTCTTCTGATAAACTACCATCTGGTTGAAACTTTGGACTAATATCCTTAGGTCCCTTTTCATTAAAGGGGAGTTCTAAAAATTAAATACATGATTTTCAAGTATTTATCCGTATATTTATGACTTCAAAAACACAGATAAAAACATGGATAAACAGATATACAAATCCACAGGAAAGAAGTCATTATTCGACGAGCAATTTTCTGCTGAAAAATTATCAGAAATTGGTAATCCGTTAGATAAAATCAGTAAAGCTATTGATTTTGAAATGTTTAGAGCTTTATTGGAGAGCAAGCTTCTAAATTCTACCAAGAAAAATAATGCCGGAGCAAAACCCTTCGATGTAGTTTTGATGTTCAAAATCTTGATCTTACAACGCTATTATGGACTTGGAGATAAGCAGGTAGAGTACCAAATATTGGACAGGACAAGTTTTAAAAACTTTTTGGGCCTGGACACTGGCGACAAGATTCCAGACGAAAAAACCGTTTGGGCATTTAGAGAGATCCTTACAAAATCTGGTCTTATTGAAGATTTGTTCACACAATTCAAAAGTTTTTTAGAGACCAAGGAACTGATATTGAACAAGGGGCAAATGATAGATGCCAGTTTTACTATTGCGCCACGCCAGCGCAATACCCGTGAGGAAAATAAAAAGATCAAAGAAGGAGAAGGTGATGGTTTATGGAACGACAAACCCCACAAAAAATCACACAAAGATATTGATGCCCGTTGGACCAAGAAAAACAACGAGAATTTTTTTGGCTATAAAAACCACGCAAAAGTGGATGCCAAAAGCAAATTCATCAACACTTTTGTTGTAACGAGTGCCTCGGTCCACGACTCGCAAGCCACCGAAGACTTGTTAGAGGAAACAGATAAAGATCAAGAATTGTATGCAGACAGTGCTTATACCGGAGAAAAGCAAGAAGAAACAATTGCAAAATATAAAATGATAAATAAAGTTCACGAGAAAGGATATAAAAACAAACCATTAACAGAGGAGCAAAAGGAAAACAATACTGAGAGATCAAGAACACGAGCCAGGGTTGAACACGTTTTTGGGTTTATGGAGCAAAGTATGAATGGCCTAAAATTGAAATCAATCGGAATAGCAAGAGCTACTGGAATAATCGGACTGATCAATTTAACCTATAATTTATTCCGATATGAACAAGTAGTCAGATTAAACATTTTACCTATAAAAAACTAAAAATCAAAGAGATAATTGTTTTAAAAATGAATTTTTAGAGGTGTCAGGTCAAAAATATATTGAGATTTAGCTGACGAAAAAATTATTTCTACAAAACCAATGGGGATTGCTTTGTAAAAAAATCAAAAAAATGAATTTTTAGAACCCACCTAAACTCTTTAACTGATAACTTAAACAGTTTTGTACCATTTTTATTGACTTTTTCAAATTTTTGGGTCCTTAAATCAAGTATCAGAATACTTTCAGGTGCATTTTCAAAAAGATTGCGAAACCTATTTTCACTTAGTGTCAATTCTTGGGTCCTTGTTTTTATTTTTTGCTCTAATTCAATATTGAATTGTTTGATTTCCCCTTCCAATAGTTTGTTTACAGTAATATCTTCCCTAATCACTAAATGCTGGTAAGGCTTCCTCTGTTCATTCAGGAAGGGAACAATTGTAGTGTTTACCCAATAAATTGAACCGTCCTTTGCTTTATTCCTTAATTCACCTTTCCATACATTGCCTGTAGCAATGGTGGTCCATAAATCCCTTATAAATTCCTTGGTGTGAAATCCCGAGTTAATAATTTTGTGATCCTGCCCAATCAATTCTTCGCGGCTGTATTTTGAAATTTTGCAGAAGTTGTCATTGACAGATTTAATAATGCCTTTTTGATCTGTAATTGCGACTATGGCCGATTCGTCCAAAGCATATTTATAATCAGAAACTTCCTTTAAACTTAGTTGAAGGTTTTTTTCTTTTTGTTTGGCTTCCTCTTCAAATAATTTATTTTCAGTAATATCGTCTCTAATCACTAAATATTGATAAGGCTTCCTCTGTTCATTCAGGAAGGGAACGATTGTAGTATTTACCCAATAAATAGTGCCATCCTTTGCTTTATTTCTTAATTCCCCTTTCCATACATGTCCCTTCGCAATGGTGGTCCATAAATCCCTTATAAATTCCTTGGTATGAAATCCCGAGTTAATGATTTTGTGATCCTGCCCAATCAACTCCTCGCGGCTATATTTTGAAATTTTACAGAAGTTATCATTGACAGATTTAATAATGCCCTTTTGATCTGTAATGGCGACTATGGAAGATTCGTCCAGAGCATGTTTATAATCGGAAACTTCCTTTAAGCTTAGCTGAAGGTCGCGTTCCTTTTGTTTGCTTTCCGTAATATCCCAATTGGTGCCTATCATCATTATGGGGGTACCGGCTTTATCACGCTCTATAATTGCAAATCCTTGGATATAACGGATAGACATGTCCGGCAAGATAATCCTGAATTCGGAATTGACCTCCTTCTTACTTAGCAGGGCCTTACTCACTTCATTATTGAAACGCTCCTTATCATCTGGATGAAGCTTTTGTTGCCATGACTTGTATACACTACTAAACGCTTGTGCAGTAAGACCATAAATGTTATACATTTGATCATCCCATTTAATTTCTTTTTTAACAATATCGTAATGCCAGACACCCACCCCTCCTGCACGAGCGGCAAGTGACAGATTTCTATTGGCTTCAATAAGGTTTTCTTCGGCTTCTTTCAAATTGGAGATATCGATCCAATTGCCTATCATTTCAATTGGTCTTCCCTGCCCATCATATATAAGTTTTAGCTCATCGCTCATCCAGCGATACTCGCGGTTCTTGTATTTCCAGCGGTATTCGTGTCGGTGGGTGCCCTCGGCAAAAAGATTGGAGAGCCCACTCAAAACTCTCTCTTTATCGTCTGGATGAATGTTGCTTGCCCAAAAATTTGGATCCTGGATATAATCTTGAGGGGTATAACCCGTAAGTTCATTGACATTTGCGCTGATAAAAGTTGCGCCAAAAGGTGCTTCTGCTTCACAGGTGTATGTAATGGTAGTGGTGGATTTAAGTAAAAACCGCAATCGCTTTTCAGAATCAAGAAGTGATTGCACCTTCTGGTTTGTGATTTTAAGTTTGTCCGTAGTTTTTTGGAGCTTTTCCTGTGTTTTTTTGTGTAGGTTAACCTCTTTTTCCAATAATAGCCCCTTGTACTTCAAGTCTTTGTTCGCCAACAACAGATGCTCTGTTAGTTCCTTGTTTTTTTTGACCAGAAGTGCGTTACGTGTATTGTCTTCCATGTTGTTACTGCATAAGTAGGTAGTTACACTTTTGGGGGGTTAACCATCTTTATTTGATCATTTGAAAATTTTGATCATCTTTCTAATATCTAATTTATAAAAAAAGAACCAGCTTCCAATGGCATCTCTCATTTCTTAAACTACGGGAAGGTATGGTTTGTAAACATATAAAACATAATTTGGGGTCTTTCTTCTTAAATCATTCCCATTTTGCCCTGCAACGAAATATAAATGAAAAAAAGATAATTTAAAATTAAAATATATTTTCTGCTTACACAAAAAGGATATAAAAGGAGGAAAGTTCCTAGATTAAGTTGAACGCATCCCGTATTCATAAAAAAATAATTCTATTTTTGAATACGTTAAAATACAACCTGCTCCAGCTTACTATTTAATAATTACCTAATGGAAGAACATAAAAATAGAATTTCACTGAAGGAACGATTGGTTCGTGCTACAAGAACCTTTGCCAGCTTCTCCCTAATTTGGCTAGTGCTGATGTTTGTTTTTAGCATTGCCGAAATAACGTTAAACGCATTTACAAATGGATTGCCTTCTGGGTTTTTCAATTTGATGCTATGGAGCTGGTACCTGAATCTTCTATTCTGGTTAAAATGGGTGCTTATAATTTATATACTATATGTGCCTATATATATGCTTTCTCCACGACTGGCAAGGCTGAGTTTTCAGGTATTGATGGCGCTCTTTTTTGTTATCCAAATTATATTATTCAATTATTTTAGTGCCGCTCTCGTAATGCTGGGAGCCGATCTTTTTGGATATAGTATAGAAGACATTAAACAAACCGTTGGTTCTTCTGGAGGCTTAAATGCTACTTCTGTTATGATTTTTATTCTTTTAATTGGTATTGTACTGGTATCCACTCACTTTTTCACAAAAAAGGTGCGTCCCAATTTATATATAGCATTGGGCCTACCCATCCTGTCCCTTTTATTTATGTCGTTTAGTGGATATAAAGTGGTTGGCAAGGTGAATTTAGAGTCGGATTTCGCAAATAGTCTGGTCACCAATAAATCAGATCATTTTTATAGCAGCGCATACAGCTATTACAATCCGGTAATTTTTGAAACCGATATTTATGCCGATAATTATATAGGCAATTTCTTCATCAAATTAGGCGAGGGGATCACTTTTAATTTTATAGATGAAGAGAATTTTCCTTTTTTACATGAAGAAGTAACCAACGATGTTTTAAGTCCGTTTTTCACGCCTCAAGAGACAGCACCCAATATTGTTATTATTCTAGTTGAAGGTCTGGGTAGGGCATTTACGAACGATGGCGCATATCTTGGGAATTTTACACCATTCTTAAGCGATCTTGCCGAAGACAGTATGTACTGGAAAAACTTCCTGAGTCAAGGCGGACGGACTTTTGCCGTATTACCTTCGTTACTTGGTTCTTTGCCCTTTGCAGAAAACGGATATTTAGGGATGGGAAATAACATGCCCAAGCAATTATCTTTACTAAACTCGCTGAAATTCAATGGGTATAACACTTCGTTCTATTATGGAGGCGATGCCGATTTTGATAATATGGCGCTATATCTAAATGCAAATAAAATAGATGAATTGCACGATGAAAACACCTTCCCTTCAGGTTATAAAAAAATACCACCAACTAATGGATTTACTTGGGGGTATAATGATAAGGAACTTTATAGATACTTTCTCAATTCAAGAAAGGAGATTGAAGACAAACCTCAATTAAGTGTGCTATTAACAGTTACAACCCATGATCCTTTTATTATTGACGAAACTGAAAAATACAATGTTAGGTTTGAAGAGCGTATGGATTTTTTAAAGTTCAATGAGTCTGAAAAAGATGCCCATAGGAATTTCACCAAGCAATATCTTACTATTTTATATGCCGATGATGCTTTAAAAACTTTTTTCACGGAATACAAAAAAAGGGCAGATTATGATAATACCATCTTTCTTATAACAGGAGACCACAGGATTCCTGAGATTCCAATGAGCACAAAAATAGATAGATATCATGTGCCTTTAATAATTTATTCCCCGCTCTTAAAGAGAACGGCAGAAATTGAGTCTATTTCTGCCCATTTTAATATTGCGCCCAGTATTTTGGCATATCTAAAAACCAATCATGGTATAAAACTACCAAAATATACAAGTTGGGTAGGGCAGGGGTTGGATACTACAAGAAGTTTTCAGAATATTCACTATGTGCCCTTGATGCAAACAAAAACGAATTTAGATGATTTCATCATGGGGGAATATCATTTAAATGGTACCGATCTATTTAAACTGAATAGCGAACTTGGAGAGAATTTAGTTGAAGATGAAACCGAAAAGAATCGTTTAAGAGGTGCCTTCGAGCAATTTAAGCAACGTAACTCACAAATAATTAAGGGAAAACAAATTATTCCAGATTCTATTTATTCCAAGTATACACCGAAATAGAGCTTTTCCTATTCCTCAATATAATCCTCAAGAATAGTGTTTATTAACGGGCGGTAATACTTCCAGAAAAAACTGGTTCTTTCTGCAATATCGTCTTCATCGTAGAACATGCCTTTAAAATAACCTATTCCTTTAAAGTAAGAAGAGTTGATTTCGATAGGATTATCACTAAAATCCCCAGATAGGTAAAAGAAGCTATAGTCTTTATCCTTGTGCATGGTAATTGCCGGGAAGGCATTGGGGATACCATATTTATTAAGTTCTTTTAAGCCCTCTTTATTGGCACTTATGGTAAAGGATGATATTACTTGATTAACGCTGGTATCGGGCTTCATCACATCGAACCAAAAGGAGTATTTAATTTCCTCTGGCAAGCCATAATGATCTTGCGCAACCTTAGTGCTAACAATGTGGGGCATAGGATTGGTGAGGTGGCTATCATCTTCCAAGATCACCACTTGATCTTTATCATTTACAAATGCAATTCCCGATTTTTTAAAAGGCCATTTCCCGTTGTGCGCCTTTTTATAATTGTTGATCAACCATTTAGGCAATTCTTTGTTGATTTCCAGATCGAGGTTATCAAAATAACGAGCTGTCCAACCTGTCCATTTTAAGGCAAACATTTCTTCGAACAATGTCCTATTCCTAGACTGAGTGGGAGAGCCTATGGTATTGAATTCTGTAATTATCAGCTTTTTTTTCTCTTTCATTAAGGCGAGCAGTTCCAGATCTTTATCACTTAATCCTCCATATAACATTCCAGAACGTTCACTAAGATTGGTATGCTGAAACCATTCATTGTTATAAATTCCATAGGTGTCCGTAAAATACACCATATCTGCATCTTCACTAAGTTGGTTTAACTGTTTAGAAGTAAATCGCTCTAGCCCCTTAAGTTGGTATTCTTCATCTTCCAACGGAAAAAAGCCGAAATAATCATGGTCTATTTCATAAGGATCTTTAGAGGTTTTTGTGTACCTATTATAATTAAGGACCCAGTTAAAAGATATGTGTTCCTGGCCTTGTTTTGTTAATACTGTTTTATCGATAATAGCTGCCACAAATTTGGTTTTAGGCGTGAAAAGCCATGCAAGCCACATAAAAAAAGGTAAAAATAACAGTAGTAAGAGTATAGTGAAAATTATATTTTTTTTCATTCTTAAAACCTTTTGGTAAACCCTGCGCCTATAGTGAATTGGTAGCCTTTTTTGTCCAGGGCGTATTCTTGATTTTCGGCCCCTACCTCCATAAAAAAGATATTAGACTGTTTTATAGATTTTCTATACCCTAAAAAAATATTAGTCGATTTTAAATCCTCCTGGTCAAGAGACCCAATTATTTCATCGTCAATATTATAGAGGTAATAGTTTTCTGGCCTGTCTGGAGAAAGTCCTGTTCCTATCCTCAAACTTAAATAATCATCTGCCCCAGCTAAATAGTACCTCACCGTGAGCGAAATAGATTTAGAAAGTGAATTATTGGATGGCGTTAAATAAGTCCTTAAATTAAACCAGTAGTTGCTGTAATATTTACCTATAGAGGCTGTGTAGATCCATGTAGAGCTACTAAAGCTTAGAAATCTAAAACCTACATCGGCTTCAAAGGATTTTGGAAGGTTGGCATACAAGGAAAAACCAGCACGATATCTAGGGAAAATCCCTCCGTTTTCTGAAATCCCTCCACTTACATACGCATAGAACGTATCAGAAATTCTAGGATAGGCGTCTATTTCAAATTGTACCCCATTTGTTGTAAACCTATTCGCGTAATTAAGCCTTCCGGTAACGGAACCGAGAGGGGTTCGTCTTCCGTAACTTATACTTCCCAAATGCCATGGGTCACTAAAGCGTTCATCGAAATAGACAAAATCATAATCTACCCCAATTTGATTTTTTGAGGAAAGGTCCTTGATCGTCTGGCTAAAAGCTCTAGCTTCAGAATAATTGGGGTGAAAAACCAATAATTCTCCTAGCGTGGTATTTGCTTCTGTAAATTGTCCCAGGTTATTTTGAATTTTAGCCTTCAACATTAATAATCCTTTAGAGGCCGGATTTTTTTCGATTCCAGGCTGAATGACTTCCAATGCCTTTTCGGGGTTATCGTTCCAATATTCTAAATAACCATAAGCTAAATGGGCATCTTCATATCCAGGATTCGTCTTGATTACCCTGTCGAATTCTTTTCTTGCCAATTCCACTTCATCGGTCCACGTATAAAGTCTTCCAAGAAAGATCCTAATATCAGAGTAATCTGGGCTTATCTCCAGCGCTTGTTTGGTAATTCGTATAGCTTTAGGGTAATCATCTTCATCGAAGGCCGCAGTTCTTGCATTTATAAACAATTCATCGGACGATAAAGTTTCTTGAGCCATACTATTGGTAATGGATAGCACAAAAAACAAAAGAAAACTATAAAATTGAAATGATTTTAGGGTCGGGAATTTCAGGTTAAGTAGGGGTTTTATCACAAAATGGGTTTTAGGGCATTAAAATATAAAGGTAATAACTATCGCAATATATTACTAGATTGCTTATTGTCAATAAAAAACTAAAGATATATAATTAATAATCTTTCGAAAATTAGCAATGCATTATTTAAAATAAAAAATGCTTCAACCTCCATTTCAAAAATAGATTAAAATCGCAATTGTATATCCTTAAATAGTCATACTCCAAAATTTGGGAGTCACCCTGTCCCGACCGTTCGGGAGTTTCAGGGTCCAAGTTGAGTATATAGTACTATTCATGTTAGATGCTGAAACCAGTTCAGCATGACGATTTATTCATAATTTTGATTCTATGGGGAAAAACAAACATACATAAATGGCATTATCATAAAGAGGCATACAAAGTTGATAAATATGTAGAAAAAAGTGTAACTCATTATTATCTAGGCTACTGCTTTGACTTTGGTTATGTTTTTTTATATTTTTGGGAATTATTGAAACCTACCGGTATTTACTTCGAATATGTAAAGTGGACAAAATTTATATAATTTACTTATTTTTATAAAGGTCTAATAACAAAAGCTTTACATTTACCTTTAATTATAATTATTGCTTATAAAGAAAAAATACTGATTGCCCCATTAAAAGCCCTACGATGCCCCTATTAAATGACTTTAATTATTTAATAACCAAGCTTTCCTAATGCGAAAGGCGCTGGTTATACAAGAGGATATTATTATCCTTAAAATTTTAGAACGATTGGTAATGTTAAATCATTATGAGTGCAAGGCTATAGGCTCCATTAATGATTTAAACATCGAAGATCAATCTGAAAATTTTGATATTATAATATCTGATATTCTCTTTGATGGTATTGCACCACTGGATTTTGTTTTTCAAATTCAAGAAATTATCCTTCACCAATCCTTGATTATTGTTACGAATATGGGGCAAAAAAAGATCAAGAAAGAAATAATGGCTTCAGAAAATGTTAGCGGTTTTTTTGCCATTCCCCTGGATATGGACCATATTCAAACATTAATAGCATAATGGAGGCCGAGATTTTAAAATTACTGATAAAATTATTGTTGATAGTTCTCGTGATCGTTCATGGTTCTATTGCTTACACCATGTTTTATAGAAAATGGCGAACAAGGAGGTTGAAAATAATTGAAAATACTTTTGCCACGATCTGCTCCTTATATCTTTATCCTAAATCCAACCAGAAGCCCAATCTTATTGAGATCCAAAGAGAAATAAAAGGGGTGGGGATTAAAAAATCCAAAGCAAGAAATGTTCAGTATTTAATAGACCTCATGATTAGGACACAACGTTCCCTTCTTGGCCTGAACTATATTAAATTAAAAACGCTCTTTACTCAAATCCCGCCCTATGGTGCTTCTGCAAATAAATTGCAGAGCAGAAAATGGTATATCAAAGCGCGGGGTATAAGGGAGATTTATGAAATGGATCAAAGTCAATATACTGGAGAGCTAATTAAATTAAGAAACAACAAGAATATTTATGTGAGAAGGGAAGCTCAAATAGGTATTGTGATATTCCTTGGCTGGAAAAGTTTAAGATTTCTCCCTTACCTTAAGAGACAAATGACGCTTTGGCAACAAATAAAGATTGTAGAAAAGTTGAATGATCTTTACCCTGTGCCAGATCTAAAGCATTTGAGAAGGGCATATAACAGTGACAGGCCCTATGCAAATGAATTGATAATGAGAATAATAAGAAAATTCAATCTTACGGAAGATATAGCATATATAATTCGATTTATTGATAGTCCTAAATTTGAAATAAGGGAAGCGGCCATTTACTGTATTTCTTCTTTTATATTAAGCGAAACACAAATAAGGGAAATAAAGGAAAAATTTTATAATATCAACAATACAGAACAACAACTGTTGCTTCTTAAATACATCCAAAGAATATCCATGGAAATTGATCTCCGGTTTTATAAAGACCTTTTGTATAATGGCAATGATATTATAAAACTTAGTACTGCAGATATTTTATGGAATAATGGCTACAAAGAAGAAGTGCAAGCATACTACTACCACCAGTACACACAAAAAGCGGATAGTGAACCTATTTCTGTCTAAATGATTTTTTAATGGAGATCGATCTTTATTATTACATATACTGGATACTGAACTACTTTTTTTTGATCTATGGTTTGTGCTTAATAGCTCTCTATTTTTTTGCAATTCTACTTTCCAACAGGTCCATAACTAGAAATAAGAGAAAAGCAAGGTTTCTACAGGTCAATGATATTGTTAGTGCTAGCGATATTCCTTCCATAACGCTAATTGCCCCTGCCTATAACGAAAGCCAAACAATTGTTGAAAATGTAAAATCTTTATTGGCGTTGCAATACCCGTACTATGAATTGATAATAGTTAATGATGGCAGCACAGATAATACCCTAGACCTCTTAATAGCCAAATATGATCTCGAAGCATTCGATTCTACATTTATAACCCAACCAATTCCTACCTCTACGGTAAATAAGATCTACCGAAGTAGAAAACTACAATACAAACAGCTTACGGTAATAGATAAAAATAACGGTGGAAAATCTGATGCAAATAATGCGGGGATCAATTTTGCGGCTACAGAATTGGTGCTTTGTACAGATGCCGATTGTATTATAGAGCAGAATGCGCTACTTAAAATGGTAAGACCTTATCTAGAGGAATCAGAACAAGAGGTCATAGCTTGTGGTGGGGCAATTGGAATTATAAACGATTCTATAGTGAAAAATGGGGTTATTGAAAAATTGAGACTGCCAGAGAGGCTAATTCCAATGATTCAGGTTGTAGAGTATATTAGGGCTTTTCTACTGGGAAGAATGGCATGGAGCGAAATAAACGGTGTGATGCTGGTGTCTGGAGCCTTTGGGCTTTATGCAAGAAACAGGGTAATAGAGGTTAATGGATTCAATATAAATACCGTTGGAGAAGACCTTGAACTTGGCATCCGATTAAGGAAGCACATGGAGGAGATTAGAGTTCCGTACAAAATGGTCTATTTGCCCGAAACCCTTTGTTGGACCGAGGCACCAAACAATATAGAAATTCTTATTAAGCAAAGGGACAGATGGGCACGTGGTCTTTGGGAAACCATGGGGCTGCATAAAGATTTGTTCTTTAATAGAAAGTATGGAGATATGGGACTGTTCTATTATCCATATTGGATGTTCTTTGAATTAGGTGCTCCCATTGTAGAATTTATTGGATTATTAAGTCTTATAATATTTACAATTCTCGGGCTTATTAATCTAAATATTGCAATCCTTCTATTTACAAGTGTGTACCTATTGGGATGTATATTTTCAACTATTTCCATTTTTATTTATGTTAAGAATTTTAAACATTACAATACTGGTAAAGAAGTAGTAGAATTGCTACTTGCAGCCTATTTGGAACCTTTCGTTTACCATCCAGTTTTGGTTCTCGGACAGATTCAAGGATATTATAAAAAAATCTTTGGAGTAAAGTCTGGATGGGGGAATATGAATAGAAAAGGATTTAAAACCCTTTCAAAAGAAAAGGTGTAGTTAGGAAATTTTTTATTTCTAGAAATGCTTGCTTATTTTTGGAGAAACTTATTTTCTTAAAAATGCCATGATATTTAAGGGGTTTTAATATAATCGGGATGTGGTGCAGTCCGGTAGCATGCACGGCTGGGGGCCGTGTGGTCGCAGGTTCAAATCCTGTCATCCCGACGAACCACTTTTTAAGTGGTATCAAAACCCTGCCAATCTACTTATTGGCAGGGTTTCTCATTTTTATTGGTATCATCTGATATCATATAAAATCAGGTCAAATGTGTGCAAAGCGGTGTGCAACTTTTTGCATATTGAAGTAACATTTAGGTGATCTGGATGTGGTCTTTTAAGCAATTTTTGTTTAACCAAAAGACACATAACATGAGGACAGATGGTACATTCGAGGTCACATTCTACACTGTACTAAAAGGAACGACCGAGAAAGATTGGACCTCTATTGCCGTCTCACGGTCAATAAAAAGTGGGCAGAATTCAGTGTAAAACGCGACGTAGCGGTACGCGATTGGGATATTTTTAAATAAGGGCCAACGAAACGCATCCAAATCTCATTCTACTGAATACTTATCTGGATGATGTTTATGCCGAAGTCCTCAACGCCCATAAACAATTACACTCGGAACGCAAGACCCTCACCACAAAGGCAATCAAGCTACGATATCTTGGAGAGGACGAAGAACATATGCCCCTTATGGACCTGGTGCAATACCACAATACCCATATGGCACTTTCCCTAAAGCCCAGTACATAAAACTATTATTCCACCGGGGCCATAGTTTTTCAGATATAGCATATATGCTTGGTTGTAGCGGTATCAACCATTTGTCCCGTCAATTTAAAAAAGTAGCGGGATCAAGAATGACCGATTATAAAAATGCCGATGAATGGGTGTGGAATTTCTATGATGAGATTGTATAAAAGGAGAAATTGTATAAAAGGAAAAGAATATTATGTAGATAAAATACCCGAAAAACAGATAACTTTAGTAATAATAAATCATCTATGAATGAGTGAATTATACTTTTATCAGAATGGATTTTTATTTTCTTGTAAAGAAAGGAATTTGTCAAAGATAGTTTGTCGAGTCAGATGGAGCTCCTCGAAATCTTATTGAAATCCAAGATTTTAATAATTTCGATCTCCGTTTAAATACAGGCTCAGTTTGACTTTCAGAAATAAGAAAAATAAACATTTTCAAGATGGTAGCAATAATTCTATAAACAAACCTAAATAAACAAATATTATGAAAAATCATTGGTTATGGATGGTAGTGGGATGTGCAATACCCTTATTGCTAATTTTCCTCGCACCAAGCCTTGGGATTACCGGGTACAACACCTTTTTCATTTTTATCCTTGCAATGTTTGCCATTCACTTGCTCATGCCCATGCACGGTGGGCATGGGCGAGGTGGGCATGATCATTCCGGTCATAATGATAAGGAACCCGGGAATGGGAAAGAAGGTCCGGCAGCAGCGCCCGATAAAAAAACCGAAGGGCACCAACACCATTAATTATACCCATTAAATCAAGCATGATGATAGCAAAATATCACATAGATGGAGTAGGCTGTGGCGGTTGTGTGGCCAGGATAAAAAAAATTATGGAATCCCACCCTGCCATTGAAGAAATCAAGCTTTCCCTACACCCAAAAGGAGCAACACTTATCAGTATGAAAGAAGGACTCCCAATAGAAGAACTGCAAAAGCAGCTGGACCTGCTTGAAGGTTATACGATCACGGAAATGAATTAGAACAAAAATCAATAGTAATAATAACTTAAAAATATGGAATTCTATAATGGACACTTTTGGGGGATGCATTTTATATGGTGGATTATCTGGATCATATTCCTTATCTGGATCTTCTTTATCCCATTTGGCCGCCCAGGGCAAAACCTGAAAAAAGAAGGCCCATTGGATATTTTGAAAAAGCGCTTTGCAAAAGGGGAGATATCCAGGGAAGAATATGAGGAATCCAGGAAACTACTAAATTCAGATAACCAACCTTAAAACAAACAAATTATGTATCGATTAAATGTAAAAAAATTCGGTTTTGCAGCTGGGTTAACAGGGGCCTTGATTTATCTGGGCTGTATGATCGTAATGGCCACCGCTGGTCGGGAAGCCAGTATAAAATTCTTCAACAGCCTGATACATGGCCTTGATACTACCAGTATTATCAGGATGGATGTACCCTTATGGGAGGCACTCTTAGGGATTGTACAAATATTCATCCTCGGCTGGTTGATAGGGGCATGCATCGCAGCATTTTATAATGCACAGGTTAAGACCAGGTAATAAAGATAAGATCAGGAAAATCACGAAATCCAAGACGGTATAAACAATAAAAAACTATGGCCTTTAAAAAAGGAACACAAGATCTCAATGTTATCCTTATTCATTTGATAATCGGATCCGGAATATTTTATTTCCTGGTACACCCTTTTACCATGGTGCTCTATGGGTTTGAGTTGAGCAATACGCCGTTTTCCTTTCCTGTTTTTTGGGAAACGCTCCGCCCCCGGTTACTGGAATCCTTTAGCTTTCATATGGCGGGTATGGGTGGGTTAATGACCATTCTAGGGGCGCTTTTGGGACTGGTGGTGGGCTTGTTCTGGATCAACATAAAAGAAAAGGAGCGGGTGATCCATTCGCAGGAACGCCTTTTAAAACAGGATATCCTGAAGCTGGTGGAAATGGGGGAACATGAATGGGTGGAATTCAAATCCACCATGCGCTACGACACTTTTAAAAAAAATACCAACCGCGCGCTGGAAGTGGTCATTGCCAAGACCATTGCGGGTTTTATGAACGCAAAAGGCGGAAGGCTCATTATAGGGGTGGATGATGACGGAAACATCCTGGGGCTGGAAAATGATTTCAAGACATTAAAGCACAAAAACAAAGATGGCCTGGAACGTGAAATATTCCGGATAATCAGGGATTATCTGGGACGCGAGGCTTGTTTTAAAAGCCAGGTATCCTTTTATGAACTGGAAGGAAAGGAAATTTGCCTGGTAGATGCGGAAGCCTCGCCGGGACCGGTTTATGTGACCGATGGCAAAATCACCACCTTTTATGTGAGGACGGGAAACGCCACCTATCCGCTTTCAGTAGAAGAAACGGTGAATTATCTCAAAATCCCAAAACCCTAATTTATATGCAAAATGTTTGGTTTATATGGTCGCTTATCCTCCTTGCCTTTTGGGCAGGGGTCTATCTCTTTAAAAAAGGTTTCAGGAAAGAAATGCTAAAAATGAGCCTCATCACGATGCCTTTTGGGCTAACCGAACCCTTTTTTGTGCCGGAATATTGGTCCCCGCCCTCACTGTTTGGCCTGGCAGAGCAGACCGGGTTCGATATAGAAAGCCTTATTTTCTCTTTTGCCTTAGGAGGGCTGGGGGTTGTATTGTACAGGCTTATTTACAGAAGGGATTATGTGGTGATTCCTTCTGAAGAACGTGCCCATATGCAACATAAATTGCACACATACCTGTTATTTGTCCCGGTATTTGTTTTTTTGCCTTTAAGCTTGTTCACCAACCTCAACCATATTTACTGCGGTATTATCGCGATGTTCACGGGAGGCCTGGCCACCCTTTATTGCCGTCCCGATTTAAAGGGCAAGATATGGATTGGGGGGATTTTGTTCACGCTACTCTATTTTGTCTATTTCGGAAGTATCCTTTTGTTTTACCCAAAGTATGTGGAACTGTACTGGAACCTGGACAACCTTTCCCACATCCTTGTTTTCGGAGTGCCTATAGAGGAACTGCTGTTTGCATTTACCTTCGGGATGTACTGGTCCGGGCTTTATGAACATTTGTACTGGAGGAAATTGGTTAAACCCTAGGTCATAAGTTGAATGGGCAGGATGTAAATTACATAGTAGGATTTACAAACAAATAAATTTAAAAATATGAAAATAGTATTGGCAATAGATGGTTCTGGCTTTAGTAAGGTCGCCATAGAAGGACTTGCGGGGATGTCATTGCCTTTAGGTACCGAGGTATGTATTATAAATGTGTTTGAGGATCCTATGTTGACCGTTCCCGGAGCCGTCCCATTGGGTGGCACGCTTGGCAACTATTATGAAGAGGCCCTATCCAATTCAAGGAAATCGGCACATGCTATTGTAAGCGAAGCTGCAAAAGCATTAAAAGAAAAAAGTAACGTCTTGTCGATAACAACAGATGTGATCGACGGGTTTCCCAAAAGCGCAATTTTGGAAAAGGCGGAAACCTTTGGCGCCCATTTGATCGTAGTCGGGTCACAAGGCCATAATGCATTTTCACGCTTTTTGCTCGGCTCGGTTTCCCAGTCCATTGCTTTGCATGCCCACTGTTCGGTCATGATTGTACGAAAACGTGGCATGAAAGGGAAAAACAATAAGAATGAATAACCATATTATATTTAAAAAAAAAATCAAATACTATAAAAATCAAGATCATGGAACAGAAAATGAAAATCGAAGGAATGACCTGCGATGGCTGCAGGAAAAATGTAGAAAATGCTTTGCTTGGGATAGGGGGGGTAAAAGCGGCAACAGTAAGCCTGGTCCCGCCACAGGCCGTTATACAAACGGACCACGTAATCGGCAAGGCACAATTGCAGTCCGCTTTGTCAAAAGCGGGAAATTATAAGGTGGCCGGGAACGTCGCAGACAACGAACCAAAAAAATCGGGTGGTTCCTGTTGTCACTGATCAAAATCCCATATAGATTCAGAGAAAATGAATATAGCGGACATAGAGATGGAAAAATATGATGTTATCATCGTTGGGGCGGGGCCTGCAGGCCTGAATTGTGCCAAACAGCTTGGCGGTACCCAATTAAGGGTATTGGTCGCCGAAAGGAACGACGTGGTCGGCCCCAAGGTATGCGCGGGTGGGTTAACGGGCAAAAGCATAGAAAGTTTAAACCTCCCCGACGGATTGATAGAATTCCATTTTAACAAAATCCACCTGCACCACAAAGATAAATTGTTCTATCTGAAAGATGACGGGGACTTTACATATACCATAGACCGCAAGGAATTGGGGCAATGGCAACTGAAACAACTGGAAAAATTCCCCAATATCGAGGTAAGGACAGCCTGTGCCGTGTCAAAGATCACAAAGGAATACATAGTCCTGAACGGTCATAAAATAGGATATAAACATTTGGTCGGGGCCGATGGGGCCAGTTCGCTAGTAAGAAGGTACCTAAAATTGCCTTCAGGGAAAGCTGAAATTGCCATGCAGTATATTATTCCCGAAACCAAATATAAGGACCTGGAAGTATATTTTGATTCCCAGTTGTTTTCGGCTTGGTATGCTTGGATTTTTCCGCACAACAATTATGTATCCGTTGGCTGTATGGGCAACCCAAAAGTAATTTCAGCAAAACAGTTGACAAATAATTTTTCCGCTTGGCTCAAAACCCACAATATAGACATAAGCCACGGGAAATATGAGGCATTCCCAATAAACGGGGATTTTAAGGCTTATCAATTTCCAGGGAATATTTACCTGGCCGGCGACGCTGGCGGGTTTGCTTCAAGGTTGACGGGCGAGGGCATTTATCAGGCCCTTGTTAGCGGCACGGAAATAGGAAAAATGATCCTGGACAAAAATTATCACAGCAAAAAAATCGATGAATTGATCAGGTTACAAAACAGGCATAACAAAATCCTGGGCACCCTGGTGGGTGCCGGAAAATTCAGGCCACTATTGGTAGAGGTGGGCAAATATTTTTTAAGGGCCAAATCCATCAGCAAAAAAGTAATCAGAACAATAGCTTAATGTATAACAAACATTTAATGCTAAAATGAAGCGGAAGGGCTATCTTTAGGTGTAGCGGATTTAAACAGTTACCAAAACAAAAAAGTGTATTTATTTATTTATTAAAAATGAAAAAAATGAAAAACGTAGGATTAGTAGGATACGGGGTCATCGGGAAAAGGGTGGCCGATGCCATTAACGTACAAGATGATATGGACCTTGTTGGGGTTTGCGATGTCATCAACGATTGGCGCATACAGAACGCCGTGAGAAAAGAGTATGATATCTATGCGGCAACCGCTGAAGCCGAAAAACAAATGAAGGCTTCCGGCATTTCGGTAAAGGGCAGCTTGCAGGACCTGTTGGATAAAGTGGACCTGGTGGTAGATTGTACCCCGAAGAACATCGCAGCAAAAAATGTTGAAATATATAAAAAACAAGGTATAAAGTTCATTGTCCAGGGTGGGGAAAAACACCAGACCACGGGACATTCCTTTAGTGCAGAAAACAATTATAAATCAGCTGTAAACCTTGATGCCACAAGGGTTGTTTCCTGTAACACCACTTCTATATTAAGAACATTGACCGCCTTAAAAAGGGCCGATTTATTGGATTATGCACGGGGCACCCTGTTAAGAAGGGCCACAGATCCCTGGGAAAGCCATTTGGGCGGTATTATGAACACCATGGTACCCGAAAAAGACATCCCGAGTCATCAGGGACCCGACGCACAAAGCGTAGATCCAGACTTGGATGTTATCACCGCAGCGGTAAAAGTGCCAGAAACCCTGAGCCATATGCACTACTGGAATGTAAAATTGAAAAAACAAGCCACGAAGGAAGAAGTGCTCAACGCCTTTAAAACTTCAACGCGAATTAAACTGATCCATTATGATCAGGGGCTGGTTTCCAACAATACCATTAAGGAAATGTACCTGGATATGGGAAGGCCCTGGGGCGATATGTACGAGGTAGCCCTGTGGGAAGATATGCTGAAGGTAGTGGGCGACGAACTATTTTATGCCTATGTAGTAGATAATCAAGCCATTGTGATCCCTGAGACCATAGACGCCATTCGTGCCCTTACCGGAATCGAGACCGACGGGGCAAAATCCATCTCTAAAACCAATAAAAGTTTAGGAATCAACTAAAAAATACCGTTATGGATAGCTTTAAAAATATAACTGAACAGTTAGGGAGCAAAGCTTCCTTTTATCTGGACCACGTTTGTGAAAAAATCACAAAAGACGAATTGCAGCTACCTGATAATAACTTTATCGAGAATGTATTTACAAACAGCAACCGCAATCCGCAGGTGCTGCGCAGCCTCGCGCAATTGTACAATCACGGGAACCTTGGCGGGACGGGGTACCTGAGCATCCTTCCCGTGGACCAGGGCATTGAACACAGTGCGGCATTTTCATTTTACAAAAACCCGGATTATTTCGATCCGGAAAATATTGTAAAACTGGCAATGGAAGCCGGGTGCAACGGTGTGGCTTCAACCTTTGGTGTTTTGGGGCTAAACGCCCGGAAATATGCCCACAAAATCCCGTTTATTGTTAAGATCAACCACAATGAACTACTGTCTTATCCCAATACCTACGACCAAATCCTCTTTGGAAAAGTAAAAAGCGCCTGGGATATGGGGGCAATTGCTGTGGGTGCAACTATCTATTTTGGTTCAGAAGAAAGCAACAGGCAACTCAAGGAAATAGCCGAAGCTTTTGAAGAAGCCCACAATTTGGGAATGGCAACCATTTTATGGTGCTATACACGGAATGAGGCATTCAAAACAGAGAAAGAAGATTATCACTCGGCCGCCGATTTGACCGGGCAGGCAAATCATTTGGGCGTGACCATTCAGGCAGACATCATCAAACAGAAATTACCAACCAATAATTTCGGTTTTAAAAATATCGGATTTGGAAAATATGACGATGCGATGTACGAAGCCTTAACGACTGATCACCCAATCGACCTCTGCAGGTTGCAGGTGGCCAACTGCTATATGGGCAAAATAGGATTGATCAATTCAGGTGGAGGTTCCAAAGGCAAATCTGATTTGACCGAAGCGGTAACCACTGCGGTCATTAATAAAAGGGCCGGGGGTACAGGTTTGATAATGGGAAGAAAAGCGTTTCAAAGGCCTTTTAAAGATGGCGTGTCCCTAATACAGGCTATACAAGGGGTTTATCTGGAAAATAAAATTACAGTAGCATAATTGTAGGAATCAAAGTTGGGGTCTGCTCCGGAAAGTCCTGGAATTGTTAAAGAAGCCCCTGGATTTAGGGCCTGCCTGCCAGCGAGGCAGGGTTTCCTAGTTTTCAGAGTAGGCTCAATTTCGGACAAAGAAATGCAACATATTGGCAATTTGATTTGTAAAGGTGTAAACAGTATAGAAGGTAAAAGCATATCGTTTTAAACAGCAGTTAGCCATAAATTCAAAAATATAAAATTTTTAAAATGACATCAATCGTCTTATTATTGGCTCTTTTTATCCTTCCGGCAGCTTTGGTTGCAGGCTATCAAAATTACAAAATTGCCCAACAGCCTGCCTATGATCCCGGTACAATGCTTTTGAACTATGAAATAGTGGGGACCGGGGAAAGGAAACTTGTTTTGCTTCACGGCTTGACAGGATCGTTGAATTATTGGAAACGAAATTTGGAAAAAATCACCAAAACACATTCCCTGCTTTTAATAGATCTTCTTGGGTTTGGTGATTCGCCAAAACCTAATTGTACGTATTCCCTTTCCTTACAGTTGGAATCCCTTGAAAAAATACTCGAAAAAGAAGGTTTCAATGATGGGAAAACCATTATTGGCGGGCATTCTATGGGCGCCATAATTTCATTGGCACTATTGGAAAAACAACCAACTTGGTTCAAGGCAGGAATTTTTATTGGTATCCCTGTTTACAAAAATGCAGAGGGATTTAAACAAATTATGTCCACTCATTCCTTTTTCGATAGAATTTTAGCAAGCAAGCTGGGCAAATACATCTGTATGGTACATCCTATTTCCATGACGCACGTATTTAAACCGTTTAAACCGGATAATTTTACGGATGATGTTTTTGAAGATTCAAAAAAACACAATTGGCAAAGCTTTTACTATTCCCTTAATGAGATAATCCTTAATACAGATCTATTTGACATTGCAAATGGTGTTAAAGACAAAGAAGTGCTCTTCCTTCACGGAAAAAAAGACACCACAGCACCTATCGAAAATGCCATAAGCTTATCAGAAGTATTTACCAATGTCCATTTCGTGATTTCCCCCGAAGGCGACCATCAGTTCTTTCTGCAAGGATCTGATTTTATATGGCAGACTATCCAACATTTTAAAATAAATAACAAATGAAAACACTGGAATATTATAAAGCCATCCTGAAAAAGGTGGAATTTGACGAGATACTGTTAAAAAAAGAACTGGAGAAAGCCATAAGGCACACCACCTGTTCGCAACAGCCGGAACTACTGCAATGGTGCAAGGAAGAACTGGGGTTCAAATTCGGAAATATCGCCTCCATTTACATGGAAGCCAAAAATTGCGCCCTTCCAAATCCAAAAAACATAAACCCTGGATGATGAAGAAAAAGATAGATACCATTTTATGCGATCTCGATGGGGTGCTCACCCAAACCGCCAGTTTGCATGGCAGGGCTTGGAAACTTTTATTTGACGGGTTGCCCGGCTCTGAAGCTAAAAATGCCGGTGCTGTTTTCAGGGAATTTGACATTGCGACAAGCACGCGCTGGGACGACTATCGTGAAAAACCTGAACGAACTGACCGATACAAGTCAAAACCCGCTCTATCCCGTCAATTATGAAAAACTCCAGGAGATTTCGCCAAGTCCTTTTAATGGGATATTACGATTAAAAAAGCCGGTTTTCTTCTGGGATCATGACGACGCCCTTGGGCCTAATGTAACACATCATGAAGAACAAGCAGCTGAAACAAAAATACACGACAGGTTCGATATAAGATAATATAGTACGCAATGACGAAAATAGTAAAAAGGATTTTTTTGGCAGTATTGGTGGTTTTGGTATTGTTAATCTCGGTAGCGGGATATCAATACCTAACGGTCGCTTTAGCTCCGGAATATGAACCGGAAACCATGCCGTTGAACTATGAAATAGTGGGCTCGGGAGAAAGGAACATAGTCCTGATCCATGGTTTGGCAGGCACCAAAAACTATTGGAAAAAGGATTTAGGGCAAGTTACCGGAAAGTACAGGCTTCTGTTAGTTGATTTATTGGGCTTCGGCGATTCTCCCAAACCCCAAAGCGACTATTCGCTACAAACCCAGTTGCAGGCACTTGAAACCATTATTGCCAAAGAAGGGTTTAACGATGGAAATACCTTAATTGCAGGGCACTCCATGGGCGCCGTAATTTCCCTGGCACTCTTTGCAAATTACCCCGACTGGTTTGCCGGGGCTACTGTCATAGGCCTTCCTGTTTTTGAAAGCAGGGACCAATTTTCGGAACAGATGTCCGGCGATCCTTTTTTTGAGAAGTTTGCCGTAGGCCCCCATGGAAGACTGCTCTGTATGCTCCACCCATTATATATTGTCCAATGGTTCAAGCCTAAAAATTTGACCAATGATGTTTTTAGGGACTCGAGAAAGCATACCTGGCAGAGCTATTATAATTCGTTGGACGAGGTAATTCTGAAATCGGATCTCTATACCCTTACCAGGAACATACGCGACCGAAAAATCCTCTTTATCCAGGGTACAAACGATAAAGTGGCGCCCTTCGTAAACGTGGAAAAATTTGCAAGGCCCTTTACCCGGGCAAAACTAATACGAGTGCAGGATGGCGACCACCAGCTCTTTCTAAAAGAACCGTTTGAGGTTTGGAAAGCGGTAGGGGATTTTTTTGATGAAGGATCGCGATAAACAGGATTGGATAAACAGGATTGAAAAACGACAGAAAAATGAATAGATATATAGCTAACATACCAATCATATTCCTGCTTAGGGCAGCGACCATATCCTTTGGGTTAATTCTGTCCCGACTGCTCTTGTACCTCCCTGGTCACAGGTTTGTTTTCCTGCTTGGCTTGTTCGGATACGGTTTAGTGACAGTGCCGGCATACATATTAAAAACCCTTAAAATTGAACAGACATGAAAAAATGGTCATTATATATGGGAAGTTATGACAATATCAAGGTCTTTATCCATTGGACTTTCTGGATCATCATCGGGTGGATATTCATGTTACACTTCCAAAAGGGGCATGGATGGACAGAAGGGCTGGCAGGTGCCCTCTTTATTCTGGCTTTGTTTGCCTGCGTGGTCCTGCATGAGTTCGGCCATGCATTGGCAGCCAAAAAATATGGCATTCCCACCCGCGATATTACGCTCTATCCAATTGGGGGCGTGGCCAGCCTGGATAAAATGCCAGACAAACCTGCCCAGGAACTGGCCGTGGCCCTGGCAGGCCCGGCGGTAAATGTGGTCATAGCAGGGGTCCTTTACTTTTTTCTGGCTTCTTCCGGTAAGCTCATACCCATTTCAGAAATAGACCATATGGAGGGGGGCGATTTTTGGTTTAACCTTATGGCCGCCAATGTAATCCTTGCGGCTTTTAACCTTATTCCTGCTTTCCCTATGGATGGCGGGAGGGTACTGCGTGCATCATTGGCTTTTTACATGGACAAGCTACGGGCTACCAAGATAGCCGCGGGGATAGGTCAGTTTTTGGCGATCGTATTTGTGTTCCTGGGGTTCTTTACCAACTTCTGGCTGGTCTTCATCGGCCTTTTTATCTATCTGGGGGCCGGGGCCGAAGCGATGCAGGAAAGCACCAAATCTATACTCCTTGGGTATTCGGCAAGGGATGTTTTGATTCAACAATATACCCGTTTATTGCCCTCGGAAAGCCTGGAAATGGCAATGAAACTGTTTCAAAACACCCTGGAACAAGGCTTTGTGGTCATGCAAAACGACCAGGCACAAGGTATCCTGACACGGAAGGAACTTATTAAGGGCTTGTCCGAATATGAAAAGTATTCCCCCGTATCAAACGTGATGCGAAAAGATTACATCATACTTCCTCCCGATATGCCTTTACAGGAAGTATATCAAAAGCTACTGGCCAACAACTTTTCACTTGCCCCGGTATTGGAGGACGGGGAGGTTATAGGCATTGTGGACATAAAAGGGATCAATGAACTGATCACGGTAAAAAAAGCATTAAAATCGCAACAGTTTTCATAGATCAAAATCAACATTAAAAAATTTCAGCAAATTAAAATAATCTTAAAATTATGGAACGGAAATATAAAGATATAACCTCGCCCGCCAACCTTAAGGACCATGGAATGGGCACCGGGCCCGATAGGCAGCAGCGCCCGGTTTATGTAGATTTGCTCCCACCATGTAACCATGCCTGCCCTGCCGGCGAAAACATACAGTCATGGCTGGCACTGGCGCAGGACAAAAAATTTGAAGAAGCCTGGCGGGTAATTATGGAAGATAACCCCATGCCCGCCGTAATGGGGCGTGCATGTTACCACCCGTGTGAAGATAGCTGTAACCGCACCTTCATAGACAGTCCGGTAAGTATCCATGCCATAGAACGTTTTGTGGGCGATGAGGCCATCAGGAAAAACTGGAAAGTTGAATTTGATAAAAACCCGGGGGGCAAACGGGTGCTGGTGGTGGGGGCCGGGCCAAGCGGACTGTCTACGGCCTACCATCTTACCCGGTTGGGGCATAGTGTTGAAATCCATGAAGCCGGGCCCATGGCGGGCGGTATGATGCATTTTGGGATCCCCGCATACCGGCTTCCGCGAAATATTCTGGACCATGAAGTAGAGCGTATCAAGAATATGGGGCTAAAGATTGTGCTCAACCATAAAGTTGAAAATGTACTGGAAGAAAAAAAGGCCGGTGATTTTGATGCCGTCTTCATCGCTGTGGGTGCCCATCTTTCAAAAAAAATCGATATCCCTGGCATGGATGCTGGAAAATTTTTGGATGCTATCGCCTTTTTAAAACAGGTGGAAGAGGGTGAAAAACCAAAAATAGGACGAAGGGTCGCTATTTATGGCGGGGGCAACACGGCCATGGATGCCGCCCGTACGGCAAAGCGGATGGGGGCCACCGAAGCTATTATTATCTATAGGCGGGACCGGGGACATATGGCGGCCCACGAATTTGAAGCGGAAGAAGCCCTGGAAGAAGGAGTAAAGATCAACTGGCTTCGCACTATAAAGGCGATGGACGAAGAAACATTCACCGTTGAGGTCATGCGCTTGGAAGAAGGACGGCCCGTACCTACCGGGCAGTTTGAAACCCTGGAAGCCGATACCCTCATATTGGCCGTGGGACAGGATACCGATACAGGGTTTTTAAAAAACATCCCCGGGATTGAATTCAATAAGGATGGAACCGTGATCGTTGGGCCCGATATGATGACCGGCCATGAAGGCATTTTTGCCGGGGGGGATATGGTGCCCAGCCAGCGCAGTGTAACGGTGGCGATAGGGCACGGGAAAAAAGCGGCACGTTATATAGACGGGTTTTTACGGGCCACTCCATACCATAAACCGCCCAAACATCCAATCGTGGGCCATGAACGGCTGCAACTTTGGTATAAAACAAGCGCCCCACAAAAGGAGCAGGCTTCCCTTGCCGCCCAAAAGCGTTTGAAAGGCTTTGATGAAATAAAGGCCGGGTTAAGCGAAGAAGAAGCGCTTTTTGAATCACAACGCTGCCTCTCCTGTGGCAATTGCTTTGAATGTGATGGTTGTTATGCCGCCTGTCCTGAAGACGCCATCATAAAACTGGGGCCCGGCAAGAGATATGAGTATGACTTTGATAAGTGCACCGGCTGCGCGATATGTTATGAGCAATGCCCCTGCCATGCCATAGAAATGATTCCCGAACCTAAAAACTTAAGACTATGACCATAAAGGATCGAACAACAAAAATGGTAACCATTGACGGCAATGAAGCCGTAGCTTATGTCGCTTACCGGGTTAATGAAGTATGTGGGATCTATCCCATCACGCCTGCCTCCCCTATGGCCGAGCATGCCGATGAATGGTCCAATGCCGGGATCAAGAATATTTGGGGCAACATACCCGATGTGATCGAGATGCAAAGCGAGGGAGGGGCAGCAGGCACCATTCACGGGGCATTGCAGACGGGGGCGTTGGCCACGACCTTTACCGCCTCCCAGGGGTTGATGCTCATGTTGCCCAATATGTACAAGATAGCGGGGGAACTCACGGCAACGGTCTTCCATGTGGCGGCACGGTCGCTTGCTGCACAGGCATTGTCTATTTTTGGCGACCACAGCGACGTGATGGCCGCCAGGACCACCGGTTTTGCCATGGTCGCTTCGGCATCTGTGCAGGAAGCCCATGACATGGCCCTTATCTGCCAGGCGGCGACATTGAAATCGAGGGTGCCCTTTATGCATTTTTTCGATGGGTTCCGTACTTCGCATGAAGTGAACAAGATCAGCCTTTTAACAGATGGGCAGATAAAGGACATGATCGATGACAAGCTTATATATGCACACCGGAAACGCAGCTTAAACCCCGATAACCCCTTTATAAGGGGGACCGCCCAAAATCCCGATGTGTACTTTCAGGCGAGGGAAACCGTTAATCCTTACTATTCGGATATTCCGGGAATCGTTCAAAAAGCTATGGGCGATTTTGGCAGACTTACCGGCCGGCATTATAACCTATATGAATACTATGGCGATATGGATGCCGAAAGGATGATCGTAATCATGGCTTCAGGCGCCGAAGTGGTACGTGAAACGGTCAAAGCCATAGCCCCGTCCGGGGAAAAAGTGGGAGTGCTGCAAGTACGGCTTTACCATCCTTTATCCCTAAAACATTTTCTGGAGGTCCTCCCAGCTTCAGTAAAAAAAATAGCAGTACTGGACCGGACAAAGGAACCTGGTGCTGCCGGGGAACCCCTTTATCAGGATGTAGTTACGATTTTGGCAGAGGCTTACCGCCTGGGGCAGATCACTACTTTCCCCAATATTGTAGGTGGGCGGTACGGGCTTTCTTCCAAAGAATTTACCCCGGCTATGGCCAAAGGTGTTTTCGGGGAACTTAAAAAGCCTGTCCCAAAAAATAGTTTTACGGTAGGCATTAGGGATGATGTCTCACACACCAGTATTGATTTTGATCCTGAATATGATATTATTCCCAAAGGTACGATAAGTGCGCTCTTCTTTGGGCTGGGGTCTGACGGGACGGTAGGCGCCAATAAAAACAGTATTAAGATCATCGGGGAGGGAACCGATTTATATGCCCAGGGCTATTTTGTGTACGACTCCAAAAAATCCGGAACTCAGACGGTTTCCCATCTGCGCTTTGGCAAGGAGCCTGTTAACGCCCCTTACCTTATTCGGGAGGCCGGTTTTATTGCCTGCCATAAATTCAACTATATCGAAAAAGTGCAAATGCTCCGTTTTGCGGGGCAGGGAGCCACTTTCTTATTGAACAGCCCCTATAGTGTTGATGAAGTTTGGAATCGCCTTCCCCGCCCTGTTCAGGAACAGATCGTAGAAAAAGAACTCAAATTTTATGTTATCAATGGGTCTGGGGTGGCACAATCTGCCGGGCTGGGAGAGAAAATAAATACCGTTATGCAGGCTTGCTTTTTTGCGCTTTCGGGTGTACTGCCAAAGGAGGAAGCTATAGGCAGGATTAAAGAATCAATAAAAAAGACCTACTCCAAAAAAGGAAAAGCTGTCGTCGAGCAGAATTTCCGTGTGGTGGATGCGGCCCTGGAAAATTTGTTTGAGGTAAAGGTGCCTGCCAAAGCTTCGGGCGATCTTCCACTCCCTCCAACGGTACCTGCAGAAGCACCCGAATTTGTGCAGCAGGTTACGGCCATGATGATGCGTGGCGACGGTGATGAACTTACTGTTGGCCAACTGCCTGCCGATGGCACCTACCCGAGTGCGACCACACGCTGGGAAAAGCGAAATCTATCTGATATGGTAGCCCAATGGGAAAAAGATATATGTATTCAATGCGGCAATTGCAGTTTTGTATGCCCGCATAGCGTTATCCGGTCCAAATTCTATAATGAGGCCTATCTGGAACCGGCCCCCGGGGAATTCCCGTCCGCGCCCATCAATGCCCGCGGATTTCCAGAGACACGCTATACGCTGCAGGTATATGTGGAAGATTGTACCGGCTGCAACCTCTGTGTGGAAGTTTGCCCTGTTACCGATCCCGAGGATGAAAGCACCAAAGCGATCAACCTGAGGCCCAGGGTACCTGTACTGGAAAAGGAAAGGGAAAACATCCGCTTCTATGAAAGCCTTCCTATGAACGACCGTGCAGAAATGGATTTTTCATCGGTACGGGGCGCGCAATTCCTGGAGCCTTTGTTCGAGTTTTCGGGGGCCTGTGCCGGCTGTGGCGAAACCCCCTACATCAAAGTGCTTACCCAGTTGTTCGGGGAGCACCTCATTGTGGCCAATGCTACCGGCTGCTCCTCTATTTATGGAGGCAACCAGCCCACAACGCCCTGGGCGGTAAATAAGAAAGGCCGGGGACCGGCCTGGTCGAATTCGTTGTTTGAGGACAATGCCGAATTTGGCCTGGGCATGCGGATTGCGGCTGATAACCATCTGGCCATGGCAAGGGGGTTATTGCAGCATTTAAGCCCTGAGATAGGCGGATCCCTAACGGAGAGCCTGCTGGACAATGATCAGCTATATGAATCTGAAATAAGCAGGCAAAGGGAAGCGGTAGCCGAACTGAAGAAAAAATTGGCCCAAATGGATCGGGACGAAGCTGAAAAACTGTTGTCGGTGGCAGACCACCTGGTGAGGCGAAGTGTTTGGCTGGTTGGCGGTGACGGTTGGGCCTACGATATAGGCTCCGGGGGGCTGGATCATGTCCTTTCAACGGGCAAAAATGTAAATGTGCTGGTATTGGATACCGAAGTATATTCCAATACGGGCGGACAGATGTCTAAAGCCACCCCAACTGCAGCCACTGCAAAATTTGCTGCCGGAGGAAAAAAAGTGGGCAAAAAAGACCTTGCCCTTCAGGCAATTTCTTACGGTAATGTTTACGTGGCACAGGTGGCCATGGGAGCCAACCCGCAACAAACCCTGCTCGCCATGCGCGAGGCCGAAGCCTATCCCGGCCCCTCAATTATATTGGCATACAGCCAATGTATAGCCCATGGAATTGATATGCAGAAAGGGATGACCCAACAAAAACTGGCCGTGGATTGTGGGCATTGGCCTCTGATCCGTTATAACCCCACTTTGAGAAAAGCAGGTAAAAACCCGTTTGTGCTTGACTCCCCCAGGCCCACAATACAGTTAAAGGACTATGCCTATAATGAATTGCGCTACCGTATTTTGGCACGTACCAACCCTGAAGAAGCAGAACGCCTGCTGGATGTGGCCCAGGAACTGATAAATTTGCGCTGGAAAACATACGAGGACATGTCGGGATGGGGGGCAAAGAAATTTTGTCCGGTGGTATGACCAAATCCCTTAAAAAAAGATCTTAATAAAAAACATCTATAATTATTAAAACAAAATGAAAACATATAAAGAAGAAAGGCCCTGGGGAAACTTTGAACGCTTTACCCATAATGAGGTAAGCACCGTAAAGATACTTACGGTCAATCCAAACGAAGAGCTAAGCCTCCAGTTTCACCATAACAGGGAAGAATTCTGGAGGGTACTGGACGGAAGGGGAAGTTTCGTAATTGGCGACAAAACAACAATTGGCCGGCAAGGGGACGAGTTTTTTATCCCAAAGGAAACCGTACATCAAATAAAAACAGCCGATTCTTCGGTAAGCATCCTTGAAATAGCCTTTGGCAATTTTGATGAAAACGATATTGTTAGGCTAAAGGACAAATACAAGAGGAAAGACCCAAAATAATGTAGTAATATGGAACATATACATCAGATTAATACCAGAATATCAATAGAAAAACTAGGGATCATACTTAGTCCCACTAAATTGAAATTTGAAAACAACGGCGTGCTCAACCCGGGAATATTTCAGGAGGGGGAAGAGGTGCATATCTTTTACCGTGCGGTGGAAGATGGCAACTATTCCACCATTGGATATGCCAAAACCAATGAGCATTTAGATCTTATAGAAAGGAAAACGAGCCCATTCATAGCACGGGATTTCGACTATGAAAAGCACGGCGTGGAAGATGCGCGTATCGTTAAAATTGAAGACACCTTTTATTTAACATATACAGCATACGATGGCATTAATGCCATGGGGGCTTTGGCGACTTCCAAAGACATGAAACATTTCGAGAAAAAAGGGATCATTACCCCACCTTTAAATTACAAGGAATATAAATTTCATTTAGAGCATTGCAATCAGGGTAAGCTCAATCCAAAATATTATCACTATTATAACCTTTTTGCGAGCATAGGACTTGTAGAGGAAAAACATAGGTTGTTGCGGGACAAGGATATTGTACTCTTCCCCAAAAAAATCAACGGGAAATTTGTCATGCTCCACCGTATATGGCCGGGAATACAAATAGCACAATTTGAAAAGTGGGAAGACCTTACCAAGGAATTCTGGGAAGATCATATAAAGAACCTTACCGATCATATCCTTATGGATCCGCTCTACGATTTTGAAGTAAATTATCTGGGAGCGGGATGCCCACCCATGGAAACAGAAGATGGCTGGCTGGTGATCTACCACGGCGTTTGTGAAACCAACATCGGAAAAACATATCATGCGGCCGCTGCGCTCCTGGATATCAACGACCCTAGAAAAGTAATTGGGCGTTTGCCCTATCCCTTATTCTCCCCTTCAAAAGAATGGGAACTAAAAGGAGTGGTGAACCACGTGGTATTTCCAACGGGAAACGCTTTGTTTGGCGATGACCTCCATATCTATTACGGGGCGGCAGATAAATATATTTCTGTGGCCAAGGTAAGCCTCAAACAATTATTGGATGAAATCAAAAAGACAATGAAACCATGAAAAAACTGAAGATTTTATTTATCTGTTCCTATCCACCCCGGCAATGCGGTATCGCAACCTTTTCAAAGGATCTTGTAACATCCCTTAAAAACTGCTTCGGCACTTCAGTGGACATCGAGGTGTGCGCACTGGAAAATGAATGTTGCGACATTGATGAATATCCACCAGAAGTCTCATACAGGATAGAGGCTCAAAGACTGAATTCTTTTCTCAACGTGGCCGATAGGCTAAATGAAAGGGAGGATATTGGGATGGTCTGCGTGCAACACGAGTTCGGACTGTTTGGAGGGGAATACGGTAGCCATTTGGTAGCATTCCTGCTTCGCCTTAATATCCCCATCTCCTGTGTGTTCCATACTGTGCTGCCCAACCCGGAATTAAAGCGAATAAAAGTAGTACATGCACTGGATGACCTCAGCGAGAAGCTTATTGTACTCACCAATAGGTCTGCCGAGATACTGGAAAAAGATTATTTTGTAGAAAAAAGCAAACTAAGGGTTATCCCACACGGCACACACATCGTCCTGTGGAAAGAAAAGCAGGCCCTTAAAAGCAAGTACGGGTTACAGGATAAAATGGTACTCTCCACTTTTGGCCTGCTCAGTAAAAATAAAGGAATAGAAACAGCGCTTCACGCCCTTCCCAAAGTGATCGACAAATTCCCGGATACCCTCTATCTTGTATTGGGCAAGACCCACCCCGAGGTAGTTAAAAACCGCGGCGAAACATATAGGGAATCGCTGGTGGAGCTAGTTGATCAATTGGGGCTCAATAACAATGTCATCTTTATCAATGAGTATTTGGAACTCCAAATATTGTTGGAATACTTGACCCTTTCAGATATTTATATATTTTCATCACAGGATCCCAACCAAGCCGTAAGTGGCACTTTTGCTTACGCTATGAGTTGTGGAAACCCTGTGATATCAACCCCGATACCCCACTCGAGGGAGTGTTTGGATCCCGGTACCGGCATTTTGTTGAAGGGTTTTGAGGATTCTATGGAATTAAGCAATGCCATCGTTGACTTACTACAACAACCTGTTTTAAGGGCCTCCATGGGCAAAAATGCCTTTACCCAAATGCGTGCCTTTAGTTGGGAAAATATCGCCATATCTTATTCGGATGTCTTTCAGGAATATTTAAATAACCAAAATTCACTAGAATTTGTGTTGCCTTCCATTAAAACAGACCATATTGAAAATATGACCACTGGCTTTGGTATCCTCCAGTTTTCAAATTTTGATGAACCAGATACATCCTCCGGTTATACGATTGATGATAATGCGAGGGCCCTGATCACGATGCTAATGTATTATGAACAAGATGCTTCGGAAAAAACTTTTCGGCTAATAGAAATTTATTTGAACTTCATTGCTTTTTGCCAGCAAGAAAATGGGGAATTCTACAACTACGTGGATTACAACGAAAATTTCACAAACCAAAATACCGAAGTAAACCTTCAAGACTCCAACGGTAGAACTGTATGGGCACTTGGCTATTTATTGTCCAACACAGCACAGCTTCCTTCATATTTAGTAATACTAGCAGAAAACTGCTTTAAAAAAGCCATCCCAAACGTAACAAATTTTGAATCGCCAAGGGCGCTGGGCTTTGTGTTAAAAGGCCTTTACTTTTATCAAAAAAACAATAAAGATACAACCTATACCGCCACAGCTCGTAAATTGGCCGATGAGCTTTTGCGCATTTACGATATAAGTACAGATAACCAATGGGAATGGTTTGAGGATTACCTTACCTATGCAAACAGTGTCTTGCCCGATGCCCTTTTATACGCTTGGTTAATTACCAATAACAACAGGTATAGGGAAGTTGCTGAAATTACTTTCGACTTTTTGCTGTCACAGTATTTTATGAAAGGCCAGATTAAGGTCATCTCCAATAATGGCTGGTTCCATAAAAGGAACCAACGTGTTTTCCATGGCGAACAACCTATAGAGGTTGCCTACACCATTCTTTCATTGGACCTCTTCTACAAGGTTACCAAAAAAAAGAAATATGCCCAACAACTGCATACGGCGTTCAGTTGGTTTTTAGGCAATAACCACCTTAAACAAATTATGTACAACCCGGTAAACGGCGGGTGTTACGATGGCCTTGAGAGGGAAAACGTAAATATTAATCAGGGGGCAGAGTCCAGCATTTGCTATCTAATGGCCCGCCTTATTGTTGAAAAATATCCATTGGAGACAAAGCATGCCATAATGCCACCCAATATCAAAACCTCGAAGAGGTTAGATTCACTTAAAAAAAGGAAGAAAAGCTCAACACATAAAGTGAAGCAGTATTTGGAAGATAGAACAGGAAAACCTTTTAAAAAAGATTCTTTCTATAAACAGTAGGTTTAAACAATGGTGGAAGCATTAAAAAATATCAACCCATTTATCCTCGGATTACTCATTAGTCTGGGCATTGGCCTTATCCTTGGCCTGGAACGTGAATACGACAAGCTAAAGGAGGAACAAGGATTTGCAGGCATAAGGACCTTCCCGATTGTCGCCATTATTGGTTTTATTTTGGGGAGTCTATCCATCATTTACACCCCGTGGTTGGTCATTATCAGTGCGGCGGCATTCCTTTTGTTCTTGTCTTTCACGCATTTTTCCGTAGTGCAAAAACACATAATGACCAGCATTACCACCAATATGGCATTGTTTGCCACGTTGATCTTGGGTGTTATGGTTGCCAACCATTTGCATAAGAAAGCAGTTGCTACCGCAGTAATCGTGGTTACTTTATTGTCGCTTAAAACTACTTTTAATACGTTTATAAAGAACATTACTTCCGAAGAACTTTTTGCTTTCATCAAATTTTCGATTATCGCACTTCTTATTTTGCCTTTCTTGCCAAATCAGGACTATGGTCCAGAAAGTTTGTTAAACCCATTTGAGATTGGGGCCATTATAGTGATCGTATCTTTTCTGAATTTTATTGGTTACTTCCTTGTAAAATATGTAGGTTCCAAGCGGGGTATATTGCTCACGGCAATTTTGGGCGGATTGATTTCCAGCACCGCGGTTGCCTGGATTTATGCTTCCCGAAGTAAGGAATCGCCAGAACTTTCAAAAAAATATGCTGCGGGAATAATCATAGCTTCGGCCATAATGTTCCCACGCCTTGCGGTATTGGTTTATATTTTCAATAGTGCCCTACTCTCCTTTATAGCGGTTCCCTTTACCATCCTTACGATTATCTGTTTGATAAGCGCGCTCATATTTATTAAAAAGGATACCGATGTCGCAAAGACAGCTATCAACCTTGGCAATCCGCTCAATATCTGGAATGCCCTTGGTTTCGGGGGCATTTATGTAGTTATTCTATTTGCCGTTTTTTATGGAAATAGGTTTTTTGGCGAAAGTGGCTTATACTATTCAGCCCTGATTGCAGGATTGGCAGATACGGATGCCATAACCATAAGTATGGCAAAATTCGGGTCTTTAGAAGAAAAACTCGCGCTCGCAGCCAATGTCATTATTACCGCAACCATAAGCAATATGATTGTGAAATTGGCCATTACTTATTTTAAAGGTTCCAAAAAAGCAGGCAAACTCGTGATGCTGATTTTTGGAACTGTTATCATCGTGGGCATAGGGTATATTTTAATACAGTTAGGAAATTAAAAAAAAAGTGAAATGAAAACAACGGTATTCAGCACCCACAAATTTGAAGAGCCCCATTTGCTATCCGCAAATAAAGGCAGGCACGAGCTTAAGCTACTTGAAGTACGGTTGGCCCAAAACACCGCTTCTTTGGCACAGGGTACCGAGGCCATAAGTTTGTTCACGAGCGACGATGCCTCGGCCGAAGTACTGGAAAAGTTAAGTGCCCTGGGCGTTAAGTACATCGCCCTTCGTACGGCGGGGTATAACAATGTAGCAACTGAAAAGGCTGCCGAACTGGGCATCAAAATTTCGCGGGTCCCTGCCTATTCACCTTATGCCATTGCCGAACATACAATGGCCTTGATACTCGCATTGAACAGAAAATTAATAAGGGCCAATAATAGGGTTCGGGATATGAATTTCTCATTGAACGGACTCACAGGATTTGACCTGAACGGGAAGACCGTAGGGGTTATTGGAACAGGAAAAATCGGTGCCATCCTCGTTAAAATACTATATGGTTTTGGCTGCAAAATCCTTGCTCAGGATATAATTGAAGATAAAAATCTAATAAGCTCTTACGGTGTAAAATATACAGATTATAAAACCATTTGCCGGCAAGCAGATATTATAAGCCTGCATGTACCTTTAATATCTTCTACCAGGCATTTGATTGATTCCAAACATATTTCACTTATGAAACCCGGCATAATGCTCATCAATACCAGCCGTGGGGGATTGGTGGATACCAAAGCGGTCATTGAAGGATTGAAAACAGGTAAAATAGGATATTTTGGGATAGATGTTTATGAAGAGGAAGAAGGCTTGTTCTTTGAAGACCATTCCGAAGACATTTTACAGGACGATGTAATCGCCCGTTTAATGACCTTTAACAATGTTTTGATAACCAGCCATCAGGCTTTTTTGACTGAAACAGCCCTGACCAATATAGCAGATACCACCATTTATAACCTGGATTGTTTTGAAAAAGGGACAGTTTCAGGAAATGAAGTTGCTTAAAATAAAAATAATAAAAAACCAAAAATCAATACATTATGAAAACAGGAGAATTGCAAAAACAGGACCGCATGGATTTTGAACCATTTTACCAGGCATTGGAAGATGACCCAAAACTACTTGAAGAAGCATTGGAAATATTATTGGAAATGGTAAACTCCGAGCCAAAATCCATAAAGAAACTGGCCCTTCTTATAAAAAAGGATTCCCGCAATCTATACAATGGAATAGTGGAGGTATACAAATCTAACCAGGATAAAGGAAACACCCCTTCCTGCTGTGGTGGGCACTAAACAGATACGATAAAGAAGAACAATAAAATTGATGCGTCATATATGAGAAAAAAAGGCTTCATACTACTATTTATCTTATTCAGAATCACAATGAATGGACAAACTGAAATGCTCATTGGGCAGATTTCAGGAAGAGTGGTAATTCGTGAAAATTATGATGAAAAAGGTGCTTTTCTCAACAAACAAACTTTTAAAGCCGGTGAAACAATAAAGAAAAATGGCTATTATGAAATTAAGGTGGTCACGGAACTTTTTGACAAAGACAAAAAACCTACCGATAAATACACCACCACCTATCGCTGTAAGCCAGATGAAGCCAGTATAATGGTTATGGCATTTTCGTTTTCAAACCCAAAATCAAAGGAAACCGAAATCAATACCACTTCAAAAAATTTTAAAGAGTTATATGATTTGGAGAACCTGAAAGATATTGAACTGGAAATGAGTTTTGATTCGGGCCTGCTGAATTTCTTTGGTTCGAAAAGCACCATAAAAATTTTTGATAGAAAGTTGAAATCTTCTGGAAACAATATGAACATTCAATCCAAAATCAATGTAAAGGCCTATGCCTTGGGAATTCGTATTAAGCAACTCAACTATACCGTTAACGAGAAATTAAATGGAAGCGGTTTATTAACCTTTCAGAAGTTTAGCGAAGAATACGGCGGTTATTTTACAATGACCTATAAAGAATGAAAAGATGAAAAATTATGATACACTTTCAGAAGCCGTAAACGATTTACAGGCAACCGAGTATCCTTATGACTTCAACTTAAAGCCCGAATGCCTGGAATGTCCGTCCCTGAAAATTGAGATCCGTCCAGAAGATTTCAAAATAGATAAAACCTATCGCTTTGAAGGCATGAGCAGTACTGATGACAACAGCATCCTCTATGCCATTTCTTCCAAAAATGAAATTAAGGGGCTGTTGGTGGATGCCTACGGCGTTTATGCCGAAAATATCTCCGAAGCAATGCGAAAAAAATTACGATAACATTTAATTAGATCATTATGAAAATCAGATCATTTATCCCACTAGCTTTTATAGCCATTATTTCCCTGTTCCTGGTAAGCGGCACGGCCCCCGTTCAGGACAGTGCAAAAAGTATTATTGAAAAAGCCGACAACAAAAGGCTTGGCAAGACCAGTTCCGCCACAATGACCTTAAATATCATCCGGCCCAAATGGACACGTGAAATAGATTTGAAATTATGGACCAAAGGCAATGACCTTATGATGATTTTAATTACCGGTCCGGCCAGGGACCAGGGAACGGCCTTCCTGAAAAGGGGGGACGAGATCTACAACTGGGTGCCCCGTATTGACCGCAGTATAAAGCTCCCGCCATCCAGTATGCTGCAAAGTTGGATGGGTTCCGATTTTACCAATGACGATCTGGTAAAACAATCTTCCATGGTCAATGATTACGAGCATACACTCATTGGAAAGGAAGAAATAAGCGGCAGGGAAGCCTACAAGATCCTTTTAAAACCCAAAGAGGAAGCCTCGGTGGTCTGGGGAAAGGTGGAAGCCTGGGTAGATGTGGAAGAATCCCTTTTCCTGAAACTGGCCTATTATGACGAAGAAGGCAAGTTGGTGAACACCCTGTTGGGCAAGAATATTAAAACAATGGGAGGCCGCACCGTAACAAGCCTGCTGGAGATAACCCCGGCCAGGGATCCCGGCAATAGAACTGTTTTGAAATATAAATCCATTGAGTTTGACAAACCAATGGAGGATACATTTTTCTCTTTAAGAAACCTAAAAAACATTAAATAAAATGATCATTAAACTATCCTGGCGAAATTTGTGGAGAAACAGGCGAAGAACCCTGATCACGGTGGCTTCCATTGTTTTTGCGATTGTATTTGCCATTTTTATGGACAGCCTGCTGCTGGGCCTGAACAAACAGATGGCGGACAGCTTGGTGGGAGTGTACAGCGGGCATTTTCAAATTCAGCAAGAGGGGTATTGGGAGGATAAATCCCTCCACAATTCCTTTGTGCCGGATAAAAACCTGAATACGGAACTTGCAGGCATGGAAGGGATAAAGGGTTTTTCGTACCGTCTGGAATCGGTGGCGCTGTTGGCTTCCAACGAGCTTACCAGGGGCACTTTGGTAATGGGCATAGATCCCGATAAAGAGAAAAATATAACAGGATTTGATAAAAAGATCATCCAAGGAAAATATCTTGGCGAAGCCAACAATCAGGCTTTGGTGGGCAAAGGGCTGGCCGAAAAAATGAATATATTGGTCGGGGACAGCCTGGTACTGGTGGGCGAAGGCTATCACGGGGCCAGCGCTGCCGATAAGTATATGGTTTCTGGGATCATAAGGCTGGGTTCCCCGGACCTGGACAACAATATCGTGATCCTAAAACTGGAAGACGCCCAATTTTTATATGGTGCCTACGACAGGCTTACTTCCATTCCGGTTTTTTTAAAGCCAAACCAATCCCAGGAGCAGGCTTTGGCGGCTTTGGAGACTAAACTAGAGGCCGGTTTTACCGCCAAACCCTGGCAGGAAATGTTGCCAATGCTCACCCAGTCCATCGGTCTTATTGATGCAATGCGCGTAATAACCATAGTTCTACTCTACATACTCATAAGTTTTAGTATTCTTGGAACCATTATAATGATGGTCCATGAAAGATTGAATGAACTACGCATAGTATTGTCCATTGGCATGCGAAAAACGAAAATGCAACTAATGATATTGATCGAAACATTCTTTATGGCATTGCTGGGCGCGGTCCTTGGGTTTTTGTCCAGCTACCCCCTTGTAAGCTATTTTAAGGCAAGGCCCATTGAATTCAGGGGAAAGACGGCTGCTGGTTGGGAGGCTTATGGGATAGATCCCATTTTGCCAACACTTGTAGATTTCGGTGTTTTTACCAAGCATACCCTTATTATACTGGTGGTTTCGATACTATTGTCAATATATGCCATACGGCAGGTTTCAATTTTAAAGCCCGTGGCATCAAAAAAATAAATATGAACAAATGAAAACGCTTTTAAAAATAGCATGGAGAAATATCTGGAGGAACAGGACCCGAAGCCTGGTCGTGGTCATTTCATTGGCAATCGGGATTTGGGCAACGGTTATTATCCTGGCCGTATCGGACACCCTGCACATTGAATCGCTGAAAGACGCCATCGAACATAAATACGGGCATGTACAGATTGAGAACCCCGATTTTGTAAAAAACGAAAAATTGGTCACTACCATCTCCAATGGAGAAAGGATATTGGAGGAAATTAGAACGGATGAGGAAGTAAAAGCCGCTACGGCCAGGACCCAAGTGTATGGTATCATCGCCTCTGCCGGCTATTCATCCAATATCGTCCTTATAGGCGTATTGCCCGGGGCGGAAGAGAAAACCACGATGCTAAAATCAAGGCTCTCTTCGGGGGATTACCTTGCCCCAGAGGTGAGGAACCCCATTATACTTGGGGAAAAGCTGGCCAAAAAACTCAATATAAAACCAGGCAATAAAGTGGTATTGGGCTTTGAGGGCAAAGAGGGGACCTTGATATCCTCAACGTTCAGGGTTACGGGCCTGTACAATGCCACCCAGGCCAGGGACGAAGAAATGTTGGTCTATGCCGACCTTGCAGATGTTACCAGACTGGCCGGCATTGAAGGGCAATACAACAAGATAGTCATTAAGCTCAACGATCCGGATCAACTGGCACCTTATCTCGCTTCCCTAAAAGCAAGGTTCAGCGGGCCCGATGTACAGATACGGGATTGGCGCGAAGCCAATGCAGATCTGGAGCTGCTCAGTAACTGGATAGACCAAATGGATTTTATCGTTACCATCATTGTGCTGATCGCCCTGGCCTTTGGGATATTAAATACCATGTTGATGTCGATCTTGGAACGTTACAAGGAACTGGGCATATTAATGGCCATCGGAATGAACAGGCTGCGCGTATTCACGATGATCGTGATGGAAACCGCCTACCTTTCTATTTTAGGTGGTGCCGTAGGGATGGGGATCGGCTTTATTACCGTCTCGGCCCTAAATTATAAAGGAATTAGTTTAAGCCTGTTTTCCGAAGGATTGGCGGGTTGGGGGTTTACTAATATTGTTTATCCAACGCTGGAACCCAGGGTATATATAATTATTACAGTTTTGGTCATCCTTACCGCAGTGATAACCTCTATATACCCGGCAATAAAAGCCTTGATGTTAAAACCTAACGAAGCTATTAGCAAACAAAATTAATACAAGAAGTCATGAATGTTATTGAAACCAAGGAAGTGAGCAAAATATATAACCCCGATACCATTCCGGTATATGCCCTGAACAAGGTAAGCCTGAATATTGAAAAAGGGGAATTTACCGCTATCGTGGGGCCATCGGGTTCCGGTAAGACCACATTGCTTAATGTTATTGGTGGCCTCGATGATGCCAGTGATGGTTCGGTGATGATCGATGGCAGCGACATCCTGAAATTATCCGGGGGCAAACTGATCGATTTCAGGCTCAGGCACATCGGCTTTGTCTTTCAGGCCTATAACCTGATTCCTGTGCTCTCCGCCAAGGAGAATATCGAGTTCATCATGCTGCTGCAAAACTGGCCTACCAAGAAACGTGAGGATCGAACAAAAGAAATGTTGGAAGCCGTTGGCCTAAAAGATAAATCTGGCTCAAAGCCATCACAACTTTCGGGCGGGCAGCAACAAAGGGTTGCCGTGGCAAGGGCCCTGGCTTCAAAACCCCGTTTTGTGCTGGCCGATGAGCCCACGGCAAACCTCGATTCCAAATCGGCAGAAAATTTATTGGATATTATGCTGAAATTAAATGTGGAGGAACATATCACCTTTATTTTTTCGACCCACGACCCACGGGTCATAAAAAGGGCAAGGCGGGTCATAACGCTCGAAGACGGCAAAGTAGTGTCGGATATACAACAAAATACTAAACAGGTTTTAGCAAGAAAATGAAGTTTTACTTCTACACCATATTATTGATACTAATTTATAACAGCAAGGCAATGGCCCAGACTGAAGAAAAGAAATGGGAACTGAATGGTTATGTAAAGGGGATCCAGGCGACTTCCTTTACAGATTTGGATTCCGTCTCTACCAATTCCCTGCTCCATAACCGCCTCAACTTCCGGTGGTACCCTTCCGATAGTTGGAAAGTGGGTATTGAAGTAAGGAACAGGCTGTTTGTTGGGGACCAAATTACAGTTAATCCATTATTGACCGATATTGATGACGATGGGATAATTGACCTTTCAACTAATTTAATTGAACGAAATGATGCACTTCTGAATGTAACCATGGATCGTTTATGGGTACAATGGCAAAATACCAGCTGGCAGGTTACCCTGGGGAGGCAAAGGGTGAATTGGGGGGTGGACCGGATATTTAACCCCAACGACATTTTTAACGCCTATTCGTTCATCGATTTTGACTATGAGGAACGGCCGGGAAGCGATGCCCTGCGGGTACAGTATTTTAAGGATACGGACTATACCTTGGATATGGCGGTAAAGATAACCGATGACCCGGACGAACTGATTGCGGCGGCGCTGTACAAATTCAACAAATGGAATTACGATATACAATTGCTTGGCGGGGTTTACAAACGCGATATTGTGATAGGCACGGGATGGGCAGGGAATATAAGAAATGCCGGTCTAAAAACCGAACTCTCTTATTTTAGGAATTACCAAAACTTTTCCGAAGGTTCCGGGACATTTATTTCTTCGTTTTCGGTGGACTATGCCTTCAAAAATTCCCTATATGTTTATGGATCCTATTTTTATAATTCATCCGGGAAAAGCAAAAATGCCATTGGGGATTTGGTAGAAACAGAAATAGGGGTAAAAAACCTGTCCCCGTTTCCCCATAATATTTTTACACAGTTATCTTATGAATTCAGTGCCATAACAAACCTATCCATGAACATTTTGTATTCCCCTACAGATAATGCGGTTTTTATAAATCCAGCCCTCAATGTACTGATGGGGAAACAGTTTGACCTATCGATTATTTCGCAAAATTTACTAGGAAACACAAATAGTTATGAGTTGTTATTTAATACAGTTTACACGAGGATTAAATGGAATTTTTAACTTTTAAAAACAATATATATCAATAATATGGAAAATCACGACGATCACAAAAATGTAAAAACTTTATCACTGGGATTACTTAAACCTCCACTATGAACCTTAGACCATACTCAACACCCATCCTTGCATTGGGAGGATCACTCCTTGCTGCCATGGGGATGTACTTTGTTTTTTTACGACCACCTTTACTGCCGGAAGACCTCCGCTACATTGGTTCTACATTACAAAATACAAAGGAAAATATTCCTGGTCTTTTAAATTGGTTGCAAAAGGTTTTCTGGGTAATGGGAGGTTACATTTTCACAACAGGATTGCTGATTATTGTTATTGCATTCACGTCTTTTCGGAAACGCTTAAGAGGGGCATTTAGTATCGTTATATTTACAGGAATAAGTTCAATAGGTTTAATGACAGTTGTTAACTTTATGATCGGTTCAGATTTCAAGTGGGTGTTGTTAACTTTTACATTGCCATGGATAATTGCGTTAAGAGCATGTTTAAAAACAAATTTGGGTGAAAGTTTGTAAAAAAAGTTGGGCAGTATAAACTTTGTAGTTCACAAATAAAACAGAGTTTATGAAATCGAGATACACCCGATCGACTGCCCAACAGTGGGAAATTATGAAAAAATTCCTTCCCGTTAAAATCAAGGGCCACTATAAGTTGCGCGACATTGCCGACGCCATCCTTTGGATATTGCGCACCGGCTGCCAATGGCGGAACCTACCGGAATGCTTTCCCAAATGGGAGAGCGTCTACTACCATTTCAGGAAGTGGGGCCGGGACGGCACCCTTTCAAGGCTGAACGCAGGGCTGAACATGATGGAGAGGAAGCGGCAGGGAAAGGGGGCAACGCCCAGTATGCTGTCGATCGACAGCCAGTCCGTCAAGGCGGGGCCGATGACCTCCGAGTCGAAGGGCATCGACGGGAACAAGAAGATAAACGGACGGAAACGGCACGCGATCACCGATACCCTCGGCCTGGTATGGGGCGTTGTGGTAGGCGCGGCGAACCAGGCCGACGGGGCGGTGGCCGAGAGGGTGGTGGAGCCCCTGTTGGGCTATCTGGACCGGATGGAAAAGATACTGGCCGACCATGCCTACAAGAAGGTGTTCATGGAGTGGGTCGAGAGGACGGTAATAGGGCTGGAAGTGGAGATCTCGTCATGCCCGCCATCCTCGAAAGGCTTTGTCCCGGTAAAGTGGAGATGGGTCACCGAAAGGACCTTCGGGATCTTCAATTTCTTCAGGCGACTGGACAAGGATTATGAAAAAACACCGGAAAGTCAGGAATATTGGGTATTGTGGCAGAATTGTCAGATTATCCTCAATAGAATCGAATGATTCTTGTGAATCGTTTTTAAACATGCTCTAATTCTTCACAGGCTTCATAAATAAAAAATACAAAAATGGCACATCAGCAGCATCCTGAAATTCTGGTAAATGGAGATATCCGGAAAGCTCCAACCAATCAGGCTTTCTTCCCCATAACCAACTTCCATCATTTTCACAATGATGCAAACATTAATTTTCAGCTTAACCGATTCCTTATACCTGGTTTGGAAGATATGTTTGCTGAGATTGGACGCCACGTCGAAAATTTTGATGATTGGAAGAATCTGTTTTTTGCTAAAGCTGTGGCTTTTGAAAAAGAGGGCAATACGGATTATGCAATGGAACTATACCGTGCTGCGGAATTTTTTAAGGATCCTGCCGACCCCAATAAGAAGATGGCGTTTGAAAAGTATTTGCGTTTTTTCTACCACTCGAAAGAGGGAAAAAATCTTGAACGGATGTCGGTGCCTTATGGCAATAATCATCTGCATGGTTTTAGGTTAACGCCAACCATACCAACTAAGGGCATCATCCTCATACATGGCGGATTTGATTCTCACAGTGAAGAATTTTATACACTTGGTGCAGCTATGTGTGAAAATGGTTATGAAGTAATAATGTTTGATGGACCTGGTCAAGGCTCAACGCTCATGTTTGAGAAAGTACCTATGACACACGAATGGGAAAAACCAGTTGCAGCCGTTCTGGATTATATCGAAGCCCAAAATGTAACGTTGATTGGCATGAGCCTTGGCGGCTACCTTGCTATCAGGGCTGCATCCCGGGAGAAACGTGTACAGAGAGTAATTGCCTATGATGTAATGCTGGACTTTTTTGCATGTGTTACATCAAGAAGAGGTAAGGTTGCAGGGTATCTCATTAAAGGGCTTGTAAGCATGAGATTGTCTTTTGTTCTTAATGCTTTTGCAAAACTAATGATGAAAAGGGATATGTACTCACAGTGGGGTATTGCCCAGGGTATGCATGTTATGGGGTGTAAAACGCCTTATGAATTCTTTTTTAAATTGAAAGAATATAACGGATACGCAGCTTCCGTTAATGTGGCGGCGGATGTCTTGATCATGGCTGGAGCGGAGGATCATTTCGTGCCATTAGTGCAATTTTTTGAGCAATTGAAATTATTGACCGCTGCCCGGTCTGTCACAGGTCGAATCTTCACAAGAAAGGAACAGGCTCAATCGCATTGTCAGGTCGGCAACCTTGGGTTGGCTGCTGCAAATATGATAAGCTGGATTGAAGAACATTCCTTTACCACCTCAACAAATCCAACAGAATAATATCAGGCAAAATACCTTCAAATGACAAAACTAAAAAACATTCCCACTTTCCCAGCTGAAACATTTTTTAAAAAAGAGTGTGAAAAAGAATTGAAGAAAATAAAAAAAGGACTCTTTTCATTGCAAAATAAATTTTATGCAGATGGACGTTACGGGCTGCTTATTATTTTACAAGGTATAGATACTTCGGGAAAAGATGGTACTGCGCACCACGCATTTTCCAGCATGATCCCTAAGGGAGTGCATGTAACTTCGTTTAAAGCGCCGATTGGCCGGGAACCAGAGCACGATTTTTTATGGAGGATATATCCGTATATTCCGGGGAAGAGCAGGATTGGAGTGTTTAATCGTTCTTATTATGAAAACATACTTGTTCCTGCATTAAACGAATCGCTAAGAAAGGAGGACATTCAGCACCGCTGCCAATTAATAAATGAACTCGAAGACCACCTGATTAGAAATAATATTCACGTATTGAAATCCTTTCTTCATATTTATGAAGAAGAACAAAAGAAAAAACCGGAAGAGCGGAAAACCAACCCGAGCAAGAAATGGAAATATTCGGTAGCGGATAGCAAAGCACCCGCTGAGTTGAAAGAGAATACATATACATGGTGATAGAGAGCTGTAGCCAGCATCCTTGGCATATCATTCCGACAGATAAACGATGGTATTGCAATTATAGCATTGCCAAAATACTTTCGGGACACCTAAAAAAAACATAATTTAACATACCCTAACCTTTAAAAAACAGAGAACTATGGAAAATCACGAAGATCACAAACATCATGGCCACAAACACGGCAAAAATGGAAACGCAAAGGATTCCGCAAAAGAAGAAGCGAAGAAAAAAGAAGAACAGTTAAAAGATTATTTGGTCGAAAAAACCAAACACGGGCATGATGATGCTATGGCCAAAGAAGACCGTTCCAAGATGGACCACTCTAAAATGGATCATTCCGATCATGGAGGCAATGTACCAATGGGGATGGCAGGGCACGACCACCACAAAATGATGGTCGCCGATTTCAGAAAGCGATTCTGGATATCAACAATATTTACCATTCCAATCCTGTTCTTCTCACCAATGATACAGGAATTTTTTGGATATACATTTTTATTGCCTGGCAATCCCTATATCTTGTTTATACTCTCTTCTTTTGTTTATTTCTGGGGCGGCTGGCCCTTCTTAAAAGGATTTTACAACGAAATAAAATCAAAAGGTCCGGGAATGATGACACTCATCTCGATGGCCATCAGTGTTGCCTATTTTTACAGTACGGCGACCGTATTTGGCTTGAAAGGCGAAGATTTCTTTTGGGAATTGAGTACGCTTATTGTCATTATGCTCTTGGGGCACTGGTTAGAAATGAAATCGGTTTTGGGTGCCTCGAAAGCCTTGCAATTGTTGGTAAGCATGCTCCCCTCAGAAGCGCACAAAGTTGTTGGGGATACCATTGAAGACGTGAAACTGGATGAGCTTACAAAAGGGGACATAATCCTTATTAAACCGGGGGAAAAAGTACCGGCAGATGGTATTATTACCGAAGGTTCCAGTTACCTTAACGAATCTATGCTAACGGGGGAATCAAAACCTGTAAAAAAAGAATTGGACAATACAGTTATTGGAGGTTCCATTAATGGCAACAGCACTTTAAGGGTCAGGGTCAAGCATACAGGCAAGGACAGCTACCTCAACAAGGTCATTAAAATGGTCGATGAGGCACAACGCACCAAATCAAAAATGCAAAACCTATCGGATAGGGCAGCAAAATGGCTTACCTACATTGCACTGGCCATTGGTTTTGGTACATTGGCAGTTTGGCTAATCCTAGGGTTTCCATTTGTATATGCATTGGAAAGAATGGTTACGGTTATGGTCATTGCCTGTCCCCACGCCCTTGGTTTGGCCATTCCATTGGTAGTGGCGATTTCAACCGCGGTTTCCGCGCAGAATGGCTTATTGATCCGTAACCGGACCGCATTTGAAGAATCCCGTAAAATTTCGGCATTATTATTCGACAAGACCGGAACCCTTACCAAAGGTGATTTTGGGGTGACCCGTATTGAATCTGTAAATGAAAAATTCTCAAAAGGTGAAATATTACGGCTGGCAAGTGCTTTGGAACAAAGCTCTGAACATCCCATCGCTGTTGGGATCATTAAAAAAGTGAAGGCAGATAACGTGGCCATCCCAAAACCGGAAAATTTCAATGCCATTACGGGCAAAGGCGTGGAAGCGGATGTGGAAGGGAAACAAATAAAAGTGGTAAGCCCAGGATATTTAAGGGACGAGAAAATAAGCATTCCCGAGGATGCTTACAGCGATGCCGCCGAAACGGTGGTATTTGTTTTGATTGAAGGAAAACTGGCAGGATACATAGCCCTTTCGGATGAAATCAGGCCAGAATCTGCAGAAGCTATAAAAACCTTTAAAAAGAACAATATTAGAGTATACATGGCTACCGGGGATAATGAAAAAACCGCCAAAGCCGTAAGTGATAAACTTGGTTTGGACGGTTATTATGCCGAAGTATTGCCACATCAAAAAGTAGAGATTGTTAAAGAACTTCAAGGGAAAGGGGAATTTGTTGCGATGACGGGAGATGGGGTAAACGATGCTCCAGCCCTGGCACAGGCAAATGTTGGTGTTGCCGTAGGTTCCGGTTCTGATATTGCCGCAGAGACTGCCGATATTATTTTGGTGAACAGCAACCCAAAAGATATTGCCAATTTAATATTATTTGGTAAGGCCACCTATAACAAGATGATCCAAAACCTCATTTGGGCTACCGGCTATAATATTGTCGCCATTCCTTTGGCCGCCGGGGTTTTATACTCTACCGGATTTGTACTGGGACCTGCGGTAGCCGCCGTATTTATGAGTTTAAGTACCATTATAGTTGCTATTAACGCCCAATTATTGAAAAATAAAATCGGAAAGAAATAATGGATAAAAAAAGAAAGCTCGGCAGGATATTTTTAATCCTGCTGAGCTTATTTTTGGTCATGCTGGGATATGGCATTTTATTGCCCACCCTTCCCTACTATACCGAAAGGCTTGCTTTAGAAGATAACCTGGATCGTGATTCGATCAACTTTCATATTGGCCTACTCACCAGTATATATCCTCTCTTTCAGCTTCTTTTCGTGGTACTTTGGGGCAGGCTGTCCGATAAATACGGCCGTAAACCCATTATCATCACGGGGCTGATCGGTTTTATTATAATGCAATTGCTCACCGGGCTGGCGACCTCCCTTGCCATGCTCTATATAGCCCGTATCCTTGGGGGGATATTCACATCGGCTGTTATTCCTGTGAGCAACGCTTACCTTAGTGATATCACTTCCGAAGAACGAAGGACAAAGATAATGGCCTGGTCTGGGGTTGCGCTGAGTTCGGGAATTATCTTTGGTCCAGTTCTTGGCGGCTTTTTATCCCAGACAAACATGCATTGGAAGTTTTCATGGGGACTACTGCATTTGGATCGTTTTTCCGTCCCATTTCTTTTGGTTGCTTTTTTTGGTTTTATTGTCTTACTAATGACCGCCAAATGGTTGAAGAATACAACAAGGCTCAATAGGTTGGTATCAAAGAAAATAATTGTCAGGTTTTCTTTCAGCAGGTATTTTCTTGTTCTTTTATTGCTGTCCTTTGTTTTACAATTTGTGGTCACCTTGTTCGAAACGGTTTTTTCGATTTACGGAAAAGATGAGTTGTTATTTTCGGTTAATCAGATAGGCATGGCTTTTATGCTTTGTGGAGGTGTAATGGCGGTATTACAACCTGTATTTGCGACTTATGGTAAGAAATTTATAACGGTAAAACAACAAATTGGAGCCGGATTATTGCTTTCAGGAATTTCTATGATTGCATTTCCCTTTTTTAACAATGAATTTTATGTCTATGGGTTAATCATCATATTTGCCGTAGGGGGCGCTATGGTGACCCCGAACCTGCTTTCAGCTGTTTCCTTGCTTTCAAAAGAAAATGCCGGCAGCAATATTTCTATTCAGACATCGGCAAATAGTGTGGGACAGATTTTGGGCCCGCTTCTCGGAACGTGGATGATAGCAGGGGGCTTTTCTCTACCCTTTTTTATCGCGGGGATAGTTGTTTTGGCTGCAATGGGATTACTTTTAATAGAAAACGTCAAATAAAAGAAGGAAAAACGCACTGATCATAGTAAAATATTCATTATCCTATAGGCTTCTTTTAAAAATATGGTTAATTTTTTTAACCATAAATAATGGTTTCAATACTCCGTTCAATTATAATTTAAACACTTCTAAATTAGCAAAATATATTAAGAACAATAATTCCACAAATAGGGTAACATTTTGATTATAAGCATATTGAAAGTTGCTTTCGAATGGCTGCCAATTTTGCTTCACCAGGGAAATCCCGTTATATAGGTCTAACAAAAATTATATCTGGTGACCGATGCCTATTTCTCCAAACTCGGTTTTGTGGCGAAATTGCAGGACAGCGGCTTCCGGTTGGTGAGCCGGTTGCGCGATGATGCCGACCTTTTGTACAAATCTACTGGGAAGCAGAAAAAAGGCAGGGGCCGGTCATGGAAATATGACAGCAAAATAGACTTTGGCCAGTTGAGGGGGCAATGAACATAGAAGCCGGGAACGTAGAACAATTCAAAAATGTAAAAACCTGTACTAAAAGAGGCCTTTGCACACAAGGGGCCGGCCCTCATCCATGTTTTTTCTGATCTGGAAGCCCTGGCCACAAAGCACATTCAGAAAAAATGGACAAGCCCGATCCAAAATTGGAGTTTGACCATCCAACAATTATACATTAAATTTGAAGGACGGATCAAGCTTGATTTGGCGACCATTCCTTTGGGGGTACCCCCGAAAGAATGGAACAAAGAATAGAGTTTAAATCACACACCCAAGTACAATAAAATAAATTAACGCTATTCTAATACCTCAATGACTCTGCCGTGGGGTAGCTCATTAAAAAACGGAACAAATGCTTAAAATCATCCAAATTGTTGCCTTGCTGCAAGGCCTTTTTATTTTATTTATTTTTTATAGAACCAAAAAGAAATATAAGAAAGCAACTTTTTGGCTGTTTTTTGGAAGTATTGTATCTATACTGTTATACATAATTGGTAGTGATGATAACAACCTTTTTATAGATGGCGCAGATTGGTTTCTGTTTGACAGTTCGCTATTCCTGACGTTCCTTTTTTTGTATTTTAAATATTTTAGATCGGACAATGAGGTTTTTTTAAAAAGGGATTATTTATTTTTCTTGCCCAGTTTATTTTCATTTTTAATTGAAACATTGGAAATTGTCTCAGATCGGGAAAACGATTTTTTAGAAATAATAGAGACGTTAATTGAGTTTGTGTTTTTGGGTTACTTAATATATGTTTTATACAACTTACTTAAAACTAAAAGGGCAAATTGGATTCTGTACTTTGTTGTCCCTATTGTTTTAATAATGAGCATTTCATATATAAATGGTGTTCTTGATTTGGTTGAGTTGGCACCCATTGTATTTTCTGATGATGACGATTTTAATACCTATTTGCTCCTTGTTGTTGCATTCTTGTTTTATTTTATCACATTTTATTTCATAAGCAAACCAAAGGAACTTATACCAAATGCCAAGATTAACAAGTACAAATCCTCTAACCTAAAGCCTGAATTGATTGAAAAATATAAAAACGCTTTAATACAGGCAATGGAAAAAGAAAAATTGTTTGTGGATTCTAGATTATCGATTCATGAGGTCTCAAAAAAATTAAATATTCCCAGACAGTATATTTCTGAAGTTCTAAACTTACATTTAGAGAAAAGTTTTCAAGATTTTGTAAATGAATATAGGGTTGAAGCGTTTGTAAAAAACCTGAAAAACGACCAATATGACCATTTTACCCTTTTTGGGATGGCAACAGAAGTTGGTTTTAGCTCCAAGTCCACTTTTAATGCTACATTCAAGAAAGTCAAAGGAATAACTCCTACGCAATTCAAGAATTCTATTGCTAAAAAAAAGATAATTGGTGCAGAATAAGCATTCTGGACAACCTGCAAATAATCTTGTACATCTACATGTCGTTCTTTAAGGGAATTTAAATCATTAAAGTATGGCACTACAAGAAGAATTGAAAACACAAGGCGACTTTTTATTTAAAAATAGAAGTTATTTGCCATTGATTATTTTAGTTATCGGTCTATCGGTATTTATCCATTCAGAATATCACAAAAATGAGATAACAGACAATTCGATACCGCAATTATTCAACTACATCTGGCTTGGCATTAGTTTATTTGGCTTGTATATAAGGGTGGTCACGGTGGCTCATACGCCAATAAACACTTCTGGAAGAAATACAAAAGAAGGGCAAATTGCTGAAGAGCTGAACACAACAGGCATCTATTCAATAGTTAGGCATCCTTTATATTTGGGTAATTTCTTTATATGGCTTGGCGTGGCATTGCTCACTAATAACACTTGGTTTGTGATAGCCTTCATTTTGTTATATGCATTTTATTATGAACGTATAATGTATACCGAAGAAAGTTTTTTAAGACAAAAATTTGGAAACACTTATCTGGATTGGGCAAAAAAAACACCTGCGTTTATACCCTCATTTAAATATTATCAAAAAGCCAAATATCCATTTAGTATAAAAAAGGCATTAAAAAAAGAGAAAAACGGTTTAGCAGCCGTGTTTCTAATATTTTGGGCTTTTGGTTTTTTAGGCAAAACGGTAAAAGGAAAGGCTATTGGATTTGAATATGACTTCTGGTTTTATGGCGCTTTGGCTTCATCGATGATTTACATAGTATTAAAGATTATGAAAAAACAAAAATTATTGGATGAGGTAAATCGCTAATAAATTTACAACGCCGCATCCAATAATATGGCAATTATAACCTTCATAATATAGTATATAAGGCTGGCTTGCATCACAGCCAAGCGTAAACCTTTAGACATTACCGACAAAGCAAAATAATCTATTTTAAAACAATCAAATTATATATGCAATATTCAAATCAATTGTTCAAAAAATCTTTTTCATCATTATTTTTTATTTTAATTAACAGCATGATATTTGCCCAAGAAGAATACACCTTGCGAGGAACTATTAGCGATGAAACAAATGGCGAAACAATGTTTGCCACAACGGTTTATTTAAAAGGTACAACAATAGGCACAACCACAAATGAATATGGCTTTTACTCAATAACGGCGCCAGAAGGAAAATACATATTGGTTGTTTCGTATTTAGGATACAAAGAAATACAAAAAGAGGTATTTCTTAATAAAGATACAAAACTCAACATTGAAATTAAAGATGATCCAAGCACACTTGATGAGGTAGTGATTACAGCAGCTGAAAATTCAGGGAGATTAAACATTCGGAAGCCTCAAATGGGCGTTGTTATTTTAAAAGCGGAAACAATTAAACTGGCACCTGCCGTATTAGGTGAAGTCGATCTTATAAAGACCATTCAGCTTCTGCCAGGAGTGTCCAATAATGGAGAAGGTTCTGCGGGTTTTAACGTCAGGGGAGGAGCCGTAGATCAAAATTTAGTGCTTTTAGACGAAGCGATTATTTATAATACGTCTCACTTTTTTGGACTTTTTTCGGTTTTTAATAATGATGCCATTAAAGATGTAAAGCTATATAAAGGTGATATTCCTGCTAAATTCGGTGGTAGAACAGCTTCGGTCTTAGATGTAAGGCAAAAAGACGGTAACAATAAAAGGCTAGAGCTTAATGGAGGTATTGGGTTAATTTCAAGTAGGCTTGCCGTAGAAGCCCCTTTGTTTAAAAAGAAGGGCTCTTTTCTTTTGGCAGGGAGAACAACATATGCACAGCTTTTTATGGGGCTTGCAGACGATTTAGGTAATAGTAAAATTAGTTTTTACGATCTAAACCTAAAAACCAATTATGAAATTAACGAAAACAATAAAATATATTTATCAAGCTATTTCGGTAGAGATGTTTTTAATATATCAAGCCTTTTGGATAGTAACTACGGTAACATCACTGGTAACCTACGCTGGAACCATATTTTTAACGATAAACTATTCTCTAACTTATCGCTTATATATAGTAAATACGACTATCAAATAGTACTCGATTTTGTTAAATTGGATTGGATATCAGATATAGAAAATTTCAACCTAAAATACGATTTTGGCTATTATGCAAGCGATAAATTGAAAATAGACTTTGGGCTAAGTGGTATTTCATACGGTTTAAATCCTGGAGAAATCACACCATCTACGCCCACCTCACCCATTAACCCATTAAAATTAGACCAAAAAAGGGCTTTTGAAGCAGGAGCTTATGCTAGTGTAGAACATACTATTACGGATAAGCTTACCGCAAGATATGGTTTGCGCTACAGCACATTCAACAGATTGGGCGGACAGGCCATCACAAATTATGCAAATAATCAGCCAGTAGTTTATAACCAAGGACTAGGCATCTACCAAAGTGGTGAAGCTATTGGAGAAACAGAATATTCTAGAGGCCAAACCATTAAACAATTCGGAAATTTAGAACCACGCTTAGGATTGTCGTACAAATTATCTGACCATTCTTCAATAAAGGGAAGTTACACACGTACAGCACAATATCTGCAATTGCTATCTAATACGGCATCAGTAACACCTTTAGACGTTTGGACAACGAGCGGAACTTATGTAAAACCGCAACTGTCTAACCAATATGCTTTAGGGTATTATAAAAAATTCAATGACAATACATATTCCTTTGAAGCAGAAACCTATTATAAAACTACCGACAACCGAATTGACTATATTGATGGTGCAGATTTAATAGGTAATAACACCATCGAAACCGAAATTTTAAATGGCGAAGCAAGAGCCTATGGTTTGGAATTGATGTTTAGAAAAAACAAAGGGCGCTTTACGGGCTGGTTTTCATATACTTTGGCCAAAACAGAGCAACGCTCTTTTGGTGGAATTGCAGGAGGTCCGGGAATTAATAATGGCAATTGGTATAATGCGCCTTTTGATCGCACACACGATATTTCCATCACAGGAATGTATAAATTTACAGATAATTGGACATTTAGCGCAAATGCAGTCTATCAAACCGGTCGCCCAGTTACGTATCCAACCGGTCAATTTGAATACGACGGATCTTCTGTTGTGATCTACAACAATAGAAATGCCAATAGATTACCTGCTTACCATAGGATAGATGTTTCGGCAACCTACAAACCCAATCGCAAACCAGATAAGCAATGGAAAGGCGAATGGGTTTTTAGCATTTATAATATGTACAATAGAAGAAATGCCGCCTCTATAACATTCGGTCAAAATTATAATACAGGAGCAAACGAAGCAACAAGGACTTCCATATTTGGTATTATCCCTTCAATAACCTATAACTTCAAATTTTAATAAAATGAACACTTTAATAGAAATAATACGCAAAAACATATTAAAATCAAAACACGCACTAAAAATGGCTTTACTTGGTTTAATTGCTTTTTCCTGCACAGATGTGGTAGATATAAGCGTACCAACCGAAGCCCCACGTTTGGTTATTGAAGCATCTCTAGGTTGGGAAAAAGGCTCGTTAGGAAATAACCAAACCATAAAATTAAGCCTATCCACCCCATTTTACGATCTAACACCAAGCCCTGTAACAGGCGCATCTGTAAGGGTTGCAAACGTTACAAACGGCGATGTGTTTATTTTCGAAGACCAACAGGATGGTCGTTATACAACCGCAGATTTTGAACCAATAATCAACAACACCTATAACTTAGAGGTGATTTATAATAATGAGGCCTATACCGCTCAAGAAACACTAATACCTGTTCCTGAAATAGATAGAATAGAGCAATCCCGTATAGGTGGTTCAGACGAAGAAGAGCTAGACCTAACCATCTATTTTAATGATCCAGAAGATAAGATGAATTTTTATTATGCCACATTTTTGGAAGGTAATGATTTGCTGCCTCTAAGGGTAGTCTTATCTGACGAATTTACAAATGGCAACGAAATGTCTGTTTTTTATGAAGAAAACGAGGCCGACCAAGCAGATGAGATACTACCCGGAGATATGGTAGATATATACCTGTTTGGCATATCCGAACAATATTATGATTTTTTGGATACATTAATTGAGCAAGGCGATAATGCAGGAGACCCCTTTGCAACCGTACCAACACGGCTAAAAGGTAATTACATAAATCCAGAAAATCCCGATGATTATGCTTTTGGGTATTTTAGGGTTACAGAATTTGTAAATGAGGTTTATACGTTCGTCGAGTAGAGGAAGTTTTAATATTTCCAAAGATAATTACAACAAAAGGCAAAAAGCAAATAACCTGGTAAAGGCATCATTTAAATATCAAATATTGAAGATTGCCTTTCAAATTAATACGGAATATTCCTTAAAACACTATAAATTTATAGCAACATGGTAGTTTTAGAGTAAATATTGGAGACTAATAACGTAAAACCAACTACAATGCACTTGTTGGTTTTACAATTTCTCTTGAATAAAAAAATGGTTGTCAGTTTAACCAAAAAATTGAGCACATAAAAGAACTCATTGTTTATGATGAGTTAACCTTGAGTGAGATAGCTTTTAAACTTAACTATAGTAGTGTTGCCTATTTGAGCAATCAGTTTAAAAAGATGACAGGAATGACACCTACACAGTTTAAAAAGTCTGGGGATAAAAATCGAAAATATTTGGATAAAATATAATGAACTTTATATAATACCGTGGCTAGTATGAAAGTATTATTATCATTTATTGGTCTTGGTATTATGTTATGTTTATAGATAATATAATTATTGACTTAGGCACTTTGTTATTAGTAATAAAGTCATTATATTAGGGCAAACAACTGTTGAAATTATGGAGCAAAGATTTAAAAGCCTATCTCTTTTCGAGTTTCAGGAACGGTATTCCTCGAAAGGAGACTGCCTCGCCTATTTGGCAGAGCTAAAATGGGGCAACGGTTTTTTATGCCGTAAATGCGGGCATGGGAAATCCTGTAAGGGCGTGCCAGCTGCTTCGCGGCAGTGCACCAGTTGCAATTATACGGAGTCCCCGACTGCCAACACACTTTTTCATATGGTCAAGTTCGATCTTGTCAAGGCGTTCTACATAGTCTATTTCGTGGCCACAAACAAAAAGGGCATCACCTCTACCGAACTCAGCCGAAAATTGGAGCTTAGGCAAAAGACCTGCTGGTCTTTCAAGCGCAAGGTCATGAAGGCCATGAAAAGCTCTGGAGACCACCCCATAACCGGAACCGCCGAAGTGGACGAAACAGTCTTTGGTGGACAGGAAGAGGGGGTGCGTGGAAGAAAAAATGGGAGCAAAAAGCTCGTGGTAGTTGGTATTCAGAAAAAGAAAAAGGGCGTTTCAAGGCTCTACGCCCGAGAGATATCCCATGCCGATGCAGCATCGTTGGGTGATTTCATGAAGCATCATATCGCTGTAGATGCCAATGTGACCACTGACCAATGGTCAGGTTATGGCCCCTTGGCCAAGGTCTTCGAGAATCTAGTGCAGATCCCGTCGGGAAAGAAAGGAGCCAATTTCCCCGATCTCCATAGGGCTATAATGAACCTCAAGGGATGGCTCAGGGGAATGCACCACCACGTCTGGGACCTTCAGGACTATTTGGATGAGTACTGCTATAGGTTCAACCGAAGCTTCATGAAGGAAGGAATATTCGAAAATCTTATGATACGAATGGTAAACGCATCGCCATGTCTTATAAAAAATATTAGTAATTAAGTGCCTAAGTCAATATAATGAATTAATTGATTACACACTTTTATACCAGTATTGAAAACTTACCGCTAAAACCAGCCTGTCAAATAAACGTTCACCAAAATATCTTCTGTTTAGTTTATAGCAAAATTCATGGAGGTAATTCTGTAGATATTTACCTTTTATTTTATGGTAAATACCTAACAGGGTGCGCTTTGCGTTGCTAATTGCTATATGCACCCATTTAAGGGTTGTGACCGTGGTTTCCCTGCTCGATTTTTCGGTCACATGCATTTCAACATAGTCTGATATATCCACGTAGGATGTGCTCTTATCGCTGAATACGATCGACATTTCATCAAAGCTATTGGCAATAGTGGTGTTTACCTCTTCTGCTCTGTGCGTGTCCAATACCTTCATCTTAAAGTATCGGCAATGACTTGACTTTTTGCCCGTTTGCAAATCTTCCAAAGGTGTGGACTCTGCCATTACAGCCACATTGGATTGTCTCTGGCTTCCGCGACCCCTCTTTAGTTGCTGCTTGTCCTTTTCTTTGGTGGCAACTTCAAAATAGCCCTCGTCGAACTCTACCATGTCCTCCAGTTTGTACAGGTCGTCGCGCTTGCCCACGGCGGTTCTTATCTTGTGCATCAAGGACCATATCGTGGTGTAACGTGAGTGGTTAAGCTGGCGCTGGAGTTCGGTGGCAGATATCCCTTTCTTGCTATAGGTCATAAACGCCATGGCCAGGTACCATGTCCGGACCGGTAGGTTGGAATGCTCCATCATCGTACCGCTGCGTAGAGTTGTCCTAAAGCGGCAGTCGCTGCACTGCCACATCCACTTTGCCTTAAGCCAATAATGTTTCGTGCCATTGCACTTTTTACATATTAGGCCATCCCTTTCCCTTACATCTCGCAGATGAACCTTACAGGAGGTTTCATCAGGAAATTGTTCTATAAAATGTAGTAAATTCATAACTTTAACCTGTGTTTAAAGATAAAGAAATTATAGTTTAGTGGCATAATCAAGTGTAATCAAAATTTAATCCCTCATTGAGGGTTTAATTCCCCGAGGCTTGCCTCGAATTTTTAAAAATATTTTCCAATGCATACCTCGTGGGCTTGCCCCGAGGTTCTTGATTGATTGGTCTCAGATTAGGGTTCAAACCCTGCAATTTCATTGCAGAACTTTAGTGATGCGAAAAAATCTATACATTCGCATCTATGAGTACAAATATAAGAAAAGGTTCACATACAGTTAGTCGTCTGACGTGTCATATTGTTTGGTCTATAAAATATAGATACAAGGTTCTACAGGGGGATATCCAAGCTCGTTGTCGCGAACTTTTAATACAGGTTTGTGAAGCTCAGGAAATCGAGATACTAAAAGGTGTTGTTAGTCCAGATCACGTTCATATGCATATAGAGTATGCTCCAAAACTAAACGTGAGCTCTATAGTTAAAAGTTTGAAAGGTCGTTCCTCCCGCAAACTTCAGCAAGAGTTTCCAGTCCTAAAAAAGCGTTATTGGGGCAATCATTTTTGGTCGAGCGGTTATGGTGCTTGGAGCAGCGGGAATATAACAGACAAAATGGTAAATGAATATTTAGAACATCATAGAAGGAAGGATAGTAATGATAATTCAGATTTTATACTTGAGTAAGAAAAAGAAGGACTTTCAGTCCTGATAGTAAAAAATCCCTGCACTTCTAGTGCAGGGTGGTTTAATTTTTTATTGCTTGAATGTAACTTTAGTTACAACGCGTAGAAATTATACAGAGAAACAGCTTGGAATTCAGGGTTCTTTAAGTAAGTACAAAAAAATACCCCTTGTGTACTCTATGTTACAGAATTTCCGGTTTATTGGCCTTACATTTGTTTCAGATCGCCCAAATTTTAAATAATCCGAAAATCACGAACTATTACATAAGGACAACATTAAAAAACACCACTTTCAGCGAAGCCGCAACTGGCCTATCCTTGCCACTATGACAACCAATTTGTTGCCGGGCGGGCGCTAATGTTGTAAATTTGGATATCACTGAATAGTAATCAAAAACAGATAAATTATGAAAAGAACAGTAAAATTTTTATTCGCGATAAGCTTGTTCAGCTTGCTGCTCGGGTGTAAAGCCACCTTTGATGCACCCACTGCTATGGAAACCCAACAAAACCGGCAACAGGTTTACCGGGAAATCGTTTCCAACCCCGCACATTTGGACGAGTTTATGGAAAGCGTGCAAAACAACCCGGAAGCCAAAATGATGCTGATGGAAAACCATATGAAAATGATGGAAAGCGATGGGATGAAAGCAATGATGCAAAATCCGCAGATGAAGGAAAAAATGATGGCTCACAGGGAAAAAATGATAAAGGACAACCCAGAAATGCAGGAAATGATGATGAATAAAATGATGGATAAGCCGGAAATGCTGCAGAAGATGATGGCCCAGATGCAGGAAAACCCGCAAATGCGCAAGCAAATGATGGAAAAAATGCAGGGAATGATGCAAAAAAACCCAGAAATGCGCGAACAGATGATGCAAAGGATGCAAAAAATGATGCAGGAAAACCCCGAAATGCGGGAAATGATGATGGAACGCATGGCCAAGATGATGGAAGGGGATCCAGAGATGAAAAAGAAGATGAAGGATAAAATGGAGCAAAAGCACAAGCATTAATAGGATGAACTTTCCAAAAAAATAAAAAAAATAATTTTTAATCAGTAGTGTTCGATAAAAGTATTGATTAATTCTGAAAAGTTCTATATCATATGCCGTTCCTGCGGAACGGAACTTTTGAGCGATTGTGTTTGATTACCAAATATTAAATACCTAACGGCATTGCGCCCCAGCGGGGCAAAATAGTGGTAATACATAAACCACCAATAAATAAATGTCCCGGAGGGACATCATATAGTTTTTAACTGGAAACTACTGATTTTTAACGCTAAATAGAAGATTTTTATGGAGATTATAATAGCAGCTACCAAAACGTGCAATCACCGGCCTTTACTTGAAAAGATATTTCAGGATGCATGGCTGCCCTATAAGGTATTTTATTTTGAAAGTCATCCAGAATTAATGAAAAAATATAAATTAAAGCGATCACCATTGTTAATTGTAGATGAAAAAGTGGAAGCTATAGGGATGCCCGAAATGGATCAGATAGCCGAATTGATAGAAAGAAATAAGGACATATCTGATATCAGAACCCCAAAAAGGGCCAAAAATCATATGGTTCCCATCAGTATAAATAAAAACCCCGGTTTGGTGGAAGTTGATACTACATGGGGAAGTATTCAACCCATGGAAGCTGCAAAAGGGGTCCCTACCGTTGGGGAATTGGAAGTGTTTCATCACAAAAAAATGAACCTGTCCATTATTGATGCAAGAAAATCCGATACTTTTGAAGAAGTAAGTATTCCTGGCTCAAAAAATATTCCTTATGATAAGATCGTGGAAAGGATGGGTGAGTTGGATAAAAATCATCCCAGTATATTTTTTTGTAATGGACCACAATGCCCGCAGTCATCAACAGCAATAAAGAAACTTATAGATGCCGGTTATCCGGCCAACAAAATTTTATATTATAGAGGAGGAATGCATGACTGGATAACATTGGGGCTTCCAGTGCAAAGAGCCTAAAAAATAGGCATATTCAACAATTGGGCGTTTGCCCAAAAAAACTTTTTAAAGAATTAAAAAAATAAATTCATAGTTTACTGTTTCTCAAAATTACTCATAAATAAAAGAATTTTGGTTGAGCCATTCAGAAAGTAGCGGAACACCTAAAAAAAAAGGCTTGGGTATTTTAACCGAGATCAATGTGACCGAAACTTTAAAGAAGAAATTGGATATTGATTGGTCTCAGATTAGGGTTCAAACCCTGCAATTTCATTGCAGAACTTTAGTGATGCGAAAAAATCTATACATTCGCATCTATGAGTACAAATATAAGAAAAGGTTCACATACAGTTATTCGTCTGACGTGTCATATTGTTTGGTCTACAAAATATAGATACAAGGTTCTACAGGGGGATATCCAAGCTCGTTGTCGCGAACTTTTAATACAGGTTTGTGAAGCTCAGGAAATCGAGATACTAAAAGGTGTTGTTAGTCCAGATCACGTTCATATGCATATAGAGTATGCTCCAAAACTAAACGTGAGCTCTATAGTTAAAAGTTTGAAAGGTCGTTCCTCCCGCAAACTTCAGCAAGAGTTTCCAGTCCTAAAAAAGCGTTATTGGGGCAATCATTTTTGGTCGAGCGGTTATGGTGCTTGGAGCAGCGGGAATATAACAGACAAAATGGTAAATGAATATTTAGAACATCATAGAAGGAAAGATAGTAATGATAATTCAGATTTTATACTTGAGTAAGAAAAAGAAGGACTTTCAGTCCTGATAGTAAAAAATCCCTGCACTTCTAGTGCAGGGTGGTTTAATTCTTTATTTCTTTATGGAGGGAATGCAATGGACCATCAACGGAAAAACTTTTGAATTTAATGAAGCTACCGATCATGAAACGGTAAAATTGGGCAGCACGCAAGTTTGGGAATGATCCAATACCGGTGGCGGTATGATGAACAGAAATACTGATGATTGCGGTGGTATGGGCCAGATGATGCAGATGCCCCATCCCATTCACCTCCATCTGGTCCAGTTTAATATCTTGGAGCGAGACAGTTCGGGAATGGACCGGGCTATCTGGGATTCCATAAAAGACGGCCTGATAGACGGGGGCTGGCAGGACACAGTGCTGCTTATGCCGGGAATGAAGATCAGGATCATTATGCATTTTGAAAATTATAAAGGCCTGTTTCTGTACCACTGCCATAACCTGTAACATGAAGATATGGGCATGGTGCGGAATTTTAAGATCAGTTGATACCCATTTAAGCTGTATGTACTTTAATAAAAACCAAGTTTCGTACAGGAATGAATAGACGATTGAATGTACCAGGACCCCTAAAAGCAGTTTCGGTTCCCACCATAAAAAGCGATCCAGTTTTGCCAACATGTGAGGATGGAGTTCTAAGAATTTAATAGCTTAATATTAGGATAATGACCAAACCCGATCAGATAAAAAATCGTTACAATCGTGTAGCCAGATGCTACGATTGGATGGAAAGCCCTATGGAAACCGCCAAATTTTCAAAATGGCGACGGGAACTTACCCGCCAGGTTACCGGTAATACACTTGAAGTTGGTATTGGCACGGGAAAAAATATTCCCTATTATCCTGAAGAGGTGAAGCTTACCGCTATTGACTTTAGCAAAAACATGTTGAAAAGAGCGAAATTGAAATATCAGGATGATCCACGCAAAATCAGTTTTATCGAAATGGATGCCCAGGACATGATTTTTGAAGACAACACTTTTGACACGGTGGTAACCAGCTGCGTTTTTTGTTCGGTACCCGATCCGGTAAAAGGATTACAGGAAATAAGGCGGGTTTTAAAACCGGGCGGCCAGCTCCTCATGTTGGAACACGTGCGAAGCAAACAAAAATTCCTAGGTAGATTAATGGACTGGTTCAATTTTGTCCCCCTGAATATTTGGGGGGCCAACATTAACCGTCAGACCATAGATAACCTGAAAAAAGCAGGGTTTACAAAGATGGAGGTTAATAACTTATGGAGGGATATTGTGAAATTGATCAAGGTCAGGAATATAAAGTAGATATCCGTAGGGCTCCTGCGGGCAAATTTAGGCCCCATTGAGGTCAAAGACCTGCTCACGAATACGGTGTTGGTAGCCGTTTTCATTAATCCGTATTTTTATTTATTTTAAAAATTCCACGTCAGATTTAGTAAAAAATATCTTGGCAGTAAGTTACTTCTAAATATTGTTGTTGAAATGTCAGAAGTTTGAACTTGCTCAAAATTATTCTCATTCGTAATGTTTCGCATTGTGAAACTTGCTCCCCATTTTTTGTTGTTTGGTCTATGTCTTAAAGTTGCATCTAAAAAGAAAAATTGCTCATCTGATTGTTCGGTATTGGGTAAATAATAATCCGATGATAATATTGCAAACCATTTTTTATTCGGTTTTACAATCACTTTAAAGGTGTTTTGCCAAGATCTATTAATGAAAGCTGATTGGTTTTCACTTTTAGAATTGGAATATTGATAGGTAAATGTATTTTCAAAATTTACAGGTATTTCAAAAGCTGTTTTCCAAAAAAATGAGTTACTTAGATATTGGTTTTTATTTTGTCGTAAATCTGAATTATTTACGATATTTCTAAAGTTGGATAAGGTGTAATTACTCGTTAATTTAAGTGTTGATTCTATAAATGGAATATATTTTGAAATTTGCATATTCATATTCCAATTGCTGTTATCTTGTGGTAAAAAGAAATATTCAATTTGTGTGGTAGTTTCTGTGATGTTTTGATTAGTAAAAAAGTTTCCTGTTGACTTTTGATAACTCACATTAGCGTTGAGTTCAAATTGATTATACAAATCATTATTAAAGTACAATAAACTATACCGTTGGCTATTCTGCAATTCCAAACTTGGCAAATTACTGATAGTGGTTCTATTGTTAATAAGTACTTGATTTAAAAAGAAATATTGCTCTGCACTAGTATTTTGATTATAACCCAAATTAGCAGATAAAAACGAAATAGAGTTTAATTTATACTTTAAGTATAAGGCTGGTTCAAAAATGAAATCATTTTGATTTTGTTCCTCATTCACTATGTTTTGTTCTAAATTCTGATTTAAAACTCTAACAGAATATGATGGCGAAAGTTGCCATTTACCTCGATTAAAATTATAAACTCCTGTATTGAAAATGTTACTTTTGGTGTAATCAAAATTGTTTTCTGAAATGGTTTCTTCTGAATTAAAAAGCCTCGATATCAATGGCGAGTAATTAAAATTAGCACCTAAAGTAAAAGTATATTTGTCTCTGTTCCCTGAACCTAGATAAGTTGCTTTTCCTTCCAAAAATGTCCTTTTAAACTCACTTTCTTGGTTGTCATTTAAAGCATCTTCATCAAATAAAGATGGGGTTATGCTAAAAGTTTGTGGCAAATCATTAAATGAATGAAAAAGTGAAAGTTGTAAAGCTTTCTTATCTGCTAGTTTTTTTGTCCATAATAAATCTTGCTTTAAGTAAAAATCTTCTGTATTTAAAAAGGTAGTAAATTCATCGGTTTGGTTTTGAATAACCATAGTTGGTGTTTCGATATTTTCTTGTCTTAATCTTAAATTATATTCCAACAAAGATGTTTTTGAGGTATTGTATTTTATTTCCAAATCGCCACGGTATTGTTGTGGTTTTTTGGTAATGAAAGTATTATCTGTAGTTGTAAAAATGTCATTATTTATCTGGAAATCATTCTGAAAAAGTTGATTCGTAGTAATTCTGTCTTGTAGATAATATAGATTTGTTTTAATGCTTAATTTTGGGTTTAGTTTAAAAATAGCATTGTAGTTCCCAAAAAACTGATTGTTGATATTTGCTCTTCTATCTTCTAAAATATTGGAAAAACGAGTTTCGGGAATTATGTTTTCCGCAAAAAAATCTCGCTCCTTTTCCTGTTCCAAGCTGTAATTAAAGCCAAAGTAATCGAAAGGAGTGTGATTCACCCCCACATTATTATAGGCCAAAGTAGCAAAGGATTTATAAGTTTTAGTAATCCCTAGTAAATTAGAATTTAAATTGAAAGCTTGCTCTCCACCTCCGAACCAACCACTACCAAAATCTATATTACCTGAGACATCTATTTTTCTTTTCTTTAATTTTAAATTGAGGGAAACTTTACCACCTTGTTCTATACCTTTTAAAAGTGGATTTTCTGCATAATTATCTATGGCTTCAACTTGCTCTACCATATCCACATTGATATTCTTTGTGCCTAAGGTATAGTTGAACCCAAATAAGTTATCACCATCTAACGTAACGGTTTCAATAGATTTTCCTTTGTATTTTATTTCTCCCGATTGTTCATTTACTAATATCCCGGGTAATTTTTTTATGACTTCTTGTATTTTTCTTTCACTTCCGTCCGAATATACGGAAACATTGTAAGAGATAGTATCTTTAGCAATTCTAAAAGGTTTTTTTTTAGCTAATACGATTATATCATCTAGTATTACAGGTGGTTTCTCTTTTAATACCACCTGTATAGCATATATACTATCAGGTTCATTTTTATCAATAATCTTTGAATTATTGAAATACCCATAACTCTTAAAATTAATAACTATATTTTCGTAAGTTCTAGTTAACTTTATTTTTCCTTTGCCATTTTCTAGTTCAAAAAATTCCTTAATTGTTAAACTGTCAGACAATTCACTAACCGTTACTATCACAGGACTTGTGTTTTCTCCATAACTATCAATCACTGAGATATCCAATGTTTGAGAATAAACGACTTTAGGGTTAAAAATCAGTAAAGAAAAAGACAAAAATTTTATGAAATATAAAGTTAATCTCACGCCATAAATAAATTCCATATAAACTAGAATTCAAGCAATATACCATTAGTTTGCACCTTTTCTGAAAAAATTTCTAAATGGTTGTCTACACTAAGAGCATGTTTAAAAACAAATTTGGGTGAAAGTTTGTAAAAAAAGTTGGGCAGTATAAACTTTGTAGTTCACAAATAAAACAGAGTTTATGAAATCGAGATACACCCGATCGACTGCCCAACAGTGGGAAATTATGAAAAAATTCCTTCCCGTTAAAATCAAGGGCCACTATAAGTTGCGCGACATTGCCGACGCCATCCTTTGGATATTGCGCACCGGCTGCCAATGGCGGAACCTACCGGAATGCTTTCCCAAATGGGAGAGCGTCTACTACCATTTCAGGAAGTGGGGCCGGGACGGCACCCTTTCAAGGCTGAACGCAGGGCTGAACATGATGGAGAGGAAGCGGCAGGGAAAGGGGGCAACACCCAGTATGCTGTCGATCGACAGCCAGTCCGTCAAGGCGGGGCCGATGACCTCCGAGTCGAAGGGCATCGACGGGAACAAGAAGATAAACGGACGGAAACGGCACGCGATCACCGATACCCTCGGCCTGGTATGGGGCGTTGTGGTAGGCGCGGCGAACCAGGCCGACGGGGCGGTGGCCGAGAGGGTGGTGGAGCCCCTGTTGGGCTATCTGGACCGGATGGAAAAGATACTGGCCGACCATGCCTACAAGAAGGTGTTCATGGAGTGGGTCGAGAGGACGGTAATAGGGCTGGAAGTGGAGATCTCGTCATGCCCGCCATCCTCGAAAGGCTTTGTCCCGGTAAAGTGGAGATGGGTCACCGAAAGGACCTTCGGGATCTTCAATTTCTTCAGGCGACTGGACAAGGATTATGAAAAAACACCGGAAAGTCAGGAATATTGGGTATTGTGGCAGAATTGTCAGATTATCCTCAATAGAATCGAATGATTCTTGTGAATCGTTTTTAAACATGCTCTAAAATGTAGGGTAAATCCACTATCACCCTCTGCTTCTACTTCAGATTTTAAACCTTTTATATATCTGTCCAAAAACGAATTAAAATCTTCTACAAATTCACCCCATGTTTGAAACTTCTTTTTTTTGTTCTTCTTTAAATAATTAGTAAATTCAGATTCGGTGTTTTGTTTGTGTTTTTCTATACTGTAACATTCCATCTTATAAGTTTCTCTATCGCTTTTGGCGACTACTTTAAGAATCATTCCTGGTAGACCGCCAAACTTCCACGGCCCATTACTAATGGCTATTTCATCAGTGTAAAAACTTCATATTCTCTGCCATGAAAAGTTGATTTAGCTTTCTTACAAGCATAGCCTAACACTTCTTCGGATACATTTTCCATTAACGTCCAATCCATGTTATGCAAAGAATCGTTTACAAAAAAATGAGCTCCTAATATATCATATTCACTGAATACTTCTTTCGATTCTAGGTTTTTAAATAAGACTTTCCTTTTATAATCTTCATCAGGTATGTATGTAGGATTAAATTCTGATTGTTTTGGATCACTCACTTCTTTCCACATTGTAACATTTTCACCTAAAACTAAATCGTAATCCGAGGTTAAAAAGTTTTTTTGAACTTGAAAATGGAAAACCAAATTTTCATCTTGGGCATAAGTAATACACGAATATAAAAACGTGACTAGTAATATAATTTGTTTCATAATTCACGAATGATTGAATTCAACTTAAAAATTAAATAATTGAAACTGCTTATCTACTTTAAACACGTTGAGCCATTTTCCCGGCCTTCAGGGATTTTAGAGGGCTCGGTGCCGGTGTTACCGACTGTTGGACAAGCCTGTAGAACAATTTCCCCCTGTGGGTCGACAGCTTTCTGTTGAAACGGAAGGCGTACTCGTCCAGATAGAACCCCAGATACTTAGGGGATATATTCCCTTGATGGGTACCGTTTATCCACCTCTTCAACAGGGAATCATATGTACATGGGGCAATAGTTCGTGTGCCTGCTGCCCACTGCCTGCTATCGGTCTTTTCACGTGGTCGTAATTTGAGCCCGCCAATTGGGAATAGCCCTGCCAGCCGTCTGTTATGACGGTGCTTCCCTTCTCGACATTTTCCTTTATGAACCCCATATAAGGTTCTCGCCGTCCGCAGCGTCGATACCTTTGAACCGTACACGCCCTATCTCCTTTCCGAGGCATTCCCGACACGACAACTAAGGTCTTTTCCGCCCCGCCCCCGCCGGTCTTACCGGTCCTGGCGTACCATCGTCCGCCGCAACTTGTGCAGCCACGACCAAGCAGTCTGATAGCTCCCGAACCCCATGAAATCCTTGAAATTGCTCGCGCTTACCACTGTATTCTGCGCCGCTACCCACCACATGACGTGAAACCTTAACAGAAGGGGTTTTCTTGTCCCGTGCAGGATCGTGCCCGAAGTGGCGGAGGATTGATGACCACACTTGCCACATTCGATAACCTTCCTATTGTTGACATAGTATTCGCCGTCCCCACACTTTCCGCATTGAAAGCCGTTGGGCCAACGTAACTTGATAATATAGTCCCGACAATCCTCTTCTTTCCTGAACCTGGCAAGGAACTCTTGATAGTTCCTCGGATAATCCTCTATCTTTGACATCTCCAAAATTATGAAATAATCCTACATGTGCGAAGTGGATAAGCAGTTCATTTAATTTCAATATTTTGTTTACTCTTAAGGCTCTATCTCTTTTAAGTGAGTGACTTTTAGTTGTTTCAATTTACAACTTTTTTTTTCAGAACCTCTAATTTTAACGTAATATTGTCGTCAAATGGCTACCAACTACTTTTAACAAACCAATGTGATTGTTCTTTTTAACTATAAATACTACTGTTTAAATAGTTTTTTTCTTTAAATATAGCTCTAAATCCAGTAGAAATAATAGGAAACAGCATTAATAAAAAGATTTTCCAAGTTATGGCCCAGTTCTTCAAAATCGGCATTATGAAAACCAAATATATTATTTTTGTGTTCTTATTTATTGGTTTTTACCAGTCAACTCAGAAAGGATATATAAAACAGGAGAAGGTCATTTAAAGATGAGGACCATTGTTGATGATAAGCCTATTAAAGCAGAAAACCATAAACTATCCTTATTTCTTGATTATGATTCCAAAATAGTAAATGGTTCCCTGGACCTTAAAACCTTAACGACACATAGTCCCGAAGTCAATGCCATTTTAGTTCAGGATTAAGACCCTATTTTGTTTAGCTTTACAGGGATTGTTCCATCGGAGGATTTTTCATCAAGGCATGGTCCAATCTCCTTTAATTGTTTGTTAGCAATTACTTATAAAGAGGAGATATTCAAAGCAGTGTTTAAAGCTACCATTACCCATGTAGAACAAGGAACAACTTGGTCATGCTTAATAAATGCAAGTGGGGAAATTATGGTTTCAGATACAAGTTTAAATTCGTTTATACCAAGCGTAGACCATGCTATAGGAGTGCAATTTGCTCAATTGATATTAAAGTTAGAGTAAATATTGCCTTTTAATATAAATGTTGGGGCTGCCAAGAAACTGTGCTATAATTGCATCTTCTTAGACCCATTTTTGGCCGATTCAAAAATGGCCTCTACAATACGTATATCCCGCTTACCTTCTTCGCCGGGCACGAGCATAGGTTCATTGTTAATGATGGAGAGGGCGTCGTTATCCATCTGGATGGCCTGCTGGTTGCAGTTGCAGGGGCTGAGGATCCGACCATCCCTTGTGGTACCGTTCACGCTGGTGTAGCTCTGAAATGGGGAAAGCTCATATCCCCCGCTGGTACATTTAATCTTGAGGTGGTTGTAGCCCTTGTTATAGGTGACCAGGCAATCTGCTTTCATACCCTGGGGAAACTCCAGATCAAAATACGTGATCTCATTGGCCCCGTTTTGAAAGAGTTCCGGACGCTTATTTTCGTGCCTTGCAATTACAGAGAGGGGCTCAAGGCCCGTGCTGTACCGTGCCGCATTAAGGGGATATACGCCCATGTCGTAGATGGCGCCTCCGCCTTTTGCCCCATCAAGCCTCCAGCCGCCCTGATTGCCGATCCTGAAACCGGCCGCGGTGTCTATGGTCTGTATGGGGCCATAAGGTTTTGTCTTTGCCCATTCTATGATCTGTTTGGTGTTTTTTTCATGCTGCATACGGTAACCTATGGCAAGCTTTACCTTGTTTTGGTTGCAAGCGTCAATAATATCCTGACATTCAGCGGTGGTCATGGCCATGGGTTTTTCACAAAAAACATGTTTTCCCGTATTTGCCGCCATCACGGCGTACTTGGAATGTAGGAACGTGGGCGTTACGATGTAAACCACATCAATATCGTTGTTATCGGCAAGGCTGTCCATATTTTCATAGCTGTAGACATTGGCGTCCTTGATGCCGTATTTCCGTTTCCAGGTGGGGATTTTATTTGGGCTGCCTGTTACAATACCGCGCAATTCTATATGCTGGGTTTCCTGTAATGCGGGCGCAAGCTGATTAGTGGCGTAATTGCCCAGTCCCAATAAGGCAACACCTAATTTTTTGGTCGGGCCAAAACTGTAAATACCTGAATAGGGTAGGACTGTGGCCGCTAGGAAAAGGCTCGATTTTTTGATGAATGTTCTCCTGTTCTTCATAGACTTGGTTTTGCTTCCGTGAAAATTGAGATACACCCGACTACCTGCCCGTCAATTGAAAATCATGAAAAATTTCTTAGCTGCTATAACAAATTTATCTCATTGCGGGAGTGGTCGTGAGGGCGGCTCCTTAGAGGCGTATTTTAAATGTATGTAAAGGATATTTATACGAAATTATATAAATTTAAACAATAATTGTGCAGCAAGACTACCATGGTAATAAATAATTTTGGAATATCAGTGGTCTTCTTATGAGAAGTTTTATACTTTTATAAATCGGTGATCTAGGAAAAACTAAATTTCAATGGAACATACCAACCCGGTTCTACTTTGGCCCTTTATCGTCTATAGCGCTGCCGTATTGCTACTGGTAGCAGGGATGATGGTTGCTTCTTATTTTTTAGGGGAAAAGCATTCCGAAAAAGCTACAAACCAACCCTATGAGGCCGGTATCAAGCCCACCGGGTCGGCACGATTGCAGTTTCCCATACATTTCTATCTCATCGCCATGTTTTTTGTGGTTTTCGACCTGGAAGCGGTTTTTATATTTACTTGGGCCATCTCCGTAAAGGAAACAGGATGGGTGGGGTATTTTTCCATACTCATATTTATAGTTGAACTAATTGTCCTGCTCATCTACCTGTGGAGAATCGGGGCGCTGGAATTTGGCCCCAATGGCAAGGTAATCCTTCAAGCATACCATAAAAAAATAAAAAAAGACAATTTCCTATGAAGTGGTGGACCAGTAAAATAAACGATCCTACGGCAGCCATAGAAGGCAGTAGCTCCTTTGAAGAAACCGTTCAAAAAAATGTTCTTTTGACCAATATGGAAAGCATGGTGGCCTGGGGCAGAAAAAATTCGATCTGGCCCTTCAATTTTGGGCTCTCCTGTTGCTATGTTGAGATGGCCACCAGCATTACCAGCAAATACGATATTGCCAGGTTTGGTGCCGAAGTCATCCGGGGCACCCCGCGCGAAGCCGATATGATGGTTATTGCCGGTACGGTATTTATTAAAATGGCTCCGGTCATTAAACGCTTGTACGAGCAAATGATGGCACCCCGCTGGGTGATCTCTATGGGTGCCTGTGCCAACTCAGGCGGCATGTATGATATCTACAGTGTGGTGCAGGGAGTGGATAAATTTATGCCCGTAGATGTATATGTGCCCGGATGCCCGCCAAGGCCCGATGCTTTTCTGGAAGCAATCTTGTTGTTAAGGGAACAGGTAGGTAAAGAAAGGAGGCCCCTAAATTGGAAAATGGGCCCCCAAGGGATCGTACGGCCCGAAGAGGTTTCCATGAAAGCACTAAAAGGACCGGAAAGGCTGAAAATGACCAATATAAAAACACCTGATGAAATATAGCTAATGGTTAATTGGGGATTGGTTAATGGTTAATTGGGAATATAGAAGATCTTCAGGTCAGTATGGAAGCTGACAGCCCGTAATTGAATAACCTGAAGAGTTACATAAGGGAAAATGTTTTCCCTATCAAAGATAAAAAAGCTGATAATAGGGTTCCTCCGTATTGCAGCCTATAGCCCATTTGGAAAATGAATTATATAAAAGAGGGTTTTCAAAAAGAATAAGGATGAAAGAGGATAGAGGAGAAAAGGATTTATCGCGCTTCATTTATAGTTTTTGCAGTGCTTGTCCAATTTCTCTGTTCTTTTTTCTGGTACCGGATTTTAAACCTAGCCTGAAAAGCCAGAAAAAGACAGGAAAAAATAAGTGATATAAAAGGATGAAGGAGATAACCTCCATATTAAAAGACAAATTTCAAGAGGCGGTGCTATCCCTTCAGGAGACCAAAGATGAATTTCCCACCCTCTGGATCCATGACGGCCACATCGTTGAGGTACTGCATTTTCTGAAAAACGAAGTGGACCTACCTTATAAAATGTTGTACGACCTTACCGCAATAGATGAACAAGCCAGAAAGTTCCGGGAGGGACAACCCAATAGCCGTTTCACGATTGTATATCAACTGCTATCCTTTAAAAGGAATGCTTTCCTGCGCCTAAAGGTACCACTCACTTCCAAAGAACCCTCCCTACAATCTGTTACCTCTGTATGGCCTGCCGCCAACTGGTATGAAAGGGAGGTCTATGATCTTTTTGGGGTGAAGTTTACGGGTCACCCGGATTTAAGGAGGATTTTAATGCCCCTAACTTGGCAGGGCCATCCCCTCCAAAAATGCCATCCCGCAAGGGCCACCGAAATGGGGCCCTTTCAGCTTCCCGATGACAAGCAGGAAAGGGAACAGGACGCACTCCAGTTTAACCCCGAAGAATGGGGGCTGGACAAAACCCTTGAAAAGGATGACCTCATGTTCCTTAACCTGGGGCCGCACCATCCCGGGACCCATGGAATCTTACGGCTTGTCCTGCAACTGGACGGGGAAGAAATAGTGAATATTGTGCCCGATATAGGCTTTCACCACCGCGGTGCCGAAAAAATGGGCGAACGCCAGTCCTGGCATACCTATATTCCCTATACCGACCGGGTGGAATATCTGGGCGGCGTGATGAATAATTTCCCCTATGTAATGGCCGTGGAAAAACTGGCCGGTATAGACGTTCCCGACCGGGCAAAGGTCATCAGGATCATGATGAGCGAATTGTTTAGGATTTCGAGCCACCTCGTCTGGTACGGTACCTTCGCCCAGGATCTGGGGATGATGACCCCGGTGTTCCTGATGTTCAATGACAGGGAAAAGGTACTTGGCGTCGTTGAGGCGATCTGCGGCGCAAGAATGCACCCCAACTGGTTCCGTATTGGGGGAGTAGCTCAGGACTTACCTAAAGGTTGGGAAAAATTGATCCAGGGACTCCTTGATTATTTACAAGGCAAACTGAAAGAATACGACAAGATGGTGATGAAAAACAGCATCTTCAAGGCGCGCACAGTGGGCATTGGCGTTTATTCCACCGAAGAAGCCATAGAATGGGGGATCACAGGCCCGGGATTAAGGGCCACGGGATTTGAATGGGATTTCAGAAAAAAGCAGCCTTATTCCGGATATGAACAATTTGAATTTGAGGTTCCCACTGGCCAGAATGGGGACTGCTACGACAGGTCGCTGGTTCGCATAGAAGAGATTAGGCAAAGCCTGCGCATTATTGAACAATGCCTGCACAATATGTCGGAAGGCCTATATAAATCTGAGCATCCACTTACCACCCCCCCTCAAAAAAAACATACTATGAAGGACATTGAAACCCTTATCCATCATTTTGTGCACACTACCTGGGGGCCGGCGATACCCCATGGGGAAGCATTTTGCGGGGTAGAAGCGACCAAAGGCCACAATGGTTACTACCTCATCGCCGATAATAGTACCTCCTCCTACAGGACCAGGATCCGTACGCCTTCTTTTCCGCATATGCAATTTGTGCCGCAAATCAGCAAGGGCTATACCATAGCCGATTTAATGGCCATTCTGGGAAGTGTGGATTATGTGCTCTCGGATATTGACCGATAAAGGATATTAAAAATGGCAGAAGAAAATATTTTATCAGAAAAGGAAATAACCGAAATCCGGGAGATCTATTCGCATTTTCCCCTAAAAAGTGCGGCTTGTATCGAGGGGCTCAAGGTCGTTCAGAAATACCACCGCTGGGTCTCCGATAAAGCCTTAAAAGAACTTGCGGCCATCCTGGAGATGTCCCCGGACGCGGTAGATAGTGTGGCCACTTACTATAGTTTGATCTTCCGTAAGCCGGTGGGCAGGCATGTGATCCTGGTTTGCAACAGTATGAGTTGCTGGATCATGGGCTACGAAGAAATCCTGGCCTTTTTAAAAGGCAAACTGGGCATAGAATATGGCGAAACCACCCCCGACGACCGTTTCACCCTACTGGCAATTCCCTGTCTTGGCACTTGTGATCATGCCCCGGCACTGATCATTGATGAAGACCTCCACCGGGACCTGACCCCAAATAAGCTCGAAGAAATATTGAAAAAATATGAATAAGGGGAAAAGGAAGAACCAAGAACAAAGAATCAAGAACCAAGAACTAAGAAGAAAGAACAAAGAATATAGACAGGCTAAACACTAAACAAACGTTGAACATTGGACGTTGAACGTTGAATATTTGAAATGCTGAATAAAAAAATGGAAAGACCACTGACCCAACATATTAAAAACGATGGCACTTGGCTTAACCTGAAGGAATATGAAAAAACCGGGGGGTACCAGGCATTGCGGAAAGCACTTTCCATGCCACCGGAAGAACTTACCACATTGGTAAAGGATTCCGGATTAAAAGGGCGTGGTGGCGCCGGTTTTTCTACCGGGATGAAGTGGAGCTTTGTGCCGATGGGCAGAAAAGCGCCCACCCCCAAATATTTTGTGGTCAATGGGGACGAAATGGAGCCCGGAAGTTTTAAAGACCGGTTGCTGCTGGAAGAAAATCCCCATCAATTAATCGAAGGGGCCATTATAGGAGCTTATGCCATTCAGGCAAATTTCAGTTATATTTTCCTGCGATGGGCGTATCACAGAGCAGCCAAAGCCATTACCCAAGCCCTTCAGGAAGCTGTTGAGGCAGGATATCTTGGGGAAAATGTCATGGGAAGTGGTTTTAACTTGGACATGTCACTGCATATAAGCGTGGGAAGGTATATGTGTGGGGAAGAAACCGCACTGTTAAATGCCCTGGAAGGAAAGCGGGCCAACCCCAGGGCCAAGCCGCCCTTCCCGGTGGTTAGCGGGCTATTTGGTAAACCCACGGTTGTCAACAATGTGGAGACCGTGAGCAATGTACCCCATATCATTGTCAATGGTGCCGAATGGTTTCTACAGTTGAGCAAATCTGAAGAAGGTGGCACCAAACTTTATGGGGCAAGCGGTCGGGTGAAGACACCCGGTCTATGGGAACTGCCTTTAGGTACCACCCTGCGCGAACTCCTGGAAGTGCATGCCGGGGGGATGCAGGATGGGTATAATTTTAAAGGCGCCCTGCCCGGTGGGGGTTCTACCGATTTTCTTACCACCGAGCATCTGGACGTGCCTATGGATTTTAAAAATGTGGAGCAAGCGGGCAGCAGGCTGGGCACCGGCACGATCACTGTTCTGGATGATAAAACCTGCCCTGTCGGGATGGTGCGCAACCTGGAACATTTTTTTGCCCAGGAATCCTGTGGCTGGTGCACGCCTTGTCGGGAAGGTCTGCCCTGGACAGCCAAGATCCTTGATGCGCTTGAAGACGGCCGCGGTAAAATGGAAGACCTGGATATCCTCACTTTTCAAACAAGGTATATGGCCCCGGGAAACACCTTTTGTGCGCTGGCCCCGGGTGCTATGGAGCCCTTGCAAAGCGCCTTGAAATACTTTAGGGAAGATTTTGAAAAACATATCCACGAACATACATGCCCCTGGAAATCATGAAAGTAGAGATAAACATCGATAATAAAGTTTACGAGGTAGATAAAAACACGAACCTCCTCGAAGCCTGCCTTTCGCTCAAGATGGACCTCCCTTACTTTTGTTGGCACCCCGAGTTGGGATCGGTGGGGGCCTGCCGCCAATGTGCCATTATCAAATACAAAGATGCCGATGACAAAAAAGGCAAACTGGTCATCGCATGTATGGAACCTGTAACCGAAAATGTGCGCATCTCCCTTCAAGCCCCGGAAGCACATGGGTTTCGAGCTGACAATGTGGAGGCACTTATGATCAACCATCCGCACGATTGCCCGGTATGCGACGAGGGCGGGGAATGCCATTTGCAGGATATGACCGTTATGACAGGGCATAACTACAGAAGGTACCGTTTCAATAAAAGGACCCATAACAATCAATACCTCGGGCCTTTCATCAATCACGAGATGAACCGGTGTATCCAGTGCTATCGCTGCGTAAGGTTCTATAAAGATTACGCCGGTGGAAAAGACTTCGACGTTTTTTCGGCCCATGACGATATTTATTTCGGGCGCCATGAACCGGGCGTTTTGGAAAATGAATTCAGCGGCAATCTGGTGGAAGTATGCCCTACGGGTGTTTTTACCGATAAACCCTTAAAAAAACATTATACCCGTAAATGGGACCTTACCAATGGGCCTTCCGTATGCCATAATTGTTCTTTAGGCTGCAACATTATCGGTGGGGAACGTTATGGCAGCATTAGGAGGATCATGAGCCGCTACAACGGCGATGTTAACGGCTATTTTATATGCGACCGCGGCAGGTTTGGCTATGAATATGTGAACAGTGAAAAAAGATTGTTAGCTCCTTTGACAAAGACCAAAGAAAGTTTTATACCAGTTATTAAAGAACAAGCTGTTCAGGAAATAAGGGAGATCACCAGCGGAAAAAAATTAATCGGTATTGGTTCGCCCAAAGCTTCCCTTGAATCCAATTTTTTATTGCGCAAATGGGTAGGTGCCGAAAACTTCTATGCCGGGATCCCAGCTTCCGAAGCCATCCTGATCCATCAGATCATTAAAATACTGAAAGAAGGAACAGTAACAACCCCTTCGTTGAATGAGGTAAAGGAATATGATGCGGTGTTCATTTTGGGGGAAGACGTCACCAACACGGCGCCCATGTTAGCACTTAACCTCAGACAGGCCGCAAAGAACAAGCCTGGCGAAGTGGCGAAAGACTTGAAAATCCCGGTTTGGAACGATGCCGCCACTAGGGAAGTTGTACAGGAAGCTACGGGGCCCTTTTATGTGGCCACCATCAATACAACGAAATTGGACGAAATTGCGACACAATCATATTACGCGCATCCCGATGATATCGCCCGCCTGGCCTATAACGTTGCCAACACTATTGATGGGCAATTACCTTCTGTAGAAAATGACAAGAAAACCCAAAGACTAGCCTCTTCGGTTGCCGAAGCGATGTTGAATGCGAAAAAACCACTTATCGTTGCGGGTACCAGTTTATACAATGAAGCCATTGTACAGGCTGCCGCCACCCTGGCTTTTGCGTTGAAAGCACAGGGAAAATACCCCGGGCTCCTGTATGTGGTTCCGGAAGTGAATTCCATAGGATTATCGATGATCTCTAATCAATCTTTAGACGATGCTTTTGAAAGGGCCGATCGTGCCGATGGGGCAATAATCATGGAAAACGACTTGTACCAGCGCATGGACAAAAGAAGTACGGACACTTTTTTTCAGCAGCAAAAAAATATTATCAGCCTGGATTACTTGGAAAATGGGACTACCAATCAGTCCAATTACATCTTGCCGGCCGGGACTTTTGCCGAAGCCGATGGTACAGTGGTCAATAACGAGGGCAGGGCACAGCGTTTTTACAAGGCCCATCGTCCTGATAACGATATCAGAAGCAGTTGGGAATGGATACAGGAAATCATGACCGATAAGCCATCTGTGGCAAATTTGGATGAAATTGTGAGCGCCATGGTGCGGGAATTTCCGGAATTAGAAGCAGTACAATCCGTAGCGCCCCCTGCTGGATTTAGGGAGGGAACTCAAAAAATACCCCGTGAGCCCCACCGGTACAGCGGAAGGACGGCCATGCACGCAGATGCGGGGGTAAGCGAACCCAAACCGCCAGAAGACCCCGATTCCGCACTCTCCTTTACGATGGAAGGTTTTACCGGGGCCCCACCTGCTGCAATCACACCTTTTTACTGGACCCCGGGATGGAATTCGGTACAGGCGATCAATAAATACCAGATTGAAGTAGGAGGTCCCTTGCATGGGGGAAATCCGGGGAAGCGTTTATTTGGATCCGTAGAAACTACCAACTTGGATTTTTCGGAAAATATACCTTCCCACTTTTCCCCTAAACAGGGTAAATGGTGGGTGCTGCCCCTTTATCATATTTTCGGATCAGATGAATTGAGTGCACAAGGCCCGGCAGTAAAGGAAAGGATCCCCCAAGCTTATATTGCGCTAAATGAGGACGATGCCCTGGACCACAATATTAAGGAAGGAGACCTGCTCGAAATTTCTGTTAAAGCTGAAAAACATCATTTTCCGGCCAGGCTGCATAGCGGAATACCACAAGGCATTTTTGGCCTGCCAAAAGGGCTGAAGGAAACCGCGGGGATTGAATTTCCATTTTGGACGACGATAAAATCGATTAGCAATGGATGATAATTTAAAATATATCCTTATTTCACTGGGAATCCTGCTGGTGCTTGTAAGCATTGCCGCCGGCCTTATCTGGGTAGAAAGAAGGATGCTGGCCCTCTGGCAGGACCGGTATGGCCCCAACCGTACAGGCCCCTTTGGCCTGCTTCAGGTTGCAGCCGATATGATCAAGATATTTTTTAAAGAAGACTGGGTGCCGCCTTTTGCCGATAAAAAAGTGTTTATCCTGGCCCCGGGCATCATTATGGCCGCCATATTGCTCGGATTTGCGGTTATTCCCTTTGCGCCCGGGATTTTGGTGGCAGACCTCAATATCGGTCTGCTTTTCTTCCTGGCCATGTCGTCGTTGGGGGCTTATAGCGTGGTGCTTGGCGGTTGGGCCTCCAACAACAAATATTCCCTTCTCGGCGCTATCCGCGGATCGGCACAAATGATCTCTTATGAAGTTTTTATGGGCCTCTCATTAATGGGGGTCGTGATAATGGCCGGGTCTTTCAATATGACCGATATTGTCCTGGCACAGAAAGGGGGATGGTTTGTTATTCCCCAGTTTTTGGGATTTGTGATATTTTTTATAGCGGGCATAGCTGAAACGCACCGCCTTCCCTTCGACATTCCGGAAGCGGAAAGCGAATTGGTGGCGGGATACCATTCAGAATATTCCGGGATGAAGTTCGGGATGTTCTTTGTAGGGGAATATTTGGGCATTACGTTTATCTCGGCCTTGACCACTACCTTGTTTTTTGGGGGCTGGCTGGGATTTGGCTTCCTGCCCCCGGTACTTTGGTTCCTTATCAAGACATTTGTTTTTATCCTGTTCTTTGTCTTGCTGCGGGCTGCATTGCCCCGGCCAAGGTATGACCAACTGATGTCGTTTGGATGGAAAATCCTTTTACCGCTCTCCCTCTTGAATTTATTGGTGACCGGGGCGCTTGTATTATATTTTAATTAAAAACACGGAGTTTAAATTAAAAAACAGTAAATCATGTTCAGCAATTTAAGATCGCTTTGGCTTGTTTTTCTACATATGTTCCATAAAAGGGTAACGGTAGAGTACCCCGAGGAAAAGGTGCCTTTACCGCCCCGCTGGCGGGGCAGGATCGTCCTTAGCCGTGACCCCGATGGCATGGAGCGCTGCGTGGGTTGTTATTTATGCGCAGCTGCCTGCCCCGTAGATTGCATTTCCCTTCAGGCCACTGAAGATGAAAATGGGCGCAGGTATCCGGAGTTCTTCCGCATCAACTTTTCGAGATGTATTTTTTGCGGATATTGCGAAGATGCTTGCCCCACGTATGCTATACAACTTATCCCCGATTTTGAAATGGGGGAATACAACCGCCAGAACCTCGTCTATGAAAAAGAAGACCTTTTAATAGCGGGCCAGGGGAAGTATCCCGGCTATAATTTCTATAGGGAAGCCGGGGTTGCCGTAGGGGTTAAAGAAAAAGGTGGTGGGGAAAAAGAAAATAAACCGGTAGATGTGAGAAAGCTTATGCCGTAAGTAACAACAAGAAACAGGAGATAAGAGACAGGAGACAGGAGACAAGAGAGAATTAGGAACCGTCCTTCGGCGAAAAGCTCAGGAACTAAAAATAAAAGTGAAATATATTAATTAACGAGATGAACATACTATTTTACATTGCTGGTATTCTGGCCATCATTTCTACCTTGTTGGTCATCACACGGAAAAATGCCGTTCATGCACTTTTGTATTTTATTGTTTCGCTGCTGTCGGTTTCGGTGGTGTTCTTTATATTGGGCGCCCCGTTTATTGCCGCTTTAGAGGTGATCATCTACGCAGGTGCCATTATGGTACTGTTTGTTTTCGTGATCATGATGCTGAATATGGGCGGCTCGGGAACAAAAGCGGAAAATAGCTTATTGAAACCCAAAACCTGGGTGGGGCCGTCAATTATCGCCTTGATCCTTTTGGGGGAGATGCTGTACTTGTTAATCAGTCAGGAAGGTCATGCCATGGCGCAACAAGAAGTGCCCCCTACAGCGGTGGGCGAATTGGTGTTCACCAAATATACGCTGGTAGTGGATCTGGCGGGATTTTTATTGACGGCCGGGATTGTAGGCGCCTACCATCTTGGTGAAAAAGAAAAGAAGAGCCATCACCGGTATTTAAAAAATGAAAACCAGAAAGTATGAATGTACCCATGGAACATGGCCTACTGTTGGCGATAATTTTATTTTGCCTCGGATTGACGGGCTTGCTGATACGCCGGAATGTTATTTTCATGCTGCTATCCATAGAGATCATGCTTAATGCAGCGGGTGTGGCATTTGTAGTGGCCGGTGCGGCTTGGGGCCAGGCCGATGGGCAGGTCATGTTTGTTTTTATACTGGCCATGGCGGCAGCAGAGGTTTCGGTGGGGCTGGCTTTAATTATACAACTGTTTAAAAAGGCAGGATCACTGGATGCCGGGAAGGCCAATAGTATGAAAGGATAGGAAAAAAGAAAAAAAAATGAAAGAACTCCTTTGGTTAATTATCGCATCGCCCTTTGCAGGCGCATTGCTTTTGCTTCTGGCAGGCGGGAAATTGTCCCGTACCCTCAGTGCAATTGTGGGGGTAGGATCTGTAAGCCTTTCTGCTATTCTCACCTTGCTTGTTGGATTTGAGTTTTTGGAAGACACCACCCCGTACCTTCAGGTTGCCTGGCAATGGATGGACGTTTATGGTTTGTCCCCCAATATCGGCTTTCACCTTGACACGGTCTCCCTTATTTTTATTTTTATCATCACGTTTGTGGGTGCATTGATCCATCTTTACTCGGTAGAATTTATGTGGAAAGAAAAAGGCTTTGTACGCTTTTTCACCTTTATGAACCTGTTCATTGGCTTTATGCTTATCCTGGTTTTGGCCGATAATTTGCTTCTCCTGTACCTTGGATGGGAGGGAGTAGGCTTGTGCAGTTATCTGTTGATCGGCTTTTGGTACAAAAATCCAAAAAATGGTTATGCGGCAAGAAAGGCTTTTATCGTGACACGGGTGGGCGATGCCGCAATGGCCATTGCTTTCTATATCCTTTTTATGAATTATAATACCCTGAATATCCAGGATATTTTACAGGCTGCACCCGGAACCTGGGGAGTAGGCTCCGGGATAGCTATGGCTACGGCTTTCCTCCTGTTAGCAGGGGCCGTGGGCAAGTCGGCACAGCTTCCTCTCCAGACCTGGCTGCCCGATGCCATGGCCGCACCTTCACCCGTTTCGGCACTTATCCATGCAGCCACCATGGTAACGGCCGGGGTTTACCTCATTGCCAGGACCCATGTATTGTTTGAAATTGCCCCAGTTGTCCAGATGACAGTAGCTATTATTGGAGCTGTCACCCTTATCATTGCGGGCGTGTCTGCATTAAACCAGCACGATATTAAAAAAGTACTTGCCTATTCCACTATTTCACAAATCGGTTACATGTTTCTGGCCCTGGGGGTGGGGGCGTGGTCGGCCGCTATTTTCCACCTGATGATCCATGCCTTTTTTAAAGCCCTGTTGTTCCTGGGGGCCGGTGCGGTGATATGGGTGATGCGGGAGGAGCACAATATGTTTAAAATGGGCGGATTATGGAAAAAACTACCCATCACTTTCTGGACTTTTCTGGTAGCTTCGGCAGCGCTTTCTGCCCTGCCGCTCATCACCGCGGGATATTATAGCAAAGATAAGATTATATGGCTCGCTTTTGCGAGTGATAAAGGGTCAATGTGGCTGTGGCTGGCGGGGTTGGTAGGAGCATTTATTACCGCACTTTACACCTTTCGGATGGTCTTTGTGACATTCTTCGGAAAGGCTAGGGCCGAACCCACCCATCGTCCGGGTTTGATGATGACCATCCCATTGATTATACTTGCTTTTTTGTCTTTTGCCGGGGGCTTTATAGAACTGCCGGAGAATATGGGGGAGCTAAGTTTGTTTTCTGATATTGTTGACAAAACATTACCGGCAACAACGCTGGCCGTCGCAGGGCATACCACCGAGCTGATCCTTCAGCTTATTGCTGCGGCAGTTGCCATTGCGGCGGTGATCGTCGCCTATAAGCTTTATTTTAACAAACCCCTCCCTGCCGCTGAACCGGAACGAACCGCTTTGCAACAATTTTTCTATAAAGGCTGGGATTTTGATCTGCTTTATGACAAGGTCATTGTGGCGCCAATGCTGTACATGTCCCGGATTGATAAAAACGATTTTATAGACCTGTTCTATACCGGCATGGCCACTGTTGCCAGAAAGTCCCATTTTGTATTGAGTGCCGCCCAAAATGGCCAATTACGCTGGTATGCGATGGTTGTGGCAGTGGGGGCGGTAATTATATTAACCATATTATTTTTTCCATGATTCTAGCTTGGCTCATCATCTTGTTGATAGGAACCGGTTTGCTGGCATGGCTGGCAGGCCGGTGGAACAGTATCCTGCCCCGGATTATAAGTCTGGCAGGTACGCTTATATATTTGGGCATTGTACTGTGGCTATGGCTTGGGCATGATCCGGGCACCGATAACCAAGAATGGATCACGAGTTACACCCGTAGCTGGATCCCGGCTTTTGGTATCCAGTTTAAACTGGCGATGGATGGGTTGAGCCTGCTCATGTTGGTGCTCACCTCTTTTTTGGCTGTAATATCGGTGCTGGTTTCCTGGAAAGAAATAAACAAAAGGGTAGGCTTCTTTCATTTTAACCTGTTGCTTGTTTTGGCTGGTATTACAGGGGTCTTTCTTTCCCTAGACCTGTTTTTGTTTTATTTCTCCTGGGAACTTATGCTGGTTCCCATGTATTTCCTCATCAGTATATGGGGGCATGAAAACAGGGTTTACGCGGCAAAAAAGTTTTTTCTGTTTACACAGGCCAGCGGACTGCTTATGTTCCTTTCCATTCTTGGGCTATATTTTATCCACTGGCAAAATACAGGGGTTTTTACCTTTGATTACGAACAATTGCTGGGCACCGATATGGCTTCAGGTACAGCTTTTCTCTTAATGCTGGGTTTTGTGGTGGCCTTTATAGTAAAATTATCTACCGTTCCCCTCCATAGCTGGTTGCCCGATGCACATACCCAGGCACCCACGGCGGGTAGTGTGATCCTTGCTGGATTATTGCTGAAAACCGGGGCCTATGGCCTTATAAGGTTTGTGTTGCCCTTGTTCCCCCAGGCTTCCCTCCAGTTGGCACCTGTGGCCATAACTTTGGGGGTGCTTAGTATCCTATATGGCGCCAAACTCGCATTCGCCCAAACCGATCTTAAACGCCTGGTGGCCTATATAAGTGTAAGCCATATGGGCTTTATTTTATTGGGCGTATATGCCTTTAATGAAATGGCCATGCAGGGGGTGATCATGCAAATAATAGCCCATGCCATAAGTACCGGGGCACTGTTTATTATCGCCGGGGCTTTGTACGACCGGATCCATACCCGTGATATAAGACAAATGGGGGGGCTATGGCGCAAAGTTCCCAAAATGGGTACTATGGGACTACTATTTGTTATGGCGTCATTAGGCCTACCGGGGCTTGGAAATTTTGTCGCTGAAATCCTAATCTTAATAGGATCCTACCTGGCAAACCATAAAGTACTTACCATCCTGGCAACAGTGGGCTTGGTGACTGCCACCATTTATTCCCTACGGATCATGCAGAAAGTATTTTATGGAAAGGAAAATAAGAATTGGGTAATTGCCGATCTCGGCATTCGTGAGATGATCATCATGCTTTCCCTTACCGCTGTAATTATCTGGTTGGGTTTGTTCCCGGCTTCGGTTTTTAATGTATCCCAAATCCCGGTGCAAAAGATTATTCAAAAAGTAAATACTTTAGATACCGGACAAGGGGAAGCTGGGCACTCCGGGAGGGACAATATTTACCATACTGCAAGCTCCATGGCTTTAAAAAAGAAGGGGCAGGATCAAAAAATCAACCTTATAAAATCCGATTAAAATATGTCAGCACAAGATATTATGAGTTTGTTACCTGTGGTGATATTGGCCGGGGGGATTCTCTTTATTCTACTTTTAGTAGCAGTAAAGCGAGATCATTTAACGACGTTTGCCGCCACCCTGCTAATATTAACGGCTTCCCTTATCACGGTATTCTTTACCAGTCCGGAAACACCCCATGTGATTGGGGAACTGTTCCTCATTGATCGTTTTGGATATTATTACCTTGCCCTGATCTTGCTGGCTACCCTTGTTGTGGCAATTTTCAGCTACCTCAGTTTGCGGGATTTCTTTCCGGAAAAAAGAATGGAGGAGTACTACCTGTTGCTGATGCTGGCCACCTTGGGTTCGGCGATGATGGTATTCAGCACCCATTTTATTTCATTTTTTGTGAGCCTGGAAATACTCAGCGTTTCGTTATATGCGCTGATAGCCTATTACAGGGAACGCACAAAAGCTATTGAGGCGGGCTTGAAATATTTGATGCTCGCAGCGATGTCTTCCTCTTTTTTATTATTGGGCATGGCGTTGGTCTATGCTATTTCAGGCACCATGGCCTTCCATTCCCTGGCAAGCATAAGCCCGGCCCTAAGTGCCACCTCCAACCTGATGCTAATTGCCGGTATTGCCCTTATGATAGTGGGTATAGGCTTCAAACTGGCCGCTGTCCCCTTCCACATGTGGACGCCCGATGTATATGAAGGCGCTTCTTCCCCCATAAGTGCGTTTATCGCAACGGTGTCCAAGGGCTCTATAGTTGCCTTATTGCTCCGTTTTTTTATACTGGCCGACCTTTACCGGTTTGAAAAAATCTTATGGGCCTTTACGGTCATTTCCATCCTCTCTATGTTGATAGGGAATTTACTGGCCCTGATGCAAAATAATGTAAAGCGTATTCTGGCCTATTCCTCTATTGCCCATTTTGGTTATTTATTGGTGGCCCTTATAGCTGGAAAAGAAATGGGACCCCCGGCGGCTACCTTTTACCTTACGGTATATGTGATCACAATTCTGGCGGCATTTGGTATTATAAGCCTCTTATCCCAATCCCAGGAAGAAGCCACCGATATTGAAGATTACAGGGGCCTGTTCTGGAAAAGGCCTTTTTTGGCTGCTGCATTCACGGTGAGTTTGCTTTCCTTGGCAGGTATCCCGATTACTGCGGGTTTTATAGGGAAATTCTTTGTCTTAACGGCAGGAGTGGGAACAGCGAAGTGGTTGCTTGCCTTTACCTTGGTTATAGGAAGTGTTATAGGCTTATATTATTACTTACAGATAATTGTTGTGATGATGAAACAAGAAATAAACACGGTTCCAACAGCCAGGTTTTCGAAGGCTTCCTCGCTTCTTGCGGGCAGCCTGGCATTGATCATTTTAACGGTATTGATGATTTGGATAGGGGTCTATCCCCGCTGGCTGGTAGATATAGTAAATAGTCTGGGGTGATAATTAGATTGGCTTAAAGAAACATAACCGTTAAGGAAATTGATGTTTCACGCATTCTAAAGCTTTCAGCGTTAAAAATTTAAAAAACACCTAAACCCAATACCCCCATTATTAAAAATTCGATTATTTCCTAATTGCTTCTGCTCCTCATAATGGTTCTATTTATGACCAATTTGTATGATGCATCACCATTTAATCGGATTGACACTTTTATGGCTGACGGTAACGTTGCTACGTCTGTAATACTTCAGAAGAGAATGAACAACCTACTCATGTCTCTGCAGAATTTAAAGACTTTCCTAACTTGCACCCATTGGCAGTGCATTTTCCGGTGGTATTATTGATCTTTGGTGCTATTTTTCAGCTCATTCATGTATTTATACTGAACAAAACCCTGAATTGGGTAATCCTATTTTTGGTGGCTGGTGGATACATTGCAGTCAATGTTTTTCATCCCGCCACCGAAGGCCTCGCCACTGTGGCATAGCAAATCATGGAAGCACGTGAAACCTCTGCCACCTGGGCCTTGTGGGCCGACGGTAATGTAGGGGTCCAGAAAATAATCAGCCTGTTCGTTAAAAAAGGAAAACGTATCTTTGAAATTGGTGTGGGAATGATCCTTTTGTTAGTGGCTTATTCAGTCTCCCAGACTGCGTATCACGGGCTCATAACTCGTTTTTATTGAAGGTGTGGGACCAGGGAAAATATTTAAAAGAGGAAGAAGAAGGGCATTCCAATTAGAATTTCAGATTTTTATAACCAAACATTTTGGCTACTATGCAAGACTTTTTCAAGGTCAAGGGATTTTACAAAAAATTGTTATTCAGTTCACTCCCTGCCGTTGCCTTGGTATTAGCCGTTTTGGCAGGATATCTTTCTTTGAGTGAACAAATGATCGGGTTGCCCTGGGTGCTATACGTCATTGCCACCTTGGCTTTGATGAAATGCTCATTTATCGTACGCCTTACCTTTAGCCAACTGAATAAAATCCTGGGACAAAGCCACTATCTCATCCATGTGCTTTTTTTATTTGGCCTGTTGATCAGCTTGATTATTTTATCGTTCACTACAGATTACCTTGCGCTTTACCTTCTGGATCATCAACATTTTAAAAGCAATGCTCTGGGCGCTTCTCCTTTGTATATCCTGTTTTTTGAATTTTTTTATTTCAGTTTGATAACTTTTTCCACCGTGGGTTATGGCGATATCGTAGCCCTTTCCCATATCGCAAAATTGCTTGTGGTAATGGAGGTGCTGCTGTACTTTTTTGTAATGGTTTTTGGGGTAGCCAACATCAACAGGATTAACATCAAAGATGAATGAATATATCCTTTTATGTTGGCAGGACAATAACTTTGGCAATTTGCAGAAATCTATAAACCACTTCCCATCTAAAGAAAATACCGAACCGCAATCCCTACCAAAACCGTAACCGCAAAACTACTTAAAAATACCCACCGGAGCAGGGTGGAAGGTTCTGAGGAAAAAACCGGCTGCTTTTTAAAAAACATCGGATTAATGATGCGCAGGTACACCGCCAGGGAGATTACGCTATTAAGAATAGCTATGATGGCCAGCCATGAATAGCCCACATCTATAGCCGCTCCAAAGAGCAAAAATTTCCCCGCAAATCCCGCTAGCGGCGGAAGGCCTACCAGCGACAACAAAAACACAACCATGGCCACGGCCATAAAAGGTTTTTTACGGGCCAGGCCTTCAAAATTCAGGATTTGTGGCCCTACCTGCTGGATAATGGCAAAAGCCCCAATGTTCATCGCCGCATAGGCCACGCTAAAAACCACCAGGGAAGAAACGGCCAGCTCGCTTCCGTTTATGGCAATAACCCCGAGCAGGAAATAACCTGCCTGGGCAATGGTAGAATAAGCCATCAGCCGTAACACGTTTTTCTGCCAAAGCGCCACCACATTGCCAAAGGTCATGGAAAAAGCCGCAAGCAGGGCCAGGATCAGGTTGTAGTCCAGCCCTTCAGGATGCAGGGAACGCATCACCTGTGCCAAAGCGAAAAAGGCCCCGATTTTTGGGGTCACCGAAACAAAAGCCGCCACCGAGACCGGCGCGCCTTCAAAAACATCGGGGGTCCAGAAATGAAAGGGAAACAGGGAAGCCGAATAGCCCAATCCCGCAAGCACCCCAGCAAACCCAAGCAGTACCAGCACCGGTTCCAGCCCGGGCTGCCCCAGTGCGGAAAGTAAGGTGCTGCCCGAAGTTCCCGCCCAAAAGGTAAGCATAAACAGCATTACCGCACCGGTCACCGAGCCATAAATGAAATATTTAATACCTCCTTCCGTGGCCTTATCGGTTTTTGGGTAGGCCGCCAGCCCAAAGCCGGTAAGTCCGCTGATGAGCACTCCGAGAACGAGGAACATCATATCGCCCGCCCCGGCCAGGATCATAGAACCCAGCGTGGAAAAGCCCACCAGGCTGGAAAGTGTACCCTCCCGGCCGGTCTTGCGCAGCTCCTGCCGCATCAACAAAGCGGAAAGTATTCCCGCCCCGCCCAGGATAATCGCGGCCCACAGACTCAGAAAATCCACCCGAAAAGTTTCGGAAAAAGCCGTGGTTACCGTCCCCAGCTTAGAAATGGCCACGCCTGCCGCGGCGGCCAGCCCTATTACAAGCACCCATAAGCTGCCGGTGGCCCTGCGCAGCATTTCAAAACATAGTGCCAGCATACTGGTCGCCAAAACGATAAGCTGGGGCAATATATTGAGTAAATCCTGTTCCATTGAAAGTAATCAGTTTAACGTTTTAATTTTTTATTGAGCCTAACATGCTGATCAATATTGTTTTAAATAATATTCTGCGTGCTTTGCGTGAAACAATCCTTGCAATAATCGGCAGAATCAACATACTGATTAATTACATTTCATTATTGGGCTCCTACATTAGGAGTTTTACCGTCTCATGAATATATTTTAAAATCCAGTCGGGATAAACTCCCGTTAAAATAATTAAGATCAAAAGCGGCACAAAAGCCAGGAGTTCCCGGGCATTTAGATCTTTTACCATTTTCAGGATATTGCGGTCTGCCGCGCCCATAAAACTGCGTTGAATGGACCTAACGTACGTAGCGGAAATAATCACCAGCCCCAGCAGCATGATCACCACCGCCCAGGGATAATCTTCAAAGCCGCCCAGGAAAATCTGGAATTCTGCCGGGAAATGCGCCAGCCCCGGCAGGCCCAACGAAGCAAAGGCTGCCACCACAAAAAAGCCGCTCAGCAAGGGATAGCTTTTTAACAACCCTTTTAGCACTGGTATCTCGCGGGTGGTCACCCGGTCTTGGATCGCTCCAATGAGCAGGAACAACAAGCCGGTCACGATGCCGTGGCTAAACATTTGCAAAGTGGCCCCGTCCAGTCCCCTTATGCCCGCGCTTTCGCTGCCCACAGCTGCTACTGCCACCCCAAATACGAGGTAGCCCATATGGTTGATACTGGTATAGGCCACCATCCGCTTGAGATCGGTTTGCGCCATGGCTACCAGCGCCCCGTACACCACCGAGAAAACCGCCACGGCCATCACCACCCAGGCAAATTCGCGGAACATTTCCGGCGTCATTTGCAGCATAAAACGGATAAATCCATAAGCGCCCAACTTCAATAAAATCCCGGCTAGTATGGCACTACCGGCGGCCGGGGCTTCGGTGTGCGCCAAAGGCAACCAGGAATGGAATGGAAAAAGCGGGGTTTTGATCGCAAAGGCCAGGAACAAGGCCCAAAAGGTAAAGACCGCTATCCCGCCGGTAACCGGCGGATTTTCGATAAGCGCACGCATATCAAAAGTTCGCGGATCGGCATTGAGGTAAAGCGCCAGAAAGGCCAATAGCAGCAGCAAACTACCTACCAGCGTATAAATGAAAAACATGACCCCGGCTTTTTTGGCGTTTTCGTGGCCCCAGCCGACGATAATAAAATACATCCCCACCAGCGTAATTTCAAAAAACACATAGAACAGCAACAGATCCAGCGACATAAATACCCCCAGGCATGCGGTTTCCAGCATGAGGAACAGTGCCATATATGCGCGGGGTTTCTGCTTGATCTTTGTTGAAAAAACAATGCTGCTCAAAAATAAGATGCCCGTAAGCAGTACCAGCGTAAAACTTATTCCATCTATTCCCACGCGGTAAGCCACATCCAGTTGCGGGATCCAGGCCACTTCCTCTACCTGGGAAAACCCGGTCCCCAGCCCGCGCCAGGCCATACCCAGTGTTCCTAGCAAAGTAAGAAAGGCCGTTCCCACAGCGATAATGTTGGTGCCTTTCCGGCCGGTTTTAAAAGCCATCAGCAAAATCGCGCCAAGCAGCGGCAAAAATAGCGTGATACTCAGTAAAGGGAAGTTTGTCATCATAATGTGAAAATGCTTGCGGTTAATATAAAGATCAGGATCAGCAGGGCCACAACGCTTATGGCCAGCTCCTTGTGCACCATCCCGGATTGCCATTTTTTGCCCCTGGCACCGGTTTTTAGAGTCCAGTAGCCTATGTTCTCAACCCCTTTTAATATCTTGTCATCAAAAATTTTATTGATTTTGCTGAAAATCAGCCAGGAAATGCCAATAGCCCAGGTCGCCCGGTTTACCCATTTATCTAGGATATCATTTTTTCTGCTGAAGAAAAGTCCCGCACGACCTATGTTTTGAACAAAAACTGAAATTTTCCGGTCGAAATCGCTCAATACATCAGCCAACCAAAGTACCGGTTGCACGATTAATTTCTGATAACCGCCGAAAACGGGGTAATTTTCGCCAATGCTTTTTTTGACCCTTTCCGAAAGCCACTTTTCCCTGTACACCCATCCCATGAGCAGGCCCAAAAACGTCAATCCCAGTCCCAGGTACTTGCTCAGGCTGTCTTTTGGGAAGATATAATCTCCAGAAAGTACCAATTTTTCCAAAAAGAAGCCACCCAACAGCACGATAAAGACCAGTCCCAGCAGTCCGCTACGCAGTAGGGACAAGCCTTTGATTTCAGGTTTTTGGGTTTTCCCATTCCATAAGCGGTTGAGGGCTTTGGCCACATACGTTGCCGTAAACAACACCCCGATCAAAGCTGCGGTCATATAAAATCCGTTACCGTCTTTAAAATAAGCCGCGAGGAGCGCATCTTTGGAGTAATACCCAATAAGCGGTGGGATGCCGGCCAGGGCAAACCCCGCAATGGCAAAGCCAAAAAAGGTGATCTTTAGGTGTTTTCCTGAACCTTTTAATTTTTCATATAAGGTATCCCCCCGGGCGTGCTGGAAAATCCCGGCACCCAGGAAAAGCGAACTCTTCATAAAGGCATGGGCCAGCCAATGGGCCAGTGCCGCCCCGGGAAAACCTGTGCCCACCGCCAGCAGGATAAACCCGAACTGGCTGGAAGTGGAAGCCGCCAGCATTTGCTTGATGTCGCGGGAACTGATGGCGGTAATCCCGGTTAAAACTATGGTAAGGACGCCAATTATGGCAATGACATCCAGCCCTTGCTCTGGCAAGACCGGAAAAATCCTGATAAGCAGCAGGGCACCCGCGCCCACCATCGTGGCCGAGTGCAGCAAAGCCGATACCGGGGTAGGGCCGGCCATGGCCCCGGAAAGCCAGTCCTGAAAAGGCACCTGTGCCGATTTGCCCATTACCGCGAGCAGGAGCCAGAGCGAAGCCGCCAGTGGGACCTTCATTTCCCCACTTGCTGGAATAGCTAAATCCCCAAATGTGATTATTACCAGAAATGCCCCCGCATATAGCCCGATATCGCTGAAACGGGTGAGTAAAAAGGCTTTGGTGGCACCTTGCCGCGCTTCTTTTTTATGGTGCCAGGTGCCGATAAGCAGAAAGGATGCCAGCCCCATAATTTCCCAACCGGTGATAAACAAAAACCAGTCCCCGGCCAGCACCAACAGCTGCATGGCCATCAGGAACAGCGATATGGCCGGCCAGAACCAGGTTTTTCCGGTATCGTGCCGCATATAGCCTTTGGCATAAATAAAAATAAAGAAGCTTACGACCCCCACCACTGTGACCAGTAGAGCCGAAGTGAAATCGGCAAAAAGAAAGCTGCTGAATTCTCCATACCGCATCACTTCCAACCGTGCGGTTCCATTTTTCCCAAGCTTTATCCACAACAGCAAAGCCGAGAACAAAGACCCACCCGCCCCCAAAAGGTGCGGCCATGCGTTCCCTTTCCGGAAAAAGTAACCGGCAAGGGCAGCGAGAAATGGGAACAAGATTATGAGTATAAGGTTCAAGGTTTCAGATTCAAAATTCAATATTCAAAATTTCCCACTTAAGGTGACTGAGGCTCTCGAAGTCACCCTTTCATATCGCTCGCTTCTTCCATTTCGACCGAGCCTTTGGTGCGGAAGCGCTGGGTTCCTATTGCAAAGCCCACCGCGGCTTCCAGGGCCATGACAGTCATCCCTACCAGCACAAACATCTGGAGGGAATAGGTTTCGGGGTGCAGGTAGCGCCAGAAAGCCACTAGGTTCAGCATTGCGGCACCCAGTATTAGCTCTATGCCCATCATGATCATCACCAGGTTGGTCTGGCTTAACGCTCCGTACAAACCTATACCAAAAAGTACTGCCCCGGTTACTAATACTATGGTCAATTCTATCATTTTTGTTGGTTTTCATGTTTATTTTCAAAAGGTAGAGCAATAGCGGCCGCCACGATCATCGCGACGAGGATTGAGGTGCCCGCGGTTTCAAAGATCATCATGGAACGTTTTAGCACCTCCCTGCCCAAGTCACGGTTTTGTTGTTCGGCATCAGATACAACCTTTGCTATTTCGCCCCAGTTGGCAAAACCTATGGCGAAGATGATGCCAGCACCTGCAACCGTTCCCAGGACGATAGATAGTTTTTTTTGGTGGGTCATTTCCATCGCGCCCATGCCACCGGGATCCATCATGAACATCATCATAAAAATGGCCATGATGGCCATTTCGGTGGCCATCATCATTACCTGCAGCACCGCAAGGAACTCTGCCTGCATTACAAAAAACATCAATCCCAAAATAGTTAGGCAAGCCAGCAACGACAAGGCCGAACGCACCATACTGCTGGTCATGAAGACCCGCCAGCCAAACCAGATAGCGGCAAGTCCAAAGACTGTTAAAAAAATGATTTTTGTGATGACCATATATTCCTTTTTTTATCTCTGTTGGCAATTAGGTTAATTTGTGATTCGTGACCTGCAATTCGTTAATTGGTTAAGTGGGAAACCGTACTCTTCCTTTTTCCCAGTTCATTTTTTCGGCTTTCTGCTCATATTCATTTCTCCTTTTTCTTCTTTTTTTCCATTTCCTCTTTTCACAACAGTAACAGCACCCCAACCCATAATATATTGAGTAGGGCTGCCGGGGTGGCGTATTTCCAGCCCCATTCCAGCGTATGGTCATGCCGTAGCCGGGGCATAAAACCTCCTGCCCAAAACAAGGAAGCTGCCACCAGTATGGTTTTAAGAAACGTCCAGATAATGCCTGGCAGGAGTGGCCCGTGCCAGCCGCCCAGATAAAAATTGGTGATCGCCAAGGAAAGGCTAAAAATAAGCACTAACCGACCCAAGCGGAAAAGCAACAGGCGCTTCCCGGTATATTCGGCAAAAACACCACCTGCGAGTTCGCCCCCGCCCTGCGGCAAATCAAAAGGCGGTAAAAACGCCAGCGCCATGGACGCAGCATAAAACAGGATAAAACCCAACGGCTGATAGATGATGTTCCATAACCCGGTCTGTGATTCTACTATTTTGAGCATATCCATGGATTCTGCGCGCATTACTGTGGCGGAGATCGTCATCACGATAGGCATGGCATAGGCAATGAGCTGCCCCAGAAACCGCCAGCCCCCCACCATGGCATAAACACCGTTTGGCGCCCAGCCGGCCATCAGCAGTGCGATCATGATGTAGGCCAGGGCAGCGTTCACAAAAAGTGCACCCGTAGCGATCCCTGCCAGAACGGTACCGGCGGCAAAAGGCAAAACCCCTATAGTTAGGAATGCGGCGCCGATAAACAAGATAGGTGCAGTTTCAAAAAAAGTGGGGTCGTGTTTGCGCGGGATGATATCTTCCTGTACAAACATGCCCGAAAAAGCTTTAAAAGGGTAGGTAAAATCCCAATTATGGTAAACCGACCAGCGTTCCAAAACCGCGATGCCGTAAAGGCTTGCCAAAGTAATTAATGTAGTGATAGTCCAGATCATTATACGCTAATTTCCCAAGGCGAAATGTCCAGTGCCGCAATGGCGGTGAGGGCATCGGCCAGTTCATGATTTTTTACAAGCTGCGGTACCGCCTCAGCTAGGGCTATGGAAGGTTGTTTTAAATCCATTTTTTTGATTTTCCCGTCTTTCATTTCCAGTTTTAAAACCATTGTGCCACGAGAAGTTTCCAGCTTTACACACGTATTTTGTATGCCGGAAAAATTCAGTTTATGCATTTCGTTCAGTTCATCTTTTTTTTCTGTAGAAGTGACTTCCACTAAAATTTGGAGACTTTGGTGTATTTCTTCCAGTCTTGTTAATAGCCAGCCCCAGACGTTGTTTTCTTTCAACTGGAAACTTTTAAAATTTCCATATTCGTTCAAACTTTCCCGTGCATCTGAAGCATTGCCCGCCGCTTTGGCCAAAGGCCCGCTGAAATGCTGCAGTATTTTATCCGGAAGCCTTCCCAGATACTGCAAGCGGGGCTTAAGGTACCAGCGATGTTCTATTTTTTTCCTAAAAGAGGCAAATTTTTCGGGGGAAAGTCTTTTTTGCTGAAAATCCTGCCAAAGCTGAAATACCTGACGTTCCATTTCCCGATCGCCCAGGATTTTCTGAAATTTCAAAAGCCACAACAGCAGGTTTTGTACACGCTCCTGCTCCAGTTTTTTGATATCTAAGGGAAAGTTACCCCCGGTAGCGCGGGCCAGGGTCAGGGATGCGAGTTGGCGATAAGTTTCGGTTTGAAAAGGATCAAATCCAGCCAGCCAACCGGGAAAATCTTTGGGCTCTTCCGGAAAATCCTGAAATGCATGTGTATCAAAAAGGCCATTTTCCACTTCGGCTTGCGCTACTGTATCGCCGGCTAGGGTCATTTTTACCTGCAGGCCCCCGGGCAATCCGGGATGGAAGGGCCCAAAACGTACTTGGTTACGGTCCATTTGCAGGCCATCGGTCCCGCGGGGCTGATCTTTGGTCATCATTACCATGGACATGAAACCCCCACCCCCGTGATCGTCCCCCTCGTGGTCGTGACCACTGCCGTGGTCATGCTCGATAGCTTTATGGGGATGACCGCTATGCGCATGCTCCTCATGTTCTTTATGATCGTGGTGGGCTTCATGTTCATGCCCGGGATGCGCTTTGTTTTCGTGATGGCCACGATCCCTATGGTGGTGCCCGTGGTGTTCATGGGAGTGGTGGTGGCCGCCCTTTCCTTCATCTCCGTGGTGTTCATGCGAACCATGGTGGTGCTCCCCATGGTCCTGCCCTTGATCTTTATGCTTTTGTTCTTTATGATCGTGGTGGGCCTCGTGGCCGTGATGACCTTCATGTCCCTGATGACCTTGCCGATCTTCTGGGTTTTCATGTTCATGCCCGTAATGTGCTTTGTTTTCGTGATGGCCACCATCCCTATGGTGGCGGCCGCCGTTTCCTTCATCTTCGTGGTGTTCATGCGAACCAGGATGGTGCTCCCCATGGTCCTGCCCTTGATCTTTATGCTTTTGTTCTTTATGATCGTGGTGGGCTTCGTGGCCGTGATGACCTTCATGTTCCTGATGACCTTGCCGATCTTCTGGGTTTTCATGTTCATGCCCGTGATTCGCTTTGTTTTTGTGATGGCCATCCCCATGGTGGTGCCCGTGCTGTTCTTCGTGGTGTTCATGGGAGCCGTGGTGGTGGTGACCGCCCTTTCCTTCATCTTCGGACAATGCTTCAATTAAAAAAGCAGGTTCAAAGGCAGTGGCGTTTTCAGCATAAATAACGGCAGCAGGTAATGCTTTGGCTAAATTTTTTAAATCTTCAGTATTGATTGCTGCATCTGGTTTAGGGAGAAAATGGGTTTTTTCCATATCCAGGGAAACCAGCATCCGTGGACGGGGCATTTGAGCAAAGACCACTGTCGCAGCTTTTTCAGCAGTTTCGGTTAGTGGTCCGCACATTAGTAATACATTGGCGTGCCTGGGGGTATCCACGATCTCGATATTAGGTTGGAAAGGATCAAAACCCTTTTTCAGCAAAACTTCTATCCCTGGAACAGGGAATACTTTTTGCAGTTTAAACGTAGAAGAACCGAAAAAGCCCGCTTTCCCATTTCTTGCCGAATATGTGCCAAGTTTTACCATTATTGTCTTTTTAAGCCTCCCTGGCTCCATGTATAAAGCAACCCCAAAAAGAGGATGAGCAGGAACACTCCCATATCCAAAAGGGCCGTTAAGCCGAGTTCTTTATAAACTACTGCCCAAGGGTACATATAGGCCATCTCCATATCAAAGGCCAGGAACATGAGCGCGTAGCCGTAATAGTGGATATGGTAGCGGCCCCAGGCAGGTTTGGGCGCCAAGTGCCCGCTTTCGGCAGGAACGTCTTTTCCCGGTTCATCCAGGGTTTTTCCCGTGGATTTTTTAACTAAATACAAACAACCCGCAAAACCAGCGGTAAAGAGCAGCATAAAGAACAGGAGTAGATAGTGCCACATAAAATGTTTTTATTTTGACTTTTTTAATCCCTCATCGAGGGTTTAATTCCCCGAGGCTTGCCTCGAATTTTTTAAAAATAGTTTTCAATGCATACCTCGTGGGCTTGTCCCTAGGTTCTTGATTTGAAAAAACTAAAATTAAGAGATAAATTGGAATTTATCAAATCTGGATTAAAATTTATTCATATTTATTGTTTTAATTTTTCCTTCCGAAGGACGATAAATAGAACCCTGTGATAAATTCACTGAAAATGTTCTTTACTTATCATTGAAAAACCAGCGTCTTTGACGGTGGCCATGTTATAAAGGCTTTGCCATTTTTTAGGTTTGCCCATCTAAAACTTTTTAAGATGAGCAAATATAGAAAATTAACACATATGTATTACAAATGTGACTACCACATGGTGGTCACACCCAAGTATAGCTTTCAGATACTTGAAGGCATGGTCCAATCATTAGTTGAGCATGATTTGCAAGTAATTAGTACATGGAAAGATGTAATGGTGTTAGAAATGAATATGCAAAAAGACGACGTTCATCTAGTTTGTTCGGTTCCTCCAAAAGTTTCAATATCGGAATACATGGGGTTTTTGAAAGGAAAGATTGCAATAAAACTTTTCAAAACTTATCCAAGTTTGAAACAAAAGCCCTAGTGGGGCAATCATTTTTAGTCCAGAGGCTATTTTGTGAGCACAGTAGGGTTAGAGGAGGATATGATAAAACGGTATGTAAAATATCAAGAACATCACTGATGAGTCTTATGCCCCTTTAGGGCTAATCTGAAAATCAACGCCATCGTCTTTAACGGTGGTTTTTTATTGTTTATATTTTTTTTGTTATAATTTAATCCTTCATCGAGGGTTTAATTCCCCGAGGCTTGCCTCGAATTTTTAAAAATGGTCTCCAATGTATACCTCGTGGACTTGCCCCGAGGTTCTTGATTGAGATTTCAATATTTCTTTCAAAACTGCTGCCTGATTATGTTCTTTATCTTTGGCACCGTATAAAAGACAAACCTGTTTATCTTGTGCGATTTCTTTAATACGTTCCAAATCTTCTTGTTTATCTTTTAGCTCTTTTTTGTAACGCTGATTAAATTCCTTGAATTTATTAGGGTCATGATCAAACCATTTTCTAAGTTCGTCTGAAGGCGCCAGATTTTTATTCCATTCATCTAATTTTGCATTTTCTTTTGATACGCCCCGCGGCCAGATTTTATCCACCAGTATCCGGTAGCCATCGTTATTTGATACTTCGTCATAAACCCGCTTTGTCTTGATTTTTAATTTCTTGCTCATGATTCAGTCTTTAGAGTTCTATTTTTTTAGAAATTCATATATCAATTTTTTAGATTTCTTATCAACTTCCTTATTTAAAGTTTATGTCAGAGTCTGCTCCCATGATAACAACGGCTTTAAAATCCTTTATAATTTCCAAGGTGTGTTCCACCCCGGCCGGAACAATAAAAACAGCTCCCTGTTTTAGCCTATGGTCTACATTTGGCATTTTTAAAAGAGCCTCGCCTTGGTGAACAACAATTACAGCCTCTTTGGTGGTATAGTGGGGTGGCATTCTCATTCCAGCCAAAGCGGTTACCTGTAATGTTTTTAAGGAGTCTCCTATATCCAAGGGCGTTAATTCGGGTTTTTGTATTTTTTCCATATCTATATATTATCTTCCTCTAACGAATCTTTTTCTGTCCACAACGAAGGGAAGAATTTTCGCTGCTGAAATTTAGGGTGCAAATATTTTTTCCATTCGGAACCTCCGGTGGCTGCTTTATTTTCACCTTTTTTGTCCAGATAATGTTCTGCCGTGTTAAGGTGTACCAGTGGCCACTTCACGTTATAAAGGATATCGAATTCCAATAATTTTTTTTGTAATGCTTCAGAAGGATTTTTTAGAACAAGAAATTTTTCTTCTAAGGTCTTGCCCTGTACTTTTTTAGCTAATATTATTAAAGTATCGAGATATTTTTCTTCAAACTGAAGCATGGTGAGGGTTTTAGTACCTGTCTTCTTGTTAATGCCAGCTTCCTTCCAGTAAATATTTTCAAAATAATCTTCTATGGAAGGGGTGGGAGGCAACTGTTTTTTGCCTTTTTGGTTTACCAAGTTTTCCAACCTTGTACAATAAATTTCTATGTATCTAAACTGTACACTTTGGAATCCGCTAGCGGGGGCCAGGGTTTTTCTAAATTGGTTATAATCATCATAGTCCATTCCATCTTTCATAATATCAAAAGAGTTGATGAGCATACTTGCATAGCGGTTCATCCTGTTGATTTTGTCCAACCACATTTCTTCGGAAAAACTTTCAGCTTCCACCAACTGTTTAATTTCATGAAACAGCATTTTTAAAAGTAATTCTGTCATTTGATGGTACATAATAAAGATTGCTTCATCTTTAAAATCCGTACGGGGTCTTTGCAGGGACAAAAGTGTTTCCACCCCAATATAATCCCAATAATTGATGGGTTTGGAATGTAAAAGCCCCTCCAAATGCGTATCAGGATTTTCTCCTAAATCGCTATATTTTTTTGCTATTTTTTGATGTAAATGCGACATGATTAAGTTTTAATTTTTTTCTTCTGAAGTTTTAAAGAAATAATTTTACAGGCTTATATCAAAGGTTTGGAATTGGTTTTTTGATAATGCGCAATTTTAAGCTGAAACATCTCTGCCATTTTATTTGCGCGCCATCGGGCTTCTTCGGCTTTTTCCCCCTCAAATAGCTCATCCAGGGTTTCATAAAATAATTCCAACCACCTGTCAAAATGTTTTTTGCTCACAGGCAAGTTCATGTGAGGCATAAAAGGAGCGCCATAATAAGTATGTTCTTCTAAAAGAACCGTCTGCCAGAAACTGTACATTTTCTCCAAATGTTTTGGCCAATTATCTTGGATCACGTTATTAAAAATGTCTGCTAGCAGCTCATCTTGCTGTACTTTGGCATAGAAGGCATCTACCAGTTGTTTAATATCGTTAATATTTAAAATTTCTTTCTGCATAAATCTTTAATTTTATTTCCTATTCAGAGGTGTCTTTTGAGACTTGCTCAAGATTTTCGATTAGCCATGAGGGTCAATAACAGCTAAAAAAATGATTTATAGAGTTCCGGGCTCCAATACATGATTATATAGAATACTCCGAAAGCTACAAATATGATAAGTAATGCCCACACCCAAGCAGGAATTGCTTTTGGTGTTTCAGAGCCCCTAATCACAAAAAAATCGTTGGTCTCGCTCCCATAGGCATTAATGGTAATGGGGATTTGAGTGTCTATTATTTCATTCTCTTTTAAGCCCACTACAGATATTGCCGGGCCATTTCGCACTACAAAAGGGATTTCCCGAACCCCCTCAACCCCGTTGGAGGATTTGGCCACGATTTTTAATGTATGCTTGCCATCGGGTATTTTTGTGCTGTCAAATACAATTTTCACCGGTGGTGCAAAAGCCGCAAAAGGTTTTGGGTCATCATCCAAAAATACTTTTATGATCCTATTGTCTTCCATCTTTAAAATCCTTCGTTTTTCACAATGTTTTTAATATGCCCCAGATTGTTCTCTTTTGGTTTTATGAGATATTTGAGGCTTAGAAACAAGGTAATCCCCACAATGATAATTGCAGACCAAATGATTATATAATCCAATGTTCCTGATGGGCCGGCACCATGGGTAATATTCTCAAAGCCTTTGGGCTGATTTTTTTTACAAAGCTCACAAGCAATGGCAAAATCGAAACTCAATAAAAAGACTGCTGTTAATAGGATTGTGATCTTTTTCATTTTTTTTATTGGTTTAATTCATTATTGATGTAGTCCCTTATTTTCTTCACATCTTCTTCTTTAACAGCAGGAGCATCATTACCCCAGCTAGTCCGCTCGTGGGTTGCAATGGCCGCGATTTCGGCATCGGAAAGTTGATCGGCAAAAGGGGGCATCACTCCAAATTCACTTCTTGCATCATATCCCTGGAGGATAATTTTAATAAGCATTTCAGGATTTTCATCATTTACAAATCCGCTTCCAACCAGAGAAGGAAAGGCCCCTGGAATTCCTTTTCCATTTGCCTGATGGCAGGCAACACAGCTGGTATTATATAATTTTTCACCGCTAAGGCCAGCATTGTTATTGCTGCCTTCCGTATTTCCTGTTTGAATTTTCTCTAAAGCCGGAATAAATAATGGGGCACTTCCATCGGGCAATTTGGTTTGTTTTAATGATTTTAAATAGGCTACCAATTGCAAAGCTTCTTGGGTCGCCACAACTTTTTTACCGGGCTTATTATAAAATTCTTTTGGGATAGGGATTATCACATCATCTTGGGTAACTGCCGTACTATCCATTTCTTTGAACAGCCAGGAATAGGATGGCATTATAGATTCTGAAACTACCGAACGAGGATTATATAAATGCATTAAATGCCAATCCTCACTAGGTTGCCTTGCACCAATATTGGTTAAATCGGGACCTGTGCGCTCACTGCCCAAAAGGGAAGGGGATTGTCTCCATACATCCAAACGTTGTTTACTGTAAAAATAATCTGAAGGGAGGGAAGGCCTGTCGCCCCACATATCATCCATCGCTATACCACGGACCTGTTGTGTATGGCAGGCAGCACAATTTTCTGAAACATACACCCGCAGTCCTTTTTTTTCTTGGGGTGTCAATGGTTCTTGAGAAGGTATGGGCACCGTAGCCTGCATTTGAAAAGCGGGTACTATTGCTACAAGAATACTTAAGGCCACAAATATTATAAGGGCTGTGAGCACTAAGTTTTTATGTTCTTTATGGAAATTGAGCATTTTTAAAAATTATATTAAACAGTAATTTCTTCTACCGCTCCATCTTTTTTAAGTACTGGAACTGTTTTTCGGTCTTTGATTATATAATAGAAATTATAGGCAAAAACAAGATGAGAAGCAAACATGAGCGAGCCTCCAATTGCACGCCAAACCCAGTAGGGTTTCATCAATATTACAGACTCTATAAAAGCATTGCCTTCTATCCAGCTTAGTCCTCTATAGGTACCACCCGCCATAAGAGAAACCATATATGCAAAAAGACCTATAAATGCCATCCAAAAGTGGGCGCCTACTAGTACCTGAGGTGGTTCTTTGCCTGTTAATTTTGGGAGAATGGCATAAATTGCCGCCCATAAAAAAAATGCAATTATACCATACATGGTCATATGGGAGTGAGCCACATTAAAATCGGTAAAATGCCAAACGTAATTGGTAAAACGAAAAGCCTGCAAGCTCCCTTGAGTGGAGCCTACAAAATAAAATAGGGTTCCAACCAGAAAAAAGGGCAACACATAACTCTTGGAAATATGGCTCCAGCTTCCCTTCATCGTCATGAAAAAATTTGTGGTCCCCGCAACAACAGGAATAAACATTCCAGCGCTAAATACTATGGCGGTTGTTTGCAACCACCAGGGCAGGGGGCTAAATACAAAATGATGCGTCCCAATCATCGTATAAAAAAGCATTTGGGTCCAAAAAGCCAAAACCCCTAAGGAATAAGAATAAATAGGCTTGTTCAAGGCAGAAGGTAGATAGTAATATACCAGCCCTAGAGTAAAAGTCATGAACCACATTCCTACGCCTTGGTGCATATAATATCCTTGAATCACGGTTTCTCCCAAACCATCCTGATAAAAGGGCAAATATCCTATAATGGCCAGTACAATAGTCCATATTAAGGAAGCGAGAATAAACCAGTTGGAGATGTATATTTCTGAAATTTTTCTATTTGCAACCGTTCTGTAGAAGTTAAAAAAAGTGATTACAAGAGCAATGGCAAAGAGCAGCATTACCGGCCAAATATATTCACGATATTCACCGCCTCCATTATTTATACCCGCCATTAGAAAAATGCTTCCCAATATTATTGTGGAATTAATAAGCGCCCAAGCTCGCCATGCCCATTTATAGCTATATATTATAGTATTGGAGGTACGGGCAATCACAAAATAGCCCAGTCCTATCATGGCCAGGGAAGACCAGCCCCAAAATACCATATTGGTATGTACAGGGCGTAATCTGCCAAAAGAAAGCCAGGATTGGTTATCCATTTGGGGCCAAATAAATTTCATCCCCAAATATTGTCCTATTAAAGTTCCCAATACCAGCCAGCCAATAGCTGCTCCAATGTAATAAATAACAATTTTCTTGAGGGGTTCCGGGGTTTCTAGACTAAGTGAAGTTTTTTTCTTTTCATCGAAATATGCATTATTGGGATCGTTAGTGATTTTTTGGATCAATCCTTTTTTATCGTATACCTCATTTTCTCCACTTAGTTCATTTCCTTTTAGCCTATAGTTAAGTGCTGCTTTTCTCTTTCCAAGAATAGTATCAATTTGCCCCTCTTCCATGGCGATAATCTCATCGTCAAAAGCCGTTCGGGATTTAACCTCTTGTTTCTTTTTAATTGAATCTAAATAGGAATTTATGCGTATCAAAAAAATAGCAATTGCCACCACCATAACAATGGTGATCAATATAAAAGTACCTAATATTCCCGGGCTTGTCATCCAACTATCCGTAGATATGTTTTTGCTTTGGGCATGAATTATCTCCGGTAAGAACAGGGTGGATATGAATATTATATATTGAAGTATTTTCATAAAATGGATATTAAGGCCTTTTTTATCATTTTTTAATCCCTCATTGAGCATATAATTCCCCCAGACCTGTCTAAAACATTCAGGCGGGCTTGCCATGCGGTTCTAGATTTATAAATTTTTATCTTTTTAAGTAAGTGAGGCCAACTTCCAATCCCGTTGCCAATTCATAAAGACTTGTATTACGTAGCATTTTTTTAAGTTCATCCCGAATACCCACAAATTTGTCATGTAACGGGCAAGGCTTACTGGCATTGCATTCATTGAATCCTAAGGCGCAACCTATGTAAATTGAATCCCCATCTATTGCAAAAACAATTTCACTAAGTTTAATGGAATCTATTTTTTCTTTTGGTATCTCAAATCCTCCCGAAGGGCCTTTCACCGAAATCAAAATATTGTGTTTTGCTAATTGATGTAAAACCTTAGCGGTAAAAGCAACTGGGGAATCTATCGCACTTGCAATTTTCTTAAGGCTTATCCTTTTTCCCTCCAGTGACTGCAGGGCTATATATGTACTGGCTTTAATACCATATTCACAAGCTTTTGAAAACATCCTTAAACGAATTTAATAATGGCAAAGGTATACTATTTTATTATTTCTGACAAAATTATCGGAAATAAGTAATTTATTATTTTCCGATCAAAAAGGGATCGATATTCTTCTGAATTACATGAAACATGACTTTAAGGCTCGGGGAACCATGAATCTTAAATTCTGCCAGTTTAAACCTTAATTTTTGAGTAAAAATTTTTCGTCATCAAAGCACCCACGGCTAGAGGGATAAGAGCACTTATTACCAACAGTAAAATAGGGTGTTCAGAAAATGCAGGCCATCTTAGCCAGAGTTGCATGGCTTTATAAAATATGAGAAATTCAGAAAAGACGAATCCGATAATATATAGTGCCATTATGGATCCATTAAGCCTTACCAATTTAAAATGTTCCAAAAAAGCGAACAGGCATAGGCTTACTACTCCCAGAAAAGTCCAGTGTAAATAACCAATTACGAAATCTTTATAATGAAAGGCCAGGTTGGCAAAATAGGGGATGGCACTAATTAGCTGAAAAATAATTTTTACAAACAATAAAAGACCGCTAAGCTTTAAAAGTTTTAGAACAATTGGAGAGAGTCTCTTTTTAAGGATCGGCCATGCATTTTGAACAATCCTGAAAAAATATAGGAAAGCCATTACTTGGATTGTCGCCCCTATAGCAGCTAGAATATAAAATATTGCCGGCGGCTTCGTCCATAGAACCGAAAGGAAAAAGCTGAGGACAATGCTTAAGTTGATCAGAAGAAAAAAGTTTTTGAATTTTTTCTGCTCGATTTTTATGGAAAAAAGTTCCAGTAAATAGAACAAAACACCTACCAACGCGAGTATAAACCAGCCGTTATATTGAAAATGCAGATAGAAATAAATGGAAAGTTTATACCAGATAGAAGTACTTCCTAAAGTAGACATAATACCTCCAATTGTCCAGGGCCCAATACTGGAGAAAAGCATATACCAGATGGAGGCTTTTATGCATACATAAGAGGGAGTATTTTTAAATTTTTTTGGAATATGTTTAAAAAAAAACCATCCTAGCCAATACGTGGCCAATAAAAAAAGTGTAGAGAAAACAATGGAAAACAAAGCATATCCTTGAAAAGGAAAGCTGAGCAACATTCCTAGGATACAAATGTTGGTAAACCATATAATTCTTTTATAGAGTTGGGTTTTTTGGACTTCAGAGAAGTAGAGCTTATAAATAAGAGTGATCAAAGCAATATATACCCAGCCCAAAAGTGCGACGTGGGAATGGGCATGCACTATAAACCTGTAATTCGCTGGAATTGGAAGAATATAAAATAGCCTTAAAAACACGCCCATTAAACCCACCAGCAAAAAATAGGCAAGGGCAATGTTGGTATGTTTTTTTAAGAGCTGCACAAATAGACAAGTTTATTAGAATTATTCGATGTAAATATAAAAAGGGACAGTTTAAATCCAACAAATTACAGGTCCTGATTTCTCCTGCATAATTTAGATTTTAAAACCGCCCCTTCTTTTCTTTTAACTTTTACCTTTTTTCTATAGGGATTCCTTTATTCCGGTTCATGGTAAAGACAAACCACACAAAAGCTACGAGCCCAATGGCAAATATAGTATCACCTATTACGCGCAGCCATCTCAGGGTATCCATCCCCGGTTGCTGCATAAATTCTGCAGAACGGGCATACCACATTCCTTCATTCACACTAGCTATTGTTTGTAGTAACCCAATAGGCAGAACGCTTAATAACACCATTAATAGTAAACCGATGTTTATGGACCAGAAGCTGAAACTTAGTAATTTATTGTTCCAAACTTTAAACCTATAAAGGCTTCGCAATACAAAAAGCATCAATCCTATGCCCAACATCCCATAGACCCCGAACAGTGCCGTATGCGCGTGGACTGCCGTAGTGTTCAATCCTTGCATATAGTACAATGCGATAGGTGGATTTATAATGAAACCGAATATCCCAGCCCCCAGAAAGTTCCAAAAAGCCACTGAGATAAGGCAGTATATGGGCCATTTATAGTCTTTAAGCCATTGGGTAGCCTTGCTAAGCATATAATTTTCATATACTTCGTAGCCAATAAGTACCAACGGGACTACTTCCAAAGCACTAAAAGTTGCTCCAAGAGCCATGACCGCGGTAGGAGTTCCACTAAAATAAAGATGATGAAAAGTTCCCAATATCCCTCCAGACAAGAAAATGATAGTTGCCAAAAGCACACTAAGCGTTGCAGTTTTGGTACGCAGTAGGCCCAACCTTACAAAGAGGAACGCCGAAACCACGGTAGCGAAAACTTCAAAAAAGCCTTCTACCCAAAGGTGCACCACCCACCAGCGCCAGTATTCGGCAATGGCGAGGTTGGTTTGTCGCCCCCACATTAAGCCGGCTCCATAAAACAACGCGATGGCTGCTGAAGAAACCAAAAACATGATCAATAAATTCTTTTCTGAGGTTTTACTTCTTATCACCGGAAGGAGAGGCCTAACCATAAGTGCTAGCCAAACAAACAATCCTATAAATAGAAAGATTTGCCAAAAACGGCCAAGATCCACATATTCATAGCCTTGATGTCCAAACCAGAAATTTTCGACCAGCCCAAGTTTTTGCATTACGCCCATCCATTGTCCCGCCATGGATCCAAGTACAATAATAAGGAGGCAGATAAAAAGGAAATTGACCCCAAATGTTTGATATTTTGGATCTTTCCCAGAAACTGCAGGAGCAATATATAGACCGGTGGCCAGCCAAGCTGTGGCGATCCAAAGGATCCCCAGTTGTACATGCCAGGTCCTGGATATAGAATATGGTAGAAAATCCGCCAATTTAAAGCCATAAAAAGCATCGCCTTCCACGCCATAATGGGCAGTTATAACCCCAAAGGTTACCTGAATCAAAATAAGCAGGCTCACCACCCATAGGTATTTCTTGACGGCGAGCATGGATGGGGTGATGGTTTGCCTCATCAAAGGATCTTCGACCGGCCTTTCCGGCTGCTCTTCTTCTTTTATGCGGGCGTGGTAAAAAATCATCATTCCAATTCCGAAGAGAAGCAGGATAATGCTAAAGCCAGTCCAAAGGAGTAGATCCCCTGTTGCTTTATTGCCTATAAGGTCATCTGGTGGCCAGTTATGTGTATAGGTAACATCAGATCCTGGCCTTTCTGTGATGGCCGCCCAGGAAGCCCAAAAGAAAAAGCCGGTCATTTGTCGCATCCTGGTTTCATCTTTTATGGAGTTCTTGGGGATGGCATAATTATTCCTAAGCTCATCCAACTCGGGATTTTCCATAAACAGGCCTTTGTAATAACTGTTCAAATACTCCACAGCTTTTGCCCGGATTGGAGAAATTGTGATTGTATTATTTGCTTGGGAATAGGTGTTTTCACGCATTTCTATCTGCAAGCGGCGTTCCAGGCCAGCTTGTTGTTCACTGCCAAGATTTTCATAAGGTATCGAGTACTCATCCTCGGACCAGTAGTTCAGGATAAACAATGCTTCCCGGTGCAACCAGTCTGCCGTCCAGTCTGGAGCGGTATAGGCACCGTGCCCCCAAATAGAGCCTACTTCCTGGCCTCCCATACTTTGCCATACATTTTGTCCGTCTTTAATATCCTGGCCTTCAAAAACCACCCTACCATCCGAACTTACAATTCGATCTGGCATAGGGGGTGCTTTTTGATAAATTTCGAAGCCATAATATCCCAATACGGCAAAGGAAACACTAACAATTAGCCCAAAGGCTATCCAAAGTTTCTTTTCTTTAGACATATAAATTGATTTTAGATAAGAAAACCCAACAGGTCCCGATAGTTATTCGGGATAAAACCCTGTTAGGTTTAGGTTTGCGACAAAAAATTTAATTTTCACTAGATAGCTCCATTTCCAGTTGTGCAGAATTTGGGAACAGGATATTGTTCTCTAAATGTATATGTCTATGAAGGTCGTTTTCAAATTCCTGAAGCAATGCGAAGGTAACACGGTAGGTGTTGCACGCATCTTGGGGCGGAGTGTAATTATTGCTCAATTCATCAATTAGCCTAAAGCGTTCGCCTTCGGTTTCGTGTTCCACCATCATCATTTGGATGGGATTTTGAACAGTCCCAAAATGAGGTTTCTCCAGCTTGCTGCCCGTTTGTTTTGCCTGCACCATTTTACGGATTGCTGGGAAAAGGATGATTTCTTCCTTTTTCATGTGCGCTGCAAGTTCGCCGGCAGATTTGTTGAAATGTTCAGTGATTTCAAACAGTTCGGGATGGCGCTCCCCGTGTACTTTGCATAATTTTTCAAGGTAAGGCTTTAATACTGGGATTTTTTCCTCTACATATCGGTGGTGTTTTTTCTCGATATAATCCGCAAGGAGGTCTAAAGGCCAAGATTTAAAATCGATGGTACCTTCCTGTTTGCCTTGTTGTACTGCTTTTATTTCATTGATCAATACTTGGGCATCTAGTTTCTTCTTATCTGCTGCCTCTTGGATACTCCTGTTTCCCTGGCAACAAAAATCGATTTTGTGGTTTTTAAAAATTTGTGCGGTTCGGTAGTCTTCTGCTACTATTTGTCCGATTGGTTTTTCTGTTAAATTTTCCATTATTACAGGTTTCTAATTTTAATAATTTTTTCAAATTTCAACAACCCTTGAAACGTAAAATATGATATTTATCATAAAATGACAAAATTGTCAGAAATAGAGTTGTTCTTTTATAAAGAATTATCTTTTTTCCCAAAATAAATCCTCATAAATTTTCTCGGAATCTGTATTGAGATGTATTTTATTGATTTTCTCCAATTCTTCTTTCGTGGCTATTTTCTGAATTTCATTAAATAAAAGTCGTTCTTCAAAACGGATATGCGCTTCCAGCTCTTCTTTTAAAAGACTTAGGGAATTTTGGATATTTTCGTGCTCGTGAAAAAGATGTTCAAGCCGCCGATGTTCTTCTAAAGCACGTGCTATTAATGGATTTTTTGGATCTAATAGCGGAAAAATATAATCTTCTTCCAGCTTAAAATGAGGTTTAATCAATAGAATTCCCCGAGGCTCTGCCTCGGAGGTTTTAGAGGAAAGTTTGAAAACAGATGGTTTTCATAAAATGTTATAACTTTCTTCCGTTGAATACCCCGACGGCTCTGCCTCGGGGTAGTTTATTTAATAATAAATCTAATAGTCCTAATAATCCAATTTAAAATCTTTTCGTCCCAAGTTTCTTCAAATACCTTCTCTCTTTTTAAGCAAGAATATTTTTGGTGCTTAAAAGAGTATAAATGGATTTTCTTCTTGAATTAAGAAATCTTAACTTAAATTGTATGGGTTAAGAACCTAAAATAGGCAAGTTGCAAACCCTGTTTAGAAATAGAGATCATGAAATTTATAGGTAGTCAGTTAGTATATTATTTAAGGGACAGGGACTTTAAAAGAAACTCGAAGATATTAATTAGGTATTTGGCCTTTTTAGGAATTGTTATCTTTATTTATTCCATCCTTTTCCACATTATCATGACAGAGGTTGAAGGTCAAGATCATTCTTGGGTCACAGGCTTTTACTGGACACTTACCGTTATGAGTACGCTTGGTTTTGGAGATATCACATTCCAATCTGATATCGGCCGACTTTTCAGTATAGTGGTTCTGCTATCTGGAATTATTATGTTATTGATTGTTTTGCCCTTTGCCTTTATAAGGCATTTTTATGTTCCACTTTTAGAGTCACAAGCCAAAAATAGGGTTCCCCGCCAAGTTCCTAAAGGAACAAAAAACCATGTTTTAATATGTTCTTATGATGTCATAGCAAGGGATCTCACAGAACGGTTGAAGCAAGAGAATACCCTTTATTACATTATAGAAAACGATCTCGCAATAGCGCTCGAAAATCATGATGACGGTGTTCCCGTAATATTTGGAGAATTGGATAGCCAGGAAACCTTTATCCTTGCCAATATTAAGGATGCGAAAATGCTTGTTGTCAATAGGGATGATATTCTTAACACCAAGATCATTCTTACTATCCGGGCTATAACTCCTACTATACCAATTGTAGCCATAGCAACAGATGATGAATCGGTGCATGTACAGGAACTGAGTGGTGCCAATCATGTATTACCTGTAAAAAGGTGGCTTGGGGAACAATTGGCCAACAGGGTAAATTCGCAACTTGCAAAATCCCAACCAATAGGACAATATGAAGATCTGTTTATTGCAGAATTGCCCGTCCTATATACTCATTTGGTTTCTAAAACCATTAGAGAGGCCGGATTAAGACAAAAATTTGGGGTTAGTGTAGTAGCAATTTGGGAAAGAGGTAGGTTAAAACCAGTACATGTAAATAAAAAACTAACATTAGAAAGTGTTTTGGTCATAATTGGGAATAAAGATCAACTTCAAAGCATCGATGAACTCTTCTATGACCACAATATAAACCCTAATCCAGTTCTGGTAATTGGAGGTGGTAAAGTAGGACTGGCCGCGATAGAATTACTACATAAAAATGATATCCCGGTGAACCTAATTGATAAGGATCCGGAGATCTGCAAAAAAGCACGCCATATTTGTAATAAAGTATTCGCTGGGCGGGCCTCGGATTACGAACTTCTAAAAAAAGCTGGAATATTGGAAGCTCCTTCGGTATTGCTATCTACCAATGATGACACCATGAATATTTATCTTGCATCCTATTGCCGACAATTAAACAAGGAATTAAGGATAGTGAGCCGGATAACAGAAGCTCGAAATATTGATATTATCCATAGGGCAGGAGCTAATTTTGTATTGAGTTATGCAACTTTGGGTTCTGAAGCTGTTTTGTCTATTTCCAAAGGTCAGGAACTAACCATTCTCGGGGAAGGGATTACGTTGTTTATAGCCCCGACACCCCAATCTTTAGAAGGTAAATCACTTGCAGAATCTGGCATAGGTGCTAAAACAGGACTTTCAGTCATTGCCATAAAAGAGGGTCCACAAGTCATTACACTACTAACCGCAAATACCCTCCTTCCCCGGGGAGCTGAAATAGTCATGCTTGGAAATACTGAAATGAAAAATAAATTCAATGAAATATATCTGGAAGACGTCTAAAATTGAAATTTTGGTTAGTTCCTCCCTCTCCATTAAGAGATTATCAAATATCAAATAAAAGGTGCGCTATTCAGCGCGTGTTTATCGAGATTTACTTAAGCAACGAAGTAAGTTTTTTAGTTGCTTTGGATTAAAAATTAGATAAAAATAAAATTGTGAATATCTATTGGCAGGATTATCCTCTAAGCTTATTTTTAAAATTATATTTGGCATCCAAAAAATAAAGATATGAGCGCAACTTGGTACGAGTGTAAAGTAAAATATAGAAGAACACATGAAACTGGAGAACAAAAACTTACTACAGAGACTTATTTATTAGATGCAATTTCGTTTACTGAAGCAGAAACCAGGATTAAAGAAGAAATGGCTGCCTATACCAGTGAAGAGGTCTTAATTACCAATATAAAAGTGTCTAATTTATCAGAGGTTCATCCTTTTGAAAATTCCGATCGATGGTTTAAATCTAAAGTTTCTTTAATTGCTCTAGATGAAAATAGTGGGAAGGAGAAAAAAACCAATGTATATATTTTGGTTCAGGCAAATGATGTAAAAGAGGCTTTTGATAATACAACTCAAGCTATGGATAATACTATGGGAGACTACTCGATTCCTGCTATTACCGAATCTCCTATTGTAGATGTATTTCCATATTTCTCGGGAGAAAAAGAGAAATCGGAAAATTTAAATACTACAGAATCATCTGGAACCCCAGAAGCGAAAGTGCTGGAAAAAACAGAATTTGTGTGATCTTCCATTATTTTTGAAGGTCTAGAATTTTAATTTTGCAAAACCACCTCTTGATTTTAAAAGGTGGTTTTGGGGTATTAAACTCTAATCATATAGTACGTATAGTTTAGCCTAGAGTGCGAAAATTTCTCTGGGATCAGCTCCAATAATCGCAATTTGCCTCATTAAGTCCGCGCTGAAAAATATTGAGGTCTAAATAGGGTTCCTAAATATCAAATTGTAGAATTGACTAATTTTCACTTACTACTAAATGAAACACATTTTCTGAACACTTCGAGCAGTTTGAATCTGAATGTTGCATATATGTTAGTTGTTTAACGTAATCTGTTAATATATAGTTATTTACGGAATACGTTTTGCTCTATCTTAAAGTAATCATTTAACAAAGGAGGTATACATGGAAATAAAAATGTGATTGAAGTAAATTTTAAATTTATTAACTTTTAATCATTGAATTAGCCAAAGAAAGCTGAATCTTTGGGATTCAGCTTTCTTATTGGATTAAATCCTAAATTTGGGATATATTCCTTTTTGTAATTAATTATACTTACTTTTATAGCTTTCTAATTGATGAGATGAAAGATAAATTATTCGCGGTAATAGATGTAGAGACCACTGGCGGTGGGATTAATGGAAATAGCCTTACCGAAGTTTGTATTGTGCGGCTTAAAGGGGGAGAGATCCTAGATAAATATACCACCCTTATAAATCCAGAAAAACACATTCCTACTCAGATAACGGCTCTTACGGGAATCGATAATGAAATGGTGGAGAACGCACCAAAGTTTCATGAAGTAGCCAAAGAGATAGAGGATTTTATGCGAGATGCTATTTTTGTGGCACATAATGTAAATTTCGATTATAATGTCCTGCGCAATGAATTCAAACAGCTGGGATTCGATTTTAACCGTAAAAAGTTATGTACGGTGCGTCTCTCCAGAAAATTGATTCCGGGCTTATTTTCTTACAGTTTGGGGCGATTGTGCGATTCCATAAATATTCCACTTGTAAATAGACATAGGGCAGAAGGGGATACAGATGCTACCGTAATTTTGTTTCAGCGCTTGTTATCCTTGGATCCCGAAGGCAGGGTTTTTAATTCTTTCTTGCATGCACATTCTAAGCAAGCAACCTTGCCACCACATCTTTCCGCAAAACAAATTCATGAGTTGCCTGAAACACCTGGGATTTACTTGTTCAAAGACAAGCAGCATAAGGTGATCTATGCAGGCAAGGCTATTAATATTAAAAAGCGGGTTTTATCTCACTTTTATGATAAGATGAGCAAAGAATATCATTTGGGACAGGAAACTTACCATGTAGATCATGAAACCACGGGAAATGAATTGATGGCATTGTTGCTGGAAGCAGAATATATCAGGAAGCACTATCCAAAATTCAATAGGGCACAAAAGCGTCCTGGAATTACCTATCAGATCGTTAGTTATATAAATAAACGTGGGATAATTCAACTTGGAATTGGTAAGACAAAAAGAATACAGGATTCTGTTGGGACATTTTACAACAGGGCTTTAGCGACCGAAAAACTGGAGCTGTTATGTGACATTTTTAGGCTATGTCCCAGATATTGTACTTTACAGAGAAGTACTAAAAAATGCTCCCATTACAAGCTGAAGAATTGTGAAGGGGTGTGTGACGGCTCTGAATCTGTGGCAGAGTATAATTTAAAAGTAACTGAAGCCATACAAAGTTTAGGAGAAGAAAAACCTACCTATGTAATTAGGGAAAAAGGAAGGCATTTTGAAGAGGAGGCTTTTATTTTAGTGAAAGAAGGAAGGTATCAAGGTTATGGGTATTTAGGTGCTGAAGTTCAAATAGCTTCAATTGAAGATTATGAGCCTTTCTTGAAGTTCCAGGAATCCACTTTTCACACCCATAAAATTTTAAATAGCTATTTGCGAAAGCATGGCGAAAAGAATATTCGTTATTTAATAAATGAAGCGAATTTTGAGCTTTCTTGATTTCTGAAATTATTCATTAACACAGTTTATAATGGAAAACTAGATTGTTGATTTAGAATATATAAACTCCAAAATTTCTTCCCCTATTTTTAATTTTCGCTTCCATTTTATTGCGAAGAAAGTTGCGTTTCTATATTTTTTTGAGAAAAACCATCAATTATTTTTTCATTGCATTTAATCCATAATTTTTGTTGTTAGGGGTTAGACAGCGGTTCAAATTGTAATGAAATAATTCCATCAGTTATATAATTATTTCTGATTTTAAAAATATTTTGTTATTGATTAGTTAAAATTGTTAATAAAAACTTAATAATAATTAAAGAGCGCTTTAAGAATGCCAGGAAAAATGTAGGAAATTTAGTTCGTTGAAACTAACAGTACTAATTAATCTAACCAATCTTAGCGATGAAAAATTTCTCCCTACTAAAGTGGCTCTTTGCCATTCAATTTTTATTTATTCTTACTTCCTGTGAAAAAGATACAGAATTTGTAAGCCCAAATGCAGAGATCACTTCTTACGATTTTACAGTTACCGCAGAAGGTAATTATTTAGAAAACTTTGAAGGAGTTTCAAAAACCAGTTATGCTGGAGCTTCTGTTGCTTTTACAGATGGGGACTGGTATTTTAATGATGCGTTGATAGGTTCTCTGAAAGATGATCGCAAAACCGATTCGCGATCCGCAAGAATAAGAAACAGTGGAAGTCTTACTATGCAATTCGATCTTGTAGAAGGTGCCAAATCTATTTCCGTAGACTACGGCAAATTCGGGAGAGATAAAACTTCCAGCTTCGAAATATATTATTCCACAGATGCAGGTGCCAGCTGGACGAAAACGGGAAGCGCGATTACCGTGGATAAAACAACTTTAAAAACTGCAATATTCAACCTTAGTGTTAGCGGGAATGTTCGATTTGAAATCCGTAAAACTGATGGGTCTTCAAATAGATTAAATATAGATAATGTATTGGTGGTGCCTAACCCGCAAGCTGCTCCTCCTGCAGAGGGAACTATAGTAGAGGATTATGAGTCTGGATCTAAAGGAAGCTACGCATCAGGTCCAGTAACATTCCCAAGTGGAAATTGGCTTTTAACAGAAGCTTTGGTGGGATCGTTATCGGGAGATGCTAAAACAGGATTAAAATCTGTTAGAATTAGAGATGTAGGTTCTTTAGAGATGGAATTTGATGTAATTGGAGCACAAAATATAAGTTTTAATCATGCAGTATATGGAACCGATGGAGCAAGTACCTGGGATTTACAAGTTTCTACAGATAGCGGTGCCTCTTGGACCACATTAGGGGCAACCGTAACTTCAGCAAGTACTTCTTTAACAAATGTGAGTTATACTGTTAATTATGTAGATGCAGTTCGTTTTAGAATTGTAAAACTTTCTGGAAATGGAGATAGAATTAATATAGACGACTTTACTATAGATGGTACTGCAGTAGATCCTGGAACCGGTGGCGGTACTGGTGGAGGAGGTGGAGTTCCCGGGAGTGGGGCAGTTCACCTAACAATGGGAAATCCTTCTAATGCGGTTACTGATATTGCTTTTCCAACAAATTATTTATTAGAAAGGGAAGAATATACCATGTCCTATAGCAGAGATAAGGGAACAGCCAACTGGGTGAGCTGGCATTTGGATGAAGCATGGCTCGGCAGTGCGGCGAGACAAAATGATTTTAGAGCAGATAGTACAATTCCTTCGGGATGGTATCAAGTAAATCAGAATGACTATAGTCTTAGCGGATTCGATCGAGGGCATATGTGTCCTTCTGCAGACAGAACTTTATCTGTGGACGACAATTCCAATACTTTCTTTATGACCAATATGATTCCTCAGGCTCCAAACAATAATCGAATTGGTTGGGCTAGTTTAGAGAGTTATTGTCGTTCTATGTTGGCTGGTGGCTACGAAATTTATATTATCTCTGGAGGTTACGGTCTCGGAGGAGATGGATCTAATGGAGTGGCAAGCTATATAGCCAACGGGAATGTGCAAGTTCCTTCCAATACTTGGAAAGTGATTATGGTCATGGGAGATGGTAATGACGATGTAAACCGTGTGACTACAAATACACGGGTTATTGCTATAGATATGCCAAATAGCCAGTCCGTTTCGTCAGATTGGACACAGTATAAAACTACAGTAGATGATATCGAGATGAAAACTGGGTACGACTTTTTTAATCTGGTTCCAGATAATATAGAAAATGTTATTGAAGCGCGCGTAGATGCAGTGATGTAAATAGAATTGAATAGTTTAAAACAAAAAGCCCGCTCTAAAAGCGGGCTTTTTGTTTTAAGACACTATCCCACTAAGTGTGTAAGTTTAAAATAACAGGGGTTGGACTTTTTTAAAGTCTGACCCTTTTTTCATAGATCGTTAGGAACTGATTTAAGATTATCCCCCAGTTCCTGATGGGCATTGACCATTTTTTGGTTGCTTCCCGGACAGCCAAATATACTGATTTCATCACAGCATCATCTGTTGGGAAGGATAATTTGTTCTTGGTGTACTTCCTTATCTTTCCGTTCAGGTTCTCTATAAGATTGGTCGTATAGATGATTTTCCTTATCTCCAATGGGAACTCAAAGAACACCGTGAGCTCTTCCCAGTTGTCGCGCCAGCTCTTTATGGCATAAGAATATTTACCCTCCCATTTCTGGGCAAAATCTTCTAGGGCCATCTTAGCGGCCTCTTGGTTGGGGGCGTTGTAAATGTGCTTCATATCTGCGGTGAAGGCCTTTTTGTCCTTCCAGACCACGTACCTGCACGCATTCCTGATCTGGTGCACAACACATATCTGTGTCTTGGATTCAGGGAACACATTTTTGATCGTATCGGTAAAACCGTTCAGGTTATCGGTTGCTGTGATCAGTATGTCCTCTGTTCCCCGTGCCCTGATGTCCGTGAGGACGCTCATCCAAAATGCCGAGGATTCGTTCTTGCCCAGCCAAAGGCCCAACACCTCTTTCTTGCCATCCCTGCGCAGCCCCACCGCAATGTACACGGTCTTGTTGATGACCTTGGAGTTCTCCCTGACCTTGAAGACGATCCCATCCATCCAGACGATGAGATATACAGGTTCCAACGGGCGGTTCTGCCAGGCAATTATATCGCCCGAGACCATTTCCGTGATCCTTGATATCGTGGAGGTGGATATGTCAAAATTATAGACCTCACGTACCTGTTCCTCGATGTCGCTGTTGCTCATGCCCTTGGCATAGAGCGATACGATGACATTCTCTACCCCATCTATAACACTGCCACGTTTGGGTACGATCATAGGATTGAAAGAGGCTTCTCTATCCCTGGGGACCGAGATCTCGGCTTCTCCAAAAGATGTCTTTATCTTCTTTTTTGAATGTCCGTTGCGAGCATTACTGCTGACGGATTTTTGATGTTTTCCATAATCAAGATGACCTTCCAGCATCTTTTCGATGCCGCGCTTTTGAATCTCCTTTAAAAAACCAGTAAGCTCAGCACCAGTTTTAAATTGCTTGAGGAAATCGTCGTCAAATAAATCTTCTTTTCTCATAATATGTATAAATTAAAATTAAACAAAAAAATAGCGGGGGCATGCCCCCGCTATTTTTTAACTTACACACTTTAAGAGATAGTCCCTGTTTTAAACTTAATTTATAAAATTATTTGTCTAGTAAAAAAGATTTATTCTTCCTTTTTAAACTCATTCGCTTTTTTAATAATAGCCCTTAAGCGCTCTTTATGCGCTTCTTGTTCTTTACGGAGTTTGTTTTTTTTTCCTGTTTAATAGCTTAGTATGCTTTGCCTTGTTTTGAGTGTTCTTTTGAGCTCCTTTTTTTGCCATTTCTTTTATAAATTCAAAATTTAACATTCAGAATTCAATCTTAAATCTTGAACCCGCAACTTCTAACCTACCACTTCCAAACTACTATATCCTTGTCCGTTTCTGGTAAGTTTTATTTGAGTTGCAATGCGTTCTTTAAGAGAATCCACATGACTTATAATTCCTATGGTTTTTGAAGATTCTGCCTGAAGTTTTTCCAAGGTGTCCAGTGTCTGATCCAGTGTTTCAGGATCTAGAGTTCCAAAACCTTCATCTATAAAAAGACTGTTGATCTCCACATTTTTGGAAGCCAGGTCACTTAAGGCTAGGGCCAGGGAAAGACTTAAAATGAAAGTTTCTCCTCCAGAAAGTGTTTTCACCGAGCGACGTTGCCCGCCCATATGCTCGTCTATAGCCACCAAACCATCGTCCTCATCTTCTGTTGGCTTATCTATAAGATAGCGGTCGCTAAGATCGCTTAATCTTACATTGGCTAATTGCAATAGTTGAGATAGGGTGAGATCTTGGGCAAATTCGTTGAATTTATTTCCTGTTCGGTCACCAATAATGGTATTTAAAAGCCGCCATCGCAGTGTTTGCTTTTCTCGTTCTTCGATACTGGTTTTTAACTGATTTTGAGCTACCAGATTTTCTTGGTGATTTTTTAATAGCCGAGTACTTTCCCGATAGAGGGCCTGAATCTCCTTTAGGTTTTCTTGATTTAAACTAAGCCCTTCTTTGAGATCTTCTAAAGGTTTCTCAGTATCTTTTTTAAGGTTTTCTGAAAGTTGATCTTTTAATAGCTTGATGGATGTTAAAGATTTTTCTATCTCTGTTTTTAATGCCTCTTGCTTATTTCTAATTTTGAGATAATCATGATCTGGAAGCAGTGCTGCCCTTGCTTCAGCGATGGTTTTAAAACCTCTTTTTTGAATTGGAACTGCTAATTTTTGTTCTATTTGAATGATAGAACCCTGGTTCTTCGCTGCTTTATATGTTAATTTATTGTTTTGATCTTTTAAATATTGTTGTTCTTGTTGTAAACGGGTAAAACTACTTTGGAGATCCTTACTGTCTTTGGTAATATCGGTTCCTTTATAAATGGAACTCAATTTTGAAGCAATCGCTTGGCCTTTTTCCACAACGTTTTTGAGCTTTTCTATAATTGGAATGGCTTCTCCTGTTGCATTTAAGGTGGTATGTTCCTTTTCAAATTGCTCTAAAAGTTCCAATTTTTCTTCTAAATCCTGCACTTTTTGTTCCCAAGAAATTCCTTCTTTCAATTTTAGGTTTTGGAATTGTTCTTTAAATTTCTCAGATAAATTTTCCAGCTCGGCGGTAAGCTCTTTTTCTTTTATGTTTAAAGTGTCGTAATTAGTTTGGTGATTTACGAGATTTGCTTTTAAAGTTGCAAGTTCTTTGGTGTTGGCAGTAATTTTTTTATGAAGTTCATGGATTTTGGGACCTAGATCGCTTGTCTTTGTTGGTAAATGTGCAGCAAAAGGATGTTCCAAAGAACCACAAAGCGGGCAAGGCTCATTTTCGCTTAGTTTTGCCCTGAGCTCTGTTAAACTTGCGCGTAGTAATTGATTTTCCTTTTCTAAATTTAAATTAACAAAGGTTGCATTATCTCTTTGAAGGACTTGCTCGAGTCCTTTTATTTGCTTCGGAAGCTTATCTAAAAGTGGGGTAATAGTATTTTTTTCGGCAATAATTTTATCGAGTTCAGTTTTTGAAGTTTGAATTTTATCATGTTGCTTCTCCGCAAATCTACTCTGTTCTAATTCTAGCTTAAGTTTTCTGCTTTCTTGCCCAATAGCAGTAAAATCTATCTCCCTTAATCTTAATTTAAGATCTTGAATGTTTTTTGCTGAAGCGGCTTTGATCGTTTGAAGTTTCGCAAGATTTAAATCAGGATCTTTTTCAGGAATAAAGTTGAGAGGTCGCAAAACGCTATTTAAGGATTGATTTAAAAGATCCCAATCGCGTTTCTTTTCTTTTCGTTCTTCCTGCAGGCTTAAAACCTTGGCTGAAAAACTTTCTAACTGCCCTTCAAAAGTTGATTGGGTAACCGGTTCCTTAATCAGTTTTTCAAGCTGAAGCCTTATATGTTCTCGGGAACTGGAGTTTTTATCAATGTCCTGCGTAAATTTCTCCGCTTCTTGTTTTAAGTCTGAAGAGATTTGAAGATGAGAGCTCCAATTTCTAAGATCTTCGGCTACAAATTGCACTTTTTCATGTTGTTGCAATTGCAATCCAAATTCATCTGAAAATTCTTTTAAAGCCTTGGTTTCATCTTCTTGCCGTTCAGAAATTATAGCAATTTCCTTATGCTGATTGGAAATGACATTTTTAAGTTCCATGTTTTTGGAAAGATCATCTATCGTTTTGTTTAATTCGGTTATTTTATCTTCCTGAAACTTTGTTTCCGCAGAGAGTTCCAATTTTTTCTCATCACTTAATAAGCGTTCTTCAAGAAGCTGGATTTCATGTTGTTGTTTTTCTATTTCCTTGTTGAGTAGTCCATATTTTTCGTAGGCTTTCATTCCCAATTTCCGGTAAATTCCTGTGCCGGTTATTTTTTCTAAAAGAGCGCCCCGTTCCTTTTTATTCACTTTTAAGAATTGGGCAAATTCACCTTGAGCCAACAATACTGCCTTAATAAATTGATCATAACTCAATCCAATCAATTCTTCATTTTTAGCTGGTACATCAGACTTTTTTAGATCCAATAGGTTTCCTGAAGATAGGTCTATGATCTCCATTTCATGATCCCGCAACTTATCATTTCTATTGGTGTTAATACTCCATTTTGAAGAAAACATACCACTGTTACAATGGTAGGTTACCTTTGCCATGGCATCTTTCTGGTTGCGGGTAAGGATGGCACCAAATTTTAGAATGTCGTTTTTAGAAATTGTCCTGCCACCGGGAATTCTTGGAACCTGGTTAAAAAGCGCAATTGAGATCACATCCAGAATGCTGCTTTTCCCGCTACCAGTAGGTCCGGTAATGGCAAAAAGTGAGGATGCAGTAAATGGACTAGCCGTAAAATCGATCTCATGACTGCCCCTTAAAGAATTTATATTCTTGAATTCTATTTTTAAGATTTTCATGAGCTAGATTTGTTTTGAAGATTCTGTGGCATGCACTTCTTCCAACAGTTCATCGAAAGCACTTAAAATATCGTTTTTCATCTCCTCGTTATATTCTTGTTTGGCAATTAGCTCTAAAAAAACATCCCGAGGTTTTAGGTCTTCTAGCTGCTGTGAATTTGCGTACAGCTCACTTGCACCTTTTGTTTGATTTAGAAATGTGGCCTTGCTTTTTACAATTTCAAAGCCAGGTTGGTCAAAGAGTTCATTTAATTTATCCAACTCATATATTTTATTGGCATCAAATTGGGTTTCGATCATTTCTAGTTCTATAAGACTATTTAGGGCTTCATTACTTTCCAGCACCAATAATTTTGAGTTTAATTCTGAAAGCGTTCCGCTTATTTTCAATAGTTTCCTAAAAACAGGAATAGGAATACTTTCTGGGATCCAAGCTTTTTCGGTATCAAGTATGAGCACCCTTTTTTCATCTTTGCGTTCACTAAAAGAAAGCGGAATTGGGGAACCGCTATAATACGTGGGAACTGGTGCGTTAACTTTTTGGGGTTTATGAATATGGCCTAAGGCGATATAATTGAAGAAATCTCCAAATTGAGAAGCATGGAAGGCCGCTTGATTTCCTATTTGGATATCGCGCTCGCTTTCTGAGGTTTCTACCCCGGCAGCATATAAATGTCCCATTGCCAAAGCTGGAATATCGGGAAATTTTGTTTTACAAATTTCAGCAGCGCCTAAAAATGTGTTTTGGATCCCCATTCTAATAACTTCCAATCTATCCTCATAAGTGTTTCCTTCACCGGCAGAACGCAGATCTGCATCCCGAAGGTAGGGGAGTGCTGCAACTACTAATTCTATTTTTCCTGATTTTCCTTTAACTGGGATAATGCAGTCTTCTAAATTTTTTCGTAAACTTCCAATCACATGCATATCCAGTTCCTTCAAAATTTCCCCGGGCGCGTCCAACATCGCTGGGGAATCATGATTTCCCCCGGTGAGAATGATTTTACAATCTAAATTTCGAAGCTTCAATAAAGCCCTATAATATTGTTTTCTAGCTTCAGAAGAGGGGTTTGCGAGATCGAAGACATCCCCCGAAATGAGTAATAATTCCACCTTGTTTTCCTGGATGCAATTGCACAACCAAATTATAAAAAGATCGAAATCTGGGGAAAGGTCGTGTTTATGCAGCTTTTTACCAATATGCCAATCGGCCGTATGAAGGATTTTCATTCAGAAATAAATTTATTTAACAGGGATGATCAGAATTTTTTTGAGTTTTGAAAATACAATATCTCCCAGAGTGAAACAACTCTAAATGTGAATCTTTTTAAGGAATTGCAAAAGCCGAAGCCTTATTTTTTTATGTTTTATTTGATTTGGGCACACTACTTCATGAAGTAAAGGTCATTATATGTGGGTAAGTGATTAATAATGAACTCTTAAAGGATTGTAAAACGATTCGTTGCAAGGAAAGAGGGTTTGGTGACCATAATTGGGTGGGATGGCATCATTTTAATGAAAGGAGGGGATTAATCCAGTAATTTCGGGTATGTAAAATATGTAAAATTTTATAATTCCAATTAATACAGGATTCGCGGACTGAATTAAAAATGGAAAATAAAAAATGTATTAATCCTTTAAATATTTATCACATGAAAACCCTAATTGTTTTATTACTACTAGTTGGGCTTATAAGTACAAGCCAAGCTCAACAGATCACGGAACTTGAGGAAGCAAAAGTGAATTTTGCCCCTAATGCGGTTAAAATTTCATCTAACCTAGAAAACCATACCTTCATTGTAAAAGAAAGCTTTGCTGGAGAATTTATTAAAAATCCAATAGCATTTATGAAAGAAAACTTTGATATAAAAACCTTTATAACATCTATTGATAATGATGTTTACGACGAATATTTAGTGACTTTTAAGAGCAGCAAAGGTTATTTGGAGGCTAGCTACGACGATGATGGAACTCTTTTAAAAACAAATCAACGTTTTAAAGACATTGTCCTACCTCTTAAGGTACGAAGGGCACTTTATAAAAACCATACTGGCTGGACCATGGTACAAAACAAATACTTGGCCAGTGGTAATGGAGATAGAATAGATAAAGAAGTTTATAAAATTAAAATTGAAAATGGCAATAAAAAACAGCATATACGAATTGACCCTCGGGATATTGGAAATTCCGAAGTTGCCAGCAACTAGGTTATATACCATTGGATACCCTACTATTAGCCAGGAAACCGGGAAACAGCACTATCCAAGTTTCTCGGTTTTTTTATCGTAACTTTTTCAAAGTAACGTTTTACACGAAGGTGTTGATCATAATCTTTTCTTCTCAAACATCTTCTTCGCCATTACATGAATATATAGTTGATCCCCCTTTATTCTGCACCAAATTTTTCAATATAGCTTGATACACTTTATTTGCCCCCAGGTTTAATTGTCAGCAATGTACACCATTCTAAAATAGGCTATTTATCAATGATAGGTTTCAGCAGCAATCAGCAATTAATCAATCAATCAAAGACTATTAAGGGTTTAGGAATAACACGTCCTCTAGACATTGGCCTTAAAGACCTTGTAGATGTAAATGTAATTGGAGTTAATTTGATTTTTTCCACAGCACCTATTTAGGTAGGGGCAAATAAATACTAGACCAACCCTATAGTAATTAAGTAGTTGAATTTTAGTTGTGAGAAACTGATTTAAACTTTAATGGGAAGTTCAATTAGGGTTTCTACCCCGGTGCCATCTTTCTTGTTCCGCATAATGAAACTGTGGGAATCCCCATATAAATTATAAAGACGTTCCTTGAGATTGGATAGTCCTACTCCGCTATTAATCAAGGCTTGAGTGTCTTGAGCAATATGTTTTCCATTGTTTTCCACCATCAATAAAATATGACCATTTTTTTTAAGGACAGCTATTTTTATAGCCAGGTCGGTATGGTTATAAGAATACCCGTGCTTAATGGAATTCTCCACAATGGGTTGAATGATCATGGCAGGAATATTAATGTTCATTAAATCTGGGTCTATATCTTTTTCGATAGTTAAATGATCTGAAAAGCGAACATTTACAATATTCAGAAAATATTCCAGCACTGTTAGCTCCTTATGTAACGGAATAAATTTAGCATCACTATTATAAAGGATTTCCCTTAGGAAGTCACTAAGATCTGCTATGGTGTCCTTTGCTAGCTTGGAATCTATTTCCACCAAGCTGGAAATACTGTTTAAGGTGTTGAACAAGAAATGTGGTTGTAACTGGGAGGTGAGCATTTTCATTCTTGTATTAAGTAGTTGTGCCTCCAACAAGCCTCTTTTTTCCTCTACTTCCCGAATTTGATCTATATAATAATACACATATATTATCAAGATCATGGCAAAATAAATAAGGAAATTAAGGTCTATAACATACATAAAACTGGTGAGGTTGTCCCGCCAGTTTAGATCGCTAAATCTAAGCTCTCCCATTATCACGCTATATAAAATAACAACCAATCTAATTATAACGCCTATAAATAGGGAAAGCAATAAATGCAATAAAAAGATCTTCTTCCAAGGCACTTTTTTAACTATCAATCTTTTAGTGCTAATGGCAATTAATGTCATGAAAGCAATAATTATCACCCAATCCACCAGGTAACCATGTACGATGATTTCCCACATGTTGTATTTAACCTCCTCATATACATAGGCACGCATGTAAAGCGTTTTGGAGATAAAAACGATATAAAAGAGGGTGTAGAAGCCAGCTAGTAGTAAAATTAGTTTACCATCTACGTATTTTTTCTTAAGGTTTACTAAGTTCATTTTAAATTCCTAGTTGAAGTAAAAAACCCTTTTTATTGGATTTGCTTACCCGTATTAATTTATTGTCCTTCATTCTCACATCCATTTCAGAATAATCTGAGTGGACTATTTCCTGAATATAATTGATGTTCACTATTGCAGATCTATGGATTCTGAAGAAAATTTTCTGATTTAATATTTTTATTAATTTTTTCAATGATTCTCTTAGCACATATTTGTTTTCTTCGGTATAGATCTCGGCATAATAGCCGGAGGCGCAGATATATTTTATTTTAGAAGGATCCAAAAGAATAGTGCGGTGTCCCTGTTTTACAGGTAACCTGCTTCCTGCTTCTTTGGCCTCCTTTTTTTCTTCGTTCAATTTGAAAAATTCCTTCATCTTCTTTTCAAAGTTGAGGTCGATCTCCGGCTGAGATAGATTAAGCAATTTATCTATGGTTTTATAAAAACGCTCATCGCGATAGGGTTTTAGAAGAAAATCGAAAGCCTCATAATCGAAAGCTTTTAAAGCATAATGATCATAAGCAGTTACAAAAACAATAATTGGTTTTGGAGTGATCGCTACCTTTTGCAATACCTCAAAACCATTCATGTCTTTCATGTTAATATCCAGAAAAACAAGATCCGGTTTAAGCTCATTGATCCTTTGTATAGCGGTCTTCCCATTGGAACATTCCTCTACAACCCTAATTTTTTCTACGGTGGAGAGAAGGTTCAATATTCGTTTTCTAGCTAATGTTTCGTCATCTACTATAAGTGCTTTCATAATTTATGATAATAAACATCTCCTGCAATTTAATCAATTAATAGTTTTAATTTTTTATAACGGAAACCATTTACATCAGCATACTGGAGTTTCAATGCAGAAAGAGGATGCCTTGGATATTTATATTGGGTGCTCACTTATATTTCTTCAGATTAGGGATTGGATTGGGAAAGAAAAAGAATAATACATTAGTGCAATTATAAAAACATATATTCTTTAGAAAAAGAAAGAACAAAGTAGGCAAGAGAAACCTCCATTTAATTTATAGAAGGCAGGGTGGCACTATGAAACTTGGTCTACTAAAAACAAGAAGAATTTTTGAATTGAGCTGTTTTATAAAATTTTCATCCATCAAGTGTGTTTTATTAGCCGTCGAACTATAACAGCTTTCTGTTTTTGTTTCTCAAAAAATCGCTTGAAATATTTCATTAGTGGTATTATCGAAAACCTATTTTTAATCCTTCTAATTATTAATTCCACATTTATACAAACCTTAATTTATGGTTTTCATAATTAGATGTTCCAGAATTGATTTTCAATTCTTTTCATTATATTTTTTAGGGTTACACACCTTTATTTACTTTGAAAAATAGTAGTTTTAGGCAGTCTAAAACAAACTTTAGAAATTGCGATTTATGGAGAATAAAAAAAATTATGTAATAGATTTTGATAGTACTTTCACGCAGGTTGAAGCCCTGGATATATTGGGCGAGATCTCCTTAAATGGCGATTCTAAAAAGGCTGAAAAATTACAGGAACTTAAATCACTTACAGATCGCGGAATGGATGGCGGACTTTCATTTAGAGAATCGCTTAGCAAACGTATAGAATTACTGAATGCAAAAAAACAGCATTTGGAGCCTCTCATAGAAACATTGAAAACGAGAATTTCCACATCTTTTGTTAGGAATGAAGCTTTCCTAGCAGATAATAAGGAGAATATTTATATTATTTCCAATGGTTTTAAGGATTTTATAATCCCAATTGTCGAAGAGCTAGGGCTTAAAGCATCCCATGTTTTTGCCAACGATTTTGTGTTCGATGATGCCGAAAATATTATTGGTTTCGATAAGGAAAATGTACTTTCTTCCAATAACGGAAAGGTGGAACAGCTAAAATCCATGGATCTTCAAGGAGATGTGTATGTAATTGGCGATGGATATACAGATTATGAAATTAAAGCCGCAGGACTAGCAAATAAGTTCTATGCCTTTACAGAAAATGTGGAAAGAGATAGCGTCTTGGAAAAAGCCGATCATATTACACCCAGTCTGGATGAATTTTTATATGTGCATAAAATGAATAAAGCTATTTCTTATCCTAAAAACAGGATCAAGGTGATGCTATTGGAAAATATTCACCAGGATGCATTAAAAATATTAAAAAATGAAGGCTATAATGTTTCCATTTATGGGGGAGCGATGGACGAAGAGGAATTGTCAGAAAAAATTAAAGATGTTTCAGTATTGGGAATTCGTTCCAAAACGCAGCTTACCAAGAAAGTCTTAGACAATGCAAATCGATTGATAGCAGTTGGGGCTTTTTGTATTGGGACCAATCAAATAGACCTGGACGAATGTCTGGTAAAAGGCGTGGCTGTTTTTAACGCTCCTTATAGCAATACGAGATCGGTAGTAGAGTTAGCAATAGGTGAAATTATTCTCTTAATGCGAAACCTTCCAGATAAAATTTCTAAAATGCATGATGGGCAATGGGATAAATCTGCAAATAATAGTTTTGAGATCCGCGGAAAAAAATTGGGGATTGTAGGATATGGAAATATAGGATCTCAGCTTTCCATTCTTGCTGAAGCCATTGGATTCGATGTATATTATTTCGATTTGGTTGAAAAGTTGGCTTTAGGAAATGCAACTAAATGCAGTAGCCTAGAGGAATTATTGAAAATATCCGATATTGTTAGTCTTCACGTAGACGGAAGAAAAGAGAATAAAAATATTATTTCTGAAAAGCAGTTTCAGCAAATGAAGGATGGTGTGATCTTTTTGAATTTAAGCAGGGGTCATGTAGTGGAAATTGAAGCTCTTCAGCAACATATAGAATCTGGAAAGGTTAGGGGAGCAGGAGTAGATGTTTTCCCTGAAGAGCCAAAAACAAACAAAGATACTTTCGAGTCTTCTCTAAGAAACTTGCCCAATGTGATCTTAACTCCACATATTGGGGGTAGCACAGAGGAAGCTCAGGTAAATATCGGGAATTTTGTTCCAGGGAAAATAATAGAATATATAAACACAGGAGGAACAACGAACTCAGTGAATTTTCCCAATCTACAATTACCTATTTTAGAGAATGCACATAGATTGATTCATATTCACTTAAATAGGCCGGGAATCATCGCCAAGATCAATAAAATATTGGCGGCCCATGATATTAATATTGTTGGGCAATATCTTAAAACCAATGAAACCATTGGATATGTTATTACAGATATCGATAAGGCATACGATAGTGAAGTGATCAAGGAGTTAAAGGGGATAGAAAACACTATAAAGTTCAGGATTTTATATTAGCCTATTAGCCCGGGGGTAGAGATTAAAAATCATTAATTCAGGGCATATTAATAGTAGACGTATCACTCCGCTTTATAAATTAAATGTTTAAAAAACCAATTAGAAATGGATTACTCAACTGATTTTCAAATAAAAGAACTATTGCACCAGCAAACCTATCTTTCCAATGGGGAATTAAAATCATGGAAGGGCAAGAAAGATGAGGTATACTCCACTATTTCATCTTCCGAAGAATATAAACCTACTTTATTGGGGAGCGTTCCGCACATGGATGAGGCTACTGCTGTGGAGGTATTGGATTTCGCTTGTGATGCCTATGGCAAAGGACAGGGGATTTGGCCAACAATGAAGGTGGCAGATAGGATTGAATGTATGGAAAAGTTCGTTTCCCTCATGAAACCAAAACGTGCTGAAGTGGTAAAACTGTTGATGTGGGAAATTGGAAAATCATTGCCCGATTCTGAGAAGGAATTTGATAGAACTATAGAATATATAAATGATACTATTGAGGATTATAAGCAACTGGATAGGAACAGTGCCAAGTTTTCCAAACGCGATGGGGTAAATGCACACATTCGGCGAGGACCTTTGGGGGTCGTACTTTGTCTGGGACCTTATAATTATCCTTTAAATGAAACCTTTGCTTTATTAATTCCCGCTTTAATTATGGGGAACACCGTTATTTTTAAACCGGCAAAGCATGGGGTCTTGCTCATTTCCCCCTTGTTGGAGGCGTTTAGGGACAGTTTTCCAAAAGGAGCCGTAAATGTTATTTATGGAAGGGGTAGGGAAGTGGCTGCTCCTATCATGAAATCGGGAAGAATAGATGTATTGGCTTTAATAGGAAACAGCAAATCGGCCATCGCATTGCAGGATCAGCATCCCCATAAAAACAGGTTGAGACTTGTGTTGGGATTGGAAGCAAAAAACCCTGCAATAATACTGCCGGATGCAGATTTGGACCTTACTATAGATGAATGTATTTCTGGTACATTGTCCTTTAATGGACAGCGTTGTACTGCCTTAAAAATTATCTATATACATGAGGATATCCAGGAAGAATTCAATAAGCGTTTTGCTGCTCGTGTAGATACTTTAAAATTAGGAAATCCATGGGAAGAGGGTGCTAAACTTACCCCTTTGCCAGAGCCGGACAAACCACAATATATACAAGATCTTATAAAAGATGCCCAAGAAAAAGGTGCTTCTATCTTGAATAAAAAAGGAGGTGAGATCACTGATAATTTTATCTTTCCTGCGGTGTTATTTCCAGTAACCCACGAAATGAGGGTATATAAAGAAGAGCAATTCGGACCTGTTATTCCTCTAAAACCCTTTAATGATATTCAGGAATTATTAAATGAAATTTCAAATTCCAATTACGGACAACAAATAAGTTTATTTGGCAGTGATATCAATGAACTTGCCCCGCTTATCGATACCTTGGTCAACTTGGTGTGCCGTGTAAATTTAAACAGTTCCTGCCAGCGAGGTCCCGATGTTTTTCCATTTACCGGCCGTAAGGATTCGGCCGTAGGGACTTTAAGCGTGCATGATGCGTTGCGCTCCTTCTCCATCCGCACTTTTGTGGCATCCAAGGATAACGCCTACAACAATGAGATATTGAAAAAATTACTGGAATCCAAAACCTCTAATTTTGTGAGCACAGAATATATTTTATAAATAAGAAATCTTATTGCAAACTTTATTTGGTTCGAGTTGATATTTCGGGGAGCCTTGCTTCCCCCTTTTTTTGCTTGTATAAAATTTGATAAAGGTCAGTAGATATTTTCATATAAAATTTATAGCGAGTTTGTTATACAGAAACCAAGGTAAAATAAATGTATATCCGAAAAGTGTCATAAAATAACGTCATTCTGAACTTGTTTCAGCATCCCATCAGCTTATATAAAAACCACGTCAATTTCCTGCGCTAAATTTTTTTTTTCTTACGGGTCTACCATTGACGTATTTTGAATACTTTGTCATCCCGACGCTAGAAGGGATCTCTAGTTAAATTGATTCTGTTTTATTGAGATTCTTCAGTCCACTGCGTTTCCTTCAGAATGACAATCCTTTTTTATTGTCTTTCCCACCTAGGAGATAGCTGCTCTGAGATCCTTTAACAGGCTAAATTTGAGGTAATTTTTAAACACGTCATTTCCTACGCTAGATATTTTTTATCACGGGTCTCAGGGTGACCAAACAACTATAGGACAATAAACGGATATACAATATAAATGATTTTAAATATTCAATATTTCAATAGTAGATAAAAAATAGAATTAACATAGGTAGCTATTTATCAATCCCTAAAATTCAATATTCATACGAAACCCGCAAACCATACATATTTGATATTGCCGTTTTACGGTGTTATTCAACTAAAAAACCCTAATTTTGCAGCCTAATTAAAGATTATAGTCGATATGGGCAATATAGTAGCCATTGTGGGAAGACCAAACGTAGGTAAATCCACTTTTTTTAACCGATTGATTCAACGCCGGGAGGCAATTGTGGATTCGCTAAGTGGGGTAACCCGGGACCGTCATTATGGGAAATCCGACTGGAATGGACAGGTATTTTCCCTTATTGATACTGGTGGGTACGTGAAGGGCAGTGATGATGTTTTCGAATCTGAAATCGATAAGCAGGTAGTACTTGCTATAGAGGAGGCAGATGCAATAATTTTTATGGTAGATGTAGAATCTGGGATCACGGGAATGGATGAGGATGTTGCCAATTTGCTTAGAAAACAAGATAAACCTGTGTTGTTAGCCGTTAATAAAGTAGATAACTCCAAACGACTGGAAAATGCAGTCGAATTCTACAATTTAGGATTGGGAGAATTCTATCCAATTGCGAGTACAAGTGGAAGCGGTACGGGAGAATTATTGGATGCGTTAATCGAGGTATTGCCAGAAGTAGAAGATGAAGAGGAGTCAGAATTACCACGTTTTGCTGTAGTTGGAAGACCAAATGCAGGGAAATCTTCTTTCATTAATGCCTTGATAGGGGAAGAGCGATACATTGTGACCGATGTTGCCGGAACTACCAGAGATTCAATAGACACAAAATTTAATAGATACGGATTCGAATTTAATTTGGTGGATACAGCCGGAATTAGAAGAAAATCCAAAGTTAAAGAAGATTTGGAATTTTATTCTGTAATGAGATCTGTGAGGGCTATAGAAAACTGTGATGTATGTCTTATTGTTTTAGACGCCACCAGAGGTTTTGACGGGCAAGTACAAAATATTTTCTGGCTTGCACAACGTAACAGAAAAGGGATCGTGATCTTGGTTAATAAATGGGATTTGGTTGAAGATAAAGAAACCAATACCATGAAAGAGTATGAGCGCAGAATTAGAAAGGAAATAGAGCCATTTACAGATGTGCCAATTGTATTTATTTCGGTATTGACTAAGCAAAGAATCTTTAAGGCGATAGAAACTGCGGTTGAAGTATTTAAAAACCGAAGCAAGAAAATTAAAACAAGCGAGCTTAATGAGCGCATGTTGCCAATTATAGAAAGTTATCCTCCCCCGGCGTGGAAAGGAAAATATGTAAAGATCAAATTCTGTATGCAATTGCCAACCCCGCAGCCACAGTTTGCATTTTTCTGTAATCTCCCGCAATATGTGAGGGATCCCTACAAGCGTTATTTGGAAAATAAACTAAGGGAAGAGTACGACTTTACAGGAGTTCCTATTTCTGTTTATTTCAGAAAGAAATAATTCCCTCATTGAGGGTCTAAACATAAAAATCCCAAGAGAATTTATTCTTTTGGGATTTTTTGTATTTATAATTTTGTCACCTTGAGTCCAGTGAAGAAAAGATTTATTTAGTCTAGTAATTCATGTACTAAGATGCTGAAACAAGTTCAGCATGACGGCAATTATAATACCTAGCTTCGTCACCCTGAACTTGTTTCAGGGTCTATTTTACGCAAATAATTATAAATATATCAATGATAGTTTGTCGAAGAATTTACAGTTTTACTCACTACTCACTTCTCAAAACTACCAGCTGCCGCCGGCACCGCCACCACCAAAGCCGCCACCACCAAAGCCGCCGCCAAATCCACCGCCGCCGCCAAAACTTCCTCCTCCAGAGCTTCCACCACCAAAACCACCTCTTCCAAGACTGCTTAAAATAATGGCATCCAATAAAATGCTTCCCATTCCGCCTCTGCTTCCGGGGCCTCCTTTGTTGTTTCGGTTCTTTTTTGCCAAGGAAATAAGGAAAATAATGAAGAAGATCCCTATCACAATCAAATTGATTGGGATCCCTGAAGATTTATTATCTCGTACAGGTGAACCTTCAAAAGTGCCATTCAATACTTGAAATATTGCGGTAGTTCCTTGATCCAAGCCACCATAAAAGTTTCCGTTCTTAAATTCAGGCAGAATAATGTTTTCTATAATGTCTTTTGTGGTAAAATCGGTTAAATATTCTTCAAGTCCATAACCCGTGGTAATCCAGATTTTTCGATCTGTTTTGGAAAGCAAGATCAGTAATCCGTTATCTTCCTTAGCTTGGCCAATTCCCCATTCCTGTGCCCATTTTGGGGCATATAGCCCAATATATTCTCCATTTAAGGATTCTATAGTGGCTATTACAATTTGTGTTGAAGTGGTATCGGCATAATTAATTAGTTTCTGTTCCAGTAGTTGCTCTTCAGAAGGAGTAAGCATATCTGCAAAATCATAAATGCTGGTCTCTTTTTTTGGTTTAGGTGGCACTTCCAATTGTGCGACAGCATCAATTGAAAATGACAGCAAAAACAAAAGAGTTATTAGAAATGAAAATTTAGAATTCAGCATTTATCCTTTAGATATTGTATTGGGAAGTTCATTAATATCATCTTCGCTCCAAGGAAAATGTGTTTGCAATTCTTTTCCAGCTTTTAAGATCCCGTCTATTAAGCCTTGTTTGAAATTGCCAGCTTTAAATCGTGCAACAATAGCGTCTTTCGTGCTTTCCCAAAAATCTGTTGGAACTACCTCGTTAATACCTTTATCGCCATAAATCACAAAATCGCGATCTTCCACAGCAACATAAATAAGAACTCCATTCTCTTCTTTGGTATTATGCATTTTTAAGAGATGAAAAACTTCCATGGCGCGTTCAAAAATATCTTTGGCACCATGGGTTTTTTCTATGTGTACCCGTATTTCTCCTGAAGTAGCTTTTTCGGCCGTTCTAATCGCCTCCACAATTTCCTCTTCCTCCTGTTTGGTCAAAAAATCTTCAATTTTACTCATCTTAAGATCTATTTAAAATCGAAATCTACATCTGGAGCATTTTCAGATCCTGCATCGGCTTCGTACCTCACCATTTGGTCAAACCCAAACCAACCTGCAAAAATAGTATTAGGGAATTGTCTTATATACTTGTTGAATTCAGTAACAGAGGCGTTATAGCGATCCCTGGCAACATTAATCCTATTTTCTGTTCCTTCTAATTGGGATTGTAACTGAAGGAAATTCTGGTTCGCTTTAAGATCCGGGTATCGCTCTACTGTTACCAAAAGCCTTGATAATGCTGAAGAAACCCCACTTTGTGCCTGTTGGAACTGAGCCATTTGCTCTGGGGTAATATTTGTTGGATCCACAGTAACTTGCGTGGCCTTAGATCTTGCTTCTATAACATCTGTAAGTGTTCCTCTTTCAAAATCTGCAGCACCTTGTACTGTCTTTACCAAGTTGCCAATAAGATCGTTTCTTCGTTGATAAGAACTTTCCACATTGGACCAAGATTCCCTGGCATCTTCCTGTTTTACAATTGCTGTGTTGTTAAAACCTACGGTGGTACTGTAAATAATAATACCTAAGACAATAATTACAATTGTCGGGATAAGCCACTTTTTCATGTTATAGTTGGTTTTTGATTTTTGTTAGTTCAGATTTTATAGTCTGTAGTTTTCTAATAATTTCAAAGTTACTAAGAGTTTTCTTCTTTTCTTCCTTTAAATGAATTTTTGCGCCTTCCAATGTAAAACCGCGCTCCTTTACCAAATGATAAATAAGTTCCAGGTTTTTGATGTCTTGAGGAGTAAATAACCGGTTGCCTTTGGCATTTTTTTTTGGTTTTAGGGCATCGAACTCTTTTTCCCAAAACCTTATAAGAGACGTGTTAACCCCAAAAGCTTCAGCAACTTCGCCTATAGCATAATATCTTTTTTCCGGTAAGTCTATATGCATTAATCCAGGGATTGGTTTTCTTGTTGCGCTTTAATAAGTACTTGGTCGAATTCTTCAGGAGAAAGATTTCCGTAGTAAAAGTTAATAGGGTTTATTCGGTCTTCATTCATAAAGATCTCATAGTGCAAATGCGGTGCTTCGGATCGCCCGGTACTACCTACAAATCCAATAACATCACCTCGTTGCACTTTTTGGCCTTTGCGCACATTGTATTTATATAGGTGAGCGTACAAGCTGGTATATCCATAGCCATGGTCTATTCTTATATGATTTCCATATCCTGTAGATCTATTATCTGCCCGATCTACAACCCCATCCCCCGTTGCATAGACCGGGGTGCCCCTTGGTGCAGAAAAGTCCATTCCATAATGGAATTTTTTCACCTTGGTAAATGGGTCGTTCCTCCATCCGTACCCGGAAGCAATACGTTTTAAATTTTCGTTTTTAACAGGTTGGATGGCAGGTATGGCTGCTAGTAATTTTTCTTTTTCTTCAGCAAGAACCGCAATTTCATCCAAAGATTTAGACTGTACCACAATTTGTTTGGTAAGGATATCCATCCTTTTATTGGTTTCAGTAATCAACTTGGAATTTTCGTAACCTTCCAAATTTTTATAACGGTTAATCCCTCCAAAACCTGCTTTGCGTTGCTCTTCCGGGATGGGGTTGGACTCAAAATACAATCTATAGATATTATTGTCCCTGTCCTCTACATTGGCAAGTACGTTCTCAATCTGATCCATTTTTTTATTTACAATATTGTACTGCAATTGCATGTTTTGCAGTTCTCGTTTAAGAGCCATTTCCTTGGGAGTTTCAATTTGTGGAATATTCATGTAGATAACCAATAAAATAAAACCTGCAAGAAAAGACCCCGCAACTCCAATAAGGGCAAAACCGAATTTCCTTCCACTTTTATGCTCTATTTTTTTGTAGGAAAGTGTGTCACTATCGTAATAATATTTAACCTTCGACATATATTAAATTTATGCTATTTTTGCGAGTATATAATCATGCAAAAATCATGCAATGGGTAATGAGTAACGAACAAATATAAAAATTGTTTTCTCACCCTCCAATTAATTAATTATTTGACTTTTTTCAGTATATGACTTCTCAAGAGATACGTTCTACATACCTCGAATTTTTTCAATCTAAATCCCATGAAATTGTTGCTTCTGCTCCAATGGTCATTCAGGACGATCCAACCTTGATGTTCACCAACGCAGGAATGAACCAATTTAAGGAATATTTTCTAGGAAATACCGTGCCAAAACATAATAGAATCACAGATACTCAAAAATGTCTTCGGGTTAGTGGAAAACACAATGATTTGGAGGAGGTGGGAATGGACACTTATCATCACACCATGTTCGAGATGCTGGGAAATTGGAGTTTTGGGGATTATTTTAAAAAGGAAGCGATTCATTGGGCATGGGAACTTTTAACAGAGGTGTTCAAAATAAAAAAAGATATATTATATGTGTCTGTTTTTGAAGGATCTTCAGATGGTGATAATCTGGGACTGGATGAAGAAGCATACAACCTTTGGAAAAATATAGTGCCCAAAGACAGAATTATCCTCGGAAACAAAAAAGACAATTTCTGGGAAATGGGAGATCAAGGCCCATGTGGCCCAAGTTCCGAAATCCATGTGGATCTAAGAAGCGAAGAAGAAAAGGCTAAAGTTGCCGGAAGAGACCTTGTCAATGCCGATCATCCCCAGGTTGTGGAAATCTGGAATCTTGTTTTTATGGAGTTTAACCGAAAAGCAGATGGGTCTTTAGAGAAATTGCCAGCCCAACATGTGGATACAGGAATGGGATTCGAACGTTTGTGCATGGTGCTTCAAAATAAAAAATCTAATTACGACACCGATGTTTTTACACCTTTAATAGCAACTATTGAAAAGGTCACCAATTCCAAATACGGAAATTCAGAAAAAACAGATATCGCAATTCGAGTAATTGCAGATCACCTGCGTGCAGTTGCATTTTCCATAGCAGATGGTCAATTGCCCAGCAATACCGGTGCGGGATATGTGATAAGACGTATTTTAAGAAGAGCTATTAGGTACGGATTTACCTTCTTGAACACCAAAGAGCCATTTATCCATAAATTGGTCGCTACTTTAAGCGAGCAGATGGGGGAAGCTTTCCCGGAGTTATTGGCACAGAAATCTTTAATTGAAAATGTGATTAGAGAAGAGGAGCAATCATTCTTGAGGACATTGGATCAAGGTTTAATTTTACTTGAAAAGATTATAGATGAAACCGAAGGCAAAGTGGTTTCTGGAAAAAAAGCATTCGAGCTTTTTGATACCTTTGGTTTTCCAATAGATCTTACCGCACTTATATTAAGAGAACGAGGATTTAGTTTAGATGAACCTGAATTCAATGCGGAATTGAAGCAACAAAAAGATAGGTCCAGAGCAGCATCTGTAGTTACTGCCGGGGATTGGACCGTTCGTGGAAAAGAAGAGGAAGTTCCTTTTGTGGGATATGATGTTGTGGAGTCGCCTGTGGAAATTACCAGACATAGAAAGGTGGATAGCAAGAAAGACGGTCAACTATATCAGATTGTATTGAATAAAACCCCATTTTATCCTGAAGGCGGTGGCCAAGTAGGCGATAAGGGTTTTCTTTTAAGTTTGAACGCTGAAAAGATTGAGGTTATTGATACTAAAAAAGAAAATAACTTAATTGTTCATTTTACCAAAACCTTGCCTAAAGACTTAACAGGTTTACTTATGGCGAAGGTAGATGTTACGAAAAGAAGAAGGACTGAAGCCAATCATACCGCAACCCATTTGCTACATCAAGCTTTAAGACATGTTTTAGGAACTCATGTAGAGCAAAAAGGTTCTATGGTGAATCAGGATTATTTAAGATTCGATTTTTCCCACTTCAGCAAACTCACTCAAGAGGAATTAAAAAAAGTAGAACATTTTGTGAATTCAAGGATCCAAGAGCAAATTGCGCTGAATGAGCAACGTGATTTAACTTACGATGAGGCTTTAGAGCAAGGAGCGATAGCCTTATTCGGAGAGAAATATGGGGATTCTGTAAGAGCCATAAAATTCGAAAATTCTATAGAGCTTTGTGGGGGAACCCATGTTAAAAACACGGCAGAGATCTGGTATTTCAAAATCGTTTCAGAAGGTGCTGTTGCGGCAGGAATAAGAAGGATCGAAGCAATTACGGGAGATGCCGTAAAATCTTACTTTACTGAGCAAACCACAATTTTGAATGAAATTTCAGCAGAACTAAAGAACACTAAAAATCCGCTGAAGGCTATTCAAAATATTCAGGAAGAGAATGCTAATTTAAAGAAACAATTGGACGCTTTATTAAGAGAAAAGGCAAAAGACTTGAAAGGGGAATTGCAAAAAGAATTAACCGAAATTGATGGGGTTTCTTTTCTGGCCAAAAAAGTAGATCTGGATGCTGGCGGAATAAAAGACCTTGCGTTTCAGCTTGGTGAAAATAATGATAATTTATTTTTATTATTGGCCGCAGAAAATGGCGGAAAGGCTTTACTGTCATGCTATATTTCTAAGGAATTGGTAAAACAAAAGAATCTAGATGCCGGTAAAGTTGTTAGGGAACTAGGAAAGTATATCCAAGGCGGGGGTGGCGGACAGCCATTCTTTGCAACAGCTGGTGGCAAGAACCCACACGGAATTGCAGAAGCTTTGGAAAATGCAAAGAGCTTTATAGAATAAACAGCTTTTACAAAATAGGAGCAGAAGAACCAAGAAAAATGAAATTCAGGACATCTGTACCAATTATAGAACAAGGACCTAAAATAGATCATACTTCCAAGATCTTATTAGTAGGTTCTTGTTTTGTTGAAAATATAGGGAAGAAACTGGATTATTATCAATTTCAGAATCTTCGAAACCCTTTTGGGATCTTGTACCATCCTGGAGCTATTTATAACTTTACTAAAAAAGTTGCTAGCAACTATAAATATGAAGAGAAAGATGTGTTTTTTCATAATGAACAGTGGCATTGTTTTGATGCACATTCCTGTTTAAATTCATCTACTAAAGATGCGTTGCTGTTTAAATTGAACGAAGGTCTAAAAGAGACACGTTATTTTATAGAAAATACTACCCATGTTATATTCACTTTTGGAACTTCTTGGTATTATAAAGATGTGAAATCGAACCTTCCTGTGGCTAATTGCCATAAAATGGATCAGAAAAATTTTAAAAAAGAACTATTATCTATTAAAGAAATTGTTAATTATATTAACAGTGTATGTCAAGACTTATTAACAATTAATTCGGGGCTCAAGGTGCTTTTTACCGTTTCCCCGGTACGTCATCTTAAAGATGGGTTTATCGAAAATCAACGAAGCAAGGCAAATCTAATTACTGGGATTCATCAATTTTTAGAATCGGAAAAAATCAAGGATTCAGGCACGTATTTCTACTTTCCGGCTTATGAAATCATGTTCGACGAATTAAGGGATTACAGGTTTTATGCAGAAGATATGATCCACCCCAATTCCCAAGCAATAGCCTATATCTGGTCGCTGTTTACAGATGCTTGGATAGCTAAAAGTGCTTCAGGATTGTTTAATTCTATAGAGAAAATACATAAGGCTTTAGCTCATAAGCCTTTCAATAAAAATTCAGAAAAACATCAGATTTTTTTAAAAGACCTGGATAAAAAAATCAAAAACATCAGTAAGAAAATTCCTCTAAATAATTTCAAAAGATCTTCTTTATAATTTTATTCTCCATAATACGAGCTCCCTAGATTCAAAATTTCAATAAATAAATATTAAAATGTTAACAACTTAGTAATAAGTTAAGCGTTAAATGCTTGATTTACATAAATTTATCTTAAAAATTTTTATTCAAAGTATTGTTTCAATATTTTTTTTTCGTACTTTTATTTAAGTTTTGAAGGTAAAAGCATCTTTCATTTTGTGGGATTTGCTTTGAATTTGAGACTTAGTTTCTAAAATTTGTTGGGGTAGATTTTAGAATTATTAGCTAATGGACGGGTGGGGCCGTCCATTGGTTTTTTTATGTCTTTCTATCCCCTTTTTTTAATTTAATAGCAACTAAACATATTTGTATCTTGCGTCCAAAGTTTTGGACATGAGAAAAGTTTTATTGTTGGTGGTTTTGGTAATTATTGGGTTTATTGCGTATCAATATTTCGATGATAAACAAAAAGATAGGGACCAGCTAATTGAAAGTACAGGTCTAATTGAAAAACAAATCAAGAACGTAGGCAAATTGGTGGTCACCGAAGGAAATTTTGCTCAAGTATTTTCCTATAAAGACTCTAAAAAGTTCTATTTGGATGTGCTTTCTGCTCGAAAAAAAGCATTGATCATTGTGAATGCAGATGTAAGTATTGCCTATGATCTAAGCAAATTGCAAACAGAAGTAGATCCAAAAACAAAAACGGTTACTATAACCTATATTCCAGAAGGAGAAATTTCCATCAATCCAAATATTCAATATTACGATGTTACCCAAGATTACCTCAATCAGTTTGAAGCAGAGGATTATAACAATATCCAGAAGAAAATACAAAAGTCTTTAAAAGAGAAAATAGAAAAGTCGACCCTTAAGTCCAATGCAAAAAACAGATTGATAAGTGAGCTTCAAAAGATTTATATTTTAACCAACACCATGGGATGGACATTGGAATACAATGGTAACCAAATTGAAAGTTCTGATGCGATGGAATCCTTGCAATTATAATTCATAATCATTGGGCCCATAAAAGATAAAAGGCCGCTGCGTTCAAATAAGAACAAAGACCTGACTGTAGCTCTTGCTAAACAATCTGGTTTTAATCCAGTACTAGATCATTCTCAATCAATCCCAATCCGCCATCAATTAAATGGGCGACATCTGGCCTACGGATTTTTAATTTATCAAGATGTTCTTTGACCTCTTTTGCAAGTTTTGGATCTTGATGAAATATTAGTTCGTAAATTTCTACGGAAAGTAGCCAATCATTGGAATGGTATTTTTTAACCAGATCGAATATTGCCTGAACTGAAAATTTTGCATTGTTCCCTTCTCTGATATTTCTTACAGATTCATAAAGGGTTTCCAGTTCTAACTTCTCCTCATTCTTTTTGCTCTTAATGGTTGTGCTAGAGGGGGTGTGGGTTATAAGATCGAAGGATAAAGGGTCTGCAGGGCCTGCAAATGCTGAAATTATATTTTTTCCTATCGCCATATCGTAATGTCCCCAGTCTGGTTGAAACAATATTTCCTCGCCATGTAGAACCGTACAATCTTTTAGCCTAATAAGGATAATTTTGCCTTGTAAATTTCGAGTTCCTGTAACAATGGTTCCACTAACTTTTATATTTCCTTCAAATTCGAATGAAATCTTCTCTTCTTCATAAATATCGTAAGCTCTAAGATCACGCGGACTCATATCTTCTATAGCAAGGTTGATTCCTGTTAATTGCCCAATAGGAGACCCAAAACCAGCAGGATGATTCTGTACACTATGGCCTACGAGTTCTTTCCCTCTATAGGATAAAGCTGTTTTTCCTGTAATTTGAAAATAAACCGGTTTATTGCCTGATTCTATCACTTTAGTGAAATCTCCCGAAATCTGCAAACCAGTGCTTAATTCGATTGTTCCTAAAATTTTAGAGTTAATAAGCTTATTTATCCCCTCCAAACCTCCACGTCTTAACGCCATGGAATTGGCAAATTCTTCTAAAACGCTGCTTAAATGAGCAAAATCTGGAGTTACATATAATTGAGGCTGTGGTTTGGTAATATCAAACTCTTGCTGAGCGGCCTCAATGGAATATGGTTTTTTCTTCACCTTGTCGGTCATGCACCAAGCACTTTCACCTATAGAAGATAATAATCCTGCTCCATAAATCTTAGGATTTTCAACGGTTCCAATAAGCCCGTATTCTACAGTCCACCAGTGAAGATTTCTAATTTGGGCCATTTCACTTGGAGCTCCCATATTGTTTTGTAAATATGCTACTTTTTCTTCTGCCGCTTTTATTTCATCTTCTGGAGTCTCTTCCGCTTCCTTAATTATGGACAAATGCCTAATGGCTTCATACATTTCATAATCTTTTGCACTGGAAATCGCTTTACAACCTATCTCACCAAATCTTCGCAGGTATTCGGCATACTCCGGGTTTGCAATAATAGGCGCATGCCCCGCTCCTTCATGTATAATATCGGGTGCCGGAGTGTATTCTATATGATCTATTTGTCGAATATCGCTAGCAATTACCAATACATTATAAGCTTGGAATTCCATGAATGCAGCGGGTGGAATAAATCCATCTACGGCAACTGCTGCCCAACCAATCTCTTGAAGGATCCTGTTCATCCCATACATATTGGGGATATGATCTATGGATATTCCAGTTTGCTTTAAACCTTCCAGATAGGATTTGTGGGCCACTTTACTTAGATATTCTACATTTTTACGCATTACATATCTCCAAACCGCCTGATTTATAGCACTATATTCGCTATAGTCCTGAGGTTTAATAAATTGCTTTAGATGGGCAGGAAGCTTCTCTAAAATTTCATTGGATTCAATTTTTTCTAACATAGTGGGTGCCTCATTAAATATGAGTATAAATATACGAAACAGGAAAGTAATTATATAGCGTTTGCTTATTTCCCAAAAATGCTGAACAATAAAAAAGCCTCCAATTTGGAGGCTTTTAATTAACTATTTCATTTGTCCGGGAGGATATTTTTCAAAGATTTTCTCTACAATCTCGCTAATCCTTTCCTGTTTTTTATTTACTTCTTTTGCAAGCGCTGCGGTACCCATTCCTTGCCATACCAATTCTTTACCTTCAGAATCTATAAGATCTATATATAGCGTTCCTTCACTGGTAGTGTTAACAGTATTGTATCCTGCTCCCCAGTACCAAGGATACCATCCCCAACCATAGCCATATCCGTAGCTATTATTCTGATAGATATTGATATTTTCTTTAGTCTTAGTGAAAATACTAACTAATAAATCTGGTTCTTCGGATTTCGTGAAGCCTTTCGATATCATTTCCTCCTCTATGGCACGTAAAATCCTTTTTTTATCTAAGTCTGAAATATCCGCTTTGTCTATTCCGGGCTTAAAAAACGCGAAACTTTTGTACTGATTAAAATCCACTTTCTGATCATAATCTGATGCTACCTTAACTGTACTGCATGAAGTCATACCAACAGCTAACAACAATAGCACGGCTGTAATTTTAAAGAATTTCATAAATCAAGTTTTAAATGGTTTGTGTCTCTATTCTGAAAACAGCGCATCGTCTACAAGATTTGGGAGTGTGACCTTAAGTTTTGGTTCTTGCTCCATCGCACGTTTTACAGAAAAAATTGCTTCCTTATTTCGTGCCCAAGAACGTCTAGCCAATCCATTATTTACATCCCAAAAAAGCATAGATTTTAAGCGGTTTTCCGCTTCTACAGTACCATCAAGAACCATACCGAAACCTCCATTTATCACCTCTCCCCAGCCAACTCCTCCACCGTTGTGGATGCTCACCCAGGTAGCTCCCCTAAAGCTATCTCCTATCACATTTTGGATAGCCATATCTGCTGTGAATCTTGAGCCATCATAAATATTTGAGGTCTCTCTAAAAGGGGAATCTGTTCCCGAAACATCATGATGATCTCTCCCTAAAACAACAGTGCCTATTTTATTTTCGGCAATAGCTTTATTGAAAGCTTTAGCAATTTCTGTTCTCCCAACTGCATCAGCATAGAGTATTCTAGCTTTAGAGCCAACCACCAAATTATTGGCTTTCGCATTTTTGATCCATTTTATATTATCAGATAGTTGCGATTGGATCTCTTCTGGAGCTTCCAGTTTTAATTTTTCTAAAACATCTGTAGCTATTTGGTCTGTCTTGTCTAGATCTTCCTGTAAGCCAGAGGCACAAACCCATCTAAAAGGTCCAAATCCATAATCAAAACACATAGGCCCCATAATATCTTGTACATAAGAAGGATAAGCAAAAGCCGCATTTTCCAGATCTGTCTCTTTAAATGTTTTAGAATTTACAAACTCACCCTTATTATTTTTATAGATATTGGCACCTGCTCTAGAGGCCTCTAATAAAAAGGCATTGCCATAATCGAAGAAATAAGTTCCTTTTTTGGTGTGTTTGTTAATTGCTGTCGTTTGCCTGCATAAACTTTCCTGGACTTTAATTTTAAATTCCTCAGGATCGTTGGCCATCATGTCATTCGATTCTTCAAGACTCATCCCTGCAGGATAATAACCCCCAGCCCAAGGATTATGTAAAGATGTTTGATCGCTTCCCAGGTCTACAAACAGGTCTTCTTCATCAAAATGTTCCCATACATCTACAATATTCCCTTGATAAGCGATGGAAACCACTTCCTTGTTTTGCTTGGCTAGATTTACTCTATTGGTTAATTCGTTAAGATCTGTGCAAACTTCATCTACCCAACCTTGGGAATGCCTTGTATGAACCGCTTTTGGGTTTATTTCGGCACAAACGGTGATACAGCCAGCGATATTTCCCGCTTTTGGTTGCGCACCACTCATTCCTCCCAAACCAGAGGTTATAAAAACCTTCCCTGCCAGATCCTCCTTGTTTTTTGCTATTTTTCGCCCCGCATTTAAAACGGTGATCGTAGTGCCATGAACAATTCCCTGTGGTCCAATATACATGAAGCTTCCGGCAGTCATTTGACCATATTGGGTTACGCCCAACGCATTGAATTTTTCCCAGTGGTCTGGCTGCGAATAATTCGGGATCATCATTCCGTTGGTTACTACCACTCGCGGAGCATTTGTATTTGATGGGAATAGCCCCATAGGATGCCCAGAGTAAATCACCAAGGTCTGGTCATCTTCCATTTGTGCCAGATACTTCATCACTAATAGGTATTGCGCCCAGTTCTGAAATACAGCTCCGTTTCCACCATAAGTAATTAGCTCTTCAGGATGTTGGGCAACTTTGGGATCCAGGTTATTCTGAATCATCAACATGATTGCTCTCGCCTGCAAACAGGATCCTGGGTATTCCTCTACCGGCCTAGCATAAATATCATAAGTCGGTTTAAATCTAAACATATAGATCCTTCCGTAGGTTTCCAATTCTTCTTTAAATTCAGCTATTAAAGTAGTATGATGTTCAGGATCAAAATATCTTAAGGCATTCCTTAGGGCAAGATTTTTTTCTTCAGCATTTAAAATTTCTTTTCTTTTCGGGGCATGATTTACAGAGGGATCATAGGTTCTCTTCTCTGGTAATGTTGAAGGAATTCCCTGTAGGATAAGATCTTTAAAATTCATGAATGGGCTATTTTATATTGATTTAATATTGAATTCTTTATATTTATCCGCTATTCATCTTAATTGTTCTTTCGTCACCCTGAATTTATTTCAGGGTCTCAATTTTACATTGATTTACATGGTAATGAGATTCTAAAACAAGTTCAGAATGACGTTCTTTTTCAATATAGGGCCTTTGCGGACAAACAAAATTATTTTTTACAAAAATTACAAAGAATTCGTTTTCATATTATATCCATAAGGACAATGCCTGCAATTACTCTCGCAGCAATATCCCCTTTTTAGATGATATTGCTCTGTAAAACATTTATATCCTTCTGGAGTTAGGTAAAAATCACCTTTTTCTAAAGGGATCTTTTTTGAAAAATTATTCATATCACAAAAATACAAATTCTTAACTTTCGCCAATGATTGTTCTGGTAAACAAATTTCTACTTGCTAAAGGTTTTAATGGGGTTAGCCTATGGCCATTTGTTATATTGAAAAATAAGAGTTTTAAAAATAATCCAGTTTTTCTGAATCATGAAAAGATTCATCTAAAGCAGCAAGCAGAGATGATACTTGTATTTTTCTATTTATGGTACGGGATTGAATTTGTGATTAGATTGCTACAGTATAAAAATAGGTTTTTGGCCTACCGAAATATATCTTTTGAAAAGGAAGCTTATATAAATGAGTTGAACATGAATTATATAAGATCTAGAGGATTCTGGAGTTTTTTGAAATACCTATAATCTCTTCAAAAATTGGTAGCTGTTTTTTATGCTTTCTGAAAGCTTTTTTTGAATCTTTACAGCATGATGCAGGAAGCCGATTTTAATTTTACTTCTTCAGCAAACCAAATGGTTGCTCATTTTGAACCTTCCAACATTTCTTTATATTTAAAAAGGGAAGATCTTATAGATCTTTTTGTATCAGGGAATAAATTCAGAAAATTGAAATATAATATTTCCAAAGCTCTGGAAATTAATTCAACAACACTTTTAACTTTTGGTGGAGCTTACTCCAATCATATTGCAGCAACCGCCGCCGCAGGTAAGAAATATGGCTTAAAAACAATTGGAATCATACGAGGAGATGAGCTGGGGAATGATTTAGAGAAAACATTGGCTACCAATGAAACTTTAAAATATGCCGCAGCTCATGGCATGCAATTCCATTTTATTTCCAGGGATCGTTATAAAAGAAAAGAGGAGCCAGATTTTATAAAGAATTTGAAGAATCAATTTGGGGATTTCTACTTTCTTCCGGAAGGAGGTACAAACCCCTTGGCAATAAAAGGTTGCGAAGAAATACTGACAGAAGAAGACAAAGATTTCAATTACATCTGTAGTTCCGTTGGTACTGGTGGCACGATTGCGGGCATTATAAATGCCTCTAAGCCTGATCAATATATATTAGGATTTCCTGCCCTTAAAGGGGATTGGCTTTCTACTGAAATAAAAAAATATACAACAAAGAATAATTGGAGATTAATAACCGACTATCATTTTGGAGGCTATGCAAAAGTAAATTCAGAATTGATTTATTTTATAAATCTGTTCAGGAAAAAATACGAGATCGCGCTCGATCCCGTTTATACAGGTAAGATGCTATATGGGATTATTGACATGATAGAAAATTCCAAATTCCCTCAAAATTCCCGTATTTTAGCCATTCATACGGGCGGACTTCAAGGTATCGCCGGAATGAACGAATTATTGACTAAAAAAAACCTTCTGCTCATAGATGTATAAGATAAAACTTCATAAACTTTTTATAGGGCTCTTTCTTTTGCTGTTTCTGGCTTCTTGTGGAAGTAAAAAGAAGGTGGCTTCAAAAAGGGACAATCAGAGCGCTACTAGAACAGAGAGTGCTCCCAGAGGATCTTATGCCAATGTTGTAGAAAATTATGTTGCTAAATTCGCAGTGATAGCGCAAGAGGAAATGAGACTTTATAAAATCCCGGCTAGCATTACACTGGCACAGGGAATTCTGGAATCTGGAGCGGGAAAAGGCGAGCTCACAAGAAGGGCTAATAACCATTTTGGAATAAAATGTCATGACTGGGAAGGTGATAAAGTGTACCATGATGATGATAGATCTAAGGAATGTTTTAGAAAATATAACGATCCTAAATATTCTTACAGGGATCACTCCTTATTCTTAAGTCAGCGTCGGCGTTATGCAGATCTTTTTAAATTGGATCCCGATGATTACGAAGCTTGGGCAAAAGGCCTTCGAGCTGCGGGTTATGCCACAGACAGAATGTACCCTAGAAAACTTATAGACTTAGTAGAGCGTTACAATTTGGATAGGTTTGATAGCGAAGTTTTAGGGAAAACATATAAAAGCGACAGAAAAAAGGTAGTTGCGCAAACAAATGGATCAAACAGCTATATAGTTCAAAAAGGGGATACCTTATATTCTATAGCAAAACGAAATAATACAAGTGTAGAAACACTGCAAAAAATCAATAATTTGCCTAATACCAATATTGCTATTGGGCAAGAACTTATTGTGGAATCTACGTCAAATTAAAAAAAAAATGAATTATAAAAGAAGTAGTGCGTTGTTTGAGGCTGCACAAAAAGTAATACCTGGAGGAGTAAATTCTCCAGTTCGCGCATTTAATGCAGTGGGGGGAACTCCAGTTTTTATTGAAAAAGCGGAAGGGGCGTATTTATACGATGAAGATGGGAACAAGTTTATAGATTACATCAACTCTTGGGGACCAATGATCCTTGGACATGCTTTTAAACCTGTGGTAGATGCGGTTGTTGAAAAGGCGAAAAAAGGAACTTCCTTTGGAACTCCCACCGAGATTGAAACCAAGATTGCAGAATTGGCAGTAAAAATGGTTCCCAATATCGATAAGATACGCTTTGTGAATTCCGGAACAGAAGCTTGTATGAGCGCAGTGCGGTTAGCGCGTGGTTTTACGGGAAACGAAAAGATCATAAAATTTGCCGGTTGTTACCATGGCCATAGTGATTCATTTTTGATTCAAGCGGGGAGTGGAGCCGTGACTTTTGGAACCCCAAATAGCCCAGGTGTAACCGAAGGCACTGCAAAAGATACACTTCTCGCAACTTATAATGATTTGGATGATGTTAGAAAACTTGTTGATGCCAATAAAGATGAAATTGCATGTATAATATTAGAGCCTGTCGCTGGAAATATGGGCTGCATCCCACCAAGAAATGGGTTTTTGGAAGGCTTGCGCCGACTCTGTGATGAGAATGATATCCTCCTTATTTTTGATGAGGTGATGACGGGGTTTAGATTGGCGCCAGGTGGGGTTCAGGAAAGACTGGGTGTACGTGCAGATATTGTGACTTTTGGAAAAGTTATTGGTGGTGGTTTACCAGTTGGTGCTTTTGCAGCCAGGGCAGAGATTATGGATCATTTAGCACCAATTGGACCTGTCTACCAAGCGGGAACTTTAAGTGGGAATCCGTTGGCGATGGCAGCTGGTCTGGCGATGCTTGAAGAACTGGATAGCAAGAGAGAGATCTTTAAAAGCATCGATGAGAAAACAGCATATTTGCATGAAGGCTTCAATAATGTTTTGAAATCCAACAATATTCCGCATACTATAAATAGGATAGGATCAATGATTTCAATTCATTTTTCGGATACCCCTGTAAAGGATTTTGCATCGGCAGCACATGCCAATAATCACACTTTTAAGGAATTCTTTCACGGACTTTTAGCTGAGGGAATTTATATTGCACCGAGTGCATTTGAAACTTGGTTTATAACCGAAGCCTTGTCTTACGAAGATCTAGATAAAACAATAGCGGCGGTAGATAAGGTTGCTAAAAGTTTATAAGAAGATAGATTGTCACTTCGAGCGAAGTCGAGAAGTAATTAACTATAAAAAACCCGAAACATCTCTGCAGAGATCTTTACGGGTTTTTTTGTTTTATAATCCATTAAGCACCATGTGGACTTTGCTTGAACAAGTACTTTCCCGGTTTTCCTGTTTTTTATGTTCACCAATCTTTGAGAAGTGACATGGGTGTGTTCGCCAACGAATGTTTGGATTAATAGTTCATCATGCAAGAATGCTTGTTGTTTATAATCTATCTCGTGACGAATCACAACCCAGAAATAGGTGCTCAATATTTCTTCTGAAGCCCGGTTTTCCCAATGCTCTTTTGCGATATCCTGGATCCATTGCACATATTGAACATTGTTCACATGCTTCAGCTCATCTAGATCTGACGGTTTTACGGTAATGGTTTTTTCGTAAATTTCGGGAGTGCCACTCATTTTTCAACTATTTCAACTTCAAATAATTTATCCCAGTTTTTTCCGGTCACATACAATTTCTGGGTATTTGGGTTGTATGCGATTCCATTTAAAACATCAAGTTTAGGATGCTGCGTTACTTTATCCCGCAATCCCTTAAAATTAATGATCCCTTCTATAGCCCCATTTTTTGGATTAATAATGGCAACACCGTCTTTTTGATAGGTATTTGCATAAATTTTCCCTTCTACCCATTCCAATTCATTCAATTGTGTAGAAATAGATCTATTTGTGGTGGGTTGTATAAAGGTTTCTTCAGCTAAAGTTTCGCCATTTAGGATCCAGATTTTTTCGGTGCCATCACTCTTGTAAAATTGTTTGCCATCGTTGCACAAACCCCAGCCTTCTTTACTTTCATTAAAATTGAAAGAACCTGTCTTTTTAAGGTCTTTAAGATTATAAATGAATCCTTCTCCTTCTTTCCAGGTAAGCTGATAAATATTCCCATTAAGAATAGAAAGTCCTTCTCCGAAATATTGATCGGATAACTCTACTTTTTCGAAAACCTCGCCAGTTTCAAAATTCGTTTTTCTTAAGGAGGAGGTACCATATTGCCCGGTACTTTCGTATAAAGTGTCTTTAAAAAATTCCAATCCTTGGGTATAGGCTGCGATATCGTGCGGATAGGTGTTTATAATTTTATAAGTGTAAATTTCTGGAGCTTTGCTATTAAAGATCTTAAGATCTATTTGAAGGCTATCTGCTGCTCCTTCAGAAAAAACAATGGCGTTGATTTTCTGATTTCCCAGTTTTTCGAAATTTAAAGGGATCTCTAATTCTGAAGTAGAAGTTGTTGTTCCCAATAATTCCCTTTCAAAATAAAAGGAAGTAGAATCTATTTTTTTGTTTTTAGGGTTCTGAACACTGATTTTTACGGTCTCGCCCAACTTAAATTCGGCTTTGGAACTCACAAAACTGAGTGAAAAGTCACTTTTATTTTTATCAGGATTACTTCCGCAGGAAATAAATAAAAGATTTAAAATAAACAGTAACAGGAGCTTAGCTTTCTTCATGAAAATATTGTTGTTTGCTTTGGGCTAATTTAATTAATTCAAGTTAAAAAATCCTTGCAAAATGTAGTAAACATTGTATATTTGCAGCGGCAAGTCCCACACAACCAGCTCCTGCTGAATCCCCCAGGGCGGGAACGCAGCAAGGGTAAGTGGTCGTAGCGGTGTGATGTGGGTCGCTTGCCATTTTTTGTGTCTGATATTTAAATTTTATCGCATCTTTGTGATCATGAAAACAGATACTTCCCCACACGTTGTACTTATTACAGGAGGCTCTTCCGGAATTGGAAAATCCATAGGAGAATTCTTGATGTCCAAAAATTTTAAGGTTTACGGAACCAGCAGAAACCCAAACCCCGATCACACGACTTCTTTTCCCCTTATAACACTCGATGTTACCAAGAATGAAACTATCATTTCGGCTATTTCAGAATTGATCGCTAAAGAAGGTAAAATAGATGTGCTGATCAATAATGCGGGGATCGGGATAACCGGTCCTATTGAAGAAACCCCGGAAGAAGAGATCAAAAAGGCATTTGATACCAATTATTTTGGCCCGCTGAACGTTACCAAGGCCGTACTGCCTCATATGAGAGAGCAGGGTGGAGGACTTGTGATTAATATCACCTCTATTGCCGGATATATGGGATTGCCTTATCGCGGAATATATTCAGCTACCAAAGGAGCCTTAGAGTTGACCACCGAAGCTTTTAGGATGGAATTAAAGGGTTTTAATGTTCAAATGACCAATGTGGCTCCAGGGGATTTTGCTACGAATATTGCTGCTGGAAGGTACCACGCTCCGGTTTTAGAGGCTTCGCCATATAAAAAAGCCTATAAGAATACGCTTGATATAATGAACAAGCATGTGGATGAAGGTAAAGATCCAGAGCTTATGGCCAAGATGATCTATAAAATCATTAATACCCCAAAGCCAAGGGGACATTATAAAGTTGGGGAACCTTTACAAAAATTCTCCATTGCCCTAAAGCGGATTCTTCCGGACAAATTATATGAGAAAATCTTGCTAAAGCATTATAAATTGTAATTTTGCAACGAGTAAACATAACCATAATTTATTTAAACACAACACTATGAAATTTTTTATTGATACTGCAAACCTTGACCAGATTAGAGAAGCCCAAGATCTAGGGGTTTTAGATGGGGTTACCACAAACCCGTCGCTCATGGCCAAGGAAGGGATCACCGGAAAGGACAATATATTTAAACACTATAGAAAGATATGTGATATTGTAGATGGCGATGTGAGCGCAGAGGTTATTGCAACAGATTATGATGGGATCATCAAGGAAGGTGAGGAGTTAGCCGAGTTGCACGAGCAAATTATAGTGAAAGTTCCTATGATTAAAGATGGTATAAAGGCCATTAAATATTTTAGCGATAAAGGAATTAAAACCAATTGCACCTTGGTGTTTTCTGCAGGGCAGGCCTTATTAGCTGCTAAAGCGGGAGCAACCTATGTTTCTCCATTTATAGGGAGGCTGGATGATATTTCTACTGATGGTTTAAACCTAATTGCGGAAATTAGATTGATCTACGATAATTACGAATTTGAAACTCAAATCTTGGCAGCTTCTGTAAGACATACCATGCATGTGATAGATTGCGCGAAATTAGGAGCAGACGTCATGACGGGGCCATTGTCGTCTATCGAAGGGCTGTTAAAACACCCACTTACAGATATTGGTTTGGCTAAATTCCTTGAAGATTATAACAAAGGGAATTAGGTTTAAGCATATTATGATTTAAGAAAAGCCTGAACAATTTAATGTTCAGGCTTTTTTAATGATTTTTATTGAAGTAAAGTAAACGGAGTTACTGTTGACTTATAAACTCCAAGATCTTATTTTCCAGATCTGGCGTGTTTATTTGAAGATCTCCTCGGGCAATCGTGCCTTTGGAATCCATAAAAATTAATTTGTTCAGGTAATACTTTAGTAAATTTTCATCTACCCGAATTTTAATGGCCTGAAATTGTAATTTAGGATCGAAGGAATTGTTTTTAATAACTTCGATCCATTTATCGGAACCGTCCATATCTAGGTTAATACCAATAAAAGCCACTTCTGGATATTTAAATTGTAGGTCCTTGATAATTTTCTGTTGCCATTTATAATGCGATGGAGAAGAACTTTTCCAACGGTAAGTGATCATGGGCTTTCGAGTAAAACTTTTAAGTTTAACTGTATCCTTGCGTGTATTTATATAGATCTTCTCGCCAAGTGAATTCCCAGGTAGAAAATCTGATTGGATCTTGGCCATCTGGGCTATTCCTTTTTTCATATTTCCAGAATAATCCATCTTTTTCAACAAGTTCAAGATCAAATCTACATTTTCTGCCTTTTGGGAATAAATAATTCCTTGGGAGGCCAATCTATCCAAAAACGTATTTTTTATATTCTTATTCTGAATTAAGGAATCCACCAATTCTATCTGGTACCTTATATTCTCGAAACTATTTAAATTAGTGCAATTTTTATCGTATGGTTTGGTTTTAGCGCAATCTTCTAAAGTTTTTGTTCTTAAAAAATCATCTATAAAATTTAAATAGACATAAGAATCCTCTAAAGCCACATAATTAAAGGAAACCTCATTTCTGTACTCATGAAAATCTGCTGGTATCTTACCTATTAAACTCGGATTGTATTTTCGAATTAAAAAGGCATAGCGTTCCCTAAGATCGTAATACTCATAGTTGATACTGGAATTTGCAATTGCATAAAAATCCTGTGAAATATCGCTTTTTTCTACAAGATCCATCAGTTTCTGCTTTCTATTAGCCCTTATGGAATCTGTTTTTTTGGCAAATTCAGATGGATCTGACTTATAGTAAGATAAAATTAGATCGTTGTCCTGTTGGTTAAGGAGATAAAGATCGGTGAGGAAATTACTTTTTTCTGAACCTTTTCCGCTGAAATTCAAAGATTCATCGAAGGCCAAGGTGTTTAACCATACCATCGTACTATCGCCCGGCTCTAAATATATTATTTGATTCTCTGGAGGATGTCTAAATTGGTACAAGCCGGCTTTAATGCCCTTAAGAGTACCTTGAAACTGGTTGTTGTTATCCAAACGCAACGTATCTATATCTAAGTTGTTTTTGGAAATTATCACATATTCACTGCTTGGATTGGCAATTTGACCTTTAAGAAAAACCTCAGAAGTTTTATTTTTCTTGTCACAAGAGAGAATAAATAAAGAAATAAATAGTATTAGGGATAATTTTAATTTCATTCGGGGTAATTCTGCTATGTCCTTTTAATCAAAAAATAGTATGCAATGAACAAATATAGATTTTGAGATATTTGCCTCGTGTTAACCACTCGTTAAAAGGATTAATTAAAACGTTAATGTTTTATCAGGTGGACAATAATGGTTATTTTTGCAAAAATTTACAGAAAGAAAATATAAAAATATGCTATCAGTTTCTAATTTATCGGTACAATTTGGGAAACGAATATTATTTGATGAGGTAAATACTGCCTTTACACAAGGAAATATATATGGAATTATTGGTGCCAATGGTGCCGGGAAATCTACTTTTTTGAACATCCTTTCTGGAAAAATGGATCCCACTAGCGGTCACGTGCATTTGGAACCTGGCAAAAGGATGTCCGTTTTGGAGCAGAACCATAACCTGTATGATGAAAATACGGTTTTGGAAACGGTTATAATGGGAAATAAACCATTGTATAAGATCAAAAACGAAATGGATGCCATCTATGCCAAAGAAGATTTTAATGATGCCGATGGAGAGCGGGTAGGAGTGCTACAAGTGGAATTCGAAGAGATGAATGGTTGGAATGCCGACAGTGATGCTGCTGCTTTACTTTCTAATTTGGGAATCAAGGCAGACCATCATTATACGTTAATGAAAGATTTGGATGGTAAACAAAAAGTGAGGGTATTATTGGCCCAGGCTTTATTTGGAAATCCAGATGTGCTTATTATGGATGAGCCTACCAACGATCTGGATTATGAAACAATCTTATGGTTGGAGAATTTCTTGGCCAATTACGATAATACCGTAATTGTTGTTTCCCACGATAGGCACTTTCTAGATGCGGTTTGCACCCATATTTCGGACATTGATTTTAGTAAAATAAATCATTTTAGTGGGAATTATACTTTTTGGTATGAATCTTCTCAGTTAGCAGCGAGACAACGTTCACAACAGAACAAAAAAGCAGAAGAAAAGAAAAAGGAATTAGAGGAATTTATTCGAAGATTTAGTGCGAACGTTGCAAAATCCAAACAAGCGACTTCGCGTAAGAAAATGATCGATAAACTGAATATAGAAGGTATTAAACCTTCCAGTAGAAGATATCCTGCCATTATTTTTGAAAGGGAGCGGGAAGCCGGGGATCAAATTTTAAATATTGAAGGTTTAGAATCCTCTATAGATGGGGAAATAATTTTTAAAAATGTAGATATCAACCTTAAAAAAGGGGATAAAATCGTTGTCTATTCCAAAGATTCCAGGGCAACTACGGCATTTTATGAGATCCTAAATGGGAAACAAAAAGCAGATGCAGGTACTTACAATTGGGGAGTAACTACTTCTCAGTCTTATTTGCCTTTAGATAATGCAGAGTTTTTTGATAACGATTATACTTTGGTAGATTGGTTAAGGCAATGGGCCAAGACCGAAGAGGAGCGTGAAGAAGTATATATTAGGGGATTTCTTGGCAAGATGATCTTTAGTGGGGAAGAAGCCTTAAAAACTTCGAGAGTGCTATCTGGAGGAGAGAAGGTTAGATGTATGTTAAGCAGGATGATGATGATGCGCGCTAACGTGCTAATGTTGGATGAACCTACCAATCACTTGGATCTTGAATCTATTACCACTTTTAATAATTCGCTTAAGAATTTTAAAGGAACCGTATTGTTTACGACCCATGATCATGAATTTGCACAAACGGTTGCAAACAGGGTAATTGAATTAACGCCTTCTGGTGTTATAGACAGGTATATGACTTTCGATGAGTATATGGAAGATAAAAAGATCAAAGAGCAACGCGATAAAATGTATGCGGTAGAAGCATGATTTTAAACACATTAAAAATAAGAACCTCGAAAAATAGCTTTTTTCGAGGTTCTTATTTTGTTCAGATACCTTTATAATATTTATAGAGATCGTAGATTCCAAACGCTATAAAGCCAACAGCAATAACATACCCAAAAGTATTCTCTTCTTGAGTAGTGGTAAGGGTATATAATTTATAGCATCCGTATAAAAAAAACAGGATTCCTAATACCAGGTGCCAGATATTTCGATTTTTTGGGATACTATTTTCCATCTTTGAATTCTTCTGGGAATGTGGATTTGGCAATTTCTAAACCTTCGGCTAAATGTGAACTGATCACAAACAATTGAACTTGCCCTGGTAGACCCCCACCAAAACCAGCTCTAAGACCAGAATCAAAATCATTTCTCACCATATTGGATAATCCCGCTTTATTAAAAAGTTCCTGTAAATATTGGACATTTGTTTCTGGTCCTGTATATACATGTTCATAACCTTGATCTTCACTCATACTATTGGATTTATAACAACTAAGTTAGTTATAGAAAATTAAAAAATATCAGATTTATCAATTTTTATGCAATTAGGCATTATAAAACTTACTTCTCCAAATTGCCTCGCTAAAATTCTTGCCTTTTTTAAACCCAAAAAATATGGTCATACCTGCCAACCATTTGAACATAAATAAATAGATAATGAGAAATTCTGCAGTTGTGTGGTGCTGGCCAAACATTCCTGGGGGAACAACAGATGTAAAAGCAAGACTAACTATCAATAACAAAACAACTAGGTTTTCTATTTGCTTAAAAGGCCACATCATTAATTTTCTAAAAGGGTGGAGGTCCTTTCCCCAAGAATGGATCAAATAATAATATTGATTTCCAATGGGTGCAAAAAGCAAGGGGTCGTCTGCATTTTCTAATTTGAATAGTTTTGCCGGTGCCATTATTTTAAAACCCTCCAGCTTGGTGCTATGGATTTTTTCAAGGTGTTTTATTTTAGAAATCGCTTCGTAGGGAAGTTCTGCTTTAAAATAGGAAGAGTTTAAGAACCGTAACCTGTAATCTATGCAAATTCTTTCGATATCGGTCAAATGATAAATTTTTGAAGTTTCCAAAAACTCTAATTGTAGGACATTGGTTTCTGCTTCAATTCCTTGTTTAAGCTTTTGCAGAATAAGATCTTCTTGTACCTGTTCTCTTTCCAAGACCTCTTGTACTTCCTTCAATAAATGTTCTTCAGAAATCCTTTTGTTTCTGCTTTCTAGTATCTTATCCGGAATATGAGTGCCTTGCAGTGCCATCTACTAAATTATTAGGTTTGTACTAATTTAACTATTTGACATTAAACTAACAACGCATATTTAAACTTTAATCCCTCATTAAGGGTTTAATTATTACTTGCTTGTAATTAATTGTTTGACGTTTTTGTCTCCCGGAGCGAAGTCGGAGGGAACGACCATAGATTTAACTTTCCAGCGTTTATAAGGTCTATGCGGGAGGTTACTTTTATTGGTCACCGAATTGGTCCCGCTTTAACATATTTTAACGTTTGAATTGCCTTAACAGTTTAAAATGAAGCAAAACACATCAAATTATATTTTTAGTGATTTATAGTTCCTGAATTAGTGTAGGTCGGTATTCACAGTCATATTTCCTCAATACTGATCTTTCTATTTTGAATTATCAATGCTTTTCATGACCAAGTGCTAAAAATATCTATTTTTCATGGTCAGTTAATGTTTTTCATGCTATTAGGAGATCAGGATATTAATATCCTTGAAGAAAGTTTTGAGGAGATATTTATGAATGACATACATATACTAATCGTGGTTATAAAGACAAAGCTGGCTCCTCTTAATTTCATTCTCGGGCACCTGTCGTCTGTGAGTTTATAAAACGTTTTTACAGTAAATAGAGATTAAGCGACATAATATGTTGGCTATAAATTACCTGGACTTTAGGAGTTTGATCTTTCAGTTTAATTCAAAAATATTCAGTTAAGAAATGCTGAGTAATTCAAATAGAAAAATCCTAATTTTACCTAAACCTTTCTCAGAAAAAGTAAATCGATATGACCTTACAACAGCTGGTGCAATGCAATTCCTGGTTAAGCATTTCTGCTATACTCTTGGAAATATATCCGGATGAAGAAAAAAGCCTCGAGGGCTACGAGACGGTATTTGAAAAATTGCTGATGATGGCCTCCGAAGAAACCGATATGACGATTGTGATAAAGGCTGTAAAAGATGCCTTTGACGAAGAGGAATATGTAGATGTTTCCGGGAAATACAACCACCCTCAAAATGAGGAACAATCATTTTCTCAAGCAATCGAATTTACGTCCTGGAAAAAATGGTTAGGAATGGACATTTGTAAAGAAAGTTTAAAAGATTTTTCAGAATTGGAAATCCTCGCTCATTGCCTTTACGAAATGACCTTTGTAGGTTTTGAAGAGAAAGGGATACAGAAAGAATTGAATGATCTTGAAAAAACTGTGGAGGACTATGAAACAATGACCGAAGAAGAAAAACAGAAAAACAGGATTTCATTAGAAGATCTTTTAGATGAATTAAATGAAGGTGACCCGGAAAACGAACATTTATAATAAAACATATTAAATAGCAAAACATGATTAATCTCGATGGCTTGGAAGGTTTTGATAATTTGGAAGACTTGAATAAAGAGTTGCAAAAAAGGGCAAATGCCTATAATGAGAGTGGTGTGGATGATTTTGACGGTTTAACTCCCTTGCAGATGGGAGAGCTTCAAATTTTTCCCGGGGGCGAAGGACCTTTGATATTGAACAAGCTTTCAGAAAAGCAACTTAAAAAATGCCCCTTGCTCATGCAAGTACGCTTTCTCATTGATAAAATGAAGGGAGGCGAAGGATTAAAGCTCACCAAAACCGGGGCTTTGCCTACTAAATTAGTCAAAGAAATTTACGGACTGGGATACCTTAAAAACGAAGCGATTGAAAAAGGTATTAGCAAGTTATATAAAGAAAGTGAAGTTATTGAAATTAATATCACCCGTGTTTTATTGGAAATTTCAAGTTTAATCAAAAAGAGAAATGGAAAATTAAGCTTAACCAAAATTGGGGAAAAGCATGCAGATGATGGAAATTTTATACTGAAAGAAATCCTGAGTGTTTTGTTCCATAAACTCAATTGGGCTTACTATGATGGGTTTGACTCTGATGCCATAGGTCGTGTAAATCCTGCCTTCAGTCTTTTCCTGCTCAAAAAATATGGAAGCAAAAAAAGATCTGCCTATTTTTATGCCGGAATGTATTTTCAAGCCTTTCCGCAAATTATGGAGGAAAATGACTATTCGTTTAGATGTTACTCACTAAGAACCTTTGAGCGCTATTTTACTTTTATGGGCTTTGTGCAGGTAGTGAAGGAGGACTACTTATCGCCGGCAGATGTTAAGAATACGGAATTTTTTGATCAGCTTTTTTCACTTGAATCGAAATAAACCTTAAAAATAAATTTTTCTTAAGTTTTCCATCTTGTATTTTAATCCCTCATCGAGGGTTTAATTCCCCGAGGCTTGCCTCAAATTTTTAAAAATAGTTTCCAATGCATACCTCGTGGGCTTGCCCCGAGGTTCTTGATTCCATTTCGGAATTTCCGATAAATTGTAAAGTTGGAGGGAAAGATCAGGAATCTTCATTTTCAATGGTAAAATGTCTTGCAAGAGCATCTAAACTAATGGGATACCGAATTAGTGCTCCTATAACAACATTTAACTTTTGAATTGTTTTTAATGAATTTAAAATGAAGCAAAACACATCAAATTATATTGGTCATTGTTCTAAGTATTGATTATCTAACCAAACGTTCTTCGAGGATATGTAAAGTTTTTATGAATCCCTTTACACAAAAGAATAATGTGTAAAGGATTCGGCAATTGTCTTTACATATAATTTAAATGTGTATAATTTTGTCATTTATTTATACATATAAAGGCGATGTGTAAAGAAAATCTAATTATCTTTACATATTATCAAAAGCGAATAAAAATTAAGGAATGACTTGGAAACTTCAAAATTTGCCCTATCCTAAAGAGTTAGAAACCCTGAAAGTTCTAAAACTTTTACCTGAAGCACATAGGGCTTTGGCTGAATTAAAGGGTGTTGCACAATCTATTCCTCGACAAGATATTTTAATAAATACACTGGCCATACAAGAGGCTAAAGATAGTTCTGAGGTAGAAAACATTGTTACTACCCATGACGAAATTTATAAGGCAAGTATGGGTATCGGCAAGCTTACCTCTAGTCAAGCCAAAGAGGTGCAGAATTACATATTAGCAATGAAAACAGGTTACAAAATCGTAGTCAAACACAATTTTCTATCAATTAATCACATAAAACAAATTCAGCAAATACTAGAAAACAATAATGCTGGCTTTAGAAAAGTACCTGGAACAACGCTTAAAAATCAAAAGACAGATGCTGTTGTCTATTCGCCACCACAAAGCAATGCAGAGATAGTACCGTTAATGCAAAACCTGGAAGAGTTTATAAATAAGCCAGAATGTTTGTCTGTAGACCATCTTATTAAAATGGCATTATTTCATTTTCAATTTGAAAGTATTCACCCATTTTATGATGGGAATGGTCGTACAGGCAGAATCTTGAATATATTATATCTCATACAGTATAACTTGTTAGATACACCCATTTTGTATTTGAGTAAGTATATCATTCAACATAAAAATGATTATTACAGACTGCTACAGCAGGTACGCGATAAAGGGGAGTGGGAAGAGTATCTTTGCTTCATGCTCACCGCTGTTGCCGTTACAGCCAAAGATACATTAGAGAAAGTAAAAAACATAAAACAGGCAATGGCAGAATTTAAGGTGCTCCTACGGGAAAATTATAAATTCTACAGTCAAGATCTACTTAACCATTTGTTTAAGCAACCTTACACGAAAATAGAATTTTTACAAAAAGAGCTGCATATCTCACGCATCACTGCAGCTAATTATTTAAACCAATTGGCAGAAGATGGTCACCTGACCAAATTTAAAATAGGTAGAACTAACTATTATGTAAATGGAGTCGTTCTTAATGCATTGAAATAAATATTTCCTTCCATACTAACACCTTGTTTCAATTTATAAAATAATTAAGCCAAATAGGTGAAAACCTTTTTAAGCCCCCTAATAAGAACTATTTACTTTATTAAAAAAAAACTATATCTTGGAAAATTACTCCCATTGTGAACCGGTGTTTAATAAAGGATTCTATTTAATTGAGAACTCTTTTTTGAGTGAAGAGATGCAAGCCAATTATAACCATATTTTGAACTCTCGATTTGAAATTTTTAATAATGATAACGGACAATAAAAGGATTAATATTGTAAGATCTGTTTTCGAAATTTCGAGCACTATTTAAAAATCGCTTAAACTGATTTATTAAATAATGGTTGCTTTTTATCGATAAATTAACATTATAGTTGTGGTTCTAATTATTTATAATTAAATATGTATTGGAATCTTACAATCCCTACTTCGAGATTCTCCAAAAAAACATATTAAATCAACGATTCTAAAGCATGAAAAATAAGAAAGCGACCCGTGAAGGCTGCCTTAATGTTTTAGCTCACGTCTTTTATATATTCATAAAGCGGAGTTCATGAAACATAAAAACGAAAAATGCCCCACATTGGAAGGTGAGGCGGCTTAAATGTTTTCACAACGGAATAATCCTTATTGTGAATTGCTTCAAAATTGTAAGACAATATTAAGGATTAAAATTGAACTATGCAATGTGGGATTCCGTAAAAGATTAATTTTTAGATATCATATATTTAGGTTAAAAAATACAATATGAAAAGAATTTTAGGACTTGATTTGGGGACAAACTCTATAGGGTGGGCCCTCGTAAATGAAGCAGGAAACGAGCAAGAAACTTCATCAATCATTAAGCTTGGGGTACGTGTCATTCAATATGATAATTTCAGCAAGGTTGATGCTTCTGGGAAAGTATCTGAATCGAAAAACCCTACTCAGGACTTTGCTGGAGGAAAATCCTTGACACCTAACGCTTCTCGAACTCAAAAGCGTGGTGCTCGCCGTAATCTACAACGCTATAAAATGCGGAGGAAAAACTTAATTGAAATCTTAAAATTCAATGGTTTTATTGATAGTGATACGGCTCTAACCGAAATAGGAAAAAACACTACGCATCAAACCCTTTCATTACGGGCAAGCGCCTCAGCAAAAAAAATTGAACTGGAAGATCTAGCCAAAGTTTTTCTCACTATCAATAAAAAGCGTGGCTATAAAAGCAGTCGTAAAGCTCAAAATGAGGAAGATGGACAAGCTATCGACGGGATGGCAGTTGCAAAAAAGTTGTACGATGAAAATCTAACGCCCGGCGAATATGTTTTGACCATATTAAAAAAAGATGGAAAATATATTCCAGATTTCTATCGCTCTGACCTTAAAGAAGAATTTAAAAAAATATGGGACACTCAAAAAAAAATCTATCCGAACATTCTCTCATCTACACTTTCCGATGAACTGCAGGATAAAAATAAAAGTCAAACTTGGGCTATCTGCCAAAAGCCTTTTGATATTGTTGGTATAAAACGAACAGGAACTGCCCAAGAAAAACGCTTAGAGAATTATGAGTGGCGTGTCAAGGCTTTGACTGAAAAGCTAGATCTTGAACATCTGGCCATCGTATTGCAAGAAATCAATAACAATATCAATAAATCCAGTGGTTATTTGGGTGCCATTTCCGACCGAAGCAAACAACTATATTTAAACAGAGAAACCGTAGGTCAGTTTCTTTATAAACAACTGCTCAAAAATCCGTATACATCATTAAAAAATAAGGTTTTTTATCGGCAGGATTATTTAGACGAATTTGAAACTATTTGGAGCACCCAATCCAAATATCACAGTGAACTTACTGAAGCATTAAAAGAGGAGATAAGGGATGTCATCATCTTCTACCAGCGCAAACTGAAATCCCAAAAGTTGCTTATCAGTTTTTGTCAGTTTGAAAGCTGGGAGCAGGAATATATCGAGCAAGAAACTGGCAAATCTAAATCACGCAGGGTAGGTCGTCGTGTGATTCCAAAATCATCGCCTCTTTTTCAGGAATTTAAAACATGGCAAAATCTCAATCATCTTGTTTTTACCAATCCAGAGACTAAATCCCGGATAGAAGTAAAAGACCTAGATGCAGAAATTCGGCAAAAATTGTTTGAGGAATTAAACCTTCGTGGAGACATGACTTATAAGGAACTTTTGAAAATTCTTTCAGAGGAGATGGATATAGGCAAACTTAGCAATTGGAAAAGTAATTTTGATAAAATTGAAGGAAATAGAACAAATGCTGCACTGTTCAATGTTTTTCAAACTATTTCAGAACGAGAAGGTTATGGTATAGACTGGAAAAAAGCATCAGCCGCTACTATTAAGGAGGAGCTTAAAAATACGTTTCCATCAATAGGTATTTCAAAAAATATTTTGGATTTTAAACCTTTGGAGGATGATTTTGAGAAGCAAGCACATTACCAGTTGTGGCATTTGTTGTATGCAACAGAGGAAGATGATAAAATTTCTGAAGAAGACCGCCTAATTTATGGCAATTCGAGTGTGGCACTTAAGAAAAAACTACAGAAAAAGTTTGGCTTTAAGCCAGAGTACGCAACACTTTTGACCAATATTTCATTTTCTCAAGACTATGGAAACGTTTCGGCCAAAGCTATTCGAAATATCCTGCCTTATCTAGAAGATGGCGATTTGTATTCTGAGTCTTGCGCTAGAGCTGGTTATAATCACTCTAAAAGTCTCAATAGAGAAGATTTAAAGAATCGCGAATTAAAGCCCAAGTTAGAAATACTTAAAAAGAATAGCCTTCGCAATCCTATGGTAGAGAAAATCCTTAACCAAATGGTCAATGTGGTCAATCAAATTATAGATACCTATGGCAAGCCTGATGAAATACGTATTGAATTGGCTCGCGAACTCAAAAAATCGGCTAAAGAACGTGCTGAAATGACCAAAGGAATTACTGATGGCACGCGACGAAATGATGAAATACGTAAACTTCTTACACAGAAATTCGGTATTCCCAATCCCACTAAAAATGACGTTATCCGATATCGCCTGTATCAAGAATTGGAATCCAGAGGGCACAAAGACCTATTTACAGACACATATATAGCACCCGATAAAATTTTCAGCAAAGAAATTGATATTGAGCATATCATTCCAAAGGCTTTGTTATTTGACGATTCTTTTTCTAACAAAACACTTGCCTTTAAAAAGGATAACCTTAAAAAAGCAAACCGTACGGCCTATGATTTTATATCACAAGACTACCATTTGGGATTAGAAGCTTTTGTGGAGCGCATTGAAGCAATGCACAAAGATGGTAAAATCAACAGGGCAAAACGTAATAAACTATTGATGCCATTAGCCAAAATTCCTGATGGGTTTATAGAACGCGATCTACGCAATAGCCAATATATCGCAAGAAAAGCCAAGGAAATGTTGTTTGAAGTAGTTGAAGATGTGGTAGCTACCACTGGAAGTATTACCGATAAATTGAGAAATGATTGGGATCTTATCAATGTGATGAAAGAGCTTAACTTGCCCAAGTATAGTGCCTTAGGCCTCACCGAATTTGAGGAACGATTAAACAAAACCACTCAAAAGTTAAAGAAACATGAAGTCATTAAAGATTGGACTAAGCGCAATGATCATCGCCATCACGCAATGGATGCGCTTGCGGTTGCTTTTACCACTCGCAACCACATTCAACACATTAATAACCTAAGCGCTAGGAAAGACTCGACTCAAGATAATCATCCACTCATTAAAAATATAGAGGCAAATATTAAAGAGCGTAATGAGAAAGGGAAAAGTGTTTATAAAAGCCCAATGCCACGTTTTCGCGAAAGCGCAAAACAACATATTGAAAGTATTTTGATAAGTTTTAAGAACAAAAATAAAGTAGTTACCCAGAATATTAATAAGACCAAGACAGGTAAGGGGCAAATTAAATCTAAAATTCAACTCACGCCTAGAGGACAACTGCACAAGGAAACTATTTATGGTAAGTCCAAAAGACCACTTGAAAAACCCACCAAAATAAGCAAGCGGTTTACACTGGAGGAAGCACGGCTAATTATTAATTTAAAAGAAAGAGAGGTAGTTCTAAATCACCTTGCACAGTATAACAATAATCCTCAGGTAGCTTTTGATACCAAAATGCTCAAAAATGATTCTATAACTCACAATGGGGGACTTTTGAAAGAAGTGCTATGTTTTGAGGAAATTTTTACCATAAGGAAAGATCTTAATTCAGATAACTTTAAAAACGCGAAACACATCGATAAAATACTGGATAATACTGTGAAAAACGCACTTAATGCCAGGTTAAAGGAATACGGGAACGATTACAAAAAAGCCTTTTCTGATTTAGACACTCATCCTATTTATTTAAATAAAGAAAAAGGTATTGTGATTAAAAGGGTTAGGATCACAGGAGTGAGTAATGCCCAATCTTTACATACGGCAAAAAACCATTTGGGAGAAAGTATTTTTGATGAAAACGGTCAAGAAATACCAGTTGATTTTGTGAGTACTGGCAATAATCATCACGTTGCCATTTACCAAGATGAAGATGGTGAATTGGATGATGATGTTGTACCATTTTATGATGCTGTTATTCGTAAAGACCAAAAGCTGTCAATTGTAAAAGAAAAAAATCAAAATGGATGGCCTCTTCTTTTCAGTTTAAAGCAAAACGAAATGTTCATTTTTCCGAATGAAAATTTCGATCCGCTCGAAATAGACCTGTTAGATCCAAGTAATCAGAATTTGATCTCTCCTAATTTATTCCGTGTTCAGAAAATATCAAAAGTTGAATATGGAAATTCAGCGGTACGTGATTATGTTTTTAGACATCATTTAGAAACAGAAGTTAATGATGTAAAAGAATTAAAAGATATTACCTGGAAACCTATTAAAAGTTTAGGCCATCTAGATGGAATTGTTAAGGTAAGATTGAACCATTTGGGAAATATTGTTCAAACTGGCGAATATTAGAAACTATGATCAAACGCACCCTCTTTTTCGGCAATCCCGCTTACCTGAGCACCAAAAACGAACAATTGGTGGTTTCTTATCCTGAAGAAGAAAAGGAGGCAAAGACTGTATCTATCGAGGATATCGGGGTGCTAATTCTGGAAAACCCTCAAATTACCATTACCAATGGGTTGTTAACCAAGCTTATCCAAAATAAAGCTGCTGTGGTAAACTGCGATAAACAACATTTACCTTGTAGTATACTTCAGCCTTTGGTTGGCCATACCCAACAGACGGAACGTTTTAGAAATCAGTTGAACGCCAGCCTTCCCCTTAAAAAAAATTTATGGCAACAAACCGTTACTTCCAAAATTGGCAATCAAGCCAATCATTTATTGCGCAGGGGAAAAAACCATAAAAAACTATTGAGGTGGGCTGGGGAAGTGAAAAGTGGTGATACTGAAAATCATGAAGCCATTTCAGCTGCCCATTACTGGCAAAATATATTTGATATTGACGGATTCAACAGGTATCAAAAAGGAATCCCACCTAACAATCTTCTCAATTATGGCTATGCCATATTAAGGGCGGTTACTGCTAGGGCATTGATAAGTAGCGGCATGTTGCCTTCTGTTGGTATTTTTCACCGAAACAAATACAATGCGTTTTGCCTGGCAGACGATATTATGGAGCCGTATCGCCCATTTGTGGATGAACTGGTATATGAAATAGTGGAAAGCGGGGAAAATATAGAAGAACTCAATACTTTTTTAAAAAGTCAGCTGCTACAAATCCCGGCAATGGACGTAAAGATAGATGATAAGTTAAGTCCGTTGATGGTTGCAATGAGCCGTACCACCAATAGTTTATATGAATGCTTTTTGGGCACGGGAAGAAAAATTTTATATCCGGTGTACGAATAGAATCTTGACTGCACTGGATGTGAAACTCGTTATGTCACCTTGGGCGGAGTCGAAAGGTATTTAGCTATAATTATGAAAGATCGTTTTTCACGTTTAAACCAATACCGAAGCATGTGGGTACTCGTATTTTTTGATCTGCCAACCGAAACCCGAACAGAACGTAAAGCAGCCACCCGTTTCCGGAAAAATTTACTGGATGATGGCTTTGGGATGTTCCAGTTCTCTATTTATAGCCGCTTTTGTCCAAGCCGGGAGAATGCAGAAGTACATATAAAACGAACCAAAAATGCCCTGCCAAAAAAGGGAAAAGTGGCGGTAATGCAAATTACCGATAAGCAATTTGGGATGATCGAGTTGTTCCATGGGCAGAAAGAAGCTGAAGTGGAAGTACCAGTACAGCAGTTGGAACTTTTCTGAAATTACTTGACATCCCCCGACCGAAAGGTGGGTTGTATGAGATTTCTCACTCCACTTCGCTGCGTGTCGAAATGACATACTACTTCCACATTGATGTTAGAGGAAAATTTTATTTGTCCAGGTTAGAAACAAAAAAGGAATTTGTGAGGGAGTCGTTACGATTAAATATCTCCTCATTTTTTAATCCTAATAATGCAGCTAAGAAACAGGATACCAGCTTTTTATGGCGGGTATCCTGTGAATCCTAGTTAAAAATACAATTCTGAAAGCAATTCACAACTTACCACGATGATTGTGTAAATAAACACTTCCTGTGAATCCTAGTTAAAAATACAATTCTGAAAGCAATTCACAACGAACTACGCTCGATTCTTTTTCAAAACAACCTGTGAATCCTAGTTAAAAATACAATTCTGAAAGCAATTCACAACTCTGGCCGTGTGCATTATTGAGCCGAAACTCCTGTGAATCCTAGTTAAAAATACAATTCTGAAAGCAATTCACAACCAAAAACTTGGGGTAAAAAAAAGCTTCGCCCTGTGAATCCTAGTTAAAAATACAATTCTGAAAGCAATTCACAACGTACTTTACAGAGATTAATTTAAAAAATGACCTGTGAATCCTAGTTAAAAATACAATTCTGAAAGCAATTCACAACTTCTCATTATCAAGGCATCCATCTTGTCTGCCTGTGAATCCTAGTTAAAAATACAATTCTGAAAGCAATTCACAACTTGCCAGACAAATCCGAAGGAACATCAACCCCTGTGAATCCTAGTTAAAAATACAATTCTGAAAGCAATTCACAACATAAAGAAAGAACAACTAAAATAAACAACACCTGTGAATCCTAGTTAAAAATACAATTCTGAAAGCAATTCACAACTGGCAAAAGAAGGTATTAAAAAAGCATTTGCCTGTGAATCCTAGTTAAAAATACAATTCTGAAAGCAATTCACAACTTGTATTGGCCTGTCCAGGCAATGATATGCCCTGTGAATCCTAGTTAAAAATACAATTCTGAAAGCAATTCACAACTAATCGTTTAAGACAAGAGTATAAAGATGACCTGTGAATCCTAGTTAAAAATACAATTCTGAAAGCAATTCACAACTATGAGGATCTATTGATTTTTCCTGCATAACCTGTGAATCCTAGTTAAAAATACAATTCTGAAAGCAATTCACAACTATAAGCTTTGGTTGAAGCATAATTTCCTTCCTGTGAATCCTAGTTAAAAATACAATTCTGAAAGCAATTCACAACCTTGGAGCAGAAAAAGAACTTTTAGACCAACCTGTGAATCCTAGTTAAAAATACAATTCTGAAAGCAATTCACAACCCCCAATCTCACGTGCTTACTCTTGCGTGCCCTGTGAATCCTAGTTAAAAATACAATTCTGAAAGCAATTCACAACTTTGGAAGGTTCTGGGGATTTAGATTCATACCTGTGAATCCTAGTTAAAAATACAATTCTGAAAGCAATTCACAACATGGTAGACCAGTTCTTTTGATTAAGATTACCTGTGAATCCTAGTTAAAAATACAATTCTGAAAGCAATTCACAACCTAAACCATTCGCAGTGGTAAAGAGGTTTTCCTGTGAATCCTAGTTAAAAATACAATTCTGAAAGCAATTCACAACATGTTTTATGTAATGCTGCACCGTTTGGCCCCTGTGAATCCTAGTTAAAAATACAATTCTGAAAGCAATTCACAACTAACGGTAGCTGCAGTAATAGAACAACCCCCTGTGAATCCTAGTTAAAAATACAATTCTGAAAGCAATTCACAACTGCCTTATTGGTTTTTAGATAAAAAAAAAGCCTGTGAATCCTAGTTAAAAATACAATTCTGAAAGCAATTCACAACTATTGGATTCATATTATACGTCGTTAGAGACCTGTGAATCCTAGTTAAAAATACAATTCTGAAAGCAATTCACAACCTATGATACAACTACCAAACAACTGCAGTTCCTGTGAATCCTAGTTAAAAATACAATTCTGAAAGCAATTCACAACTCCTCTGGGCTCAGTTTTTTAATGGGCAGCCTGTGAATCCTAGTTAAAAATACAATTCTGAAAGCAATTCACAACGACAAAGAAGATTTAGATGCGCTAAACGAGCCTGTGAATCCTAGTTAAAAATACAATTCTGAAAGCAATTCACAACTACCCATTGTAGTGAAATTTGCATCTACAGCCTGTGAATCCTAGTTAAAAATACAATTCTGAAAGCAATTCACAACATATGCCACACCAATACTACCTTCAATAATCCTGTGAATCCTAGTTAAAAATACAATTCTGAAAGCAATTCACAACATATCTGGGTTCGTTGCCATCATGTTGAATCCTGTGAATCCTAGTTAAAAATACAATTCTGAAAGCAATTCACAACTGTCAACTGCAACGCCCCACGCCCTCTAAACCTGTGAATCCTAGTTAAAAATACAATTCTGAAAGCAATTCACAACGCTTAAGCCATTTCATAAAGCGTTTATAATCCTGTGAATCCTAGTTAAAAATACAATTCTGAAAGCAATTCACAACGTCCAGCGATATCTTACCGGCAACCATTAACCTGTGAATCCTAGTTAAAAATACAATTCTGAAAGCAATTCACAACAGATACCAAAGCAACTAGATACGGAAGCAACCTGTGAATCCTAGTTAAAAATACAATTCTGAAAGTAATTCACAACATGCAATTAGAAACCTGCAAAGATTAATTTCCTGTGAATCCTAGTTAAAAATACAATTCTGAAAGCAATTCACAACCACCACAACTTTCGCTGTATATGATTAGTGCCTGTGAATCCTAGTTAAAAATACAATTCTGAAAGCAATTCACAACTACTATTTCTGAATCCATTAATATTTCTAACCTGTGAATCCTAGTTAAAAATACAATTCTGAAAGCAATTCACAACTTGAGAAGATACAAAACAAAAGGCTTTGGACCTGTGAATCCTAGTTAAAAATACAATTCTGAAAGCAATTCACAACGGATAATTATGATAACAACCTATTTAATTCCTGTGAATCCTAGTTAAAAATACAATTCTGAAAGCAATTCACAACTATCAAAATGGAATAACGCAATAGAAAAACCCTGTGAATCCTAGTTAAAAATACAATTCTGAAAGCAATTCACAACTTCATTGGGCTGGGGTTATATTTGGGTTTCCTGTGAATCCTAGTTAAAAATACAATTCTGAAAGCAATTCACAACATATCTGGGTTCGTTGCCATCATGTTGAACCTGTGAATCCTAGTTAAAAATACAATTCTGAAAGCAATTCACAACATGAAAGCATTTTATCAAGATCAAACAAATCCTGTGAATCCTAGTTAAAAATACAATTCTGAAAGCAATTCACAACTTTCAAGCATTTCTGCATTCGCAACCCTTACCTGTGAATCCTAGTTAAAAATACAATTCTGAAAGCAATTCACAACTAAATTTCCTAGTCCTGTAATGGATATAGCCCTGTGAATCCTAGTTAAAAATACAATTCTGAAAGCAATTCACAACTTCTAGCAAGTAAGTCTGCTACATTTTATACCTGTGAATCCTAGTTAAAAATACAATTCTGAAAGCAATTCACAACCTATGTTAGATTATTCATAGAATCACTTAGCCTGTGAATCCTAGTTAAAAATACAATTCTGAAAGCAATTCACAACCTACGGTTATCGCATTAAAAATAGCAGATGCCTGTGAATCCTAGTTAAAAATACAATTCTGAAAGCAATTCACAACGGGGGATTAATGATTAATAAATAAAAAGGACCTGTGAATCCTAGTTAAAAATACAATTCTGAAAGCAATTCACAACCGTGTGGGACATCGGATGAAATCACGATTTCCTGTGAATCCTAGTTAAAAATACAATTCTGAAAGCAATTCACAACTCAAAATCGTATTTGCCAAACCCTCCTAGGCCTGTGAATCCTAGTTAAAAATACAATTCTGAAAGCAATTCACAACATAATTGAATAATATTTGATTTCTTTATTTCCTGTGAATCCTAGTTAAAAATACAATTCTGAAAGCAATTCACAACAAGCAACTTTGGAAGCGGATGTTGATGTGACCTGTGAATCCTAGTTAAAAATACAATTCTGAAAGCAATTCACAACAAATGGATCTAAATCTAAATCTGTTTGATCCTGTGAATCCTAGTTAAAAATACAATTCTGAAAGCAATTCACAACCTTAATGAAAATGCTATCTCCTTTACCCAGCCTGTGAATCCTAGTTAAAAATACAATTCTGAAAGCAATTCACAACCCTCCAAGTGCCTTGGTATTTCCCAAAGTCCTGTGAATCCTAGTTAAAAATACAATTCTGAAAGCAATTCACAACTACAGTTTCCAGCGACAGCCTTGTTATCCCCCTGTGAATCCTAGTTAAAAATACAATTCTGAAAGCAATTCACAACAATCAATAATATGGAATTGGCACTTGTAAGCCTGTGAATCCTAGTTAAAAATACAATTCTGAAAGCAATTCACAACACATTATTAATAACTATAAACATTAACAGCCCTGTGAATCCTAGTTAAAAATACAATTCTGAAAGCAATTCACAACTAGAAAATATGGATGATTCTATGAAACAATCCTGTGAATCCTAGTTAAAAATACAATTCTGAAAGCAATTCACAACCAAGAATGGCTCGAAACAAACGCCCGTGGCCTGTGAATCCTAGTTAAAAATACAATTCTGAAAGCAATTCACAACTAAACATTATGGCAACAAAAGCTAAAGAAACCTGTGAATCCTAGTTAAAAATACAATTCTGAAAGCAATTCACAACCACGATATTGTTGATGCGTCAGTTAGAACTCCTGTGAATCCTAGTTAAAAATACAATTCTGAAAGCAATTCACAACCCCGATAGTAGGCTACAAAGACCCGAATTCCCTGTGAATCCTAGTTAAAAATACAATTCTGAAAGCAATTCACAACTCTTCTGGGTACACTCCTAACATAAATCTACCTGTGAATCCTAGTTAAAAATACAATTCTGAAAGCAATTCACAACCTACACGCTAACAATATCAATTTAGATATTCCTGTGAATCCTAGTTAAAAATACAATTCTGAAAGCAATTCACAACCTATTGCGTTGCTGGCAAATTCGATATCTCCTGTGAATCCTAGTTAAAAATACAATTCTGAAAGCAATTCACAACTACTATTAATATTTCCTTTTTAAAATCAAACCTGTGAATCCTAGTTAAAAATACAATTCTGAAAGCAATTCACAACCTTGCATATCCTCTGGTAATTCAGATTCAACCTGTGAATCCTAGTTAAAAATACAATTCTGAAAGCAATTCACAACACATTTAAGGACGATTCCATTAATTTATTACCTGTGAATCCTAGTTAAAAATACAATTCTGAAAGCAATTCACAACTGCCAAAACATGAGCATTTTGTATGCTGTCCCTGTGAATCCTAGTTAAAAATACAATTCTGAAAGCAATTCACAACTGCCAAAACATGAGCATTTTGTATGCTGTCCCTGTGAATCCTAGTTAAAAATACAATTCTGAAAGCAATTCACAACCTGGAGGAGGTGTTCTAGAACCCCTTCAGTCCTGTGAATCCTAGTTAAAAATACAATTCTGAAAGCAATTCACAACTTATCCAAGCCAACGCAAAACAACTAAAATCCTGTGAATCCTAGTTAAAAATACAATTCTGAAAGCAATTCACAACTACTGGCTTCATTGCTGATAGATACCAGGGCCTGTGAATCCTAGTTAAAAATACAATTCTGAAAGCAATTCACAACAACCCATTGATGGAGGTAAGTAAGGTGTGACCTGTGAATCCTAGTTAAAAATACAATTCTGAAAGCAATTCACAACTAAGGCTTCATCGTAAGAAGAGAATACTTGCCTGTGAATCCTAGTTAAAAATACAATTCTGAAAGCAATTCACAACATTACCCAATCTGCTCTACTCAATTTTATTCCTGTGAATCCTAGTTAAAAATACAATTCTGAAAGCAATTCACAACGTTGCCAACGTACTTGTATATGGTATGTTCCTGTGAATCCTAGTTAAAAATACAATTCTGAAAGCAATTCACAACAAATTCAGTGATGTTACTCATTGGACCAACCCTGTGAATCCTAGTTAAAAATACAATTCTGAAAGCAATTCACAACCCGTTTGCTATGCTATATCTTTTCCACAAACCTGTGAATCCTAGTTAAAAATACAATTCTGAAAGCAATTCACAACCCTTGGCAGTAGATGTGGATTACGATGTTTCCTGTGAATCCTAGTTAAAAATACAATTCTGAAAGCAATTCACAACCGTTTGCTATGCTATATCTTTTCCACAACCTGTGAATCCTAGTTAAAAATACAATTCTGAAAGCAATTCACAACCAGCAGAAACTAAAAGAGCAGCTGCAGCTTCCTGTGAATCCTAGTTAAAAATACAATTCTGAAAGCAATTCACAACCTATAACATATCCTGCACCAAAAGCAGCTCCTGTGAATCCTAGTTAAAAATACAATTCTGAAAGCAATTCACAACTCGTCTGTCGCGTTAATTACATAGGCATTTCCTGTGAATCCTAGTTAAAAATACAATTCTGAAAGCAATTCACAACTAACGAACCCTTTAATAACAGTAGCTTTAACCTGTGAATCCTAGTTAAAAATACAATTCTGAAAGCAATTCACAACATAGGAACATCATTCCACTCATATAGAGTTCCTGTGAATCCTAGTTAAAAATACAATTCTGAAAGCAATTCACAACGTACCGCATTTTGTTTTGCTTACCGAAATGCCTGTGAATCCTAGTTAAAAATACAATTCTGAAAGCAATTCACAACTCACATTGAACAGTGCAATGGGATATTCAACCTGTGAATCCTAGTTAAAAATACAATTCTGAAAGCAATTCACAACTATGAAAGGATGAAAGACAAATTAAATAATCCTGTGAATCCTAGTTAAAAATACAATTCTGAAAGCAATTCACAACGATCAGCTTAGAGGGGAACCAAAGCCTGAACCTGTGAATCCTAGTTAAAAATACAATTCTGAAAGCAATTCACAACACCAAAATCGAAAAGGTTTCAGTAGAAAAACCTGTGAATCCTAGTTAAAAATACAATTCTGAAAGCAATTCACAACTGTGGTACCTAATAATTGAAACCTACTATCCCTGTGAATCCTAGTTAAAAATACAATTCTGAAAGCAATTCACAACGAACGAGAACGCGGTCAATTAAACCGCAACCTGTGAATCCTAGTTAAAAATACAATTCTGAAAGCAATTCACAACTACCGGCAGCGGCAAAGCTGCAACAATCAGCCTGTGAATCCTAGTTAAAAATACAATTCTGAAAGCAATTCACAACCCCTGCCGCCTTAGCGGCACACTACGTAATCCTGTGAATCCTAGTTAAAAATACAATTCTGAAAGCAATTCACAACATAGTTGTCTATGTTTGTTTCATCGATCTCCCTGTGAATCCTAGTTAAAAATACAATTCTGAAAGCAATTCACAACTTATTGGGGATGGTTCTAATCATGTAAACCCTGTGAATCCTAGTTAAAAATACAATTCTGAAAGCAATTCACAACATACCAATCAGCACTAAAAGAAAAATTGCCCTGTGAATCCTAGTTAAAAATACAATTCTGAAAGCAATTCACAACATATATACTATTGATAAAGTAGTATATCATCCTGTGAATCCTAGTTAAAAATACAATTCTGAAAGCAATTCACAACCCTTTGAGGAGCAAGGCTTCCAGCATATTCCTGTGAATCCTAGTTAAAAATACAATTCTGAAAGCAATTCACAACGGTGTAGCACAAGGTGCTTCATGGACGGTACCTGTGAATCCTAGTTAAAAATACAATTCTGAAAGCAATTCACAACAGCTGCAGGCACCTTTATTCGTTCCTAAGTCCTGTGAATCCTAGTTAAAATCAATTGCATGTCGATAAATATATAAAATTTCGACATATATTTGTAATATGTCGATGCTCTCGACATAATTGTTTTTAAATGTCGATGCTATGTATAATCCCGAAGAACCAAATAACAAACTACCACTATTGCCTCCAAATTTTGATGTGGAAACAAAAAATATTTTAAAACAGGCAATAGCTTCCAATAAAATTTTAGCAGAATTAAAGGGGCGTGCAAATGAAATCCCTAACCAGTCGATGCTTATAAATGCCATTACGCTTCAAGAAGCGAAAGACAGTTCCGAAATTGAAAATATAGTAACAACTCAAGATCTACTATATAAAGCTTTATCTTCAAATATTTCTTCAACTGATGCACAAACGAAAGAAGTTTTAAGGTATCGTCATGCACTTTGGGAGGGCTATAGTAATTTAACTAAAAGACCACTATCCACCAATTCTTTTATTGAGATTGTACAAATAATAAAGGAGAACGGATCTGGTATAAGAAATGCTCCGGGAACTACCATCACAAGCAATAACAAAACGATTTATACTCCGCCAGAAGGTGAAGAAGTAATTCGAAATTTATTAAAGAACTTAGAAGACTTTATATATAGAGAAGATGATATAGATTCTCTTATTAAGTTGGCTATAATGCACTATCAATTTGAAGCGATACATCCTTTTTTTGATGGAAATGGACGAACTGGTAGAGTTGTAAATATGTTATACATAGTCGAGAAAGGACTTTTAGATACCCCAATTCTCTATTTAAGCAAATTTATCATTGAAAATAAAAATGACTATTATACATATCTTAGAAAGGTCACAGAGAAGTCGGCCTGGGAAGCTTGGATACTTTTTATACTAAAAGGTATAGAAGAAACTTCTCACTACACATTAGGTAAAATAAATAGTATTAACCAATTAATGCAGGAAACCATTCGTTTTGCAAAAGAAAAGCTCCCCAAACGAGTTTATTCCAAGGAATTAATTGAATTGTTATTTGAACAGCCTTATTGTAAAGTAAAATATTTAGTGGATAAAGGCATTGCTAAACGTCAAACGGCAGCCGAATATCTTATTGAACTTGAAAAAATTGGAATATTAAAGTCGCAAAAAGTAGGAGTGGAGAATCTTTATTTGAATGTGAAATTGGTTAAAGTGTTGAAAAAATAAATAGTACTCAAATATTACTTTTATGAAAGAGTTTAAAATCCCTCGGAAATTAAAGAAAAGGCTTAAAAAAGGAATTTGGTTTTACCATCCCGATAATAATGGTAATTCAAGAATGGCTTGGCCTGGTAAATCATCTGAAGATTTCGAGGCCTTTAAAAATGGAAAGTTAAGGAATATGTTTGATCCATTTGGTTCCAGAATTAAACAAAAGAAATTAAGTGAAAAAATCGATGCCGAAATTGTGGTTTCTGATGAAGAATTAAAAAAATACGTGGATGATATAATACGTGAAGATTTAAGACGCTCATCTTTTGAAACATTGCTTAAAGCAAAGAACAGCAAAAGAGCAGTTTCGGCTTATTATAATTTTATAAATGCATATCGATTATTAGTAGATAAAGGAGAAGATTCTTTTGGAAATATTTGTTGTTTGGCTATTGAAAATGCTGAAAGATTATTGAAAAAGTAAATTCCGCTCCAGCACTTGTCCACTACATTACATTTCGGAAAAAGCGCTTCACTAAAATGTCTTGAACATTCTTAAAAACTGGAAAAGCTTTTTAAGTAAGTTCGCTTTAATTTCATCCATTCGAGGAAAATCCGTTTTAAATGGTGGCTTTAAAATCTTCGTTTTCAGGATTACTTCGAAAATTGCCCTTATCTTTCTGGTAAAAAATATAAAACTTAAAATTAACCGGACTGCATAAACCGCTAAGCTTTTTATAAGTCCTCCAATTATAAGTCCTCCAATAATTTTAAGTTTTAAAGCCCACCTTCCAGAAAGGTAACGGTGAAGGCTCTATAGGAAGTAAATAGAAAAGGAAAAAGAAGTGTCGATTTTTAGAGTGTATGGATTTGGAATTGAACGCTAAATCCTACTTATTCGGTTCTAAAAAAAAAAAGGAAAACGCTCAGGATATAAAAAGTAAGAGTTTTTTATTCACATAAAATTTACTGCTGTTTGTATACAAAATTAATGACAGTTTTATGTTATAAATTGGGTAATAGAGCTACCAATTTTAGGAGCGGGAGCGGATAAAAATGAGCAGCAAGAGGGTAACACGCTACGCGATGTTACAAAACTCATTTTTTATATGTAAACACCTATTAATCAATTAATTATAATGATAAAATAATTAGTTTTCTTTCGTTTTTGCGACAAAATTGGATAAAAAGTCCGTCACATACCATAAACAATACAACCAGTTATCCTAATTTCCTAAAATAATGACCATGAGCAAGAGATTTTCAAGAATTAATCTTCATACCGAAACCGTAGAGCGGTTTAAAAAGTATGCCATAGAAAATGATGCGAATTATACCGAAACAATGGAAGCTGTTCTGGACTTTTTTGAGAAGTATCATATCAATCCCTTTGTGCCATTTGATGATTCTGTTCAGGGTTTAAAAATTGCAAGAAAATCATAACAATTCAAAACAACCTAAATTTTATGAAAATAGTCTTTCCGTTTACAAACGGAATTTTAAAGTCTTTTAAGCGAGTTTTTATTTTCAAAAGCACAAAGACAGGTTGAAGAAGAAAAGCTTTAAATTTTGAGCTAAAAATTGCTTTAAAAATGACATCTTTAACGAACTGATCCCATACTTTTTTAGTTTAACAAATAAATAAAAAAAAATGGCCTGCCTGCCCTTTGGTTTTATATGTTTATTTGTTTTATATAGTTTATATTTAGATACCAGTTCTTGTCCACTGATGGGACGGTGACGGTACAGAACTAGTACACAAATGGGATAGTGCCGTACCATTACCAGTCCAAAAAGGGTACACCTGATGGGACTGCTAATTCACTTCAAATAGTTTCAAATTAAATGATTAACTGATGTTACGCACAAAAGTATTAAATTTCATTTATGAATGTTAATAACCTTTTAGACTTATATACTGGTTATTTGTTGGTTACACCGACTTACAGTACAGCGACCGGTTTGTCATTAGTGACGGATAATAGTGTTGGTCATGACCAAATAACGCGGTTGCTATCCAGTAAAATAGACTCAAGAACCTTGTGGTTGGAAACTAAAGCTATGGTTCACGAAATTAGGTCATCAGAAGGGTTGTTGATTATTGACGATTCCATTGAGCCCAAAAAACACACAAAAACCAATCCTTTAATAAATTGGCACTACGACCATTGTAGCGGTAAAAACGTTAAAGGTGTAAATTTTGTGAGTTCCTATTATTATAGTCCCAAGTATGATATGGGCCTCCCTGTAGGTGTTGAGTTTGTAAAGAAAGATGTAGCCGTTTTAAACAAAAAAAGGAAACCTACTTTTAAAAGCAAGGAAACCAAGAACGAAATGATGCGCCGCATGGTGGTACAAGCAAACTACAACATAGGTTTTAAGTATGTTTTGGCAGACAGCTGGTTTTCATCGTCAGAGAATATGAGCTGTATCGCACAAGACTGCAATTCAGATTTTATAATGGCCCTTAAATCAAACAGGGCCGTAGCATTGAGCGAACAAGATAAAGCAAAGGGCATTTATCAAAGTATTGAATCGTTAACGCTGGAAGAGCGTACTATGTCAGTTTATTTAAAACAATATAGTGACCCTATATTGATAACTAAGCAAGTCTTCAAAAACGTGGACGGTAGTACTGGTACGCTTTATCTAGCTACAAGTGATTTAAACTTAGATTACCAGAGCCTTACTACAATCTATCAAAAACGGTGGAAAGTAGAGGAATTTTTTCGCTCCATTAAAAACAATACCGCTTTTGCCAAAGCACCAACGAAAACTGTACAAACACAACAAGCCCATTTTATAGCATCCATGATTGCGCATATGAAACTTGAAAGGTTAAAAATTAGAACCCATAAAAATCATTATGCAGTGAAAAGTGAAATATGGCTTGCTGCCACCAAGGCAGCTTGGAAACAATGGGAAGAGTTATCAACATCAAATAGCAATTTAAAGAAAATTGCTGCGTAACATCAGTTATTAATGCTGGGAGATGTCTCCAGAACCAGATGTTTTAAAATCCTGTTTTTCTGGATTTCCCCTATAACTTATATCCCCAGAACCCGAAACACGGGCTTTTAGGGACTGGGATGCCGTAACCTGGATATCTCCAGATCCTGAAACTGCGGCTTCCACATTTTTGGCATTTAGATTGTATGCCATAAAATCCCCGGATCCGGTTACTTTACAGCTAAAATCTTGTGCTTTTCCAGTTAATTTAATATCGCCGGATCCTGTGATGGCTCCCCACAATTCTTTTGCTTCCACGGTAAGATTGATATCTCCAGACCCAGTAACCCCTATTTTTAGCTCATCGGCCTTTAATACGCCGCTATTGGAGACATCTCCAGATCCGGTAACCGAAAGACTATTAATGGTTTCTACGGGAACAGTCACTAGAATTGCCATATTTCGAGATGGGTTTAAGGAGACATTCTTTTCTACAGAAATTTTAAGCTTTCCATCCTTGACTTCTGTAAGAATATATTCCTGTAAGTTGCTTTCTGCTTCTACTTTAAGTTCCCCTTCTTTTCCTGAAACGATTTGTACATCTAAAGAGCCTACTAAGGCAATTCCATCATAATTGGAAGTACTACGGGTATCTGTTACCATACTACCATTTCCATTCACTTTTTTACTGCCCCACCATTGTGCTTCCATACTCGTGGAACCCATTAGGACAAGGCATAATAGAATAATTGCTTTTTTCATGATCGATTTGTTTTAGTTGTTGATTTATCTTTTTTGTAATGTGATTCTTGCATAGGTGCTTCTTATAACAATATTGCCAGGGTTCCCAGATTCCAGATGGTAGCCCGAATAGCTTTTTTTGGTGGACTCAACATTTTTATTTTGAACCTCTAAACCCTCCATTCCATCTATACCTCCATAAGAAGACTGGATATCGAAATTAAAAGGATGATCCATTGCGTAGCCTAGTTTAACCCCAGCATAAGTGGTTTTGATCTTCACATTTCCGGCTCCCTTCATGATCTTATTGATCTCTGCGCTCCCATAATCCAGATCAAGATCCAAAGATTGATAAACTTGTCCAATCTTGGTACTCACGTAATCCCCATTGCCCTCGAGTTTTCTAACCTTATCTACACTTAAACTTCCATAATCCCCATTGTATTTTAAATATTCCACTTTGCGGATTTTACTTTGGGTATAGTCTGCATTGATATCCAAGGTTTTTGCGTCCTCTACTTCAAATTCAGAATAATCTGCATTGATAACCGCATTTTTCACCACTCCAATGTGACTATTTCGGGAATAATCGATATTAATATGATTGCTATTTCCCAACAATTCACCAATATCAATGCTTCCATAATCGCAATTTATTTTTGCATTCCCGGTTAATTTATCCAAGTAGATATTTCCGTAATCATTTATAAGCTGTACATTATTTGTAACTGGAGCTTTAATGAAATAATTAACCTCCATATTTAAATTGTTGTTTTCTCCAAAGATCATATTCCACCATGACCTCTTATCCTCATCAAAATAAGTTTTGGCAAAAACCCCTTCAGAAGACTGGTCGAATTTCACATTGATCTCATCCAACTTTTCCTTCACTTTTTGCTCATCATTCCCATTTACTTTAATAATTACTTCAATTTGAACTTTATTTTGGTTCCAAGTAGAGACATCTATATTTCCGTAGCTATTATCAATCGTCAGTAAAGCATCCGCAGCTACATTATAAGATTTGGAGATTTTTTTCTCTTTGGTGTGCTTGCCAGATAATTTATTTAATGAGGCATCGTCCCCACTGCCAAACGGGATTGCAGGATACATCACCGCAAAAATTAATATGTTAAATAATAGTGCTTTCATTTTTGTTGTTTTTTAGTTCTTTAATTTCTTCAATTTGGGTCAAAACGGTATTTAATAGATCTATACGTTGTTGTAGGTTGGATACCATTGCGAATATTACCCGCTTATCCTTACCACTGTTAGAAAGATCTACTCTCAATTTTTTATATTCTTTGTCCAATCGCTCCAATTGTACCAAGGCATCATCAATAATTATTTTTGTTTCAGGAGATTTGGAAGCGTTCACCTGTTGGAGTTCAGCTCTAATAGCTTTTGTATAAAACTCTTGTGTTTCTTTCATTTCAGGAGAAACCGCAGCAAGATCTGCAGGTTTGGCAAGAATGTTCGTGTTTAAAAAACTTCCGGCAATTAGTATTACAAATACAATACTCGCTGCAACGGCTATCCAAGATGTCCATAAGGGCCTTACAAGACTTTCATTTCTTGAGGTTTTTAGATTTCGGGACTCATTTAATTTAGAGAGAAAGCGTTCTTCATGGCCAGTTTCGGGCTCTTCAAGATCGCAGTTCGCTGTACTAAAGAGCTTATATAATTCTTCATCTTTCATTTTCTGATATTATTTTTCTTAGTTGTTCTTTTGCTCTAGAGATGGTTGTTCTACAATTGGCAGGGCTTAGTTTTAGGATCTCGCATATTTCGTCATAATCATATCCTTCAATTAAATGAAGCGTAAGAATGACTTTATAATTTTCTTTAAGGAATTCGAACTTTTTTAAAATATGTTGAATTTTACATTTATTTTCCTCTTCTTCAGTTATGCCTATTATATCTGTTTCAGTTGTTTCATTCCTAAATTCATCATTATACGCTACCTGTGTATATTTTATTTTCTTGTTATAGGCATTGATGCTAAGGTTTACTACAATTTTCTTGATCCAGGCCCCAAAAGTTGATTTCCCTTGGAATGTATCTATTTTAGAAAATGCCTTGATAAACCCCTCTTGCATGATATCTTCAGCTTCCGTAGTATCTTTTACAATTCTAAGAGCCGTATTGTACATTGCTTTATAGTATTTTTTGTATACTTCCAATTGTGCTCGCTGGTCCTGTTTCTGGCAACGTACAATCAAATCGTCTGTATAGGTAATGGTTGGTGTCAAGAAATTTCTATTAGGCTCCTACTATAAAGATACCTTTGTTTTTAAATTGTTACAGTTTTTGAAAAAAAGATTCATTTCTTTTAGCTGGCACAACAATTGAAATAACAAGTTAAAATAATACCCGCTACGTACAGGGGCAGTAGGATTAAACCTTTGCAGAAGATTGTATGTAGATATAAATAATAAACTGTAGTGACAGTTTGACCTAAATAAAGATATGGCTAAATCTAAATTATTAAATATTGACAGTTTGTCATTTCAAGGAATCGATGAAGATGCAGAGTTAATTCCTTTAATGACCCCAGAAGACGAAGAGGAAATAAATAAAGAAGAACTCCCAGAAATATTACCAATATTACCTTTAAGAAATACTGTATTATTCCCAGGTGTTGTAATTCCAATTACGGCAGGAAGAGATACTTCTATAAAGTTGATAAACGACGCAAATAGCGGAAATAAAGTAATAGGGGTTGTTGCCCAAAAAGACGAAGATGTCGAAAATCCCGGAGTAGATGATATTTATAAAACCGGAGTAGTAGCAAGGATTCTAAGGGTCCTAAAAATGCCCGATGGTAACACTACGGTGATCATCCAGGGGAAAAAGCGGTTCAAAATAAAGGAGGTTATTTCTGAAAAACCTTATATGACCGCTGCTGTAGAAGAAGTACCGGAAGTTAGACCAGATGTTAAGAACGCGGAATTTGGAGCTATTACAGAATCTATTAAAGATCTGGCTTTGCAGATAATTAAAGGGAGCCCCAATATTCCATCTGAAGCTTCCTTTGCTATAAAAAATATTGATAGCCCTTCTTTCTTGATCAACTTTGTTTCTTCCAATATGAATTTAAGTGTTGAGGAAAAGCAGAAATTATTGAAGACCAATAATTTGAAGACCAGAGCGCTGGATACTTTAAAATTCATGAACGTTGAGAACCAGAAACTGGAACTTAAAAATGTGATCCAGAGCAAGGTACAAAGCGACATGAGTCAGCAGCAGCGGGAATATTTCCTTCATCAGCAAATGAAAACCATCCAGGAAGAATTGGGAGGTGCTACTAATGAAGATGAGATGGAAGAAATGCGCGTTCGTGCTAAAGATAAAAAATGGGACGAGAAGGTTGAAAAGCACTTTACGAAAGAGCTTGCTAAAATGCAGCGAATGAATCCTCAGGTTGCAGAATATTCCATTCAGAGGAACTATTTAGATCTTTTTCTAGATCTTCCTTGGGATGAATTCAGCAAAGATAAATTCGACTTAAAACGAGCTAAAAAGATCTTGGATAGAGATCATTATGGTTTGGATGATGTAAAAGAACGTATCATTGAATATCTAGCAGTTTTAAAGCTGCGTAATGATATGAAATCTCCAATTCTTTGTTTATATGGACCTCCGGGAGTTGGTAAAACTTCTTTAGGTAGGTCTATTGCAGAAGCTTTGGGTAGAGAGTATGTTCGTATATCATTAGGTGGTTTGCGTGATGAAGCAGAAATAAGAGGGCATAGAAAAACCTATATTGGAGCTATGCCGGGTAGGATTATTCAGAGTCTTAAAAAAGCAGGAACCAGCAATCCTGTTTTTGTGTTGGATGAAATAGATAAGTTATCTAACGGTCATAATGGAGATCCATCTTCAGCATTATTGGAGGTTTTGGATCCAGAACAGAATAGTGAGTTCCATGATAATTTCTTGGAAATGGGATTTGACCTTTCTAAAGTGATGTTCATTGCTACCGCAAATAGTTTAAGTACTGTTCAGCCTGCTTTGAGGGATCGTATGGAGATCATTAATGTTACGGGATATACGATCGAAGAAAAGGTAGAGATCGCAAAGCAGCATTTATTGCCAAAGCAATTAAAAGAGCATGGACTTACCAAAGAACATATTAAAATAGGAAAGGCGCAGTTAGAGAAAATTGTTGAAGGTTATACCAGAGAATCCGGAGTAAGAGGATTGGAGAAACAAATCGCAAAAATGGTGCGCTATGCAGCCAAAAATATTGCGATGGAGGAAAAATATTCTATAAAAATAAGCAACCAAAATATCATCGAAATTCTTGGAAGCCCTAGAATGGAACGCGATAAATATGAAAATAACGAAGTTGCCGGAGTAGTGACAGGTTTGGCTTGGACGAGTGTGGGTGGAGATATTCTATTTATAGAATCTATTCTTTCTAAAGGAAAAGGAAATTTAAATATTACCGGAAACCTCGGGAAAGTGATGAAGGAATCTGCTACTATAGCGATGGAATATATCAAGGCAAATGCAGAAATGCTGGATTTAGACCCTGAAGTATTCGAGAAATACAATGTTCATATTCACGTGCCGGAAGGAGCAACCCCAAAAGATGGTCCAAGTGCAGGAGTTACTATGCTTACATCATTAGTATCGTTATTCACTCAGCGCAAGATCAAGAAAAGTCTGGCAATGACTGGGGAAATCACTTTAAGAGGAAAAGTATTACCTGTTGGAGGAATTAAAGAGAAGATTCTTGCTGCTAAGAGAGCTAGAATAAAGGAGATCATCCTTTGTGAAGACAACAAACGGGATATCGATGAAATCAAAGCAGATTATTTAAAAGGGCTTACTTTTCATTATGTGAAGGAGATGAAAGATGTAATAGATCTCGCGCTCACTCAAGATAAAGTGAAGAATCCAAAAGAATTATAGGTTTTAAGAACCTACCTGAAAATTATCAAAGACGTCATCCTGAATTTATTTCAGGATCTTCTTAAATTGAAGTGTTAATTTTCAATAGAAGCTGAAACAAGTTCAGCTTGACGAAGAACTACTTTTCAGGTAAGCTCTCTTTTTTTGAAATTTATTATATAAAACAAAAATCACTTATATTAAATCTACAAGCTTGACATATCATAAAATCACCATTGCGATAGACGGGTTTTCTTCCACAGGAAAGAGCACCGTAGCAAAACAATTGGCCAAAGAATTAAGTTATGTATATGTAGATACTGGCGCAATGTATCGCGCAATCACCTTATATGCAATGCGAAAAGGATATATATTAAAAGACACTTTTAATGTAAAAAGCTTGATTCAAGATCTACCATCTCTAAATTTAAAATTCATTTTTGATGAAAAGTTGGGCTTTGCAGCTATCTACTTAAATGATGAAAACATTGAAGATGAAATTAGAACACTTGAGGTTTCAAATTATGTGAGTAGGGTAGCGGCTATTTCAGAAGTTCGTGAAAAATTAGTAGCGCAACAGCAAGAAATGGGATTGGAAAAAGGAGTGGTAATGGATGGTCGTGATATTGGTACCGTTGTCTTCCCGAATGCCGAACTCAAAATATTTATGACAGCTACGGCAGAAGAAAGAGCACAACGCCGTTTTAAAGAGATGAAGGAGAAGGGGCAAGATGTGAATTATGAGGAGGTATTAAAGAATGTAACAGATAGGGATCATTTGGATACTACCCGAAAAGATTCTCCATTAGTAAAGGCAGAAGATGCTATTGAGATCGATAATTCAGCTTGGAATATCGAAAAGCAATTTCAGAAAGTACTTCAATTGGCAAAAGCAGCAATCGATACTGTAAACCACTAAATAATCTCTTATATATTAGGAATTTCTGCACATATTCATCGAAAAAGGATTTAAAAGGGACTGTATATAATTACTTTCAATTTTTATTATTTTCTCGGTTGATTTCCAAGCATTTAAAATATCTCATTTTGTCTGTTCGAGCGAAGTCGAGAACTTTCTAGCTTAAAAAAGAGGTTTCGACTCCGCTCAACCTGACATCCCTAGTAAACATATATTTTTACTATAAATTTAACATTATTCTTTATAAAAAATCCACTTTTATAAACTGATATAAAAGTTCTTATTTTATTTAGTTTCAGCCTTTTGTATTACAGAAAATAATACGTATTTTTGCACTCCTTTTTAGATAAAGAAATGGAAAAAGAAAAGGGCTGAAAATCAAATATATAATCACTTCTGTGTTTAATTATCTGAAATTTCCATAAAGAACCCAGAATACAAATATTACATCAGCAATGGCTGAAGAAACAAAAAATCCAGAAGTTCAAGAGTCTAGCTCTGAAGTTCAAACCAAAGCGGCTCCGTCTGCACAACAGGAAAATCCTGAGCAATTCTTAAAAGACTTTAACTGGCACAACTACGAAGAAGGAATAGATCCTGTAGATGATACCAAGTTGGAAGAGTTTGAGAAGTTGGTAGCCGAAAATTTTGTAGATACTTTAGATGATGAAGTAACTACAGGAAGAGTGATCAATATCACAGATCGTGACGCGATTATCGACATCAACGCGAAAAGTGAAGGAGTTATCTCTTTAAACGAATTCCGTTACAATCCAGATCTTAAAGTTGGAGATGAGGTTGAAGTATTAATTGATGTACGTGAAGACGCTACAGGTCAATTGATCCTTTCTCACCGTAAAGCTCGTGTGATCATGGCTTGGGATCGTGTGAACAAAGCACATGATGAAGCATTGATAGTAAACGGCTTTGTTAAATGTCGTACTAAAGGTGGTATGATCGTAGATGTATTTGGAATCGAGGCATTCTTGCCAGGATCTCAGATCGACGTGAAGCCAATTAGGGATTACGATGCTTATGTAGGCAAAACAATGGAATTCAAAGTTGTGAAAATCAACCACGAATTTAAGAACGTTGTTGTATCGCATAAAGCGCTTATCGAAGCAGATATCGAAGAGCAGAAAAAAGAAATTATTGGTCAACTGGAAAAAGGTCAAGTATTGGAAGGTACTGTTAAGAATATTACTTCTTACGGTGTATTCGTAGATCTTGGTGGAGTTGATGGATTGGTGCACATTACAGATCTTTCTTGGTCTCGTATTAACCATCCAAACGAAATAGTTGAATTAGACCAGAAATTGAATGTTGTTATTCTAGACTTCGATGAAGCTAAGACTAGAATTCAATTAGGTTTAAAACAATTACACAAACATCCTTGGGAAGCATTGGACGAAAACCTTAAAGTTGGAGACAACGTTAAAGGAAAAGTAGTTGTAATTGCAGATTACGGAGCGTTTATTGAAGTTGCTGAAGGAGTTGAAGGACTTATTCACGTTTCTGAAATGTCTTGGAGCACGCATTTACGTTCTGCTCAGGATTTCGTAAAAGTAGGGGATGAGGTTGAAGCTCAAATCTTGACTTTAGATCGTGAAGATCGTAAAATGTCCCTTGGTATCAAGCAATTAAGCGCAGATCCATGGACAGATATTACTTCTAAGTATCCAGTTGGTTCTAAACACAAAGGTATTGTACGTAACTTTACAAACTTTGGTGTATTCGTAGAATTGGAAGAAGGAATAGACGGACTTATTTATATTTCTGACCTTTCTTGGACCAAGAAGATCAAGCATCCATCTGAATTTACCAACGTAGGTGATACCTTGGAAGTGGTTGTATTGGAATTAGATGTGGAAGGCCGTAAATTAAGTTTAGGTCACAAACAAACTGAATCCAACCCTTGGGACAAATATGAAACTGAATTTGCTGTAGGTACCACACATACTGCAGAGATAGCTGAAATAGTTGACAAAGGTGCGACTATAGATTTTAATGAGGATATTACTGCATTTGTTCCTACACGTCACCTTGAAAAAGAAGATGGTAAGAAATTAAATGCAGGTGAGTCTGCGGAGTTCCAAATTATTGAATTCAATAAAGAATTTAAGAGGGTGGTAGCTTCACACATGGCTGTACATAAAGAAGAAGAGCAAAAAATCGTGAAACAAGCTGCTAAAAAAGCTGCTCAAAACACAGAGAAAACCACTATTGGTGATGTAAATGCAGATCTTCAAGCCTTAAAAGACAAAATGGAAGGGAAGGCGTAGGCTTTTAATACCATTCACTTTTAAGCTTAAAAGAAAAAGCTTCCTTAATTTAAGAGGGCACTGAAAAAGTCCCTCAAAAAAGTTTTTTCAAAATGACCAAAATGGAGCGGAAACCGTAGTGTTTTCGCTCCATTTTCAGTATATTATAAGTTGGTCAACAACGACTTAAGTATGTTGTTACAGCAGCAAAAAATTCAATTAAGTGCGTATTCAGATCTATATGATTTAATCGTACCTAAAGATAGCGCCTAGTCCGGTAAGGAAGACCTTAAACTCAGAGGCAAAGACAACAACACCATAAAGATAGTGGCACAGCTGAACCCCACTATCATACAAGGCTATAGAAAGGCAGGGGATAGGTTCGATTGTAAGAAAGACGTCGATAGGTTCGTGTGCCAGGCGGACACCTGGCCATCTGAAAAGCATGGCAAGGGAAAAAGGATAGTGGCACGAACCATGTAGATCCTTATTTTTTTTGACATAGGGAAATGAAATGCAAGACTTGCCCAATAATGGATGGGTGTTATAAGCTAGGTGCCAAGGCCAAAAGCCACCCGGTCTCGATAAAATCAAGTTTGCACCAAGAACAAATGCTATTTCAGGAATCCGAATATTATAAAGAAAAATCGAAACACCGCTATAAGATCGAGGTCAAAAACAGTGAACTAAAGAACGTTCATGGGTACCATCATGCCATGGCATATGGCATCAATAATACGCAGATGCAAGGCGCACTTGCAATTTTCACCGTGAAACTCGAGGATCCTCAAATTGACCATATAAGTCTAGGACCTTGATAAAAGCAAGGATAAAAAGGGTTACGCAAAACGACCAGTTGTATCTTCTCCAATGTAATCCCTCGGGGGATTGCTTCGAAGATTATTTTTTGGTAAAATTAAAATCATCAAGTTATTTGACTACATATGTTTTTTTTGAAATAGCAATTAGGAAGAAATAAGTGCTTCTGCTAATTTTACAAGCCCTTTGGTGGCTTTTTCAGCAATAATAGTTAGGTTTTTAGCTGAAGAAATATTAGGTTGAGGATCTATAAAATAAATTGGAGTTACATTATCCAAGTAATCTAAAAGTGCAGCAGCTGGATAAACCTGCATAGAAGTTCCAACAATAATTAATATATCTGCATTTTCCACAAGCTTTACTGCTTTTTGAAACATAGGTACAGCCTCACCAAACCAAACTACATGCGGCCTGAGCTGATGATTATGCTCACAAAAATCTCCAGTTTTTAAATCATTTTTCCAATCCAAGATTAAATCATCATCAAAAGTACTCCGTACCTTTAATAATTCTCCATGGAGATGAATTACCCTAGAGCTTCCCGCTCGCTCGTGGAGATCGTCTATGTTTTGGGTAACAATACTAACTTTGTACTTAGTTTCCAATTTTACCAAGGCTTTATGAGCCTTATTTGGAGACACTTGTAATAATTGTTTTCTGCGTTGATTGTAGAAATCTAATACTTTTTCCATGTTTCTATCCCAACCATCAGGCGAGGCGACTTCCATAATGTCATATCCTTCCCAAAGCCCATCGGAGTCGCGAAAAGTTTTAAGACCGCTTTCTGCACTAATTCCGGCGCCGGTAAGAATAACTATATGCTGCATTTTAAAAATGAATTAAAATCTGAAATCTCAGGAAATTAAGCATTAAGATATAATTAAAAAACAGGAAAGAAAATTAAGAGAATAAAAAAACCGATCAGAAATTATATTCTGATCGGTTTAAGTAGCGAGAACGAGATTTGAACTCGTGACCTCCGGGTTATGAATCCGACGCTCTAACCAACTGAGCTACCTCGCCAAAATTCGTATTTCAATTGCAAACAAATAGATTAGTAAAATGACTACTAATAATAAGGGTTTCAACCTCAAAGTTTGCGGCTGCAAATATAAAAACTATTTGTTTTAGCACAAGCATTATTTTACGAAATATTTAATTTGTTTTCTTTCAAGGTTAGCAATTAATATATATATTGCCCAAAATCTAATTAAAGCAGCATGGAAGATAAAGTTAAGTACGAAATGGAGTTTCCAATACAAGCTTCCCCTTCGTTATTATATCAATATATTTCAACACCTTCTGGTCTTAGCGAGTGGTATGCGGACAATGTAAATTCTCGTGGGGAATTTTTTACCTTCATTTGGAACGAATCTGAAGAAAAAGCAAAACTCCTAAGCAAGAAAAATGGTGAACGCATAAAATTTAGATGGTTGGAAGACGAGGAGTCCCCATATTTTTTCGAAATCAGAATTCAGGTAGATGAGATCACAAAGGATGTTTCTATAATGATCACAGATTTTGCTGAAGAAGATGAGATAGAAGAAGGGAAGATGCTTTGGGAAAACATGATTTCAGACTTAAAACAGATCCTAGGTTCGTCCTAATTTCTATATTTTAAATAGTACCTTTGCCCCGTTTTATAAATATTACGGGGTTTTTTTATGATAAATATCAATGGAAATTTAGTAGAAGATAAAAATGCAACTATTTCAGTTTTTAATAGGGGGCTGGCCTATGGAGATTCTGTGTTTGAAACTTTGCGGGTTATAAATGGAAAGATCATCTTTTGGGAAGATCATTATTTTAGGTTAATGTCCTCTATGCGTATCATGCGAATGGAGATCCCAGCAAATTTTTCTCCTGAATTTTTGGAAGAAGAGATCCTATTGCTGTTAAAAGCCAATGGACTTATTGATTCTCCTGCGAGAATTCGATTTACGGTTTTTAGAAAACATGGTGGGTATTATAGACCGAATACGCTAGATATAGAATATATTATTACTTCAGAAACACTTAGTGATCCTTTCTATTTATTAAATGAAGGACCTTACGAAGTGGAATTGTTTAAAGATTATTATGTGACCAGCGGACTTCTTTCGACTATTAAGTCTAATAATAGAGCCATTAATGTCTTGGGAAGCATTTTTGCCAAAGAAAATGATTATCAGAACTGTCTTCTGATCAATGAGAACAAGCAGGTGGTGGAGGCATTAAATGGTAATATTTTCTTAGTGAACGGCGATAAGATTAAAACACCTCCTTTAAAAGATGGTGCTCTTAATGGAATTTCGAGAAAGCAAATAATTTCTGTTGTGGGTAGAATGATGGATCTTGAAATCGAGGAAACCAGCATTTCTCCTTTTGAGCTTCAAAAAGCAGATGAATTGTTTATTTCAAATGTGATCGTTGGAATTCAACCAATATCCAAATATCGTAAAAAAGAATATAATAATAAAGTGGCGAAAGAAGTGCTTTCCAAGTTAAATGTTAAGGCTAGGTTGGGCTAATTGTAACTAGGGTTTTCGGGAGCATTGGACCACAACATATAGTTTCCCCCTAACTCTATCATTTTATCTTTCCAAAACGACCTGTATGGTCTTTCTATGATGTCTTTGGCATCTTGATGAGCAGTAATAATCCAAGAATTGGAATTTAGTTCCTCGGCAAGTTGTTCTGAATCCCAACCTGAATAGCCAAGAAAAAAACGAATTTCTTTATCTGTTATACTATCGCTTAGAATAAGCTGTTTTACGGCCTCGAAGTTGCCACCCCAATAAATCCCATTTGCAATTTCTATACTTTCTGGAATGAGGTCTGGTACTTTGTGAATAAAATAGAGATTATCCTGTTCTACCGGACCGCCATTGTATATTTTAAAACTTTTGTTAAGCTCTGGAATGAGATCTTTTAAGGTGAAGTCAAGAATTTTGTTTAAAATAAAACCTATAGAACCAGATTCGGAATGTTCAGCGAGCAAAACCACGGAGCGGTTAAAGGAGGTATCTCCAACAATGGTTGGCTCGGCCACCAATAAAAGACCTTTCGCTGGTTTTAAAGCAATCATAATGCTATAGTTTTTATTAAAGCTAAAGATTAATTTAACAATTTCAAATAATTTGTTATATAAATTCAAAAAAAAACTCCCCCGAAGGAGAGTTTTATCTATTCTAGGGAAACGATAACTAGTTTACAGCTTTTTGTAAATCTGCACCTGCTTTAAATTTCACTACGTTTTTAGCAGCAATTTTTATTGTCTTTCCAGTTTGTGGGTTTCTACCTTCACGAGCAGCTCTTTTAGAAACTGACCAAGAACCAAATCCTACTAAAGAAACACGATCTCCTTTTTTAAGAGAGCTTTCAACATTTCCTAAGAATGACTCTAATGTTTTTTTAGCTGCTGCTTTAGAAATTCCAGCATGTTCAGCCATTGAATCGATTAAATCTGTTTTGTTCATAATTTCAATTTTAAATTAATTGTTGGTTAAACGTTTGTGTTAATTTGCTTTACAAATTTATGTGGATTTCTCAGCCACGCAAGTAATATCAAGGGAAATGCGAGTTTTTGTTGATAACTTGGGTATATTGTTAATAAATATACTAATTATTTTTAATAAACCATCATTTCAGTGTGGATAAGGCTTTACAGAACTTTAGCGCCATTTTCAAATTGATACCCATTTAAAAGTTCTTTTGTTTTCATTTTTCTTTTCCCCGGTAACTGAATTTCGTTGATCAAAATATGTCCATCTTTTACAGCAACTTTCAGTTTATTATTCTCTAGAACGATTTCTCCCAGCTCCTTAGTATGGGATTCCTTTAAAATTCCTATATCATAAATTTTGGTCTTCATATCTTGATTTCCATTTTTGATAAGTGTCCATGCGGCAGGATATGGATTTAAGCCTCTTATGAAATCATGAATTTTTTGGGCATCCAAGCCCCAATCAATTCGAGTGTTTTCCTTTGTTAGTTTTGGGGCTTCCTTTAAACCTTTACTTTCTTTCTGTGAAATAGTTTTTACTTTATCATTTTTTATAAGCGCTAGTGTTTGTAATACTAAATTGGCACCTAAATCCATTAATTTATCATGAAGCACCCCAACAGTATCATTGGGTTTGATTGAAATTTCCTTCTGGAGGATCATTGCACCGGTATCTATTTTTTCATCGATATAAAAAGTAGAAACCCCTGTAATTGTTTCCCCATTGATAATAGCCCAATTAATTGGCGCAGCCCCTCTATACATAGGGAGTAGCGAAGCATGTAGATTAAAAGTGCCGAATTCTGGCAATTCCCAAACCACTTTGGGAAGCATTCTAAAGGCCACAACAACCTGTAAATTTGGCTTTAAACTCTTTAATTCTTCTAAAAATTCTGGAGATTTTAAATTGGTGGGTTGTAATACGGGTAGGCCATAGGCAACAGCAAATTCCTTTACAGCACTTTGTTGTAATTTTCTTCCTCTTCCTGCCGGCCTATCCGGTGCAGTAATTACCCCCACAACATTATATTTGGATTCTATTATATGTTTTAAGGAGGCGACAGCAAATTCTGGCGTACCCATAAATACGATTCTTAGATCTCTCATTAGTTCTTTAATTTATATGTATTGGTTGGTGTTATAGAAATCAATTCTTTATCCAACATTAAATCTATTACTTTTAAAATAGCCTTTTCCTGATATGGAAGTTTGTCGATAATAGCCCTGGAGTTTTCATCATTCAATTTCAGTAAAACCAGAATATCCTCATAAATACTTCTAATCAATTCCTTTTTAAGATATTTATCTTTCGGCATACATACCGAACATATTCCACATTTCGTGGCATCTTGCTCTCCAAAATAATGTAGTAACTGCTGACTCCTGCATTTCTTGTCATTTTCGACATACATTAATAAAACTTCAATTTTTCGAACTTTGTTAATGGATTGATTTTTTATGTATTCTGAAAATGGATAGATACTGTTTTCATCTTCTCTAGGCACCAGAAAAGCGATTGAAGCATCGTTCTGTTGATGTTCAAAATCCACTATTTTATCCTTATCTAAAGTATTTAAGATAGACAGTGCCTCTTTTTCCGAAATCCCTGCTTTCTTGTAAATGGAGACCATGTTAATTGGAACTTTATTGTCAAAAAGCCCCCCATAGGTCCTTAAGACCGCCTTTACTAGAGGATCAAATTTTGGGTTTTCCTCTAAATAATAAAGGACTTGCTTGTTTGAAATGATAAATTGAAGGCTGGTGGCTTTTTGAAACTGTTGGGATAATTTAAGGATACTTATCCTATCCAATAATTGAAGTGTATTATATGTTTTTGTGTTATTTAACTGATAATGATGACAGAAATCGGCAAAATTAAAATCATGTACTGTATTTAACCCTTCCCCGTAAGCTATTTGAAAATAGGAGGTGAGTTTTTTATATACTAAAATAGCAAAGGCCAAATCTGGAAGAGAATTGATAAATTGATTTTTTAATACCGGTACATCACTCTTGTTGGTTATTATGGTAGCCACCGAAGGCTTTCCATCCCGGCCTGCTCTTCCAGCTTCTTGAAAATAACTTTCTATGCTTTCCGGTAAATTTAAATGAATAACGTTTCTCACATTTGGTTTGTCAATCCCCATCCCAAAAGCATTGGTTGCCACCATGATCTTAGTTTCTTCTTTTAGCCAGGAATTTAATAGTTTGGACTTTTCTTTTGAAGACAAACCTCCATGAAATGCCGCTGCAGAATATCCGTGTTTTTTTAGATGGGCACTAATCTCTAATGTAGCATTCCTGCTCCTTACATATACGATCGCACTTTCATTTTGATCTTGTAACAACTGTTTAAGTCGGTATTCTTTGTCTTCAGTAATCAAAACATTGAACCGGATATTTTTTCGCTCCAAGGAGTTCTTGAAAATAGCAGGATTTTTCAGTTTTAATTGTTCCACTATGTCGTCGACAACTTTATTTGTAGCAGTAGCGGTAACCGCCATTATAGGAATTGTGGGATGTAAATCCCTTAACAATGACACATTTAAATATGCAGGCCTAAAATCATGGCCCCATTGCGATATGCAATGAGCTTCATCTATAGCAATTAAATTTACTGGCATTAATTTTATTCGTTCGCGAACCAGATCTTGTTGTAAGCGTTCGGGGGATAGATATAAAAACTTATAATTTCCATAGATGCAATTATCCAGAAGGGTATCCAATTCAGGGTAGGGGATCCCTCCTGTAATAGTCATTGCCTTGATCCCTTTTTCCTGCAATGCCAAAACCTGATCTTCAATTAAAGCTACCAGGGGCGATACAATTATACAAATCCCTTCTTTTTGCAATGCAGGAATCTGGTAACATAAAGACTTGCCCCCGCCAGTGGGTAGGAGCGCGATGATGTCCTGATTTTTTTCCGCAGCAGTGATGATATCCTCTTGTGAAGATTTAAAAGAAGAAAATCCCCAGTACTTAGTTAATATGTCTTTGGCTTGCTGCAATATTAATCATCAAGTGAATTTATTATAAAACTGCTCCTTTTAAGCACGGTTCCTTTTGGTACCTCTATAGGATTATAACCATAAGTAATATATGAATTTTTTAAGTGCTCATGAATAATCAAAGCTTGTTCAAAAGATTCGTAGCGTTCATTATCGCTGGTATAGATCTCTTCCCAAGGCGGTAATAAGAATATTTTATCGTATTTATGATTCTTGCAGGCCAATGTGAACTTTGCCGGATACGGTGTGCCCAGATAATCCATATATGCCACTACATCTGGAATCCCTCTATCCAAGAATATTTGACCCCTAGGAAGTTGCACCGCCTCTTGATGCTGATTAATTCTCGCTTGCAACAGTTTCTCACTGAACAATAGCGGTTTTTCCAGAAATAACTGTTTTATTCCCTGTTGTTGAGCCTCTAAAGTTATTTGCCTGGATATTTCATGCAAGCAAAAGTGCCCCTGAGATTCCAAATAATTTATGATAGAAGATTTTCCTGTACCGGGACCGCCGGTAATAACTATTTTTTTATTTTGCACGCGGTAAATTTCGGTATTTGTAATCGATAAAAAAAATGAATCATTACTCGTATATTTGCAGAAGAAGGAATGAAAATAAATTATGGAGTCAAAGAAAAACTCAGAAGATTTTTACAATAAATTAAAAGCCCAATTAGAAGAAACAAGCTCTTGGCCATCGGTGTATTTATATAAATTTATTGTGCTTACCAGTAAAACCAAGATCGTGCAAATCCATGCTATTTTTGATAACATGGGAGCGGTAATCAATACCAAAGAGTCGAAAAATGGCAAATATACAAGCGTTTCCATTAATGTTAGAATGAACAATCCCGACTCGGTCATTGCAAAATACAAGCGGGTAGGCAACGAAATAGATGGAGTAATTTCGCTTTAAGGCCAAAACAAAACAATTTGTGTTATTTTATTGTTTTCCAGCATAGGGCAGTTGGATAATATTTAGTATTTTGCAATCGGTATAATTTCTACCAAATTAGTTGTCACCAATAAATTTCAATTTTGACGTACGAATTAGAATATAACTCTGAAAGGAGCAAGTTGATCATTCCAGAATATGGTCGGCATTTACAAAAAATGGTTGAACACGCTGTTGCCATTGAGGATGATGTGGAGCGCAACAAAGTAGCCAAATCCATTATTGCTGTAATGGGAAATATGAACCCTCATTTAAGGGATGTTCCAGATTTTCAGCATAAACTATGGGATCAACTCTTTATAATAAGCGATTTTAAATTGGATGTGGATTCTCCCTTTCCAAAGCCTTCCAGGGAACTTTTGGAGGAACATCCAGAACCAATGGGGTATCCTCAGAATTTTCCGAAATATCGGTTTTACGGTAACAATATCAAAAAAATGATAGATGAGGCTGTAAAATGGGAAGACGGAGAGCTAAAGGATGCTTTGGAATATGCTATCGCCAATCATATGAAGAAATCGTATTTAAATTGGAACAGGGAAACGGTAGATGATGATGTGATCTATAACCATCTAAAAGAATTAAGTGGCGGAAAGATCAATTTAAAGAACAGTGAAGAAGATCTTAGTGAAGCTGCAAGTTTGCTTAGAGGTAATAAGAAATACAGCAATACGCCTAAAAAACCTACAAGTAATAGAAATCCACGCGGACGTAAACGCTACTAAAAAACCAGACTTTTATGGGTACTTTTCAAATTGAGGGTGGTCATTCCTTAAGTGGGAGCATACAACCTCAAGGCGCTAAAAATGAAGCGCTTCAAATTCTTTGTGCAGTTCTTTTAACTTCAGAAAAGGTTATAATCAACAACATTCCAGATATAATAGATGTTAATAAACTCATTAAACTTCTAGGAAATCTGGGGGTTAAAATCGAAAAACTTGGGAAGGGAAGTTACAGTTTCCAAAGTGATGCTATAAATTTGGAGTATTTGGAAAGCGATGCTTTTAAGAATGAAGGGAGTGGCCTTAGGGGGTCTATTATGATTGTTGGCCCTTTATTGGGAAGATTTGGAAAAGGATACATTCCCAGACCTGGAGGAGATAAAATAGGAAGAAGGAGATTGGATACCCATTTTGATGGTTTTGTAAAATTGGGAGCTAAATTTAGGTACAATAAGGAAGAGCGGTTTTATGGGGTGGAAGCTCCAGACGGCCTTACCGGGAATTATATGTTATTGGAGGAAGCTTCAGTAACTGGTACTGCCAATATTCTTATGGCTGCTGTTTGGGCGAAAGGAAAAACCACTATATACAATGCCGCTTGCGAACCATATCTTCAGCAATTATGTAAAATGCTGAATTCTATGGGGGCTAAGATTGAAGGAGTGGGCTCCAACTTATTAAAAATAGAAGGGGTAGAAAACCTTAAAGGTTGTGAGCATACAATCTTGCCAGATATGATTGAAATTGGGTCATGGATTGGTTTGGCAGCAATGACCAAGAGTGAGATCACCATAAAAAATGTAAGTTGGGACAATTTGGGCCTTATCCCCACAACCTTTGAAAAGCTTGGTATCACCATCGAGAAAAAGGGGGACGATATATTTGTTCCTGCCCATACAGATGGCTATGAGGTTCAAAATTTTATAGATGGTTCTATAATGAACATTAGTGATGCGCCGTGGCCTGGATTTACCCCAGATCTTTTGAGTATCCTTTTAGTAGTGGCAACACAGGCGAGAGGTAGTGTTCTAATACATCAAAAAATGTTTGAGAGCAGATTGTTCTTTGTGGATAAATTAATAGATATGGGAGCAAAAATTATTCTTTGCGATCCACATAGGGCTACCGTAATTGGACACGATTTTAAATCTAGTTTAAGAGCAACTACCATGACTTCTCCAGATATTAGGGCTGGGGTTTCCTTATTGATCGCAGCGATGTCTGCAAATGGCACATCTACCATCCATAATATTGAGCAAATTGACAGAGGTTATGAAAATATAGATGAAAGACTTCGAGCAATTGGCGCTAAGATCACCCGATTGGATTAATCTAGTTGTTCTAATTGAAACAAAAAAAGCCGGATAAATATTTATTTATCCGGCTTTTTTTGTTTGCATAGTGTCTGTTATTAAGATTTATCCTGAAGGGAATGCTCTTTATAACCAAAAAGATTTTGATTTTTAATCATACTGGCAGTACGTTCCGGCAACATATTTTCCCATCCCGTTTTCCCTTCGTGTATCATTTGCAAGATCTCTCTGGAGAATATATCCAGTACATTTGGATTGTAACCTTCAATATCCACCACTTTACCGTTGTATTTAAAGAATTTAAACAATTCCTTCATGCGGGGATGTACTTTTAAATTCTCGCTATTAATGATCTCACCAGTTTCTTGATCTTTAAGAGGGTAGAGGTATACTTTAAGATCTTTGAAGAATAGTTTCCCGAAGGCTTCCAAGATTCCGCCACTTAAATGACGGTAGTATTTCTCATCAAAAATATCGATGAGGTTATTTACACCCATGGCAAGTCCCATTCTTTCTTTTGTATAACGGGAGAAATATTCCACTACTTTGTAATATTCCTGAAAATTGGAAATCATTACGGTTTGTCCCAAGGAGCAAAGTAACTCGGCACGATCCATAAAGTCACGTTCATCAATCTCTCCTTCTGCACGTAAATTAGAGAGGGTGATTTCGAAAATGACTTCCGTATTTTCCTCTTCCACTTTATTTTCCTGTATAAAAAGTTCCAAAGACCGTTTATACATATCCATATTCACATTGGTAACCGGTCTAAAACTTCCTCTTAATGCGAGTATGTTCTTTTTATATAGAATTCTGGCAGGGAGGATGTTATTTCCATCGGGAGCAAACATCACGGCATCGGTCATGCCATTTTTCACCAGTTGCAGGCTCATTAACCTATTATCCACTTTTTCGAACCGTGGTCCAGAAAAGTTGATAGTATCTATTTCTATTTGATCTTTATCTATATGATCGTAAAGATATCTCAATAATTTTTTAGGGTTATCGTACTTGTAATAGGCGCCATAAATAAGGTTTACGCCCAGTATTCCCAAGGTGTTTTGCTGAAGTCTGGCATCGTTTTCGTGAAAACGTATATGCAAACTAATCTCGTTATAATCTTCATTTGGATCTACTTGATAGCGGATTCCTATCCATCCGTGACCTTTATATTTCTTGGCAAAATCTATAGTAGCAACAGTATTTGCGTAACTAAAGAATAATTTATTTGGATGCTTTTCCCTGGAGATCCTATCTTCAATTAAATTGATCTCATAAGAAAGCATTTTTTTTAACCTGGCTTCAGTAACATACCTTTTATCGTCTTCCACCCCATAAATGGCATCACTAAAATCCTTGTCATATGCACTCATCGCCTTGGCAATAGTACCAGAAGCTCCACCAGCTCTAAAGAAATTCCTAACAGTTTCTTGTCCTGCACCTATTTCGGCAAAGGTGCCGTAAATATTTTCATTTAGATTTATTCGTAAAGCTTTACTTTTAATTGAAGGAACGTTTTCAAACTCACGATCCCCCATAATGGTAATGGGCATAATTTTATCTTTTTAAGAAAAGGGTTGCTGGGAGCAAAGGTAGTAAAACAGAAGTCTGTAGAAAAAATATTATACTTACTTTTGTCTTAAAATAACAGGCTTGCAAATAACATTTTTAGGCACAGGTACTTCACAGGGAATCCCAGTTATTGGTAGCACCCACCCAGTTTGTTTAAGTGAAAACCCCAAAGATAAACGTTTAAGGGTCTCTGTTCTTGTAGAATGGGAGGATTATATTATTTTAATTGATTGTGGTCCAGATTTTAGAGCCCAAATGTTATCTAATGGTGTAGAGAAATTGGATGCGATTTTATTTACTCATGAGCATAACGATCACACGGCAGGATTAGATGATATCAGGCCATTTTTCTTTAGACAAGGAGATATTCCAATATACGCGCATAATAGGGTAATAGAATCGCTTAAAAAGCGGTTTGAATATATATTGAGCAAGGATAACAAATATCCCGGAGCTCCTAGTGTAATAGTAAACCAAATAAAAAACAAAGCTTTTAAATTTAAAAATTTGCTTATAACCCCCATAAATGCCATGCATAACAGGTTACAGGTATTTGGTTTTAGATTAAAGGATTTTGCGTATTTAACCGATGTTAAAACCATTGAGCCCGCGGAAATAGATAAATTGAAAGGAGTAAAGGTTTTGGTGATAAATGCGCTTAGAAAGGAACCACACCATTCTCATTTTAATTTGGAAGATGCTTTGGCATTTATTGCTGAAGTAAAACCAGCGCAAGCTTACCTAACTCATATAAGCCACATGTTGGGATTTCATGAGGAGATCCAGGCAACTTTGCCGAAAAATGTATTTTTGGCCTATGACAACTTAAAAATCACGATTTAATGCGAAGTAAAATAATTTCCTATCTATTAATATTCATGTTCCTATTCACGATTTTTATTTACGTGAACGATAAAAAGATCCTTGATGCGAAAGAGGAAAAAATAGAAAATTTTCAAGATAGGGTAGCCGAATTGGAGAAGGAGAAAGAGCAATTGGAAAGTGAAAACTTAAATTTGAATTATTTCTCTTTAGCTGAAAATGAAGAGGCAATTTCTTATTTTGAACGCTCGGGAATCGATTCTAAAGAACTATCTAAAGCCATTGAAGATGAAATTATAGGTAGAAATAGGGCAGCCGAGGATAACGATCTAGTTCCTTTTGCCGGTATGGATGGAGCTATGCGCATTAATAAAGTAAAGATCCTAAACCATAAATGGATCATTGCCGATTTTACCGATGGTACTTACTGGGGAGAAATCTTTATCTCTTACGAATTGGATGAAAACAAGAATTTGGTGCTAAACACAGAAAAATCATTCCTCTATCCACAGGATTAAAGACGCTCTTCTAACCACTTTTTAAGTTCCGTAAAGTTCTGAGGATGTACGCCGTGACCCACAGGGAATTCAGAATACGTATGTTCAATTCCTAACTCTTTAAGCAGTTCTGGAGCTTTTCTTGCCCAAGCTACAGGGATCACCTGATCTTGACTTCCGTGGGAAGCATAAACAGAAAGACCTGAAAAATCATTCTTTTCGAATTCAGGAGTAATAATTTCGGTATTAATGTAACCACTTAAAGCAATTATATTTTTAATCTTGGAAGGTTCGCTTAAACCAACTGCATAGCTTAAAATAGTTCCCTGGCTAAATCCTAACAGTGTAATATTACTTTCATCTACAGGATAATTGGCAATCACTTCATCTATAAAATTCGAGATCGCCACTCGAGATTCCTTTGCTTGTTCATTGTCACTGAATTTCCCTTGAACCGAGTCAAAATTTATGGCATACCATGCATTTCCATAAGGTTGAAGCTGATAAGGCGCTCTGGCAGATATTATCAACAATTCTTCGGGCAATTCGCTGGCAAAAGAAAATAGATCATTTTCATCGCTCCCATAGCCATGCAACATGATAAGTGTGGGGGCTTTACCCGAAGTTAACGAAGAAGGCCTTACAAGATGGGTGAGGGAAAGGGGTATTGTAGTCATTTTTTAATTTACTGTGCTAAACCATTTTTGAAATTGCGCTCCCAATAAAGGAACTTCTTTTTGTTCTCCTTGAATTGCAGTAACTAAACCATACCCCCAAAGAATTATAATAAAGATCCAAAAGGAATAGGAAACCATCCAACTGTCAAAAATACTCACAAACGCTCCCAAAAGAAAGTAGGTGATATGTATTCCTAAAGCCTGTCTTATATGAAAACTTGCAAATGGGTTCTTTGTATCGTTATTCATAAAATAGGCGATGATGGTGCCAACGATTGTGAGATAGGCTACAATTGCTGCTGTTTTTCCATTTTCGGTAGTAGTATCCATGATGTTTTTAATTTAGTTAATTGATGAGCTGCAAAATTATGCAATTAACCTTTAACAGGCAGGCTAGATCTGCTTCCATTTATAATTCCGTAGACCTTTCCTTTTAACTTTAGGTCAAGGAACATACTGTTATTGGAACTTGAATGTATGTTTTCTTTATTGAAAGTGCTTTCTCCATCAGGATCAAAAAGGCTGAAATTAGCCTGGTTTCCTTCTTTGATTTCTACTTCCGGAATTTTAAAACGCGCCCTTCCTTTGGTCAAAAGGCTTATGGTTTCATCCAAATCGAAAATTGTAGAGAGTGCTCCAAAAGCCGACTCTAAGCCAATGGTTCCATAAAGTGCATTTTCGAACTCTACTTTTTTGTGTTCCAAATCTATCGGGGTATGGTCTGAGGTTACCATATCTATGATACCGTCCAGAACTGCTTTGCGCAATGCTTTTACATCCATCTTGGTTCGTAAAGGAGGTAAAACTTTGTAGCGGGTGTCAAATTCTTTTAATTCATCATCGGTGTAGATCAAATTGTGGATTGCAACACTGCAACTTACATCCAGTCCTTTCTTTTTGGCTTCTTTGATCAGTTTTACCGATTTTTCAGTAGAAATGGTTGGGATATGTAATTTACCACCGGTGTATTCCAAAATATAAAGATCCCGAATTATCTGTAACTCTTCTGCTAAAGCGGGGATTCCATTAAGCCCAAGGGAAGTACTATTAATGTGCTCATTCACCAGGCCATAACCCGCAATTTGATCGTCCTGCGGAAATGATTGTACAAGTCCGTCGAAATTTTGAGCATAAAGCAAAGAGAGCTTTAAGAGATTTGGATGGGAAATTGCCTTTTTATAATCTCCAAAAGCAATTGCTCCCGCTTGGTGCATATCGTAGAGTTCAGCAAGATCTTTTCCTTCAGATTTGTTGGTTAGTGCCCCAATGGTAAATAATTGTACCACGTTGTTCTCTGCTTTGGATTTTACCGATGTGATACTTCCGTTATTATCCAATACAGGGTTGGTGCCAGGATTAAGGGCAATTTGGGTGAATCCGCTGTGCCCAGCTGTTTTAAGTCCATTTTTAATGGTTTCGCGTTCTTCATATCCCGGCTCTCCAAAACTTACACTACTATCAAACCAACCTTGTGAAATGTGGAGGTTTTTAAGATCTATCTCTTTATCTACATTTTTAACTTTTAAGCTAACACCAATCTTTTTAATTATTCCTCCTTCAATTAAAATATCAACCTTTTTGTGATGGTATTTAGATCCTGGATCTATTATTTTGGCAGCCTTAAGAAGTAGCTTCATTTAAAATATTTTAAAAGTAAAGTTTCGATAACTAAAAATAACAGTGCAAAAGTAACAAACCATTTCCAAAAAGTATTCTTTTCGGTTACATAGCCTTCAGAAATAAAGAATTCATTTAGATCCTCGATCTGTTGTATATTTTTAACATTGCCTAAATCCTCATAAACCATCTTGCTTTCCTCCCTGGAAACATTATAACTAATGGACATTTTATGGGTTCCTCTTAGTTCTACGGAATAATTATCGGGGCTCTGGGGCAATTCGTTGGTAGTAATTTCTATTTTTCCATCGGAACTTTTTTGCTGTGGAATAAAAGATATTTTTTCTGAACTCAATTTCACCACCTCGTCATTATTAACCGGAATTGGGACCGTGATCTTATTTTCCCTCCCTAAATAACTGTATAAAGGAGGGATATTGATATTGGAAATAGCCATTTTATAAAAGGTGGGAACTACCAGAGGTGACTGTATGAAATTTGAATTTTTTGAATTTAAGGGAGCCGAAAAGATAAATGAATTTCCCTTTTGAAATAAAAAAGGCTGATTATCCTGTAGCGAAAGAATGGTATTGGAACCTGAGCTTAATTTATAACTGATCTGCACTTTTGGATATTCAAAATTTTTAACCTGTTGCTCGAATACACCTTTATAAATTGGATGCTGAAATTTTATTCCTGTTATTAATTTCTCTTGTTCCTGTAGTTTGTCAAATCCTGAAATCCCTAATTTTTTAGTGAAGTTAATAAAATTGGATCCCAAATTTTCTGCGGAAGGAATAATGATGAAAACTTTGTTTTTTGATGCCAATTTGGAAAGGCTGGAAGCCAAGATTTCATTAAGCTCTGGGATTTCATTTAAAATGATAACATCTGCATCGGTAAGCGCATTATAATTAATAGCAGTATCTAAAAAACTGCTGTAATCGAATTTGGGACTCGAATATATCCTTGCCAAAAAATCACTTTTTTCACGATTGATACTGCACACTTTGATCGGCAAGATTTTATTAAGGGAGAAGTAGAGGGTATTGTCGAATAACAGTCCGTTGTCTTCTATCTGGATGTTCCCTTGCGGTATTTCGGTATCATTGATTGGAAATTTTAGGTTTGCCGAACTGTTTGCCTCCAGACTCGCACTGGTCTTTCCAATTAGTTTATCGTTGTTATAAAGCGAAACGGGGGTGCTTTGCGAGCTGTTACCAGTATTGCTCATAGTAACGTTTAAAATTCTGGAGTCCCTGTCATCAGAAGATAGATATGCAGTATCTATCTTTAAGTTTTCTTTTCGCTCTGGAGACAGCTGATATGTATAAATATCAATCTCAGAATCCTTGTTATCTATTGGGAACCCTAAATTTTGCTGAAGGTCAGAAATTACAAGAAATTTCTTTATCGTACTAGTATCCTTTGAAAAACTATTGGACGCCTTTAATAATGCCGTTTCGAAACTCACCTGATCTCCTGAATAATCGATATTTTGAAGGTCTTCTTTAGTCATGTTCTGAAAACCTTCGGAATTAGTAAATAAAGAGATGTTCTTATCCATAAAATTACTTTCCAATAACTCCTGAATGCTACGTTCCAATAACTTTCCTTTTTTACCTATAGCTTCCATGCTAAAGGAATTATCCAAATAAATTATGGTTTCTACGTCTTGGGCTTTGGAAGTATTGGAAGGAAAATAAGGTTGGGAAAAAGCCAAAATAATGGAAGCGAGGGCCAATAATCTGGTTGCAAGTACCAACCATTTTTTTATTCTGGAGCTTTTTCGGGTTTGAAGACTAAGCTTCTTAAGAAATTTTAGATTGGTAAAATATTCGGTTTGGAATTTTCTAAGCTGAAATAAATGGACAATTATTGGAATAAGCAGCAGTACAAGCGCGTATAATACCTCTGGATGATAAAACTGCATGAATATTTAATTATTTATCAAATATATAAAACAGCTTTTTATTACTATAGTCAGGAAATACTAAACTCGCTTAATAGTAAATTGGAACGTGCTTCCTTCTCCTGGAGTAGAATTCACTTTTATGGTTCCTCCCATACTATTAATAAGTTTCTTTACAGTTGCCAAACCAATGCCACTCCCGGGGTTTCCATCACGATCATTGGTGTCCAGTGTAGTAAAAAGCTCAAAGATCTTGGAAGAATTTTCTTCGGAAAAACCATCGCCATTATCAATCACAGCAAAGTGGTAGAAGGCTTCGGTCTGTTTAAAGGTGATTTGGATCTTCCTATGTTCCTTAGTATTGTACTTTAAGGCGTTGCTAACTAAATTAAGAAAAACCTGGGTTAGGGCAGCTTTGTTAACATTTTTTAGTGTTGCAGTTTCTGGATAATCTATTTCTACATCATTAGCTACATCGTATAAATGTGCAATTCCGCTAAGGAGATTATGCAAATCCACGTTTTCGTAATCCTTTTCTAAAATATGCTCGCTTCGGTAAAAACTCAAAATCCCATCCACATAATGCCGAAGGGAATAGGAAGATTCATTTAGATAGTTTAAATATTGGGTAGTTTCTTCATCGAATTTCCCCTGATTTTCTACTTTCAGTAATTCAGTAAGCGAAATTATATTGGCCAAGGGAGACTTTATATCATGAGAAACCACACTTGCAAATTTTTCAAGTTCTTGGTATTTCTGTTTAAGTTTTTTCTGGATAACACCAAACCTTTTGTTTTGCTTGGCAAACTCAAACAACTTCATGCATTGATTGGCCAGTGCCTGGAGGCCCTCTACTTGATATTTTTTAAGTTGACGTTCTTTGGTGTCCAGAACACTTAATACTCCAATGGTATATCCCTCAGTATTTTTTAATGGAAGGCCTATATAGAATTTATAGTGGTCGTGGTAGTGTTTTCCAGCTTCGTCGAACACATGGGGTGCGTCAGAATAATTTATGCAAAATAGGTCTTCTTTAGATTCCAAAGTGCGTTGAGCAAATGCCTTTTTTCGCTCGATCTCATCAATCTCGATACCCGTTTTGGATTTAAGCCAAACAAGATCTCTATCTATTATACTTAAAAATGCTGTAGGGGCATGGCAGATTGTAGCTGCCAAAAAGGTGAGTTGATTAAAATCTTCTTCTGTAGTCGTTTTGGAAATATCATAATCTGCTAATACAGATTGCCGTAACTTCTCATTAAACGCTGTTTTATATTCCATATTACTCCCTGCTTTCTACAGTTATCAATTAACACCAATAATATGAAATTTTCCCCAGCTATTTTACTGTAAACCAAGGATATTTTATACTAAACCGCTCGCTTGATAGTAAAATAGAAGGTGGTTCCTTTGTTTACCACTGATTTTACTGAAATTTCTCCTCCTAAATTGTTCACTAATTTTTTAACTGTAGAGAGTCCAATTCCGTTTCCACGGTTTCCGCTTCTATCGGCTTCTTCTACAATCGTAAATAGTTCAAAAATAGCTTCTTGCTTATTCTCGGGAATTCCAATACCGTTATCTGTTATGGAAAAATGGTAATAACCGTTTTTTTCAATACCTGTGACGTCTATAACAATCTTTTCTTGATTGTTGTATTTAAGGCTGTTCCCAATGAGGTTGAAGAATATTTGCTGAAATGCGGCCCTGTTGCACTGAATTGTTAAATTATCTTCTGGAAGATTGATCTCGCAATCGAATTTTATATTCAATAGATCTATAATTTGTTCTAAAACATCCTGGAGATCAAAACTTTCTGTATGGGTGTCCAATAGGGTGTCACTTTCGTAATGGTTAAGGATATCGGTGATGTAGTTGCTCAACCTAAAGGAAGATTGTTTTAAATAGGTAAGATAATTAAGTCCGGTATCATCCAACAAACCTCCATACTTGGCTTTAAGAAGATCTGAAGTGATTATCATATTTGCTAAGGGCATTTTCATGTCGTGAGATACAGTGCCAGCAAATTCTTTGAGCAAATTATTTTTTATCCCCAGTTCCTTTTTAACTTTCTCTAAAGAAAGATTTTGACGCCGCAGTTCGAACAAAGACTCCACTTGTTTAGCTAGGGCTTTAAGAGCTTCCTTTTGCTTATCATTTAGGGTATGAGGTTTGCGGTCCAATACACATAAAGTTCCTAAAGCTTCACCATTCTTGGCCCTAATTGGCATACCTGCATAAAAGCGAATATTTGCATCTGAGGTTACTAGAGGATTATTAATAAATCTAGGATCTAACAACGTGTCCTGAACTTCCATTAATTCATCCGGTTCCAAAATGGCATGGGAACAAAATGAAATATTTCTTTCCGTATCGCAGATATCTGTTCCAATTCTGGCTTTTATCCATTGCTTATCCTCTGCCAGCAAAGTAATAAGTGAAACAGGCACTTCACAAATATAAGACGCCAATTGTGCTATATTATCATAATTTAATTCTGGTCCAGAATCGAGAATTTGAAGTTCGTTTAGCGAAGCAATTCGAGCGGCTTCATTCTCAGGTTTTAATGCATGAATCATAATAAATAAAGTTCTTGGTTGGAAGCCTTAACTGAAAGTAAATATAATTAAACAAATAAAGTTAATGAAATATTAAATTTTTTGATCGCTTCAAATGTTTCAATAATAATGCCATTAAAATTCATTTTTTGAATTACTGATATGTTGAGATATATTTAATCCTTCCTTGAAGGCTGGATTTTTAAAAGAATTTCCCATTCATGTTTCATGGGCCTGCCTGCTACTAGATCCTTGATTTTTTATATCTTACTAAAACGTGAAATCTTAAATCCTTAATAAAGTGAAGGTTTTATGCCACGAAACTTTATATTTGATTTCTATCATAAAAAAACCTTTCGAATTGTCACCTACAGAATTAAAAGAATTTCTAGATTCCAAAGTTGTTCAATACAATAATTTCGATTTTATTGAAAGCGATCCTATAAGTATCCCGCATAGGTTTTCCCTCAAGGAAGATATAGAAATAGCGGGTTTTTTGGCAGCTACCATTGCATGGGGAAATAGAAAAAGTATCATAAAAAATGCAAATAGAATGATGGCTCATCTCGAAAATTCTCCTTATGACTTTGTGATGAACCATGCTGAAGAGGATCTGGAACCTTTAAATGATTTTGTCCATAGGACTTTTAACGGCTTGGATTTCAAGAGTTTTATTAGAAGTTTGAAACATGTTTATACGCATCATGATGGTTTGGAAGCAATATTCTCCATCCCGACGAATAATGGATCCCTACAACCACATATTTCTAATTTTAAGCGTGTTTTCTTTGAAATCGATCATCTGCCCAGAACCAAAAAGCATGTGAGTGATCCACTAAAGGGATCGGCAGCAAAAAGAATAAACATGTACTTACGGTGGATGATACGGAAAGACAATGCAGGGGTTGATTTTGGAATTTGGAAAAGCATTTCTCCAGCACTTTTATCCTGCCCTTTAGACGTGCACTCTGGTAACGTTGCTAGAAAATTGGGTTTATTGGGGAGGAAGCAGAACGATGCAAAAGCTGTTTTGGAGCTAGACCTTTCCTTAAGGAAATTGGATAAAGAAGACCCTGTAAAATACGACTTTGCCCTGTTTGGGCTAGGGGTGTTTGAGAAATTTTAATGCTGGACAATTTCACCATCAACCATAGTCAATTTTCTATCGGCCATGTTGGCCAATTCCTCATTATGGGTAACTATTACAAAGGTTTGATGGAATTCTTCCCTAAGCCGAAAAAATAGTTTGTGCAATTTTTCTGCAGATTCACTGTCCAAGTTGCCAGAAGGCTCATCGGCAAAGATTACGGACGGATTATTTATTAAAGATCGTGCTACGGCAATTCGTTGTTGCTCCCCGCCACTTAATTCTGCTGGTTTATGATGCGCTCTCGGGGATAAATTCAGGAATTCCAACAACTCGTGAGCACGTTTTTCTGCATTTGCTTTAGAAGTTCCTTTTATAAAAGCAGGAATACAAATATTTTCCAAAGCAGTAAATTCCGGCAATAATTGATGGAACTGAAAAATAAAACCTACCTGTTCATTTCTAAATTTAGAAAGCTGTTTGGAATTCTGAGAGTAAATATCTATTTCATTTACTTTTAAAGTACTGTCCGGTTTTTTGTCTGGTTGATCTAAGGTGCCTAAAATATGCAAAAGGGTAGTTTTACCAGCGCCAGAGGCTCCTACGATAGATACTATTTCGCTTTTGGCAATATGTAGATTAACCCCTTTTAGTACGTGAAGGTCTCCGTAATATTTATGAATGTTGTTTGCGTAAATCATGACTTTAATAAAATAAATGTTTCAATTTTAAAATTGAAAACAGTGGTCTTACCCTTTAAATATATTTTTCGCATTATTATAATCTATATAATAAATGAGTCTCAAAGATAGATTTTGTCTAAGATCTTGATCGAATAAATTTTGTAAACTTTCGGTAAACTTGATATCACTCTGTTTATCAAAATTAAAAATTGAATTTCTATATAATAAGATTGCTTCACTGCCAAGGGCAAACTGCCAGCTGTAACTAAGGTCAAAATTCCATATATTAAAGTTGGCGTTGGGATCATTTGCTTCGGTTACTTCATAATAAAAAGGGGTTAGGCCCCCATTATCTTCCAACAAACTAAAATTGTCTTCTTTAAAATCTGCTACCGACCAAAAATTTCTAAAACTCAAATTTAAAGCTTGTTCTGTATTAAAATTATAGCTGGCCTGGATAGAGTTTTCTATACTTTGCACATCCCGCAAGCCAAAGATCTCTTTCTTGGGTTCCAATGCCACAAAACTATTTCTGTTATTGGTAATAGCATACTTAAGATTATAGATCATCGAAAATTTATCATTGAATCGAAATCTCGGACTTATATCAAGTCTTATATTTTCCTGATCGTGTTGAAAGTAGCTTCTGTAATTTGCACTTATATCTATTGCAAATTTCTTTCGGTAATCTGAAGAAATAAATCCATCTGCGACCATATTTGAAGGATAATTCACATATTTCCCAACTCTTCTGGCTTCAAAAAAATCTTTTCTATCTGTATTATACTTTATAAAACCCCCAAAAGCAAATCGTTCTAAAGTAACTGCAAAAAAGTTAGCTCCAATTCCAGAAGAGGTTTCAATATCTGGAATATATCGCCGTTTATGATCTGCGAATATTCTAAGGTAAAAGGTGTTTAGTAGCTTGGTAGGCTCAAATATCCTATACGAAGTGTTAATTCTGAAGTCGTTATAATTATTTGTGAAATTCAATCCCAGATCATTAATATCGTAGGTTTCGTTGGCAAACTCATGGTTTATCCCATATCGAATATTTCCTTTTGTCCTATCTATAGAAAATTCTGAAGCAAACCCGGTTAGATTTTGTTCCAGTGTGTTCACATTGCTCATTTTAGCTTGACCGGAATAATTAAAAGAATTCTTCTTGTTGTTTATGTCGAATAGAAACCCCGTTACGTTTCCATCCCTTGCATGTCCATTTCTGGTAACATTGGTGTTTATAAGGGTAATAGAGGAGTTCTGATTGTATTGCTGGTCCAATACCACGATGTTATAATTGGCGAAAGGTTCGGTTATAATTTTCCTATTGGTACCGGTCATCGTATCTCCAATAATAGCTTCGGTCTCTTTGGTAATTGCATTGAAAAAACCAACGCCCAATCCGCTTTCGGTTCGTCCGGAAATCTTTACCGCATTTAGAAGATCTGCTTTGTCGGGGTTCTCTACAAGGATCTCATTATCCAATAATTGAGCTTGGGCATTATTAAACCCTAGGGGAGTATCTCCAATACGACGTGAATAAAAAAGATTGCCTTTTGTGAACAATTCGGTACCTTCAGTAAAAAAAGCCCTGTTTTCCCCATAAGCTTGCTCGAATGGCCCTAGATTTAATTCCACTTTATCGAATGCTGTTTGTCCGAAATCTGGGATCAAAGTGGCGTCCAAGGTAAAGGCATCGGAAATGCCATATTTAAAATCGAGCCCTGCGCTAAAGCTACTTTCGGTATTGTCTTTAAAATTATCAACTTCGGCAGAAGCGTATGGGTAAAAACTCAATCTAACAGGAGGGTCAATGTTTTTTATACCCGTTAATAGGCCATTGTATTGGGTATCCTTACCAATGGATTTATCTATATAGTTCCAGGTATAAACTTCATTCAAGTGCAATATCTTTCTTCCAAATTGAATGCTCCATAATTGTTCTTCCTTTTTTGGAAACCTTAAGGCAGCGTAGGGAATTTTTATTTCTGCATACCAACCTTTATCATCATAAGAGATTTCTCCTTCCCAAACCACATTGTAGCTATAATCTTCGTTATTTCCAGACATCTTGGCATCTGCAATGGCTCCCGCAGATGTAATTACAAATCTGGTTTGGTTCTCACCGTCATTATAAGTATTGATATCGATCAAGAAAAAATCTGATTGTTTTATATTGTCCCGTTGGGTAAATTGCCGCAAGATCCTTGAAGGTTCATTGTCTATCATAGAAGCAGCAATATAAATAGCTTCATCATCATAAGCCAGTTTTACCCTAGTTGGGTGAGTTGTCCTGCTGGGAGTTCCATCGCCTGGCTCTGACATCACAAAATTAGAAGCTTCAGGAATTTTATTCCAAATAGTATCATCTAGAACGCCATCTATAAAAGGAGCTGTAGCAATTCTTGATGCTTCGTAAGTCTTTCTTGAAATTTCCTGCGCTAACTTGTTTTGAGCCTGTAATGTAAAGAGGGGCAAACAGACAAACAAAAGAAAAATTTTTCTTAGCAACATAAATAACATCTAAAATAATAGGAATCCTTGGAAAGTACAACATTACAAAAGAATGACTAGTAATTTTCAACAGCACCCAAATAATCGTTAAAACCCCCAGTTTTTTTATTAAATCACTAATTTTAAATAATATTTGTAATATATGGAAAATACAGAATCTAAAATAGCCACTCTTGCGGGAGGATGTTTTTGGTGTACTGAAGCTGTTTTTGAAAGAGTGGAAGGAGCAAGCAAGGTAATTCCTGGATTTACAGGCGGACAGATTAAAAACCCCGCTTATAGAGAAATAATATCTGGGCGAACTGGACATGCCGAAGCTATTGAAATTCATTTTAATCCTGAAATTATTTCTTATAAAGAATTATTGTTGATATTTTTTAGCACCCATGATCCCACTACTTTAAATAGACAACAATATGATAAAGGAACTCAATACAGAAGTGCTGTATTTTATCATTCTGAAGAGCAAAAGCAAGACGCTGAAGCAATTGTGAAGGAACTCGAAGATGCAAACGTGTTCGAGGATCCAATAGTAACCGAGATTACCCAAGCTACCGTTTTTTATAAGGCCGAAGCTGAGCACAAAGAATATTACTCGAACCACAGACAACAACAATATTGTCAGGTAATTATCGATCCCAAGATCAAAAAATTACAGCAATTATTTGCTGATAAAATAAAAAAGGCCAAAATATAATATGTATCGATTTTTTGAAGAATATAGCGAGGAAGTTACTGAAGATCTTACCAATAACTTTAAACAAATAATCAATGGGCTAGGGGAGGATACGTCTCGCGAAGGCATTTTAAAAACTCCAGAAAGGGCTGCAAAAGCAATGCAGTTTTTAACCCAAGGCTATGATGCAGATCCTGTTAAGATCCTTAATGATGCCATGTTCAACGAAAGCTACGACGAGATGGTGGTTGTAAAGGATATAGAGGTTTATTCCTTATGCGAACACCATATGTTGCCATTTTTCGGGAAAGCGCATATTGCTTATATCCCAAATGGCAAGATTGTAGGTTTAAGCAAATTGCCAAGGCTTGTAGATGTTTTCGCCAGAAGGCTGCAGGTACAAGAACGTCTTACACATGATATTTTAGAATGCATTAATAATACCTTACAGCCACAGGGTGTAGCTGTTGTTATCGAGGCGCAGCATATGTGCATGATGATGCGGGGAGTGCAAAAACAAAATAGTGTAACCACAACTTCGGGATTTAGAGGACAATTCAAGCAAATTGAAACCAGAAATGAATTTTTGAAACTCATAAGTTCCGATCTAAAATAAGTGGCATTTTTTTTGCTTTATTCTAGGCATAAAACTTAAAAACCGATGAAAAACTTAAAAAATAAATTACTAATAAAAGGATTAATGTACGATGCAGTGGGGATGGCAACCATGGCAATTCCATTAGTTGGTCCTTTTCTAGATTTGGCCTGGGCTCCATTTGCAGCAAAAAAAATGTCTGAAATGTATCCTGGAAAAAAGGGAAAAATAGCTTCTATACTGGTATTTATTGAAGAGATATTACCCTTTACAGATATCATTCCGTCATTTACACTCATGTGGTTGTATACGTTCGTTTGGAAAAAAGCACCAATGGAAAATGAAATTATTATTGAAGCTGAAATAGTGTAAAAGTTACTTTCCAAAATATAATATTATTTATATCCGTTTTTTGTCCTAATAGCGCTTTCGTCACCCTGAGACCTGCGATAAAAATTTATCTAGCGTAGGAAATTGACGTATAAAGGATGCTGAAACGAGTTTAGCGTGACGGGAAAAATAGTATCGTCACCCTGAACTGGTTTCAGGGTCTCCTATTTTGTATTTTGGGCCACTTATAAAATATGTCAATGGTAATTTATTTCAGGGTCTCTATTTACTATATTGATTATTAGCGTAATAAGATTCTGAAACAAGTTCAGAATGACATTAATTATTATTTATATTTTACGGAGATACAATATAATATTAAAAAGCCTCCTAGTTTTTAACATAGGAGGCTTTTTATGTTTAAAATTTGGTTTGAATACCTAGGGATATATTCCTGCCCATATTTGCTATTCCATCAATTTTTAAACGGGATAGGTGGGAAATATAGTTTTTATTTAAAAGGTTGTTCCCACTAAGCCTTAGTTCCAAAGGTAATTTGTTCAGAAAAATAGTTCCTCCAATTCCTGCGCTCACCAAGGTATATCCGTTGGTGCTTGTTTCAAAATCACTGATTTTATTTTGTGCACCCGTAGATTTTACGGTCACAAACGAATAATTATTGGAAAAACCTTTTAACTGACTTAGTTCTACCCTTAATGTGTTGGTAAAAGAAACTGCTGGTATAAGCGGAAGGCTTTCTCCATTGTCTTTTTCACCAATTACAAGTTCCACACTGCTTTCTAGGTGCAACCAATCTATAGGATGCGGGTGCAGGTGAAAACCAGCCTCTCCTCCATATAATCTAGCATTATCCTGGGTATACCCAAAAACTCTATTTTCTTCCATAAAAGCATCGGTGGGAGCAATAAAAATATAATTGTTGATCTTGTTGTAAAAAGCATTTCCAAAGAGCTCAAAGTGCTCGTTGCGATATTCCAAGGATAAGTCCAGCTGGATATTTTGTTCATTCTCCAAGTCAGCATTTCCAATTTCATATCTATTGGTTCCTTCGTGAACCCCATTGGAAGTAAGCTCTGCTAGATTAGGTGCCCTAAACCCAGATGCCGCGTTAATTCTTGTAACAAAATTTTCAAATAAATTGAATTTAACACCCAAGGAGCCATTATAACTTGTAAAATCACGATCTATAGCCTGAAAATACCCAGGCTCTCCCACAGTCCCATTTTCTTTGGTAGAGATATTCCTTGTGTCAAATCTCAACCCTCCTTGAATATCCAGGTTTTCTAAATGATAATGTGTAGTTCCCAAAACCCCAAAATCACAGACGGAAGCATCTGGAACCAATAATTCCTCTCCAAAGTTCTTATTTGTTTGGAACAAACCCTGTACCCCAAAAATAGTTTCAAAATTTCCCCAAACAGGGGTGTCGAATTTAAGGTCGTAATTCAAAGTTTCCAAATGCATATCCAAAGCTGGATCTGGAGACCCTTCTTCAAATTCTTTTCTGTCATTAAAAAGATATCCCACCTTTAGGTCTACACTGGAATTTTGAAGAAATATTTTATTGGTAAGGCTTGCAATATGGTTATCTAACTTCTGGTAAGGAGAAATTAAATCTTTTGAAGGAGATTGCTCACCAATTTCCTCAGGGATTCCAATATAGGTGTTGTTATAATTGTATCTAAAATCCCCTTTATATTTAGTGTCTTGATATCCAACTCCTGCTTTTAGATCTTTCTCTTCGAAACGGGTATTGGTAACCCGGACCCCCTTACCCGTTTCATAATCACTGTGCACGGCATAATTACCACGTACTAAACCGCTCCACTTTTCTCCAGAAGTTTTTAAACCTAGATTAGCTTCAGTGCCAATGGTATTCGTGAAATAATTATAACTCGCGTCTATGGTGGTGCTATCAGTTTGAGCGTATTTTTCAGGAGTTAAATACAACACCCCACCTAGGGCATCGCTTCCATATAATAAAGACGCCGGTCCCTTTATAACCTCTACACTTGCTACCCCACTAGGACTAACTCCCAAACCATGTTCATCGCCAAACTGTTGGTTTTCCAATCGTACTCCCTGGGCATATACCAAGACCCTGTTTGCACTTAAACCTCTTATCACCGGTTTACCAATTCCCGCACCTGTAGTTATACTTTCTACACCAGCTATTTGGGTAATTCCTTCAGCTAAGGTTACAGCCCCTGTTTTTCTAAGATCCTCTAAAGATTCCCGTTCAACTTTTACCACATTTTCACTTTGGAGTTTATGAAAAGGGGTAGAAACAATTACTTCCTCCATTTCTATAGCAGATGGTTGTAATTCCATAATTATGGAATTTTCTGAAGGGGAGGTAAAATTCATGGCTTTTGTGGTATAGCCTATAAAGGAAACCACCATGTTCCAATCCCCTGCTGGGATATTGGATAGTTGAAATTCCCCCTCTAAATTGGTGATGGTTCCTTTTTCCAATTTTGAAATATAGATATTCCCCCCCATTATGGGCTCTTTGGTTTCGAGATCTATAATTTTACCGGAAATGGGGTTTTGCGAATATGTTGAAATACATATTGCGAATAGCAATATGCTAAAGATTGATTTTATCATTATAAACAATTAAGTGATTTAAAATTGCAACATTTTAGAGGTTGCGAGAAAACTATTTATCCATTCTGGTAAAAGGCAGGTGGGCCTCTTAAAGAAAATGATAGTGTCTGGAAATCACTTAAAAATTCGTAAGAATCAAAGAATTTTTTATTTGGAAGTAAAACTTCAGCTAGATCGAAATTGAAAAGTTGAAATTTTATTACAGGGGTTGGGTGGAAATTACAGAATTCACAATCTAGCGTAGATTGGTGAAGGTGGGTAGTGCTATGATCATTGCATGCAAAATTGAAATCATGCGCAAAAACGTGATTAAAACTCAGAATAGAGGGAACCAACATCATAAATGTCAATCCTAAGACCCCGTATTTCTGAAATACATTCAAATTAATCCTGATTTAAATAACGTCCAAAGCCTAATCTAGTAAGCATCTTTTTTTCGAAGGCCCAAAAGAATTCAAATTGACCAAATACCCATCCGAAAAGAACTAACAGAACTTGATAGATAGGGAATATTAAAAGTATTCTTAAAGACCAATAGATATACCAAGGAGAAGTTTCTTGATAAATTCCGAAGAATTCACAAACCGGAGCTGCCAACTTAGCTGCAGAAGAGCCAGTGATGGCAAAAACCACAAAAATTATAATAAGTTGAAAATTAGTAGCAATTCCCCAACGTTCTTTTAATTTCTTCATGCTACAAATATATCACAACACTTTGCAATTAAAAAAAACTTGGGCTTATATTCGAGTTGGCACACTAAATTGTTGGTTATATTCCCTAGAAAAGAACACAAAATAATTATAGAGCATATAGTTTACCTCGTATCCATAATCCACAAAATTGTCATAATTTATTTCTTGAATGTAAAGATTGGGATTATACCTAAAAGGTTGGATCACCCGATTGTTATATTCCTGAACCAAGAATTTGTTTTTATTCTCAAGATAAGATTGTGAGTAATAACCCCTTGGTTTTGCAATACTATTAATAAACAGGTTGAAGCCGGGTTCTATAATAATAATCTCATATTCTAGACTGTCATTTGCAATACGAACAGTATCGTTGGCATTTGCAGTGATCTCCTTTTTAGTGAAACCCCTGTCTTTGGTAGCGCTACAGCTATATATAAAAATCCCTAATACAACTATGTATATTAAATTTTTCATTTTCATTTTGTTTAAATATTATCAAAAATTGTTCCCATTACACCTGTTCATACTTGTAATTGAGGAGGTTCAAATCCTTTTCAAAATAGAAATGAATGGATATAAAAACATGATTTTTGAATAGGCCATATTTGAATTTACAACTTTTATATTGAAGCTGGACTTAAGGAAATTGGAAATAGATGCTTGTTAATTTTACTGTTTCAGAAGAAGCCTTGACTTTTATAACCTACAACTTATACTTTTTCGCTCTTGAAAATCGAGATGATCTGCGCCGCCAACTCCATTCCAATTCTATCTTGTGCTTCCAATGTGGCAGCTCCAATATGTGGGGTCAATGAAATTCTTTCGTTCATTAAGACTTTGATTGATGGAGAGGGTTCATTTTCGTATACATCCAAACCTGCAAACGCAACTTTACCATGTTCCAATCCATCCAGTAAGGCTTCTTCATTTATAAGTCCGCCTCTAGAAGTATTTATAATACCAACTCCATGTTTCATTTGTTCAAATTCCTTTTTACCTAGAATGGCTTTGGCTTGTGTAGGAACGTGAATACTAATAAAATCTGAATGTTTTATAAGATCTGCAACAGGTTCAGTTTTAATGGGAACGTTTACAACTTGATTGTTATAAAATTTGAGGGTTATATCTAGTTCCCCCACATGATCGTCACTGGCAATCACTTTCATGCCAACTCCAAGCGCAAGTTTAGCCACTTCTTTTCCAATTCTTCCCAAGCCAATGATCCCAAGGGTTTTCCCTCTAAGTTCTGTTCCCGCAGAATAATTCTTCTTTAAATCCTTGAAATGTGAATCCCCCGAAAGTGGCATATTTCTATTGGAGTCATGTAGATATCGAACCCCACCAAAAAGATGGGCAAAAACCAATTCGGCTACAGATTCGGAACTGGCGGAAGGCGTATTTATTACTTTTACATCTTTGCTTCGCGCATAAGAAACATCTATATTATCCATTCCAACACCTCCGCGCCCAATAACTTTTAAACCTGGGCAAGCATCAACAAGATCTTTTCTTACTTGGGTGGCACTCCTAACCAGAAGTACCGTTATCTTTTCTTCATTTATAAAATTTTTCAGTTGCTCTTGGGCAACTTTCATGGAGATCACTTCAAAACCGGCATTTTCTAGTGCTTTAATACCACTTTTTGAAATCCCGTCATTTGCTAAAATTTTCATGCTTTCTTTTTCTGTTATTGAATTCATATAGCGTTCTATGCTAAAATAATTTTTATGCTTTTCTTTCCAGATCACTCATAACATCCACTAAAACCTGAACGCTTTCCAATGGCAGCGCATTGTACATTGAAGCCCTATAGCCTCCAACACTTCTATGTCCATTCAATCCATTAATTCCGGCTTCTTTAAGCATGTTCTCAAATTCTCCTTTCAGGGATTCTTTGGTTAAGTTAAAGGTGGCATTCATAATGGAACGATCTTCGGTGGCAGTATATCCTTTAAATAGTGGGTTTATATCTATTTCTGAATAAAGTAAAGCTGCCTTCTTTTCATTCTTTTCTTCTATGGCTTTAATTCCGCCTTGGGCTTTTAACCATTTTAAAGTTAGAAATGAGACATATACTGGATATACCGCTGGAGTATTGAACATACTGTCTTTCTCTATATGCACCTTGTAATCCAGCATAGAAGGGATTTGTCTGGTGACTTTTCCCAAAAGATCTTCTTTAACGATCACAAGAGTAGTTCCAGCAGGGCCCATGTTTTTTTGAGCTCCAGCATAAATTAAATCGAATTTTGAAAAATCCAGTTCCCTGGAGAAAATATCGCTGCTCATATCGCATACCATAGGTTTTGGAGTGGTTGGAAACGCCTTCAGTTGAGTTCCATAAATGGTATTGTTGCTGGTGCAATGAAAATAATCTACGTCTGTAGGGATCATATATCCTTTTGGGATATAACTGAATTTTTTGTCTTCAGAAGAAGCTACTATATTGACCTCTCCAAACATCTTCGCTTCTTTGATCGCCTTGCTGGCCCAAGTTCCAGTATTTAAATAGGCGGCTTTTTTCTCTAAAAGATTATAGGCAACCATCAAGAATTCCATACTTGCACCTCCTTGTAGAAAAAGGGCTTTATAGCCTTTTCCTTCCAAGCCGAGCAATTCCAATGCCAGTTGTCTTGCATCTTCCATTACAGCAACAAAATCTTTGCTTCTATGCGATATTTCCAGGATGGATAAGCCGGAATTGTTAAAGTCTAAAACTGTTTGTGAGGCTTCCTTAAAGACTTCCTGCGGAAGTATACATGGCCCTGCACTAAAGTTGTGTTTTTTCATAAAAATGTAGTTTATAACAAAGATGCTAAAAGTTCCTGTAATTATGTGTTATTAAAATTATAATAGGTGAGTTGGAAATTCAGGGAAAATTTTGAAAATCAGGAATTATTGAGAATTTCTCTTATAGGATTTTTGTATATCCGTTTTTTGTCCTACAGTTCTTTTGTCACCCTAATTTATTTTAGGGGTCTCAATCTACTCTATTGATTCTTAGTGTAAATGGATTCTAAAACAATTCCGATAGCTACCGGAACAGAATGACGTTATATAACACTTTATTATACTTTACGGGTATACTTTAAGATTTTAAATATTTTCCAAAAATTCCAATGTATCAATATTATCTGCGTAATCCCATAATTGAGGGTATTGTGTTTTGCCGAAGGAAACCCCATTTTCCATAAAATTATTGGCGACAATACATTGTAGATTTTCTTTATTGGCTTCGATTGTAGCTTTTAAGGTTTCTAAATCTGCATATTTTTCATAAAATAGTGTCGCAATAGGGGATCCAAAACTTTGATCTTCTTTTAGCACTAAAAACCCATTATCCAACATTTTAAATTCACTCATCAGGTAAACCGCCTTGTTATAATCGTAATTATTGGCATATTTAGCATGATTCATTAAGGATGCCCAAGGAACTAAGGCCTTATAAAAAGCATCGAAATCATAGTTCTCTGGCACATATAATTTAGATACACTTCTACAGCCCAAACCAAAATATCTAAAAATATCATGACCTAAGGCCTCCAGATCTTCTGGAGTTTCATCGCCAGTTAAGATCGCCACAGAATTTCTATTTTTCCTGATGATGGATTTTTTGTTAGCAAAATAATATTCAAAATATCTTGAGGTATTGTTACTGCCGGTAGCGATTACCGCATCAAAATTGTTCATTCTGTCCTCTGTGAATTCAATTTTTTCTTCATAATCTGGATCTAATGAAATAAGATAATTGGCAAGAATGGGTAGCAAATTCTTATCATTTGAAGATTGCTTTACCAGCACTTTATGTCCTGCGATCAATACCGAAATAAAATCATGAAAACCAACCAAGGGGATGTTGCCAGCCATTATAATTCCTACTGTTTTCGATTCGATATTTTCGAAGTTATAAGGTTTTGACCAAGCACCTAAATTAGCCGGCGTAAGGGATTCGCTCCAACCTTCCAGGGCAAAAAGGATATTATCTTTGGTGAACCAACCGTTATAATGAATAGCGCGTTCTATTTGTTCCTTAAAGGGCTCAAAAAATTCAAGATTATTCTTCACCTCTTTGTGCTGTTCCATGCCATCTCTTCGGAATTGGTTTAAAAACTTGCCCAGTTCTATAAAATGTGATTTTCGCTGTTCAATTGACATAAGGCTTATTTGGTTATGAATTGTTTTGGCTTTAAATTTGTGCTGGCGAAATTAAAAGTTATAGAATTAAAATCGCCTATAAATCAGTGAAAACTTAAAACCAGATTACTGGCGATTTATTGATTTCAATTTAAATTTACTAATAAAAGAATTATGGCAATTATAATAACAGATGAATGTATAAACTGTGGTGCATGTGAGCCAGAGTGCCCAAATACCGCAATTTATGAAGGTGCAGATGATTGGAGATATGCCGATGGAACCGATCTGGAAGGAAATGTGATCTTACCAGATGGAAAAAAGGCAGATGCCAATGAAGCCCAAGAACCCATAAGTGACGAGATCTATTACATAGTACCCGATAAATGTACAGAATGCAAGGGATTTCATGATGAACCACAATGTGCGGCTGTGTGCCCGGTAGACTGTTGTGTGCCCGATGACAGTCATGTGGAAACTGAAGAGGAATTATTGGCCAAACAACGTTTTATGCATCAGGAATAGCAGTAATTTTAACTCCTTAAACCAACAAATCCCGCAATTCTCTTGTGGGGTTTGTTGGTTTCACACTAATTGTACATCCGTTTTTTTCCTATAGTTGTTTTGTCGCCCTGAATTTGTTTCAGGGTCTCTATTTACTATAGTGATCCTTAGTGTTATAAGATTCTGAAACAAGTTCAGAATGACGTTATTTATCATTTTATGATACTTTACGGATATACAAATTATACTATATAGAAATAAAATTTATTTTAATTGCCGCTGAATTTTTTCTATTGCATTCTGAATAGATTTTTCAGGCTCTATGATATTATTGTTCCCCCAAAATTCTGGATCAGAAAAGCCAGAGATGTCGTCTACCATTACCACAGAAGGCCTAATATAATTCATATCCTTTCTAGGTTCTTTATTAGTATAATCTTCCCAATTGGTCACTACCATTTCACTGTTTAAAGTATATCTGGAATTAAACAATCGTTTGTTCCAATCTACTTTAAATTCCAAAAGCGCATTTCCATAACTATAATACCATTTACCGTTGCTCTGTAAATAATGTATTTGATAATTAACATCTATTGGGTAAACTACTGCTTTCTTGGGTTTGCTCTTCACGAACATTTTTGATGCTGCCTCCTTGTCGTCTACATTTAATTTATAGGACGCTTTTATTAAACTGTTGGTTTCGGCATCTATAAAAAGCTTTCCATAATACCAAGGCAAGGATTTATTGATTTCCTCAAAATCTACTACATACACATATTTATTATTGATTTTTGTAGGTTGCTCAAAACTGAACCTAAATTCATCTAAATTCTCCTGCTCAAATACAAATTCGTTATATTTCATTAAATCCACATATAGAGTATTGAAAGGGCCACCTCTTAATTTTATTGCCAAGGTATCCAGCCTATTATAGTCGGTGCTTTTCCTAGCTTTATATATTGCGACCACATCTTTTTTAGGAGAATCATTAGGTTGTTTATAGATTTTTACCACAGCCTCTGAAAGGGAGGCGTTTTTTCGCCTTTTTTTTATGATCTCCCTATAAAATGCGGTCATTAATGTAGGATCACTGAAGTAATTAGAACCTCTGTTCCCCAACATAATAAATACCAGTTTTTTAGGGTCTTCAGCTTTAAAAATACTTACCTCTGTAAGAACTTCTATGGATTGCTGTAAAGTGATTCGGTTATTATCTTTAGTTAGTGAATTTACGGGAACAATTTTGCTTCTATACCCTAAAAAAGAAACGGTGACCCTGGAATTCATAAGATCTGCTGGAATTTTTAAAGAAAACTCCCCCTCGTTATTGGTAATTGTGGATATGTTACTGTTCTCCACAGTGAGATGTGCAGAAATGATAGGGTCTCCACTACTATCGTCCACAACTTCCCCTTTAAATTCCACATATTGATATTTATTTGCATCCATGTTTTGCTGAAAATAACTTGGGTAGACCAGGTCCGGCGTGAAGAAAATAAAAACTACAAATAGTAAGCATTCCATAGGGTTTATTTTAAAGCCATTAAATTGAGTTTTCATAACAAGGTATTTTAGGTTAATGTAAGCTCTATACTTACTAAGGTATTGATTTTTACTATATTATTAGTAGTATTAAGGGGATTAATGTTTGCAGAATTTCGGTATTTTTAAATTGTTTTTTTTTTTAACTTCAATAATATTCATGAACAACATAATTTATAAATCTTGTACTTTAGAAAAGGAATTGGTGAATATTCTGGAATTGCAGAATGAAAACCATTATTCTTCTCTTTCTGCAGGAGAAATAGTATCTCAAGGGTTCTTGACCTGCACACACAGCTTGGAATTATTGAGGAATCTGAATGATGTCGCACCACATATTATTGCCACATCCAATAATAAAGTGATTGCATATCTACTTACGATGACAGCGACTGCCGAAAGAGATCTGCCTTTTTTAAAACCTATGTTCAATGAGTTTAGAAAAATAGCATATAAAGATAAAACGATATCAGGCTATAACTATTTAATTGTTGGGCAAGTTTGCATAGCAAAAGGTTTTAGAGGTCAAGGTATTTTAGAAGAGAACTATCACTTATATAAAACCCTTTACAGGGATAAATTCGATTTTGCAATCACTGAGATCGCTACTCGAAATGAACGTTCCCTAAAAGCTCATAAAAGAATAGGTTTTAAAGAAATCCATAGATACTTTTCTCCAGAAGGTGAGGAGTGGAGTATTGTAATTTTAGATTGGTAGGGTACACAAAATAAAAAGTCGATAATTAGCTAAAAGACACTGTTTTATCGAGGAATACATCATTTAGGGTGATAATGTTACTCGTTTAATCCCTTATTGAGGGTTTAATTTCCCGAGGCTTGCCTCGAATTTTTAAAATTATTTTCCAATGCATAGCTAGTGGGCTTGCCCCGAGGTTCTTGATTTATATTTCGAGTTTAAATTTTCACTGGTTAATTATTTAATGTTTCAAAATAGGAATTTGGGTTCTTTGTTATCACTTTTCAATGCGTACTAAAAATATAAAATAAAAAAAACAGTTATTTCCTTTTCTTTCTCAATTCACCCACGATAAAGACCTTATTGAAACAGAATGCAATGCAATGGCAAAAAGTTTAGACGAGTTAAAAGTGCTTCAGGAAAGATCTTTGAATGAGAATATTGTTAACATCTTGGGCATTGATAAAAACGAATTTAGAAAGCGTTTTACGGATGAAACCGACGTCAAAAAAAGAACTCGGTACATTCTGGATATTTCAAAAATAGCTGAAGATAAGATCGTGGAAGAGCGCAATAAGAACGGAGAAAATTGGAAACAGGATTTTTATAATAAAATGGTGACGGTGCAAAATTTAAAAATTAGATTTGGCACCTTGACCTTTAGAATCCTAGATAATTTAGATAAATATAAGCTGCTAATTGAAAAGTAGAAACAAGACGAAGATTTAAAACATAGAATAGCCCAATTGGATCTAAAACTTAATTTGGTGCGAAACAATTTAAATCCACAAGATTATATAAAAGCTTCTACTGAAATGTATATAGTTGAATAGGGAATCCTATCCAGTATTGGTTGGCAAGGAATTAACGGGCATAAACGTAATATCATTGATTTTCCAGTGAAGCTTTTTGATCTCTGCTATACCTGTTTCTAAGTAAAGAGAAGGATCTAAATCTGGGGCAAGCACTACAAATACTTCTCCAAAATATACCTGGCCATGTTCCCTAAATCTAACATTAGCCATAATTACCCAATCCCAAGAATTAACCAATTCCTCAATAGTATCTACTAATTCATCTGGTTTAGAATCATCTACATGTACCGGTCTTCGGTCCATTAGGTCTTTGATGGCATCCTTTAGGTTAATAAAACCATCCTTTATAACGGAGATAGATATAAATAGTGCGGCGGTGGCATCCATCCACCAAAAACCCAAACCAACGCCTAATATTCCAAGAACTGCAGCAAATGCGGTCATATAATCTGCTTTTTGGGTATTGGCATCTGTGTATAAAATTTTATTGTGCAATTTTTTTGCAATCGGTAATTTTTTGTATCCCAATATCATAGAAGGGATTGCACTATACACCAAAGCCGCGATCATTAACCAGCCCATCCAGATTTGATTTCCCATAAACATCATAGACCCAATGGTAGGATGATCTTGGGAAATAAGTGAAACAGCAGAGTCAATAGCCAGAAAGCAACCCATTCCAAATAATGCTAAAGCACCTGTTAAAAATGCGATACTGAATACTCTGTGATATCCGTAAGGGAAATTTACATTTGGTGTTTTATTGTGAAAGCGAGTAGCGATTAGAAATGAAATAGCGGGCAGAGTACTTAATGCATCCTCCAACCATGCGGTTTTCATTGCTTGAGAAGATCCCATCACCAAATACATCAAAATAATGGTAGAAAGTAGATAGAGCAGAGTCAACCATTCAAGGAACTTCGCCTTTTTAAGTAATGGCTTTAGATAGTCGGGTAATTCGAAGGTTTCAAAACGACTCATTTTAACTTGAGGTTAAAAAGGAATGATTCCAAAAAATACAATAATTTGTTTTCACCTTTCGCTATTAAAATCACATGGCCTCCTTTATCATATGGAGCTGTTAGGCCAACTTTTTCTTTCCATACTGTTTTTTTGGTAAATCCGCCCACCAAAATATCAATTTTATAATTCTCCAATTTATCAATAAGATCGGTTTCATTTCCAGGTTCATAGGTAAGCTTAAGTTTATGCTTATCGGCAAAAGCTTGAATTAATTCTATTTCTGAGCCGGTGTAGGATGAATCTTTCTGAAATGTATATGGAGGGTTGGAGTTAACCCCAATATGCAAACCATCCTTCTGAATATTTTCCCAAGTATTCTCCTGGTCTTTAGGGATATTACAAGAAAACTGAAATATTAATAGAATAAATAAATAAAAATTCTGAAGAATATACTTATAGTTCATCTATTTAGAATTAAATAAAAACAGTACTAAAGTAAAAGATAAGTATAGAATTAAATCGACTTTAAGATTTATTTATAATGTGAAGTAAGGATTGTTAATTTTCAAAAAAAAGGCGGGAACTAATGTTCCCGCCTTTTTAAATATTAAAGTTTGTGTTAGAACCGAAGATTTAATTTAGCATAGTAATATGCTCCACCAAAGCCCATTTGGACAGAATCCCAGTATCCACCACCTTCACTCCAGTCATCTTGTTGATCTGGATATACGTTGAAAAGGTTGTTACTACCAACATTTAATTTTAGGTTATTACTTATTTTATATCCTAAATTTAGATCGGTAGTTATTTTAGAACCGTAAGTATCTGTTGCTGCTGCAATCTGATCCTCAAAAGTTCCATAATCTGCAACATCTTCAAAAGTTTGGAAATCTAATAATTTCACCTCACTAAATCGATTCACTCCTAAAGCAACATCAAATTTATTGATGTCATATTTTAAGTTTAAGATCAACTTACTGTCTGGGGCTGATGCTAATAAAAACGCTTTATCTCTTTCTCCAAAGAAAGTTTGTTCATCTAGTGCTCCATTTTTTACATCGGTAATCTCCATATCATTAAAGTTTCCTATAAAGCTAGAAGTTAAAGTTCCTTCACCCAATTGCACTTTATGGGAAAGAACAATGTCTAATCCCATAGTTTTAGTATCCGCTCCATTTGCAAAGAACTGTGCAGCTTCAACATTTTCTATTTGTGGAGCATCAAAGTTTCCTGTTAAAACTATACGGTCTTGAATGTCTATATAATATCCATCTACTGTGGCCGTGAAATTTCCAAAATTTGCTGTAAAACCTAAAGAGGCATTAAATGCAGTTTCTTCTTGCAATGGTCCAATTCCAAAAGATGCAGTTACCGGACTATTATTAGGAGACAATAAAGATTCTAATGCTTCTCCACCTACAAAATTGGTGAATTTTAAGTTGTAATAAATCTGCGCTAATGAAGGAGCTCTGAAGCCTGTACTTACAGATCCTCTTAAATTCACACCATCAGTCAACTTAAATCTCGTTGCTAACTTACCATTAAGTGTGCTTCCAAAATCGCTGTAATCTTCAAACCTTGCTGCTGCCGCAACCAAAAATCTATCTGTAAATTCAAATTCCCCATCTACATAAAAAGAGACGTTAGATCTGCTTCGATCTACCTCATTCGCTGGTCCATATCCAGGGAAACCTTGAGATCCACCAGGTCCAGCTGGTAATAAAGCTGTAATAGGGTTTGGAATAGTTTTGTCATTCATATCTAAAACAGGATTTCCATCTACATCTCTAACAACGTCATCATAGGCATTGTTAACAGACCCAGTACCATCATAAGTGGCATAAGATCCTTCTTCTCCTTCGAAGATTACGAAGTTCTCAGTTTTATATTCTGCACCAAATGCGAAGTTTACACCTTCCAATAAGTCTTCATAATACTTAGAGAAATCTAAATTAACTGTGTTTTGGCTTAAACTATGTCCACCGGCATCAAAATTAGTTGGTGAATTATCTTGCAAAGAAGCGTTTAAAGTTCCCTTAATATAATAATGGAAAAAGTTCTTTCCCCAAGTATTGCTTACATCAATTTTCCAACCGCTTTCAGTTTCAGTTCTAAAACCTGCTGCAACAGAATTATCGGTAATTATAGAGGTAATTCTTGGAGTAAACCCATCAGGGTAAATACTCACAACGTTTCTCTCTGTGGGATTGTTTCTGGTAAATGCAAATGCATCGGTATCTCTATAATTTCTACCCCCAAAAGCATAAAACTCGGAATTATCGGTTAACGGTATAGCTACATTTCCGAAGAAATTAAATCCATCTATCGCCGCTTCTCCAAAACCTCTTCTAAAATCGAATCCAGGTCTAAGCGTTTTGTTTTTACTTATATATTCTGTCGTGAAGTTGGCAAAACCACCTTCTCCAATCCCAACACCATAGTTAGCGGTAACTTTAACAGATTCTCCATCGAAAGATTTATCGGCTCCAATTTGATTTCCATCTCTTTCGGTATCCAATCTATTTCCATCTGTATTTGGAGTTCCTTCAGGAAAATCTCCCTCTGCATTCGTATTATAGAAACCATAATTTACATTTCCGGTAAATTTTCCAACTTCATCATTCAATACAAGATTTATAACCCCCGCAATGGCATCAGATCCATATTGTGCGGAAGCTCCATCTCTTAAGATCTCGATTCTTTTTATTGCTGAAGCTGGGATCGCATTTAAATCTGTTCCCGTATTACCACGACCTCTTGTTCCAAAAATGTTGATTAATGAAGATTGGTGCCTCCTTTTACCATTTATTAAAACCAAGGTCTGATCTGGTCCTAAACCTCTTAACGAAGCAGGGTCTATATGATCTGCACCATCCGATCCAGATTGCTTATTTGCATTAAATGAAGGAGCCGCGTACTGCAACAATTCATTTACTTCAATTCTACCTGTTTGGGTGGATATAGCAGCTACATCTATAACATCTATCGCAACAGGAGTATCGGTAGCTGTACGTTTTGGGCTTCTAGACCCTACTATTTGAATTTCTCCCAAGGAAACCCCATCTGCCAAAGAAACATTTATTGTAGCTCTTCCAGCAACAACTTCTTCGGTTTGCTCAAACCCAACATAACTAAAAACCAGTGTGGCATTTTCGCTAACCGTGATGGTGTAATTTCCGTCGAAATCTGTTGTTGTACCATTAGTGGTACTCTTTTCGAAAACGTTTACTCCTGGAAGTGGTACGCCGGAGTTGTCTGTAACCGTTCCATTAACTTGCTGTGCCATTAGGAACCAGGGAGCAAATACTAGGGTAAAAAATAATAAAATTTTGTTCATAAGTAATTTTTTTTAGTAGTTAATTAATTGTGATTTAAATGAAATGTTTCTCGAGAAAGTGAAGGGGGGTATCCTGTTAAAAACACTGAAAAAATATAAATCTAGACAAGAATAACAAAAAATTATATAAACGAAAAAATATATGGACTAGGATATAACGTAATTTTATGCATGAATTTTAAGTTCAAATCACGAAAGTTGCGATCCACTTGAATTTGTTTCTTTAAACTCTCACTTCATACTTACAAGATTAAAACCTATCTTTGCAGCCGCAAAAACAAAGCATTAAATTTTATTGTATGAAAGCTGGAATTGTAGGATTGCCCAATGTTGGAAAATCAACGCTGTTTAATTGTTTATCTAATGCAAAGGCGCAAAGTGCAAACTTTCCTTTTTGTACCATAGAACCCAATATTGGGGTTGTAAATGTGCCGGATATGCGGCTCCAAAAATTGGAGTCCTTGGTACACCCAGAGCGTGTGTTGCCTGCAACTGTAGATATAGTAGATATTGCTGGTCTTGTTAAAGGAGCTAGTAAGGGTGAAGGTCTAGGAAATCAGTTTTTAGGAAATATTCGTGAAACCGATGCGATCCTTCATGTGTTGCGTTGTTTTGAAGACGATAATATTGTGCACGTAGATGGTTCTGTAGATCCTGTTAGAGATAAGGAAACCATAGATATGGAGCTTCAGCTAAAGGATCTTGAAACGGTGGATAAAAAATTGGAGAAGGTGAAAAGAGCTTCTAGAACGGGTAATAAGGAGGCTCAAAAAGAAGAAGCAGCTTTATTAAAAGTGAAAGCCGGTCTGGAAGCGGGAAATTCTGTAAGAGCATTGGAACTTACCGATTCGGAAAGAGAGGAATTTATAAAAAACCTGCAACTAATTACAGATAAACCGGTAATGTATGTGTGTAATGTAGATGAAAAAGCTGCTGTAAATGGGAATGAATTTGTAGCGCAGGTGAAAGAAGCTGTAAAAAATGAAAATGCGGAGGTTATAGTTTTGGCAGTAGGAACCGAAGCTGATATTACCGAGCTGGATGATTACGAAGAGCGCCAAATGTTTCTTCAGGATATTGGGTTGGATGAACCGGGTTCAGCAAAACTTATCCGTGGAGCCTACAGACTTCTTAATCTTCAAACTTATTTCACGGCAGGAGTTAAAGAAGTGAGAGCTTGGACAATACCAGTGGGGTCTAGCGCGCCACAGGCTGCAGGAGTGATACATACCGATTTCGAAAAAGGATTTATTCGTGCCGAGGTGATCGCTTATGAAGATTTTGCTTCTTTTGGGAGTGAAGCCAAAGTAAAAGAAGCTGGTAAAATGAAAGTAGAAGGGAAGGAATACATTGTTAAGGATGGAGATGTGATGCATTTTAGGTTTAACGTGTAGTTCAAAATAAAATATTATCAGAATATAAATCTTGCAGCAATGTGGGATTTTTCTGTTTTTTGGTAAAAAAGAACATTTGATCTCTGAATGATTGTTTTTTTGTTGGTAATACTTTTTCCAACCTACATTTATATTTCACGTCATGCTGAACTCGTTTCAGTATCTCAGTATTTTGCAAAGAGACCCTGAAACAAGTTCAGGGTGACTAGATTTCTAAGTAATTACCCGGAAAATAATAATAGGCAGCTCTTATTAAATCATTCTTGATTTCTTTGTTAATTACTTTGTTGGCTACCTATTTCAATTATTTATTGTAACCCTTATATTAGCGACTCAACGGCACAAACTATTTATGATCGAGGAAACCAAGTATACCGAAGATAATATTCGTTCTTTAGATTGGAAGGAGCACATTAGAATGCGCCCTGGAATGTATATTGGAAAACTTGGTGACGGTTCTACTGCAGATGATGGCATCTATATTCTTCTTAAGGAAGTTTTGGATAACAGTATCGATGAATTTGTGATGGGAACGGGGAAGACCATTGAGATCTCCGTTCAAAATCAGCGTGTTATTGTTCGGGATTATGGTCGCGGGATTCCATTGGGAAAAGTGGTAGATGTAGTTTCTAAAATGAATACCGGGGGTAAGTATGACTCCAGGGCATTCAAGAAATCGGTTGGTTTAAATGGGGTTGGAACAAAAGCTGTTAATGCGCTATCTTCTAATTTTAAAGTAGAATCCACCAGGGATGGAAGATCTAAATCTGCAGAATTTGAGCAGGGGAATTTAATGAATGAAGAAGAACTTGATGAAACCTCTAGACGCCGTGGCACAAAGGTTTCGTTCACTCCAGACGAAGGCATCTTCAAAAACTTTAAATATCGTAATGAGTATATCGAAAAGATGCTCAAAAATTATGTGTATTTAAATCCTGGCCTTACTATCATCTTTAATGGGCAAAAATTTTATTCAGAAAATGGATTAAAAGACCTTCTGGGGGATAGTATTAATGAAGAAGATCAACTTTATCCAATCATTCATCTTAGAGGGGAAGATATTGAGGTTGCACTTACACATAGTAAAACCCAATATTCTGAAGAATATCATTCATTTGTAAATGGACAAAACACCTCTCAAGGGGGAACGCATTTAATAGCCTATAGGGAATCATTGGTAAGAACGATCCGGGAATTCTTCGGGAAGAACTATGAATCTTCCGATATTCGAAAATCGGTAGTGACTGCAATAAGCATAAAAGTGATGGAGCCAGTCTTTGAAAGTCAAACGAAGACAAAGTTGGGTTCTACAGATATGGGTGGAGATTTGCCTACTGTGCGGACATATATAAACGATTTTCTGAAAAAATACTTGGATAACTACCTCCATAAGAATCCAGAAACTGCCGAGAAATTACAACGAAAGATCTTGCAAGCGGAGCGCGAGCGCAAAGAATTATCCGGAATTAGAAAACTAGCAAAGGATCGGGCCAAAAAAGCTAGTTTGCACAATAAAAAGCTTCGGGATTGTAGAATTCATTTGGGGGACAGTAAAAAGGAAAGGTATTTAGAATCTACACTTTTTATAACAGAGGGAGATTCTGCGAGTGGTAGTATCACTAAATCAAGGGATGTAAATACACAGGCTGTTTTCAGTTTAAAAGGAAAACCGTTGAATAGTTATGGCCTTTCCAAAAAGATCGTATACGAGAATGAAGAATTCAATTTATTGCAAGCGGCATTAAATATAGAGGAATCTATTGCAGATTTACGATATAACAATATTGTAATCGCAACCGATGCCGATGTGGATGGAATGCATATTAGGTTGTTATTAATTACTTTTTTCCTTCAGTTCTTTCCGGAACTTATTAAGGAAAACCATTTATATATCTTGCAAACCCCGTTATTTAGGGTTCGGAACAAAAAGGAAACAATATATTGCTACAGTCAGTTGGAAAAACAACAAGCGCAGGAAAAATTAGCCGGGAAAGTAGAGATTACACGATTTAAAGGACTTGGAGAGATCTCTCCAGACGAATTCAAGCATTTTATTGGAGAAAATATTAGATTGGATCCTGTAATGTTGGACAAGGAAATGTCTATTGAAGAATTGTTGAGTTTTTATATGGGCAAAAATACGCCAGACAGGCAGGAATTTATAATAGATAATTTAAAAGTCGAACTCGATTTGATAGAGGAATAGCCTATGAGGTTTAAAAACACTACTGAAACCAAGCTTGTTCCTTCTATCTACATGATAATTGTCGCGGCTTTCGTTACCAATATCTTTGTGAATATAGAGTTGATGGCTTCAGATAATGAGAGCACTATCACTTTTAGTCATTTTCTGCCCAATATATTATTAATACTCTTCGGAATATATTTTCACAGGATTGGACAGTCTTTCGATTTCGATAGCGATGGGGAAACCCTGAACTTTAAGAACAACGGGTTGTTTTTTTCAAAATTCATGGAATACCGTGTGAAAAGAGCAGAATTTCCTAAAGGAAAATTGATAGATTTTAAAGTAACGGATTTTTTTATTTACGCAACGCTCAAAATTTATATTAGGAGTAGAAGAAAAAAGGGCCCAAGAAAATACACCTTCAATATTACTTTTTTAAATAAAAAGAAGAAAAGAGGAATGATCGAGTCGCTTAGAAAAGTACTTGAGAAAAATAAAGAAGAAGCTTAATGGATTTAGAATATCAAGATAATTCCCAAGAAGCACCAGAGGAACAGGAGCAGTCTAAAGAAACACTTATTCGGGTTACAGGAATGTACAAAGATTGGTTTTTGGATTATGCTTCCTATGTAATTTTAGAACGTGCCGTTCCCGCTGTAGAAGATGGTTTTAAACCAGTACAGCGCAGGATCATGCATTCCATGAAAGATCTGGATGATGGGAGATATAACAAAGTTGCCAATATCGTTGGCCATACCATGCAGTATCACCCGCATGGGGATGCGAGTATTGGGGATGCCATGGTGCAGGTGGGGCAAAAGGATCTTTTAATAGATATGCAAGGGAACTGGGGAAATGTTTTTACCGGGGACCGTGCAGCTGCACCTAGATATATTGAAGCTAGACTGTCCAAATTTGCTTTGGAGGTCATTTATAATCCCAAGATAACCAATTGGCAATTATCCTACGATGGTAGGAAAAAGGAGCCGGTAAATCTACCTGTTAGATTTCCATTATTGCTTGCGCAAGGGGCAGAGGGAATTGCGGTTGGATTAAGTACCCGCATTTTACCTCACAATTTTATGGAGCTTATAGATGCTTCCATAAAACATTTAAAAGGCAAGAATTTTAAATTATTTCCAGATTTCCCTACTGGTGGAGAAGCAGATGTTTCAAATTACAATGATGGCAAACGGGGTGGAAAGGTAAGGGTTCGGGCAAAAATTTCCCAATATGAGAAGAATGTATTGGCTATAACAGAGATACCCTTTGGTACCACAACCACTTCTTTAATAGAATCTATCTTAAAAGCTAACGATAAAGGCAAGATAAAGATCAAGCGAATTGAAGACAACACTGCAGAGTTTGTAGAAATATTGATCTATTTGCCGCCAAATGTGTCTCCAGATAAAATGATAGATGCATTATATGCATTCACGACTTGCGAGAATTCAATTTCTCCCTTAGGCTGTGTGATCATAGATAATAAACCGATCTTTCTTGGGGTTTCCGAAATGCTGAAACTGTCTACAGACCATACGCTTAGTCTGCTGAAAAGGGATTTGGAAATCAGGCTGGAAGAATTTGAAGAACAATGGCATTTTGCTTCATTGGAACGAATTTTTATAGAAAACAGGATCTATCGGGATATTGAAGAAGAAGAGACCTGGGAAGGAGTTATAAAGGCCATTGATAATGGTTTAAAGCCACATATCACCCATTTAAAACGTGCGGTGACCGAAGAGGATATTACCAGGTTAACAGAAATTAGAATTAAGCGTATCTCTAAATTCGATATAGATAAAGCACAACAAAAAATTGATTCCCTAGAAGATGAAATAGCACAGGTAAAACATCATTTGGATCATCTTATAGACTTTGCTATTGCCTATTTTACAAGGTTAAAAAAGGAATATGGAGCAGGAAGGGAACGTAAGACAGAGCTTAAACTGTTTGATGATATAGAAGCTTCTAAAGTAGCTATGCACAACACAAAGCTCTATGTAAACAGGAAAGAGGGTTTTATAGGAACCTCCTTAAAGAAAGATGAGTTTGTTGCAGATTGTTCAGATATCGATGATATCATTTGCTTTACGGCAGATGGAACAATGATGGTCACCAAGGTAGACTCCAAAACGTTTATTGGGAAAGATATTATTCATGTGGCAGTCTTTAAAAAGAAGGATAAACGCACGATCTATAATTTGATCTATCGTGATGGCAAAGGAGGTTCTTCTTATATAAAAAGATTTGCGGTTACTTCTATAACGAGAGATCGGGAATATCCTGTTTCTCAAGGTAAAAAAGATTCCAAGATCCTTTATTTTTCAGCAAATCCCAATGGAGAAGCGGAGGTGGTCACGGTTTATTTAAGGCAGGTAGGCAGTATCAAAAAACTTAAGTTTGAAGTAGACTTTGCAGATATGGCGATAAAAGGCCGAAATGTGAAAGGAAATATTGTTACCAAGTACGCAGTTAAAAAGATAGAACTGAAAGAAGAAGGGGTTTCTACCCTAAAACCTCGTAGAATTTGGTTCGATGATAGTGTAAAGAGGTTAAATGTAGATGAGCGTGGGGAGTTGCTTGGGGAATTTAAGGGAGAAGACAGGCTGTTGCTTATTACCCAAGACGGGGTTGCCAAGACCATTAAACCTGAATTGACAACTAGGTTCGATGATGAATTCATCGTTCTGGAAAAATGGTCTCCTAAAAAACCTATTTCAGCAATTTACTGGGAGGCAGAGAAAGAACGTTATTATGTAAAGAGGTTCTTGATGGAAAACGAAGACCGGGATGAGCAGTTTATAGGAGATCATGAAAAGTCTTATTTGGAACTGGTTTCTACAGATTATATTCCACAAGTTGAGCTTGTCTTTTCTAAAATAAGGGGAAAGGATGCCAGAGAAAATCAAATAATCAATATTGAAGAATTTATTTCGGTAAAGGGGATTAAAGCCCTTGGAAATCAGCTTACCACGGAAAAAATAAAACAAATAAATTTATTGGATCCCGTGCCTTATGAGGTAGAAGAAGTGGTTCTTGAGGAATTGGAAGTTTTGGAAGAGGAAGTTGTCGATGGAGAAGAAGGTAAGAAGGAAGAAAGCGCTTCTGATGTATCATCGAAAGTGAAAAATAATGGCGAGGAAAGTCAAACAAAATTATTTGATGAGTAATGGGGTTATTTAAAGAATTCAAGGAGTTTGCTGTTAAAGGCAACATGATCGATATGGCAATAGGTATCATTATAGGTACCGCTTTCAATAAAGTTGTGGACGTTCTGGTTAAACAAGTAGTGATGCCACCTCTTTCCATGCTTACAGATGGAATTAAATTCGCAGACAGGAGAATTGTTCTTCGAGAAGGAATAGATGCTGCTAAAGCCGGCGCGGGAGAAGTAACTGAAATTGCCATTGGTTATGGTGCTTTGATAGAAGCGCTGCTGGATTTTGTGATCATTGGATTTACAATTTTTCTGGTTGTAAAGTTCATGAACAGCTTTAGAAGAAAAGCCCAAGATCCTAAAGATAAAACCGTTGAAACCCCTAAAGAAATTCAGTTGCTCTCTGATCTTACAGATTTAATGCAAGAGCAGAATGAGCTTTTGAAAAATAGGAGAAGCGAGCTTTAATCTATAAATTTCCTCGTAGTCCCTGCTTGGGATGTTGCGTCCATATATCACTGCATGTAAAGAAATAAAGAGGCAAGAACCAAGAATCAAGACAACATTCTAGTTTCTTGGCTCCTGTAGCGCAGCGAGATGCCGATACCTTGATAACTCTGTCTGGCGGTAGTTCAATTTTCAATCTTAATTACAGTTCCTTTATTCTTCTTCGCATCGCCAACCAAACCATATTCAAAAGTGTAGGAATCATCTTTAGTAGTAAGTATCTTGATATGCAAAGGCTTTTTTTCTGCTATATTCTTCGGGTGCAGATTCTTTATTATATACTCGCAATCGTTGATCCATCTTACAGAGGAGGTGTCCACAGATCCTTGAAAAGTGTCAATTTCCAGCGTGTCATTCCTAGTGAAGGTAGAGGTAACAAGCTCTCCATTTAAATAAGATTCAAATTCAAAGGTTCCTGTATGGAATTGTTTACAGTTTTTCTCTGGGGAATAACATGAGCTTAAAAGGAAAACGAAACAGAGGCAGGAATAAATTTTTTTCATTTAAATGAGATTTCAACGATCATTAAGTTTGCTTTATTTAGGAAAGTAATAGTGATCATTTGGATTAAAAACCCATTATGGGCTTTCATGCTGCAAAATAAAGATAATATAGCCTAATTATCAATTTTCGAAGGCCTCAAAAGTACCATCTTCATAAAAAAGCACCACTCGTTTAATTGTTTTAGCCGAAAAGTTGCTTCCGGGAAAGCTCTTTGGTGTAAAGGAACTTTCAATTGGTTGTGCAATTTTAGATTTTTCATCATTAATTAATGGGGCAGGAGCCTCAGGTTTTTGAGATGGGATTGTTTTATCTGGTTCCGATTTTGGAAAATTCCCTTTCCCATTTAAGAGCCAATACAATTCTACTTCAGGATACGTTTGCACAATTTTAAGCACAAAATCCAGGCTAGGTTTATTTCTTCCGGAAAGAATATGCGAGATGGAGGAGCGGCCAACGTGGATGGCATCTGCAAAAACCGCCGCAGAAATATCGTAATAATCCAGGATTATTTGCAGCCTTTTCGAGAACTCTTCACTGTTTACCATTGTAAATTAGAGATTGCTTTTTATTTGTTCACAAATGTAAAACATTATATGAACTATTGCAAGTTACAATTGTAATTTATTATCATTTATATGAACTTTATCTTTATGTAGCATAGTATAAACAACTAAAAACAAATAGTTTATATATTAAAATATAAATTAATGGAATTTTTCCATTTCTCATGCTGATCAATTCCCCTTAATTGTTTACTATTGTAAACAGAAATGTAAATCCCTATTGTTTACAATTGTAAATTAATGATTATTTACTTTTGTAAACATGATAAATATTCCACCATCAATTTTAAGGGACTACGCGATTTTTAAAGAAGCTGCTTTAAATGGGAGATACATAAATGCCACACATATTTCCGTGCCTTTAAAAAAAGCTGCCTCAAATTTTGAATCAGAAATTTTAGGTGAATCAACTTTAGGCGAACCCATCCATCTAATTAAAGTTGGCACGGGGAAAGTTAAAATCCTTATGTGGTCTCAAATGCATGGAAATGAATCTACAACCACTAAGGCTGTTTTCGATATGCTAAATGTGTTTAGCAATTGTTCGCAGGATTCTGTTGTAAAGAATATGGTAAGCAATTGTACCTTATATATAATCCCAATGCTAAATCCAGATGGCGCTAGAGCTTATACTCGTGTAAATGCCAATGAGATCGATTTAAATAGGGACGCAAAGGACTTGTCTCAAGTGGAAAGCCGGGTTTTAAGGGCGGTATTTGATGATTTTCAACCAGATTTCTGCTTCAATCTTCATGACCAGCGAACCATTTTTAGTGCGGGATCAAAGGAATTTCCTGCTACCTTATCGTTTTTAACCCCTTCAGAAGATCTTGAAAGAACAGTAACGCCATCCAGGACAGGTTCCATGAAAGTTATAGGGGCTATCTATAAAGATCTCTCTCAACTTATACCAAACAGAATTGGCAGGTATGATGATGGTTTTAATGCCAATTGCACTGGGGATGCCTTCCAAAGCATGGGCGTGCCAACCATTTTGTTTGAAGCTGGTCATTCCTATGGGGATTATGCTCGTGATAAAACAAGGGAATATGTCTTTTATGCTCTTTTTTCAGCTTTAAATGCAATTTCTACTCAATCTTACAAGAAATTTGATACTTCGGTTTATTTTAATATTCCTGAAAATGAGAAGCTTTTCTATGATGTAATATTGAGGAACGCAGAGGTTAATGGCCAGATCGTCGATATTGCCATTCAGTTTAAAGAAATTTTAATGGATACCGAAATAAAATTTTTGGGCAGCATAGAAAATATATCTCCTAAAATAGCGTTTTTTGCACACAAGGAAATTCAATGCGATTTTGAGCGGGTCACACTTCCCGATAATAAAGAACTCATCGAAAACGTTATAGTTAATAAAATTCTCCTTAAAAATGAATTTTTAATGATAAATTATGAAAAAAATTAAATTTCTTTACTAATTGTCTTGCCAATTTGTACTAATTTTGTGTTTCATTAAAAGACTTTAAGGATTATGGCAAAATATAAATTAGACGAAACTGATCATCAGATTCTGGATATGCTAATCGAGAACACGCGTACTCCGTTTACTGATATTGCTAAAAAATTGAATATATCTGCAGGGACCGTACATGTGCGTGTTAAGAAAATGGAAGAGGCACAAATAATTTTGGGTTCCACACTCACGTTGAATTACGAAAAATTAGGATACGCTTTTATTGCCTATGTAGGTATATTTTTGAAGAATACCTCGCAAACAAAATTCGTGTTGGAGCGTATTAACAACATACCTTTCGTGACTGTTGCTCACGTAACTACAGGGAAATTCAATGTTTTCTGTAAAATACGTGCTAAAAACACACAACATGCAAAAGAGATCATATTTCAGTTAGATGATATCGAAGGGGTTTACAGGACCGAAACGATGATCTCCTTAGAGGAAAGCATGAATGATAAAAAGCGATTGATGCATTCTATCTTTAATGAATTGTAAATAGCTTGAATTTTCATAAAAACCCTTTAGGCCTATTGGAATAAAGGGTTTTTTTAAACTTTGGATTTTAATTTATTTTATATATCTGTTTTTTGCCCTAATAGTTCTTTCGTCACCCTGAGACCCGTGATAAAAAAATTATCCAGCGTAGGAAATTGACGTATTTTTTATATAAGCGATGGGATGCTGAAACAAGTTCAGCATGACGACAATTTCGCATCGTCACCCTGAACTGGTTTTAGGGCCTTGGATTCACAAATAAATAAAAATCCGTCAATGGTAATTTATTTCAGGGTCTCAATATTGCATTGGTTTACATTGAAATGAGATTCTGAAACTCCCGAACGGTCGGGACAGAATGACGTCCTTTTTCAGTTCAGGATATTTTACGGACAAACAATTTATTTTTCGACATTCTTATGAAACTATCAGATTTAAATACTTCAGAATATAATGCCTTTTATCAACCCTATATAGATAAACTTCCAGACGATCATTTGGTTCCAATTTTAAAAGATCAAAAAGTTGAATTTATAAATTTTTTAAATGGGTTAAAGGAAGAAGATTTAAAGCTTTCTTATGCTGAAGGGAAATGGAACGTGGCACAGGTGCTCCAGCACATTATAGATACAGAGCGTATTTTTCAATATCGCGCCTTAACGATAGCCCGTGGGGATGTAACGCCGCTTCCAGGCTTCGATCATGATGCTTACGTTCCCGTTTCTAAAGCACATAGAAGAAGCCTTAACAGTTTTATTAAGGAATTCAAATTGGTGAGAGAAGCTGGGATTGCTCTTTTTGAAAGTTTCGAAGAAGAAATGTCCGGTAAACTTGGAGAAGCAAGTAAATCGCAATTAAGCCCACGTGCAGCTGGGTTTATTTCTGCTGGCCACCAAAAGCACCATTTATTATTGTTTAAATCACATTACGGATTATGATGAAGCCTAAGAACTTCTGGAAGCTTCTAAAACAGTCCTATGTAAGTTGGAACAGTAATGACCCATGGGCAAGAAGTGCCATTATTGCCTATTATACCTTATTTTCATTACCGTCTTTGCTTATTATTATAGTGAGTATTGCAGGTTATTTTTTTGGAAGGGAAGCGGTAACGGGAAGAATCACCGGTCAAATAGCTGAATTTATTGGTGAGGATTCTGCTATTATCATAGAAAACATGATAAGTAATGCCGCTTTGAGCAGCAATTCTACACTTGCAGTTATTTTTGGGGTATTTATGTTGATTTTTGGGGCTACAGGGGTGTTTTTTCAACTTAAAAAAGCGATGAACAATATCTGGAACGTAGCTGAAAAAAAGGAGACTTATTTCAGAATGCTCATGGATCGGGTGATTTCGTTTGGAATGATCCTGGTTATAGGGTTTTTAATGCTTTTGGGGCTCATAGTTTCAGCAATCATTAGGATGCTCAGCGATTATATAGAAAGTTATGCACCTGCTTTAACTGCACTAGGTCTCGATATAGTGAATTCATTGCTTTCTCTCGTATTTATTACCCTGCTTTTTGGCTCTATTTTTAAACTATTGCCAGATATCAAAATTAGATGGAAGGTTACCCTCTTTGGTGCATCATTAACCACAATCCTTTTCTTAATAGGTGAATATTTAATTGGGATCTATTTTGGTAGAACAGATCCTGCATCGGTATATGGAGGAGCCAGTTCTATGGTCCTTATTTTACTTTGGGTGAATTATACTTGCTTGATTATGTTCTTTGGAGCAGAATTTACTGTTCAGTATGCACGATATAAAAAAGAAAAAATAACACCTACGGAATTTAGCGAACCTGCAATTCATCAAGAAATGGAAAAATTGGAGGAGAAAAAGCAAAAATTAAAGGAGGACGATAAAGTTAGGGAGGATTTGGAAACGAATGACTCCAAAAATGATTAAAAACTGAACCGTATTTTAGCAGACGTTTAACCATATCCTGCGATTTTTTATAAACTCCTTAATAACATTGGAGCACCTTAAAAAGTATCTTTGACATAATTAGAAGTTAAACACTAAAACAAAAAGATTATGAAAAAGAGAATAGCCATTTTGGCAACAGATGGATTTGAAGAAAGTGAGCTTAAATCTCCTAAAGATGCGATGGAGAAAGAAGGGTTTAAAGTTGAAATAGTTAGTTTGAAATCTGGAAGTATTAAATCTTGGTCGGACGGCGATTGGTCTAAAGAATGTAAGGTAGATAAAACCTTGGGCGAAGTGAATGCCAAGGATTATAATGCACTGGTTTTACCAGGAGGAGTTATAAACCCGGATAAATTAAGAAGAGAAGAAGAGGTGTTAACTTTTGTGAGGGACTTTTTTAATCAAAAAAAACCGGTAGCAGCTATATGCCATGCAGCTTGGACTTTAATTGAAGCAGATGTAGTAAAAGGTAGAAAAATGACCTCATTTAACTCTATTAAGACAGATCTTGAAAATGCGGGTGCGCATTGGGTAGATAAAGAAGTGGTTGTAGATGAAGGCTTGGTTACCAGTAGAACCCCAAATGATTTGCCGGCTTTTAATGCGAAGCTTATTGAGGAAATCCACGAAGGGAAGCACGAGAAGCAACATTCCTAGACCTTTAATTAAAACACAAAATAAAAAAGCGGACTATTTAAAAATAGACCGCTTTTTTATTCTTTTAATCGAGATCGTCATCATCTTCTTCGCCATCGTTTTTTTCTGGAATTTCAACAATTGGCTCATTAAAATCGGAATCATCATAATCTTCCTCATCGTAGTTTGCCATGGTATTCTCTAACTTGGTACTTACTTTGACCAAATAGATAGAATCTTCTGTACGTACTTCCACAGCTTCAATATGCTCATTTTTGGCATTTTTAAATGAAATTACATGGTCATCATCATACCCATCGGGATATTTGTCTACCAATAAGCTCAAAATTTCCGGAGTTAACTTTTTGTAATCCACAATGATTCTTTTCATACCTAAGATTTAATGATGCAATTATAGTAAAATTAACATTATTTTCATGCGGTGGAATTAATTTTAAAATTAATTTTTAAGATAATAATCCATCGCCTGTTTTAATTGGTTATTCGGCACTATTACATCTAATTCAGCTTCCCCAAAATCCTTCAAAAGGACGAAATTTATGTTTCCATGTGAATTTTTCTTGTCGAATTTAAGAAGATCAAGGACTTTTTCATAATCTTCTTCAACCAGATTTATCTTTGGAAATAACCCGTTGATTTTTTTGGTGACCTTCTTTAAGTTGTTCTCGGAAAAACCGCATATTTTATGGGATAGATAGGTGGCCATGATCATTCCTGCTGCAATTGCCTCTCCATGGAGTAACGTGGTTTTATTTGGATTGGTCAAAAAATAGGATTCTATGGCATGTCCTAAGGTATGTCCATAATTAAGGGTTTTTCGGATATTTTTTTCCGTAGGATCTTCCTTGACAATCCTGGATTTTATCTCGATGGATTCCATAATAAGACTGTCAAGATCTTCTAATGCAAGAGCCTCAAGATTGGTTGCTTTTTCCCAATATTCTTCGCTGGCAATGAGGCCGTGTTTTAAAATTTCTGCCAAACCGCTGCGCATTTCATTTGCCGGTAGCGTTATAAGATAGTTGGGATCTATCAACACCATTTCAGACTGATTGATAACCCCGATCTGATTTTTTAAATTCCCAAGATCTACTCCGCATTTTCCTCCAACCGAAGCATCCACCATTGCGAGCAAGCTGGTGGGTACGTTTATATAAGCGATTCCTCTTTTGAAAGTGCTGGCAACAAAGCCACCAAGGTCTGTAATAACCCCGCCTCCCAGGTTGATCATAAGGCTTTTTCTATCTGCTCCCAATTCAGACAGGGTTTCCCAAATTCCAGAACAGGTTTCGATATTTTTGTGCTCTTCCCCAGCATCCATCTCAATAATTTCAATAGTTACATCTGTTTCTAGCTGTTGAAGAAACGTATTTAGGCAATTATTGTGGGTATTGGTATCTACCAGGACAAAGATTAGGGACGGCTTGGAAGAGCTTAGGTAATTGGATAATTTGGTGTACCCGTTTCCTGTATAAAAAATTGGAGCTTGACTAGCTAAAACAATCATATTTTTAGAGGTTTTGTTCAAATTTGTAAATATCGAAAATAAGCAGAAAATAATAAAAATATCCTAACTCAATAATTATATTTGTAACATTAATATCTTATAAATGATCACACAAAAAATCTTTGACGATACCAAAACAGCTTTTGAACTAAAATCCAACGAAGAACTTAACCGGGCCTTATTTTTATTCAACATGATAAATAGGCCAAGCTTAGTGAAAATTGGCACTTATCTTACCAAAGTATCCTTAAAATTGCATTTACCAGTAGAGGGTCTTATTAAAAAGACCATTTTCAATCAATTTAGTGGAGGTGAAACCACCGAAGATTGTATGAAGGTGATCGATAAAATGTATACCAAGAAGTTGCATAGTATTTTGGATTATTCTGTTGAAGGAAAAGAGGAGGAGGCACAATTTGATGCTGCCATGAAAAAGAAAATCAGTGTTATTGAATTTGCTTCAGAAAAGAAAGAACTTCCCTATGCTGTTTTTAAGCCAACAGGAATTGGAAGATTTGGGATCTGGGAGAAAGTTTCTTCTAAAGAAACTTTAAGCATCCAGGAAGAAGAAGAGTGGGCACGCGTTAAAAATAGGGTAGATCTTATTTGTGAAGCTGCTTATAAGAATGATATAAGTGTTTTGGCAGATAGTGAAGAATCATGGATGCAAGATGCCGTAGATGATCTTATTGAAGAGATGATGGAAAAATACAACAAGGAAAAAGAGATTGTATTTAATACGCTGCAATGTTATAGATGGGATAGATTGAATTACTTACAAGCTTTGCATCTCAAGGCGAAAGCTGCCGGCTATAAGCTGGGGGTAAAGATCGTTCGGGGAGCATATATGGAAAAGGAAAATGAACGCGCACATAAAATGGGATATCCAACTCCCATCTGCGAAAGCAAAGAAGCTACAGATGTAAGCTTTAATGGGGTATTAGCCTATTGTTTGGCTCATATAGATGATATTTCCCTATTTGTAGGCACCCATAATGAAATGAGCAATTATCTTGCTTTACAAATAATGGAAGATAAGAATATTGCCATTAATGACTCCCGGGTATGGTTTAGCCAATTATACGGAATGAGCGATCATATAAGTTTAAACCTTGCTAAAAAAGGATACAACACGGCAAAATTGGTGCCTTTTGGCCCTGTTAGGGAGGTAATTCCCTATTTAATTCGAAGAGCAGAGGAGAACACCTCTGTAAAGGGGCAAACCGGTAGGGAGCTAGCTTTGCTCATAGAAGAAAAAAAGCGCCGAAAAGGAGAGCCTACCAAAGGGAATCGAGAATAATTTGAAACTTATGGGTTTCATTTCCAAGTTTATTTATTTTAAGCTCTATAAATGGAAAATTCAAGGTGCTTTTGATAAAAATATCGAAAAATGTATTTTTATTGTAGCTCCCCACACAAGTTGGTGGGATTTTTCCCTAGGGGTATTAGTTCGGAATATCTTGGATTTGGAAATAAATTTTGTTGGAAAGAAGGAGTTGTTCAAGCCACCTTTTGGTTGGTATTTTAGATGGATGGGAGGAGCACCCGTTGATAGGGTTTCCAAAGAAAAGAAAGTTGCAGCAATAGCGGCTATTTTTGAATCCAAAAAAATCTTTAGATTGGCTTTATCACCCGAAGGGACCAGGAAAAAATCCAAGAGGTGGAGAACGGGGTTCTATTATATTGCTGAAGCAGCCAATGTTCCCATTATAATGGTCGCTTTTGATTATGGCAAAAAATCAACCAACTTTTCTGAGCCTTTTTATACCACAGGTGATATTGAAAAAGACCTTCCAAAAATTCAAAGTTTTTATGAAGGTGTTCAAGGGAAATTTCCAAATCAATTTTAGTTTCTTAAGAGCTTATTCTTCTGACTCGTCCATAGTGTGGTACACATTCTGGACATCATCATCTTCTTCTAACCGCTCCAATAATTTTTCTACATCTGCAGCTTCTTCTGCAGATAATTTTTTGGTCACTTGAGGAATCCTTTCGAATCCGGAAGATAAAATTTCGATATTCCTGTTTTCCAATTCTTTCTGAATGGCTCCAAAACTTTCAAAAGGAGCATAGATTAAAATTCCATCTTCATCTTCAAAAACTTCTTCGGCACCAAAATCGATCAATTCCAGCTCTAATTCTTCCGCATCTTGTCCCTCTGCATCAATTCTGAAATTACATGTATGGTCAAACATGAATTCCACAGAACCGGAAGTTCCTAAATTCCCGTCGCTTTTGCTAAAGTGCATGCGCACATTGGCAACAGTCCTATTGTTATTATCTGTAGCAGTTTCTACAAGTACCGCAATCCCATGAGGAGCGTAGCCTTCAAAAAGCACTATTTTGTAATCCCCTTGACTTTTATCGCTCGCCCGCTTAATAGCACGATCGATATTATCTTTGGGCATGTTCACACTTTTCGCATTCTGAATAACAGCACGCAGCCTGGAATTACTATCCGGATCGGGGCCGCCTTCTTTTACAGCCATTACTATATCCTTCCCAATCCTAGTAAATGCTTTGGCCATTGCGGACCAACGCTTCATTTTACGTGCTTTTCTAAATTCGAATGCTCTTCCCATAAAAAATATAAATCTGATGTAAAAATAAAAAAAGTTCCATTTCCAGCTAAAAAAATGGAACGACAATTTAGATTATTGAAACTATTCTGCGTTCACGATATTTTCTATCGCTTTAGCCAGTTTAAAATCCTTTTCGGTAACCCCGCCGGCATCATGTGTAGAAAGTGATATTTCCAATTGATTGTAAACATTGTTCCAGTCTGGGTGATGGTCTTGTGCTTCAGCTTCAAATGCAATCCTGGTCATTAAAGTAAAAGCTTCTTTAAAGTTTTCGAACTCAAAAGAAGTCTGCAAAGCATTGTCGGTATAGGTCCAACCTTCCAGAGATCCCAATTTTTCGTTTATTTCTTCTTCAGATAATTTTTTCATGTGATATATTTAAAATATTAGCGATATTCAGGATTTTCAAAAGCCCATCTTTTACCCTCTTTCCATTCCTCAGGTAAATTACCATAGGCAGGGTATCCACCAAATTGCTTGAGCATACTTGCCAAATGCAGGAGGTTATAGGTCATAAAGGTAGTATTCCTGTTGGTAAAATCGTTCTCTTGTGCATTGGATTCTTCATCCAAATAACTCGGGCCTGGCCCAACTTCCCCAATCCAACCGGCATCTGCTTGAGGTGGAATAGAATAGCCCAAATGCTGAAGGGAGTATAACATATTCATGGCACAGTGTTTTATACCGTCTTCATTCCCTGTAATTAAACAGCCACCTACTTTGCCATAATAAATATATTGCCCTTTTTTATTTTGCTGTGCACTCATGGCATATAAACGTTCAATTATTTTGGTGCAGATGGAAGATTTAGCTCCTAGCCAAATTGGAGTGCAAAGGATCAAAATATCTGCCGCTATAATTTTTTTAAAGAGTTCCGGCCAATCATCTTTTTCTTCTCCTTCTTTGGTCATGTCTGGCTGGATGCCATTAGGCAATGTATAATCTGCAGCGCGAATTATTTCTACTGTTACCCCTTCCTTTTCCATTATTGTTCTGGAGACTTCTATAAGACCCCTGGTGTGACTTTGCTTCGGGGATTTTTTAAGAGTACAGTTTATAAATACCGCTTTGAGATCTTTAAATTTTGGAGAGTTCATTTATTTTTGTTTTCCTAAAGTTACTAAATAGCAGGGAACTCTTACAAAATAATTTCTAGTTTAAGGAAAGCACAACAACTTTAGATCACTACAGAGGAGTTGATTACGTGCTGTAAAGAAATACGTAAATTTTTTGGCAAGAGATTGTCTTTTGGCAATACAGCCAAAAACCGATCGTAATTAGAATCGTACACTTGCTTTAAAAGCGGATTTTTGTATCCTAAAGCGGCAGCAATATCTTTAATAAGGTCGTGTTGATGTGTAAGATCTTCACTGCCCAAATGAAATACTCCCTGTTTTTTCTGATTGATGATATAATGAATTTGTTGAGTAACCCTAGTAATATCGGTAGCATTTACAACCACATTTGGGAAAACCTCCAAGGCTTCGCCAAATTCAATTTTACTCTTTATCTCCATGGTTCTTGGGGAATTGGCTCCAAATACCATTGGTAACCTCAATATATTGTATTTATTATTCGGAAGCCTAAGCAGGGCGTTTTCAATTTTAATCTTGAACCTACCATATATACTTTGCGATAAAGTCTTATCGTACTCATAAGAAGGGTAGTTGGTGAAGGCATCAAAGACGTTTGCTGATGAGATAAAAAGCAATTTGCTATCGTTTCTTAAGATATAATCTATTATTGCAAAGTGGGTGCTTACCTGAGCATTAAAATCTCCCCGAAGGGCAGAAACAATTACAGTGGGCCTAAGATTCTGCAGTAAGATCCCAATGTTTTCAGATTCCATATCGAATTCATGGAACTTATGATTTGCCTCAAAGAAACCTGAATTGGCGTGGTAGGTTCCATAGGTGTCAAAATAGGAGCAGAGCTCCTTGTATAGGGCATTCCCTATAAAGCCGCTTGCTCCTAATATCAATATTTTTTCCAATGGGTTTATCCTTTATAAAAAGGCAATTTCACCAAGGTAGCAGGAACTGCTTTTTTTCTTATTTGAATATAGATTTTATCATTGGCCTTAGCCATTTCTGTTGGGATATAACCCATCCCAATACCTTTATCCAAGGATGGAGACATGGTTCCAGAAGTAACATTTCCAACTACTTTTCCTTTAGCATCCACTATATCATATCCTTGTCTTGGAATTCCCCTTTCATCCAATTCGAATGCGATCAGTCTTCTTTTAGGGCCTTCTTCTTTTTGCTTTTTTAATGCTTCAGCATTTATAAAATCTTTTGTGAATTTAGTGATCCATCCCAATCCTGCTTCCATAGGAGAAGTAGTATCATCTATATCGTTTCCATATAAACAATAGCCCATCTCCAATCTTAAAGTATCCCTGGCAGCAAGTCCAATGGGTTTAATACCAAAATCGGCTCCAGCTTCAAATACCTTATTCCAGATAGTTTCGGCATCTTCATTTTTAAAGTAAATCTCGAATCCTCCACTACCGGTATATCCTGTTGCCGAAATTATCACATTTTTTACTCCTGCAAATTCTGCTATTTCAAAAGTGTAAAATTTAAGCTCCTTTAAATTTACATCGGTTAAAGATTGCATAGCCTCTGCAGCCTTTGGGCCTTGAATAGCTAGTAGGGAAAATTCATCTGAAAGATCCTTCATGGTTGCATCCATCGTATTGTGCTGTGCAATCCAGTTCCAATCTTTTTCGATGTTGGAAGCATTAACTACCAAAATGTACTTATCTTCATTCATTCTGTAGATAATAAGGTCATCTACAATTCCTCCATCTTCGTTGGGCATGCACGAATACTGCGCTTTTCCATCTATTAATTTAGAAGCATCGTTAGAGCTGATCTTTTGGATAAGTTCCAATGCGTGTTCTCCGGAGATCAAAAATTCACCCATATGGGAAACATCAAAAACACCCACGTTTTTACGAACAGTTTCGTGTTCTGTATTAACGCCCTCGTAAGAAACTGGCATATCGAAGCCTGCAAAAGGAACCATTTTGGCGTTTAAAGAATGATGTATATCGTTAAGGGCTATTTTTTTCATCTGTTTTAGAATTTCCGCAAATTTATTTAATTCAATTTTAAAAGATGCGATAATAAACATAAATCTTAAGAATCTACGGCTTATAGAATATAGCCCACCTAGAAATTTTATATTTGCAGTAAGAGATGAGGAAATTTTAAGATGAAGATATTTGATATAGCACAGCTTGCTGAAGCCGATAGGGTAACTATAAAAAATCAGGCAATCAGTTCAGCTGAATTGATGGAACGAGCTGCAACTCTGGTCTTCAACGATATTCATTCCAAATTGAATGGTGCCCAAATTCCAATTAAGATCTTCTGTGGAATTGGCAACAATGGGGGAGATGGTTTAGTGATTGGTAGACTTTTATTGGAACACGGGTATCAGGTCACGGTTTATGTGGTTAATTATAGCAAGAAAAGATCTCAAGATTTTTTATTGAATTACGATAGGATTAAAGAAGTCAGCAATGATTGGCCAGGTGCTGTTAAAAGCGAAAATGATTTTCCTGAGCTTTCAGAAAAAGATTTTATTATCGATGCGATATTTGGGATTGGACTTAATAGGCGTCTGGAAGATTGGGTTGGTAAATTGGTACAACATATAAATAGATCCAACGCTTTTATTGTTGCCATAGATATGCCTTCGGGGATGTTTGCAGATAAGATCCCGAACGAAAAAAATCCTGCAATCAAGGCAAATGTTACTATTACATTTCAATCTCCAAAACTTATATTTTTCTTGCCCCAAGCGGCAGCGTATATAGGGGATATGGAAGTGATAGATATAGGCTTGGATCGTGAATATTTGGCTAAAACGGTTGTGAATAAACAACTGATCAATAAACCTGAAGCTCAGTTATTATATAGGCCCAGAACAAATTTTGCTCATAAAGGCGATTTTGGGCATGCGCTTATTATTGGCGGGAGCTACGGAAAAATAGGAAGTATTTCACTTACCGGAAAGGCAACATTAAGAACAGGAGCTGGTTTGGTGACAATATATGCTCCAAAATGTGGGTACCAGATCTTGCAAACAGGTCTACCTGAAGCGATGGTGCTAACCGATAAAAATGAGAATGAATTGAATTCTATTGAATTCGATCTGGAACCAGAGGTAATTTGCTTTGGAATGGGAGCAGGGACTTCGCAGGAGACCACTGCAGCTTTTAAGGATTTATTGATCAAAACCAAAAAACCGATGGTTATTGATGCCGATGGCATTAATATCCTTTCAAAAGAAAAAGACTTATTAAAGGAATTGCCGGAGAATTCTGTTTTAACTCCACACCCCGGGGAATTGGAACGACTGATTGGAAAATGGAAAGACGATTTCGATAAATTGGAAAAGGCGAAAAAATTCAGTAAAAAACATAAGGTAATCGTGGTAATTAAAGGAGCACATACCATCACTGTTTTTAAGGAAGATCTTTATATAAATAACACAGGCAATCCAGGTATGGCCACTGCAGGAAGCGGGGATGTGCTTTCTGGAGTAATAACTTCCCTTATTTCCCAAGATTATGAACCTTTGATAGCCGCTGTTCTTGGAGTGTATTTACATGGAAAAACCGGCGATATTTTAGCTGAAGAAATGAGTTATGAAGGTTTGATTGCTGGGGATATTGCAAATAATATTGGGAGATCTTTTTTAGATTTGTTTAAAAAGGAAATACAATCGGAGGGGAATTGACGAATTTTCAGTTATTTTAGCACTTGTTTAACTTTTGTGGCTATTTGAGTTTACAGAATTAAACCTCAATTATTCTTTAAGAATTCTAAATATTAATGATTTCTTTTCTTCCTAAAATGCCAAATTGTTTATGAGTTCATATCATTATATAAGTTCTGCGGTTCTTGATCTCCAAATCATTCAAGAAATTCTTCAAAATAAAATGAAACTGGAATTGAGTGAAGAGTCCAGGGTAAATATTGTAAAATCAAGAAAATATCTCGATGAAAAGATTAAACAAAGCGATGTTCCGGTCTACGGGATTAATACTGGTTTTGGATCTTTGTGCAATGTCAAGATCTCCAAAGATCATTTAACCCAACTTCAGGAAAATTTGGTGATGTCTCATGCTTGTGGTACAGGTGCTTTAGTGGCTAAACCAATAATCCGCTTGATGCTGTTGTTGAAAATCCAGTCTTTAAGTTATGGACATAGTGGGATTGCTTTGGAAACCGTGCAGCGATTGATGGATTTTTATAATGAAGATGTTCTGCCCGTTATTTACGAACAAGGTTCGTTGGGAGCTTCCGGTGACCTTGCTCCGTTAGCGCATTTATCATTACCACTTTTAGGAAAGGGAGAGGTTTATTTTAAAGGGGAACAAGTGAAGGCCGCTACAGTGCTAGAAAAGTTTAATTGGGAGCCAATAAAAATGCAATCCAAAGAAGGCTTGGCATTGTTGAATGGAACTCAGTTTATGAGTGCCCACGGAGTGTATGCCTTGATAGCATCTTACAGATTGTGTTATTTGGCAGATATGATTGGTGCTGTATCCATAGATGCGTTTAATTGTAACATGTCGCCATATGATGAGCTTGTGCATATGGTACGTCCTCACCGGGGGCAAATAAAAACTGCGGAAAGAATTCGAGCGTTTTTAGAGGGAAGTGAAATAGCAATGAAGGAGAAAGCAAGTGTACAGGATCCTTATTCTTTTAGATGTATCCCCCAGGTACATGGAGCAAGCAAAGACACTTTGTCTTTTGCTAGAAAAACAATAAAAACCGAGATAAATTCGGTGACAGATAATCCCAATATTTTTATTGAAGCAGATAAAATTATTTCCGGAGGAAATTTTCATGGCCAACCTTTAGCTCTTGCCTTAGATTATATGGCCATTGCAATGGCAGAGATTGGAAATATTTCTGAAAGACGGATCTACCAATTGGTGTCAGGATTGCGGGAGCTTCCAACATTTTTAGTGGAGAACCCGGGATTAAATAGCGGCTTTATGATTCCCCAATATACCGCAGCGAGTATTGTGAGCCAGAATAAACAATATGCCACCCCATCCAGTATAGATTCTATAGTTTCTTCAAATGGACAGGAGGATCATGTGAGTATGGGATCTAATGGTGCTACTAAACTTTTAAAGGTTGTGGATAACATTTCTACTATTTTGGCTATAGAGCTGTTTAACGCTTCGCAAGCCTTGCATTATAGAGAGCCACAAAAGACTTCCCCAATTCTTCAGGAAGTTGTTGCCGAATTTAGAAAAGTGGTACCAATTTTATTGGAAGATCAAATAATGTCCACACATATTAAAGCAGCCAAAAAATTTGTTGATGATTTTAAAATTGAACGAGAATTGTTGTTCGATTAAACAAGCTGTTTCTTCATCCAGTGCACAGCTTCATCCAAAGTTTCAAAAACTTCAAAGGAACTACTGTTCCTGAAGAATTGTTTCTCGATAATCGTATTTTGCTTTACTACAGGATTTTTGGAAACAATAGCAATTGCAATAAGGTTGGGCACATTAGCCGATTCCAAATGAATCATCGGATTTACAGAATAAGAGTTTACTCTATTTGAAATATAGCCGTAGAGCTGATTATTAAATCGTTCGCGAGCTAATTCCAATAACTCTTTATTATGTGGAATGTCAAAAAGGATTCCTTCGTTTAGTTCGGCTATTTGAATATTATCAAGAAATGTTACCGTTCCGAATTCAAGCTGTAGAGCAGATTTTGTCATAAACTGTAGGGGAAATTATGAACTCAAATTTAAGAATTTAAGAAGCAAATCCAAATGTTTTTTGTTGACACCAGGAAACAATTTAATCACTTGAAATAGAGTTGAATATGGACTATTGCTGTTGTAAACGGTCATATCATCCTAATTACGGGAAGATTTAAAAGTAAAAAACAGCCAGTAAACTTATGTTTTATGGCTGTTTTCTATTAAAAATTATGAGAGTTTTTAAACCTCTTTTTCCTTGGTAGGTTTTTCAATTTTAATTGTGAGCTTATCATTTTTTTTGTCCAAATCCATAAAGATTTTGTCACCTTCTTCGAGATGGGAAGTTATTATTTCTTCAGCTAACGCATCTTCGATATACTTTTGAATAGCTCTATTTAAAGGCCTTGCACCGTAATCTTTATCGAATCCTTTATCTGCAATATAATCCTTGGCACTTTCACTCAAAACCAAAGTATAACCAATGATTCCAATTCTGTCATAGAGTTTCTCCAATTCGATATCTATAATCTTGTGAATATCGTCCCTATCCAAGGAATTAAAGATCACTACATCATCTATCCTGTTAAGAAATTCCGGAGCAAATGCTTTTTTCAATGCATTTTGGATTACACTTCTTGCATTATCATCTATTTGAGATTTCTGTGAAGCTGTTCCAAAACCAACTCCTTGTCCAAAATCTTTCAATTTTCTTGAACCAATATTAGAAGTCATTATAATAATGGTGTTCCTAAAGTCGATTTTTCGTCCTAAACTATCTGTAAGGTATCCGTCATCCAGTACTTGCAACAACATATTAAAGACATCTGGATGCGCTTTTTCCACTTCATCCAAAAGAATGACTGCATAGGGCTTGCGCCTCACTTTTTCGGTTAATTGTCCACCTTCTTCATACCCGATGTATCCTGGAGGTGCCCCAATCAATCGTGAAATGGCAAACTTTTCCATATACTCACTCATATCTATTCTTATGAGGGTATCGTCATTATCAAATAATTCTTTTGCAAGTACTTTGGCTAGTTGTGTTTTACCAACTCCGGTTTGACCTAGGAAAATAAAGGAGCCAATTGGTTTGTTTGGATCTTTTAATCCTGCCCTATTTCGCTGGATTGCTTTAACCACTTTGTTAACAGCGTCATCCTGACCTATCACTTTTCCTTTTATACGATCTGGAAGTTCTGCAAGTTTGGTGATCTCTGTTTGTGCAATTCTATTTACAGGAACGCCTGTCATCATGGAAACCACATCTGCAACATGATCTTCGGTAACAGTTTCTTTATGTTTTTTAGATTCTTCTTCCCATTTCTCTTGGGCAATGCTAAGTTGTTTTTCAAGATTTTTCTCGTCGTCCCTTAGTTTTGCAGCTTCTTCGTACTTCTGTTTTTTAACAACAGCATTTTTATCTTCCCTAACCGCTTCCAGCTTTTGTTCCAGGTCCAATATTTGCTTTGGCACTTCAATATTGGTGATATGTACACGAGCGCCGGCTTCATCTAAAGCATCAATCGCTTTGTCGGGAAGGAACCTATCTGTAATATACCTATTGGTTAATTTCACACAAGCTTCAATAGCTTCTGGAGTATAATGAACATTATGATGTTCTTCATATTTGCTTTTAATGTTGTTTAAGATCTCCAAAGTCTCATCTACGGTGGTAGGTTCAACGATCACTTTTTGGAACCTTCTTTCCAAGGCACCGTCTTTTTCGATATACTGTCTATATTCATCCAACGTAGTGGCACCAACGCATTGTATTTCACCTCTTGCTAAAGCTGGCTTAAACATATTACTTGCATCTAAACTTCCGGTAGCTCCACCTGCACCTACAATGGTGTGGATTTCATCTATAAAAAGAATAATATCATCATTCTTTTCCAATTCGTTCATTACGGCTTTCATGCGCTCTTCGAATTGCCCTCTATATTTAGTACCTGCAACCAAACTTGCAAGATCAAGGGTTACCACACGCTTATCAAAAAGTATCCTTGACACTTTTCGTTGCACAATTCTCAATGCCAATCCTTCAGCAATTGCAGATTTACCAACACCAGGTTCTCCAATTAAAAGTGGATTGTTTTTTTTGCGCCTACTAAGGATCTGACTAACGCGTTCAATTTCTTTCTCCCTACCAACAATAGGATCTAATTTATCTGCCTCTGCCATTACGGTAAGATCCCTTCCGAAGTTATCCAGTACAGGAGTTTTGGATTTCTTATTGGATTTTCCGGCATTGCTAAAAGGATTATCCTTAGTAGTATCATCGGCGCTGGCATCTTCATCTGAAAAAGACTCGGCCCTTGGTGCTTCTAGATAATCGTCATCATTTGTAATCATATATTTGAATTGATCTTTAACGCCATCATAATCAATCTTTAATTTATTTAAAAGTTTGGTTGTAGGATCATTTTCATTTCTTAGAATGCACAACAATAAATGTGCAGTATTAATAGAGGTGCTTTGAAAAAGCTTGGCCTCCAAAAATGTGGTTTTTAAAGCCCGCTCTGCCTGTCTTGTCAGGTGTAAATTCTTTTTTTCATTAGAAATCCCTAAAGATTCCGGGTTGGCAGGGCTTAATATTTCAACTTTTCGCCTTAAATGACTCAAGTCTATATCGAGGGCATTCAAAATGTTTATGGCTTTCCCATCTCCATCTCGCAATAGTCCCAGCATTAAATGTTCTGTACCAATAAAGTCGTGGCCTAGCCTTAAAGCTTCTTCTTTGCTATAGGCAATCACATCCTTTACTTTGGGAGAAAAATTATCATCCATCTTATTTCCTTTCTCTAAATTTATTAACATTAACCGGGATAGTTCAAAAATTATACCTATTAATGTGTCGCTAGCTAATTGACAAAATTACTTTCAATAATCAAAATATAAGATAGCTAACTTATTAACGAACCAGCGCTAATTTTTTGTTAATAAAATTAATACAAAGCCTTGTCAATGGTAGTCAAATCAACTGCAAAATCCGTAAATTGGCACGTTATATTTTCAAACTAAATTAAAATATTTAATATGGCTGAAGGAGAAAAGTTAATTCCTATCAACATTGAAGATGAAATGAAGTCGGCTTATATCGATTATTCGATGTCGGTCATTGTGTCACGTGCTTTACCTGATGTTCGTGACGGATTAAAACCTGTTCATAGAAGGGTTTTGTTCGGGATGCATGAATTAGGTATTCGAGCTACTGGAGCTCACAAAAAATCTGCAAGAATTGTAGGGGAAGTATTAGGTAAGTATCATCCACACGGGGATACTTCTGTATACGATGCCATGGTACGTATGGCCCAGGAGTGGAGTTTGCGATATATGCTTGTAGATGGTCAAGGTAACTTTGGATCTATAGATGGTGATAGTCCCGCAGCAATGCGATATACTGAAGCCAGAATGCGGAAGATCGCCGAAGATATGTTGGCAGATATTGACAAAGAGACTGTAGACCACCGATTGAATTTTGATGATACCTTAGAAGAACCAACCGTTCTGCCTACACGGGTTCCCAATTTATTGATAAATGGAGCCAGTGGGATCGCAGTAGGGATGGCTACCAATATGCCCCCGCATAATTTATCTGAAGTTATAGACGGTACGGTGGCATACATTGAAAACAATGATATTGAAATCGATGAACTGATCACGCATATTAAAGCACCAGATTTCCCGACAGGGGGCGTGATTTATGGGTACGATGGAGTTCGCGAAGCCTTTAAAACAGGAAGAGGTAGGGTAATGATGCGCGCAAAATCCACTTTGGAAGAGGTGCATGGTCGTGAAGCTATAATTGTTACAGAGATTCCATATCAGGTGAACAAGGCCGATATGATCAAGAAAACCGCCGATCTCGTTAACGAGAAAAAAATCGATGGGATTTCCACCATCCGAGATGAATCGGATAGAAACGGAATGCGTATTGTTTATGTCCTTAAGCGCGATGCCATCCCAAATATCGTATTAAACACACTTTTTAAGCATACAGCACTTCAAACCAGTTTCAGTGTTAATAATATTGCCTTGGTAAAAGGCCGACCTGAAATGTTGAATTTGAAGGATATGATCGTTCATTTTGTGGAGCATCGTCATGAAGTTGTTGTGAGACGCACGAAATACGAATTGCGTAAAGCCGAGGAGCGGGCTCATATTTTAGAAGGATTGATCATTGCTTCAGATAATATAGACGAAGTGATTGCTTTAATTAGATCTTCCAGCAATGGAGACGAAGCCAGGTCTAAATTGATTGAACGTTTTAGTTTGTCTGAACTTCAGGCAAAAGCAATCGTAGAAATGCGATTGAGACAACTTACTGGTCTGGAACAAGATAAATTGCGTTCAGAATACGAAGAAATTAAAAAAACCATTGATGATTTAAAAGATATTCTTGATAGAAAAGATCGTCGAATGCAGGTGATTACGGATGAGTTGTTGGAGATCAAGAATAAATATGGAGATGAGCGTAGATCTGTTATAGAATATGCAGGAGGAGATCTTAGTATAGAAGATATGATTCCAGATGAACAGGTGGTAATTACTATATCTCATGCGGGTTATATCAAAAGGACATCACTTACAGAATATAAAACACAAAATAGAGGTGGAGTGGGCCAAAAAGGATCTACTACAAGAAATGAAGATTTCCTAGAGCATTTGTTTTCAGGAACCAATCATCAATACATGATCTTTTTCACTCAAAAAGGGAAATGTTTCTGGATGCGTGTTTATGAAATTCCTGAAGGAAGTAAAACCTCAAAGGGTAGAGCTATTCAGAATTTAATAAATATCGAGCCGGACGATAAAGTGAAGGCATTTATTTGTACTCAGGATCTTAAAGATGAAGAGTACATCAATAGCCATTTTGTGATTATGGCTACCAAGAAAGGCCAGGTTAAGAAAACTTCTTTAGAGCAATATTCTAGACCTAGGATAAATGGTATTAATGCAATTACCATTCGTGAAGACGACGAACTTTTGGAAGCTAAACTTACTACTGGAAACAGTCAGGTAATGTTGGCGGTTAAAAGTGGAAAAGCGATTCGGTTTGAGGAAGAAAAAACCAGGCCAATGGGGAGAAATGCCTCGGGAGTTAGGGGAATTACTTTAGCAAACGAAAAAGATGAAGTTATTGGGATGATCGCTGTTAATGAAATGAATACGGATATTTTGGTAGTTTCTGCCAATGGGTATGGCAAACGATCGCAACTTGATGACTACCGAATCACCAATCGTGGGGGAAAAGGAGTAAAAACAATTTCTGTTACAGATAAAACCGGAGAATTGGTGGCTATTAAAAATGTGATTGATAGCGATGATCTTATGATTATCAATAGATCTGGACTTGCCATTAGAATGAGCGTCGATAATCTAAGAGTTATGGGGAGGGCTACGCAAGGGGTTAAACTAATCAACCTGAAAAGCAATGATGCCATTGCTGCAGTTGCCAAAGTAATGAAGGATGATGAGGAGGTAGAGGAGCTGCTAGAAGAGCTGTCAGATACCGAATCCAGTGAAGAGAATTCAGATGGCACAACAATTGCAGACAATAATGAAGATGAATAACAAACCTAAAACCAATTTTAAAATGAAAAAGAATATTTTATCAATAGGCTTATCTTTACTATCCATAGTTGCAATAGCCCAGAAAAAAGAAGTTCGCGATGCTGGTAAGGCAATCGAAAAAGGAAGTTATGCAGAAGCAAAAACTTTATTGACACAAGCAGAAGCTATGTTGGGTGATGCTAATGATAATCTTAAACAAGATTTCTATGTTTTTAAAGGACAAGCATATTTAGGTACAGGAGAAGGAACTTCTGTAAAAGACCTTATGACTGCTTCAGAAGCATTCAAAAAAGCTGAAGAACTAGGTAATGCGGAAGCGGCTACACAAGGTTTAGCAGCTGTTACAAATAGTTTGATCCAAAGTGCAATTAATGACCAAAATGCAGAGAAATATGATATGGCTGCAGAAAAACTATATGCAGGATATAAGCTAAATCCTAAAGATACCTTGTATTTATACTTTGCAGCATCTAATGCGGTTACAGCTAAAGATTATGATACTGCCCTTAAATATTATGAAGATCTTAAAGAACTTGGATATACAGGTATTGAAACTGAATACTTGGCAGTTAACAAAACAACAGGTGAAAAAGAAGCAATGCCCAAAGCTCAACGTGACTTAATGGTTAAATCTGGTGAATATATCAAGCCTGAAGACAGGGTTGCTCCTTCCAAAGCAGGAGAGATCACTAAGAACATCGCTTTAATATATATTGAGCAAGGTAGGGAAGATGAGGCAGTGAGTGCCTTGGAAGCTGCAAAAGCTGCTAACCCAAATGATACGTCTTTAATGCAAACCGAAGCGGATATGTATTACAGAATGGGTAAAAAGGATAAGTATAAAGAACTTATGGAAGAAATTGTTGCTCAGGATCCTACAAATGCTACTTTATATTACAACTTAGGAGTGACGGCTTTTGAGATGGGAGACAATGATGGTGCTATTTCTTATTATCAAAAAGCGATTGAATTCAACCCAGAAATGACTGAAGCTCGTTTAAATATTGCTGCGGCAATACTTTCTAACGAAGCTAAAATAGTTGAAGAGATGAATACCTTGGGAATGAGCAAAGCTGATATCAAAAAGTATGATGAGCTTGCTGAGAAACGTAAAGAAGTTTACAGAAAAGCACTTCCATATTTAGAAACAGTAATGGAAAATGATGCTGGGAATTTAGAAGCTGTTAGAACTTCTATGAATATCTATTATCAATTAGGAGAAAATGAAAAAGCAGATGCATTACAAGCAAAGTTAACTGCTCAAGAAAATAAATAAGAATTTTATGTTCTGAACTAGAAAAGGCTGTCAATAATGATAGCCTTTTTTTTTGTTTCTTTTATTTAAATTTTTAGACTCTTTGACAAGATAGATTTATAATTAGAGAATGATATTTTAACGATTTATTGTGCAATGTCATCCTGAATTTATTTCAGGATCTTATACTAGATTGGAACTGCAACCCGAATAGATCATACATTATGAGAGTTTAAATTACACAGCCTACATTAATTTTTAACAATTGGAAATTGTAGTGGGATTTTTCTTCGAATACTCCTAATTATAAAATAGTCTAACAAGCTTAAATTATCTTTTTAATCACTCTCAGTTGGTGCGTATGCCTTTTCAAATCCACATTAAAAATTCCGGAATGATCGATTCTATCTATCCTCACCTTTCCATCTACATGGATGATATAATTGTCATGCATGATTATCCCAACATGGGTGATCGTTCCTTCAGAATTGTCGAAAAACGCAAGATCTCCAGGCTCGCTTTCTTCAATAAAACTCAAAGCTTCTCCTTGTGTAGCTTGTTGGGAGGCATCCCTTAATAAGGAATGCCCATTGAGCATATACACCATTTGGGTGAGCCCGCTACAATCTATTCCAAAAGGAGTTTTTCCACCCCACATATAAGGGGCATTTAGGTATAAAAGCGCGGTTTTCACCAAATTGGTTTTTTCCTTTGTTCCTGAAATACTACTGCCGTCAAAAGTGTTTTTGAGGGGCTCATTGCTATTAAGGACAGAACCTAAAGGGATGGTTGTAAGACTTTCCGATTCGTCGGTAAGGAATTCGATGAGATCTGCGGAATACCTTCTGGTTTCAGAAGAAAGGTCAAAATAGACCGATTCTTCAACTTTTATGAATTGGCGGTTATCTATCCAACCTTCATAAGAATCGAATGCAATACGAATTCGGCTCCATTTACCACGTTCCTCAAGAACTTTAAAATATTCCCCATACAAGAGCTGGGTGACCATTTCGGAAGCATCGGCCGGTTGAATTCTAACCGGCACAATGCTTAAGTTGCATATTCCGTATTGCATTGATTAAAACTTGCTAAATGAACTTAGTCTCTCTGAATTACCATTGCAGAGGCTCCACCACCTCCATTGCAAATTGCAGCAGCTCCGGTTTTAGCATTGTTCTGTTCCAGAACATTCATAAGGGTTATAATAATTCTAACCCCGGAACATCCCAGGGGATGACCTAAAGAAACAGCACCGCCATTTACATTGGTATTTTTATCTGTAAGGCCTAAGATCTTCATATTTGCCAATCCCACAACTGCAAAAGCTTCATTAAATTCGAAAAAGTCCACATCATCCTGAGTAATACCTGCTTTAGCCAATGCTTTCGGAAGTGCTTTGGATGGAGCAGTGGTAAACCATTTTGGTTCGTGTGCAGCATCAGCAAAACTCTTAATGCTCGCCAATACTTTTAATCCTAGTTCATCTGCTTTTTCACGGCTCATTATAACTACTGCCCCGGCTCCATCATTAATTGTGGAAGCATTTGCTGCGGTAACCGTTCCATCTTTAGAAAAGGCAGGACGTAAAGAAGCGATCTTATCCATTCTTACATTCTTGAACTCTTCATCTTCTTTTATTACTATGGGATCTCCTTTTCTTTGTGGAACTTCTACAGGAACAACTTCATTATCGAATTTTCCGTCTTTCCATGCTTTAGCAGATCGTTCGTAAGATTGAATTGCAAAAGCATCCTGATCTTCTCTACTAAAGTTATGCTCTGTTGCACAAAGATCGGCACAGGTTCCCATGGCATTGTGATCGTATGCATCTACCAATCCATCTTTTTGCATTCCATCTATCATGGTGGCCGGTCCAAACTTTTGTCCAGATCTAAGGTGCATATAATGCGGAATCAAACTCATGTTTTCCATTCCACCAGCAACAACAATGTTGGCATCTCCTAACATAATGGCTTGTGCTCCTTGCATTACTGCTTTCATACCACTTGCACATACTTTATTTATGGTGGTACATGGTACAGTGTCTGGAATTCCAGCGCCCAATGCAGCTTGCCTAGCTGGGGCTTGTCCGACTCCGGCTTGCACCACATTTCCCATTAATACTTCATCTACCATTTCTGGTTTTAGTCCTATTTTATTTAAAGCTCCTTGAATCGCGATAGAACCCAATTTTGTTGCCGGCACCGTGGACAATCCACCTAGGAAACTTCCTATTGGTGTTCTTGCAGCACTTACAATTACTACTTCCTTATTCATAACTTAAAATTTTAATTTTCTCTTAATGCGAATTTAGTGATTTTATGAAGAACAAACCAAGGCTTCTAGGTGCACCGTGTTTTTTTACTACATTTGAAAAATAGTATTAAAATACATGAACAATTTCGTAAACAACTTTTACAAAAACCAGGCATTATTCTACAAGATTTTCCTATTTATAATTACGGCTGTTTTAATTGTTTATCTCCTTCCGAAGGGCGGCAAATTTAAATATGAGATCACTAAAGGAAAGCCCTGGCAATACGAAAATTTATATGCGCCGTTTGATTTTGCTATTCTAAAAAGCGATGCCGAAATAGTTAAAGAAAAGCTACAGGTAAATACGAACCATATTCCTTATTATTCGGTTAATGAAAGTGTATTGGAGCAAGTAAAATCCAAAGTTCCAGAACAATTAGGGAAAACATTTACCGATAGTATTTTAAAAAGGAAAAGAAGGCAGTTGTCTGGTTTTATTGAAAAGACTTTAGATGATATATATGAATATGGAGTTTTGCTTGAAGCAAGACCAGCCGATGCAAACAAATTGGTTTATTTAAAAAGGGGAAACGAAGCTTTTGAAGTTAATTATGACAAATTATTGCTTCAAGATGAAATTCGTCCATACCTAAATGTTCAAATCAACCAAAGTAATTTATCCTCCTTAAAACCAGAATTATTAGAATTCTTTTATAACGTTATAAAACCGAATGTTACTTTCGATACTGGGCTTACCCAGAAGGAACTGGACAGTAAATTAGGTTCCATTTCTTATACCCGGGGAAGCATAGAACGTGGTACCATTATCATTTCCAAAGGAGAAATAGTGGAAGGGGAGACCTTGGATATTTTAACCTCACTGAAATCTGAATACGAATCGCAAGTATGGAGCGATTCCAGTTATAATTGGATCTTGTTTGGTTACAGCATTTTGGTTAGCCTTGCTTTGCTGATGTTGCTCTTGTTTATTAGAAGAAATAGAAGGGAAATATTCGATAACAATGTGAAGGTTTCGTTTATTTTCTTCAACCTTTTATTGATGGTTTTTTTAACTACACTTGTTGTTAGGTTCGATGCAAAATATGTGTATATAGTTCCCTTATCTATTTTGCCATTGACCTTAAAAGCTTTTTTTGATTCCAGGTTGGGTTTGTTCACCCATGTAATCACAGTGCTTATTTTAGGATTTGTTGTCCCTAATAGCTACGAATATATGTTCCTTCAGATTATCGCTGGGATCGTTACCATCCTTACAGTTTCAGAATTATATAAAAGGGCTAATTTATTTATTTCGGTAGGGCAAATAACCTTTATTTATATTCTTGTTTATTTTGCATTTACCATTATTCAGGAGGGAAATATACAGGACCTCAATTCTGAAATGTTCCTCACTTTTATTTTGGGCGGATTGGCCACTTTATTTGTGCAACCGCTAATTTATATTTATGAAAAACTCTTCGGATTGGTTTCAGATATGTCACTTTTGGAACTCTCAGATACCAATTCTAAATTACTGAAGGAGCTGGCAGAAAAGGCGCCTGGTACTTTTCATCATTCTTTGAACGTTGCAAACTTGGCTGAAGCTGCCGCGAATGAAATTGGGGCAAATGCCATGTTGGCTAGGGTAGGAGCCTTGTATCACGATATTGGTAAAATGGAAAACCCTACTTATTTTTCTGAAAACCAGACAAGTTCTGTGAATTCCCATGATGAACTATCCCCGGCCGAAAGTGCCGAAGTAATTATCAATCACGTGATCCAGGGAATCGAAATTGCCAGAAAACATAATATTCCGGATCGGGTAATAGATTTTATTAGGACCCACCACGGTACTTCTTTGGTGTATTTCTTTTATATGAAAGAAAAGGAAATGAACGACAAGGTGTCCACCTTGGATTTTAGATATCCTGGTCCAATTCCTTTTAGTAAAGAGACGGCAATTTTAATGATGTGCGATAGTGTGGAAGCAGCGAGCAAAAGTTTAAAGGAGCCTACATCGGCGAAAATCGATGATTTTGTAGAAAGGATCATCAATAAGCAAATGGATGAAGCCCAGTTCTTAAATGCCAATATTACCTTTAAAGAGATCCAGTTGATCAAAAAAATCTTAAAACAAAAACTGAAGAATATTTTTCATCTAAGGGTGGAATATCCAGAATAGTTAGTGTACTTCCAGTATTTTTATCTCTTTTTCGTTTAACATAAAGGTTTCTCCCGCTTTCTTGCCTTTCAGTTTTTCATAAATGGGAGCTTCAGTAGAAATAACATATACACTGGTATCATCGTTCATGTGCACTTTTCCTAAACCGCAGGCAATAAAATAGTTGTTATCATCGGTCTCTATTACGCTTCCAAATTTTATATATTCACTGTAATGATTTCTATCTACTTTGTTTAGGGTAAATTTCATAGTTTGGGCAGTATCGAGATAGGTGGCATATTTTTCAAAATCCCCCAACAATTCTCCTTTGCTACCTTCTTCGTCATAATCTGTATGAACATCGTTTGCCTCCATGGATTCTTTTATCGAATCCATTTCTCCTTTGTAACGCGCAATTTGCTTATTGATCGCATCCAAGCAATTATTGAACAATTCAATTTTATTTGGCACCATTTTTTTTGAGTTTTACTTAAAAGTAGGTATCGTTTTTTAACTTTTATAATTATTTGCAAATAATTAATAATTCGCCAAACTTGTTTCGTTTTAAAATTATAAGTCCATAAACTTATATTTATACTTTATAAGTCTATGGACTAATATTTTATATTTATAAGGTTTCAGACTAATAAAATTTATATATTTGACGTTATGATAGCAGTTTTAACAGCCGATTTAATAGATTCTTCTCTCTATGAAGAGAAGGTGCTACAAGAAGTATTGGATACGCTCAAGCAAGAGTTTGAGGGGATTACCAGAGAATATGATCAAGATCAAGTGCGTCTTCAAATCTATAGGGGGGACAGTTTTCAAGGAATTATTAAAAGCCCTGAGAATGCCCTCCAGATAGCGCTTCAAATAAAAACAGCCATAAATAGAATCCATTTTAAGGAAACGGTAAAGAATAAAGCCTATTCCAAAATAGCCGATTTCAAGATAGCCATAGGTATTGGAGAGCAGGAGTTGGAACGGGAAGCAATTTCTGAGTCTAATGGCCCCGCTTTTCAATTTTCTGGTCGTACGTTGGATGAAATGAAAACTGAACATAGAAAAACCAAACTAAAGACCGATTTTGAGGAGATAAATGCCGAATTTAACACCTCTTTGTTTCTATTGGATACCATTACCGATAAATGGAGCACAGCATCTGCCGAGGTAGTATACTATCTTTTGAAAGGCCTTAAGGAGCGCGAAGTGGCTGAGGCCATCCATATTAGCCAGTCTGCCGTAAATCAACGTAAAAAGGCCGCGGGATGGGATGCCATTGCAGTTTTATTGGAGCGGTACAGGGACGTGATCACAAACAACTTAGTAAACAGAAAATAGCATGCTAATCCTATTACAATTACTTTTTGCACATCTCTTGACAGATTTTGTGCTACAGCCAAATAGCTGGATAAAGCATAAAAGGAAATATAAGGTAAAATCTTATTTTTTGATTATCCATACTTTAATAGCAGGGGTGTTGACCGTACTATTTCTTCAGAAACTGGAATGGTGGTATATAGGTTTAATAATAAGCGTCACCCATTTCTTAATAGATTGGTGGAAACTAAACCAGAAAAAAGACAACCTCAAATACTTTCTCTTGGACCAATTTTTTCATTTGTTGGTAATAACAATGGTATGGTTATACCTAATAAATGGCTTTTCCAACATCCTCCCTTTTCTAAAAGAGGTTTTTAATTCTACAGCGATACTCGCAGTTATTGGCACTTATTTATTTGTAATCTTTCCTGCCGGTTTCTTAATTGGAAAAGCAACCAAGAAATGGCAAAATGAGATAGAAGAAACCCATAAAAAGAACAGTCTGGATGATGCCGGACGATATATTGGTATTTTCGAACGGATTCTCGTACTAACTTTTATCCTTACCAATAATTTTTCGGCAATAGGATTTTTGATCGCTGCCAAATCCATTCTAAGATTTAGTGATAAATCTGAAACCGGAGCCAGAAAGCAAACGGAATATGTGCTTATTGGGACATTAATAAGCTTTACAATAACAATACTTTTGGGCCTATTAGTACGCCAATTCCTCTTCCAGTAGCTGAATATTGCTGAACATTCGCTCTTTCAGGATATTCATCATCCGCTTATTTAGGGCAGACGAATTTTCGATATAAAGCAAATATTCTTCCACAGAAAACTGGCCAATAACCATACCTTTTAAACTATTCCTGAATTTGATATCCCTTTGGATGGCATTTTCAATAAAACTCAATTTCTTTTCTACAGAATATGAATGGAAACTGTTCTTGTGCTTCTTAATGTAATTTCTGAATACTGCTACAAAGAGTTCACTTTGAAGTCTAATAACTGGGCGGAGGGTTTTGTTTTGAAATTGTTCTTCCCCACTCATTTTTTCTGAAACTCTTGCCGATGGAATTTCCGGTCTAAGACGAAGCAATTCTGTATCTCGATGATTCATAGTTATGAAGTTTCTTAAATTTAATTAAAATAAAGCCTACATTTCTTAAATGCTGAGTCAACTTTTAAACCGATTTATAAACAAATGGGTCAGTTAAAAGTCTCTTAATCGCTTAGCCCTTTAAATGGTTATTTTTACCTTTAATCAAATTGAAAAAAGTTATGATTGTATCCCGAAACCCATATAATGGCGAAGAAGTAGCCAACGTCCAAGAATTTTCCAAGAAAGAGATTGATGAAGCATTGGATATTGCCGATAAAAGATTTCAAAGTTGGAGAAACACATCGTTTAGTGAGCGTTCTAAATTAATGATGGCTGCAGCAGCAGAGTTAAAAAAGAATAAGCAGGAATATGCCCAAACCATTACGTTGGAAATGGGAAAACCTATTAGCCAGGCAATTGCTGAAGTTGAAAAATGCGCATGGGTTTGTGAATATTATGCTGAAAATGCAGAAAAACACTTGACAAAAGAAATGATTAAAACCGATGCTAAAAAGAGCTATACATCTTTTGAGCCTATTGGAGTCGTTTTGGCTGTTATGCCTTGGAATTATCCTTTTTGGCAGGTTTTTAGGTTTGCAGCTCCAGCACTAATGGCGGGAAACATAGGTGTTTTAAAACATGCCAGCAATGTGATGAAGTCTGCCAATAATATTCAGAAAATATTTGAAAGAGCAGGCTTTCCAAAGGGATGTTTTCAAAATATTCCAATTGGCAGTAAGCGAGTGGAAGAAATAATTAGAGATCCTAGGATTAAGGCGGTGACCTTAACCGGAAGTAAACCCGCAGGTAGTGCGGTAGCTTCGGTAGCAGGAGAAGAGATCAAAAAATCGGTTTTAGAGCTGGGCGGAAGCAATGCTTTGGTTGTTTTTAAGGATGCCAACATTAAAAAATCCGTAGCTACTTGTGTACAGGCCAGATTTCAGAATACAGGGCAAAGTTGTATCGCGGGGAAAAGACTTTTATTGCAAGACTCCATCGCCGATGAATTTTTGGAGCTTTTCTCCAAGAAGGTACGGGAGTTGAAAAGTGGGAATCCAATGGATGAGGATACTTATATTGGAGTTTTAGCGCGGGAAGATCTTGCAGAAGATCTGGAGAAACAAGTGCAAGCATCTGTAAAACAGGGAGCTAAAATTCATTTAGGGGGTGTTAGAAATGGCACTTATTATGAACCCACAATTTTAACGGGTGTTACTAAAGAAATGGCGGTGTTCAAAGAAGAAACTTTTGGCCCAGTAATTTCTGTTACTACTTTTAAAAATGAAGAAGAGGCTATAGAATTGGTGAATTTTTCAGATTTCGGGTTGGGAGTTTCTGTGTTCACGGAAGATTTGGAATTCGCTGAAAAAATATGCCCAAAATTCGACGATGGCGCAGTGTTCATCAACGAATTGGTAAAAAGTGATCCTAGATTGCCTTTTGGGGGAACTAAAATATCCGGGTATGGAAGGGAGCTGTCCATTCATGGAATTCGGGAGTTTGTAAATAAGAAAACGGTATACATTAAATAAGCTAACAAAATATAAAATATGAATTTCGGAAAAGTTGACGACCCGAGCAGTATAGATTTTAGTTTACCACCAACACATGAACAAACAGTAAAAATTCTAAAACAACAGGATCCTTCTGAATTTTTAAATGTTCGAGTTGGTTGTGCCAAATGGAACAAAAAGGATCTTAAGAATTTTTACCCTAAGGGAACAAAAGATGAATTGACTTATTACACCTCTCAGTTTAATTCCATAGAGCTAAATGCTTCTTTTTACAGAATGTTTCCTGCAGATCAATTTCAAACATGGCATGATAAAGCGTTGGGGGATTTTCAGTTCTTTCCAAAAGTAACAAGATCTATCAGTCACATTAAGAGGCTAAATGATTCTGAAATATTGGTAGATGATTATGTAAGTAATTTACTGCCTTTGGAAGAGAAGTTGGGGATGGTGTTTTTACAAATGCCGGAGAATTTTCATCCAAAGAACATGGATAGGTTAGAACCGTTTTTTCAGCATTGGCCAAAGGAAATTCCTCTTGGATTAGAACTAAGGCATACAGAATGGTTTCAGGACCCATCCATTGCTGATGAATTAAATTCAATTTTATTGAAATACAATATCGCAAACATTATAACCGATAGTGCTGGTAGGCGTGACCTGTTGCATATGAGGCTCACCAATGAAACTGCATTTATTAGGTTTAATGGTGCAAACCATCCTTCGGACTATACCCGTTTGGACGATTGGTTAAAAGTGATCGAAGAGTGGTATGAGCTAGGCCTTAAAAACCTCTATTTCTTTGTCCATCAAAATGTTGAAGAAGCTTCCCCGCTTTTATCTGCCTATTTTATAGAAAAACTGAACACCAAGTTTAATTTGGAACTTCCAATACCTGAAACTTTAAAATAGATGCGACAAGAAATAGCAATAACTGTTGATACCGTAATATTTAAAGATTTTAGATCTTCCGCTAAAATTCTATTAATACAACGCAAGAACGCTCCTTTTAAAAATAAATGGGCATTACCAGGAGGTTTTTTGGAAGAAACCGAAAGTCTAATAGAAGGTGCAAAAAGGGAGCTATTCGAAGAAACAGGTTTGGAGTTGGATGATTTAAAGCAGTTAAAAACCTATGGAAATTTAAATCGGGATCCACGAGGTAGAACAATTTCGATTGCTTTTATTGGGGAATTAAGAAAAGAAGTGCAAATAAAAGCAGGAGATGATGCCAAAGAGGCTGACTGGTTTCGTGTAGATGAATTACCGAAACTTGCCTTCGATCATGCACAAATTATTGAAGATGCAAAAGAGCATCTACGAAATAATAATTACTGATTTTTAGAGTTTATGCCAGTTATTGATTTTAACTAGGACATTCAGATTTTTCGTCATGCTGAACTTGTTTCAGCATCCCAGTATGTGGAGAGGAGACCCTGAAACAAGTTCAGGGTGACGAGATGGTACCGAAAAACAGATATAGTTAATAATAATTTATAAATAATAAAATATGAGATTTCATACTAGAAAATGGGTAAAACCGCAAGACCTTAACCCGAATGCTTCCTTATTTGGAGGTAGATTGTTGGAATGGATAGATGAAGAATGTGCGCTTTATTCCATCATTCAATTAGAAAATCCCAGAGTGGTTACTAAATTTATGAGTGAAATTAATTTTAAAAGTTCAGCCTCCCAAGGCGATATCATTGAAATTGGGATAGATGTGGTAAAATTTGGTACTGCATCGCTGACATTATGCTGCGAGGTGAGAAATAAAATGACCAGGGATACTATTATTACCATAGATAATATAGTGATGGTAAGTTTGGATACCAAAGGAAAACCCCATGCTCACGGTAAATCCCGAATAGAATATGTGAAAGATAGGCTTAAGGATTAGTCTTTTTTAGTAGGTGTTTCGTTTTGTTTTAGAGAAGATAGCCTTACCGGCAATTCTAGATCCTTGTTCCCTCCATAGATCTTGATCTCTTGGATATCGGCTGGCATGTAGTATCCATTGTCCTCTAACGCCTCCTTAACAACCCTAACTACATTCCCTTTTGTGGTTAGGGCTTTTCTTCTAAAATCCTTGGTGTCTACCCAAAAGAACACTTTTAGATTAACGGTGCTTGTTGCCAGCTCATCTTCAATCACAAAATTTTCATGTTCGGCATCTTCAATAACATCGGGTTCATTTCTTAAGGCTTCCATGACTGTTTTCTTTGCTCCCTCAATATTATCTTCGTAAGCGATCCCAATTACAAAATTCCATCTAAAGAAGCCGTCTTCGGTAAAATTGGTTACTGGTTTTGTTAATACATCGCTATTTGGAATATAGACATCCTTCCCATCAAATGTTTTCAATTTTGTATATCTAAATTCCAAGGCTTTTACTTTTCCGAAATTTTCACCAATTTCCACGGTGTCATTTATATCAAAAGGTCGATTGAAAGCGAGAATGATTCCTGCAATAAAATTTTCTCCAATATCTTTAAACGCAAAACCTAGAACAACGGCACTCGCCCCCGCAGCTGTAAGAATTCCAGTGGCAATCCCGCCCAATCCCGCAGCCCTTAAAGCAAGCATAATGGCAATTGTTAAAGCAATTATTTTTATTGTTTTCCCTAGAAACCTACTCATAAGCGGGTCATTGGTACGGTTGAATATTCGCTTTTTGGCAAAATTGCCCACCCATGTCCCTATTAAAACTCCAAGGATTATGATTAGCAAGCCTAAACCTATTCCAGGTAATTGTTCTAAAAATCTTTCGTAAAAGTGAAGGAACGATTCGTTCAAGCTCAATTGTTCGTTAGCAGTTTCTTGCATTCAATTTCAATTATGTTTCCTGAAATATAGATATTAAAAAACCTTCTTCTATTAATTATATGTTAGAATATTTAATAGAAGAAGGTTTAAGTGAAACAAGGAAATGTACTGAGGAGTTTCTTTGTTGAAGAAATTATTCCCCATCCTTTTTCTTCTCTACTTGTTCATCTTTGGCATCCTGAATTTGCTCATTGGCATTTTCCAATTGACTTTCGGTTGGCTTCTCGGATTCTTGTTCATCGGCATCATTAGGTTCAAGGCTTAATTCCACATAAAATGGAAGATGATCTGAATCTATATCTTTTCCGGTTTTCAATTTAATTACCCTAAACTCCTCTGAAACGAAGAATTGATCTAAAGGCCATTTCATTAAAAAACTAGTGGCATCGAACGTGTTATAAAAGCCCCTTCCCACCCTAACATCCAAAAGGGTACTTACCTCCTTAAACAATTTTGTACTTCCAGACCATGGAACATCATTAAAATCTCCAGCTATAATTACTGGCATTTTACGATTTAAGGCCTTTTTAGCAACCATCATCATTTCCCCATCCCTATCTGTAGAACTTGGGTTTTCTTGTGGCATTGGGGGAGTGGGGTGAATTGCGTACAGCATGATTTCCTTGCCCGACCTTAACTTAACTATGGTTTGAATGGAAGGAATACTATCATCTACCAAAAACTTCTTTTGTGCATCTTTTAGCTGAAGTTTGGAATATAAAAGCATCCCATAGGTGTTATCTATAGGGATTTCTACTTTATACTTGTACTTGGAAACCGCTTTGGCAATATCGTTCATCCAACGAGTATCCGTTTCAGTTAGTAGAAGAATATCTGGATCTACTGTTTTAATCTCTTCAATTAAAATATTTGGATTGGTATTCTTTTGCAACACATTGGCTGCATAAAATTTAAATGCATTGTCACTTTCAATAGTGTTCTCTGCTTCCCCCACTTCATAGGAATTATGGGGTAAATAAGGATATATTTTGTATAGCTGAAAAGCAAAACAGCCAAGTAATATGGTAACAAAAAAATAATCTTTTATCCATTTTACATCGAACCTCATAAAATAAACTACCAGCGCCACAAAAGTAAGTATGGTTAACTGTATATGTGGGTAATCGAACATTCTTACCCACCAGAAATCTGCTGCGGCAATTGGTATTAGGGTTAACAAGATGGCAAATAGTCCGAAACCTTGCAAGAAAGGTTTTAATTTCATAGGAGGAGTTTTAGATGGTTGGTTATAGTTGGGTTTTAATTGTAGTGGGATCCTGTTTCATGTTGTCTGCTAAATATTTTAAATCATCCCCAGAAGGAGCTTCAAAAAGTTGGAGTCCAAAATAAGGCAATGCCGCGATTAAATGGTCAAAAATATCCGCAGCAATATATTCATAATTTTCCCAACGCTTATCACTGCTAAAACAAAGGATCTCTAATGGAATTCCTTGAGGGGTTGGTGATAAATGCCTAACCATGAGGTATAACTCTTTATTAATTGCCGGATGGTCATGTAAATACGCATCGGCATATTTTCTAAAAATCCCTAAATTGGTTTGGTTCCTCCCATTTATGGGAAGTGACGTATCTATATTGTTTGTTTTATTGTATTTATTAACTTCCTTTTGCCGATGTTCCAAATAAGGAGCGATTAAACTTATGGATTTTAATTTCTCCAAATCGTCTAAAGTGACAAATTTCACAGAATTCTGTTTAATGTTTATTGCCCGCTTAATACGTCTACCTGGTGATTCCTGCATGCCGCGCCAGTTCTGGAAAGAATCGGCAATTAAACTATAGGTAGGGATCGTGGTAAAAGTATTGTCGAAATTCTGTACCCGTACCGTTGCAAGGTTAATCTCGGTTACATCTCCGTCGGCTCCATATTTGCTAAAGGTAATCCAGTCCCCAATGCGCACAATATCGTTTACAGATACTTGTATGGAGGCCACAAACCCTAAAATAGTATCCTTAAAGATCAATAATATAACTGCAGATGCAGCACCTAAAGAAATCGCAAAATTAAGAACAGATTTCCCTGTGATTTCAGAGAAAATGAACATAATCCCCACGATCCAAATAAAAATCATAAGCACCTGCATATAGCTATCTAGGGGCTTATCAAAATATTCTTTTCTGGTTTTTAAATAGTTTTTGCTTGTTCGCAGTAAACTCCTAAAGATCCATACAACCAATATTATTATATAGAGATTAGTGAAGAAAATAACGATTTTCAAAACAAATTGATAATCTATAAGAATAACAGGAATCGTGGCATAGATAACGAGAATGGGGACTATCCTTCCAACATATTTTGGAAAATTACTTTTGATCAAGAAATCATCGAAAGTGGTTTTGGTTTTATTGGTAAAGGCTTTAAAAGATTCTATTACAAATTTTTTCAATATATAATTCACCAAAAGCACCAAACCAAAAAGTGCAAGAAGATTTATTGCGAGGTTAAGATATCCAGCGGCAACGGTATTCATCCCTTGCTCAATAAAATAATTTTCAAGAAAGCAACTTATTGGTTTTATATCAAAAATGTCTTCAAACATATTATAAATACTTTTTTTCTATATAAAAAGGACCAAATGGAATTACCGAGCAAGCAACGGCAAGCAGTAAGGTTTTAAATTTCCAATTCAGTATATTATAAACGAGTATGGCGCCCACAAGATATGATATAAAAAGGATTCCGTGAGCCATTCCAACTACTTCAACCATTTGGGGAAGGTCAAACAAATACTTTAATGGCATTGCTATAAAAAGCAACAATAGAAAGGAAAGCCCTTCTAAAATACTTACCCATTTAAAAACCTTGATTTGAATACGTTCATTCATTAATTTAAATTTTTGCAAAGATAAATTTAATACTTAGAGTAGATAGCGAATCCTTTCATTAAAATCTATCTGCTTGTCCGCTTTTATGTTAGCAATTACTTTTAACTAACTATATGTGGGTTTTTTATCATGCTAAAACAAGTTACCATTGACGTATTTTGAATACTTTGTCATCCCGACGCTAGGAGGGATCTCTAGTTAAATTGATTCTGTTTTATTGAGATTCTTCAGTCCACTGCGTTTCCTTCAGAATGACACTCCTTTTTTATTGTCTTTCCCACCTAGGAGGGATCTGCTCTGAAATCCTTCAACAGGCTAAATTTGAGGTAATTTTTAAACACGTCAATTTCCTACGCTAAATAATTTTTATCACGGGTCTCAGGGTGACGAGAGGGCCAGGTGCTTTGTTTGAGGCAAAATGGTAACCACATAATTTTATACTGAATGGGTTAGCTTGTTAAAACTATACCAAAAATCGACAAGAAATCAATTGAATGAAGCTTCGTTTTTTGCAATTTCCCTAATTTGCACAGAATTGAAAAAGTAAACATGAAATCTAAAATATTGGTTACCGGCGGACTTGGGTTTATTGGTTCGCATACCGTAGTTGCGCTCCAGCAACAAGGCTTTGAAGTTGTGATAATAGATAATTTATCGAATTCATCGATAGATGTACTGGCGGGAATCACCAAGATCACCCAGATTACGCCAGAATTCCAAAACATTGATTTAAGGAATAAGGAGGCAGTGAACAATTTTTTTGAAAAACATGAGGATATAAATGGAGTTATTCATTTTGCAGCCTCTAAGGCAGTGGGAGAGAGCGTAGAAAATCCCTTGCTGTATTATGAGAACAATTTATCTACTTTAATCTATGTCTTGCAACATCTTAGCAAAAAAGAACGTGCTAATTTTATATTCAGTTCTTCCTGCACAGTTTATGGACAAGCCGATTCTTTGCCCATAAGTGAGAATGCACCTGTAAAACAGGCGATGTCCCCTTATGGAAACACCAAGCAAATAGGGGAGGAGATCATAAAAGATACTTGTAAGGTCCATCCCAACTTCAGCGCGATTTCCCTAAGGTATTTTAATCCTATTGGGGCGCATCCAAGTACAGAGATTGGGGAATTGCCAATTGGAACACCACAAAATTTGGTTCCATTTATTACTCAAACTGCTATTGGTAAGCGCGAACAATTATCTGTTTTTGGAAATGACTACCCAACAAACGATGGTACCTGCATTAGGGACTATATTCATGTAATGGATCTGGCCAAAGCCCATGTGGTAGCTTTACAAAGATTGATAAAAGGTGATCCTGAAAATAATTACGATGTCTTTAATTTGGGAACCGGAACCGGGAATTCTGTGTTAGAGGTCATTGAATCTTTTCAGCGATCCACAGGAAAAAAGTTGACTTATAAAATTGTTGACAGGCGTGAAGGAGATATTACAGCGGCTTATGCAGATACGCATAAAGCAAATTCAGTATTAAACTGGAGAGCAGGGCATAGCTTGGATGAAGCTTTGGAAAGTGCTTGGAAGTGGGAGAAAAAAGTCTCTAAAAATGAAGAAAAGGAATAAACTTTAACAGAGGTCAGTAGATAAACACATATCTAAATCAGATGATTATCCTGTTAATAATCAGTATTTTAATCTTTACCACAATGGTCAGTTCGAGATCCGTGATAAAAAAATTATCCAGCGTAGGAAATTGACGTGTTTTTTATATAAGCTGATGGGATGCTGAAACAAGTTCAGCATGGGGACAATTCCGCATCGTCACCCTGAACTGGTTTCAGGGTCTTGGATTCACAAATAAATAAAAACACGTCAATGGTAGCGCAGTCGAGAACTCTTCGTCCTCTAAATAAAGGTTTCGACTACGCTCAACCTGACAGATAGCGACATTGATAAATTTTTCAATAGGTAACTATCTACTGGCCTCTAAATTTTAATCCCTCATTGAGGGTTTAATTCCCCGAGGCAAGCCTCGAATTTTTAAAATTATTTTCCAATGCATACCTTGCGGGCTTGCCCCTAGGTTCTTGATTTGAAATAAAAAAACCACTTATTATTAAAAAGTGGCTTTTTTAATGATCCTATCTTCCGTTAACATAAAAGGCATGAATTACCCCTGGCAACCAGCCTAAAGCAGTAAGCAATAAACTAATTAAAAAGGTAACTCCAAGACCATGCTTTAAGAAAACAGCTAATGGTGGTAATAATATATTTAAAATAATAGTAATTAAAGACATAATATATGTTTTTGGTTTCGCCGAAATTAGCTAATCTCTTATAAAATCTACTATTCGCACGTTTGGTTTAGCTATAATTTAACTAATTATAACTTCCCTTTGGGAATACGCAGTCTGAATTAGAAAAGGTATCTTTGCAAATTCAAAATATAACTATGAGCTTTATAGAGATAGGTGTTTCAAAAGAAATAAATAAAGGATTGCAAGAATTAGGGATAATTAATCCTACTAAAATACAAATGGCTGCAATCCCCGTATTATCTGTAGAGAATATAGATTTTGTTGGACAAGCACAAACAGGCACTGGGAAAACTGCTGCTTTTGGATTACCAATATTGGCGAAGGTAGATCCTAATAAAGACCATATTCAAGCTTTAGTACTAGCACCAACCCGGGAGCTTGGACAACAAATTGCAAAACAGTTATTTAAATTCACAAAGTATTCAGAAAATGTTTTTACTGAAGCTGTCTATGGTGGTGAAAAGATCGATATTCAAATTTCAAGATTAAAAAGGCCTACCCAAATTGTAGTGGCAACTCCGGGAAGGTTGATTGATCTTTTAAAGAGAAAAGCATTGGATATTTCTAAAATCCATACGCTGGTATTAGATGAAGCGGACGAAATGTTAAGCATGGGGTTCAAAGATGACCTTACTAAAATCCTTTCCAAGACAAAAGGAGAAAGAAACGTGTGGTTATTTTCGGCTACGATACCAAAAGAGCTTAATGAGATCATAGAAAATTATGTTTCAAAAGATGCTCTTAGGGTCTCTGTAGATAAAAATGACTCTATAAATACAGGAATTTCACATCACTATGTAACTGGGGACGATAATAACAAGCTGGATACTTTGGCATCTTTCTTAAGGTCTCAAGGAAAACAGAGAGGTATTATTTTCACAAAGACCAAGGCTGCAGCAAAAATTCTTGCAAAGCAATTGTTGGCCAAGAACCACGAAGTTGGTTTGTTGGAAGGCGATATGCTTCAAAAAGACAGGGAAAAGGCAATGAGGGCTTTTAAAAACAAGAGTTTGCGCCTTTTAGTATCTACAGATGTTGCTGCAAGGGGAATAGATGTGGATAATCTCGCTTTCGTGGTACATTACCAACTACCAGATCAAACCGAATATTATACACATAGGAGTGGACGAACAGCCAGAGCAGGAAACACAGGTATTTCGTTAGTTTTGGTTAATCCAAAAGAAACCAGAAGGATTTATGAATTAGAAAAAGAACTCAGTATAAAATTCACCAAGGTCAAATAATTGAACTTCAATTTAGAAGCTTCTGTACTTAGCCGAAAGGAACATATAAACGGCATAGCCTACGAAACCTGTGGATATCATCCCTAACTGGAAAGAACCCCAAGTTGAAGTTTCTATAAAACCAAATACATCTGAAGTGGTTTTAATTTCATCTAGGTTCGCAGTGAAAGATGCCTTCAATGCAAAAAAACCGATAATTAAAAATATAATTGCACGGGAAGTCATTCCCATGTAGGCACTGTTCTTTATAATTTTTCTTTTCCTCTCATCGGTCATAGATTCAAAATCGAATTTTCTTATAAAGTTCGTTTTAAAGATTCGCGTTATTTGGTAGATTCCCCTTCCTGCAAAAAGGAGGCCTATGCCTGCCAAGATCCAAAGCCCTTTTTCGGTTGTTAATATGCTGGAATGCTTCATGCTGGATGAGCCCGATTTCCCTCCGGCTGTTAAAATTGCCAGCCCTGCTAAACCTACATAACTTACTCCACTAATAAATAGGGCAAAACGCTGTCCTCTGTTTTTGCTTTTCCCCTTCTTTCCTTGAGGATCCACTATGGCTTGTGCAAAGCGCCATATGGCATAGCATAGAAGCCCAAAAGCCAAAACTATTAGTAGAGTGCTACCTAAATCTTGTTTTTTAATGAAATCCAGTACTTCTTCTTTCCCCGCTTTTTCCCCACCTATATTTATCGCCGCCATGAAAGTTAACAAACCGGTTATGGTATAAATAACTCCCTTCGCAACATATCCTGTACGGGCGATGTTTCTTAGCGCGCTCATAAAAAAGCAAATAGACTAGAAATCATATAATTAGCATCAAATATAAGTTATTAAACCATTTCAAATATTACCAAAGCATAGGCATAAAATCTAATAAACCTTAGAAGTCCATACATAAGATAGCTCATAAACGGGAATCTAATAATTCCGGCAGCAATACTCGTCATGGCAAAAGGAATAGGAAGCAAGGCTCCAACAATAATTAAAAAACCACCCCATTTTCGGGTGTTTTTAATATGTTTCGCCATATTGGTTTCAATTTGTTTATGTACAACTGGAATTTTAGTGATTCCAACTCCTATAAAGTAGGAGACAATTCCACCCAAATAAGATGCGGCAGCCAATAAAGATAAATAAAATATGGGGAATTCAGATTTTCCTGCCCAAGCAATAAACAGCTCTGGAGGAATAATCCCAAGTAAAGATTCTGAAGCAAAAAACACACCAAGGATACCAATTGGAGAATAGGTTTCGGTAACTGTTACCAGTAATTTATTAAGGTCCAGAACAAAATAATCCAAGGCAAAAATGGCAGCGATAAAAAGGACTATTGGAATAATTGCCTTTTTCACACTTTTGGCTACGAACTTATAAAAACCGGTATAACTATAATATTGATGAAGTAAACGCGCTCGCGATTTCTTTTTAGATTTCGCTTCCTTTTTCATTCATTGTTAATTTGGTTATGGATATGAAAACGCTATTATTAAAGCAATTCCAATACTTTTATAGTAATATTCAATTAATTCTCATCTGCGTATGCTGTTAATGCATTACTGTATTCACGTAGATCGATCACATTGTTTTTTATTGAAGTATCGTGCATCAATGATAAAAGATAATCTAAGCTTTCTTGCGGAGTAGATTCAATAGCTGTAATTTCATTCTCGTTCTCATCCAAAGGTTCATCTTCTGGAATGGGAATTTCAAAAGAATTTGTGGCTTTTACATGTTCATAGGTCAAGCGGATCACTTTTGCCAAAAGTGGATCTTCTTCTTCGATTGCAAAAGGCCTTAACTGTTTTAGATCCTCTACAAGCGTGTTAATAATTAATCCGTTACGCATTAAATCGTGTTGAATTTTATCTATTAATTTCTGAGCTTTTGGATTTTTCAACTTATATATTTTTATGTTACTGTCAAATACTGAAACCCTATATCAGCTCATTTTATAGGCTTTTTAAGGGTGATCGCAAAGTTAGTGCTTTAAAGTTTTTTTGAAACCATTTTGGCTAATATTTATAAAAGATTTTAGTTGCTCATTTAAAGCCTTCATTTATAGGGAAAAATGCTTATACCCTTTAAGAATTAACAATTAATTAGTCTCTAAAATTTTTAGCAACAGTCGATCTTTAGTAGTTTTAAGCTGATTAAAAAAACATACGAAATGAAAAAAAATATAGGTAAGGTTGCTTTAATAACAGGAGGCAGTAAAGGAATAGGATATGGTGTTGCGGAGTCTTTAATAAAGCACGGGATGAAGGTCGCTATTACAAGTAGAAGTTTGGATTCCGCTGAAAAAGCAGCCGAGGAGTTGAAAAAAATCGGTAATGGAGAGGTCTTAGCTGTAGAAGCTGATGTTAGGGATTTTAAAAGTCAAGAAAAAGCAGTGAAAAAAGTGATAGACACTTGGGGACAACTTGATGTTTTGGTAGCCAATGCGGGAGTTGGTCATTTCGCGCCAATAGATGAATTGAGTATAGAAGATTGGCAGACAACAATAGACACTAACCTAACCGGCGTTTTTTATAGTATGAAATCATGTATAGAAAGCTTAAAAAAATCTGAAGGTTATATTATTACAATTTCAAGTTTGGCTGGGACAAATTTCTTTGCCGGGGGAACGGCTTATAATGCAAGTAAATTTGGAGTCACAGGATTTACTCAAGCTGCCATGTTGGATCTTAGGAAACATGGAATAAAAGTAAGTACAATAATGCCTGGATCTGTAGCCACTCATTTTAATAATCATGAGCCAAGTAAAGAAGATGAATGGAAAATTCAAAAAGAGGATATTGGGGAATTAGTTGTAGACCTGTTAAAAATGAACCCAAGAAGTTTGCCTAGTAAAATCGAAGTCCGTCCCTCGAGGCCTGCAAAATCTTGATTTTAATTTTATTTTGAATTGCGATAAGAGTAATTCAAGAAATTATTTATGCATAAAAATGCCTCCAGAGTTTAACTCTTGTGTCATTTTTTGCTGCCCATTAGTGGGATGCTCCAAAGATGTAATGCTGAATCGTTATAATTAAAGAACTAAAAAACATCATAATTATTTGATATTTAGTAATTTGAACACTCATCGAGGGTTTAATTTCCCGAGGCCTACATCGATATAGCTGCTTTTTGTATACGTTGTTGTGTTTTCGTGCTTTTCGCAAACTTGCTAGCGTTGGCAAAGATATACTCTTTTGCAATTTTTGGCTTATGTGGTGGATGAAGCGAATTGCAAATATGTATGGCTTTTAGCGTTGGCTTTCGTTCTGCTTGTATTTTTCCTTATAATAACTTAATTCGTTATAAACTCCATCGTCTAAAATTCGCCAATATTTCCATCCGTTTATACTGGTTTTCGTTATTGCTCTTCCAGCTCCACTAGGAAATGGAAAAGTTTTTATTTTATTATCGATTTCAAATGTTATTGCGCCTTCTTTATCTAGAGTGCCAATAATTTCATTATTCGGTGATGAATAAACCTTAGTTCCGATTTTAATAATTCCAGCATTTATAATCATTTTTAACGTTATGTCTGGTATTTCTTCGTAAGCCATATTCTAGTCTTTTACTGCAAAACGAATTCGATACAATTGCTTTAAAGAATTTTTAATAGGTTCATAATATTCTGAAATACCATATATTCCCATTAAAGCATTTTCAAAAGCGATTCTGTCTGCTGATTCTAATTCCTGTTCAAGTGGCAATCTGTTTCTTTGCATCATAGGTCTAAACAATTCAACAATTTGTAACTTTTGTTCATCGGTCAAAATATTTGGATTCAAAATTTTAAAATCTCTTTCGAATTTGGTTGCTCTTAAATCTAATGCTCCTAAACCACGACCAAAACCAAAACTTTCAATCAAAAATAGACTTACAGTACTATTTAGAAGTGCTAAGTATAATGTTTTATTTTCTTGTAGATACTCGTCTTTTACTGAAAAACCTATCATTCTTTGGTCGATAAACGAGCGGTTTTCAAATTTGGCAATGAACAGACTCTTGTCATAATTTACATTTGCTACAAAGTCAGCCATATTTTCGGTTGACATTTCATACCAATACATATTTGGTTTTGCCAATACTTCAGGTAAAGGTCTATTAGTTCCATTTCGTTGGTTTTCAAATGAATTAATCCAAGCTATCGCTCCATTATGTCCTAAGTTTTCTAATTCTTCAATACTTCTAGAACAGCAAAAAGCTTCTGCATTTGAAACGCATTCTAGATTTGTAGTGCCTCTCAAATGCTTAAGGACTGGCTTGATATATTCTTGCTCGATATTGTGCCCTGACGCAGGATAAAACATAGGATTCCATCCACGTCTTTCTCCTCGTGTGAAATGGAAAATATCGCTTGTATTGATAAATCTATCTTTAACATTAGCAACCCAACTTAGATTAGAAAAATAACCTGACCAAGGAATCCCAAAATCTTCAAAAGAATTTATTTGTGCAACAGAATATCTATTGATGGTTAGATTTTCAGATTCTGTATTGACAATTATGTTATCGCTCAATGTCTTTATGTCATCAATTTCCTCTAGTTCTTCTTTTAACGTACAAAATGAGATTTCACTAGCATCTGTGGTAGGTGTTTTTGGGTCTTTTTTTGAAGCAACTAATATTGTTGTTACAACATCTGCATTATTAAACCATTTTCCCTTTCCAGAGATTACTACGAAATCTATTTTGAAGAATTTTTGAAAAAGCTCTAAAAATTTTTCGCCATAATCAGTTCCCAACCAAGCATTTGATAATATAAGTCCAATTTTACCATTCTCGGATAAGAATTGATGAAGATAAAAAGGGATGTATGCAAAAATATCGCTTTTGCCACTTAATGTTTCTGTTGTCTCAGCTTCTTCTTTTATCCAATCGTTAATATCCACTATATGTGGATTCAAAACTTTCATTTCCTTACTCTTAATGAATGGTAAATTGGAAACAACATAATCTACTATTGGGAATTCCTTTTCTACTATTTCTCCATTATTTGGATTTTGAAACTCTATTGTATCTCCTTGGTTTAGTTCAATTACATTAGAACCAAAAACGTTGACTATTCTTCCAATATTTGAAGGTTTAGCCATTGACAATGTCGAAAGTTGAATAGGAAACGAATGTTTGTCCGAAGCCCAAATGGTATCAAGAATATCATTCGAATTTATTTCATATTCTTCTTTTAATTCATAGGCTTGTTTTATAATTGTACCTGTTCCGCAACAAGGGTCAATTACTATTTTTGTTTTGTCATCAATAGTTAGGCGAGTTAATAAATCTGCTAATTTATTAGGTGTAGAAAATTGACCTGCAACCTTTCTTTTGGCTGTTGTAATTGTACTCTGAAGTAATTGATGAAGAATTTCGATTTCAATAGCTTCAATATTTACAGTAGAAAGGAAGTGATTTAGTTCTGTCAGTTCGTTCCAAGCTGTTTCCGAAATAAATTGCTGTCCAAGGTTTGGACTGAAAATATTCCAGAAATTACATTTTTGGGAAATAGATGTTAGTATTTCAATTGCATCAACTATAGAAGTTGAACGTTCAATGTTCTCAATTTCTTTAGCTTCGATAAAATGCTTTTTTAATATATGAGCAAAAATTATTTTGAAAACCCAATCTGTTAAAACTACCATCGCCAAAGTAGGTAGTTTATGTTCAGTTTGACTTGAAGTAAAGCCATATTCATTTGAAGATGAATTCCACCAAAGATTGATTTCTGCATCTAATAGGCGAGTAGTTCTCGCTTTGGCTTTTAGTGTTTCTGCTGTATTGGTTGTATTCTCTAATACAACATCAATTACTTCATCAATTGATAATATTTCTTGTGAAGTGACTTCTGAAATTTCCCCAGATTCAAAAAAGCCATTTAAGTCGGCAAGAATTTCAAACAATAAATCTTTCCAGAGTTGTTCGTTAGGTTTTACTTCAAGACGAGAATTTATATTTATGTCATTCCAACTTTTGTGAATTTCAAAGTTATCGCCATTTCTAATATGTAAAACAGCGCTTTTTACATTCCATAAAAGAAAACTATCTCTTTTTAATATTTTCGCCTTTTTTATTGCGTTGCTTATAAGTTCTGCATCATTTATTTGAGTGTCAGGCATTTTTAACTCCCAACCTTGCACAATTATATCTTTAGTAAGGTCTTTAAATAATAATACATCAGGAAATAGACTTTTCTTGTTATTACTTATAGTACTTTCTCCTCCAGCTCCTTTAAAATGCCAGCTCTTATTTGCTAAGAAAACCTCGATTGAACTAATAACATCAATAGCCCAACTTCTTTCGTTATACGTAACTTTCGCCATTGAGAACTTTGGTTTTATAATTTAGAGTATGATACTTAGCGATTGGTTCATTGAATAATCTCAAGGTAGATTTTTCTACTTCTTTCCTTTTTAAAGTTTCTTGTATTCTATCAGTACACACTTGGATGTAATCTACTTCATTTACTTTATGAAGTAAAACATCTTCATTTTTTTCTATACCAATAAATTGTCTGTTTTCAAGAATGGCAGAAAGCAAGAAACTACCACTTCCACAGGCATTATCAAGAATGACATCTCCAGGCTTGGTAAAAGTTCTAATTAAATATCTACCTAACTCGATTGGTTTTTGAGTTGGATGATAGACTGTTCCTTCAGATTCAGCTGTTTTAACATAGACAAAATCTTCAATAGATTGTTCTTTATATGCAATCACATCTGTTGGATATCTGTTTCCATTACTTTTTACGTGATTTGATTTAAAGTCTCCGTAACTACCTGTGAGCTGGTCTTTTCGGAATCCTTTGTCATAAGCTTCTCCTTCTGTCATTTGAGGATTGTATTTTGGTTGTTTTTTGTAAAAAACGCAAATATCTTCGTGTTTTCTCAACGGTTGTTTTTTAGCATTCAAGAAATTTGTTGCTTTAGATTTTATCCAAACAATTTTATACTTGAAATGCTTTTCATTGCTCAATATTAGTTTTGCAGTAAAAACACCCTGGGAAGTAAGTACAATTGCTCCGTTGTCTTTAATTATTCTATAATATTCAGTCCAAAGTTTATCAAGGTCTATAACTGAATCCCATTTATTTTGAGTTGTTCCATAAGGTAAATCGCATAAAATCATATCTATGCTCTTACTTGGAATTTCCTTCATTTCTTCGAGGCAATCGCCTTGAATTACTTTGTTTAGGTATTTGTTTATACTGTTTGGCATATTTTAAAGTTTAAGACTTTCTTGTTTAGCATTAATCTGACGTAGGTATTTAACTTTTTTTTCCGCAACAATAAGTGCGTCTGTCGAAGAACTACTTTCATAAAGTTTTTTAGCAAATAGGTCACCAAAAAATTCTGTTTTTAATTCTTCTAAATCCAAATTAAAAACTTGGGCAAGTAGAGTTAAACGTTTTTCGTCGAAATCTCTTTTTCCGTTTTCAATTTTACTCAAATTTGCAGAATCCAAATCAAGTTTTGCTCCGAGTTGGGTTAAAGTAAGTTCATTTTTTGTCCGTAAATGCCTTATGTATTCTCCGAAAGATTGTTTCATTTGACTTGAATATTTAGACTTGTCAGTATTTGACAAATATAATAAATATTTTTTGATTTCCAATTCGGATGGTGGCGGGAAAAGGCAAGCTATTTTTATTTTGTGAGGCACGAGCAAAATGAAATGTGCTTGACTGTGTGGTGGCTTTTCAGTATGAAACACAACTCATTTTAAATTGAGAACGAATGCTTGGATGCGCAACCCTCTGATTTTTTTATAAACTCTCACTCTGAAATTAATTTTTTGGAAACCGGTTATGCCGATATTTTTCTCACAGATAGTATTTGGAGAGGATCGTATACAATGATCAATAAAAATATAATACTCAGCTTACAAAATAGCCCAGAAGTTCCAGAAGGAACTTTGGTCCTTCAGTTTATAAATGCTTCCAAACTAAAAAAGGCAGACGATAAAACTATTTGGAATAAAATGAAAGGAACAGCAATTTGGGATTAATACACTTTTAAAAATTAAGAACTCCTGAACCTTGAATTAATAAGCTTCAGGAGTGCTTAATTTATATTTTAACAATCATTTTACCACTGTTCTTGCCTTTAAATAGATCCAAAAAGGCTTGTGGCGTTTGTTCAAAACCTTCAACTATAGTTTCGGAATATGTGATTTTATCTTCTTGTAACCAAGCAGCTAATTGATTTATTGCAGGTCCAAATTCTTTTATATAATCCCTTACGGTAAAGCCTTGCATCAATACACTTTTCTTAATTAATGTGCCTTCAAGCCTTGGCCCCATTGGAGTTTCTGTGGCATTATAAAGAGAGATGGCACCGCAATTAATGACCCTCCCAAATTTATTGATATTCTCTAATGCTGCATCCAGGATTTCCCCTCCCACATTGTCAAAATAAACATCCACTCCTTGCGGGCATGCTTTTTTTATACTTTCCCCTATATTCCCTGTCGTTTTGTAATTGATGGCTTCATCAAATCCAAAATCATTTTTAAGCTTTTGGATTTTTTCATCCGTTCCAGCAATTCCAACCACTCTACAGCCTTTTATTTTCCCAATTTGCCCCACAATACTACCAACAGCTCCTGCAGCTCCAGAAACCAGTAAGGTTTCTCCTTCTTTTAATTTGCCTATTTTTTCCAATCCTACATATGCAGTAATCCCGGTTAAGCCCAATATTCCTAGATATGCAGATAATGGTGCTGTATTGGGATCTACCTTGTTTAGACCTGCAACTTGACTAACTTGAAACTCTTTCCATTGAAGCATGCCATTAACAAAATCCCCTTCCTTGAAATTTGGATTTTTTGAAGAGATAACTTCAGCGATAATCCCAGATTCTATAGGTTCATTAACTTTAAATGGCTCGATATACGATTCTCCACTGCGCATTCTTCCCCTTAAATAGGGATCTACAGAAATATATTTACTTTTCAATAACACCTCTCCCTCGTCGGGACTTGGTTTATTTTCTTCCTTAAATTCAAAATCGTTGAGGCTAGGTGTTCCGGAAGGTCGGTTCTTTAGATATATTGTTTTGTTCATTATTTCAATTTATAAGATTAATGCCATTAATGCTTTTAAATAGCTCTTTGTAAAATTATTGAATTTTATTTCCCTCATGGTGCTCTGGGCTATAATTCGAGGGAATTTCAGAAAAGTTTAACGCTCGTCACAGCTTTTGCCGTTACCTTTGCATTTCAAGATGTAAACTAGAATTTGAAGTACCCGAAGTTTAATTTTAATGAGTCCTATAAGGAATCTATATTTTTCTTAAAAAGCACCGACTTTACTAAGGCTATAATTCTTGCCTTTGGAATCATAGTCCCTATTGCGGTAGGTGTATATGTAGGGTACTTTGAGGTAGGCCTTGCCTTGGCACTTGGGGCCTTGCTAAGTTCTCCAAGTGATGTCACCGGTAGTTTTCGAAATAAGAATTTCGGTATCCTTTTATCTGCTTTATTTGCCGTTTTTGCTAGTTTGATCGGCGGGTTTTTAAATCCTTCAGCTTGGCTGACAATTCCTGTATTGGGAATTATCATGTTTATATTTTCTTATTTTTCTGTATATGGTTTTAGGGCCTCTTTAATAAGTTTTTCAGGATTATTTGCACTCGTACTTAGTTTTGCCAATATTTCGGACGTGCTGGAATTTTATGAACGTGCATTTTTTATTGGTTTGGGCGGAATTTGGTACTTGTTTTTAACGGTGATCTGGCATAGGATCAACCCCAAGGCACAAACCGAACAATTTTTATCGCAAGGTTTGGATCTCATTTCCCAGTACCTAGACGTTCGAGGGAACTTATTGGATGCTAGCTCCAACAGGTTAGCGCTGCAGAAAAAAATGTTGGAGCTTCAGGCAGATCTAAATGGGAATCATGAAACCTTGCGGGACATACTAATTTCTTCTCGTAAATCATCTGGAAGCTCAAATTATGAGCGTAAACGATTGCTAATATTTATTCATCTCATAGATATTTTGGAACTAGCGATGGCCAATCCGGTAGATTATGAAAAAATGGATGAGATCCTTTCCAAGCATCCATATAAAATGCAATTATTTCAAACCTTAACTTTTGAAATGGCAGCTAGGATGCGGCATATTTCTGAATCTTTATTACAATCCAAGGGATTAAATAATAATAATACACTCGAAGAATGTCTCCAAAAAATCAGGAAACATATTGAAGATGTAGCCCCTGCCGAAGAAAAAGGATCCCTTGAGAGCTCAATTTTGCTGAAGAATTTATATGTTTATCAATATAGGCAAGTAGAAAAGATCCGTAAGGTCGAGCACATCTTAAGTAACAAAGATTTTAAGGATTTGAGCTTTGTGAAAAATATAGATGTCCAACGCTTTATATCCCATCAGGAATATGACCTCAATATTTTAAGTGAAAATTTCAGCTTAAAGTCAGCAATTTTTAAACATTCGTTAAGGCTTGCCCTTGTTGTAATGGTAGGTTTTACTGTGGGAGCCTATTTTTCTTTACAAAATGCCTATTGGATCCTGCTTACCATTGTAGTGATAATGCGCCCAAATTATGGGCTTACCAGGCAACGATCCAAACAGCGTATTTTAGGTACGTTAATAGGTGGGGCAATAGCCGCTGGTATTGTTCTATTAATTCAGGACACTACAGTATATGCCATTTTAGCAATACTTAGTTTGATAATGGCCTTTTCTATGGTTCAAAGAAATTACAAAACTTCTGCGACCTTTATTACTTTGAGTGTGGTTTTTATTTATGCCCTTTTAAAACCAGATATACTTAATGTAATTCAATATAGAATAATAGATACTATAATTGGGGCCGGGTTAGCGGCTTTAGGAAATGCCATACTTTGGCCATCGTGGGAATATTTCAGTATTAATTCTGTAATAGGGGAGAGTTTGAAGGCAAATAAAGAATATTTGTTTGCTATACAAAAGTATTATCAAGAGAAAGGTGCCGTTCCTACAACTTATAAATTGGCTAGAAAAGCTGCTTTTTTAGCAAGTGGTAATTTAAATACAGCGTTCCAACGAATGACCCAGGAACCAAAATCCAAACAATTGCATTTGGATAAATTCTATGAAGTAGTGGTCCTAAACCATACATTTTTATCCTCTTTAGCGTCTTTGGGAACCTATATACAAAACCACCCAACAACAGAGGCTTCCATTTATTTTAATAGTTATGTAGATGGAATTTTACATAATTTAAAGGTTGCAAATGGCCTTATTTCTGAAAAGTCCTATGCTAAAATTCTAGATTCCAACAATAGGATTGAAGCGCAGCATTATTTTGAACATCGTATTGAATCTTTAAATAAACTCACTGAAATTGAAGAGGGCTATAAGGTATCAACAGTTAAAGGGGGGACAGATGAATTACAAGAAGTACAGCTACTTTCTTCACAACTAAAATGGTTACATGCCTTGAGCGAAAAAATAATAAAAAAGATCTGTATATCCGTTTAATGTCCACTCGCTGTAATGCTTGCTATTACTAACCTATCGAATAACTTATCTCCAAAATACCTCCGATTAAGCTTGTATACAAACTCATTGAGGTATAATTGCAGATATTTTTTCTTGATCTTATGATAGGTTCCCACAAAATTCCTTTTGGCATTGCTTATAGCTATATGTACCCATTTTAGGGTTTCTTTGGTGGTCTTTTCACTTGATTTTTCAGTAATATGTAGCTCTACGTAATCTGCGATATCAACGTAGGATGTGCTCTGGTCGGAAAAGATGATAATGTGTTCATCAGCAATTGCGCTTTTGAGCATATTGCTGGTTTGACCGGCCTCATGGTTGTCAAGGACTTTTGCCTTAAAATACCTGCAATGCCGCTCCACTTTCCCTGTTTTTATATCTTCCAAGACAGTGCTCTCGGCCAGAACCATAACGTTGGATTTGGTCTTGCTGCCACGACCGGCCTTTTGGGTTTGGTGATCGTTTTGGCTTGCCTCAATGGTGAAATAACCTTCATCCATCTCGATCATCCCCTCCAACGTATAGCGGTCATCTCGCTGCCCCATGGCTTTGCGTAACTTGTGCACCATTGCCCAAACCGGCTCATAGCGCTTTAGGCCCAGCTGCCGCTGTATTTCCTTGCTGGAAAAACCTTTCTTTGTCGTGCTCAAAAGAAAGATGGTCTTATACCAGCTCATAAAAGATAATTTGGAGCTTTCCATAATTGTTCCACTTCGCAAGGACATCCTCGCCTTACAGGATTTGCACTGATAACTCCATTTGTTTTTGAGCCAATAATGATCTATTGACCCACAGCGATGACAGACAACTCCTTCCTTATCACGTTGCTCCTTGAAATGTAGGCGGCAGCTCTCCTCATCAGTAAAATGAACTCCGAAAGAAAATATATTCATATCCAATCAATTTAAATTCAATCAAATATAGGAATATTTCCACTAATTAGGAATGTTTACGGATATACAGAAAAAAGATCACCAAAATTGATTTTCCAAAAGATTAGAATTAAAACAATAAATTAATTTTTATATACAAAAAGCCACCTTTTAAAGGTGGCTTCCAAAATCTCAACCTAACTAGCGTTTAGGTTGTTGAGTTTTCTTTTGATCCTGTTTTTTTTGGTCTGATTTTTTAGGATCTTGTTTTTGATTCCCTTTTTGAGGATTCTGTGATTGTGCCATAATAATATATTTATTTGGTTAATATGCTAATTTACAGATTTTTGAAAAGTTATATTTTGCTATTAATATAATTTTAACGGCAGGGAGATGTTAAATTTTTGAGATATTATATGAGATGGAAACTTCCAAGTTGTTCCCTTATCTATATCTAGGAAATCCATAACTTTGAAGAAATAAGAGCGTATTTTTAGACGGCTTTAAAGGCCCGCTCAAGGAATTGTGTTATGATGAATAAAAGTGAGATTATCAATAAAATTCAAGAGCAAAAAAAATTGCCTAATTTAAGATATGTTATCCGTGAAAAAACGGAAGCATTCATTCATAAATTGTTTTATACGCTGTTTGATGGGGATACTCCTGTAGAAAGCAACTTAGCAGTTTTAGAAAATGACTTTCAGGAATTGGCAGACTTGGTTTGCTGGGAGCCAAACAGGTCTTGTAAAGAAATATGGGAATCTTATTTGCAAAAGCTACCTGAAATTCTTGAAAAACTCAATAGCGATGCCAATGCTATTATGTTGCATGACCCTGCGGCAAATTCCATTGAGGAAGTATATTTGGCATACCCTGGGTTCTTCGCTATTGCTATTTACAGGTTAAGCCATGAGTTTCAAAAATTTGGATTGCCCTTGGTTCCAAGATTAATGTCTGAATGTGCCCATAAAATAACCGGAACCGATATCAATCCTGGAGCACATATTGGAGTTCCTTTCTTTATAGATCATGCTACGGGTGTTGTAATAGGTGAAACCTGCGTTATTAAAAATAATGTGAAAGTCTACCAAGGAGTTACCTTAGGTGCTCTTTCGGTAAACAGGAAATTAAGGAATATAAAGCGTCACCCAACAATAGAAGAAAATGTGACCATCTATGCAAATGCAACAATTTTAGGAGGAGATACGATCATTGGAGCAAATAGTATTATTGGAGGAAATGTGTGGTTGACCGCTTCGGTTCCCTCAAATTCCATGGTTACTCATAATCCTCAAATCAAAATTAAAAACTCGGTAAAAAATGAATAATTCATTATTAGGCTTAATAGGCAATACGCCATTGGTTAAGACGGAAACCTTGATCAAAAACCCTAAGGTCAGTCTTTTTTTAAAATTGGAGGGACAAAATCCAGGCGGTAGTGTAAAGGATCGTGCCGCTTATAATATGATAAAAAGTGCTTTGGATCGGGGCGATATAAATAAAAATTCTAAACTTATTGAGGCCACAAGTGGTAATACAGGAATTGCTCTAGCAATGATAGCAGGAATTTTTAAGCTGAATATAGAATTGGTTATGCCAGAGAATTCTACTATAGAGCGGGTTCAAACAATGCGGGCTTTTGGAGCAAAAGTTACCCTAACCGATGCAGATGGAGGTATAGAATACGCTAGAGACTATGCCGAAGAAAAAGTTAAGTGTGATAATTGTTTCATGATCAATCAATTTGCTAATAAGGATAATTGGAAAGCACACTATAAAACTACCGGGCCAGAAATTTGGAGAGATACCCATCATGAAATTACCCACTTTGTTTCCTCTATGGGAACTACAGGAACCATTATGGGGACTTCCACTTATTTAAAGGAACAAAGTAATACTATTCAAATAATTGGGGTGCAACCTACAGATAATTCTAGAATTCCGGGCATAAGAAAATGGCCTAAAGAATATTTGCCAAAAATTTTTGATCCTGAAAAAGTAGATCGCATATTGGAAGTGAGTGATATGGAAGCAAAAAGAATGGCACAACGCTTGGCAAAAGATGAAGGAATATTTGCGGGAATGAGTAGTGGGGGTGCCGCTAGTGCAGCGGTTAAGTTGTGTGAAGAATTAGAGGAAGGAGTGGTGGTAAGTATTGTGTGTGACCGTGGAGATCGTTATTTGTCTTCAGATCTATTTATGTAAGATTCCAAGGAACCAATTGCAGGGTGGTTCCTTGAATCTTACATTATATATATTTATAAAAGGACATCATTTTTTAACTTTTTAGGGGGTTCTTTTTAATTGTTAACAAGACCAACTAGGGTAGCGCTAGGAACAATTTTTACTGTTTTCTTTTTGCCGGCATTTTCAAGTTTGATTTTGTAGATCTCTTTGTCTATCCTATCCCTTTTTCCGCTAGCGATATATTTAGTGCCTATCGCAGTCCATCCTTGATTTTCTTGAAACAATTGATTTCTTATCGAAGAGGGTAACACAATATCTTTGAACCTTTGGCTTGTTTGTACCAACTCGCCTTCATTTGTATAGATAGCTTCTAAATACCCCTTAGTACTATTAAAAGTTACAAGATATCTATCAAATTTATCCCTGTTTACTATCGCAGATAAGAATTCTTTAAAATCAAACTTTTCTGTCATGAATCTAATTGGGTTTTGGGAAAACTCCCCTGTGTAACTTTCATTAACTACACACCTAATGGCCCCTAGATCCGAATCTACCGTGATAGCCTCAGGGCTAAAACTTAGTCTTGCTTCATCCAATTGGATAACTTCTTGTGCTTGCATTGTGGCAAAACCACATAAAACGAACAAAAATAAAATCACCTTTTTCATAATATATAGATTTATGTTAATAATGCCTTAAAGATATTGTAGTCTTATTCCTTGTACTAGTACGTAAGTAGCATTGAATATTATTTATTTGTATATCCGCTTTATGTCCTATAGTTATTTCGTCAATGATAGACCCTTAATAAAAAAATTATCTGGCGTGGGAAACGGACGTGTTTTTATATAAGCTGATGGGATGCTGAAACAAGTTCAGCATGACGACAATTCCGCATCGTCACCCTGAACTGGTTTCAGGGTCTTGGATTCACAAATAAATATAAATCCGTCAATGATAGACCCTTAATAAAAAAATTATCTGGCGTGGGAAACGGACGTGTTTTTATATAAGCTGATGGGGTACTGAAACAAGTTCAGCATGACGACAATTCCGCATCGTCACCCTGAACTGGTTTCAGGGTCTTGGATTCACAAATAAATATAAATCCGTCAATGGTAGACCCGTAATAAAAAAATTATCTAGCGTAGGCAACGGACGTGTTTTTATATAAGCTGATGGGATGCTGAAACAAGTTCAGCATGACGACAATTCCGCGTCGTCACCCTGAACTGGTTTCAGGGTCTTGGATTCACAAATAAATATAAATCCGTCAATGGTAATTTATTTCAGGGCCTCAATTTACTATATTGATGCTTAGTGTTATAAGATTCTGAACCAAGTTCAGAATGATGTTATAAATCATTTTAGGATACATTACGGATATACATTTATTTATTTAAGTTTAGGATATTATAACAGGAAAATGAGAAGAATTTCCCCTCTTTTGTTATTTTAAGATTTGTAGCTCGTATGTTTTTTATCTTCCAATAACCTTATTAGAATTTTTAAATTTTTAATTTCCATTTTTTTTCTGGAAATTTTTAGAGATCCGTTTTGCTTCAATTTTTGAAGATGTCTATTAACGACCGCTCTGGTAGACCCTATTAAATTTGCAATTTCTTTATTGGGAAGATCATTTATAAGTTCTAGGTTTTTTGAATTTTGGTTTACATTTTTTAACAAGAGGTTTAGCAATCTTGTGAAAATATCTGAAAAGGTAATATCCGAAACAAAATTTTCCAGTACGCGCAATTGTTTTCCTGCATACATGAGAATTTTTTGATAATGCTCGGGATTGTCCTTAAACCAATTTCTTAAATCTTCCATGGGTGCCGCCAATACTTTAGCATCATCCAAGCATTCGTAATACACATTATGTTTGCAGCCATCCAATAAACAGGAGAGATCAAAAACATCGTTTTTGGTCAATAAAAACAAAGTGAGTTCTTTCCCATGAATGGCATCTACTTGATACATTTTTATTCTTCCGGAGAGTATGATATAAAAATGATAAAATAATTTTTCTTGATTGAGGATACAGGAATTTTTAGGCCAGATTTCTTCATGAAAAAGGGAGAAAAAAGATTCTGAAGATTTAGAGTTCATCTCCTGAGTTAACTCACAATCTTTTAACTGTAGCAAATATTTTCCCAACGATGTTTCTTCCTTTCCCATAATTCAGATTCCAGTAGGGGGGATGCGCTTTTGTGGAAATATTGCAATTTATTTATTAGATGGGGATTGTTGCTGGACCAAATATTGGTGCAAAGTAAAATGTTGAATTTTAAAAACTTTAAGGATAGACGTAAAAATAGTTAATAATACTATAAGTAGGAAGAAATAATTATAAAACTTAAATATGCCCAAACATTTTAGTATAACCTAAAAATCTGCTATTTTTGCAAACTTGCTGAAATCATAAAATATGGCTGTTGAAACATTTGGACTTGAAGAAAAAAAAAATGACAAAATACTTTACGACTACCAACAGGTAGATATAGATAAGATTTTTAATGTAATAGGTGCCCACCCAAATCACTATAATTTATTATACCAGCTTCCTACCGGAGGCGGAAAAACGGTTATATTTTCTTCTATTGTAAGAGAATATATCCAACGTACCAATAAAAAGGTTTTGATATTAACTCATAGAATTGAATTATGTAAGCAGACTTCAAAAATGCTTTCCGAGTTTGGGGTTCTAAACAAGATCATTAACAGTAAAGTAAAGGAACTGCCAGATCAAGAAGACTATATGTGCTTTGTGGCAATGGTGGAGACACTTAATAATAGACTTCATGATGAAAAATTGGAAATTCAGGACATAGGACTGGTAATTATAGATGAAGCACATTATAATTCTTTCAGAAAATTATTTAAGTTTTTCGAAAAGTGTTTTATTCTAGGGGTGACTGCCACGCCATTAAGTTCTAATATTAAACTTCCCATGAAGGATAATTACAGGGAACTTATTGTGGGAGATTCCATTGGGTCATTAATTGGCAAAGGTTTTTTGGCCAAAGCAAAGGTTTTTAGTTACGATGTAGGTTTGCAATCATTAAAAGTGGGGATCAACGGGGATTATACAGTTAAATCTTCTGAAGAGCTATACTCCAATATGAGTATGCAAGAAAAACTGTTGAATGCCTATTTGGATAAATCCAGAAATAAGAAAACCCTTATTTTCAATAATGGAATTAACACCTCTAAAGAAGTCTATGAAACTTTTAGAAATGCAGGTTTCCCTATAAGGCATCTCGATAACACTACCAGTAAACAAGACAGAAAAGATATTTTAAAATGGTTTAAACATACTCCAGAGGCCATTGTTACTTCAGTTAGTATTCTAACAACTGGATTTGATGAACCTTCTGTAGAAACCATTATATTAAACCGGGCTACTAAATCCTTGACCCTTTATTTCCAAATGATAGGCCGGGGTTCCAGGATTTTAAAGAATAAATCTGAATTCAATGTAATAGATCTTGGTAATAACGTAGTGAGATTTGGACATTGGAGTGCGCCGGTAGATTGGAAACAGCTATTTAGATCCCCCGATTTCTATTTCGAGAATTTATTAAGTGACGAAGAAATTGAGCGTGAATTTAAATATATAATGCCTCCCGAGCTTAGGGAGCAGTTCCAGCAGTCTGAAATTGTAGATTTTGACATAGAAGAAGCATATGATGTCGTAATACGAAAAGGGCTTAGGTCCAAGGCTGTACTGGAGTGGTCCATGGAACAACATGTAAAAATGTGTGTAGAGAACAGTGAAGATGTTTTTGATGCGAGAATTCTTGCAAAAGAATTAAAGGACGATATTTCGTCTAGAATAAAACAATATTCCTATTGTATTAGTAAAAGTACAAAAAATTACAGGGATTGGCTGGAAGAAGACTATGCCAGAAAATTGCGTCAACAAATAAATGCTGAATTTTGATCTCAGTCTTGTGGTTTTCATTGTAATTATCTTTTTACAAAAGCTACAATACAGTCTCCAATATTTTATTTAAATGCTCCACACTTAATGGTTTGGGATGAAAATCGTTAATATGTGCAATTTTTTTAGCCTTTTCCTTGTCATCTGGATTTAGGGAGGTGGTAAGCATGACAATTAATTCTTTTCCTTTTTGTTCTTTTTCCAGTTTTTCATAAGCTTCCAAAAATTCCCATCCGTTCATCACTGGCATATTGATATCCAAAAATATAAGATCTGGTTGAGGATATTTATTATCTACTTTGGTGATTAAAAAATCTATAGCTTCTTGACCATTCCGGGCAATGGCAACTTCATTCGCACATCCAGATTTTTTAATGACCCTATTATGAATAAAATTTACTGCCTCATCATCGTCTATTAATAAAATACAATTCAATTTATTGTCCATAGTGGTTATTTTATAGTTTTTGGAATTGTAAAATGGAAGGTGCTCCCAACTTCAGCTTCAGAATTCACCCAAATCTCCCCTCCGTGCAATTCTACTATTTTTTGGCAATGGGAAAGCCCAATACCAGTGCCATCATATTCTTCCCTATTATGCAATCTTTGAAAAATCACAAATATTTTATTTTGAAATTCTTCCCGAATCCCTATGCCATTATCTGCAATATTGAACTGCCAATGGGTTCTTTTGTCTTCCGAGGAAATATGGATTTTTGGGACCTCCGCTTTCTTCTGAAATTTTATGGCATTGGTAATTAAATTTTGAAACAATAGTCTTAATTCCAAATCAAAACCTTTTATTGTGGGGAGGTCTTTATAGTAAATCTCGGCCTGTGCCTTTTCAATTTTATATTTAAGATCGGCAGATACATTATCCAATAAAATATTACAATTTACGGTTCCTACTATTCCTTTATGTCCAATCCGGGAATAATCCAACAAGCTTTTAATCAATTTGCTCATCCTGGTAGAGGCATCAGCTATGAATTTTAAATATATATTCATGTCGTTATCCAATTTACCACTATAATCTTCCTGAATAAGATCTATAAAACTTAAAACAGTTCTCAATGGTTCCTGTAGATCATGAGAGGTTATATATGAAAATTGTTCCAGTTCTTTATTTTTGGATTTAAGCTGATCTACATATTTTTTAATCTCTGTTTCCTGTTGCTTTCTTTCAGTAATATCCACGATGGAAGCTAAGATCATGTCTTGATGTTGAATTTCTATAAAACTTAGACTAATTTCTATTGGTACTTCTTCCTTGAGTTTTGTTATTCCATAAAAATCTTGGTTAATGCCCAGGGCCTCTATTTTGTTTTTGGATGAAAAAACAGTGTCTATTATGGATTTTTGTTTCAGGAATCTGGACGGAATCAATTCCTCGGCAGAATGCCCAATTAACTCATCCCTGGAATATCCAAAGAGATGTTCTGTTTGAGCATTTATTAAAGAAATTTTCTTTTGAGGATCCATTAAGATTATAGCTGCCGGAGAAGCCTCGATAACTTTTCTAATTTTTTCTTCCTGTTGTTTTATCTCCTCATTATTGCTTTCAATTAACCTAAAATTACTCCTCAAGGAAGAAGTCATAATGTTAAAGGAATCTCCTAAAGATGCTAGCTCGTCTTTTCCTTTCAGGAAGATATCGGCATCATAATCGCCTCTACTTACCTTTAAAGCTGCTTTATTTAAGGTTTTAATAGGTTTTGCAATAGACCTTATAACAACTATGGCAACTGCTATCCCAAACAGAATTCCCAGAAGTCCTGTTATAAGAATAATATTAGACAAGGATTTTAGACTTTGAACAAATTTATTTTGATAACCTTCCAATAAATTTCCAAAATCAATTTTAAGAAGTAATAGACTTGTATCCAACTGGGCATGTATTTTAGAAATATCTTCTTCTACCAAAGAAACCGCAGCTTGCATTTTATTGCTATTAGTATAATCACTCTTTAGTACTAGTAGATTATTAATCTTATTGCTTAAGTCGATTAACTCATTGGTTAATTCTATAATCACAGGTGCTTTTAAAGCGACCTCGTTGTTCTCTTCTAAATTTTCAGATAATAGTAAAAGTTCAGTTTTTAAATAAGGGAGTTCCACCTCTAAAATCCCACTTAACCTATTCTGACTTTTTGAAGGAAAATTACTGTGATGGACTTTATTGGAAATGAGTAAAAAAACTTCATTGTTTATAGATTCAAATTTATCTAAAATGCGAAGTGCAGGAAGTACCTGCGTTTTTAGTTTTTGATAGGTCTCCGCAGCATTATTGCTAATAGTTTGATTTAGCGCGATTTCTATGCACAGGATACCAATTATGACGCCAAAGCTCAGGATTAATTTAGTGCGTATTTTCATGATTAGGTTTGGGGCGGGTTTTTAGCGTTTTATCTTCTTAAGCTTACCATCAGATTCTACTTTATATAATGAAAAATAAATCCCTCTTGAGGAACCATCTTCTGTAATAGAAATATTCCCGCAAACTCCTTGATAATATCTAACCTTAAATAAACGATTTCTTAACCAATCTTCCAGAGATTCATTTTCTATTTTATCGTCATTAATCGTTTTTACTTCATTTATTACAATATTCATTGCATCATAAGCCTGCATGGGAGCCCAAATGGAAAATGGTTCTTCCCCAAATTTGTTTTTATAGTTCTTTAAAAACTCATTAGCTAAAATATAATTTCCGTCCAGAGGAGTGAAAAATGTACATTCGGTACCAATTATCGCCCCTTCGGAGTTTGAGAAAAAAACTGGATCTAATAAAGTTGTAGAACCAAAAAAAGGTGCTTCAATCCCAAGATTCCTTGCTTGTTTCATAGCAAAACCAAAATCCCTATACCCTAAAAAGACATAAGCCTGTGTTCCATCCACTTTTGCGTTCTTAAGAATTTCGGTAAAGTCGGTCTGGTTTTTATCTACTTTAATTAGTTTATTTTCAACACTGTTTGTTGTTAAGATATCTTTCATGGCATTTCCTCCAATTGTCATAAATTCATTTGGAAAATGAAGGATTAAGACTTTCTTTAAACCAAGCTCTATAATTCTAACTCCCAGGGTCTTATGTGTCTCCTCGGTAGATTTGGCAATTTTAAAAGTGTTTTTATTTAAAGAGGACAGTAATTTGTCGTTGTTTAAAGGATTTATAGCGATAACGCCATCTTCCATTATTTTCTCTTGAATTTCAGTGGTGCCATCGGTATTACTAATAAATACGATATCTATATTATGTTCTTTCCGAAGTTTCTCATAAGCAGGTAAAGCCATTGTTTTCTCCCATTTATCATCTTCAAGAAACAAGTTGATTTTGGGCTGGGATGCTGTTTTTGAGGTATTGTATTTTTCTACAGCAAGTTTCATTGCCTTTGATGGGGCGATCCCCAAATCTGTGGCACGTGCAGACAAAGGTCCTATATAGCCAATATTAATTTCATTTATTTCAGTTTTATTGCAACTAGTAAAAATCGCTATAAAACTCAATAGTAATAAAACCGGTGCTTTCTTAAAAATCATAATTATTAAAAGATTATTTTATATTCTAAACCATAACCTAGCCCGTAATTTTCCGCAGGCAAAAAGGTGTTAATTCTATACTCGGCCACAGCATATAATTCTTCAATTAACCGAATTCCTAATTGATGTTCTGTAACCCAATCAAACTGTAATTTATCATTATTCAAATATGTGAAATTCTGGTCGGCAAACCCCGCAATATAAACCCTATTATTTAATTGTTCGGGGAACACCCTAATTTTGTATGCATGTTCTATAATCGTCATATACTCCACTTCAGTTTTACTTCTAAATTGAATAAACATGGGGTTCACACTATATGTCATATTGATTTTTGAAAATAGTTCATTTAAATAAGGGGTGTTATGCAAACGCCATCTTAAACCAAATCTATGATCATCATTTTGCTCTCCTTGTCGCAATATATATTGATAGGTAAGGTCTAAAGGGAGCTTTTTATTGATTCCCCAACGTAGGTTATGTTCAGCATAAAAGCCTTCAAGATCTGGAGAATCTTGATTGTTCGTGTAATTTGTTAATGAAAAATAGTGCAATCGATGGGGCAGTGCTGCGAACAGGTTAATAGTAAGAACGCTAAAGGCGCGCGTATCATAATAGCCGTTCAGATCTATAAAACCAGCATTTTTGTGTTTTGGAACTTCTTCCTGTGAGAAACAATTACTATAAAGGAGTAAAGTAAAAGCCAAAAATGTTAAGAGTTTGTAGGTCGAAAAGAATTGATGGATAATAGTGAATATTTGAACAACTCCAATTTGGAGCCGCAGGGTAGGGGTCTTCATAGGCAAAACTAGTAGGTTATATAACAATTGGTTATATTAATCGCATTAAATGATTTTTTGGTTTAGGGGGCTTAAACCAAAAATAACACGATAATTTTTGTTAAAATTAAGGTTTTATTTTTAACCCAAAGACAATTATAACGTATTTGAAAATTTAGAGTCAATAGATTGTTCAAACTTAGAGGTTAAATGCATCTCTAAATAAGAGGAATTTAAAATCCATATTTCTCTATCTTCGCAACAAAAGTATAGCCTTGCAGCCAAAACGATTTTATTACCTTATAAAAGTTCAGTACCTGGGATTTCGGTTGCATGGTTGGCAACGGCAGCCAGGCTTTAAAACTGTAGAAGGTTTAATTAAGAAAACTTTTAAATTTATCCTCCTGGATCGTAGGTTTAAAGTTCTAGGTTCTAGCCGAACAGATGCATTGGTATCGGCCAATGAGTCGGCTTTTGAGTTGTTCTTGGAAGAGGAACCTCTTGATGACTATTCTGAATTTCTAAAATTGTTCAACAAGAATTTACCTCCAGATATTAAAGCTTTGGAAATTCAAGAGGTCGATGGGAAATTCAATATTATTCAAGATTCCAAACAAAAGGAATATCATTATTTATTTTCCTTTGGGGAAAAAAACCATCCTTTTTGTGCGCCGCTCATGACCAATTTACAAGAGAGCTTGGACATAGGATTAATGCAAGAAGGGGCAAAGCTATTTGAAGGCTTGCATCACTTTCAAAATTTCTGTGTTCGCTCCTCCGGGAAAAGTTTATATGAGCGGGAAGTGCAATTTTCAGAAATACACGAAAATACTTTGTACACCGCCAATTTTTTTCCGAAGAAAAGCTACGTCCTTATAGTTAAGGGAAGCGGATTTTTAAGGTACCAGATCAGGCTGATGATGGGAACGCTTGTTCAACTTGGAAAAGGAGCGTTGAGCTTAGAGGATATCAAGGAGAGTTTGAAAGCAGATGTGGATAATCAAATGACCTATATTGCACCTGCATCTGGCTTAATCCTTCACAAAATTGAATTTTTAGGCTCTAGTTTAGAGAAACGTTGATAATGAGAAAATACTTGCTGCCTTCCCATGGGAAGTACTAGGATTGGGATGAGGTAATATAATTTACATTCCCATCCCCTCCTAAATCCTCCCCCTGCGGGGAGGACTCCAAAATAAAGCTGGAGTATACTCCAGCTAATTTTTATAAAGGATTACTCCTCTTCTTTTTCCAGTATAGAGAGGGCAAATTTAATTGTCCAATAGTCCAATGCTTCATCGAAATATTCATAATAGGTTTTTAAACCTTTGGGTTCTTCAATTTCAATTTTGGCTTTTCTTACTGCCTCCACATCGGCTTTGGAGATTAATTGTCCAAGGTCTATATTTTCTCCTTCCTCAAAAAGTTTTACCAGATGAGAGTTAATGGTGGAAGGCGCCAATTTTCTGGAAGCCGCAATCTCTTCCACACTAAGTCCATTATTGTAAAGTTGCAGTGTTTCTTGATGTGTATTGCCAGATTTGGATTTAGGCCTTTTCTTAAATTGTTTCTCCTTGGTAAAGGCGATGATTTCTTTAATGAATTGATACCCATAATCCTCCATTTTCTTTCTCCCAACTCCATTTATCTGGATAAAATCCTCATCGGTCATTGGGCGTTCTTTTTCCATTTCCTTTAAGGTGGCATCATTAAAAATAAGATAGGCTGGAATTCCTTCTTCTTTAGCGATACCTAATCGTAATTGACGAAGCTTTTCAAAAAGGCTCTCATCCTTGGTTTTTATTGCTTTGGCTCTTTCTTCCTGAATTTCTTTTTGATCCAGGTTTTTTGCCAACTCCAATTTTGCGCCCTTGAACAAAATATCTTTGGCCATCGGGGTTAACTGAAGATGATTATGAAGATGAAAAGCAATCTCCACGTACCCAAGGTTGATAAGCTGAATGATATAAAGTTGCCAATCCCTCCAGGAAATATCCTTACCAATTCCGTAGGTTGTTAACTCTTGGTATCCTTTTCCTAATACTGCCTCATTTTGCGCGCCTCTAAGCACATCTATTAAAACAGTTATAGGTTCCTTTCCTTTTAGGCGGTAAATGCAGGAAAGGGCCTTTTGCGCTATGAGCGTCCCATCCATGAATTGTGGAGGGTTCCTACAAATATCACAATTGCCACAATCTTCCTTTTTTAGTTCCCCAAAATAGCTCAGCAAAATTTTTCTTCTACAGGTGAGCGCTTCAGAATATTGCTTCATTCTGTCCAACTTGGCCATTTGTACAGCTTCATTTTTGGCGTTTGCTGCAAATTTTTGAAGCTGGATCACATCTGCATAGCTATGAAAAAGCATGGTTTCAGACGGCAGTCCGTCCCGCCCAGCACGACCGATTTCCTGATAATAGCCCTCTAGGTTTTTAGGCATATTATAATGGATCACCCAGCGGATATTCGATTTATCGATCCCCATCCCAAAGGCAATGGTGGCGCAAATAACTTGTTGGATGTCATTAATAAAATCCTCCTGAATCCTACTTCGTTCTAAATGGTTTAGACCTGCATGATAGGCTTCGGCTTTTATGCCATTCGCTTTTAATTTAGCGGCAACGTCTCTGGTATTTTTTCGACTCAAACAATAAATTATCCCACTTTCATTTTTTCGCCCTTCGGTAAAATGAAGGATCTGTTCCAGCCGTTTCGTTCCTGGGCGCACTTCCAGCGAAAGATTTTTTCTATCAAAAGAGGCTACATGTATTTTTGCATTTGGGATATTCAACTGTTGGCAAATATCCTTTCTTGTTGCTTTATCTGCGGTGGCGGTCAAGGCAATAACAGGAGTAGAGGGGAAGCGCTTTTTTAAATATCCAAGTTGGGTATAAGCAGGCCTAAAGTCGTGCCCCCAACTAGAGATGCAGTGTGCTTCATCTATGGCGATCAGACTCACCTTTCCATCAGTTAGAAACCGATCTACAAATTGCAAACTTTCTGGAGCAACGTACAATAATTTTAGTTCGTTTTTTTCAACGCTGGCAATAATATCCTCCTGTTCTGTTTCAGACTGACTGCTATTTAGGTAAGCTGCGGGAATTCCGTTCACTTTAAGACCATCTACCTGATCTTTCATTAAAGCGATCAAGGGAGAGATTACAAGGGTGATATTTGGCAAGAGGATGCCCGGCAACTGATAACAAATAGATTTCCCGCCCCCTGTGGGCATGATCACCACATTATCCTTCCCTTGAAAAACGGCATCTATAATTTTTTTTTGAAGGGGACGAAAGCTGTCGAACCCAAAATATTCTTTTAATGTACCAAAAAGTTGCTTTTCTTCCATTCAGCAAAAATAGGAGATAGGTTTAAATATTCCGAAGACGGAGCCTAAAACTTGGTCCAAAAAGTGGCGGTGCCCCAATAAATAAAAAACTTTGCTATTTTTATGCAAACATTCAATTTATGGCTAAACGACACAGGCACCTACAGCGCAGACCAAAATCCACCAATGCCCTTAATAAAGCCCCGGGAACCGTTGCTTATGTAGGAAGAAAGGAGTCTGCAGAAATTAAATTGGAGGTTACAGATTATAATAAAGTAAACTACGAGCGGTTTATTTTCGATAATGTAGCGCCTGCTTTTAAATTTGAAAATAAGGAGAATATCACGTGGATAGATGTAGATGGTCTAAGTAATACTGCCGAAATTGAAAAGCTGGGGAAGTATTATAAACTACATCCATTGATTATTGAAGATATCGTTAACACCAACCAGCGGCCAAAAATAGATGAGTATCAGGATTACTTGTTTTTAGTTGCAAAAATGCTGTACCATAAGGAAAATGGCATTTTGGAGCATGAGCATATCAGTATTGTAATTGGACAAGATTATGTGCTTACATTTCAAGAAGCAGATGGGGATGTATTTAATGGAGTTCGGGAACGGCTTAAAAACCCGAAAGGGCGTTTAAGAAATAATGGGCCAGATTATCTGGTGTTTGCACTTTTAGATGCGATCATAGATAACTATTTTATTGTTATAGAAGAAATAAGTGATAGAATAGAGGCCTTGGAGGAGCAATTGTTCACCACCCAACCAAGTGATGACATTACCTTTGAAATTCAGGAATTAAAAAGAACCGTTCTTCGTATTCGTAGGGCAGTATTTCCATTAAGGGAAGTAATAAGTAGGCTGGAGAAAATGGATACCACGCTTATTCAGGATAAAACGCTGAATTATATTCGGGATCTATACGATCATATTATTCAGGTTTCAGAGAACATTGAGATCTATAGGGAAATGACCTGGGGTTTGATGGACATGTATATGACGACCCTTAGCAATAAAATGAACGAAGTGATGAAAGTATTGACAATTATGGCTTCTATCTTTATTCCCTTGACTTTTATGGCTGGTATCTACGGAATGAATTTCGAGTATATGCCGGAGTTACGATGGAAATACAGCTATTTCGTGCTTTGGGGCCTTATGATCTTGGTTTTTCTGGGGATGATCCTATATTTTAAAAGGAAGAAATGGTTGTAGGCTTTCTAAATTTATCTCATCAACTTAATTATAAAAGACCCCTTTAAAATGAAAAGAAATTTTTTAAACAGTTTATGTATTCTATTTTGTGTGTGCTCCTGTAAGAATGAATCAAAAGACAAGCAAAAAGCTGAAGTTGCTATTTCTACCGCCTCCACATTGAATCCAATTTATATAGGCACATATACTAAAAAAGAAGGCCACGTAAATGGTCAGGCAGAGGGTATTTATTCTGTTTATCAAAATCCAAAAACTGGCGCTTTGGAGATGGGTAAAACCGTGGCCAGGGTGGTTAATCCTTCCTTTGTAAAAACCTCTGGTGACAACAAATATCTTTATGCGGTAAGTGAGCTTGGCCCGGACGATGGAACGGCGGGGTTAGTCTATTCTTATAAAATTAATAAAGATCACAGCCTGGAGGAAACAGGAAGTATTTCTACAGAAAGTTTTGCACCTTGTTATATTGCTGAAGATCAAACTGGCCGCTTTGTATTTGTTGCCAATTATGTAGGGGGCGTAGTGGTGATGTACAAAAAAAATGCTGATGGAAGTCTAAAAAAGCTGCAGAAGATCATTCTTGAAAATCCTAAAAAATCCAATCCACATTCGGTGAATATATCATCAAACAATAAATTTGCTTATATCACAGATCTTGGTAATGATCGTATTTGGATCTTTGATTTGGATCCCGATTCAAGCTCATTAAAACCAAACGAAACCTCTTTTATTCAACTTGCTGAAGGATCTGGACCAAGACACTTCGCATTTTCCAATACGAATGATCACGCCTACACCATCAATGAGCTAAACGGAAGTATAAGTACATTTAAAATAGGGAAAAACGGAAAGCTAACCCATCTGGAAGATATTTCTTCCTTACCCGAAGACTTTGCAGGAGAAAATTCAGCAGCAGATATACATGTACATCCCTCGGGTAAATTTCTATATGTATCTAACAGGGGGCATAATAGTATTGGAACTTTTCAAATAGACCAAAAAATTGGTAGCTTGGAGAATATTGGATTTACCGATACCCAAGGGGCTACTCCAAGAAATTTCGCCATCTCTCCCGATGGAGCTTTTTTATATGTAGCCAATCAGGATTCCAACAATTTAGTAAGTTTCAAAATTGATTCCGAAACTGGTAAATTAACCCAAACAGGAAAAAGTCTGGCAATCAAGACCCCGGTGTGTATTGAATTTTTAAATTGATTAAAAATCTTATTGCTTTTCAGGGTACTGAAATTACTAGTCTTTATGTTTTTTTTGTATATCCGCTAATATGCCTAAAAGTCGTAATGGAACTAAAAATGTCACGTCGAGCGCAGTCGAGACGTCTTTGTTTAACCCTTCGACTCCGCTCAGGGAGGCAAAACCAATTTTTAGGTGTGTAAACGGATAAGCATTGTTTTTTTTAGATGAAACCATTTTCACTTTACTTCCTCAATTACAAAAAAGCCATCATTTCCTTGGGATTGGTAAAGCGGCATAAAGATTCGTGCATCCCATTCACTCTTTATTTCTTTGCCATTTTGTATGGCCAATAGATCCCCTTCATAAATTTTCTGAAAATTTTTGAATCCAGATTTCATTTCGAAGGCATCATTTTCTTGAAGTCCGTGTCTATAAATAATTTTAAAGGTTTTTTGATCTGGTGCATTTTTAACTGAAAATTTTTCTACACATAAGGGATATTCGGGTATTTGCGAAAGGTCCAAATTACAAGCCTCTTTAAGGGCCAGCCAAATTATTCCTTCATGGTTTTCCACAGACGTTTTACTGGTATGTTGTCCGGCTTCAAAAGTAAAACCAGTTAAGCCGATTCGACTAAAATAATGATCTATCGCCCCATAAACTATGTCGCTAAATCCCTGGACAATATAGGTAGGGAAATTATGTGCCCATTCATTATTGTCATTTACTAATTGCACAGAAACATAGGGCAAACTATCTGAAGAGGTTGTATGACAATCCATAAAATAGCGTTTGGAAAAATCGGATTCTGGAAATTGTTCCAAAATCTCGATGATTTCGAACATTTCCTTCTGCTCATTTGTTTCTTGTTTTTGTTCACTGATATTTACTTCTGTCCAGGTTCTATTTAGGTCTTCATCTATATATCGCACATTTTTCGCTAGAGCAGCTTCATTTCCAAGGACTCCAACTATACACCCGTTTATGGTAGGTTTGGAATGATCCAAGGCTTTAAATACCCTTTTTAAGGCCTCGACCCCGGAAGGTTCATTTCCATGAACCCCGGCAGTTATAAATAATAGTGGGCCTTTTTTTTCGCTTGAATATTTTCCTATTATTCTGGAACTATTTTCCATATTTCAAAATTTAATTATGCCATGGTCGCTAATTCCCTGTTGGAAATCGAATTACCATATAATCTTTTATACTCCACTTTTTTCTCGATAGATTTTACGATTACGTCACTAAAATCTGGCAAACCTATATCTTTAAAATGGTCCAAACCTCCCGGGCTTAATACATTGATCTCGATTAATTTATCTTTTACTATATCCAAGCCAACAAAAAACAAACCATCCCTAATTAGTTTTGGAGCGGTGATATCTATGATCTTTTTCATAGCATCAGTAAGTGGACTGCTATCTGCAGAGGCTCCTTGAGAAAAATTGCTTCTAAATTCCCCTTCGCCGGCAACCCGACGAATTATACCGTAAGTCCCATCTTTTTCCATTACCCGACCGTTCATGAGCAAAACACGGACATCACCATCCTTAACTGCGGGAAGAAATTCTTGAGCGATCACGTAACCCTGCTGGGTGATGTTTTCTATAATCTGATTTAAGTTTTTTTCGTTTTTATCTATCAAATACACATCCCGGCCTCCAGAACCTTCCAAAGGCTTTAAAACCATTTTCTTTTTATGAGTTTCAAAAAAGTTTATAATATCTTCCTTTTTTCTGGTAATTATTGAAGCTGGTTTAATACTGCTGGGAAGCTCTTCAAAATAAAGTTTATCAATAAATGCATTGGATAGGGCATAGGCATCATTTAAAACCAACACGCCTTCTTGCTGGATCATTCTTCCAAAAGCAACTCCCGCTTGTTCTGCCCATTGTCTGGAACCACCTTCTTCCGTAGGATTGTTCCTTATAAACAGCACATCCAGATCGTTTGCCAAAATCGTCTTCTTTTTAGCCTTATCACTTTGCAACAATTCCAAATATTCTTCCGGGGTCTTTGGATCTCCATTTTTGGATATGGACACACTATTGATGCTTATGGTTTCATCATGTTTAAAGTTAAAATCCCCAACCCCCATCATATGCACTTCATGCTTTCTTTTTAAAGCTTCAAACATAATATAAACTGTGGTGCCACAAGTTTCTGTATCTATACCATTTACTACAAAACATATTTTCATTTGGTTATCATTTGTGAGATGGGTAACCCATCCCTGATTAATTTGATTCTTTTAGTTGATTCTTCATTTAATAGGTAACTTGGACGTAATGCTCCTTTTTTAAGTACATTTCGTTCTGTTAACTCTGCTATAATTTGAGTATGCTTTAAAGCGAACTTTCCAGTTAGCAAAGGTTCATAATCTCCACCTTCCTGGAGATATTTTCTAAGGTCCACCAATCCTTTTAAGTAAATAATATCTTTTAAAAAACCACCGCCCTGCATAATCCTGGAAGTGATGTTAAAAGCTCTTTCCGGGGAAAAATTATAAGTAGCCGTTAACAACCTAAAAATTTCCTGAAAACCCGCTCCTTCTTTAACAGCTTCTCCTGCAATTACCCTTCCTGCAAGTGTTCTAAACCGGTTTGGAGTAAGTGCATTTACAAGATATTCTGACATTACAGCCAGACCTTCTTGCAATGGATCATAATCTGCGAGTCCAATACTTAATTGTTTTAAAGGCTGTTGCAAACCGTTATGATAGGTGAGCACATGGGTTCCAACTTCATGCTGAATAAGTCCTTTGGCATCGACCTCACTTAATTTATAATCTTCTGGAATATAGAGTTCCCCTTGAGAGACCATCATGATGTTCACATCCTTGCGGATGTGTACCTTGCATTTAAAATTTTCATCCTGATTTCTAAAAAAATCAAATTCCTTTCTTGCAAGACTGCTAAATGCTTTACTATCCAATAATGTATTGGGGATAGTATTTTCTACCTCCTCTGGTATTTCTTCAAGAATTTGTTTTGCCTCGCTGCATAAGTGAGGATCTATTCCTTGGTATAGCCTCAAACTGTCATATAAGAAATTCTTGGTGCCACGCTCGCTCAACATGTTAATTTGCTGATCTAGTTCTTCTCTTTTTTCCCTAAAGAGATAAGACATTGCTGGATCGTCTATATCCTCGATCTTAAGATTGTACAGTTTCCGTTTAAGTACATCGGGATCTATCGGGAGCAATCGGTAATGATAATCCAATAGTTTCTCGTACTTACTTTCAAGAAATGTTTTCTTGATTTCATTAATGTTTACAGGGGAAACCAGCCATAAAAATTGATAGGAGGTTTCTATTTCTGCAAGTTTTTTATCGATCTCGAACACTTTATCTTTTAAATATTTTCTGCCAAGTACATTAATACTAGCTACTCCACATGATGTTTGCACCCGGATATAATCGAAAATTGCTGTATGCATCGCCCTATTGATAAAATCCCTAAAATTCCTGAAGAAGACAGGATAGGTTTTAAAAGTTTCATCCCGATAGATTGGCGGGATTTCCATACCCAATAACAACGCTCCAGATTGTTTGGCTTCTTCAATACTTAAAAGCTCTTTTTGTCCCGCTGCCTGTCTATGAGGAGTATCTTTAATTTCAGTTTTTAAATAAAGTCCAGAAAAAAGTGTGTTTATGGCATCTAATTCTTCTTTTAGCACTTTAAGGGTAGTGGGCAGTTTTTTTTCTGGTCCTTTCAAAACAAAACTTGAACTCTTTTGTACTCCGGCGTAGAGCTCTAATAATAAATAAGACTTGAATTTTGTGGATAACAAATTGGATAGCTCCAATAACAATTTTTGATAGCCATTAAAATCTTCGTTGCCAATTATTAAATACGAAGACTCACTAATGACCATTCTATAAGTTTCTGGATCATTTGGGACCTTTCTATAAATAATTAAATAGGGAAGTTCTTTCTCTATATGCAAAACGCCTCCTCCCGGGAGCGTGGCATTAATTTCAATTTCGTTTTCAACTATTGTTAATATTAGCTTAATCGATTTTTCTGATAATTCTGATATTTCGGTTAAGTCTGAAACCATAAATTAGAATATTTTAATTGATGAAATATTCAAAAACCTTTTATTTATAAGGGTTTACACGGAATATGATAAAAATTAGATGCTTAAATTTAGAAATTAATCGAAGCTTATTAGGTTAATAGGCATACTTTGACATTTATTTAAGAGAGTGACTATTTCTTCCAACTTAAAATTGGGGATATTTCAAGGCTTAAGTTGGCTTTCTAGGTGTCGCAATAAAAGCATCGATCTAATGGAGATTTTTATACAGGAAATAAAATTGGTCTAAAATAAAAAAAACCCTTGTTTTACAAGGGCTTCTTATTTGGAAGTGATCGCGCCAGGATTCGAACCTGGGACCGCCTGCTTAGAAGGCAGGTGCTCTATCCAGCTGAGCTACGCGACCGATTTCGCGGTGCAAATATAATGTACTTTATATTTATAACAAGGTTTTTTTGAGCAAAAATAGAAAATAAAAAAGCAGCTATTGCTAACTGCTTAAAATTCAGCTTAAGACTGAAAAATAAAACTTACCTGGATTCCTGAACAAGGTTCCGTTCCAGGTGTTGAGTAATAGCTAATAGTTGGTTTAATGCAAAAGGAGCCACTTCTTCTACTTTTTCCATGGGGGTGTATAAATTATAAAATCTTCTGGTAAGTTCCAAAGTTTCCAGTGATAGCCCAAAGATTTCTTGGCTTTCATATAGCTCATCTACATGCACTTTAACTGCAGTTATGTATGCAAGTTGATTTGTAGTAACTGCTGGTTCTAAAATAGTATTCATAACTTCAATTCTAATCAAAAATTAAATTATGCCAATACCTGCATTTAGAAGCAGTTAAGATTATGGTAAGTAGTATGTGGGATCGTAAAAGTAGAATTTAAAAACAGAAATTCACAAGAAAAACTTGGCTGTTCTATGAAGGGAAATGATTAATCGATAAAAGGCAAAAATAAAGACTATTTTAACTCTGAAAGTATTAAATGTGTAGTGGGTTCCCCATAATTTATAAGCTTGTCTATAAATTGTTGAAGATGTAATTGATCTTTTAAAACTACCTTCATATGTATATTATGGGAACCAGTTATTCTTGAAGCCCTTTTGATCTCGGGAAAAGAATCTATAGCTTCCATGAAACTTTTTAATTTCCCACTAAATAATTTTATCATAATAAAGACCTGTAAGCCATATCCCATTTTAGCATGATCCAATTTTAAACTGTAGCCCATTATGATTTCTAACTCTTCCAATTTTTGAATACGCTCCCTTACAGAAGAAGCTGAAAGGGGAATTTGTTTTCCAATTTCAACAAACGATGCCCTGGAATTTAGTTGCAATACCGCTATTATTTTTTGGTCTATAATGTCTAACATGGAATAAATGCTTTATTGATTAAAAATACATTTATTAATTGGTATTATATTAGTTATACCAATTTTTAAGTTTCTTAATTGATAGTTGACCACGTAATTTTGTTTTAAATTATGTGGTTGTTATGGAAATAGGTCTCTATCTTATTGTTGCAATAGCTATTTTTTTTGGCTTTTTTGTACAAACTGTTATAGGTTTTGCGGGCTCTTTAATTGCCCTCCCCATATTATTGCTTAGTGCTGCCCTTCCAGATGCTATTGCCTATATTTCCATATTCTATATTTTTTCAAGTTTTTTCCTTATAAACAAGGAATGGAAAAACATAGACTTCTCTATTTTATCTAGACTGGCAATTCCAACTATAACGGGAGTTGTAATAGGAATTTTAGTTCTTGCTTTCACCAATCCTATCCTTCTCAAGAAAGCCTTGGGCATCTTTATAATCCTATATGTTATGTATGTTTCTTTAATAAAAGCCGATTTTCAAGCAGGGAGAAAATTGGTTATGAGCTTAGGGGTTCTAGGAGGTTTTTTTTCAGGAGTGTTTTCTACTGGTGGGCCCTTATATGTAATATCTGTAAAGAATATGGCGATGGATGTTAAAACCTTTCGAGCCACGATGATAGGGATTATGGGCTTGATTACCTTAGTGCGAATTCCCATGCTAAGTGTGAGTGGAATTTTAACCTTGGCTCATTGGAAAGTAGCTTTGATTATCTTCCCGGTATTTCTTTTGGCGCAGTACATGGGGAAATTGGTGTACTCAAAAATAAATGAATTCTACTTTAAAAAAGTATTATTGGTATTGCTCTTCTTTTCTGGAATTGTACTTGTTATAAATTAAATTTTTCTGCAAATCAAGAACCTCGGGGCAAGCCTCGAATAATTAAACCCGCGGTGAGGGTTTAGAGTGAGCAGTTGGTTCTATTGATTGTGCCACCAATTCCAATGCCATTTGCGTCTTCTGAAATAATAACGGAATCTTCGTTTAATTGAATTACTATAGGAACGGTGGCTGTTTTTCCTTCTTGAGTGAATTTGTATTTTCCCTGGATTATGTCATCTTCAATTAGTCCAGTTATTGTTCCTTCCCTTCGATCCTTAAATTTGGGCAACCAATTATAAATTCCTGATACCGAGTTCCCAATAACATCCAATTTTAATTCGAGAATGTCAACATCTTCGGAATTTTCCTTGAACCGGGTTTCATTTCTAAAGCAATAGGATCTCTTTATGTCTATTTCTTTCTCTAACTCACTTTTTTTAACAGTTTTCTCAATAACAGGGTCCGGCAATGTTTTTACAGTAGCAGTTTTATTACAACTCATGGCAAATGCACTAAGAGCAACAATAATTAGGATTTTAAAATTAAATTTCCGCATGGGTTTTCCAAATAAAATGTCGCATGAAAATAAGTATTCAAGTTAAGTCTTTTCTACCAAGTGAGAAGGATTTATTTTAGTTTTACTAAGAATAATGGCTGTTAAATTATATAAATTATTGATTCTAATAGTATTGCAAAACATATAACGTTCTTTTTAATGTTTTAATATTGCCTAAGATAAAATTCCATTTTGCTGAATAGGATAATTCCTGATCGCAAGAATGATTTCACTTAAATTCCATGTATCGAAATGAAAACCATCTAAAAGCGAAAATTAAGAGTTTGAATTTTTCTTCCATATTAATTTCCTTGTACAATCTAAATAAGAGCCGTTTTTAAATCTCGGAGGGATTGTTCCCCGTTGCTTGTATTGTGCAAAGAGAAAAGCTTGAAACCCTAGGTATTAATTGAAAAACTCTTCTTCCAATAAATACCTCCTATGCCTGTACCCAGGCTGTTTAATAAAGCATGCTATCAAGCAATCTATCCAAATTGCGTTCTTTCATATTGAAATTTTTATCGGATAGGAAGACTTCATGTATTTCTTTTTTGATGCTTTCGAGCTCTCTATTTGAATATTCGTGTTTTGCTATGGCAAATTGAATTTTTTCCAGACAATGGTCTTCATCATCACAACAAAATTCTTTATATATCCTCTCAAAAGATCCTGTATCGATCTTGGATTTTATAAGATCGATTTCTTCAATAGATTCAATGGAATCTGCCTTGGCACACATTAATAGGATATAGATCTTTAATTCCTCTTTAGACCAGTGTTTTAATTCATTTTTCATTGTAATTAATTTAGTTAGCTGTGTTTTAAATTAGCCGCTGATATTCCTGTCTTTAAGCCTTAATCATATGGTTACAAGGATATAATATACTGCAACCACGAGCAACAAGAAAAGTCCTAATGCCAACAATAGGATGGCTCTTTTTACATTTCTGAATTTCCAGGCAGCAATTTTTGATATAATATAAATTTGTTCTCCTAATTGTTCAAAAAGCTGATCCTCATCAAGGCTCACTGTATAAAATGTTTTAGCGAACTGCTTGATATTTCCAAACTTAGAGATCACATCTCCAAAAAAGAAAATATTCTTATCGTAATTTCCTTCTATTTTTGGCATAAAACATCTCACGCTATAAAAAATAGAGGCGGCTGTACAGCAAAACCAAAAACCAACAAGAATATAAAATAACAAATCGTTGGAAACCTCCAGTATAAGCACGCCCCAACTTTGATAAATAAAATTTAATAAGATCCCATAAAAGGTCAGAATAAGACCAGCCTTTAATTCGGAAGCTTTAATAAGGCTCGTTACATAATTAATACTGCCCCAATAATGATCTATTAAATCGTCGGTGTGCCTATTCTTTATTCTTGGCTCCTGAATCAATGGTTCTGTTTGCTCCATAAATTATGTATTATTAATGTTTGGGGGAGTAAGTTTTGTGGGGAGTACACGGTAAAGTTAATTAAAATGAAGGTATGACGAAATTATATTTTAGATTATCTGTGTTTTGTAGACTGTATATTATATGATTAATGCTGTGGTTACCTAATGTTGATTATAGAAGTAATTAAAAACAAAAAAGGTCCCCATTTGCATAAGGGTGCTTTTATAGGTTGGGATGTTGGATCGCATTTTAAATCTTGTACCCCTTGTCACTCCTGACTTTTCGAACTATCAAATGTGGGACTTTGTATGATATATTCCTCATATTATGGATACCTAAAAAATTTAAAATTAGAACCTCCCTTATACTATTAAGCTTTGGAAATACTGATATTCCAATTATAGGTTTCCTTTAAATTTAAGCGAAAAGCGCCTTGCCCCGTGGGTCCTCCATGTATCAAAAATGTTTCCTCAGGGATATTTTTAGTTTTGCTTGTCCAATTTAAAAGGCCTTGCTAATCTGCATGCGCCGAGAAACTTTCTATATGATGAATACCTGCTTTTACAGGATAATATTTTCCGAAGAATTTTAGTTCGTGCGCGCCTTCCAGAAGATGTCTTCCATGAGTTCCTTCAGCTTGATGGCCTACCAATATAACCGTAGTATTGGCCTTGTGTATCATCTGTTTTAAATAGGTTATGCCCTTTCGCCGGCAACCATTCCGCTCCCAGCAATAACCACTTTTGGTTGTGGATTATCTATAGTTTCCCAACCTTATCGGATATTAAGGTAGCAGAAATGGATTTTTCAGCAGCCACTTTATAACCAGAATTGATGGATAAATTATATTTCGCAAATTGTGAAAATTTCATTTCCTTATTGCCACCAGCCTTGTAATTATCGACTTTTCGATAAATCACATCGGTATTCACATAGAATTTTTCGTCGGAAAAATTCAGTTCTCCACCAAAAGGGAAAGCTCTTTTGAAAGCAATAACAAGATGCACGTCTTGAAGGAAACCTACTTATAAATGCTTTCATTTAATATGGTTTTGATAGTTTAAATAGAATGCTCCTCCTAAATATTCGTGAGAATTTTCAGAAAAGGACAGTTTTATAATTTATAGCATAATCTACCACTGGCCACATAGGCTTGGTAAACATTATTAAAGAAACAATAATGAAAAATACATTTTTTACGGGATAATATAACCACCAAGGGCTTGTTTTCAATATGCTTTTTGTCACATGTATCCGTCAATTAGAGCGAAAATTTCTTAGATAAGAACCCTATTCTCAATATTTTGAGGAACAGGATTCTTAAAATAAACCAGTTAGGTACAGCAGCTATCCCCTTCATCCTTGATACCTAGTTTTTTGAGTATTTTTTCCATTAAACACCATCTGGTAAGCGATGATTGTAAAAGGTTTGCACCTACAAAGGCCGTGAACCATAGCCAGTTAATATTTACATAAACAGCCAAAATGAGACTAATTAAAATGAAAGTTCCGGCAATTGCCCTTATATATCTATTGATCATAATTATAAAATTTTAATGTTATACATATTAATCTGTCTTCCCCAACTCCTACCCTTGGGAGGTTGGGAGGGGACTTAAATACTTCGTTCTATTGGGACCACAATTGCATGAATTGGGTTGTTGGTGTTCACCTTTTTATTATATTCCACAACCAGCTTAAAAAAATCGTCTATTTCTCTTTCTTCCGTAAACGAAAAAAACATAATACTGTCTTCTCCGCCTTTTTCCGAGGGAAACCAACTGGAATTCATCATAAAAGGGGAGGCATTTTTAAAGCCTTCAATATCAGAGCCGCTATAGTTATGAATATTGGCTTTTTTTAAAAGTTGCAGCACATCTTTCTGAAATTCTTTCACAAAGGTTACAATTAATAGTTTCATTGGTTTAATATTTATTGATTAATGCCATTTTTTCTCACTTCTCATATCTGATATCTCTTGATTACTCCTTAAAGTTTTTACGTTCGATCATATAATAAACAAGGGGCACCACAAGTAGTGTTAGCACAGTAGAAACAATGGTTCCACCCATTAATGAAATGGCCAGTCCTTGAAAAATTGGATCAAAAATAATCACAAATGCACCAATAACAACAGTTCCCGCGGTTAATAGAATAGGGGTGGTTCGCACAGCTCCTGCCTCAATTACGGCTTGTTTTAAGGGTATTCCATCTGCAGTACGAAGGTTTACAAAATCAATTAAAAGCACCGAGTTTCGCACCATAATTCCTGCCAATGCAATCATCCCAATAAATGAAGTTGCAGTGAAGAAGGCATCCAACACCCAATGTCCAAGCACGATTCCTATCAATGATAATGGTATAGCTACCATCATCACTATTGGCGCTTTAAAATTTTGGAACCAACCTACAATTAAAATGTAGATGATAATGATTACTCCCAAGAAAGCAATTCCTAAATCTCGGAATACTTCCAAAGTAATTTGCCATTCTCCATCCCATTTCACTGTGAAATCGTCTTCAAATTTGGGTTGTTCCAGATAGAGTTCGTTCATATTGTATCCAGAGGGAAGCTCTATGCTGTTTAGCTTATCTGTCATTCCCAAAATGGCATATACAGGGCTCTCCAACTCTCCAGCCATATCTGCCAAGACATAAACCACCCTCTTTTGATTTTTGCGATAAATGCTTTTTGCGCGGGTGCTTTCATTAATAGTTACCAAATCGCCCACAGAAACCATATTGCCCTGCTTGGATGCGATTCTTAACTGTGAAATATCCTGGATCGTGGATTTTTCCTTTTCATCCAAGGCCAATAATATACCAACTTGATTGGTAACGTTTTCATCATAAAGATTGGTTACCGGCCTATCCGATAGCGCCATGTTCATTGTATAAACAATTTGCTGTGGAGCCACGCCATAACGCATCGCCTTTTCTTTGTCTATTACAAATTGATATTCCTTTTGGTCGGCTTCCACCATCCAATCCACATCCACTACATCTTGGGTTTCGTTCAAGATATTCTCAACTTGTTTTGCAACTGCTATCTGCTGGTCATAATCTGGTCCATAAATTTCAGCAACAATCGTTGATAATACTGGTGGTCCGGGCGGAACTTCCACTAACTTAACATTTGCACCAAATTTCTCCCCAATTTTTTGAATATGCGGACGCATTTGTTTTGCAATATCGTGGCTTTGCTCGCTACGCTCATCTTTACCAATCAAATTCACTTGAATATCCGCCATGTTGCTACCACCCCTAAGGTCGTAGTGGCGCACCAAACCGTTAAAAGTTATAGGCGCCGAAGTGCCTACGTAATTTTGATAATTAACCACGAGCGCTTGTGTAGAAAGGTATTGTCCTATTTCACGGGCAACCACTGCGGTGCGTTCCAAAGTTGTTCCTTCGGGCATATCAATCACTACCTGCATTTCGTTTTTATTATCGAAAGGAAGCATTTTTACGGCAACCGATTTTGTGAAGAACATCAATACAGAAACTAAAAGCATTACAACGGTAATTCCCAAAAACCAGAATCGTGTCTTTTTGTTTTCGATCAAGGGCGTTTCCAGCTTTGAATAAATCCTGTAAATAAAAGTTTCTTCCAAAGGTTTCTCTGGTTTTGGAGCTTTTCCTTTCTTCTGCTTTTCCCTTAGGAAAATATAGCCCAAATATGGAGTGATCGTCAATGCCACAAATAAAGATAGTATCATCGCAATGGAAGCTCCAATTGGCATTGGTGACATATAAGGCCCCATTAACCCAGACACAAATGCCATTGGCAATACCGAAGCGATTACGGTAAAAGTTGCCAAAATTGTTGGATTTCCTACTTCATTTATTGCGTAAATAGCGGCTTGCTTAAACGGCAAGCGTTTCAGCTTGAAATGCCGGTGCATATTTTCGGCTATAATTATGGAGTCGTCCACCACAATACCTGTAACAAATACCAGGGCAAAAAGTGTAATTCTGTTTAGCGTATAATCAAGCAAATAGTAACTTAAAAGCGTCAATGCAAAGGTAATGGGAACCGAAAGGAAAACCACCAAACCCCCACGCCAGCCCATGGCCAGCATAACAACCAAAGTTACGGCAATGATGGCACCAATAAGGTGCATCAAAAGTTCCGAAACTTTCTGGGACGCCGTTTCCCCATAGTTCCTTGTAACTTCCACGTGAACGTCATCAGGAATTAGGTTGGTACGTAAATGGTCGATTTTATCGATAATAACATCGGCAATTTTCATTGCGTCTGCACCTTTTCTTTTTGCTACGGAAATAGTTACCGCAGGATATTCTGAAGCATATTTGGTTGTATTTTCACTAGCGCCTCCAAATCCAAAGGAAACATAATTGCTCGAAATTTCGGGGCCGTCAACAATGCTTGCAACTTGCTTTAAATAAATAGGTTGGTTCTGCTGAATTCCAACTACTATATTTTCTACATCTGCAGCAGACTTTAGAAAATTGCCAGTAGTTACCAAAAACTCGGTATCACCCTTATCAAAACTACCAGAACTCATTTGCTGATTGTTAGCCTTTATCATTTCGGCAACGCTCAAAAAGTCCAGTCCGCTTGCAGCCAATTTATCTTTATCCAAAACTACTCGTAACTGCCTATTTCTTCCACCAATTTTATGGGTGACAGAAACTTGATTTACTTTTTCAATTTCTTGGGTAAGCTCGTCTGCTAACTGTTTCAGTTTAAAATCGTCATAGGTCTCGCTCCAAAGTGTTATGCCAAGCATTGGTACATCATCGATTGCGCGTGGTTTTATAAGTGGCATGGTAGCTCCAGCAGGCATTTGGTCCATATTCTTGTTCATCTCGTTGTAGAGTTTCACAAAAGAACGCTCAATATCTTCGCCCACGTAAAATTGAACAATTACCATAGCTCCCTCTTTGGAAGAAGTAGAGTACACATATTCCACCCCGGGAATATTGGAAACCAGTTTCTCCAAAGGTTTCACAATCCTCGATTCTACTTCAGTGGGGGATGCACCGGGATAGCCTACAAAAATGTCGGCCATAGCCACATCAATTTGTGGTTCTTCCTCTCGCGGTATCAAAAACGAGCTGTACACACCAATAACCATAAAAACGATCATCAATAGCACCGTAAGTTTTGAGCTTATAAATAACTTGGCAATTTTGCCTGCTAATCCGTCCTTCATTATTATTGTTTAATGGTTATTTTTGCTCCGTTGAAAAGTTTTCCTTCCGAAGAAATAATATAGTTTTCATCTGCGGCCAAACCAGAAAGTACTTCTACGTTATCACCAAATGTCCGGCCCAATCTCACCCAGCGAAGTAGTGCGGTGTTGCTTTGGCTTACCGTATAAATTCCGGTGAGTTGTCCACGAATTACCAAAGCTTCCTTGGGAACTAAAACTATGGTGGCACCTGTTTTCTTTTCTATTGGAAATTGAACGGTGGCGTACATTCCAGAAAGAATGTTTGCATCTGTCTTGTCCAACACAACTTTTACCAAATATTGGCCTCCAGTGTTTTTGGCTGAAGTACTCACTTCGGTAACTTTTCCGGGAAGTATTTCATCTGAAGATTTTACAATCACTTCCACTTCGGCTCCAGATTTTATTTTGGAAATTTCACTTTCTGGAACTGGAGCAGTTACTTCAAAATTGCCTGGGCCTTCAACCGAAACCAATGGTTCTCCCGGGTTTGCCATATCACCGGCTTCAATGAATTTATTAGTGATAGTTCCGTTAAAAGGAGCGCGAAGATTCACATACGCAAATTGAGATTGAACTTCGTTTTTCATCTGTTTTGCACCTTCCAATCTGGCTTTTGCCATTTCGTAACGCGCGCGTTGGTCATCCAGTTCTTTTTGGCTCGCACTGTTGTCTGCATATAAGTTTTGGAAACGTTGATAATCCTTTTCTGCATTGTTAAAAGCAGCCTGTGCTTCGGTGATTCCCGCACTTGTTTGCGCTTGTTTGGCAGAAAGATCAGAATTGTTGATGCTCACCAATAATTGTCCTTTTGTAACTTTTTGACCTACATTTACATGTACTTTGTCCACAAACCCCATCATTCGGGTACTAAGCGTGGTGCTGTTCGCAGCTTCGATTTTTCCGCTTGCGGTTAAAAAAGGGGTGTTGTTCTCTAGAGCTACAGAACTAACCGTTACCGGCACTGCAGGGGTTTTATCTATGTTTTTTTCTTCGGTAGAATTGTTGCACGCAGAAAAACCGAGTATTGCTGAAATTAGAAAAAGGGTAGATATATATTTCATCTTTGATTAGTTTTTAGTTAAAAATTGAAGGTATGCCAGGGCGTAATTATGCTGAAAAACAGTGTTGTAATATTCCAGTCGTTTTTGTGAAAACTGTGTTTCGGCCGTTAAAAGATCTGTGGTTTTTTCCAAACCTTCCTTAAACCTGTTGGTACGAATACGCAGCGCTTCTTCTGATTGCTCAAGTGATAATTGAGTGAGTTTTAAATTATTTTTGGAGTCTTGCAACATACGTTTGGCTTTATTAAGCTCTAGTTGGCTTTCAGCTTTGTATTGCTCTAGTTCAAAGTTTGCTTTGTTGAATTCGGCTTTGCTTCTTTGCGTTTTTCCGAAGCGTTTCGAACCTTCAAAAATATTCCAAGTCAAAGCTGCACCAAATAAATATCCGTTGGCATCTGCCTGAAAAATCTGATCGTCATAAAGCTCATAGCTTCCAAAAGCGTTCAACCTGGGCAAAAAAGTCATTTTATCGGCTTTATAATTTTGCTTGTAAGCTTCCGCAGCTAATTCCATCGCTTGAATATCTGCTCTGGAATCGGATAGATTTTCAGCGGAATTTGCGTTCAAGGAAACCATAAGGGAATCTGTAGGCTTCAAAATGCCCGAAACTTTTTCATTCATAAGCACCGCAAGATATTCCGAAGCATTTATAACATTGCTTTTTGCATACTGTAATTGATTTTCTACATCGGTAACGCGCACTTGTACAGCCAAAACATCGCTCTGCTGCAAATAGCCTTGTTTAAGACTATTGTTTGCCAATCGAAAATTTTCATTGGCAGCTTTTAGGGCGGTTTCCAAAACTTCCACACTTTTATAGGCCAGTTGCAACTGCATATAGGCCTTTTCAGTCTCTAGGGAAAGGTAGTCGCCAGTTCTTGTTAACTGCATTTGGGTTGCTTCCCATTTTGCTTTTGCAGCTTTTCTTTGAAAAATTCCGTCAACATTTATAAGTGGTTGTTGTATTTCCAGTTTGGTCGTAAAAATTTCAATCTGTGAAGGATTGTTCAGCTTATTGGGATCAAAATCGGCTTGAGCAACTATTTCCTGATTTAATTTGAATCCAAAAGACATTAACGGATTGGTTGTTGCCATTCCACTATGAGAAGCAGTTATGTTTGGAAGAAACACCGCATTTGTCTGGTTATAATCGCCTTTTGTGGCCAAGACATCTTGCTCCCCAATTTTTAAGTTATTGTTTTGCTGTTGCACCTTATTGAGAACTTCTGCCTTGGAAATGGGTATTGTTTGTTGTGCGACAGATAGGACGGGCAATAAATATAGGAATACGAGTACTTTGCTCATTTTCATTTCTTAAATTATTTACAGCAAAATTACTTCGTAAAATAATCCTGATGAGTAACTAATGTTACCAAGCCTTGTTTAATAGTAGATAAGAATAAAGCATCCAAGAGGGGATGCTTTTTACTAACCATATAAACCTATACAATTATAAGACCTGTAACCAAGGATACCACCACACCTATATAAAATATGATGTATGTCCATTTCTGGAATTTTTGTTTTAAGGATAGGTTTTTTGCCAACGGATTTTGAAATTTTAGAGTTCCAAAAAAAGGAAGCAAGAAGCGCAAACTGAACAAGCCAACCAATACATACCCCAAATAAATATGCCAGTCCCACATTGGCTTTCTTATTTGTTTTGCTAGGAATATAAGTTGCTCCCGACGTAGGGATTGCCCGGTATTATTGAGATAAGCGTATATTATATCTGCCATATAATCTTTGTTCATCCAAGTCAACCTCAAAAAAATGGTCACCAGCAAAAGCAGGAAAGTAATCGCTACGGCTCAATGGACAATCCTGTAGATTTTAGAATACCTTATAGTTTCCATAATGTTTCTTATATACTACTAATGACTTTCTTCAATTTCATTTGAACTCCTTTGGCGATACCTGCCAAAGAATCATTCTCTACTGCCATCATGGAAGCGGCTGGATCTACAGCTGAAACTTCAACTTTGCCAGGTTCCCTTTCCTGTACAATAACATTGCACGGTAGCATGGTTCCGATTTTATTTTCAGATTGCAGGGCTTCGTAAGCCATCTTCGGGTTGCAGGCACCAAGAATGGTATAGTTGTAAAAATCTGCGTCCAGTTTCTTTTTTAAAGTTGCTTTAATGTCTATTTCTTTCAACACCCCGAAACCCTCTTCTTTTAAGGCTGCCGTTGTTTTCTCGATGGCTTCTTTAAACGTTGTGTTTTTTAAGGTTGTACGAATGTAATATTTCATGACTATTTTTTTAGTTAGTCATTTAAGTTCTGTAATTTGGTATCAACAAAACGGCTATTATGGAAGATTTTAAAGGGCAGAGTATACTAAACTTTATAAAAGAACTGCCAAATGATGATGCTTGCAAGGCATATCTAGCGAAGATAAAGTGGCAGGATGGCTTTACCTGTATGAAATGCGGCCATCAAAAAGGTTGTGAAAAGGCTGGCCATAAATATCAGTGCTACGGTTGCCAGCACGTAGAGAGTTCCACTGCAAACACCTTGTTCCACAAGGTCAAGTTCGGACTGCAAAAGGCTTTCTGCGTTGTCTTTGAAATGAGCACCAGCAGTAAGAGCGTTTCAAGTATCCAGATGGGCAAACGTTTTGATATCCGTCAGGGAACAGCCTGGTATTTTATGCAGAAAGTCAGAAAGGCGATGAAGAGCAGTCAAAGATATCCCTTGTCAGAGTTGATCCATGTCGATGAATTTACCGTTGGTGGAAAAGAAGAGGGAAAACAGGGAAGAAGCTATGATTCCAAGAAGAAAAAAGCTGTTATCGCCGTTGAGCTGAGCGAAAAGCACCAGATTAAAAGAGTCTATGTAAAATCCATCGATGATTATTCGGCAAAGTCATTGACCCCGATATTTGAAGAGCACATCAGCAAAAATCGTTACTGACAAATGGAAAGGTCATGAACCTTTGAAGGCGTTGTACAATATTGAGCAGAAGTTCAGTGACCAAGGCAAGAACTTCAAGGAACTACATATCGTTATAATGCAATTGAAATCTTGGTTGAGGGCTATTCCGAACCATGTTAGTAAATAAATGGCATATCCCATCCTACTTTGATGAGTTCTGTTTTAGGATAAACCGCTCACACAGCAAACAAAGTATCTTTCACCAAACAATAGAAAGAATGGTGGCCGCTAATCCAACATTTCAAGGAAGCATAAAACAGTCTCTAAACGTATAGTATAACTCAAACTATTTTTTTTAAGGTTTGATTCCAATTTACAAATTATATAGGTATTTTTTGGTAACATATATTACATAACGAAGTTTAATCTATATAATTCCCCGATGCTTTTGTGTTCCAGGCGAGGGGAAATACAATCCCGTCTGTTCATGACAGTTTTGGGTTCAGACCCAATATAACAGAAAAGTTGCCCATCCTGGTCGCTCTGTAAAGCATAAACACCTTGTATTATCTCTGAATGCTTAAAATACGGGCACAAAAGAGTACTAATGAGTAAAATCTTCTTCCGTACCTGCAGTATCTGTCCACATCAAGAATCGGCAACGATAAGGACCACCTATTTCTGGATGGGTGATTTCAGCATCAATAGATATTTATGAGTTCTGGTTTTGGATTAACCGTTGCCAGAGCCAATCCAACACAATTAAATAATCTGATAACAAATATGATACAGAAGGAAAAGGCCTATAATAATCAGAGCATATGCACCTAACTACTCATCTCTAAACTTTTGATAAATATTTTTCTTCCACATTGGATAATATAGATCAGTAAAAATGAGCAATGTCATATTAAATGATGTGAAACCAAATTAACTTTACAGAAGTTATATACATAGTTATCAAGGAGCACTTTATATAATAGACATTTTATAAGAAAAAAGATTCCCTATCAAAATGGGGTCACTGAATTTTTGGGATGGAACTTGATTTTTTGACACTAAAGCGATAATTTTAAACGTGTTAAAAAAATAAATTATAAAATATCCATTTTTAAACTTCAACCCACCGAAATGAATGTTTTGGGCATTCCCTCCCCGTCCGGTTGTTGAGCCTTTCTAAATACAGCTAGCATATTATTTTCCAAATATTTTATATAAATGAATAGCACCACCCACAATAAAGATTTGTATCGGCATATTTTTGAAGCCTCCCTTGAAGGCATTATAGCTGTTAATGAAGATGGTCGTATTTTAACAACAAATCCTGCGTGCGAAGAACTGTTTGGTTATAAAACGGGAGAACTGATAGGAGAAAACATTGAAATTCTTATTCCTGAAAATCTTAAGCGCCAATATAAAATTTATATCAAAAAGCAAATTATTCCGCCTAAAAGAGAGACTGATATATTAGGGATCAAGAAGGATGGTAGCAAGTTTAATTTAAACATTGGTTTAAGCCCAACGGTAATTGATGGAAAAAAAGCGGCCATCGCTTTTTTTTGGGATGCTACCCAACATACAAATGATCTAGGGATAATCAAGGAAACAAACGCCAAACTCATAGAAAGCAACCGAAAGTTTGATGTATTGATAAACAACCAAAAAGGCATTGTTTTTCAATGTAAGAACAATAGGAATTACGATATGGAATATATTAGCGAAGGTTGTCTGGAAGTTACCGGCCATCCTTCTGAAGCATTTAAAAACCAGGCCATAGCCTATGGCAAACTCATCTTGGCCGAAGAACGCGATACCATTTGGAAAAAAATACAAAATGCGGTGAAACAAAGAAAACCGTATAGTGCTGAATATCGCATTAAATCTAAAGACGGAACTATAAAGCACGTTTGGGAAAAAGGCAAAGCAGTTTATCAAGATGACAAGGTAATGTTGAACGGTTTTATAGCCGATATAACACCACAAAAAGAAACTGAATTGGAATTACGCCGTAGCGAAGCAAAAATAAAAGCCTTACTGGAAGCCAACCCGGATATAATGTTCATCCAAGACCAGGAAGGTGTGTTTCTTGATTGGTATGCCGACACCCCACAAAAATTGTTTATGCCCCCAGAAAAATTTATTGGGGTCAATATGAAAAAAGTATTGCCTCCCAATATATACAAAATAATAAAAAAGTCGCACAATCGGGTAATCGAATCCGGAAAAATGCAGATTGCAGAATATAGCGTTCCTGGGACAAAAGGACTGGAGCATTATGAAACCCGTGCAGCGCTTATGAACAACCAGAGTCTTTTAACCATTGTCCGGGACGTTACAGAAGAAAGGACTAAAGACGCCTTACTTACCATACAAAACAATGCGTTGGCTTCTGCCAGTAATAGCATCGTGATTGCAGATGCGCAACAACCACATACACCAATTATTTATTGCAATGCTGCTTTTGAAAGCATGACCGGCTATTCCAAAGAAGAAGTATTGGGAAGAAATTGCCATTTTTTACAAAAGGATGATCGGAACCAAAGGGAACTGGATATAATGAAAACTGCCATTGCCCATGGAGAATCTTGTAACGTAATAGTACGCAATTATAGAAAAGATGGTACAATGTTCTGGAATGACATTAGCATAACACCCGTGCATAATGAGAGAAATAGACTAACGCACTTTATAGGTGTACAAAATGATGTTACAAATAAGGTAAATGAAGAACAACTTAAAGATAAAATCAGAAAAATACTGGGTTTAATAGTTCAAGACAAACAATTAAAAACCATTGGCAATAAGATTGTGGAAACTTTCGAGACCTATTCCAATGATTGTATGGCTTCCGTTTTATTGTTGGATACCGAGCATAAAACGCTCCACACATTGGTAGCGCCAAATTTACCGAAATCTTTTAGCAACTATATTGAAGGCGTTAGGCTGGGGCCAAAATTGGGCACTTGTGCTACAGCTGTTTTATTAAGAAAAGAAATTACTATATCCAATATCCCAAGGAGCTTTCTTTGGGAAAATTATAACAAAACAGCCTTTAAAAATGGCTTAAAAGCTATTTGGTCATTTCCAATAACGTCGTCTACTAAGCAAGTGCTTGGCTTATTTGCCATATATAGTCATAATCCAAGAAAACTTTTATCAGAAGAAATAAAAATCATTATGGATATGACCCGATTAACAAGTATAGCCATAGAAAAACATAACAATGCCTTAACGTTAAAAGAAAACAGAAAAGAGCTTAAAAAATACGCTCGAAAATTGGAGGAAAAAGTACAAGAACGCACACAGGAAGTAATGGCAACCGTTCAAAAACTGGTAGAATCCAATTTACATCTCGAAGACCAAATACTCATAACAAAACAAGCTCAAAAAAATGCCAAAACCAGTAAAAACATTGCTTCAGAAATAGCCAAAAACTTTCCCAATGGTTTTGTTGCCGTAATCAACAGAGATTTAAAAGTCGTGTTTGCAGAAGGCGAAGCATTAACACAATTAGGTTTAAAACAATCGATTATCAAAAAAGTGACCCTAGATGATATCACTTTTTTTTCTGATGAACGAAAAGCGCGAATAAAAGAAAATATAGTAAAAACCCTTGCTGGGCAGCACCTCTCTTTTGAAGTTAATTATAAAGGCAGATACTTCGCTGTAAACACAGCTCCCTTGGTTGATGAAAATAATAAAATAAGCAATGCATTGCATGTTTATAGCGATATTTCCCAACAAAAAGAAATTGAGTTTACTATACAGAATGCCTTAAAAAAAGAACGGGAATTGAATGAACTTAAATCACGCTTCGTGTCCATGGCATCCCACGAGTTTAGAACTCCATTGAGTGCCATACTCACTTCGGCAATTTTAATTGGCAAGCAAAATGAGCCCGGAAAAGAGCTTAAAAGGGAAAAATACTTGTCCCAAATTGAAAGAAACGTAAATAATCTTACGGTCATTCTTAACGACTTTCTCTCTTTAAGCAAACTGGAAGAAGGAAAAGTAGTGGCATTGCCAGAACGGTTCGATTTGGTTTCATTTTCTAAGATGTTGGTCAAGCAAACCAGTATAGGCTTAAAAAAGAAACAAACCTTAAGAGTACTTAGTTCCTATGAAGAACTCTATGTACATTTAGATGTAAAATTACTAAGTCATATAATTAACAATCTCTTGTCCAATGCGTCAAAATATTCACCGGAAGCTTCGAGCATAGATTTTAAAATATCGCAAAGACAAGAAAATGTGGTAATACAAATTACCGATCAAGGTATAGGCATACCAAAGGAAGAGCTAGCGTACTTGTTCGGGCGTTTTTTTAGGGCAAAAAACGCTGTCAATATTGAAGGTACCGGACTGGGTTTAAATATTGTAAAAAACTATACAGAATTAATGGGAGGAACTATAGAGGTTAAAAGTGGACTAAATACAGGCACAACCTTTTTGGTTGAGCTGCCAATACATAAACAATGAAAAAAGTACTAGTTATAGAAGACAATAAGGATGTTCGCGAAAACACGGCAGAACTCCTTGAGTTGGGAGGCTATAATGTTACCATGGCCGAAAACGGAAAAATAGGGGTTGAGATTGCAAAAAAAACCCTTCCAGATATTATTGTATGTGATATTATGATGCCGGAATTGGATGGTTTTGAAGTCCTTCAGGTTTTGGGCAAAAATACTAAAACTGCAAGTATTCCTTTTATATTCCTGACAGCCAAAACAGAAAAGATAGATATGCGAAAAGGGATGAATTTGGGCGCAGATGATTATTTGACCAAACCCTTTGACGAAAACGAATTGATGGAAGCAATAGAAAGTCGATTGAAAAAACATGATTTCTTAAAAAGAGAATTTTCACGAACTATCGAAGGTGTTTCCCACTTTATTGAAGAGGCTACAAAATATATGGATTTAGATCATTTATCCAGAGACTATAAGCCGTTAAAATACAAAAAGAAGGACGTCGTTTTTAGGGAAGGTGCCACCGCCAATGCTTTGTATTTTATAGAAAGTGGCGTTGTAAAAACATTTAAAACAACCCAACAAGGGAAAGAATTTGTGATAGCTTTCAATGGTTCTGGTCATTTTTTGGGCCAGTTATCCTTATTGTCGGAAAATGGAACATATATTGAATCTGCCGTCGTAATTGAAGATACAGTACTTTATGAAATACCCAAATTGGATTTTACCACATTGATTAATGGAAACAAAGACGTCGCAAATAAGTTTGTTGGCTTAATCTCCAATAAATTAGTGGATATAAAAGATCAATTAGTAAATGTGGCATTCAATACAGTAAGACAGCGCGTTGCAAAGGCATTACTGGATTTACATAAAAAGGGCATTTTAACCCATGAGGAAGATAATGGTATTAGCATAGCAAGAGAAGATCTTGCGGGGCTTATAGGTACCGCAACCGAGACTGCCATTCGCATGTTAACCGAATTTAAGGGGGAGGGGCTTATAACTATTGGTACAACAAAGAAAATAGTTATAGAAGACAAAAAGACATTGGAAAATATTGTAATGTTCGGGTAATCAAATGCACTTTTTTGAATTTTCCAATAGATCATCAAAAAAAAAGTAATTGTATATCGGTAAAGTATCATAAACCGGTAAAGACATTTTCTGTTCCGTCTGTTCGGGAGTTTCAGAATCCCATAGCAGATTGCATAAAGAGGTGATCAACTTCTAGGTAACCGCCTCTTTTTTATCTTTTAGCAAATTGGAAACGCCTTGCGCAGTATGAACTATTTTACGCTTTATTTTCTTTCTGGTTTTACGGCCTTTGCGTGGGGAAAAAAGGATTCCCATCCCTGCGCCAATGGCTGTACCTATAGCAACACCTGTTAAAAGTGTCATTAGCAATTTTACATTCCTGTTTTTCATGGTTTTATTTTTTTTGATTTATTTTATATATAGTAAAATTATAATGAAATGTGATTTTATCAAATGATGCAGGTCATCCCATAACACGAACAGGAATTTTTGATTTACACATGGAAAACAATAGTTAAGTTTCTGAACTATATTGACCCACATCATTTTGTAGGGATGGATCATATATTACATTAGAGGTAAATAAGACACAGTGCTTTTTTATCTCCAATTATGACCGTAGAGCCTCCTGTCTTCCGCACTTTTTAAAAATCAGCTTGGGATGCATTGATTTTACTGGAATGAATTTTGAAAATGGGTGTTGCAAGCCTATTTTTGAGGATGTTTTTAAGAAAATTAAAGAATCGTTCTGGTAGTATATCGGTACAAATTATTTCCAAAGAAAGAGGGAAATACAAGGTTGTTAAGTCTATTGGCAGCAGTAGCAATGAGCAGGAGATCCAAAAACTTGTTTTTCTGGGAAAGCAGGAAATAGAAAGACTGGAGGCTCAGGGAAAATTGTTTGTTTCAGAAAATGACATTGTTGTTGAGCAGTTATTTGAAGCTTTGGGCAATGCCAGTATTAAAACCGCGGGCCCGGAAATTATTTTTGGAAAAATATATGACGGCATCGGTTTTAATGAGATCAATGAAGATCTGTTTCGCCATTTGGTGATTGCCAGATTGGCCTTTCCTTTGAGCAAATTAAAGACTATTGAATACCTGTACCGGTTTCAAGGTGTAAGGCTGGATATAGATGCTGTATATCGTTTCCTGGACAAGCTCAATGACCGTTTAAAAACACAGGTTGAGCAGATTTCTTTTGCACATACTTTAAAAGTTCTTGGAGGTAAGATCAGTATTGTCTTCTATGATATGACCACACTTTATTTTGAGGCCAGCGATGAGGATGATCTTAGAAAAGCAGGCTTCAGTAAGGATGGGAAGCATCAGAACCCCCAGATCTTTCTTGGTTTGTTGGTGGGGCTTGGAGGCTATGCTATTAGCTATGATATTTTCGAAGGCAATATTTATGAAGGGCATACTTTGATTCCATTCATAGAAAAAACAACAGCAAAATTTAATTTGGAAAAACCTGTGATTGTTGCCGATGCTGGCTTATTGTCAAATTCCAACATCTTGGCCCTTGAAGAAAAAGGTTACCAATATATCATTGGGGCAAGGTTAAAAAACGAACCAGAAAAAATAAAGAAACAGATACTGGCAAAAAAGCTTATCGATGGCCAGATGATCAAAATACCAAAGGCTGAAAAAACCCGTCTGATTGTTACCTATGCCAACAATCGAGCGGCAAAAGATGAGCACAACCGAAAAAGAGGATTGCAGCGCCTGGAAAAGCGGATAAAGTCTGGAAAGCTCACCAAATCCAACATCAACAATAAGGGTTACAATAAATATTTAAAAATGCAGGGGGATGTGACCATTGAAATTGATTATGAAAAATTCTGGAAAGACAACGCCTGGGATGGATTGAAAGGCTATGTAACCAATACAGAACTATCAGATAAACTCGTAGTCGAAAATTACAAAAATTTATGGCATATTGAAAAGGCCTTCAGAATGTCAAAGACCGATTTACGAATACGGCCCATTTACCACAGATTACGTCACCGGATCGAAGCCCATATCTGCATCTCATTTACGGCTTACAGTATCTATAAGGAATTGGAAAGGTTGCTGCACACAGAAAACTCTACTATATCACTAAGAAAAGCAGCAGAACTCACACATAATATATATCAAATAACTTATACCCTTCCTGATTCTAAACACACTAAATCAAAGCTCCTGAAAATGGATGATCAGCAGGCAGAATTATATCAAATCATCGAGAAAAATTTCTAGGGTGTTGCAACGCTGAAGACAGGAAAAGGATTCCCATCCCTGCGCCAATGGCTGTACCTATAGCAACACCTGTTAAAAGTGTCATTAGCAATTTTACATTCCTGTTTTTCATGGTTTTATTTTTTTTGATTTATTTTATATATAGTAAAATTATAATGAAATGTGATTTTATCAAATGATGCAGGTCATCCCATAACACGAACAGGAATTTTTGATTTACACATGGAAAACAATAGTTAAGTTTCTGAACTATATTGACCCACATCATTTTGTAGGGATGGATCATATATTACATTAGAGGTAAATAAGACACAGTGCTTTTTTATCTCCAATTATGACCGTAGAGCCTTATAACGCAAAGCAAAAACAAGTTTATTTTAAAGCATATGCCCATCTGTTTCTATTGGAAAATGCTTTGAAACATATAGAAGAAGACGTTCCTAATTTTCAAATCTCTGTTCTTGGAAAAGTTGCCCAGTTTTATCTGGATAAAGACATTGAAGTTTCAAAAAATTCCGATCCAATAAGAACGTATTGGGAAAAAACTTGTAACAATACTATCGCCTATGGTTGTTTATACAATCCTCAAATAGGCAATATTTTTATCGTAGGCAATTTAGCCCCAACTTTTCTTTATAAGATAGATGATAAGACCCTTGGGATGTTGTCTGCTGGACCTTATGGCATTCTAAGGGGGATAGGTGCAAATGAAATACAAGTTAGCACCCATTTAAAAATGCTGGATAATGGCAATTATATATTGATTTTTAGGGGTGTGAAAGCTGACTTGGAAAAATATAAAATTCTTTTGGAAGAAAATGAGAAGTGATCAACCAATTTGAACTGATGGGAGCATACATATTAGAAAAAAGCAATAAGTAGCTTATTCATATTTTTTTGGTTTGAGGGGTATGGAATATGCCTTAAAAACAGAAACGGGAGACCTTGGCTTCCCGTTTCCTAACAAACCTGATAATTTTATCGAACTTTCTGCTCTCTTAGGGTTGGTGAATGACTTCAGTATTATAAAAGTTGGCAAGCCTAGGCATCTCCTAAATCAAAATATGAACTTCAACCCCATGCTGCCCACCATCGTCTTTTAGGGGAATAATATTTCCTTTGCCTTGCTCATTTTCCATTTTCCACCACGATCCTTCCATATTTCTCTCCTGAAATATTGTGATATTATAGGTAGTGGTTTTGAAACGGTAGTCGATTGTAACCGAAGGCCATTCCTCAGGATAACAGGGTGTAAATTTAAGGTGGTCCACCAATAGTTCCATGCCCAACAGGGAGCCGATAATAAATTGATTCATCCAGCCTGCGGAACCAGTGTACCAGGTCCATCCGCCCCGGCCCCGATGGGTTTCATTGGCGTAAACATCTGCGGCCATCACATAAGGCTCTACCTTGTATATCTGAACATCCTCCTGATTTAAGGCATGAGTAATAGGTTGTATCATATTAAAGAGTTCATAGGCTGTCTTCCTGTCGCCAAGCGCTGCGAAGGCCATTAAGGTCCAAATGGCTGCATGGGAATATTGTCCCCCATTTTCCCTTACACCGGGCACATATCCTTTTATATATCCTGGATTCAAAGCAGATTTATCAAAAGGCGGATCAAGAAGTTGGATGATTTTCATATCTCTTTTAACAAGGTATTTATTTAAAGAATCCATGGCTTGATTTCTTCTTTCTTCCGGCGCAGCATTCGTCAACACAGACCAGCTTTGGGAGATGGCATCAATGCTACATTCTTCATTTACTTTTGACCCCAGCGGCGTTCCGTCATCAAACCAGGCGCGTTTATACCATTCCCCGTCCCAAGCAAATTTTTCAATATTGGATTGTAATTTAAGGGCTTCTTCTTTACAAATCACTGCAAATTCGGTATCCCCATATTTAATAGCTACTTTCTCAAAATTGGAAAGAATATCATATAAGAAAAATGCCAACCATACGCTTTCTCCCTTACCTTCATTTCCTACCTGATCCATTCCGTCATTCCAGTCACCGGAACCCATTAAAGGCAGGCCGTATTGTCCAAAACGGAGACTATGTTTTATAGTTAGGCAACAATGGTGGTAGAGGTCGGCACTTGAATTTCCACTGATGGGTAAATCATACAGGGAGTCTTCGCCTTCAAGCAACAGCCTGGATTCCAAAAATCCGGTTTTTTCTTTCAGTATTTCCAAATCCCCGGTAGCATTTAAATATCTATAAACCACAAATGGCAGCCATAATAGATCATCAGAACAATTTGTGCGCACGCCTTTCCCTTCAGGGGGATGCCACCAATGTTGAACATCTCCTTCTTTAAACTGTCGGGAAGCATTTAAAAGTATTTGTTTTCGGGCAAATTCAGGTTTATGGTGCAATAAGGACAGAACATCTTGAACTTGGTCCCTGAAACCAAAGGCTCCCCCAGACTGATAAAACCCACTGCGGGCAAACAACCTGGAAGCTATGGTTTGATAGGTGAGCCATCCATTGGCCAGAAGATTTAAGGCCTCATCTGGGGTCTGAACCTGCACCGTATCTACTATCTCATTCCAATATTCCTTTATCTGGTCAAAAGATTGGTTAACTATATTCAGGTCTGAAAAATTCTGAACGAGCTTAATAGCTGAGGCCGTGTCATCGCCACTCCCAATAAGAAAAACTATCTCTCTTTCTTCTTCTGGCAGCAAATTAAATTTTCCTTGCAAACCAGCGCAGGTGTCACGTCCGGCTCCAATTCTTCCTCTAAGATCTTGACGGTGCAAAGCTTTTGGATTGGAAAGGCTTCTGTTCCTGCCAATAAACTTCGACCGGTCGGTGGTATTACTGTACTTGCTCACACCAATAATTTTAAAAAATGCCACCCGCTTGGCAAAAGCATCATTGTACCTGTTTCGAAAGAACAAGGCTCCGCTCTGGACATCGTATTCTGAAAGAATATGCATATTTGTTTTGGAGCGGACATCGCCTAAAATAATTTCCAGGTACCCTGTAGTGGAGAGTTTTCGTAACCCGTCTGTTTTATTTTTTATTTTAAGCACTACGAACTTAATGGGTGCCTCCTTGTCCACAAACACTTTCATTTCTGAAGAAATGCCGTTTTCTATATGTTCATAACTGGTATAACCAAAGCCATGAGTAGTGATATAGTTCGATTCGCCTTTTGCAGGAAAAGGCGCTGGTGACCAAAACAATCCGGTTTCTTCATCGCGCAGGTAAAAAGCTTCTCCACCAGTGTCCGTTACCGGATCATTATGCCAAGGAGTAATACGATATTCATGTGCGTTCACGGCCCAGGTATAGGCTGAACCACTTTCGGAAACCACTGTTCCAATAGTAGGATTTGCAATGATGTTCGCCCAAGGGGCCGGCGTGGTTTCTTCCTTATTGGTTAGCATCTTATATTCTTTTCCATCTGCCGTAAAACCACCAGTTCCATTAAAATATTTAAGGTCTGGTGGCATCACTACATTTTCAAGCCCGATTTTTTCGGAAGTTCGGGATTTAACTTCTAATAAGGGAGATGATCCTATTTCTCTGTACTGTCTTGATATTTGCTTTGATAGGGAGCCATTATTATCGGTGATAATTATTTTGGCAACGCTTTCAAATAGGATGCGGTCCTCTGAGGAAATTTGATCGATTGATTTTACATATATTTTTCCGGGTATATGGCTGGTTAAGGTGTCACCGGCTGAAATCATTCCTAAGATCTGGTCCTGTAATTCGTGCCGGTATGATCCATGGTCCTCATTCCAGATCACAAGATCCACGTTCAATCCTTTTAATTGCCAATAATTATAAGCCTTGATCATTTGCGTAACTAAATCCAGGTTTTCCGAGTTGAATATTTGTAACAATACAATCGGCAGGTCACCAGATACTGAATGGCTCCAAAGTCCGGATTGGCCCCTGAAATTGCTCTTTATCACTGCCTCATTGGCGCGCAAGGCTGGATTTGAATAAATAACCGAGGAGGCCAACTTTCCAAATATTTGAGCCTCTGCTTCGGTAGCGTTTATTTGCCTTAATAAAACCTGGCTATGCGTCCAGGAAAGATCCAAGGCACGTTTTTTAAGATTCTTATCCCTGTATTTATGCATGAGCGCTTCACTCCCTTCGCGACTTTCGCAAATGCCATACACAAGGTTGATGGTAGCAGTGCTGAATGGTTTAATGCTTATACGATATTTGGTAGCCATTACAGGATCCAAAACAGCTCCCTGGTTGCCGCTCAATCTACCGTCATCCAGTGCTTGGGGATAAGCCAAGGTCCTTCCCCTGCCAATAAATTGCATCCGGTCTGTTTCGAAGGAAACTTCTTCCACTTGTGTTCCATAAGCATCCATTAAATGGAAAAAATGAGGTGGAAATTCATCTTTGGATCGGGGTCTTCTTGTACCAAATATAGCATTGTATTCTGGCTGTATCTCTGTTTGGACAAAAAGGTTACTAAATGCCGGATGTGCCTCATCAGAGGCCTGGGTGGCCAGAACAACCTCTGTATAACTGGTAACTTCCAGAACTCTTGGGTATTGCGACCGGTTTGTAATCCTGATTTTCCTTATTTCTACATCATCTTCAGGAGATACCACAATTTGGGTTTTGGTTTCGAAATCAAAATCCTGCCTGTGAAACTCGACTGTACCTTGGGAAAATAAAGCTTCATAATTTTCAGAAGGCTGAAGGGTAGGATGGTACGTGTTGGACCAAAAATTTCCACTCTTGACGTCCTTTATATAGCAAAAGATTCCGTAATTATCTTTTATGCTATCTTCGCGCCATCTGGTTACAGCTAAATTTTTCCAGCGGCTGTATCCTCCTCCTGAATTGGTTACCATTACCTGATAATCTCCATTACTAAGCAATTGCAATTCCGGTATAGGGGTATTTGGCGTATCTATAATCCTTAATTGTGCCTGTGCTTCAGTAGTGTGTATATCTGTAACTTTAGCTGTATGTGCATAAAAAATCGATCTTTTTGGAATACGCTCTTGCAACAGCAGCAAGGTGGCCTGAAAGCGCAATTCCGCGGCAAATCGATTTTGCATTGGTTTGTTTAATAAAACATATGCCAAGGATAAAAGCCCCATCCCTTGGTGGTGGGTCATAAAGGAATTGATGAGCACATGGTTTTCGCCACGTGGCAAACGTGTTTTGGTATAATCAATTGCTTCAAAAAAACCATATTCCCCTTCAAAACCTTCCTCCGATAAAAGTTTTAAATTAGATGCTGCTTTTTTAGGGGCAACCGTTAAAGCAAGCATACTAGCGTACGGTGCTATGACCAGGTCTTCCTCTAGTCCACGTTTTAACCCCAGCCCAGGCACGCCGAAAGCTTGGTATTGATAATTCAGGCTGGCATCTACGCTGTTGTAGCCGGATTCTGAGATGCCCCAGGGCACATTACGTTTTTTAGCATATTCAATCTGCCGTTTTACCATGGCAATATTGGTAGCATGCAATAAAGTATTTTCATAGGTTGGCATTACCAACTGCGGCATTAGATATTCAAACATCGATCCGCTCCAAGACAGTAGTATAGGCCCGTCCTTCGAATCGGTGAGCAAACGGCCTAAGGAGAACCAACTTTCCTGGGGCAACTTTCCCTGCGCAATGCCTACAAAGATACCCATCCTTGCTTCTGAAGCGAGCATATCATAGAAGCTGTCATCTCTTCTCAATTCATCCACATTATAGCCTATCGAAAGATGACCGGTATTTTTGTCCATCAGAAATCCATAGTCCACAATGCTCAACTGCTCCAGTTGTTCAGCTAATTCCTCAAAATAGATGAGTTTTTCTTGAATAAAATCTTTTCCGGATTTTAAATCAGTTTCTAATTTTACCAACCAATCAGCCTCATTTCGCTGATTTGTTTCTTTTTTATAATATTCAATCTGATATAGCAATTCCTCATTTATTTCCCTTAGGGAGAGCAGGGAATGGTTGAGGTCCAATTTTGATAAACCAGTAAATGACTCTGGAATGGGTAAGAGATTCAACCAAGAAATTTGCCTGTATAAATCTTCCCGGGTGCTTTCAATTTGATTTTTTAATTTGAGCATCCATTTCCCCGATTCCTTATTTTCATCAAACCCCGTTATTTTGCCGCTAAGAGTTCCCAGATCGTCTAAATTTCTTTTTATTACTGACAAAGATTTGTTTTCTTCATAAATAGCATTAACCAACAAACTTTCTATATTTTCTATATTTTCATCTTTTTCACCTTTCAGCAAATCCCGTATTATCCCTATCGTAGAGTAAAGACCATTATAACATTCAGCATTGAAAATTGGACTGGACTTAAATGCTAAAATGCCTTGTCGCAAAATAAGTAGATGGCCCACCAGGTTTCCACTATCAACTGTGGATACGTATGCCGGTCGCAATATTGAAAAAGAATGTGTGTCATACCAATTGTAAAAATGGCCCTTATAACGCTCCATTTTTTGTAATGTTTTGATGGTGTTGTTGCATCTAAAAAGCATTTCCCCCATGCTGATGTATCCAAAATCATATGCTGTAAGGTTCGCTAGCAAAGAGAGGCCTATATTGGTTGGCGAGGTACGGTGCGCGATTACCGGACTCGGATGTTGCTGGAAATTGTCCGGCGGAAGCCAGTTTTCTCCTTCAATCACAAAGTCCTCAAAAAAGCTCCACGTTTTTCTGGCAGATTTATGAAGAAATATTTTTTGTGCCGAGGTGAGATCCGGGACTTCTTCTTTTTCCGTCAGACTCAATCTCCAGGCAATAGTGGGGGAAAGGAACCATAAAATAAGAATAGGTGAAGAAACAAAAAATGCGGGTAAATTTGAATATAAGAACACTATAAGAAAAACAATGGACAATACCGGGCCAATCCACATTTTTTGGTAATTGAACCTAATGTTGTTTTTTGATTGATGGGAAGCGATGGCAGATGGCGTCCATTCCAAAAGTTTTTTACCGCTAACGAGCATTCTCCAGTTGGTTCGGATTATAGCATCTGTAAACCGATAGGCTTCATATGGCAATACAGCTATCCCGAATATAAAGCGCAATAATACTTCCTTGACAGAACTCCCTACTTCGGAAATATGAGCATTAAAGTCTATATCTTCTGGGCGGCGGAATAACCTAAGAAAAGCTGCTGCCATTACGGGCAATAGTATAATAATGGTGACGGCCAGGGTCCAAAACCAGGGTTTGGGTAAAATGAACCAGCCAAGAGCTAAAATCAATAAAAGAGAAATGGGCAACAAGCTTCTGCGCAGATTGTCTGTTATTTTCCATCGGGATAAAAGAGAAAGTTCGTTCCTGACAAGCTTTCCCTTTTTATTTCTCGTAAATGGCAATATCCATGCGGCTATTTGCCAATCGCCCCTGATCCAACGATGATGGCGTTTTATATCCTCTTCATAACTGGAAGGACTGTTTTCATATAATACAACATCACTTAATAAACCGGAGCGGGTATAGCTACCTTCTAATAGATCATGGCTAAGAACACGGTTTTCGGGAAAACGTTCGCCCACAACTTTTTTAAATATATCCACATCGTAAATGCCTTTACCAATAAAAGAGCCTTCTTTAAAGATGTCCTGATAAACATCTGAAGATGCCCGGGAATAAGGGTCTATGCCTTTCATGTCCCCTTGCAAACGTAAATAAAGAGAAGTTTTGCCTTTAGGAAAATAGGAGGCTACTCTTGGCTGCAAAATTCCATACCCCTGTACCACCCGCTTTTTTCCTTCGTCATATACTGCCCAGTTTAGGGGATGAGCCATAGTTCCTATTAATTTCCATGCGGTCTCCCTTGGAAGCTGAGTGTCTGAATCGAGTGTGATTATATATTTTATATTTTTCAGATCTCCGTAATCTCCAACAATTTGGCTAAAATCCTTTTTATCTCCACCCCTTAACAGTGTATTTAAAGCAGCGAGTTTCCCTCTTTTTCGCTCATATCCCATCCATTTCCCTTCTTTCGGGTTCCATTTTCTCGCACGGTGGAAAAGATAAAAAATATCCGGCTTTCCGGGTTGGCTGTATTTCTCATTCAATTGTTGGATTCTTTCGCTTACCAAGTGGAGAAGCGACCGGTCATCCGGTTTTGTTTCTGAGTAGGCATCCGTAAAATCGGTTAATAGACTGAAGTATAAATTTTTTTTCCGGTTTGCTAAAAAGCGTATTTCAAGTGCTTCCACATTCTCCTCAATTGCATCTTTGCTTGAAAGCATTGTTGGAATGGTTACGAGGGTACGGTATTTCACAGGGATGGATTTTGAAAAATCCAGTCTGGGTAAAATTTTAGGTTTTATCCATATCGTTGCCAACCAGTTGGTAAAGGAAATAGCCAAATGAGCTGCGCCAGCCAAACATAAAAGTGCTACCAGTATTAGCAATTGCCAGCTAAAATCCCCATAGCTCCAAGCTACCGAGAGCATCCCGAAAGCCACGGCCAAAGCAAGAATGGATATAGAAAAAAGGTAAATGAAAACCGGTCTTTTTTCCATGAACCCGTTTAGATCTTGTTTTGCATTAGAACGCATCTGCGCCACTTTCTTTAATTGGTCTAAACCTTCACTAATCAGGTAATAGCCTACATATTTTTGTCTATTATATGGTTCGTCTGCTAAACTGGGTCTCTTTGTTAATTCAATAGCTTTTTCTGCAATTTCTATTTCAGAAAGAGGACTGTTTTTCGCAATGGATTCAATCACATGCCTATAGCTGTCACGTGTGGCAAAATCCAATCGGGGATAAGTGCCTGTTATGTCTTTGCGTAATATTTGTTCTACTATACTTGAGGCTTCTACAAATTTGCGCCAGTCAGTGGAGCCGATGGATCGCAATGTGCCAATGCTGTTTTTAACGGATACCTGATCAGCAGCTTGTTTTTGGTTTTCGTGCCACACCAGGTCGGCACCGGCGATTCCCTCCTTGGATAATTGTTGCTCCAACCAGTTTAATGGTAAGGCAAAGGCTGGACCTTTTCCCTTGAGTCTGCGGGTAAATCCCGCGACAAACGGACTATTTAAAATGGGGTTGGATCTTGCCATATTCGCAATGGTCAAAACCAGGTCAACAGGATCCTTTTTTACGGTTTCGATCATTTGCTCGCTCCAATAATCTGCTATGTTATTGTCTATCATATCCAGTGCTATATTTTCAGCAATCCTTCTAAGATTTTCAATAACAGCAAGTTTTATCATGATCGGGACAGCCCATAATTCTCCCAGTGTAAGATTTTTTTGTGATTGGTAAGCCGATATAAAACTTTTTAATCCATTCGAGTCCACGCAGCAATCACTGTGTGCTATTATTTCGAGCGCAATATCATAAACCCGGGGCATACCTTTAGAGTTTCCATTGACCAGATAGGGTAGACCTTCGCTATATTTTTTTGGCAGGTGTTTTTTGGCAGTAACAATTTGTTCTTCAATTAAATAAAAATTGTCCAGGAGCCATTCTGCTGCAGGTGTTATTGCCTGGCCAACCTGAATACTTTCAACCAGCAAGTTGCGTACCTCCAGTAGGGTTTTTTCATTGTCCCCCAATCTTTGTAAAAGCTTATCGCTCCGTTTGCCTTTTAGTATTTTATGGGACCCTGCTACTATACAGGCATGGGTTTTCATTTGATCGAAATTGAATAATTCTGAGCGTATAGGGTCTGCCGCAGTAGAATTTAAAAAGGAAATACGCTTTTGAAAATATTTACGCATCCTAAATAGCATTTCGATCACTGTAGTGCTTTTAACCTTCATATTCAAGTTGTTATGATTTGCCGAATCAGAAAATAAAAGATAATCATAATATTTTCAATTATCTGTTAACCTTTAAACGGAAGTATATTTCAAAATACGCATCGCCTCCTAAAAAGCGGACTGTTACAACAAACCCAGGGCGTTTTGTCACTCATATTCATCAACATCAACCCCCCCCCTATATTTTGAAAAGCTCACGGACCCAGGTGTTTTAATTTAAGATAACATTGCTTTCAACATTAATTTTATTTTTGTCCCGTATAAAAATAAGATAGTGTCCTTAAAAAAGTAGCAATGTCCACTTCATTAACTTATTTTTACAATCGCTGCCCACTTAAAAATGCTGGATAATGGCAACTATTTATTGATTTTTGAAGATATTGAAGCAGATCTGGAAAATTATAAACAAATTTTGGAAGAAAAAGAGAATGGATAAACTCCTTTACTCTTTGGTAAATTGAATAACGTTAATTTGTCCTCCCCGCAGTATAGTGATTGGAATTTCATCTCCTTTTTTTAAATCCTCCATTCTCTTCCTTAAGAGATTTTGAAAATTTGGTTCCCCAAAAACAATTCCAGCGATCTCCAATATAATATCGCCCCCAAATAAAAAATTTCTTAAAACAGACTAAAGGAGGCAAGCCGTAGGGGTATTTCGCCCCTCGATAGCTACGGGGTCATTTTGGTCGCAAGAACCAAAAACTGAAATTTTATATTTTGCCTCACCCGAAACTGCCAAAAAAGGCAGTTTCGACCTCTCCTAAGGAAATGTGAAATAGGAAACCCCGAGGCAGAGCCATCGGGGAATTTTAAATTAAATGACAAGACATCGCCACCATATACATCACCAACCGAAAATTCCATTTGCACCAGTTCTTCTAATTGTACCACATTTGCCGCCGTCCGGATGAGACCATCTTCAGATACCGGTAGTCCCCGAACCTTGAGCGGCTCTGGTCACCAAAGTGAGATTATTATCCACTTTTTCGGATTCAATATTCAAAATGTTAATCACAACAACAGCTGGACTTACCTCATCGTAAAGCTCAGAAAGATTTTGTGCAGATTAAGTAAGTGTGAATAACAGAAAAATAGCAATAAGTAGTCTGTTCATTTTGTTTGGTTTGATGGGTATGGAATATGCCTTAAAACAGAAACCGGAAGCCAAGGCTTCCGGTTTCATAACGAAACGACTATTGTTCTTTTAAACCTAACCAATCCATCAAAATATCCTATCTCTAACATACAAGAATAAATTAATTTGGTAAAAATAATTTTGATCGTTCCGTATTGGCTACACTTGCTTTGGCAGGCAATAACCAATGTTTTACTATTTTTAAAAGGTAATCTGGGACATTTTATTGTCCCAGATTACCGGTGCAAAGCATTCTTAGGAACTTCTGATAGACAGTGACTTTCAACAAAGCCAACACAATAACTATTAAGCTTTTAAGAATCTTTTGGCACCCAAGATTCCTCTGTACAGTTACAGCAAGAACCTATTTCTCTCTTTTTTTCAAAGAACAATCCAATCATTAATCCCCAATCGAGGGTTTAATTCTCCCGAGGCTGACCTCGAATTTTAAAATGTATTTTCCTCCGGAACTATCCTATCGTGTGGACACAATTATTTACTAGTTTAAGGGATTAGCATTAATTTTACTCAAAAAATGAGAAGGGGGCTCACAGGCTTAGGGGATAAACGTTTGGTTTATCGGGGCAACAAGATTTTATCGGACCTGTTCAGCAAGAGCGTCCATTCGATCCGTCAGCTCAGCAGGAACGAATCAGACGCAAAGGCCGTTTACCGTTTTTTGCAGAACGATAGGGTCAGTGAAGAAGATATAGTAGAGAACCTGGTACATAATTGCCAGATGGCTTGTGCGGGCAAATTTGTTGTCTGTATCCAAGATACCACGGAGGTCAACCTAAGCAGCCATGGTAATAGGATCAACAAAGATGGCTTTGTGGGCACGACCAATGCGAAGAATTCCCAGGGACTGGGGTTCTTTGTCCACCCAAGTTTGGTCTTGGATGCCGTGAGCGGCACCCCCTACGGCTATTCTGATATTAAGATCTGGAACAGGTCCTTGGACTTCAAATCAAAGCATGAAAGACAGTACGGCAAGCTGCCCATGGAAGAAAAAGAGTCCTATAAGTGGATAGAGGTGTCCAAAAACACACAGGCCTCACTAAGGGACGTGGTAGCGGGAATGGTGATCGTACAAGATAGGGAAGGGGATATCTACGAACAGTTTGCAAGCATACCAGATGCACGAACAGATCTATTGATAAGGGCCCGTGCGGATAGGACCTTGGCGGATGGGTCAAAATTGTTCAGCTGCCTGGCGGACCAGCCCTGTCAAGGGTCCTATGAGGTACAGGTGGATGCCTGTGCAAAGACCAGAAGGAAAAAAAGGACCGCAAAAATTGAAATCAGATATAAAGAGGTAGAACTGAAAAGGACCAGGGCGGCCAGCAAGGCAGTGGCGCCCAGCATAAAACTATATCTGGTGGAGGCCAAAGAGGCTAACCGGACCGGACCGGACAGGGTGTGCTGGAGGTTATTGACAAGCCTGCCCATAGAGACCCTGGAAATGGCAGAAATGTGCGTGGAATGGTATAAGTGGAGGTGGACGATAGAAGAGGTGTTCAAGATATTGAAAAAAGAGGGCTACAATATCGAGGCGTCAGAGCTGGAGCATGGGTCATCGGTAAGAAAACTGAGCTTGTTGATAATGGAGGTCATCATCCAACTGTTCTTGATGCGGCTGGCGTATGCAGTACCAGAAGGAGAGATGAGCGCCGATAGCTGTTTCACGGAAGAAGAGCAAGCGTTTTTAGAGCACCAGATAATAAGACTGGAAGGTAGGACAGGGAAACAAAAAAACCCGTACAAGGAAAAAGGGCTAAAAAGATATGTTTGGGCGATAGCTAGACTTGGCGGATGGAAAGGCTATGAAAGCAAAAGGCATCCCGGCATAACGACCCTATGGATAGGACTGAAATATTTTAAGGCGGCCATGGAAGGGTGGACGATTCATAAAGATGTGTCCACACGATAGGGAACTATCGGGACATACCTTGTAGGCTTGCCTCTAAGTTTTTCGATTTATACCGCTAATTTAAAGCAGACTGTCACCATTTGAAATGACCTGGGTCAGTAAGATCAGTTTTATTTTATGTGACTTCATTTCCCGAACTTGTTGCTTTTTCAAAACAATCCAGATTGTATATTGTGGTTTCTGCAATATTTGTTCACGCGGTTTGGGTTAAAAAGGCTTGATGGCTGGTTGTCATAACATTTTTTAGGGGCATCCACAGCGGCTACTCCAAGCCGAATGACAAGCATTCTATCCAAAGAAGAAGGATTGGTTGTACGTGCCCCAGCCTTGTTATACGTAGATCGACATTGGAATTGATTTCCTTGATTTTAGACGCAACAAGTTCCGCACCTATTTCATCGCCTTCGGAAACCACGATAAGAAAGGCATCTTCACTATTGTAATTTTTAATCTTGTCCAATAAGTAAATAAAATCCTTGTCGCTTTCTGGAATAAGTATGGCCTCTGCACCAACTGTCAGCCCTGAATGGATGGCTATGTAGCCGGAATCCCTATAAACGGAAGATCGCATATTTCCGAAAAAGCCAATAGCCCTTTAAATGTTCCATCGCCCCCAATGGCGATCAAAGCATCTATGTTGTTCGCTTTAAGTGTGTGCCATGCTTTTTTTCTGCCTTCCAGTTCCATAAAACGTTTACTTCGTGCAATTTTTAGGATGGTGCCACCTTTTATTTGTGTCAATTTTTGTAATTCATGTGATTTTAATCCCTCATCGAGGGTTTAATTCCCCGAGTCTTGCCTCGAATTTTCAAAATTATTTTCCAATGCATACCTGGTGGGCTTGCCCCGAGGTTCTTGATTCCCCTCCAGTCATTGTCAATCAGTCCTTCGTATCCTTTTCGGAAACCACTTACTTCTATACCATTGACTTCAGCGGCTTTTGCGATGGCATACAATGCAGTGTTCATTCCATGACTGTCGCCGCCAGACGTAAATACGCCAATATGTTGTATGGGTTGATGCATCGCTCTGTACTATTTGTTTTTTAAATGTCCTACTTCAACTTTAGTTTATCCTGAGCCCTTCGAGAGGCTTAGTCTTACATTTTGTATGTCTTTATCATTCTAAAAATAAGGTATCGGTTGGAAGAATCTTAACGAAGTTCCATTTTCATTGAGCTCCTCCTTCGCCGGGAGCACCGATGCCTCAAAACCCCATTTATTACCCTCTATTCCTTACGTAGATCAATTTGAATCTACCATTTTGATTTTCTCTGGATTCTACTTCAAAATTACTGATAGAGCTAATCATGGGAGTTAATTTTTGAAATCCGTAATTTCTGGAATCAAAATTTGGTTGTTTTTTTTGAAGCAAGCCTCCAACATCCCCTAAAAATGCCCAGCCATCTTCATCGGCAATATCAGAAATGGTGCTGGCAATTAAGTTCACTACCTTGGGAGTTATCTTATCTACACTATCCTTTTTAACAGATTTTCCTTTACTAATTTCAGCGTGCTGTTCTTTAGAAGAAGAACCCAAAATTTCTATATAGATAAATCGATCGCAAGCCACAATAAAAGGCTCCGGAGTTTTCTTTTCCCCTATTCCAATTACATTCAATCCAGATTCCCTTAACCTAGTAGCCAATTTCGTGAAGTCACTATCACTGGAAACCAAACAGAAACCTTGAACTTTATTGGCATATAAAATGTCCATGGCATCTATGATCATGGCAGAATCTGTGGCATTTTTTCCTTGTGTATACCCGTATTGCTGAATTGGATTTATGGCATTTTCCAATAACACGTTCTTCCATTTAGAAAGTTGTGGTTTGGTCCAATCTCCATAAATTCTTTTAATAGTAGGGTTACCGTATTTAGCGATTTCTTCCATCATTTCTTTCACATATGCTGACGGAATGTTATCGCCATCTATAAGCACGGCTAAGTTATTTTCCATTTTTTTTTATTTTATATGCTAAGTTATGATTTTAATAAAAAAGGAGCTCAATTTCCATTGGAAATCATAAGTCAGGGTTTAGTTAATTAATAATTTTAACTTATTAAAAAGGTTCTCTATCCATGTTTCTTAAACGGGCTCTATATGAACTAGGACATCTGCAATTTGTGGTAGCTTGAGTAATAATTCATTCTTAACTTTATGGGATATATCATGTCCTTCTTCCACAGTGATAGTTCCGGTTACTCCAATATGAAGGTCAACATGAAAGGTCATTCCTGTTTTTCTAACAAAACATTTTTCGGTCTCCTGTACTCCGGGAATGTTTTCTGCATACCTTCTTATCTTTTCAATTAGATCATCGTGCATATGCTCATCCATTACTTCTCCAAGGGCTGGTCTCATGATAAGGTAGGCATTGTACAATATGAAGCCGGAAGCAAACAGGGCAGCCCAATCATCTGCAGTTTCGTACCCTTTTCCCATGAATAAAGCTATGGAGATCCCGATAAAAGCCATAAGGGAAGTAATCGCGTCACTTCTATGATGCCAGGCATCAGCTTTTAGAATGGTGCTATTTATTTCTTCACTTTTTTTAGAAACAATTCTATAAAAGATTTCTTTTATTATAATGATTGTTCCCAGAACAATAAGGGTGTAGGACTTTGGAACTTCGTGTGGAGTACGTATATGTGCAATACTCTCGTAAGCAATGATGGTTGCTGAAACAACCAAAAACCCCACTATAGCAAAGGTGATAAGTGGCTCTGCTTTACCATGACCGTAAGGATGATTGGCATCGGCAGGTTTATTGGCATATCGTACCCCCAATAAAGCGAGCAAGGACGAGAAAACATCTGTAGTAGATTCAATAGCATCAGCGATAAGCGCATAGGAGTTCCCAAAAATTCCAGTAATTCCTTTTGCTATTGCAAGAAGAACATTCCCTAAAATACTGAGATAGGTGGTTTTTACGGCTTCGTTAAAATTAGAATTCATAGAACTATTTAAGAAAGGGTTGGGCTTTGAAGAAGTTAAAGATATTATATTTAGCTCGTTTAGTAGATAAAGATCACCACCAAACCGCAATTAATCTTTCAAAAGTCCCATCTGGTTTCTTTATCCAGATAAGGGGAGATTTGTTTCTTAAATGAAGTTTTTGTATTTGTTCAGAAATATCCTCAAAGCTGAACCACTTTTCACCATATTCCGGATCCATAGGCCAGTCCTGTTTTTCTGGAGCGAAGAATTGAAAGTCTTTTTGATTGTATTTGCTGAAATCCTTTAAATGCAACCAAAAGCCAATAATGCATTCTTCATTTATATTCGGGAAGTTATATGTATTCAATTTTTCGGGAATAAACAAGGCTGCCTTAAAGCAAATTTGCTGTAGAATGCCTTTAGAATCTATACCTATATCTTTTATATGATTTTCAGCTTGTGGCGTATGCAATATAGGGAATTGATTTTTTTTAACCTTATTGATCTTTTGAAGTAAAGAATCCTTTCTATTCGGACCTATCCAACGTTCCATTTCATTGGGGATTTCAGGGTCATAAACATAAAACTTGTACATTAATTCAATATGCAGAATTTCAGAAGTTTGGAGGTCTCTCACTATAAAATCCAACTCTCCCAAAGTTCTGTTCTCATCATTAATTTGAATATTGTGGGCAATTATCTGTAATTCTTGGGAAGCATTGATTGCCGACAAGAAAAAAAATTCTACTCGTTTCCCTAATACCAGATTTTCGGGATAATCCTTTTCCAATAATTCTTTTGAAGAAGTAGAGGATACTTTATCAAGAGATTTAAATATCGTGAATCCAGCAAAATTTGAATTTTTTAAGATGGACGGGGTGCTCATAAACCCTTCAAATTGATTTGCAATCCTTTTATACATACGTGATAATTATCTGTTTAAGAATTTTTTTACAAATAACACCTTACATAAATTAACATAATAAGTAGTTTTATTAACGTTTTTAATATAATGTTAACATTTATTAATTGATTTTAATTAATTTCGCTCAATAATTTTTTCCAATGATAGAGAAGATCACAGAGTTTTATAAAATGGAATTTTATGACTCTTATGTTATAATTGAAGCACGCGGTCAATTTGAAGTAAGCGCCTCAACTGCCGAAAAGACAATACAAACCATAGTAGATCATTTCAACGGAAAAAACTTTGTTATTATTTCCAACAGAACAGCTAAGTATACCTTGAGATCGGATGCTTACTCCTCCAAGGTTTTCAAAAAAGTAAAAGGGATTGCTATAGTTTCAAAAAATGAAGAGGTTAGAAAAAATGCAGTTTTAGAGCAGGAAAAATTTAATGGTTCTTTTGCTTTTTTCGAAAACTTGGATGATGCCAAACACTGGGCAGAAAACTTTTTTGTTACCTATTATTGATCCTTTTTGTTCTTACCAAATAGTTTGTTTAAAAAACCTTTTTTCTTTTTCTCGTCCTTCTTCCGGTCTTTGTTTTTCTTGGATTTCCCAAATAATTTATCAAAGAACCCATCTTCTTTACTGGGTTCACAATCCATTAAGGAAACCACCTCTTCCGAAGGATTGCCAAATTTTGCATTGCTAATATCAGTAAAATCAGGATCCGCATTTATTTTCTGAAGAAATAAAGCAAAGATTGGTAAGGCAGAGTTTGCACCTTGTCCGATTCCGGTATTCCTAAACCCAATTCTGTGATCATCAGCTCCTACCCAAGTTACCGCAAGGAGTTTGGGGGTGAGGCCCACAAACCATCCATCTTTGTTGGATTGGGTAGTTCCAGTTTTTCCGGCAATGTCGTTATTTAAACCATAAGTACTTCTTAATCGAGTCGCTGTCCCTTCATTAACGGTTGCTTTCATTATTTCGATCATTATCTCACGTGTAGTTTCAGAATAGGCAGTTTTGTTTTGCGTTTGAGGTTTAAATTCTGCCAATAAATTCCCTTTGCCATCTTCTATTCTAGTGATATAATAAGGTTCTGAGGATCTTCCCTTATTGGCAAAACCAGTATAAGCCTTTGCTAATTCTTTTAAGCTGATCTCTGCTGTACCTAGGGCAATCGAAGGAACTCGAGGCAGTTTGGATTCAATCCCCATTTTCTCCGCTTGAGAAATAACATTGCCAACACCGGTTTCCATTAGTACTTTTACTGCAATTGTATTTACTGAATTACTTAAGGCATATTTCATATTGTAATTCATGTCTGGATCCTCACCATTGGAACCGGAGTTAGAAGGAGTCCAGCCATCTTGATAAGTGACCTCCCGAACAGAAAAATAGGAGCAGGGCGCTATTCCATTTTCCAATGCTGCGGTGTATACTATTGGTTTAAAGGTAGAACCTACTTGTCTTTTACTTTGTGAAACATGATCGTACTTGAAACTCCCAAAATCCACTCCGCCAACCCAAGCTTTTACAGCTCCTGTAGAAGGTTCTACAGCTAAAAAGCCGGCATTTAAAAATTTAAGATAATGTTTAATACTATCTAAGGTACTTGCTTTTACCATCTTTTCCATCCCGTAATCAAAAAGCTCCCTTTCTCTAGGATTTTCATCTAATTTTGCCAATATTTCCTTATCGGATAATCCTTGTTTATTTAATTTTTTATAGTCGTTTGTGTGCTTTACAGCATCTAAGATCAGTGCTTTATTTGTAAACCATGGAGCTCTCGTTCCATAGGACTGTTCATGAACTTGTTGTAATTTAGACATGTGGGATTGAACAGATTCTTCAGCATATTCCTGCATTTTCGAATTGAGGGTAGTGTGGATAATTAATCCGTCGCGGTAAATATTAAAGCCCTCGCCATCCTTGTTCTTTAATGTATCTAATATGGCAATTATATCTTTTCGAAGTTGTTCCCTAAAATATGGAGCCAATCCTTGGTCGTGGCTGTAATATTGATAATCCAATATAGTCTCCGATTGTTTTGCACGCTGCATTTCATCTTTCGTCAAATACCCATATTTCTCCATTTGCTGAAAAACAACATCACGACGGAACCTGCTTTTTTCAGGAAAGATCCTCGGATTATAAGAATGATTTGCCTTTAGCATTCCAATTAATACCGCCGATTCAGTTAAAGTAAGGTTTGCGGTATTCTTATTAAAGAATTTCATGGCAGCACTCTCTATCCCAAATGTATTGTCACTAAAGGGAACCGTGTTAAGGTAAAGTGTCAAGATCTCTTCTTTATCGTAGATTTCCTCTAAGCGTTTGGCAATGATGGATTCTTGAAATTTATTTATTGCGATCCCAAAATATCCAAAATCTTTTCTGCCATATAAGTTTTTTGCCAGTTGTAATGTTAAAGTACTCCCCCCACCGGAGGAGCTATCCTGTAGCAATAAAGACTTAAAAAACACCCTTAATAAACTCCTGCTATCAATTCCATTATGTTCATAGAATCTTACATCTTCAGTGGCTACCAATGCGTTTATTAAATGCTTCGGAATATTATTGGATGTAACTGGTTGCCTATCAAAAATATAATATTTCCCTATTAAATCCCCATCAGAAGATAATACCTGGGTGGCCTGATTTTGTTTAAGATCTTTTAGGTCTTGGGTAGAAGGTATTTTACCAAAAACCCCAAAATAGATACTGAAATAAAATAGGATAAAAACAGTAATAATGGTTCCCAGTAGTACTAACGACCATTTTAATTTTGGCGACTGGTTAATTCTTTGAAACATAATATAAGTTCAGGGCTACAAATAAACGAATACTAATAAAATTTTAGGGAATTGTTTAGTTTATTTTAAGAATTTAAAAGTGGGAATTTTTGTTTTAAAAAAAGGGATAGGAGGGAAAGAATTAGAATAAAGATTTATAGAGGTTAGCAGATAACTACATGCGATTTTTCTCATTTATTGATTTTCAAACAGTTAAAATATCTCGTTTTGTCTGTTCGAGATCCGTGATAAAAAAATTATCCAGCGTAGGAAATTGACGTGTTTTTTATATAAGCTGATGGGATGCTGAAACAAGTTCAGCATGACGACAATTCCGCATCGTCACCCTGAACTGGTTTCAGGGTCTTGGATTCACAAATAAATAAAAACACGTCAATGGTAGCCCTTCGACTGCGCTCAGGATAAACTAAAGTCGATAATTTTTTAGCTTAAATAGAAGGTCTTCCCCAAGGCATCGGGGCGCTCAACCTGACATCCCTACTAAACATTATAATTTTGATATGAACATAACTACGACCTCTATAAAATGGAAGGGGATAAATTGAAAATAGCCGAAACAACTTGTGTTCGGCTATTTTAGAATTCTAAATGCATTGGATAGATTTTTATAAGTTTATGCTCCAAATCTTCTTCTGCCATACCAAGTGTCCCTGGTAGATTGTCTAAGGTTCAAGAAGTGTCTCTTGTGTGTTAAGTCTCCTTCTTTGATTCCACTAAAATTTTGATTGGTGTTTTCTAAAGTTTTCATGATGAATGATTTTTAATTTTTTTTATACAAATCTTCTTCTGCCATACCAGGTATTCCTGGTAGATTGTCCAAGATTTAAGAAGTGTTTTTTGTGAGTTAAGTCTCCTTCTTTGATGCCGCTAAAATTTTGATTGGTGTTTTCTAAAGTTTTCATAATATTTGATTTTAAAAATTTTATACTCCAAATCTTCTTCTGCCATACCAAGAGTCCCTGGTAGATTGTCTAAGATTTAAGAAGTGTCTTTTGTGGGTTAGATCTCCTTCTTTGATTCCGCTAAAGTTTTGACTGATGTTTTCTGAAATTCTCATGATGAATGTTTTTAAGTGTTATACTTAATAGACGAGCAGAAAATCATTTTGTTACAGTACTAGGTATAAAATAGTACCATTTAACATTTATTTAACTTTTAAAGCCGTACTTCCTATGGTTATTTTGGAGATGTAGGTTATAACTTTTGGATTACCTTAACTAGACAATATGATTAAATGTTTATTTTTGGTACATGAACAAAACCGCATTAATTATCATATTGGGGGCATTTGCGCTTGTGGCCCTTATCTATTTCGCTTTCGATGGTATTGCTCCTAACAGAGATTTTCCTACTGCTAAAGATGTACAAATAGATAAAACATGGGATATGCCAATTCTTTTGGAAGAAATTTCTGGAATATCTTGGATAGATGAAGATCATATGGCCTGTGTTGAAGATGAAGAAGCAATTATTTTTATTTATAACACCAAAGCCTCTACTATAGATAAACAAATTCCTTTTGGAGAAGATGGAGATTACGAAGGTATTGCTCTTGTAGATAACGATGCCTATGTGCTGAGGAGTGATGGAACTTTATTTGAAGTTCAAAATTATAGACAGGATTCTATTATAGTAAATGAGTATGCTACCGGTTTGCCTCCCGAATTTAATTTTGAAGGGGTAGCTTATGATAAAAAAAATAACAGGTTGTTACTTGCAATAAAAGATAAAGAAGAAGAAAAATCCAAGCCTATCTATGCTTTTAATTTAAAGACCAAAAAAGTAGAGGAGAAGCCCGCTTTTGAAATTCAATTCAACGATCCGGCTTTTAAGGTGCTAGATCAAGAAATAAACCATCAAATCATTCGCCCTTCCGACCTTGCGGTACATCCTAAAAATGGTGATGTTTATATTTTGGATGCAACGAATCCGAAACTTCTTATTTTAAATTCAAGGGGAAAGATCAAAAAATTACATGTTTTTAAAGAGGAACAATTTGGCCAGCCGGAAGGTATAACTTTCGATGCTGCCGGAAACCTTTATATATCCAATGAGGGTGCTGGCGGTATGGGAAATATTTTAAAAGTCACTTTAGATAAAAAATAGTTTCTCTTTAGAACATTCAATTATAGTTAGCTCTTCTGAACTTTTTTAGCAACCGCCTCCACTTCATCTAAGACCCTTAAAAGATTTTCTCCCCAAAGCTTGGCTATTTCATCTTCTGTATAACCTCTTTTTACCAACTCTAATGTTACATTAAAGGTTTCTGAAGCATCTTGCCAACCTTCAACTCCGCCGCCGCCATCAAAGTCGGAACTAATACCTACGTGGTCAATTCCTATTTTTTCAACCAGATAATCTATGTGGTCTACATAATCTGCAACATTTACAGGCCCGGATTTCTTGCGAAGTTCATTAATTTTACCCGTTGAAGAAGAAACTATTTTCTGGTAATTTTCATCATAGATAGCTCTCTCATTTTCTTCCAGATTTCTAATACTATCTCTAGACAATACCTCGAAACCTGCTTTTTCTCCTTCCGTCTTATAGATCTCGTTTACAGCAGCGTAATAAGCATTATGTTTATTGGTATTTACATACGCACTAAAAGCTACGGTTTGAACCACTCCACCATGTTCTTTGAATAAGCTTAAAAGTTCATCATCCAAATTCCTGCTATGATCGCACAAGGTCCTTGCAGAAGAGTGGGAAGCAATTAAAGGAGCCTTGGAAAGTTGGAACATTTGTTTTATGGCTTCTTTGGAAGGATGCGAAACATCTATCATTATTCCCAGTCTGTTCATTTCTGCAACCGCTTGTTTTCCCAATTCACTCAATCCGTTATGCAGCCAAATAGCATCTGCTTCCCCGGTATTGGAATCGCTGAATAGGCTATGGCCGTTATGCGATAGAGACATATATCGCGCTCCAAGGTTGTAGAATTTTTCAATATTTTTAAGGTCTTCGCCAATGGGATAGGCATTTTCAACCCCTATCATCGCTACCAGTTTGCCCTCGTTCACTAATTTTCGAACTTCAGTGGAAGATGTTGCCAATCCAATTTTATCGGGGGCAATTTCCTCTGTTAATCTATGGATCGCCTCAAATTTGGAAATCGCATTTTTATAGGCTGCTGCATATCCAGCTTCATTTAATTCTCCTTGACCGGTATAAACAATAAACCAAGCCACATCCAAGCAACCATCCATCATTTTGGGCAGATTAACTTGTGTGTTAAGATCTTGTGTGTAATTGCGATTGGCAGTGAAGTTGTTGATATTTATATCGTTATGGGTATCTATAGTGATTACTTTTTCATGAATTGCCTTCGCTTTTTTCCACATTTCAGATTGTTCTTTATTCTTATTCTGGCTGTAAAATGAATTTATACTTATAATACTTATTAAAAGAATGGAGGTGAATTTCATTTGAAGTGTGTTACTTATTAATTTCTACGGAATTTAATAATTATATTTTACTTGTCATCATAATTTTGAATATTGAACCTCTTTTTGAACTAAATTTGATATGTTTTTAAATCGATAAATGAAAAAGTTAATTGTGGTAAGCCATCCTGAAAAATGGAAAATTGCTGTAGATAATATAGCAGTGATCTCTGCTCAGGATTATCTCACGAATCCTAAATATTCCAACCTTAAAAAAGCCAGGGTTTTTAATCTATGTAAAGATTATTCTTATCAATCTAAAGGATACTACGTCTCCTTACTTGCCGAAGCTAGGGATCATAAAGCCATTCCTTCAGTTAAAAATATTGTAGATCTGCGAGAACCTAAATTAGTTAAAATCGTGGCCGATGATTTTGATGATCTTATTCAGAAAAGCCTAAAAAATATAAAGTCCCAAGAATTTATTTTGAGTATTTATTTCGGGCAAAATGTGGCACAGAAATACAAAGAATTGAGCACCATGTTTTTTAGGTCTTTTCAGATCCCATTTTTAAGGATCCATTTTAATTTTACCACAAAATGGCATATTAAAAATATTCGTGCAATTTCAGAATCTGAAATCCCTGAAGACCATAAAGAAAGCATGCATTTTTTCGCTTCGGAATATTTTGCAAAAAAACGGTATGATACCGCAAAATCAAGTTCAGCCGCATATGACCTTGCCATCCTTGTGCAACCCGGAGATCCTGCACCTCCAAGCAACGCAAAGGCCATCAAGAAATTTATGGAAATCGCCGAAAAAATGAACTTCTATGTAGAAGTTATTTCGCCAAAAGAGCTTTCCAGATTATCTTCTTTTGATGCCTTGTTTATTAGGCAAAGTACCGAGGTGAATAATGAAGCTTACGCTTTTGCGAGAAAGGCGCAGCAGGACGAGATCGCATTAATAGATTATCCCGGGGCTATTTTAAAGTGCTGTAATAAAGTGTATATGGCAGAAGCTTTGCAGAATGCCAATATTCCAACACCTAAAACCGTAATTGTACATAAGCACAATAAAAAGGAAGTATTAACGATCACGGGATTGCCTTGTGTACTAAAATCTCCCGATTCCACTTTTTCTTTCGGAGTTAAAAAAGCAAAAACAGAAGAAGAGTATTATGAGTTGGTAGACAGTATGCTCAAGAAGTCGGATCTCATTATCGCACAGGAATTTTCTCCTTCAGAATATGATTGGAGAATTGGTATTTTAGATCTTGAACCCATTTTTGCCTGTAGATATTATATGGCAAAGGGACACTGGCAAATCTATAATTGGAATGCTGCCAAGAAAGATGACCAAGATGGGAATGCAGATTGTTTGCCTATTGAAAAAGTGCCAAAAAAAGTGATGGATGTTGCACTAAGATCGGCTAAACTTATGGGATTGGGATTATTTGGAATAGATGTGAAAGAAGTAAATGGAAAACCCTTGGTAATAGAAATAAATGACAACCCAAATATTGATGCCGGCGTAGAAGATGGATATTATGGCGATGAGATTTACATTAAAATCCTCTCCGCATTAAAAAACAGATTAGAAAAAAAATAAATATGAACTATCGGCTTTTTGAAGTTTTTGGGATAGAATTGGAATATATGGTGGTAAAGTCTTCCAACCTTAAGATTGCGCCAATTGTAGATAAATTAATGATCCTTAAAAATGGATCGATAACTTCGGACGTTTCCAATGGAAAAATAGAATGGAGCAATGAACTTGTGGCCCATGTGGTGGAGTTAAAGACCAACGGGCCCACAAAACAACTGGAAGATCTGGACGAATTGTTCCATCAAAACATTCTAGAGATCAATAAATTATTGCTCCCAGAAGACGCGAAATTAATGCCTACCGCTTCCCATCCACTTATGGATCCCGCAAAGGAAATGAAGCTTTGGGAGCATCATTATAGTGAGATCTATTCTTTATATAACAAGATTTTTGACTGTAGAGGACATGGTTGGAGCAATGTGCAAAGCATGCACCTTAATTTGCCATTTTTCGGGAACGAGGAGTTTGGGCAACTGCACGCTGCAATTAGGATCTTGCTCCCAATTATCCCGGCGCTTAGTGCCAGTTCTCCTATTTTTGAAAGCAAGAATACTGGATTTTTGGATAGTAGAATGGAAGTTTATAAAACCAATCAAAAGGAAATCCCCGAAATGACTGGTAAAGTGATCCCAGAGCAGGTATTTAATAAGGAGGATTATATAAAACAGATTTTTGAACCCATCAATAAAGCGATAGCACCTTTTGATACCGACAACATTCTGGACAAACATTTCCTTAATTCCCGTGGCGCAATAGCCAGGTTCGATAGAAATGCGATAGAGATAAGGGTGATTGATATTCAGGAATGCCCAAAAGCAGATATTGCACTTGCTGTTTTAATAATCGAAACCTTGAAGTTATTGGTTTCTGAAGAATTGGTGTCTCTAGAAGATCAGAAGAATTGGCATGAGGATGATCTGTTCACAATTTTTAACGATGTGATAGAAGATGCCGAAAATACTCAAATAACGAATCCCAAATATTTGAATTTATTTGATGTGGATTCAGAATGTACTGCTGGCGAATTATGGAAAACATTATATCTAAGGGTACAAGAGAGGATCTCTCCAAAACATAGAAAAGCTATTGAATTTATTTTGGCTAATGGAAGTTTAGCGACCAGAATTTTAAAAGGGATTTTTAACGATTATTCTCGTGCTACTATAAATGCTGTTTATTCTAAATTGGTTACTTGCTTAGAAACCAATAATTTCTACAAACCGTGAAATTGGTATGTACCTGTGAGCACGGAGGGAATAAGGTCCCGGAAGCATACCAAAGCTTATTTGTGCATGCTGCCGATGCCCTTAAGTCACACCGGGGCTTGGATTATGGTTCTTTAGATCTTTTTGAGTTTTGTAAACCTTTAAGTGATTTTTCGAAATCGAATACGATCAGTAGATTGTTGATTGAACTCAATCGATCCAAGCATCATCCTAAATTATTTTCAGAATTCATGGCTTCATTAAGTGCAGCAGATAAGTCAAAACTAATCTGTGAATTTTACAATCCTTATCGCGATGAAGTCGAAGCAGAAATTTTGCAACTGATTAAAAAAGGGGAGGAGGTACTGCATATTTCTTTTCACAGTTTTACACCCAGTTTAAAAGGAACTATTAGAAAGGCAGATATTGGATTATTATATGATCCATCAAAAAATCCAGAAAAAGAGATCTGTAAGAAATGGAAAGATTTATTGCTAATGGAATTACCTAAGTTTAAAGTTAGGTTTAACTCCCCATATTTGGGAAAGGCAGATGGTTTTACTACTTATTTACGAAAGAAATTTCCAGATAAGTATTCGGGCATCGAATTAGAGGTCAACCAAAAGTTTTCCAAAAACAATGCTTTTAAAAGTGATCTTAAAACTGCGCTTTATAATTCGTTATCGAACTTAGTGAACGTATTAGAGCATAAAAAAACCTCATAATTAGATCTATACATTTGTACAGAATCCAATTATGAGGCAAATAGTCCAGAAAACTATTTTACTTAATCTCCACTACTTCAAGATCAAAAATAAGATCTTTTCCAGCTAGAGGATGATTTCCATCTACTACGATAGTATCTTCTTTTACTTCAGCAACCAAAAGGTTCATTTCTTGTCCATCTGGCCCTTTAGAAACAAGTCCCATTCCAACTTCTGGAGTTATTTCCGGTGGCAACTGACTTTTCTCTACTTCCTGCACCAATTCTTTACGCGGTTCCCCGTAAGCTTCTTGCACAGGTATATTTATTGTTTTTTTCTCGTTCAATTTCATATCGATAAGTCCATTCTCAAAACCTGGAATTAACTGACCTTGACCTAAAGTGAATTCTATTGGGTCTTTTCCTTCTGAACTGTCAAAAACTTGTCCATCTGCTAATTTTCCTGTGTAATGTACTTTTACCGTGTCTTTCTCTTTAACTTGACTCATAAATGTGTTTTTTCATTTTTAGATATATGTAAACTTCAATATCGAGGTCCACATGTTTAATTTTATCTTGTTATTCCCTAAGATGCCATAACCCTGCCAAAGTCCTTAATTATGGTTTTAGATCAATTTCGCGGTAGCTATCGCCTAAAAACGAAGCCTTAAGCCTTAATGCACCTATAATACAATTGATTTTTTGTAAATTGTGACCTGTAAATGCTATTATTTCAGGCTTTAACAATAATCGGTAATTATGTCAGTTGTCATCTGTATTTTAAAAAGTAGAGCAATGACTGGACTTTTTCTGGAGCGTACATCTATTTCATTTTTCGCCTTTTTTATGACGTTCTACATTAGTTGTAAAGACCCAAATGAAACTAGTGCTGAAGCTGTTAACTGGAAAACGGTAAAGGTCACGGCCAGTGCATATAATTCTTTGGCTTATCAGAATCAAGGAAACCCAAAGATAACGGCGTGGGGAGATACATTAAAACCGGGCATGAAGGTAATTGCTATTTCCCGTGATCTTATGAAAAAGGGGTTGGTGTACAATACCCCGGTTAAAATTGATGGCTTATCAGGGATATTTTTTGTGAAAGATAAAATGCACCATCGCTGGAGAAATAAAATTGATATCTACATGGGGGAAGATGTTCAAAAAGCAAAGAATTGGGGAAGAAAGAAAATAAGTATCCAATATCTTGTCCAAAAGGATTCTCTTATTGAGAATATAGAATAAATATTGTTTTTAGCTATTTTAATTTTTTCTTCCTAAACATTTATTTTCTTGGTTCCTCTCCAATATTTAAAAAATCCTTAGATTTTCTTTAGTTTTACTTTTTAAATTAGAACTTTCTAATTGATGGATTTCTGTTTTAGCCAAACTATATATGAAAGAAAAAATTATTGACTTCTTACGCGGATTAGAGTCTATCTTAAGGGATAAATTCCATCAATACAATCATAAACTTCCTTATATAATCACCATAATTTTAGCATTGATAATTGTTGTGGTCGGCATCAATGTATTTATTGAATTAACCAATACCCTTAACAGCAATTTGGTATCAAAATATGATGCTGCTATCACGAAATATGTGACTTCGTTTAGAAATCCACAATTAAATAATATAATGCAGTTTGTAACCGATCTTGGGGATTTATATGCCTATATCATTATTACAACAATTTGTTCGCTCTTCTTTTTATTCAAGTTTAAAAACTGGAGGTACGTGGCGCAGTTGGTATTTGTTATAGTTATTTCCGGACTATCAAACCTCGCCCTCAAGGAAGCAATAAATAGGGCAAGGCCCACCGCAGAGCATTTAGTATCTGTAGAAACCCTTAGTTATCCAAGTGGACATGCAATGAGCGCTACGGCGTTTTACGGCTTTTTGATTTATCTATGTTATTTTCTGAAGATCAATAAATGGCTAAAAATAAGCTTGATGTTCTTGTTCTCATTGATGATCGTGGGGATTGGAATTAGCCGAATTTATTTGGGGGTTCATTTTCCATCAGATATTGCTGGGGGGATTATTGCCGGCACTATTTGGTTGATGTTTTGTGTACTGATATTCAATATTATAGACCTTTTCCGAAGAGAGGAAGAGCGTAAAGCTTAAGTTAAATTGAACGGCAGTATTAAAAAATGGCTTTTAGGGAGATGGGTCTATCCAAGCCCTAAGTATCCTAAAAGGATCCAGAGAATTATAAATGCTATTACTATCCCGAAGCAACCACAGCCTCCACCCAACTTCTTTGCACCCCATCCTGCTAATATTGCCCGTAATATTGATTTCATAGTAATTGATTTTAAGGCTGTAAAAATAAAAAGAGAGTATGAAAAAATTAAATTATTTAAGAGAACTTTAATTTTTTTTGTATTTTCCTGTTCTTATTTTATATTTATTTTACAATTACTGAAACCTAATTTAATTAAATTTGTAAAAATTTTAATTTATGCAAATCCGAGACAAGGAAGACAATGAATCTGAAGATTATATTTTACAAAACAATAAGAAAACAAAATTTGGTGTTTTTTTTATTCTAATAGTGCTGGTTATTCTTATAGCAGGTGTTGCAATGACTGGAGTTTACTTTGATTATTGGTAGCATTTTTTTTATGAAATTTTAATTTCGTTAAGCAATAAAAAAGCCTTGTTTATATATTCCTTCTCCAGGAACAATGCAAAGTAGTTGGACGTAGAGATCATCTCGAAAACAGGAATTCCCTCATAGGCCAAAAGCTTGAAAATATAGAAATAAAGGCCTACCGTTTTAGAACTGTTTTTTGGCAATGTAATTGTAATACTGGATAGTTCATCTTTCACCGAAACCAGGGTTTCGCCCTTAAAAAAATCAACCACTCTTTCTTTTAGATCTTTAGACACCAAAATATTACTTTCCTGATAGGTACTGGAATAATTTAAGTAGACACCAATTTGATCTTTTACAGAATTCATGAGCAAAGCTTGGTTCCCGAGTAAAGTGGCAGAATTTAAATAGGTGAATTCTGTAATTCCAGACCTCACCACAATATCACCCATTTCTCTTAAGTTAGCATTTTTTAAAAGATTTCGTTGAGGGGGATATCTACGCAAGGCCATAATAATAGAACCCTGCTTAACAGGTTTTCTAAGAATTTTTTCTACATCGGGTTGTAAGTGTTCTGCCAAAGCACTAAAATTAATTAGATCTTTCGCCAATGCATCATCCAAAAATGGCTGATGCCTCAACATATTCTGCACGCAGGAGGTTATGGTATTCATTGTTAAATAATATACATTTTGTACAAATATATATAAATTTTGATTCTTTTTTTTCTGTTTTAAGAACTCTCACTACTTATGCCTTTTTAAAAAGAATGGATATCCATTTTTGTTCTAGGAGTTCTTTCGTCACCCTGAATTTATTTCAGGGTCTCAATTATTGTATTGATATACATTGAAACAAGATTCTGAAACTCCCGAACGGTCGGGACAGAATGACGTCCTTTTTCAACTTAGGATATTTTACGGACAAACAATTAAAATGCAATAGGATGAAAATTTTAAAATTTGGAGGTACCTCGGTGGGAACAGCAGAAAGTATATATAATGTTCGAAATATAATTGAGTCCATCCCAGGAACTAAAATAATAGTACTTTCGGCCATGTCTGGAGTTACAAACCATTTGGTAACTATTACCGAAGCGATCAAAAATGGGAAGCAAGAAGAAGCCCAAATATTAAATAGCGTGTTAAAAGTTAAACATATTGAGCTTCTTGATAAATTAATAACCAGTCCGGATCGTAATTTTAAAGTAAAATCTGGTTTAAATGATTTATTTAAAGAATTCGATGACTTCTTGTTGCGTGAATATTCTGAAGATAACACAAATCTAATTCTTACTTTCGGGGAAACATTGCTTACTTATATATTTTCAGAATATCTCTTTGCCAGCCAGATGGACAATACACTTCTCGATGGAAAAAGATTTATGTATGTTGAAAATATAGAAAACCCAGATACCACTGAAGTTGCCAACAGAATAATTCCATTCTTGAAAAGTGAGGAGATGGAACCAATTTATATTACCCAAGGCTTTGTGAGGATAGATAAATTTAACCGGGTTAGCACATTAAAAAGGGGTGGGAGCGACTATTCGGCAACTATTCTTGGCGCAGCTTTAAATGCTGAAGAAGTACAAATTTGGACAGATATCGATGGCTTCCATAATAACGATCCCAGATACGTGGAAGACACCCATCCCTTATCCAATCTTACATTTGAAGAAGCCGCAGAACTCGCATATTTTGGGGCAAAAATATTGCATCCACAAACGATTTCTCCGGTACTGGAAAAGAATATCCCTATCTACCTAAAAAATACGTTTACCCCAGAGTTGCCAGGTACTAAAATATCTTCGGAAATCAATAAAAAGGGACTTAAAGCAATTTCAGCAAAAGATGGAATTACGGCCATTAAAATAAAATCCAATAGAATGTTGATGGCACACGGTTTTCTAAAGAAAATTTTCGAAATTTTTGATAATCTGGAAACTGCCATAGATATGATAACCACTTCAGAAATTGCAATTTCACTAACGATAGATGATACGAGGAATTTAGGTCCCATCTTGGATCAACTTCATGAATATGGCGATATTACTGTAGAAAAGGACCACAGTATAATTTGTATTGTAGGGGAAGGACTTATTGAAGATTCCAATACGTATAAATTGTTCGAGATTCTTAATGAAATCCCGATTCGGATGATTTCCTATGGGGGCAGTTTGAACAATGTTTCGCTGTTGGTGGCTACAGAAAATAAAGTAAATGCGCTCAAGGCTTTGCATAAAACCTTATTTATCAAGGCAGGACAAGAATTAGTTCCTAGTCTTTAAAGCTTGAAGATTTCAAAGCTTCCAATTCGGTTTTCACTTCTATATATTTAGATAAATGCTGTGTGCTTTTTACCCTGTGATGCATGAGCATACCGCCTATAAAGTTGTGCTGCCTATGCTTAGAAAGTCCATTTTTCAGGTATATTAGTTTTTCATCCAAGATCTTATAGTAGGCATTTTTGTAATATCGCTCATTTATTAGCTTAAATCCATTGGATTGGGCTTCTTGCCAAAGAACTTTTGTAGTATAAAGTTTAATGGCCGCTCGCGCAAATGCTTTTGGATCGTTTTCTACAAAGCCATTCCAAGGAAACCCTCCATGCATCCCTTCGGCGCCTATATTTGTAGTTACCGTTGGGGTACCGCATTGCATTGCTTCGGTAAGTTTGCCTTTTAATCCGGCTCCAAAACGCAATGCAGCAAGGCTGACCTTTGATCTCTTCACTACTTCTTCAGCATCTTTTGCCCAGCCTTTTATATGAAAATTTTCTTTCGGGTTGTTTAACTGGTTAACAGTTGCGGTAGGATATGCCCCATAGATATGTAGTTCTTCATAGGGAAGTTCCTCTCTAATAAGTGGCCAAATCTCCTTCTTCAAAAACCTGACTGCATCTACATTAGGTCGATGTTTAAAATTCCCTATGCTAATAAAGTGTTGCCTTTCTTCGAAACGGGGGAGAAACTCAATTTCAGAATCGCTTATGGCGTTCAATAAAAAAGGGAGATATAACAATAGATCTTCTGAAACTTTAAAAGTTTCTTTTAAAAGGCCTATTTCTACTTCAGAAATAATAAGACTAAGATCGCACCTGTAGATACTTGCAACTTCCCGTTTTGCCAATTCAGAATTTGTAATTGAACTGGATGCGATTACTTCTTTCTCCCTGTAATTTCGCAGAAAATGCAAATCTTCGGTATCCAAAATTTTTATTGAACCTGGGGAATTTTTGGTTATGCGCCATCCAAATTGTTCTTCCATCATAAACCTGTCAAAAAGAACGATTTCTGGTTGAAGCTCCTGGATATAAGCATCAAAACTACTGTTGTTCAATTCAATCTTTACCGAAGAGATTCCTAGTGCTATAAGATCTGCGGCATTACTGGAAGGAGCGGCTGTGGTAGCAAATATCACTTTGTATTTGGAAGATGTAAAATACTCTAACAACTGAAGCATACGCCTGCCCGCAGCCGAAGAATTTGGCTCTGGCCAAACATATCCTATTACTAATACAGTCGACATTTATTTTTTAAGGCAAAAATACTAGATTATAATGAAGTGCCGATCGCTAGACAGTGAAAGTTCCAGAAAGCAGCAAGGAAGCAACAATCCAAAGCACCAAGGAGACCGAGCCACCCACTATTAAAAAATGCTTGAATTTATACATTCCCATTCCATAGATCAAGGTGTTGGTTTGGTAGCCTACCGGAGTGAAAAAACTAAAATTGGCTGCAAACATAATTGCCAATATAAAGGGTTTTGGATCCAGGTTCATCGTTGTCGCAATGGTAATGGCGATTGGGGTAATGATAATAGCGGTTGCATTGTTGGAAACGAAGCCACTTAAGATCATGGTAACAAGGAAAAGGATTCCAATAATAATGGTACTGGACCGTTCTGTAAAGAGTGCTAGTAAATGATCGGCAATCCACATGTCGGCTCCGCTATTGCTCATGGCTATTCCCAAAGGGATCATTCCTGCCAAAAGAAAGATCACTTGCCAGTTAATTTGGGAATAGGCTTTTCCTAGATCTAGGCATTTGGTGAAGATCATTAGAAAAACCCCAACCAAGGCACTTTGTAAAATAGGGAATATAGAAAATGCTGAGAGGGCGACCACCACCACCAATATTCCAAGAGAAATGATTCGTTTGGATTTTTTCTTAACCTCGATTTCTTGGTATTGCTGAAGTATGGTGATATTATCTATTTTTCCCAGATCGGAAAGGGCTTTTGCAGAAACCTCTACCAAAAGTCTATCTCCCACCCGAAGCTCTATCTCATCTCTTTTTTTACCAAAAACCCGATCTTCAGTATGCCTAAAATTTCTTCTCTTTTTTATAGCTAGGGGCACGGCTCCTTGAAGATCGAAGTTCCCAACCGACTTTATACTTTTTCCAATGAGAGGAGAATTGGGTAACATTAAAATTTCCACTACCTGAATATTCTCTTCTAAACCTTCGGCATCTGTAATGGGGAGCGTGAATTTTTTACTTTCCCTTTTAATCACAGAGAAGCCTTTATGCTCTTTAAGTTTAACCAAATTTTCAAGGTTACACCCCAGGAGCAATTGGTCTTTCTCTTTAAGGGCAGTGTATTTTCCAGGCCTGTTATTAATGATGCCATCTCTTTTTAACGACAATATTTCCACATCCCTGTTATTATAGAAAAAGGTATCTATTATTTTTTTATCTATTACTTCAGAATCTTTATTGATGATTACCTTGGTTATATATTCATCTAGGTTGTAATCTTTATTAATATCCACTTTTCCTTTGTTGGGCAAAAATTTATATAACAAACTAACAATGAGGATTGTTATGACCAAAAACAAAACCCCATATTTGGTAAACTCGAAAAATGCGAAACGCTCGACCCCTTTTTCAATCGCAATAGCATTTACAATAAGGTTGGTAGAGGTACCCATAAGTGTACAACTTCCGCCAATAATTCCTGCAAAAGAAACTGGTAAAAGCAACTTTTCACTGGGGATATTATACTTTGCAGAGAGTTCTGTGATTATTTTAATAAAAACGATTACCACGGCCGTGGTATTGATAAATGCAGAAATACTTCCAGCAATAAGCATAAAAACAGGGATCATAAGATAAATTGGAAGCCCCCTTAAATTTTTAAGCCCATTGGAAAGCCAGCTAATCACGCCGTTTGTTTCCAAGCCAATGGCAATGATCATTAAAGCAAGAACTGTAATGGTTGCGGGATTTGCGAAACCAGAAATGGCTTCCTCGGGGGTGATCAATTTAGTTAGCAGGAGGCTAACCATAATGAAAAATGCAATTTTATCTACGGGGAATACCTCCAGCGCAAATAGAATTATTACGATGCCAAGGATTATAAAAACCAAAATAATATCAATGGTCATACCCTAAAATATTTAGTGTCAAGATAAGGGTATTTGGCTTAAATAAACCAGAGATAAATCTGTAAAAGGATAGTAGGCCAAAGTAAAATTAAATCTTATATTTTTCATGACGTTCCTTAAGCATCTTACAATTTAGGTCCTTTCTATTGTTTAATACAGTCTTTCCAAACCACGTATGGTATTTTTGGGTATCCAAAAAGTCTACATTTAGTGAAAACCATTCTTCATCTGAAAATTGTTTATTAAAAAAAAGTTCCCATTCTGCTCTCAGCCGTTCATTTCTAAAAATATAACTTTCCAATCCTAAGTGGTATAAATCTGCATCACAAAGAATTTTTTCAGCCTTTGTTTTTGGGTTTTGAGGCATCTTGGTTGCCATGATGCAATTTTGAACGATCTCTATTTTGCTGGAGGGATAGTCATTTTCTTTTAAGAATTCTGTGGCATGAACAACGCTTTGCTCTTCATGGTCCACATAGGTGTCTGCCATGCCGGTATCGTGGAATAAGGCGGCAATAAGAATGGGTTCTAGGTCAGCTCCATAAACCTCTTCATAATTTGCAATAGTCTTTGTATACTGGTAGACATCTTCTGTATGTTGTACACTGTGAAAAGGAAGCGTTTTACATCTGCTGTTATTTAAAAAGTCGATACAATACTCATATGTCTTAGAAACTAAATTCGTTTTATTAAAACCTTTAAGAAAATTTAGAGCCATTGTTAAATAATATTTTAGTTTCTACAACCCTCAACAGGTTCTATTTCTATAAAATAAGGGAAATTTAAAGTCTAATGATATCGTTTCTAAATTTACAAGAATTCGTGTAATACATCAATTAATTAAATTATTTAACCTTTTATTATGCTATTCAATTTTAAGTTGAAATATTAGAATGTATATCCGTTTTCTGTCCTAAAAGTTCTTTCGTCACCTTGAATTTATTTCAGGGTCTCCATATTGCATTGATTTATATTGTAGTGAGATTCTGAAACTCCCGAACGGTCGGGACAGAATGACCTCCTTTTTCAGTTTAGGATACTTTACGGACAAGCAAAATATTAGAAGGTATAGACTAATTGGAAACATATCAATGTTGCTATTATATTAAATGTTCACTAATTTTCAGGATTGAAAAGAAAAAGCATTATGAGCAGAGGATTTGTAAAAGAAGATGATCAAGAAGAGGCGCCCTTTATACCTGCCAGGGCAGCTTTGCCAAATGGAGAAATAAATTATGCAACCCCGCTTGGATATGAAATGCTTAAAAAAGAAAAAATGGAATTGGAAAACAATATTTCCAACCTAGATTTAGAGGAAGGTAAAGAGCGAAGGCATACCCTTGCCATTTTAAATGGAAAACTGGATTTATTGAACGATAGAATACTTTCTGCCAGAATATTAGACCCAAAAGAGCAACCCCAAAAGGAAATTAGGTTTGGCGCCTTGATCACATTTAAATTTTTAACGGGAACTCAAAGTGGGGTTACCAAAGAATTTCAGATAGTAGGAGTGGATGAAGCCAACATCAAAGAAAACAAGATTGCATTTGTAGCTCCTTTGGCAAAGGCTTTAACCGGCAAGAAAATAGGGGAAAAAGCTGAAGTATTCATGGCCGGGAAACTTCAGGAATTGGAGATTAGTGGTATAGCGTATTAGTCGGTTTTCTTTTCCAAAACAAATTCCAGATCGTCTACAATATCACCAAATTCAGATTGTTCAATAGGAAAGGATATTTCTGAAGGCCTTGAGGAATAACCTAAATTATCTAGTTGTTCCGGATTTATAAGCGCTTTGTATTGCCCTGGTTCCAAGCCCAAATAGGTGAAATAACCATCGCCTTCGGTAAGGAATTCCCCTACCAATTCATTTTTGTTATTTATTATATTAACAGAAATTCGGCCTTGACCTTTGGTTCCATTTTCGTCTTTTATAAAAACCATCCCAGAAACTTCCCCCAAAACTTTCACGGGAACATAGATGGTCTTAAACTGGTTGGGAACCGTTTCCAAAGCAATTACCGGCTTCTCAATTTTCCAGGCAATATTATCTAAACTTAAAACATCTATGTGGATCATAAATTGGTTATAGGGCTGTAGATCGTAAATACGAAGTTGGGTCTTGTCCTTATTATAAGTCACGTTGCCCCCCATGTTCTTGATCTTTAGACCGGGGACACCGGGCTCCATTTCATCAAATTTATTGTTGTTATTTAAATCCAGAAAAGGAATAATACTTACTGCCCCTTTTCCAATACTACTTCGATCATTAACCGTAATATATCCGGTTTGGTCATCTAAAAGCAAACTTCCCCTGGCAGATTCAACAAAGGTGGAATTTAAATTTCCAATTCTAGATGTCAATGAGGTTTGCGCAAAATTCAAATTATATCTCAATCCAATTTCAAAGAAGTGTGCCTTTCTAAGAAAGTTGTTTTCAAAACCCACGTTCACCAATCCGCGTTTTAAAAAAGGCCTTTCCAACCTTAGGATCATGTTGGTAACAGAATTAGCACTAAAATCATACTGTAATTGAGGCGAAAAAAGCAATTGGTGGGGCAGGTTGTAAGTTTGGGATATGGTACTATATATAGATGGATTTGAGGTTCGATCGTTGAACAATCCATAGGTAGTTAAATTGGTGCTGATCCCAAAAAACGAACCTGACAGTAGGAACTGAGCTGAAGTAAACTTGGTTGTGGGAAGTACGATCTGGTCTATACTAAACCTGGAATAAGCAGAAAATAATTTTGTCCTTATTGGTAATGATAGGCTTATCTTTCTTTCTTCCAAATAATTATAATTTATAGCCGTTTGATCTTTATTATAATTAATATAGTTAAGATCTATCTGAAAATTGGAAGGTGTTCTATAACTTAACAATCCCTCAGACTTTACACCATACATATATTCCCCAGAAAAAAGCAATCCTGCAGCAATTCTCAAAGAAGAATTTATAAAAGGCATCATCTCTCCCGAAGTAACATCCGATAAATATTCGACCCCACCACCTATGGTAAACCCATTTGTAAGTCCGTAATTCATATTGAACCTGGAAAACCGATCGTTTTCTGTATTTTCAACGATCCCGGCACTAAGTGTGTATTCCAATTCCTTTTTCGGAATAAAGTTGTAAGGGATGTTAATAATACGTTCTTCGGTACGTTCTTCTCCATAAGGGCCATAAAACCTAAGATTTACTATGGTATTTCCATACATCAACGGAACTTCAAAAGAAAAGAATCCGGAAGCATCGGCTTCAGTAAAATCTATCATTACATTGTTCACATAAAGCTCTACGGTCCATCGGGGATCTGTAACATCGGTAAGTGTATAGGATCCAAACGACCTTCTGTTCACTATGGGCGTATTTGTTAATTGAACCCCAACCACAGGAGCGAAAAGGGAAGAAGTAGCCCTTGTAAAGATTTTCCCAGCGGTAACTTGCTTAAATATCTTACTGTTATTATTTACATATTTCCATTGATAGAATTGATTCTTGGATTGAAATGGGATCTTGGTCGAATAATTTAAAAGGATATTGGTTTCCCCTCCTGCAATCATGGTTCCTAAACCTAAATTGAACCTGTTGTCATTAAACCCATCGGTTTGCTGCGTGGTCACAACCGACCAATCTGCCATACCTGCCCTAAAAGATGGATATTTCCTTTCTATTAAAGTATCGGGGTTTATCACTCCTCTAACTTTGTTTAGGTTCTTGCGCATGCTTTCCAAACGTAATTCTTTAACCTTTGGAAGTTCAATAGCTGTAGTTAATTTTATGGAAAGATTTCTGAAATTGAAATCCGTGTACAGTCCGAAAATCTTACCAAAAAGTGAAGATTTTAGATATAGCGTGGTAGAAGTTAATATATAATCATCTTCGGAAATTATAAAACTATTTTCTTTATACTGAATTTTAGATAGGGAAATATCGAATTTGAAAGAATTTTCAGGATCAATAATAAAACCTGAAATGTCTGCAGGCTTACTTCCTATTTCATTCTTTAAATTTAGATAATCAAAAAGATCTGAGACAGAGATATATGCTTCCTGGTCTTTAATAGCCACGGGCATATCTATAACCTCTAGATTTTTAACCCGTAGTTCTACAGGAAATTCATCATATTCCTGAGCGATAATATTCAAGTTTCCCAGAAATAATAATGCAATTAAAAAAAGAAAGGATTTTTCCAGGATTTTATTTTCTGCATATAATTTATGGGAAGAAATTAATTCAGGCATTAAGAGGGGGCTACTTACTTGAATATAATTATTGTTGGATGAATGTTATGGCGATGGTGCCACTATAAGAGCCGGCACCATTTCCAGAAATATTGCCTATATGCAAGGTTCCTCCAATTTCAATCTCATTGATACTGGTTGAGGGTGCAGTTGTGATAAAAGTTTTTGGAACGCTATATGTTAAATTATCCAGCAGGATCTGATCTCCGCTGCTCCCTAAAAGCATAAAACTGTCGGGGTGGGAAATGGTAATAATAGTTCCCGGGTTGGCTGTTACTTCATACATCGCCGAAGATACAGTAGGACCAATATTCAACAAGTATATTTCCCCAATTTGTGTTCGTAGGCTATTTGGTGCAACTATAACATTTCCTCCGGCAGTTCCCAGCGTGAATTTACCAAAATTCAAAAATCGTGCTGTCCTTACTTTTACCTCAATAGGAACAGGAGGATTTTCTTGAGCAAAAGATGGGAGTGCTCCAACTAACAAAAAAGAAAGTAAGACCCATTTATAAGCTCTTTTAGATAGGTGAGTTCGAGATGTGTTATGGTATTCCTTCATCATTTTTTAATTAATACCTTTTTAGTGAATACACCTTCATTGGAATAGAAACTGATAAGATATAAACCAGAGCTCTTTATTCCTTTAATATCAATAATATCGTTTTCTGAAACAAATTGAGTTTCTATAAGTTGCCCTGTTACCGTGGAAACCTTTATATCCCCAATTTTTCCTAGCTCCAAATTCATTTTTATTTTTACTGTACCCTCATTTTGTGATACGCTAAATAGATCGTTGAAGAAGATTGCTGGATCATTGATTTGAATATCTGAAAAAACCAATTGGAACCGTTTTTCATTTTTGCCTGAAGATGCATAGAACCTATATTCACTTTTGTTCATTAGGTTAATACTAATTCTTTTTTCCAAATCGATTAAATATATATAGCTTCCAGACACGATTTCTTCTTTATTGGTCAAAGAGATAGTGATCCAAGCTTCATTTTCTATGTTTAGCCCCAATGGTATTCTTAGTTCATTTAGTCCATTATAAGAGGGAACTGCATTAATAGAAAGGATTTCATTTGTATTTGATATACTATAAAGGTTAGGGGTAGCAGGATTGGTATTCATCAATTTTAAGGCATCAAATTCTTTATCAAAAGCTTCAGTAGCATAATTGTTAAAATAAACTACGGTTTCATCCTTTTGGTTAGTTCCATCGAATTCTGCATTTAATCTTATTAAAGTAAAGGAATCCTCTATAGGAGATTTATAGAATGGCTGACTGAAATCTGTTACCCGAACGGCATTGGTGGTACCTAAAGTAGCAGAAACAGGATAGGTTCCAGTGGGTGAATCTGTAACATGAACAAAAAAGCCCTGCATAGATGGGATTATGTTGGAAGATGAACCAGCACCACTCTGGATCCCATTTACATAAGAGGAATAGATCCCGGTATATTGATCGGTTGCTGAAAAATAATAAATCGCATCGTCTATATTGTCCTTTGTCCATCCAGGGGATGCCCAATCTATTGGAGAAGGGTAGGGATTTCCAACAAGGTTAAAGCCTTTAGTGTAAGTTCCATTGTTATGGGAAAGGTTTATTTGCTGGGATCCATTGGTTACAATACCCGTGATTTCAATCGTTTTAGGAGCAGCTGAGCTTCCAAAATTTAGTGCATAGCCTTCTAAAATAGAAAGGGGCAATGAAGGTGAAGAATAATCTTCGAAACCTGTGGCATCTTCATTTTGTGAGCTTTCCCGGTTTTCATTATATCTATAGAAATTTGGAAAGCTTGCTGTAAGATCTACAACCCCAGCATAATCCCCCACAGTAGTGTTTTGAAAGGGGCTAGTAATATACTTATATCCCACTACTGGAAATAAATATCGCTGCATAGTAACACTTCCTGAAACAGTTCCATTTCCAGATCCATCTATAAGGGCGGTTTGAGTTAAACTCGATATGAGGATTAAATTATCTCCTGTATTTAAATTACCGCTGGCTATATTTAAATAGCCAGTTATTTCTAAAATTCCACTAAGGCTAACTCCAGAGGTATTATTGATGGTTAAATTCCTAACCCTATTAGATACAAAAGTATCGGCGGGAATGGTTTGAGCACTACCTCCTTGTAATGCTATAGTTCCATTTAGCGCGTTAAATGTTCCGTTATTGGAAATTGTTCCATTTATATTTAGTGTATTGTCCAAGACACTTAAAGACGAACCGGAACTAACAATGAGATTTTTACATTTACCGGCTGCCCCAGTATTTAATAAAGGGTAAAAGGTCGAAACATTATTTACAACTGCATTATTTATATAAGAAGGTATCAAATCACATTCCCAGTTTCCAGATTTGTTCCAATCTGAGTCGATCGCGCCGGACCAATAATTATTATCACTTATAGTAAAAGGAGTGGATCTGGACAAATCACTTCCGATGATATTAGGATTAACAGAACTTAATTCAATCCTATAGTCAGATCTAGTTATGGTGTTAAGTGGTATAGTATAAGTTCGGGTTATAGGTAAAGAAGTTGCTTCATTAATACCAAGTGGAATTTCTGAAGAAGATAGCGAAAATGGATTACCGCTATTAACTATTACCGAATTTCCCGAAGAATTTATATAAATTAGGGAAATTGTGAATTCACTGGATGTGGTAAAATACGCCCCGCTATTAGCACTTCCCTTCCCGTTTTGAAGGGTAAAAGAAATACCTATAGTTGAAGTGGGACAGACAGACTTGCTTGTGGCTGTGACATTTAAAATAGTGGGATCGGACTTTTTAGGTTTACCGCCTTGTCCATAAACATTTCCTGAAAAACTAAATGCAAGTATGAAAAAGAGAATACACATGAAATGCCGTGTACCCTTCAAGTTATTGAGGGAACAGGTTAAAAAGTAATTTTTTACCATAGAATTTAGTTTGGGACTAATTCAAATCATACAAATATTCATCATAAATTTTACCTTCAGCAGTTTTGTAAGAGATCTTTAATTTTCCTTTGGAATAATCTACACCTTCCATTTCGGGAAGATTTAAAACAAACTTTCTTTTATTGTTTGGCGTATAAACCGCTAATCCTCTTACTGCCGTAATTTTATAGCTTTCACCCACTTCAGGAATATACTCGACAGAAAGATCGCCGTAGGTAGAAAAATTTCCATTTCGGTTAAATTCAATCGATAATTTTGTTTTATTATCATCCTGTATTAAATTAAAATCTTTTAACTCCAATTTGGTTGTAGATGCCCCATTTCTTATTATTATGGGAATACTAATCCCAAAAACAGTTTTGATATTAATGGAAATGGCATCCTCTTCGTCCTCGATATCACTTTCTTCTAAAGCTGTTACTTCTTCCACAGCTCTAAAATACATGTGCGAACGATATTCGCCAGGATTCAACAGGTTTCTTTTAGTGATTTGGACCCGGATAGTTTGAGCCTCATTAGGTGCTAAATTAACCCTTCTAGGGTAATAGCGAAGAAATTCATTGGCAAAATTCTGACCCTCTTCCGGGTTTTCAATCTCATCGAAACTTCCATCCTCGTTCATTTTATACTGAATAAAGGAAATAGCATAGGTTGCTGTGTCTGCACCGGTATTTATCAGGTTGATCTCTTGTGATCTTTCCGATCCTGCAAACACCAATCTTTTTGGGATCACCATAAGATCTCCTTGAGCGAATGTAAAAGAAGAAGTGAAAATGATACATGTTACTAGAACAAATAGGAATGGGGATTTCGAATTTTGTTTCATAATTTATTGAAAATAGAAAAAGATTCTTTAAAGAATTGAGGTTCAAAGGTAATTAAAGTAATGAAACAACAATTGGGTATTACCAATTCTTAATTATAAGAAACTGTAACATTGAATCCTGATGGATTTGTATAATACCCAGAGGACTGATTGGCCTCAAGGTTTAAAGTAGCCCCAATCCTTAAAACATCATCTCCCTGATTGGTGATTTCTGGTAAAGGTGTTACCTGAAACTGGTTAATAACCATAAACTGGTTGGGATTACTTTCGTTGAACAATGTAAAATCATCTGGAAGGCTTATGGAATAATTATATTCACCATGGGTCACTACAGCTTCTGCAGCCGATACATCTCCTGGAACAGCATTAGAGATCTGAACCCCATTTGCTATTCTTGTTCCATCTGGTGATAAAATAATAGTTCCTTGGGTATATCCTGCGATTACATTTCCAAAATTAAGATCAACCGACTTTGTTATTTTAATGGGCTCTACAACAACAACCCGAGCTTCAACATTGCTGGTAGCAGAATTCTGGGAACGGGCTTTTAGGGCAAACATTAAAATAAATAGTATGAGTAAAATAGATTTCATAAGTAATAGAACAGTTAAATAAAATATGATAGAAAGCGAAAAACGCCACCATAGGGGCGGCGTTTTTAAATATACAATATACTTATTTATTATTCGTAAGTTACAGTTACTGAAACTAGACCACTTTGGGCACCAGCTGTTGCATCGGCAGGTACATTTAAAGTTCCTCCAATACTAAAAGTTGATTCATCATTTGCACCATCAGCACCAAGTGTATGTGTAAGGTTTGTTAATGTCATTTCTGTACCAGGCTGCGTAGTTACAGACATAGCAACTTTATAAAGTGCATCTGCATCTTTGGTTACGGTGAATGCTGGAACATCAAATGTTCCATAAGCTGCAATTTCCATATCTGTTGCCGAAAAAGTCCTAGTGGCACCATTAGCAGACAAAACAACAGTAGCAGCAGCAGTTGATGTAGTAAACTTTCCAAAATCCATGGAAGTATCAGTATCACGTGTAATTCCAATTGGACTTACAATTTCAGCATTTACGGGAGCGGTTGCTGTTTTTGAATTCTGAGCGAACGTAGTTCCAGTTATTAAAGCGATCAAAACAAAAGTAATTTTTTTCATCTGTAGGTTAATTTGGGGGTTAATAATAACAACACAAAGATGGAGGAAATTAAATGTAGCACTTGCAAAAAACTTCAAAAACTCGATGAATAGCAATATATGTTCGATAAAATGCAAAAAAAAGAATGTTTTCCGTTGTTCAAGTAAGGCTAAAACACTAAAATATATCAATTTTTATCTAAAATATATTCAATTAAAGCTTCATTAATTAGCCATTTGCCGCGGAAAAATCATGCATTTTATATAAATATGGAAAGAAGTTTAAAATAAAAAGGGAATAGAAATAAAAATTAAATTTGTATCAAGAGGTTATTTGTAGGTGATTTTTAATTATTATGGATAAAGGGAATGAATCCTAGTTGAAATTAACTGTAACATGAATTCTAGTGAATACAATACTTTCCTTGAGCATGACCAAGATCTACATTTAGGATGGACTAAATTTAAGGTTTTGAAAGCCAATAGCAAGTCCAATAGCTATAATCGGTTTAAGATACCCCGAAAATTTTGACAGTCCATCAGTGATACTGGAGGTTGCGCTATATATCCCAGCTCCAAACTTTTTTATCTAAATAATTCCACAACGGCTCTCCCTCGGGGATAGTCGGTCTCAAGAAATTTTTAATTTTATATTACTGCTAATAAGCAGTAAAATTCTGCCATTTTTGACAGGTGCGTATGCAGAATAAAACAGAATTGTATTTTTCGTGATCGTTTTTAATTGGCAATCTGAAAATTGACGTATTGGTCGTAAAGTAGCAGCACTCCTCGGTGCTTTTGGTATTTATGATATAGAAGTAATTAGCTGGCATATTTTAGATCGGTCTTTAAATTTTAAGCGTGTCCAAAGATCTAAGAAGGAAAAGAGTAGAGGTATTTTAAAAGTATTGCTTGTTATTGCAATCAAGAAGCTTGGGGCAGGTTCGCGAATTATATCCAGATAATTCGAGGGGAAAATACTTTTAAAGAATTCGGGACAAATGGGGAATTAAACTTTCAATGAGGGGTTAAAAAGAAAGCAGGAAAAAAGTTGAAGGTAGAAGTGTAGTATGTGTTTATGGGTAATACCTAAAGATATAGTAGATGATATATATTCTAGTTGTAATTAACAGTTATATTAAATCCATCTTGATTAACATAGGTTCCCGGAGTTTGATTAGGATTTACTTTTAGGGTTGCACCTACATTAATGGTTTGTGATCCAACTGCTAGTACGTTATCATTATTAAAGTCTGAAGTAAAATTAGTGATCTCCATAGTTTCACTTCCATTAGATAATACATAGTTATTGCTAGGCAAAGTAACTTCATACGTATATCCGGCTTCGCCAGTGATCTCGAAAGATGCAGCTGAAGCAGTTCCACCATCGGTCAATTCCACATCTCCAGAAGTAGCTCTCGTACTATTAGGTGTAAGGGTTATTTCTCCACCGTTTTTAGCGTCTACGTTGGCAAACTTAAGATCTGAGGTAGTGGTGATTCCAATTGGTTCTATAATCGTAACCGATGCATTGAAAGATGCTGTTGCTTGAGGGAAGGCTGTAAAAGAAAAACATAAGGTTAAAATTCCAATAAGGGTTTTTATATTTTTCATGTTACAGTGTGTTTAAATAATTCAATATTCAAATATAGACAAACAATTGCTTGCAATCGACTAAATACCATTTTAATCGATGAAATACACAAAAGTTTAGCGTTTAGTTAAGAAATTCTGACAAAAAAGAAGATGGTTTTAACTGTAATTGGCTTAAACTAAGGATAAATAGAGTTGAAAAGAATATTATTAAAGCATTGAGTGATTGTAGGATGAATTCCCACATTAGATATGTGGTTGTTTTGCTCAAATGATATTAAACTAAATTATTTAGAGGACTAATACCCTTTTTTTAAAGCAAGGGCACCTAATATTTTGTAACTTCTCTACTTAATTCTAATAAAAATTATGAAAAACACCTACATTACAAATTTAAACCTTCAGGTCACAGATTATGGATTGCTATTTCTTAGAGTTGCGATTGCGGCGTTAATGCTTGGTCATGGCATCCCGAAGCTACTCATGCTTTTTGGGTCTCAAGAAATTTCTTTTGCAGATCCAATTGGAATTGGGGAAACCGCCACTCTTACAATTGCGGTTTTTGCTGAAGTAATCTGTTCAATATTAATAGCGGTCGGATTAGCCACGAGAGTGGCAGCATTGGTTTTGTTATTTACTATGGCTATAGCTTTTTTTGTAGTGCACGCTAGTGATCCCTTTCAAATTAAAGAATTGGCCCTGGTATATTTGGTGGTTTATGCTTTTATAAGTATTGTTGGAAGTGGAAAATATGCTTTGGATCACTACTTTCTTAAAAAATAAGTTTTAAAACCCCACTAAGTAAAAATGAAAATATTAGAGCTACTGGGAGGAGGAAAGACCACGGAAAGAAAAATATAGAAGTTCTAACTTTATTAAAGAGGCCGTAAATATGGTTAATAAAAAATGGGATAAAGCTAATTTAGCTTTATCCCATTTTCATGCTTAATAAATGCCAGGCTATTCAGAATCCATCATTGCAAAGAATTTATCGAGATTTGGAATAATTACTATTCTAGTTCTTCTGTTTTTCGCCATGTTTTCTTTATTGGAGTTCTCTACCAAAGGCGCATAACTGCTTCTTCCTGCCGCAATTAATTTTGAAGGGTCCACATTGTACTTGTCTTGTAACGCCCTTACTATAGAAGTGGATCTTCTAACGCTTAAATCCCAATTGTCTTGAATATGAGATCCAGGAACCATGGTTTGAGAATCGGTATGACCTTCTACCATTACTTCCATGCTAGGCTCAGAATTAATAACTTCAGCTAATTTTTTCATCAACCCATCCGCTTTGTTGCTCAATCTATAGCTCCCACTTTTAAAAAGTAATTTATCTGAAACATTGATCATCACAACAGTCTTATCTACCGTGATCTGTACATCATCACTTTCTGAATCTTCAGTGATGGATTGCTTTAAGTTGTAAGAGACTGCAAGGTTGATGGAATCTTCAAGCGTTTTTGCCTTACTTAGCTCATTTTGATCTACTTTCGCTAAAGTAGCTCTCATTTGTTTTTTTGTTTTATTGGACATTACGGTAAGGTCGTTCATCTCCATTTTTTCATCATTGGATTCTTTTAAAGAATTGATTTTCGCGTTGTAATCTGCCACACGCGCTTCAATAGCATCTAATTTTGCCTGTGCCTCTTCTTTTTCCATGGTAGTACGTTGTAAATTGCTTTGAGTATTGGACAATTCACTTTCTAATGCAACATACTTTTTCTTGGAAACGCAAGACGTCAAGGTGGCCGCAGATAATACTGTTACTAATAGGATTTTTTTCATTGTAATAATTTTTAATTAATATGCCCACGGGTTAGTTATCTTAGCTTTTTGGTTGTTATGGGCAACTAGGAAAACGAGTGTATTTTTATTATCGTATTTTAAATATGACTTTAACATATTTTTAGGCTGCTCTTTTTCGATTTTTGTTCATTTTTTTTTCGTTCTAGCCTTCGCATTTTTTTTAAATCCAGGCTCCAAGGAATCAAATACACATTAGGTACTAAAGCATATCAAATCATTGAAGCACATTGTTGCTGAAAAATAAAAAATGTTTAAGGATAGAGGGGGACAATTTCATCGATGAAGTACGTTGGATATTCTCTATTATATAATTTTAAAGCTTTTTTTCTTTAACAGAAATTTATTAATTACTGGTTCAATTAGTGATATATACGCTTCTTTATAAGAATACTTTACAATATGTTTGTAAACTAGTTCCCACGAAAATTTGAAAACAGAAACCACAAGGACCAAACGATTCTTCAAGATATTAGGAAAAATAGCCCTTGGTCTCTTAATATTTATATTTCTACTTTTACTATTTGTTCGAAGTCCGTGGGGGCAAGGGATTCTAGTTAATAAAGTGATCTCTTACATTTCAGAGAAAACCAATACTCCGGTTAGTTTAGAAAAGGTTTTTATCACTTTTACTGGAGACATCCAAATAGAAGGTCTTTATTTCGAAGACAAGAATGGGGACACCTTGATATACTCTAAAACTTTGGATGCCGATATTCCACTAATGCCGTTAATTAAAGGTAGTGGTGTAGTTATTAACTCTTTGGATTGGGAAGGATTAAAAGCAAATATATCCAGGAAAGATTCTCTTGAAGGTTTCAATTATCAATTTTTGGTAGATGCGTTTGTTTCTACAGACAGTACAGTTGTAGATACTTCAACTGCTTCGGCCCCTTTGAATTTAAAGTTGGGGGATTTTAATTTTAAAGATTTTAAAATTTCATTCATAGATAAAGTTGGCGGAATTGAAGCCGAGGTACAATTGGGGGACTTTCAGTTGGCAATGAAAGAGACCGACTTGGAGAATATGAAATTCCAAATTTCCAATGCCCGATTATCGAATTCTTCTATAGTTTATATTCAAACCAAACCTTTTCCAGAGTCTGAAGAAAATACTTCTTCTCCTTTGCCATTTATCAGCCTAGAGAATTTGGAAATAGAAAACGTTACTGCTTATTATAATGCGACTCCAGATGGCTTGGCCACTAAACTGGATATTGGCATGTTGAAGACTTCTATTCCAAAAATGGATCTTGTTAATAACACTGTGATTATTGATCAAATTTTACTTACAGAATCAGATATTGTACTGGAAACTACTGCACTTCTAGATCAAAAAGTAGAGAATGTGCCCAAGGATATAGAACAATCTTTAGAAGATTTTGTTTGGCCTAACTGGACTGTTCAAGTAAACAAGGTTTCTTTTAGTGAAGATCGATTTACCTATTTAGTAGACGGAGCAATCATTAAATCTGACATTTATGATCCTAATGCGCTTGCTATTAAGGATTTTAATTTTGAAGCTTCCAATATTTATTTAAAAAATGAAACAGCGGGAGCTACTATAAAAACTTTCACCTTCAAGGAGAGCTCTGGATTAAATCTTGAGAAACTGGCCGGAGACCTTAAAGTTTCAAACACTGACTTAAATATTGATGGACTTCAGCTAAAATTGAATGATAATGTGATAAATGCCAATGCAGCTATAAAGTATAATAGTCTCGCGCAACTTATCAACAATCCCGAAGAAATAGATTTAACAGCAGATATTGCAAACTTTACTGCAAATATGAAGGATCTGTTTGTATATATGCCCGAATTAAAAAAGAATGAATATATAAGGGCATTAGGCGCCAAGAATTTATCTGGGAATTTCAAGCTAGCAGGTTCTGGGAGTTCATTAGCGATTTCCAATGCTTCCATCAACTGGGGTAGTACTACTTTTTTAAACGCGAACGGAAGAATTACCAACCCCATGGATGTGGATAATTTGAGCTACAATTTTCAAAATGTAAATTTCAAATCCACTAGAGGCGATTTAAAGAGATTTGTAAAAGAAGAAGATCTAGGAATCGAGATTCCTACTTTGGTAAACTTAAAAGGTAGTTTTACCGGAGGCCTAGCTTCTTTAAAGACGAATTCCTATTTAACTACTTCCAATGGGGACATGAAAATGATCGGGGATTTTAACTTTGATGATGCAATAGCTTTCGATGCGCAATTTGAAACCATGGAGCTACAGCTAGGCAAGTTTCTAAAGATGGATAATGTTGGCACCCTTAATTTAAAAGTGAATGCAAGCGGAAATGGAAAAGACCTAAATCATCTAAATGCGAATCTAGAAGCTACCATCACAAGCCTTTCCCTTAATAATTATAGTATAAAAGCTCTTAAAATAAATGGAGAGTTTTTGGATGGGGAAGGACCAATTACCGCCAATTATAAAGATGAGAACCTAGACATCGCATTGGATGGATATGTTAATTTCGATACCATCGCCTCTCAAGTAGATCTAAATTTAGATGTCAAAGGAGCCAATCTTAATGCGCTTGGTGTTACTTCAAGAAATATAACGAGTGCGCTCAAATTGAATATGTCCTTTAAAGGAGATCTAGAAAGTTATAGTGTAAATGCAAGCGTAAAAGATGGTATTGCTATCTACGATAATGATGCCTATCTATTAGGGAATGTTGGTATCACAGCCTATGTTCTGCCGGATTCCACTTCTTTGGATATTAGTAACAAGATGTTGGACCTCAGCCTACGATCCAATGCCAATCCAGCAGCTCTTTCGAATGCCTTGACCAATCATTTTAAAAGTTATTTAGTCCCAGATAAGATTAGGGATACACTTTCCACTCCTGTATCTATTGTTTTAAGAGGTAAATTTATAGATACCCCAATTTTGAGCGATGTGTTTGTAACTAGTTTGGAAGAACTGGATACTATAAATATTAAAATGGATTTCAATGAGAAAAATAGAAATTTGACCGCTTCCGTAAATGTTCCTTTCATAGATTTCTACGGAATGCAAATAGACAGTTTGGCTTTCAATATAAATTCAGATGCAAATGATCTTAATTTCGATTTTGGACTGAATGCTTTAAACGCCGGACCATTAGCTATCAAAAAAACCTTGCTGGACGGAAGGATTACAGATAGGAAGCTGTTTATGGATTTCAGTTCCTTTTATAAAGACGAGGAAATTGTACATGTTAAAACCCAAATTACCGAAGCGAATGATATTCTTTATCTTCATGTAGATCCAGAAAAAATAATACTAAACAGTCTTCCATGGAATATTCCTGCCTCCAATGAAATTTCATTCTTGGATACACGTATAGATTTTAAAGATTTTAAATTCACCCATGACAATCAGATGGTGGATTTTTATTCTGATAAACCCGGAGTAACTAAAGAGCATATAGGAGTTGACTTTACAAATTTCACACTTCAGAGCTTTTTAAGCTATTTAAATCCCGAAGAATATCTTGCAAAAGGGGTTTTAAATGGAGAACTGGTAGTGGAAGACCCATTTTCTGAAACAGGAATTCTGGCGAATCTTGAAATTTTAAACTTGGAAGTGTTGGATGCGCCTTTAGGTAGGCTTGTTTTAAATGCAAAATCCAAAGGGAATAAGAGTTACGACTTCAATTTAGCTGTAAAAGATGGAAATGTAGATTTAGACCTTACGGGAGATTACATAGCTGATGATGTTGCAGCAAAATTAAACCTTGATCTGGATTTGAAAAAATTTGAATTAAAAGCTTTGGAAGGTTTTTCAGGAGGGGAAATTACAGATGGGAAAGGTGTTCTATCTGGTAATATGAAGCTAAGCGGAACCACTTTAGAACCCGTCTATAATGGAGAGTTTAAATTTAAAAATGCAGGCTTTAAGGTAGCTATGTTAAATGCCGGGTTTCAGTTTAAAGATGAAACCTTGGTAGTGGATAATAAAGGCTTGTATTTCGATAATTTTAAAATTCAGGATGAAAATAATAACTCCTTTGTAATGGATGGAACTATTTTTACTGAAACCTATTTAAATCCCAGGTTCGATTTAAGTTTTGAAGCCGATAATTTTACGGTTTTAAATTCTACCAAAGAAGATAACGATTTGTTTTATGGAACAGCTAGTTTTGATGCCACTGCAAAGCTCACTGGCGATCTTCTTTTACCAAAATTAAACCTTGATCTTAAGGTCGGGCCGGACACCAATATAACGTATATCGTTCCAGAAGCTGAATTAAATATCGTGGAGCGGGATGGAATTGTGATTTTTGTTAACCGTGAAAACCCAGATGACATTTTAACAAAAACAAAGGAAGAATCGGTAGTGATCTCGGGTTATGAGGTAAATGCAACTATTTCGATAGATGACGCTTCCGTCTTTAATATGGTAATAGATCAGGAAACTGGGGATAATATTCAGGGATCTGGGGAAGGAGATCTTTTCTTCAGCATTTTGCCCAATGGAAGAACCACTTTGTCTGGCCGAATAGAAGTGAGTAAAGGGCATTACGAGATGAGCCTTTATAATTTGGTAAAAAGACGATTTGAAATTGTGGATGGTAGTAGTATCACTTGGTCTGGTGATCCTTTCGATGCCACGTTGGATGCCAGCGCAATTTATAGGGTGGAAACATCGGCTTCAGCTTTAATGGCTCCACAGTTAGGTGGGGCAGATCAATCTGTGTCAAGTAAATTTAGACAAGAATTGGATTTCTTGGTCTATTTAAATGTGGATGGCGAATTGATGCAGCCTGTATTAACCTTTAACCTGGATATGCCAGAAGACGAACAAGGGGCAATTGGGGGACAAGTTTATGGAAGGGTCCAACAATTGAATCAGCAGGAAGATGAGTTAAATAAACAAGTATTTTCATTATTGGTTTTAAATAAATTTTTCCCTGAAACTGGGAGTGATGGAAGTGGGGGAGGAACTGCAGCAATTGCAAGGGACAACTTAAACCAAGCACTTTCAGATCAATTAAATATGTTATCTGGAAAGATCATGGGAGATTCCGGTGTAGAGCTGGATTTTGGTCTTAATAGCTTTACAGATTATCAAGGAGAGAACCCCCAGGATCGTACACAATTAAATGTAGCGGCACAAAAGAAATTATTGGATGACAGGCTTATAGTTAGGGTTGGAAGTAACTTGGATATTCAAGGGAGCGACCAGTCCCCGGAAGCAAGCAATGCTATTATAGGAAATGTGAGTATGGAATACCTATTAACCGAAGATGGTAAGTTCAGGCTTAAGGGATTCCGCAACAATACATTCGACAATGTTATAGACGGACAATTGATAGTTAGTGGAATAGCGCTGATCTTTACTCAGGAATTCAATAAATTCAAGGAGTTGTTTGAAAAGGCAGTAAAGGAACAAGTTGATAAAAATGAAGATAAAAAATAAACCCTTTATGAGATTTAGAAATTCATTTTTATTAACACATACAATTATAATCCTAAGCCTGGGTTTGGTTGTCGCTTGCAGTGCCAAAAAGTACGTGCCAGAGGATAAGTTTTTGTATACCGGGGCAGAAGTCATTATAAATTCTGAAGATACCATCCAGGGGCTCGAGGAGTTGCAAGGGGAGTTGGAAGATGTGTTACGTCCCAAACCAAATGCAAAGTTTTTGGGAATGAGGCCAGGGCTCTATTATCATTATAAAGCACAAAAAGAAAAACCAGGTTTCATAACCAAATTCTTAAATAAAAAGATAGGGGAAGAGCCTGTTTATTCTTCCAGGGTAGATCTTTCGCAAACAGAAAGTTTGCTTCATAACCGCCTAGAGAACCGTGGCTTTTTCTTTAGTGAAGTTAGCTCCAATATAGAAGAGGATGGAAAGGCAAAGGAAGCCTCTGCCACTTACAATGTAAGACTGTCCCATCCCTATTTGCTGAAAAATTATCAATTGGATAGCGATAGCTTGATGGTTTATAAAGAAATAAACAGCAGTTTGAACAAAACTTTAATAAAGCCCGGAATGAGATATGATCTTTCCAAGCTTAAATTGGAAAGGGAACGAATTGAAGGGGATCTAAAGCAAAAAGGCTATTATAACTTTAGTCCGGGCTTATTGATCTTTGAAGCAGATACCAATCAATATTCCAATAATAGGTTCGACCTATTTTTAAGGTTGAAGAAAGATGTTCCCGAAAAAACCATTGTTCCGTATAAGATCACTAAAGTAAATATCTTTCCAAATTATGTGGTAGACACAGATTCTATTAAGAAGGACACCATTCTTTACGCAAATAAAAACTTTATTCAGGAAACCGAATATTTTAAACCAGAGCGATTAGATCCATTTATTTTAATTGAAAAGGATCAATTTTTTAACCCTACTACATCAAGGAACACCAGTAGACGGCTTGCTACAATTGGTGCCTATAAGTTTATAAATATTAGATATGATGAAATAGATTCCCTTTCTACAGATAGCCTTGGGATCTTGGAAGCAAATATTTTTTTATCTCCTTTGAATAAACGAGCCATAAGGGCAGAATTACAGGCCGTAACAAAATCCAATGATTTTGCCGGACCCAATTTAGAACTTACCTATGTTAACAGGAACTTATTTAAAGGTGGGGAAATCCTAAAGATTACAGGGAAATTTGGCTATGAATTTCAATTGGTAAAAGGGAATCAGTCTGGATTTAACAGTCTCGAATTTGGATTGAAATCAGATCTTATATTTCCACGATTATTATTTCCCATTTCTTTCAGTAAAGATTTTTTTACCTACGCTATTCCTAAAACCAGAATAAGCTTAGGCGCAGACTTTTTGAATAGAACCAAACTTTTCAGCTTAACATCTTTTTATACTAGTTTTGGATACTTTTGGACTGCAAATAAATATGTTACCCATGAGTTCAACCCAATATCTGTTAATCTGGTTAAGTTAACCAATACAACCCCTGCATTTGATGATATTCTTAAAGCCAACCCATTTTTACAAACCAGTTTCGATCAGCAGTTTATTGCAGGGCTCACGTATTCTTTTACATATAATGGGATGGTGGATGCCTACAAAAAACATCAATTTTTCACAAATTTAAACCTAGACATCGCAGGAAATACCCTTGGTTTATTAAGTGGAAGCAAAAATGGGGATAAACCTAGTACTTTTTTAGGATCAGAATTTGCGCAATATGCCAAAGCAGATGTAGATCTTAGGTATCACTTTAACTTTGGGAAGGAACAAAAGATCGCTACACGGCTATTTGCTGGCTTAGGTATGCCTTATGGAAATTCAGAAGTTATGCCATATACCAAGCAATATTTTTCTGGAGGCCCTTATAGTGTAAGGGCATTTAAATCCCGCTCTTTAGGACCGGGAACCTATGTGCCCGAAATAGATGAATTCAATTCTTATTTCAATCAAACTGGAAATATTCGTTTGGAAGCAAATGTGGAATATCGGTTCCCAATTTACTCTTTCTTTAAAGGAGCCATATTTGCCGATGCCGGAAATGTTTGGAACACAAAAGAGAATGAAGCATTACCAGGGGGGGAGTTCACGGGAGATTTTATAAATCAATTAGGGATAGGAGCCGGAGCCGGGCTACGGATAGATATACAAAGCTTTGTGATTCGATTCGATCTTGCTGCGGCATTAAAACGACCTACAGATGGTAAAAAGTTTAATTTCGATTATGCAAATCCGGTATTGAACTTTGCAATTGGCTATCCTTTTTAATGCTGAAGTTTAGTGCCATATGCTAAATCACCTGCATCTCCCAATCCAGGTACTATATAACCTTTATCATTCAGTTCTTTATCTACTATCGCAATCCAGAGTTTGGTGTTTTCGGGGAAATGTGTGCTCATATACTCTATTCCCTGCTGGGAACCAATTACCGAAGCCAAGTGAATCTCCTTGGGTGTCCCCATCTTCTTCAATGCGCTATAAACATTTACAAAAGACCTTCCCGTGGCGAGCATAGGATCTGCCAGGATAAGGGTTTTGTTTTCTAAAGAAGGAGAAGCTAAATATTCTACTTTTATTTCAAATTCCTTTTCAGAAGTATGATGCCTGTATGCCGAAATAAAGGTGTTTTCGGCAGTGTCAAAATAATTCAGCAAACCTTGATGAAATGGTAATCCAGCTCTTAAAATAGAACATATAACAACATCTTCCTTTGGAATATTACAATTTGCAATTCCTAGAGGGGTTTTAATATCCACTTTATGGAAGGATAGCGTTTTACTAAGTTCGTATCCCAACACCTCTCCAACCCTTTCAATATTTCTACGGAAACGCATCCTATCTGCTTGAACAGAAACATCGCGTAGTTCAGAAATAAATTTATTTAAAACAGATTGTTGGTCCCCTAGATTTATAACTTGCATTGAAAGTATTTTGGATAAATTTAAGCAGAATATTTAGCAAGCTATTCATTCAATTCAAGAAATTCCGCTTTTTATATTTCATGGTGCTATTTTTGATAAGATAGAATAGAATTGATTGTGCGTTTAGATACCTAAAGCAAGTTTTTGTCACCTTGAGCACAGTCGAAAGGTCATACAAAAATATCTTGGCTTTAACCTAAGTTGAATATAGACGAAAGGCCCGACGGGACAATATTCGTTTTAATTTGCATATTATTAGGTGTTTTTCCGGACAAACAATTATAGATTTTCCAATAATTCCTTATTTTTATAATATGAAAATATACAGTATTTTTTTCTTACTCATGTTTGGTGCTGCTCTTGGCTTTTCACAAGAAACCCCTGTCAAGTCTACACCTATAGAGCGGGCAGGAACCTCTTTTCCACCTCCAAGTGAAGGATCTGCAATTCCGGCAAGAAAATCTACCAACCCATTTTTCAAGTCCAAAGAGAGAGCCTCAAATTTACCATCAGATAAAAAAGAGTCTTTTAGCATGAAAACAGGTAATGACCTACTAACTGCTGGCGATTTTATTGAAAAAAAATGGACAGAAGATAAAAAAATTAGTGATGAATATAGAAAAGACCAGTATTTAGGAGATTTTAAAACCAAAGGGAGCTATGTAGAAGTTTTATGCAGGGACTATCAATATGTAGATGGAGATAAAGTACGGGTGTATGTAAATGGGAAAATGGTTGAGTCGGTTATAGAGTTACAGGCAAATTACACCCCTATTCTAATAAAGTTGGAAAGCGGGCTTAATACCATAGAAATCGAAGCACTTAATCAAGGGAGTTCTGGTCCTAATACTGCCGCTTTCAAGATCTACGGAGATCAGGGAGAACTAATTACTTCTAATGAATGGAATTTGCTTACTGGTGCCAAAGCCAGTGTTATTTTTGTGAAACAGTGATTTAAGAATAATATATTGAAACAGATGCTCTATTTGGAGTACATACCAAAAAAGTCCCAGAATACTACTTTGGGACTTTTTTGATAAGCTACATGCAGCTTAATCATCTGTTATATCTTCCAATTTCTTAACTGTGGAAACGGTATTCCTTATTTCATTCAATTGATTGGTAAGCATTGATTTAACTTTGGGGGAAAAATGAGCTTTTTTGAGCTTTTCTTCATATTCCCTTACACTTGCTTTTTCACCTCTAATACATTCTTCCAGTACAGCTTCTTCATCATTCTTGCTCATGGCAGTTTTAATATCTATCCAAACTCTATGTAACTTGCCCGTTGCAGTTCCTTCATTTATTTTAGGGTGTGCATTCAGATCGTGCAATTCTTTTTCAATTTCGGTCTTAAACCTATTCCGCATTACTACTTGTTGCTTAAAGAATTTTCGCAAACTAGGATGTTCGGTATCTTCGAATGCTTTTTTAAAACCTTTTTCTGCATCGTAATTTTTCTCTAAAAGTTGTTTGAGTTTATTTACAACTTCATCATGAAGTTCTACTTTCGCTTCTTCTCTAGTGGTTCTCATATCATAACTTTTTTTGACAGTTAAAAATTGTACTATAAATATACAGTGATAATTACAGAAAAAATCTAACCATTGTCATATTTACAATTGTTTAACAAAATAAAGTTTTAATTAAGGTTCATTTTTTCTAAGTTCAACAATTTAATCGAAAAGGAATAATTATAAAAGGAGAAATTCTGAATCGAACTTTTAAAAGACTAAAATTAACTTACTAATTTTTATAAGATCATTTAATTTATTACGAAATTAGTGACACTTTCTTATCCGCATTTTAATTCTGTTATAACTATTTAAATATTTTAAATATGAAAAAAGTTCTTATATGTATAGATTACAATCCTACTTCTGAAATGGTAGCAAATTCTGGATATGAACTCGCTAAATCTTTAAATGCTGAAGTCTGTCTTCTTCATGTTATTGCCGACGTTCAATATTATGGAGTTCAATATCCAACTTTTATGGGCTATAATGGCTTTGACGCCGAAGTAGATTTAAATATAAACAAGGAGATGAAACGGGTAGCTGGGAATTTTTTAGATACCGTAAAAACCCATTTTAAAGACCCAAAAGTGGAAACTAAAGTACTTGAAGGAAGTACGGCCGATATGATCTTGGAATATGCATCCCATTGGAATGCCAATACCATCGTCTTAGGTACTCACAGCCATAGTATTTTAGAGAAAATTTTTATTGGGGATGTTGCTTCAAAAGTACTAAAGGACACAAAAGTTCCCGTTTATATGGTGCCAACTAAAGAATAGCTGCTTTTTCCCTAATCACTTCCTATTTTTCAACTATGGATGAAGTAAAACAGTATATAGAGTATGTAGCGAGGGGATTGGAAGCTATAGGGGTTGTTATAATTGCACTAGGCGCATTAATAGCTCTTTTTCGATTTCTAATCGCTCAATTAAAGTTTAAAAACCATCTCTATACAAGATTAAGACGAGAGCTTGGGAAAGCAATTTTATTAGGCCTGGAAGTTTTGGTTGCTGCAGATATTATTGCAACGGTCGTTACAGAACCTACCTTAGGGAAAGTATTTACTCTTGGAGTGATTGTACTTATAAGAACATTTTTAAGCATTTCCCTTCAAGTTGAAATTGAAGGGAAATTTCCTTGGCAATCCAAAAAGGACGCAGCCGATCCTTATACCGATTGATACTGCCTTAATCCGAATTCTAGTAGCGATGTTTTGATTTAATTTTTTTTGCATATCTGTTTTTAACTAGAAAGACATTTAACTATCCCATCACCCTGTACTGATTCACTTTGGAAATTTCAGGGTCTCGTTTGGAATTGCTGGCATATTGGTACACGCATATGATAACGATAAATTTAAATATGGTTAGTAAAAATAATTAAAGCCACAAAACTGGAAAATCAAAATTTTTCCCATCTACAATTAACTTAAATACACCATTGGGTTAATTTTATTTACTACCTTTAAGTTTCTAAATATCAGAGTACTCCCTCCAGCTATCCCATTTAATTTACCCCCCAGAATTAAAATACTAAGAAATGATAAACTTTCATTTTTCGATTATTGCGATGTAAATATTCATTAATAAATAGTTTGGTTATGGAATTAACGGGAACAGTAGACACCACAATGAAAGAGGTGCTATCCAAAGAGATCAAAGGACAAGTGATTTTTCCGGAAGACAAAATTTATGAGGAGGCCAGAAAGGTCTACAATGCAATGATCAATAAGCATCCGGGCATGATCATAAAATGTATTGATACTGCCGATGTAATTGCTGCGGTAAATTTTGCAAGAGAGAACAAATTACTGATTGCAATTAGGGGAGGTGGCCATAACGGTGGTGGGCTCGGTTTATGCGACGGTGGAATGGTAATAGATCTTTCTGAAATCAAATTTGTACGCGTGAATGCAGAAGATAGTACTGTAACAGTAGGAGCGGGTAATTTATGGGGCGAAGTAGATCATGCAACTCATCCTTTTGGTCTTGCAGTTCCCTCTGGAATGATTTCTACTACAGGAGTTGCAGGGCTTACATTAGGTGGTGGAGTTGGCTATTTGGCCAGAAAATATGGTTTAACCATAGACAGTTTGTTGGAAGTAGATATGGTAATGGCAGACGGCACCTATCTAACAGTAAATAATCATCAATATCCAGATCTTTTCTGGGCTATACGTGGAGGCGGAGGGAATTTTGGAATTGTTACCTCTTTTAAATTTCAGGCTCATCCTGTAAAGACAGTGTATGGAGGACCAATGTTGTGGCCTATCGAAAAAGTTGAAGAGGTAATGGAATGGTACGATGCATTTATTGAAAATGCAGAAGAAGATCTAAATGGGTTTATAGCGACAATGATAATTCCTGGGCCACCTTTTCCAGATTTTCTTCATAATAAACAGTTCTGCGGAATTGTTTGGTGCTATTTAGGAGATCCAAAAAATGCTGAAAAAGTATTTAAGCCAATTAAAGATAGGAAACCTATTTTCGAACATTTAGGGGAAATGCCTTATCCGGCAATTCAAACGCTCTTTGATGGCTTAATGCCACCCGGATTGCAATGGTATTGGCGAGCCGATTTTTTTAATGAGCTGGGACCTGAAGTAAGAAAACAACACAAGATATTTGGATCTCAAATCCCAACTCCTTTATCACAAATGCATTTGTACCCAATTAATGGTGCAGCAAGTAGAAAAAAGAATTCTGAAACCGCTTGGGCATATCGCGATGCAAAATATGCTGGTGTAATAGTAGGAGTAGATCCAGATCCGGGTAATGCCGTTAAAATAACAAAATGGTGCAAGGATTATTGGGAAGCCTTACATCCTCATTCGGCAGGTGGGGCCTATTCCAATTTTTTAATGAATGAAGGAGAAGAGCGAATTAAAGCTAGTTATAAAGGAAACTACGATAGATTGGTGGAAGTTAAAAGGAAATATGATCCCGATAATTTGTTCAGGGTTAATCAAAACATTAAACCTTAATAAATATCAATATGAAAAAAGATGTAATATCATTCCGAAACATTGGTTTATGCTTACTTATGGCTGCCTTTTTTCCGCTGTTAATTTTTGGGCAGGAAAATGATAATATGACTTTTGAAAAATCCCTGGTAAAGGATGTGAATAGTGCTGATGTAATTTGGGGGCCATGCCCGGAATTTATGCCAGATGGCTGTGAAATAGCTGTTTTACATGGAGATCCGGCAAAACCAAATGTCGATATCCTTTTTAGGATACCGGCCAATAGTGATATTTCCAATCATTGGCATAATTCTGTAGAACGAATGATTTTATTGTCCGGGAAACTGGAAGTTACTTATCAAGGAGAAAATACCCAAACTTTAAAATAGGGAAATTACGCGTATGGTCCTGCCAAAAAACCGCATTCCGGGAAATGTGGCAACGCTGGACCTTGTGTCCTGTTTATTGGCTTTGAAAACCCATTGGACGCTATACCTATAAATAAGTAAATAGGGAGGGAGCGGTATGGTAAATAAGAAAAAAGGCTGATTAAATTATTTGTTTTTTAATATTGCAGATGTTAAATGGGTAAGGATTTATGCGATTATTATTGTACTTTTACGCAAAGGTAATCGTATAAATGCCCTTCAAGTAATCTTGTTACCCTCAATAACGGTACAATTTATCTTTTTTGAGATCTTTTTGCTTTCTATTCGAGTGTTTTTACGAGTTGCCAGATTTGTTCACGCAGAACAGAGTTTATAACAATTAATATTTTAAGTAAGAATGGCGAGACCACAAGAAAGTTTTGGTAAAAAAGAAAAAGAAAAGAAGCGTTTAAAAAAACGTGAAGAAAAACAACGTAAAAAAGAAGAGCGTAAATCTAATGCAAAGAGTGGCGATTTGGAAGATATGTTGGTTTATGTAGATGAGAATGGACAATTAACTGATACCCCACCGGATCCTAATAAAAAGAAGGAAAAAGTGGATGCAGAGAGTATCGTTATTGGTGTTCCCAAAAAAGAATATGTAGAAGAAGATCCTTTCCATAAAGGAAAAGTTGAATTCTTCAATGACTCTAAAGGATTTGGATTTATTAATGACCTAGATTCCCAAGAAAAATATTTCGTTCACATTAGTGAATTGATTGATGAAGTTAAAGAAGGTGATAATGTAATTTTCGAAATAGAACGCGGAATGAAAGGAATGAACGCTGTTAGGGTTAAAAAAGGATAGTTGTTTCTTAAACCTTCATTTTAAATTGTTTATAAATTATATTTTAAATTCGGTCTTGCTGAAAATGAATTATAGTTGATTTAAGTTTTACATCCACCAAGATGGAATCAAGCTAAATTTGTCATTTAAGATAAAATGTATGTAACTTTAGATGATATTTAAATATTATTATGTTCATCTAAGTTGTTTGATCTATAAATGGAAATAAAAGTTTTGGAACCATCCGAGATTACCTCTAGTTACTCATCAAAAAAGTTCGAGTTAGAACTTGATGAATATAAAAATGTACTGGATACTATTACTGGTTCTGAAAAGTTAAAAAGAAATATTCTTTTAAATTTTTCAGAATTGGCCAACTATTATATTTCCACTTCAGATCTGGAATTTCAAGAAATTTCTTCAGGGAAAGGGAATTCCCAAGAATGCTATTTGTTACATTATGCCTTGGCCAAACCTTTTAAGGATCTTATGCTGCTGCACCGGGATGTTTTCCTTCAACTACAAATTGCATCGCATAAAGCAGAAGAAAACGTTGTAAAAAAGGATTCCATTAAAGCACATTTTTTAGAATCAAAATCTATTCTTCACCAAGCTTTAAATGCATTTCAAAAAAATGTGGAGCAAGAATATAGAACTATTGCAAGGTTCGAAAAAAGCAGAAAAGCTATTTCCCGAAAAACAAAACATCAACAAAATCCCTGGCCTGTATATAAGGAGCAATTTGAAAATATTCTGGAACAAATTCAACTTATAGATACTGCTGGTCTAACTTTTCAAAAGGTAATTGAAATCTTTAATTCAATTAAAAAATTCACTAAAACTTCTTATGAAAACAGTCTAGAGGAAGCTGAAAATTCTAGAGGGACCATTGAAACAGTTTTAACTTCATTGGAAAAAATGAAGGAGAATGAGGAGGTTCCGCTTCTAGTTGCTGAAATTACTCTTGCTATAAAAAAGATTGAAACTTCCTCGGGTAGAAAGCTCGAAGGCTTTACAGATCTCGTAGAAGATAAAGTAAAATCTTTGGCTACATTAAATTTCCCAACCGCTACCAATGAAGGGCTTTTGCTTATTAAAAAGATAGATTTCAATAGAGCTGTTAAAAAATGGTTGGATTATGAGTTGTTGCCTTATTTGATAGACTTATGGGAAAATCAGAACAATTTGGCATCCTATTATAAACACAGTCTCATTAATTTAAAAAGCAGTCTAAAATTAATTACAAACAATAATTCTTTTTCGCCACTTCACGCACAAATAGCAACACTTAAAGAGATCCAAAAGACCATCGGTTTAAATATTGGGAAACAGCAACAAATTATTGCCCAAATTGAACATAAATTAGAGAATCAGCTGCTGGCCACCAATATTTATAATTCAGAGGAATTTCTGGAAGTTTCATTTCAATCTTCATTAAATCAATACACGGCAGATAGCAGTGGCCTACTAATAGGTTGGTTTCAAAAAATTAAAACCGCTTTTAAGTTCCTAAACTCTTCTTACGAAAAAACCACCTCCCTTCCACAGGACAATGCAATGGAAAAAGCCATTAATTGTATTAAATTTAGGATGGTAAAGGAAGAAAACGCATATTACGACACCTTGTTTTTAAACAAAAATTTTATTGGTGATCTTTTCCTTGTGCCCCGTGTGGAAGAAGAAAACAAACTTGATGTTTGTTTTAATGATTGGCAAAAAGGCTTTAATAAATCGGCACTTCTTACCGGTAATAATTTAAGTGGTAAATCTACCTTTATGGAAGATTTTGCTAAAAAACATTTTGGCAAGGATAATATACTTCTGGAAACCGATAGTACCATTACTATCGAGGGCAGAAAATTTAAAACCACCAAAAATTTAAAGGAAGCCCTACAAGAAGTAAACAAGAATATTTATAATACCAGGCCGGTCTTATTAATAGACGATTTGGAATATTGGAGGTCCGATGAAATTAGCTTTTTAGACAATGTTAGGGCACTTGTGAATTTTGTGCTTTCAGAATCTAACAGGATCTTCATAATGGTATCTATATCCAAAGCGATGCAAAAACATTTAGACCAGAGGATTCCTTTTTCCAATGCATTTACAACCCGCTTAGATCTTAACAAAACCAGAACTGAAGAAATATTCAAGGCGGTTTTAATACGGCATGGAGCTTCCCATAAAAAACTGGTAAATGAGGATAGACATGTGATGTATCCAAAACATATTGAACATAAGGTTCAGGAACTGTCCAGTCGTTTTAAAAACAACATTGGCGAAATTTTACAAGCTTGGTCATATAGTACTAAAATGATAGATAATAATCTTGTGGTTTTTGAGGGGGAAGATTGTAGCTTTGAAGATTTCTTTAGTGCAGAAGAACTCATTATTTTAAAATATGTATTTCTCTACAAATATGTAAACGAAGTATTATTGAAAAATTTCTTGGGTAAAGGCTATAATATTCATTTTGATTCTGGGATCAAGAGGCTTGTGAACACAAAGGTTTTATTGAGAAATCCGAATGGAAATCTCATCTTAAACAGAGTAATAACTTCAGATATCTATGAAATTCTAAGATATAGGGGAACTATTAACTAAATGGAAACTATCATCACATTTTATTCATGGAAAGGGCTATTTTACCTATTTATAGCCCTACTTGCGCTGTATGGAATTATAAAGATCGTAATTCGGCTTATCGAAAATTCTGCCAAGAAAAATTTAGCAAATAAGCGCTTTATTTTCTGGCTTAGAAATAGCCTTTTCTTTTATACCCCTGTTGCTGTGGTTATTTTTGTCTTAGGGTTTATATCTATTAATTATATTACCCATAGTATTATAATGCTTATAATAGGAATTTTCGGTTATCCTTATATCCAAAATTATCTTAGCGGCATAATCTTTATATCAAATCCAATTGTAAACGAAGGTGCACTTATAAAATCCGATAATTTGGATGGGGAAATAAAACGCTTGATGGTACTGGGAATGATTGTGAATACAGAACATGGGGAGCAATATGTGAATTATAAAAATGTGGAAGATTCTGGGTTTACCATAAATTCCAATAAAAGCAGTGCGTTGAGGCAGACGCTATATCTTAATACGAATCTTGCCAAAGATGGTATATTGGATATTTTGTTTGACAATCCTATTCTTGATTTTGAAGAAAAACCAAGCCTTAAGATGGGTGCACAAACCGAAGATCATATTTTAAAATATACCTTGGAGGCCGGGGCAACTACCCAAGATCTTATCTCTTTTTTAAATTCAAAAGAAATAGAAACAAGTTTAACCCGTAAAGCGATTTAATATATGGAAATTTTATCCTCTTATAATTTAATAATTGGGGTGTCGGTAATTATAATACTGTCCTTTCTTTTTAACGGGTTATCCAAGAAAACCAATATTCCTGCAGTGCTAATGCTGATAATGTTGGGGGTTGGGCTTCAATATTTATTGGATTATTGGGATGCCGGGAATGTTGACTTTTTCCCTGTTTTAGAAGTATTGGGAATTGTCGGATTGATTATGATCGTTCTGGAGGCTGCACTAGAACTGGAGTTGAAGCGGGAAAAACTCGTCCCCATTTTAAAGGCAATGGGTATTGCACTTATCGGGTTATTGGCCTCGGCATGGGTTGCGGCATTAATTCTGTATAATTTCATTCCAGAAATGACCATGCAATCTGCCTGGTTGTATGCAACCCCTTTATCCATCTTATCCAGTGCCATTATCATTCCTAGCGTGTTGGGATTAACTGGTGCCAAAAGAGAATTCCATATTTACGAAAGTACGTTTTCGGATATTTTGGGAATTATGATGTTCTATTTTCTAACAGGAAAATTAAATCCTGCGGAAGATGGGGGGATCGCGGGTTTTAGTGGAAACCTGGTATTGACAATAGTGATATCCCTGGTAGCCAGTTACGGGATCATATTAATATTTCAGCGTATTAAAAGTCAGGTGAAATTATTTCTTTTAATTGGCGTTTTGCTACTCTTATATGCATTGGGCAAGAAAATGCATTTATCGTCATTGATCATTATTTTGATCTTCGGATTGGTAATAGCCAATATGAAATTGTTCTTTAAAGGGAAGCTCTCCAAATATCTTCATTTCGAAAAAGCGCACCATATTTACCATGAGTTGCATACCATTACTGCAGAAACTGCCTTTGTGGTGCGAACTTTCTTTTTTGTGATCTTCGGACTTACCATCGCTATTGCATCTCTTTGGAATTTAGATGTGGCACTCATAAGCTTAATGATCATTGCTTCTATCTACGGAATTCGATTTGTGCTACTTCGTATTTTTATAGGAGCAGATATCCTTCCGCAGCTATTTATAGCACCACGTGGATTAATTACCGTGCTCTTATTTTATGCCATCCCGGGAGAGGCCGAAATAGCCACTTTTGAACCTGGGATCTTATTATTTGTGATAATAGGAACCAGCCTTATTATGACCTTTGCAATGATCTACGATAAACGCAGGTCTTCTAAGGCAATTAAAGCTGCAAACAGCATCAAGGTTGGCACTACGAAATGGAAAGCCCCTGCTTTGGAAGAAACTGCCAGGTAAATTAACCTTGCATTGTGATAAAAATCACTGGTAATTATTCAATTTTGGAAAATCCAAATATTTTGGATAATTACAACCTCAAAAAATCAATTGAATAATGGATACGCTATATAAAGTAGAAATACAAAATTTTGAAACAATTTTGAAATTGCCCAATTATTGGGACAAGCAGAAATATAAGGAATTACTGGAGGTGTTGGAATATGGGGATACTGCTGAAATCCCTGATGCAGAACTAAAGGACATGTGCTATATGGCCATAGCCGATAACGAACCTGGAGAGGCGGCAAAACTCGTTTTGGGATATGTGTTCCATGATCGCTTGAATTCCGGTCAAATAGATAATCTTTCGAATGAAATACAGGAAGAAAAAATGTGGGAAGAATATGCTGAAATTGGTTATCATGAAGACTTTTTTAATACCGGACAAATTCTATACGAGGCCTTCAACGGGAAATTCCCCCTTCCTGAAGCAGTGGAATTTGAAGTGAAGATTACTTCAGATAAATTACAGGATCTTCTTGTAGATGATAAAATTTCAGAAGCGGCTTTAATAAGATTGTTGGCTCATGGTATGCCGGAAAACACACTTATCAATAGATTGTTTACAGAACAATTAAGCTCTGAATCATTTGTAGAGGCCGAAAATATTATTTGGCAAATGAAGACAGAAGTTCAATCGGATAACTCTGCTTTGGTTACTGTGATCTCTTCAAAATATTTCTTTCAGGATTTAAAATATGTTGAAAGCTTTGAAGCTACGACGCATAATGACGAGGAAGTAGAAGAGGAAGATTAAGCATTTATATTTAAAATGATCGGGGAAAGCATACATAGTACTATTCTAAATCACCTTAAAAAGGTAATATCACTTTCTGAGAGTGAGCAGCAGGAATTTACTAGCATCTTGGAAGAGGTAAAGATCTCCAAAAAGAATTTTTTAATCGAACCCGGAGATTTGGTGAATTCTGAATACTACGTCGTTTCAGGCTGTTTAGAGGCTTATTATCTGGATGAAACAGGAGACAAACACATCATCCAGTTTGCATTGGAAGATTGGTGGATTTCAGATTTTGAAGCTTTTTTTAATAACGTTCCGGCTAAGTTATATGTAGAAACTATTGAAGATTCAGTACTTCTAGGTATTAATAAAGGGGTTTTGGAAGTTTTGTATACCCGTATTCCCCAGTTCGAACGTTTCTTTAGAATTAAAACCACCAGCGCTTTTGTTTCCTTACGCACAAGAATACTTTCTACGCTTCAAAAAAGTGGAAAAGAGCGCTATCTGGAATTTTGCGAATCGTATCCAAAAATAGAGCAGCGCGTTCCCAATTATCTAATCGCAAATTATCTGGGTTTAAAACCAGAGAGCCTTAGCAGGATAAGAAAAGAAGTTCTTTAGCTTAACTTTTTTTAACACTTCCTCCTAACTTACATCAAGCATTTTCAGCAGCTTTCGGCTTATTTTTGTCCTCATAAATCAACTAAAACATACTATTATGAAAAATATACTTTTTGTACTTACGAGTAACGACAAAATGGGTGATACCGATAAGAAAACCGGATTTTGGGTTGAAGAATTCGCAGCACCATATTATAAATTAACAGATGCAGGCTATAATGTAACTTTAGCTTCTCCAAAGGGTGGACAGCCTCCAATAGATCCAAATAGTGATACAGAGGATGCTGCAACAGAAGATACCAAGCGTTTCGATAAAGATAAAGAAACTCAAAAAATATTGGCCAATACCAAGAGATTGGAAGATGTAGATCAGAAGGATTTTGATGCTGTTTTCTATCCTGGAGGTCACGGACTTCTATGGGACCTTGTAGAGAACAAAACGTCTCAAGAACTTATAGAATCTTTTTACACAAATAAAAAACCTATTTCCTTTGTATGTCATGCCCCGGCAATATTGAAAAACATCAAGGATACAGATGGGAATGCGCTTGTAAAAGGAAGAAAGGTTACCGGATTTACAAATGGGGAAGAAGAAGCAGTGCAGTTGACCGATGTTGTACCTTTTTTAATTGAAGATATGATGAAAGAAAAAGGAGCCGATTATAGCAAAAAAGGTGATTGGGAACCCTATGCATTGGAAGATGGATTGTTGATCACTGGTCAAAACCCCGCATCTTCTTCAAAAGTTGCCGATTTCTTAATGAAAAAATTGAAATAGTTTTTTGTTTTTAAATGCAAGGAACCAAAAGGTGAAAAGTTGCAATTTCAAATGCCCTTTAGAACAAGTTTCTAAAGGGCATTTGAAATTCAAGAAACACAGGACAAGTCCACCTGAATATTATGGACAGGCACCGGAAAATAAAATCCTCAATGAGGAATCAATAACCTCGGGGAATGCCCACGAGGTATGCATTGGAAACTATTTTTAAAAATTCGAGGTAAGCTTCGGGAAATAAATCCCTCAATGAGGGTTAAAATTTCCAGGCGATAAATCGGCTTTTTTTATTCCCCTGACTCATGGGAATTATTTTATAAGTAGCCTTTAATTTATCCAGCTGTTTGTAAATTTTACTAAGGCTTTCCTTTTTAGAGATAAGTGAGGTGAACCAACCCACTTGGGTCTTAAAATTCGTACTTTCCTTGATCATTCGTTTAAGGAATAAGGCTTCTCCACCATTACACCATAACTCGTGAGATTCCCCGCCAAAATTAAGTGGACTTCCAATTTCCCTTCCTAGATTCTTGGTTTTTCTTCGACTTGTTTTAGCTGCTTCTTCCTTAGAAGAGTGAAAAGGAGGATTGCACATACTAAAATTAAAATATTCCCCTTCCTTGATCACTCCTTTAAACATATTGGAATGATCATCCTGATATCTTATTTCGATATTCTGACTTAACTTTTTGGTACTGCTAATGTTATTTTGGGCTGCAACCACGGCATTTTCATCGATATCTGCACCAACCATTTTCCAGTGATAAATACTGTTTCCTAAAATAGGATAGATGCAATTAGCTCCAACTCCAATATCCAATCCTTTTACCTCTGGAGTTAATTTTTCTTCAGCCAAAAGATCGGCCAAATGATGGATATAATCTGCTCTTCCAGGAATAGGTGGAATGAGGTACTTTGGTGGAATATTCCAATCTGTTACTTTATAATGACATTTTAAAAGTGCTTTATTAAGATGCAACACCGATTGATTATTACCAAAATCGACAGTTTCTTCTGAATTAATATTATCGATAATATGATCACTTAATTCTGGATGAACTTTTACCAGTTCTTCAAAATTATACGCTTCGTTGTGAATGTTGTTTGGATGCAAAATAACAAGTTTTAATGTGGAGCAAAGATAAGTGTTTACTTCCTAAGAAATAACTTAATGAGCACTACTTCAGAAACCTCCCATGTATATTAAATAACTGTACTTTTGCAAAATGGCAAATACAATTAAAGATCAGAAAGAGATCTTAGAAAAAATGGGGATTAAGGAACTCAATCCTATGCAGGAAGAAGCTTGTGAGATAATAAATTCTAACTCCAACGTAGTTTTGTTATCCCCAACAGGTACAGGTAAAACACTGGCATTTCTATTACCAATTATAAACCAGTTGGATATGAATTCTAAAGAAGTGCAAGCCTTGATCTTGGTGCCTTCCAGGGAATTGGCAATCCAAATTGAACAAGTGGTTAGAGAGATGGGGACAGGCTACAAGACCAATGCAGTCTATGGAGGCAGGTCTTTTTCCAAAGATAAAATAGAGCTGAAGCATGAACCTGCTATTTTGATAGGTACCCCGGGAAGGGTTTCAGATCATTTGAGAAGGGAGACTTTTTTAGTTGATGATATTAAAACCTTGGTTTTAGATGAATTTGATAAATCTTTAGAAGTTGGTTTTGAAGAGCAAATGACAGAGATTATTAATGCCTTACCAAATATCGAAAAGCGCATTCTTACCTCTGCTACACAGCAAATCGAAATCCCAAAGTTTGTTGGGTTAAAAGATCCTGCACATATAAATTATTTGGATGGAAAAAAGAGATCTCAACTTCAAATTAAAACTATAAACTCTGCTTCTAAGGATAAATTGGAATCTTTAAAAGAAGTTTTAGATCATATTGGGAATAAACCGGGAATCGTGTTTTGTAATTTTCGAGATAGTATTCAGCGTGTAAGCGATTATTTAACCCAGAATCAGATTGGCCACGGTTGTTTTCATGGAGGTATGGAACAACAAGACAGAGAGCGTTCCCTTATTAAATTTAGAAATGGAACTCATAACATAATTGTAGCTACAGATCTTGCTGCTAGGGGATTGGATATCCCAGAATTGAATTTTATTATTCATTATCAGCTTCCACTAAAGAAGGAAGAATTTACCCATAGGAATGGTCGTACCGCTAGAATGAATGCTGCAGGGAATGCCTATGTTATAAAATGGGAAAAAGAAGATCTGCCTGATTTTATAGATTTGGACGAACTACAAAATCTTAAAAGTAATAATGCTTCTCAGGATACTTTATGGGAAACTTTATTTGTATCCGGCGGAAGAAAAGATAAAATCTCAAAAGGAGATATTGCAGGCTTATTTTTCAAACAGGGCAAACTTGAAAAGGATGAGTTGGGAGCTATAGAATTAAAACAAGATTGTTGTTTTGTTTCGGTGCCGGCAGCTAAAGCAAATGCACTTATCGCCTCACTTAATAATAGCAAACTAAAGAAAAAGAAAGTTCGAATTAAGCTTATATAGTAATGAAGCTTTCGATCACTTGAAATTTCGAAGTATATTTGCCACTTTTTAGCGATTATCATGAAGAATTATAAGGAAGAATCAGTTGAAATAGTTAGCGAAGAACAGATAGATCTATGTATAGATATTCTGAAAAATTTGGTTAATGATTCCAATCAAATTTTTGACCTTTCAGAAGAGAAACGTATCGCATTAATGAAAGCAGCTGGTGCACTTACTCGCCCTCAGCGTGATGAGTTTATAAAAAGAAAGAAAGATTCTAAAAAAGCCGCTAAAAGAAAAATGATCGAGCGTGATAAACATGCCCGAAAAGAAACCGGAATTCGAAGTGCACGAGAAGCTACCATCTTTATTGCTCCAAGTCTTGTTGAAGTACCCAAAGACGAACGTCCGGAATTAGAATCTCCACGGAACTGTTATGTATGTAAGACCATGTATACTAAGCTACATCACTTTTACGATACGATGTGTACAGAATGTGGCGATTTTAATTATGCCAAGCGCTACCAAACTGCCGATCTAACTGGCCAAGTTGCAGTAGTAACTGGATCTAGATTAAAAATTGGTTACCACATAACGCTCATGTTGTTAAAAGCAGGAGCAACTGTTGTTGCAACCACAAGATTCCCGGTAGATTCAGCATTGCGATTTTCCAAAGAACATGATTTCCAAGAATGGGGAGACCGTTTAAAGATCCACGGATTGGATCTTAGGCACATTCCAAGTGTGGAGATTTTCTGCAATTTTATAGAACAGCGATATGAAAGATTGGATATTCTTATAAATAATGCCGCACAAACGGTACGCAGACCTTCTGGCTTCTTTGCGCATTTAATGGAGAAGGAAGAGTTGCCTTATGAATCTTTGCCTGAATTTGCTAAAGATCTTTTGGCAGATCATCATAATTCATTACAAGAATTAAAATCCCTTACAGAAGGGGCGTCTAATAATCAGAACAACGTGTTGCCGGTAACCTGGCATGGATCGGAGCCGGGAATTGGGTTAAGAGCTTCGGCCAAGTTATCCCAGATACCATATAGTTTCGATAATTCCCTTTCTACTAAAGAAGTTTTTCCTGAAGGCGAATTGGATGCAGATCTGCAACAGGTAGATCTTCGGAAAACGAATAGTTGGAGGTTGCGATTAGGGGAAATAGAGACTACAGAAATGATCGAAGTGCAATTGGTAAATTCCGTTGCTCCCTTTGTATTATGTAATCGACTCTCAGATTTGATGAGAAAGGAGAATACAGATAAAAAGCATATTATAAACGTTTCTGCCATGGAAGGGAAATTCCATAGATTCAAAAAAGAAGATAGACACCCACATACCAATATGGCGAAAGCTGCATTGAATATGATGACGCATACTTCGGCATCAACATTTGCCAAAGATGGAATATTCATGAATGCCGTAGATACTGGCTGGGTAACAGATGAAGATCCTGCAGAATTATCCAAGAAAAAGGTAGAAATACATGATTTTCAGCCACCATTGGATATTGTAGATGGCGCAGCACGGGTAATGGATCCTCTGTTCGATGGGATTAATACAGGAAAGCATTGGTGTGGGAAATTCCTTAAGGATTATAGACCGATAGATTGGTAGAGAATATTTATATTTAGATATCCATCTTTTGTTCCAACTTGTTTCGTCACCCTGAATTTATTTCAGGGTCTCTATTTACTGAATTGATTTTTAGTGTTATGATATTCTGAAACAATTCCGATAAGTATCGGAACAGAATAATACAATTTAGCATCGTATAATGCTTTGCGGATATATAAAAATTCTAAATAAGATATGGAAAATAATAAAATACCTCAAAAACAACACAACAATCAGTTACACGGAGTAAAACTGGTTGATATTATTGAGCGTTTGGTAGAAAAACATGGATGGGAAAAAATGGGAGAAATGCTTCCTATTAGATGTTTTACACACGATCCTTCCGTAAAATCCAGCTTAAAATTCCTAAGAAAAACCCCTTGGGCTAGAGATAAGGTAGAGAAGATTTATATGGAGTCAATTAAATAAATTTTTCTAATTAAATGTCATTCTGAAGGAGCGTAGCGAACTGAAGAATCTCAATGGAGCAGAGGTGATTTTATACGAGATTCCTCCTGCGTCGGAATGACAGAAGTGCGTCATTGTGAAGGCAGCGTAGCGAACTGAAGAATCTCAATCCTAATATTTCATCAAATTTATAATTATATTAATTTGATGAAAACAATAGGCACCCATAACTACTACACTTATATCCTCACTAATAAGAGCAAAACGGTTTTATATATTGGTGTTACCAATGATCTAAAACTTCGACTTCAATTTCATAAGAAGCCAAGCTCAATTAATAATTTTACATCAAAGTATAAATGCTTCTATTTAATCTATTATGAGCACTTTCAAGATATTAACTTAGCAATAGGTAGGGAAAAAGAATTAAAAGGTTGGAGAAGAGAAAAGAAGGAACTATTAATTAATTCAATAAATCCTCATTGGGATTTCTTAAATGATAGTGTTTAAGTTTTTAGTTAAATATAGATCCCTCCTCCGTCGGGATGACAACTATTGAATGAATGTCATTCTGAGCATCGCGAAGAATCTCAAAGGAGCAGAGATAATCTTTAAGAGATTCCTCCTTCGTCGGAATGACAAATGTGTGTCATTCTGAAGGTAGCGCAGCGAACTGAAGAATCTCGATTTATTGAAGAATTATCTACAAGAAATCCCTCCTTTGTCGGGATCACAACTAAAAAATGCACGAATATCATAATAATATTCGTGCATTCGTGGCTTTCAATTAGGATGTTATTTACTGTTCTCTATCCATCTATCAATCTTATTTTCCAATAATTCCAAGGGGACAGAACCTGTTTCCAAGACTTGATTGTGATACTGTCTAATATCGAATTTATCGTCCAGCTCATTTTTAGCTTTTTTACGCAATTCGATAATTTTCAATTGCCCGATCTTATAAGAAAGTGCCTGGCCTGGATTTGCCATATATCGTTCAATTTCAGAGGTGATTCCAGCTTCAGATTCTGCTTCGTTGTCCATAGAATATTGAATTGCTTGCTCTCTGGTCCATCCTTTGGAATGCAAGCCAGTGTCTACAACCAACCTAACCGCACGGTGCATTTCTGCTCCCAACATTCCGAAATATTGGTAAGGATCTGTATATAATCCCAGTTCTTTCCCTAGAGATTCCGAGTATAAAGCCCAGCCTTCCCCATATCCGCTGTACCATAAGGTTTTTCTGAATTGCGGTAAGACAGTACTTTCTTGAGTTAAAGAGATCTGGTAGTGATGCCCTGGAATTGCTTCATGTAAAAATAAAGATTCGTCTGAATACCCGTTATAAGTAGTTGCATCTGGAATTGGCACATAAAATATTCCTGGACGGGTTCCATCTAAAGAACCTTGATTATATTCAGCACTTGCGGAATTTTCTCTGAATGCTTCCGTTCTGCGAACTTCAAAAGGTGTTTTTGGAGCCATGTCAAATAATTTTTTCAATTGAGGTTTCATTTTTTCATGAATTGCGTTGAAATTAGCAATAACCTCCTCTGGAGTTTTATAAGGCATCAACGCCTTGTTCGTTCTAACAGCATTAAAAAACGATTTTAGATCTCCTTTAAAACCGATTTGTTCTTTCACTTTTTCCATTTCTGAAGAAATTCGTGCCACTTCATCCAATCCTAATTGATGGATCTCTGCAGCGGTCAAATCTGTAGTGGTATATAATTTTATCTGATGCTTGTAATAGGCCTCTCCATTTGGTATGTCTGCAATTCCGCTTGTAGTTCTTCCATTTGGCAAGTATTCATTCTTTACGAAATCATGTAGTTTTTGATAAGCAGGGATCACTTTTTCTTTGATCATTTTGGTATACTCTTCCTTTAAACGTGTTTTATTTTCAGCAGAAAAACCTTCGGGAAAATTGTTGATAGGAGTATAAAAAAGGTGTTTATTAAGGTCCTTTTCTGTCATTGCATCCAATTGTGGAATCACTTTAACAATTAAAGATCTTGGAAGGACATAGCCTTCTTTCATCCCTTCTTCCATCTTTTCTTCTACAGAATTCATCCAAACTAAATAGGCGTCTACACGTTTTTGCCAGTTTTCATAATCCTCTACGGTTTTAAATGGCTGGGAACTCATTCCACTGGCCAATTGACCCATATTAAGGTTCACAGACCACATTTGATCTATTGGAAAAAATTCAGAATTCCGAAACTCTAAGGTTTCTAAATTCATATCGCACTCCCACTTTAAAATAGCCTTGCTCATTTGCTCGGTTTCAGAAAGTTTCGAGTCATCGAATTTTGCCAGTTCTTCTTTATAAGAGGTATAATAATTTTTTAATGAGTCTCTGTAAGCTTCAGAAAGAGTATTCGGGAATTGATCGTTATACCTGTTATCTCCTGCTGCAGTTGCACTTAATGGGTTCAGCTTAAGACCTTCTTCATAATAGGAGTCTAACAAATCATTAAATTCTACTCCTATATTATCTTCAGCATTATTTTCTTGTTTAGATTCGTCTTTACAAGCAATTAGTACAAGTGTTAAGCAGAATGGTATTATTATTCTTTTTATCATAATTAATAATTTTTTATTCAGGATATAAATATAGTTGAAATATGCTTGGCTTATAAATATTGCTAAAATACTCTATAGTTATAAAGTGTTTTCTGAGAACAGATCGAGCAAATCTTTTTTAAATTATGTATTTTTGATTATGCGTATTTATGTATATCCGTTTTCTGTCCTAAAAAGTTCTTTCGTCACCCTGAATTTATTTCAAGGTCTCAATATTGCATTGATTTACATTGAAATGAGATTCTGAAACTCCCGAACGGTCGGGACAGAATGACGTCATTTTTCAGTTTAGGATACTTTACGTACAAACAATTTCGTTTTTATCCCTTTAGAATAAAAATTTAATTGGTTTGATGATTTTGTCCCCCTGAGCCCTTCGTCTATCGCTCAGGATAAACTATAGTCGAAGTGTCAGAAAACATCTTGACTTCGATGTGACCTTTAAAAACAATACTGCTTAGAAAACAAATATTCACGATGTGATATTATTACTTAAAAAAATTCCAAAACATGAACAAGAAAATAAAAAACATAAAACCTCTAGGCTTTCCTTGGGAAACTCGTGATCCATTTCTTTTCTGCGCCTATCATAGAGACGAATATCCAAAAGGGAATGAAAAAATGGGGCCTGCAGTTTCGTTAAATGGAAGAAATATTGGTGAGGATTTTACCATTAAAGACGGATGGAGAATGTATCACGGGAGCACCATGCCTGGATTTCCTTATCATCCGCACCGCGGATTTGAAACCATCACCATCAATAAAGAAGGCTTTGTAGATCATACAGATTCACTAGGAGCAGCCGGTAGATTTGGTGCTGGGGATGTACAATGGATGACAGCCGGGAAAGGTGTACAACATTCAGAAATGTTCCCATTGCTAAAAGAAGAGGAAGGAAATCCGTTAGAAATATTTCAGGTTTGGCTGAATTTACCAAAAGCCAATAAAATGGTGGATCCTCATTTTAAGATGCTGTGGACAGAAGATATTCCAGTAGTAACAGTTACAGATGCTAATGGTAAAAGTTCAAAAATAGATGTAATTGCAGGTAGTTTTGAAAATACAAAGGCATTAGCTCCAACCCCGGATTCTTGGGCGGCTAATCCAAATAATGTAGTTACGGTGCTAACTATTAAAATGGAAGCAAATGCAGAGTTAAAGATACCGGCCATTAAAGAGGATATAAACCGAACTTTATATTTCTATAAAGGAGATCAACTACAAGTGGAAGATCAAACTATTGATGCAAACCATTTAATTGAAATCGTTTCTACTGAAGATGTTTTACTTAAAAATGGAACTGAGGAAGGCTATCTTTTAATGCTGCAAGGGAAACCCATAAATGAGCCGGTAGCTCAATATGGTCCCTTTGTAATGAATACGCAAGCCGAAATTCAGCAAGCCATGCAGGATTATCAAAAAACTCAATTTGGAGGTTGGCCCTGGCCAGAAAGAGAACAGGCGCATGCAAGGGAGAAAGGCAGATTTGCATTGCATGCCGATGGATCTGAGGAGAGAAAATAATTCTTTTAAATAATTAGAATGATGAAAGATAAAATATACTTGAAAAAAGTAAAGTTTTTACTTCCTTCAGTAAAGATAGATATGGGTGGCTTTCCAGTAAAACAAGCCTTACCTACACAAAAAGTGCAACAGGTAGATCCATTTTTGTTGTTGCATCATGCTACGGCTAAATACAATAAGAATAGGCCGGCCAAACATCAAGGCGTGGATCCACATCCACATCGGGGGTTTTCTCCTGTTACTTTTATAATTCAGGGAGAAGTGCGGCATCGTGATAGCTGGGGGAACGATCAGGTGGCAAAGGCAGGGGAGGTGCAATGGATGCACGCTGGTGCAGGAATAGTGCATAGCGAAAGGCCATCAGAATACCTTGTAGCCTCTTCCGGCAAGCAAGAGATCATTCAATTATGGATTAATTCTCCTAGCTCCAAGAAAATGCAACCTCCAGAATACATTTATCTGTCTAAAGACGCAATGCCTAAATTTCATTCTGAAGATGGAAAAATCTCCAATAAGTTAGTCGCTGGTCGGTATAAAGAATTAAGGTCCAAACTGAAAACTCAAAGCGAGTTACTAGTGTTATGGGGAAGTGCTGAAGCGGATGGAGAACAACGACTGGAAATTCCTGCAGGATTTAATTCGATGTTATATTTAATTAAAGGAACCATGAAATTGAAGGCTTATGGCATAATTGAAGCCGAACATCTCGCAGTTTTTGGTGAGCATGGTAATGAGATTGAGATGAACTTCCCTGAAGACTCTCAATTTTTACTGCTTTGTGGTAAACCATTGGACGAAAAAGTGACACAACATGGGCCCTACGTCATGAATACCCAAACCGAAGTTTTGGAAGCAATGCGGGATTACCAAATGGGAAAAATGGGAATTCTTATTGAGGAGTGATGTACCCCCGAAACAGGATTGGCGGGGTACTTCATTTTTTTATTATAAAGCACCTCTATGGACTGCCCGTCTCTACTGGTTCATTTCTTAGGTAGATAATAAATGGTTTGTGAATAATTCTATAATCAGCCTTTTTTCCATACTTTATTAATTAGGGCTACCTTGTGTCCCAATAAAAATGAATAATTCTAAATTACAGCAGTTCCCCATCATGAAAAATGCCCTATTTCTATTTTCACTTATTGCTTTGATTTTTTCTGAAATTGGATTTGCCCAGATAAAATTTCCAGAGAGTGATCCCTCAAAAGGATACGCATATAAAGAGGTTCACGCTCGTGTTGCATTCCCTTTTGAAGGAGACAATAGAATTTGGGTAAAGGGTTCGGCAGAATATCCTAAAGGGATCATTCGCGACACCTCGAATGTTATTTTAAAAAGGTTTGATTTACAGCCTCCTTTTTATACTTCAGTTATAGCAGTTCAATCTAATATAGTTACAGTAGAATTTTGTGGTGCCAATAAGGAATGTATTTCATACGGCAAAATATATCCCGGTAATTATAAGGCTGTTCCCAAGGATAATTTTTCAATTTTATTATATGGCTGCATGGAGCCTTTTCATATTACCTATAAAGATGATGGAACTCCAATTACCGAAATTTTTGAAGGCGGGAAAAATTCCAGTTTTCAGTTGCGTTCCCTTTTCAAAAATGTTGCAATGGAACAACCTGTTCAATTTGAAGATTCTATAAAAGTAAAGCAGGAATACCAATTCAACGGAATTAAAGATTCCACGCTATTAAAAGGAGCGCCAAACCTCATTATCACTACAGGAGATCAGGTTTATGTAGATGCCGGGTATGGGGAGAAGATGAAAAAAGATGTAATACATCCCTTATCTGCCTGGGAAACCAAGAGAAGGCCTTTGCCTTTCAATAATTCTGAAACACATTATATACAATATTTAAACAAGCTTTACAACGCTTCGTATTCGTTTAATGAGATTGAAGCTGCTCATAGCAAATTACCAACTTTAAGTACCATAGACGATCATGAGCTAAGAGACGGCTGGGGATCGCAGAAGGATGAATATGAGAATGGAACCATGAACCCGTTTTTAGAAAATCATTATAAACTAGGGAAACAGGCTTTTTTAGAGCATCAGTTATTACTTTCGAATAAATCTTCCAAAGAGGTTAGAGACTTACTGGTTGAAAATAAATCTATGGAATATGCTTTCGAAGTAAATGGCAAAAAAGGCTATGTGTTCGATCTTCGAAGCTCAAGAGATATCAATACCAATAAGGTATTAGGTGAAAAACAATGGAAAGATTTCGAGGGCTGGCTCAATAAATTGGAACGAGATCAGGAAATAATATTGATCACTTCAATTCCATTAACCTTAAGACCGTTAAAATTTATTGAAGATATCGCCAAATTATTTAAACCCGAATTACGGGATGATGTTCGGGATGGCTGGTCTTCCAAAAACAATATAGCTGAAAGAAATAGGCTAATAGGTTTATTGGTAAAACATAGGATAGAAAGGGACATTAAACCCATATTTGTGAGTGGAGATGTTCATAAGTCTGCATTAATTGAAATTTGGGTGGACACCAATGTTAAAAGAAATAGTAAACACGACATTGCCGAAACAATGATATTAGGATATGAGGTGGTGGCAAGCGGAATTTCCCATGAGTTTATAAAGACCGGGATTTCTAAATCGATGTTTAGATTGCTTGAGAGCCAAAATATTGGAGATGGTTTTATAGATTTCGAATATGAAGGAAAGCGAGCAAGTTTATATCCAATGGTTAGAAAATCGATCGTAGCTCAAAATTTTGGCGCTATTGAATTTGAGAAGGATCAAAAAACAAAGATCCATACTTTTGTCTATAACCAGTCGAATGATCAGTTGGAACAACACTATTTGGAATTGGATTTTGAGAAGAAATTACCCGATGAAGATTACTACAGGATAGAGAAAAAAGGAAATAAAGAGAAAAAAACCTTTGTACCACCAATTCCGCATGGAATGAGGGTTTTAAAGAGCAACTAATTTACTATAACAAGTATTTAATTGATTTACAGTAGTTTATAAATTATTTGCCATTATATTTGCACTCCAAAAATAATAGACCATTTTTTTAAAATTAACCCTTACTTACACAAATACCCTATAATGAAGACCCTAAAAATCACAGAATTAAGCGAACTAGTCAAAGGAGAACTAGTTGGCGATACGAGCTTGCTTATTACCGGACCGGAGCAATTGGAACGTGCAAAAAATGGCCATATTTCATTTATAGGCAATAGAAAATATATCAAGCTTTGGAAAACTTCCAATGCCGTAGCTGCAATAATAAACGATAATCTAGTTTTGGAACCGGAAGAAGGTCGAGCCTTGATACGCGTAAAAAATGCAGATCTGGCAATGGTTAAGATGTTGGAAGTCTTTAATCCCGGTCAGCCACAATTGGAATCTGGAATCCATGCAACTGCAACAATTCACGAAACTGCCAAGATAGGATCCAATTGTGTGATAGGGGCAGGGTGCTATGTTGGAAAAGATGTGGTTTTGGGAGATCATGTTTTCCTATACCCTAATGTGACTATCCTAGATGAAACAAATATTGGAAACAATACTACGATCTGGTCTGGTACTGTTATTAGGGAAAGAACTGAAATTGGTAGCCATTGTATTTTCCATAGCAATGTGAGTATAGGATCTGATGGTTTTGGGTATAGACCAAGTGACGATGGTCGCGGATTGGTTAAAATCCCACAAATTGGAAATGTGGTTATTGGACATCAAGTAGAAATTGGAGCAAATTCTTGTGTAGATCGCGGAAAATTTAGCTCTACGGTTATTGGTGATGGTTGTAAAATCGATAATCTAGTACAGATTGGACATAACTCGGTAATGGGACGTTCATGTATCATGGCTGGGGGAAGTGGTCTTGCAGGTTCTGTTACCCTGGGAGATGGAGTAATTATTGGAGGTAGTGCATCTATAAAAGATCATACTACCGTGCATTCCGGTGCTGTTGTTGGTGGAGGTTCAGGCGTTATGAGCGATGTTGCTGCTGGGAAAACGGTTTTGGGATATCCAGCATGTGATTCCAAGGATATGCTTAAACAATGGGTTGCACTTAGAAACCTTATCAAAAACTAAGAATTTTAAAATTCCAATTTTAGGAATATTCTTCAGCCAAGTTTTCAATGAAAATAATGGCTGTTTTTTCAAGGCTTAAAAGCGAAAAGAGTACTTACCTTTGTCAAAAATTATTATATGTCAATTCAGTTTTCCCGTTTAGGAATATCAGCAGAGATTATTAAGAGTTTAGATGAATTAAAGATCACTGTCCCAACGGAAATTCAGGAGAAGACGATCCCCATTTTACTTAATAAAACGGAAGATTTTGTAGGGCTTGCAAAAACGGGAACCGGAAAAACTGCTGCCTTTGGGTTGCCATTGCTTCAACTTATCAATGTTGAAGAATCCCATATTCAGGCTGTTGTTTTAGTTCCAACCCGGGAATTAGGCCATCAGATCCTAAGCAATCTGGAAAGCTATGCTCCCAATTTGCCTGATGTTTCAATCACGGCTACTTGTGGAGGAATCCCAATTAAGCCACAAATTGAAAGATTATCAAAACCCACACATATAGTAATTGCGACTCCAGGAAGACTTATAGATCTTATAAAACGGAAGGCTATAGATCTTTCTAAAGTCAACTATTTGGTATTGGATGAAGCAGATGAAATGGTTACCTCTTTAAAAGACGGATTGGATGAAATTATTGCTGAATTACCTAAGAAAAGAAGAACGCTTTTATTTTCTGCTACACTGCCGGGAACTATAAAGCAACTTATCCAAAATTATATGTCCAAACATGTAATCCAGATAAGTGCCAATATGGAGACCGTAGGGAATCAGGAAATAGATCACGAATTTGTAGTGGTGGAACCTATTGAGAAGTTGGAGGTTTTAATGCATTTTTTATCCTCTAAAGAAGGGGAACGCGGAATTATATTTTGCAAGACCAAAGCTGCGGTAAATAAATTGGCGAAGAATTTGGCGATCAACAAATTTTCTTCAGGTGCATTGCATGGTAGTTTGTCCCAACCAATCCGGGACCGCATCATGAAACAGTTTCGAGAAGGGCATATAAATATCCTTGTTGCTACAGATCTTGCGGCTCGTGGGATAGATGTAAAAGAGATCTCTTATGTAGTGAATTACCATTTGCCAGATGTGTACGAAGTGTATGTGCATAGAAGTGGAAGAACAGCCAGGGCAGGAGCAAAGGGGCTTTCTTTAACCGTGATTCAAAATGAAGAAATTCTGGATATTGCAGAATTTCAGGACGAATTGGGAATTGTATTTAAAGAATATTCAAAACCCGATGCCAAAAGTGTAGAGGATAATAATACACTTTTATGGGCGAAGCAAATATTTAAGACCAAGCCCAACCACGAAGTTTCCTCAGAATTAAAGGAGAACGTAAAGACCATTTTTCATCATTTAACCAAAGATGAATTAGTTGAGAAGATGCTTGCTTCTTACCTATTACAGCACAAAACTGCGACGGTTTTAAAAACGGAAGCTCCTAAGAAGAAGCGTTAATAGTCAACTTACTATTCTCGTATCTTGATTGATTTGATATCATTTAAAAATAGATCCCGATAATTGGGATAAAAAGAGTAATTTCGCGCCTTATTTAAAATGAGGCATTTATGAAGCGTGTTAACGAATACAAGAAATTATTTAATGTTGAAAAAGATATAGATCTTAAACAACTAAAGACTTCTTACAGAAATCTGGTAAAAGAATGGCATCCGGATAAATTTCAGGAAAGTGATGAAAAGCACACGGAAGCTGAAATTAAAAGCAAGCAAATCATTGATGGTTACCACTTTTTAGTGAGTATAGCTCCTGAAACTAAGGCAGCTAATCTTGAGGAATACAATACAACTACCTCTGAAGCTGGGATTGCCGATTTCCAACATAAAGGCAATGTATTGGAAGTATCTTTTACAGATGGTACTACTTACGAATACTTTGGGGTAAACAAACCTTTATTTGTAAAGCTTATAAATTCCGATAGACAATTCAGGTTTGCAAAAAGAAACATTTTTACTTCTTTTCTTTATAGAAAATCCAAAAAAGATCAAGAACTGCAACCTGCTTAGAGCTAAAATTACACTCAATATAATCCAGAGACCAAAAATCTTTGGATTTTTTGTTTTATTGGATCTTTTATTTTGTCCTTCTTACAAAGGAGGGATCTACATTATTACAATTGCGATAAATTGAGATCCTTCAGTGCGCTACGCTGCCTTCAGGATGACAAACCAATGTCATCCGATGTCAGGAGGGATCTCAAAAAAAAATCCTGCTTCGTTGAGATTCTTCAGTGCGCTACGCTGCCTTCAGGATGACAAACGAATGTCATCCCGACGAGGGAGCTATCGTGTGGACACAATTATTTACTAGTGTTATGTTAAGTTGTAATTGACGGGTAGAGTCTTTTGAGTTTTATACGTGCCTGGTCATTTGTAAACTGCCAATTGATTTTTGAGGTTTTGTTGTTTCTGTGATTTTGCCACGCATCCACTTCTGATTTTATTTCCTTCTCGCTGGCAATATGACGGTTTAAGCATTGGCCATTGAGTACATGCAATTCTATTTCTGCCATGTTCAGCCAGCTCCCGTGCTTAGGTGTGTAAACAAATTCAAACCTGTCCCGGAGCCTTTTGGCTTCCTGCGGTTCAAATGTTTCATAAAAGGCCGATGCATCATGCGTTTTGAAATTGTCCATCACCAGTTTTATCTTTTTAGCCTGTGGGTACACCTCATCAGCTATTCTCTTGATAAATTTAGCCCAGTCTGTTTTTGTTTTACGCTGGGTAATTTCAACCAGCCTTTTACCCTTCAAGGGTTCATTGGCCATAAAAATATTTACCATACCATGTCTGATGTACTCATAGTCCATCCTGGCCTCCTGTCCCGGCTTGATGGGCGTTGAGGCTACCTCTTGGATTAACTGCTTGGGCGATTCGTCCATGCAAACAACCGGAAAGTCTTCATCGTATGGCATTTTGTATACGTCTAGCACATATTCCATATTAGCTACAAATTCACTGCTCTGCTCTGGGGGAATGACCCAGCCTTTTACTTTCCAAGGCTTAAGTTCGTTTTTTTTAATACCTGGCCCACTGTGACGTGCGATATGTAATCGATATATTCCAATTCCACCATCCTGTCCGCCAAAAGTCTCAATGACCATTTCGAAAATCCTTCTGGGGGCTCACTGCAACAGAGTTTAACCAATTTAGCCTCAATATCCCCATCTACCTTTTTTGTGTAATTCTGGCTTGAAACACGTCGTTCCAAAACACTTTCAAATCCTTCTTCAATGAACTTCTTCTTTACCCGGCCTATCGTTCGTTCACCTATTTTGAGAACTTTGGTAATCTCCGCATTCTTTATCGTGGTATCATCGGAAAATTCCCCTTTATCGCAGTTTAACAAAATGTAGGCGGTGCGAAAGGCCTGAGAGGTATGACGTCCTTTACTAATAATTCCGTTAAGCTCTTCAACTTCCGTTTGGCTCAACTTGATGGTGTAGTGTATCATTGGCTTATTTTAAGGCCAAGATATAAATAATAACCGTCATATCATAATTAACTTAACACTAGTTTAAGGGATTAGCATTAATTTTACTCAAAAAATGAGAAGGGGGTTCACAGGCTTAGGGGATAAACGTTTGGTTTATCGGGGCAACAAGATTTTATCGGACCTGTTCAGCAAGAGCGTCCATTCGATCCGTCAGCTCAGCAGGAACGAATCAGACGCAAAGGCCGTTTACCGTTTTTTGCAGAACGATAGGGTCAGTGAAGAAGATATAGTAGAGAACCTGGTACATAATTGCCAGATGGCTTGTGCGGGCAAATTTGTTGTCTGTATCCAAGATACCACGGAGGTCAACCTAAGCAGCCATGGTAATAGGATCAACAAAGATGGCTTTGTGGGCACGACCAATGCGAAGAATTCCCAGGGACTGGGGTTCTTTGTCCACCCAAGTTTGGTCTTGGATGCCGTGAGCGGCACCCCCTACGGCTATTCTGATATTAAGATCTGGAACAGGTCCTTGGACTTCAAATCAAAGCATGAAAGACAGTACGGCAAGCTGCCCATGGAAGAAAAAGAGTCCTATAAGTGGATAGAGGTGTCCAAAAACACACAGGCCTCACTAAGGGACGTGGTAGCGGGAATGGTGATCGTACAAGATAGGGAAGGGGATATCTACGAACAGTTTGCAAGCATACCAGATGCACGAACAGATCTATTGATAAGGGCCCGTGCGGATAGGGCCTTGGCGGATGGGTCAAAATTGTTCAGCTGCCTGGCGGACCAGCCCTGTCAAGGGTCCTATGAGGTACAGGTGGATGCCTGTGCAAAGACCAGAAGGAAAAAAAGGACCGCAAAAATTGAAATCAGATATAAAGAGGTAGAACTGAAAAGGACCAGGGCGGCCAGCAAGGCAGTGGCGCCCAGCATAAAACTATATCTGGTGGAGGCCAAAGAGGCTAACCGGGCCGGGCCGGGCAGGGTGTGCTGGAGGTTATTGACAAGCCTGCCCATAGAGACCCTGGAAATGGCAGAAATGTGCGTGGAATGGTATAAGTGGAGGTGGACGATAGAAGAGGTGTTCAAGATATTGAAAAAAGAGGGCTACAATATCGAGGCGTCAGAGCTGGAGCATGGGTCATCGGTAAGAAAACTGAGCTTGTTGATAATGGAGGTCATCATCCAACTGTTCTTGATGCGGCTGGCGTATGCAGTACCAGAAGGAGAGATGAGCGCCGATAGCTGTTTCACGGAAGAAGAGCAAGCGTTTTTAGAGCACCAGATAATAAGACTGGAAGGTAGGACAGGGAAACAAAAAAACCCGTACAAGGAAAAAGGGCTAAAAAGATATGTTTGGGCGATAGCTAGACTTGGCGGATGGAAAGGCTATGAAAGCAAAAGGCATCCCGGCATAACGACCCTATGGATAGGACTGAAATATTTTAAGGCGGCCATGGAAGGGTGGACGATTCATAAAGATGTGTCCACACGATAGGAATCATCGGGACAGATGATGCCCTTTATCAGTTTTGGTTACTAGGGACAATCAAAAGATATTTAATGTTAATGATCAATCTGTTTTATATAGTTACTATATATTTGCCATTTCTGTTTTAAATTATGATAATTAATTCAATTTCATTTGCCTAAACTCATACGTATTACCACCATCCCCCTTTCCTTGGAAAAACTTTTGGAAGGTCAGCTCTCATTCATGAATGCTCATTACGAGGTAATTGCAATAGCTGCTGAAAAGGATCGACTTGAAAAATACGGAAGGGATAATAATGTAAAAACCTATTGGGTAAATATGACCCGGAAAATCACCCCCGTGGAAGATTTAAAAGCGGTATTCAAACTTTATAAATATTTCAAAAAAGAAAATCCGCTAATAGTCCACACGCATACACCAAAAGCTGGAATTGTAGGGATGTTTGCTGCAAAACTAGCAGGGGTCCCAATTAGACTGCATACAGTGGCCGGATTACCACTACTTGAAACTACTGGCGCTAAGAGGGGGATTTTGGATTTTGTTGAAAAGCTTACGTATAGTTTGGCTACAAGGATTTATCCTAATTCTTTTGAACTAAAAAAAATAATCCTTGATCAAAAATACACAGAAGCTAAAAAACTTAAAATTTTAGGGAACGGAAGTTCAAACGGAATTGATACCAACTACTTTGACCCTACTTTATATTCTGAAAAGGATAATGAGATATTAAGAAAAAAGCTAAATATTAATAAAAATGAACTTGTCTTCATTTTTATTGGAAGGATCGTTTCAGAAAAAGGCATCAACGAATTGATAACGGCATTTATAAAATTATATGAACGTAATCCGAAGGTGAAATTATTGCTGGTTGGACCATTTGAAAGTGATCTGGATCCAATTGATGATTCTAATTTGAAGATCATAAACTCCCATAAGGCAATTGTTTCTGTTGGATATCAAGTAGATGTTCGTCCTTATTTGGCGATTTCAGATGTGCTCACATTCCCAAGTTATCGAGAGGGGTTTCCAAATGTTGTAATGCAAGCCGGCGCGATGAACCTACCTTCTATAGTTACAAATATTAATGGTTGTAACGAAATAATTAAACATAACGAGAACGGTATAATAATTCCTGTAAAAGATAGCGACGGTTTATATAATGCAATGAGTCATTTAAATAATGACCGATCCTTTCTAGAGGGATTGAGGAAGAATGCAAGGAATCATATTACTGCTAATTATGAAAGAGGGCAATTCTGGAATTTTCTTTTAAATGAATATAAAGAATTGGAAATGCTTTATAAGTTAAGGAAAAAGAAATAAAATATTTGCTTTAAAGAATTTTGTACTTTTGCTCGAATTTATCACTGAATATTTTAATTGGCGACAGCTAGATAATTTTATAAATGGATATCCGTTTTTTGTCATAATAAGTCATCTCGTCACCCTGAATTTATTTCAGGGTCTCAATTTATTGTATTGATTTGCAGAGTTATGAGATTCTGAAACAAGTTCAGAATGACGTCCTTTATCAGTATATGATACTTTACGGACAATCAATTCTATAATTTAAAACAGACTTTTTGAAGATTTATATATTATTTATTAAGCCTTTTTTTGATTTTATAATTTCATTAACGGCACTTCTAATTTTAAGTCCGTTATTATTAACTGCCACGATCCTATTATTTTTGGCCAATAAAGGAAATCCATTTTTTGTGCAAAAAAGGCCAGGAAAAAAGGGCCGAATTTTCAAAATCGTGAAATTTAAAACCATGACCGATGAAAAGGATTCTAATGGCAATTTACTTCCAGACTCACAAAGGTTGACAACAATTGGTTCATTTATTAGGAAAACCTCATTAGATGAAATTCCGCAACTATGGAACGTTTTAATAGGCGATATGAGTATTATTGGACCTCGACCCCTTTTGCCTCAATATTTGCCAATATATACGCCACATCAATATAAAAGACATGATTTAAGGCCTGGAATAACAGGTTGGGCCCAAGTGAATGGTAGAAATGCGATTAGTTGGACCCAAAAATTTGAATATGATGTATGGTATGTTCAAAATGTATCTTTTTTTGTAGATATGGAAATCCTTTTTAAAACTGTTCAAAAAGTTTTGGTTTCTGAAGGAATTAATGCAGAGAATATGGCTACTACTGAGCCATTTAATGGAAATAATTAATTATGAATATTTACGGGGCCAGCGGTCATGGAAAAGTAATCATCGATATCGCAGAATCGAATAATATTTCAATCGATCAAATTTTCGATGACAATAAAAATATAGAATTTCTAAACAAAAGAGCAGTTGTCCATGTCTTAAATCAACGCTTATTGGATGCTGATACTATCATCGCAATTGGAAACAACAAAATTCGGAAAAAGATCGTCGATTCCTTTAACGGCAACATTTCAGATGCAATAATCCACAAATCGGCTATAATATCACCAAGCGCAATCTTGGAAAAAGGAACTGTTGTAATGGCCAATGCCTGTGTGAACTCTTCTACCCAAATAGGCGAACATTGCATAATCAACACTGCTTCCACCATAGATCATGACTGTGTCTTAGGTAATTACGTTCATATTTCTCCCAATGCAGCAATTGCCGGAAATGTAGGAATTGATGAAGGAACCCACGTTGGAATTGGAGCCGTAATTATTCATGGTATAAAAATTGGTAAATGGGTAACGGTTGGAGCTGGGGCTGTAATTATTCGTGATATTCCAGATTTTGCAGTAGTTGTTGGCAATCCCGGTAAAATTATAAAGTATTTAAATTAAAATATATGGAACAGGGCAAAATATGGCTCTCCTCACCCCATATGGGTGGGACTGAACAAAAATTTGTTAATGAAGCTTTTGATGCGAACTGGGTAGCACCACTGGGCCCAAATGTAACAGGCTTCGAGTTGGATATAGAAAGCTATTTATCAGACTCGAAAAATGAAGTTAACGATGTTCACGTTGCAGCTTTAAGTTCAGGTACTGCCGCCCTTCATTTAGCGTTGATCTTATTGGGAGTTGAACCGGGGGATGAAGTATTGTGTCAAAGCATGACGTTTGCCGCTTCAGCAAATCCAATTATGTATCTGGGAGCAATTCCGGTTTTTGTTGATAGTGAAAGGGATACTTTAAATTTATGTCCTGTTTATTTAGAAAAGGCAATAGAAGATAGGATTTCCAAAGGAAAAAAGCCGAAAGCGATAATTGCTGTACATTTGTATGGCATGCCTTATAAAATTGATGACATACAAAAAGTTGCCGAAAAATTTGAAATCCCAATTGTTGAGGATAGCGCAGAGGCCTTGGGAAGTTCTTATAAAGGAAGGAAATGTGGTACTTTTGGTACAATTGGAATCTTATCATTTAATGGCAATAAGATCATAACCACCTCTGGTGGAGGTGCTTTGATCGCCAAGGAGAAGTCCGTTAAAAATAAAGCTGTATTTTTAGCCACCCAAGCACGGGATGATGCCCCACATTATCAACATAGCGAAATTGGGTATAATTATAGATTAAGTAATATTTCTGCAGGTATTGGTAGAGGACAGATGGAAGTCCTGGATGAGCACGTGGATTTAAGACGGGCAATGAACCAGTTTTATCAAGACATATTTTTAAATATAGAAGGAGTTACTGTCTTTTCTGAACCAAATGATGACTATTTTTGTAATAATTGGTTAACAATAATTTCTGTTGATGAAAAAGTTACTGGGAAATCCAGGGAAGAATTTAGATTATATATGGAAGGGCTTAATATAGAATGCAGGCCCCTTTGGAAGCCCATGCATTTGCAACCGGTATTTAAAAATATGCCTTTTTATGGAAATGGGATAGCAGAAGAATTGTTTGAAACTGGTTTATGTTTGCCTTCAGGTTCTAATTTAACCGGGGATGATAGAAAAAGATTGAGCGTGGGGATTAATGGATTTTTTAGCGCACAGAATTAAATAATTTATAAATGGGTGATCGGTTACTTTCAGCATTAAAATTGAGTTTGACCTCTTCAGATAGTGCATTGAATTTAAGAAATTTAAAGTACCTCCCAAGATGGGCTGTCTTTCTTATAGATATATTTTTAGTTTCCATATCCTCTTTGCTCACCATATTAATTATTATAGATCTCACACCCAACTATTATACTTTATTGGATTTTACATTAAAAGGGATCATTGTCGTGTTAACCAATATCTTCTTTTTCTTTGTTTTTAAAACATATGCTGGGATTATTCGATATTCCTCCAATATAGATGCCCTAAAATTAATATTGGCGACAACTTCCTCCTTTATAACCTTAATTCTCATCAATTACATCACATTCTTTGTGATTGGAGAAAAGGTTTTTTTAATAGGTGGCTTATTGATTAATTTATGGATTTCATTTTCACTGCTATTTTTATTTCGTCTTGGGGTCAAGCAGGTTTATGAGTTTTATAAAATTGCACTTCGGGGTGATTCTATTAAAAGAGCAGTTATTCTGGGAGCAGATGAGAATGCTATATCTATTGCAGGTGCCTTGAATATTGAACATCCACGAAGGTTTAAAATTGTGGGTTTTCTAACGAAAACCAAACATAACAATAGTATTAGGATTTTGGACAAGCCTGTGGTGAAATATAAAACCACTATTCATAATCAGCTTAAAATTTTAAATGCTTCAGCCGTAATTCTCACGGAACAAAATTTTTCTGCTGAAGAAAAGTTTGCCTTGGTAGAAGATTGCTTAGAAAACAATATTCAAGTTTTTAATGCACCCTTGGTTTCCAATTGGCATGAAGATGACAAACCAATAGCCCAAAAAGTAAAAACCTTACAAATTGAAGATTTATTGGACCGGGAACCAATAATGTTGGAGAGGGAAAATAAATCGGCTCAACTTACTGGGAAAACCATATTGGTTACAGGTGGAGCAGGTTCTATTGGAAGTGAAATTGTAAGACAGGTTGCTCAATACACTCCTAAAAAGTTAATTATTTTAGATCAGGCAGAAACTCCCTTACATAACCTTCAGTTGGAAGTTGAAGCCAAATTCCCAGATTTAAACTATAGGTGTATAATTTGCGATGTTGGAAATCAAAAAAGATTGGAGTTAATGTTCCAGAATCACAGCATAGACGTGGTTTATCATGCAGCAGCGTATAAGCATGTGCCATTAATGGAAGCCAATCCACACGAGGCTATTTCGGTAAACATTCGTGGAACAAAGAATCTTGCGGATCTAGCTATTAAATATGATGTAGGCCATTTTGTAATGGTTTCTACAGATAAGGCTGTAAATCCAAGCAACGTAATGGGAGCCTCAAAAAGAGCTGCTGAAATGTATGTACAATCGCTTTACCATCATCAGTCCAAATTTGATAAGAAGGAAACCAAATTTATAACTACCAGGTTTGGAAATGTGTTGGGTTCCAATGGATCTGTGGTTCCTTTATTTAGAAAGCAAATAGAAAAAGGGGGACCTGTAACCATTACCCATCCAGATATTATTAGGTATTTCATGACTATTCCAGAAGCCTGCCAGTTGGTTTTGGAAGCTGGAGCCATGGGAAAAGGAGGAGAGATTTTTGTCTTTGATATGGGCGAGCCCGTAAAAATCATGGATCTTGCTATTAAAATGATAAAGTTGGCTGGTTATACGCCCAATAAAAATATTAAAGTAAAAATCACTGGCCTTCGCCCTGGAGAAAAATTATACGAAGAGCTTTTAAATGATGAATGTAAAACGCTACCAACACACCATAAGAAGATTATGATAGGTATCGATAAAGTTCAGGATTATGATTTTATAAATTTAAAAATAGAAAAAATCATAAAATCTTCTGAAAAATTAAAGAATGATAAAGTGGTTGCAAAATTAAAAGAATTGATTCCCGAATTTATTAGTAAGAATTCAGCTTATCAAAGTTTAGATAAGTTGCCTTTCCAAAATAAAGAAGCAGAGTTAATGAATAAAAACAATTGATTTTAACACTACTTCTTATTTTTTAAATCTTAACCTTTTATATTTGCATCCTGACCCAATTTTCATGAAAAATAAGTTTATAGTTTTATTATCCCTGTTTGCCCTTGCAAGCTGTTCCACTCGAAACGAAATTGTTTATTTTCAGGGAGCTGAACAACTCGAAAACATGAAGGGTGCCGCAGAATTTGAACCAGTTTTTGAGATTAATGATATCATTCACATAAAAGTAACTTCCTTAAATCCAGAAGTTGTTCAACCCTTTCAAATGCAAACTGGAGGTCAGTCTTCAGGAAGTGGAGGAGGTGGTGGTGGGCGGCAAAACTCATCTTTAATGGGATATTTAGTTGATATAGATGGCAATATTCAATTTCCCGTTTTGGGAAAAATCAAAGTTGCCGGAAAAAGCAGAAGTGAGCTGGAAACTTTTTTAACTGACAGGATACATGCGTATGTAAAAGATGCTGTAGTAGCTGTAAGACTATTAAATTTTAGAGTTATTGTCTTGGGCGAGGCAGGATCTCAGACTATAGTTGATGTAGAAAATGAGAGAATGAGTGTGCCCGAATTATTTGGCAGTGTAGGTGGTATAACTTATGACGGAATAAGAAATAATATTTTAATTATACGCGAAGTTGACGGAGTTAAATCTATTGGAAGGATAGATATGACAAAAGCAGATGTTTTTAAAAGCCCTTATTACTATTTAAGACAAAATGACATAGTATATGTAGAACCAACATATCGCAAGGTTAAATCAGCTGGATTTATTACGAGTTATACGGGTTTAATTTCTCTTGCCACTACGATTTTTGGAATAATTGTTCTCATTACCAGATAATAATAAATGGAAGAATTACAAGATTTTACTGAAGAAAAAGAATCTAATTTTGATTTAAAAGGAGAACTATATAAGTATTTAGGATATTGGAAATGGTTGGTTTTTGGTCTTCTACTAGGGGGTGTAATAGCTTTTCTGTTTAATAGATATACAATTCCTAAATATCGTTCAGAATCATCCATGATGATTATAAAAGATAGCGAAAATAATATTGCTAATGCACTTCCATCAGGTGGTAGCTCAATTTTAACTATCGGTCAAAATACTTTGGACAATCAAATTGTTACACTTAAATCCAAAAGATTGGTGGAAAAAGTTGTAGATGAATTAGATCATAATATTTCATATTTTGTTGAAGGTAATGTTATTACAACGGAGGCATATGAATCCAGCGCAATTGTTATCAATTTTATTACACAAGATTCTATTGTAAATACTCAAAAGGAGGATTTGTTCATAACACCAATATCCGACACTAAGTTTAAAATATTTAATGGTACAGATAGTTTTTTAGAACAGCATATATTTGGGGAAATAATTACCTATAAAAATTTAAAATTTTCAATCCTACCCCGGAAATCTTATATGGGTACTAAGTTTAGGAATGTTAAAACTACTCACATTAGGATTAGACCAGTTGTAGATGTAGCTGAAAATTACATTCAAAATTTAATTATTGGACCAAAGGGAAAGGCCTTGGATATATTGTCTTTATCCTTAATTCAAAATGAGAGCGCAAGATCCAGGGATTTTTTAAATAATTTGATGTTTCAGTTCAATCAAGACGGGGTTACTGATAAGAGTCAAGTTGCAAAAAACACTACTGAATTTATTCAAAATAGATTAGAATTAATCACGACTGAGTTGGATTCTGTAGAAGGAGGGATGGCCAGCTTTAAACGAAACAATCAGATCATGGATGTATATTCTGGAGCACAGCAATATATGGCTAAATCTTCCCAGGCAGAAAAGGAAATATTTACTATTGAAACTCAATTATTATTGGTTAATTCTATAGCAGACATACTTAGAGCAAAAGGCAATTATGAATTGTTGCCTGTGAATTTAGGAATTCAGGATGGTGGTATCTCAAGTTTGATTTCTGCTTATAATTCTTTGATTTTAGAACGGAATAAACTTCTAGTGTCATCAACTACTGAGCATCCAGCTGTCAAAAATTTGACAGATCAAATTGACGATTTAAAAAACAGCCTCTTCGAAAATTTAAAAAATAGTGAAAATTCTTTGAAAATTCAGAAGCAGGAATTAGAGCAATTAGGAACAACTTCTGATAATAAATTTAGCTCTTTTCCCGGAATGGAAAAGGGGATGCGGGGCATAGAACGCCAACAACAAATTAAGGAACAATTATATTTGTTTCTTTTGCAACGTCGTGAAGAGGCCGCCATAGCCTTTGCGGTTACCTCTCCCGTGGCCAAGGTTATAGACCCGGCGTATACAGATGCTAAGCCGGTAGATCCAGCTCCTTGGTTAATATTAGTTGGAGGTTTTTTAGTTGGACTAATCTTACCAATTATTGTTCTTTTCATCAAATTCATGCTGGATACCAAGGTGCATCATAAGGGGGATCTTGAGCTATTAATTAAAAATATTCCATTTCTGGGTGAAGTGCCTAAAATTGCCGAAAATCAAGATGAAGTCATTCAATTAAATGACAGATCTCCCTTAGCAGAATCTTTCAGGATTTTGAGAACCAATTTGGCTTATTTGTTAAAACCAAAACCAAATAATAATGGCGAAATAATTTTTGTCACCTCCACTATAAAGGGAGAGGGTAAAACTTTCATCTCTTATAACTTATCAAGAACGTTGGCTACAACCAATAAAAAGGTGATCATTATTGGTGCCGATATTAGAAACCCTAAATTACATAGGTATATTGATTTACCAATGGAAACCAAAGGTCTATCTGATTATCTTTATAATTATGATATAATTACAACAGATATCATAAATGAATCCATGGATAAGCATGTTAAGGTTGATTTAATCCTATCCGGGTCTATTCCTCCAAACCCTGCAGAGCTATTTATGAGCGAACGTATGGAACTTTTGCTTGATGATTTGTCTAAAATTTATGATTTTGTAATTGTAGACACTGCACCCACAATGATTGTGACAGATACCTTATTGATAAGTCCATTGGCAGACACAATTTTATATATTACTAGGGCTGGTTATACTGAAAAGAAACTATTGGAATTTCCAAAAGAATTAAAACAGCAAGGTAAGCTTAAAGGATTAGCCGTAATTCTTAATGATGTGGATTATTCTAAATTTTCATATGGATCAAAATATAGCTATAATTATGGTTATGGCTACGGCTATGGTGCAAATGAAGAGACGAGATGGAAAAGGATCAAGAAAAAAGTATTGAAAAAATAATAGTTTAAAACTGTTCTCTGGTTTTAGTAATTACTTCCTTTACTAGGTGGAGGTGTTTTTTCTCTAAATTAATAGTCTTTAGCTTTTCAATATGTTGGACTCTATGCGTATCGCTACCAATAAAATCTATCATTCCATCCTCTAGAAGTTTATATGCGAATTTTTGCATATTGTTTCCGTAATGCGGAGTGAGGGACAAAGTATTTAACTGGAATAAGCAGCCCCTGTTTTTTAATTCCTCATATTTAGATAGGTCCTTGGCATGATAAAAGGCATATCTCTCAGGATGTGCTAAAACAGGTTTATAGCCACTGGTCTGAAGTTTAAACAAAATCTCGTTTAGGTTTATTGGGGGTTGAAAATAGGACATTTCCACTAGAACCATATTTTCCCTGAGACATAGGAGTTTCTCGGTTTTCATTAGATCCAAGAAACTTTGATCCATCATATATTCTGCAGCATACCGAATTTCAGTGCTTTTTAATTTTTCATTTTCACTAATTCCTTTCTTTAAAAGACCTAGTGCGGTATTTATCGTTTCTGGAGTGTTGGGATAATAATCGTTCATTATATGCGGTGTCGCAATAAACTTAGTGATCCCTATTTCCTCAAACCCCTCTAAAAGAGATATAGAATCTTCTGCATTTTGAGCTCCATCATCAATACCGGGTAAAATATGGTTATGTATATCGGTAATTCCTTGTAAATGGTCTATTAAAAATTCTTTTTTTCTAAAAAAGGAAATCATAAAGTTCAATTAGTTCGCATAAAATTACATATTTTTATCGCTAAAATAGGATGCTGAACATCTTTACCCTTATTTAAATTTTATATGAAGCTCTTTTTGACCTTTCTGCTTATTTTAAGCTATTTTCATGTACTTCAGGCTCAACAAATAAAATATGAAGGTTTCGGTTCTTTAACGGGGCTTGCATATTCTCAAGAAGAATCTCCTTTTTGGATTCATAGCAATCAACGGGGGAGAATAGATGAATCAAGTAATGTTTCAGCTTTTTTTAGCGGTAAGGCTACCTACCAGTTTTCACGACATGCTAGGTTAGAATTAGGAGCAGGAGGCCTTTTTCATGATGGGTATTCCGAAAAACTGCAATTGGATGAATCTTATATAATGCTAGAGAATTATTGGTTAAAAGCATATGTAGGAAGAAAACAAAAAGAATTGTTATACGATGGGCTTAGCGCAAGCAATCAGAATATTCTTTGGTCGTTAAATGCCCGACCCTTATTTGGAATTAGTTTGTACCTAAAAAACCCTATTTCTATAAGTAAAAAGGCAGGTTTAAGTATTGATGCTACTTGGGAGGAGTTTATAACCGATGATGAGAGATATGTTGAAAACACTAAGATTCATCATAAAAGTTTCCATGTGATTTTTAATAAAATAAAGAATTTTGAAATAAAGGCAGGACTTCAGCATTTTGTTCAATGGGGAGGGGATGCACCAGGTTTCGGGAAATTGCCAGAGAATTTTGGGGATTATATAAACGTCTTTATCGCAAAAGAAGGGAATAACAATGTGGGAGGCCAGGAAGCAAATGCCCTAGGAAATCACCTAGGGAGCTACGAGGTTTACATTAATACTTTGGTAAATGACTACAAAGTGGAAATTTTATACAATCACCTGTTCGAAGATGGATCCGGTAGGGTTTTGAGAAATACTCCTGATGGACGCTATGGTGTTTTTATTAAAAGCCCAAATTCAGGGAATCTTGTTAATTCATTGATGTATGAATTTTATTATACCAGGGATCAAAGTGACGAGGATATAACCTCAGATGGAAATGATAATTATTTCAATAATAATTTATATAGATCTGGTTGGACCTATGAAAGCAGAATTCTAGGGGTGCCATTTATTACACTAGACGATAATAGATTCAGGATCAGTAACAATAAAATTATTGTTCATCATATTGGAATTTCCGGAGTGGTAGGAGAGTTGCCTTATAAATTTCTGACTAGTTATAGAAATAACTATGGGGCAAAAGGTGCAAATTTTAAAAAAAATACAATTTTATCGACCTACTTGGATTTGAAAGTGTGGCAGGACACGTTTGATGTCAACCTTCAATTAGGTGCAGACCTTAATTCCATAGCTGCTCCAAATTTTGGAGCTGGAGTACAAATAAGCAAAAAATTCTTATAATCCCTCATTGAGGGGTTCATTCCACCTTGTTTTCGATTTATATCTTAACCTCTTCTTTCATTTATAATTGAAGGCCCTTTGTCATGACTACTTTTATAGGGTTCAATTTTTTGAAAAGATCGTTGTGGCTTTCCAACGATTATATTGCAACGATCAATTTTCGAACACCGAAATAGAATTGGTTATATGCAAGAATAATCGAAAATCATGGAGGTAAAATTTGGGTGATTTTAATTGTTAAATGAGGGAAGTTCATTTAACAATTAAAAAGCAAATTTAGTATATTTGAGACACCCCAACAAAAACAACCCTATGACCCCTATACTTAATTTCCTGGTTGAATATAATGAATATGATATATTTTTAACCAAAGCAGCATCCGCTGAAGGAAAACTTGCAAAAGATGTGCAGATGGTCAAAGAGGGCTACCAAGTTTTAAAAAGCATTAAACGGTCTAAATCCACTGGGCATATACCAATGATTATACTAAGCACTTCCCCTGCTGGAAAGGATATTGATAAATGTTATGAAAATAGTAAGAATTGTTTTATCCCTAAACCTATGGATGCAGAGGATTTTTCTAGAGGTATGGCATCTAAAGAAAATTTATGGCTTACATCGGTTCAACTCCCTTTTAATAAATACGTTATCTATGGCTTATAGCACAGGAGTTTTGGACATATTGATCGTCGTAGAAAATATTGGGGATTATATTCTTATTGAAGGATATTTAAGCGCAGAACATGTTGAAATTAAACCCACGAGGGCATCAACTTTAAAAGAGGCTACTTTAGAGTTAAACACAAAACATAATTTTAAAATAATCCTTTTAGACCTCTCCTTACAAGATGCAGAAGCTAATGAAATTGTGGTTAAAAAATTGGTAGCTTTAGCTCCCAACACCCCCATAATTGTTCTCATAGATGATGCTAGTAAAGAATTTGGTGCAAAAACATTCTCTCTAGGAATTTCAGATTATCTGTTAAAGGAAGATTTAACTTCTTCTCAACTGGCAAAAAGTATTTTTTATAGTATAGAGCGTAAAAACATTGATCTTAAATTAAATGAATCTGAAAGAAAATATAAGGCCTTATTTGATTTTAGCCCATTGCCTATGTGGGTATTGGACAAACATACCTTGGAATTTTTAAATGTGAACGAGGCTGCCGTTGCATTGTATGGATACTCAAAAAAGGAATTTTTAGCAATGAATGTTCGGGATCTTTGGACCAAGGATATACAAGAAGAAATTGAAACTGCTTGGCAAAAAAACTATCACGATAAATTTGGGGCAAAAGTCAAACATCTTAAAAAGAATGGGGAACTCATCCATGTGGAAATTAGAAGCAACCCAATAGATTTTGATGGGAGAAAAGCACGTGTTACCCAAGCCAAAGATATTACAGGTCAATTGGTTGCCGAGCAGGCTTTAAAATGTAGCGAAAAACGCTTTAGGTCGCTCGTGCAGGATGCTTCAGATTTAATGATAATTATGGATTTTAAAGGTAAATTATCTTACGTAAGCCCTTCCTCTCTACAAATGACCGGTATTTCCGATCTGGAAATGATCCAAAATAATTTTTTTCATTACATACACGAAAATGATTTAGAGAGTGTAAAAGAGCACATACTAAAACTAAAGAAGAATAAACGAATACAAATTCCTTCCTATAGAATTAAAACTTCTAATGATAAATGGCGTTATATTGAGACTATTGTAACCAATCTAAACGATGATCCTTCTGTGCGCGGTCTGGTTGCCAATTCCAGGGACATAACAGAATTTATTAAACAAGAAAAGAAATTGGTACGTAGCCTAAAACGCTATGATATTGTTGCCAAAGCTACAAGTGACACTATAACAGATTATGATGTTGGAAACGATAAAATGTACTATAATAAAGGAATAAAAAGCGTTTTTGGCTATTCCAAGAATGAAATTGAGAATAATGGTCGTTGGTGGAACGATAAATTGCATCCAGAGGATAAAGAGCACGTTAATAAATGTTCTAAAAAAATCAAAAAATTGAAATCTGGTCACATTCAAATTGAATATAGGTTTTAATGTGCAGATGGTAATTATAAACATATTTTAGATAGAAGTTACTTGCTAAAAGATGATGAAGGAGACACTGTTAGAATTATTGGAGCCATGCAGGATATTACCGAGATCCAAAATTATATTAAGACTATAGAAGACCATAATGACAGATTAAAAGATATTGCTTGGACCCATTCCCATGTGGTTCGTACTCCTTTGGCAAGAATTATGGGCTTGGTGGAGCTTATTCAACTCTATCCCAATATCGATGAACAATCTCAATTGCTGGAACATATTGATACCTCTGCCAAAGAATTGGATGGAATTATCCGAAATATCACAAATAAAATAGAAGATGTTACTTTAAACCCTCGCTAATGCTAAAAGTATTGATAATAGATGATGATGATATTGTAACATTGGTTCAGGGAAAACTGCTCCAAAACTGCAATGTTGCCAAGGATCCCTTAAAATTTAAACGAGCTTCCGACGCTTTGGAATATTTGAATTCTGCCTCCCATGAAAATCATTATTTGTTGTTGTTGGATATTAATATGCCCATGATGAATGGTTGGCAATTTCTTGAAGCGATCGAAGAAATGGCGGTAAAGGAGAATATTTATGTTTTTATGGTTACTTCTTCCATAGATTATAATGATAAAGAAAAGGCAAAAAACTACGCTAAGATCATCAATTTTATTGAAAAGCCCATAACTGCCAAAAATTGCGAGCAAATCAAAGAGCTGCCAATTCTAAAACGCTTTTTTGAGCATCCAAATTAGACATCCATTTCGGTAGGGTTGCCATTATTTATTTTCTCTTCGGCCCAGTCTTTTTCTTCACTATCTGCTTCTTCTGGCTTATCCTGAAAATATTCAGCCCTTGGTTCGTAGTTCAATTTAATATACATCGGGAAATGATCTGAGCCAATATTTCGTAATCGTGCAAGTTCAACCAGGGTAAAATCTGAAGTATGAAAAACATGATCTAGCGGCCATCTTAAAAAGAAATAACCTGTGTGGAATGTGTTGTAAAATCCCCTTCCCATTCGTGGATCCATCAATCCACTTATTTTCTGGAATAATTTTGTGGTTCGAGACCAAGCAACATCATTTAAATCTCCTAGTACCAATACTGTTTCTTGATCCTTTTTCACATCCCGGCCTACAAATAATAGTTCAGCATCACGATTTGTAGAAGTGAGGTCTTCCGTAGGGCTGGGAGGTTTGGGATGTAGGCAATGAATTTTTACTGGATGTCCATTTGGTAAAATCACATGCCCATGGATAGAAGGGATTTCATCATCAATAATATATTTAACCTTTATGTTTTTCAATTCCAGTTTAGAATACAAATGCATTCCGTATAAATTATCCATCGGGATCTTTTTGGAATATTTATAATCATCTTCAAGAACTTCTAGCTCAGATTCCCATTTTTTATCGGTTTCTAAAGTGAGCAAAATATCTGGATTTCTGGATTCAACCAGATTTATCAATTTATCATAGCTGGTGTTGGTGGTAAGCACATTGCTTACCAAGAGGGAAATATGGTTTTTGGAATCGTTGCCATTAAAAGATTCCACCTTCTTTTTTGCAAATGGAGTGTACGGGTATATTCTCACCAGTTGATAAAACAAACTGAATATTAAAAGGATTAGCAATGCTATTTCCCAAAAGCTATCAAAACTAAAAATCAAGATAAATGCTATAATTTCTCCTATTAACAAAAAGCTGATCTGTATCCTAGGGAAGTCAAAACCTCGAACCCACCATTGATCAAATCTGGTAATAGAAGCCAAGGTTGGGATGAACAAAACAATTCCCAATACAAAAACCATAATTTCATGCACTTCCATAAATAAGTAGAGCTTCTTTTAATTAGTTGGCAATTTAAGCTTTCTTTTAAAACTGAAAATTTAAAGCTAATCCTTGTGAGGCGAACTTATATTCCCCCTGGTTAAAACTGGCGGTTGGATAAATTTGAAGGTTTTTGTTCCCTTTCTTATGCAATTCTGGAATTAAAATTCCAGCTGCTGCGCCCACACCATACCCAATTAAATTATCTGTAAGAAAATGTTTTCCGGCCTTTATGCGCATGTATCCAACTAAGGCGGGAACAGCCGCTCCCACACCCCAAACAAAAGGTTTAAGCGGCGAATCTGGGTTAAAATCATTGAACACCTTGGCCGCGAAAAAAGAAGCAGCAGCGGTTGCAGCGGTATGCCCTGCAAAAAAAGAGCGCTGCTCATCGCTGTCAATTCTTTTTTCTGTCTCTAAAGATTCATTGTAAACCAAGGGCCTACTTTTTTCAACTAGTCCCGCAGTAATTGTGAATAATGCTCCTGTGGTGGCCATTGTTTCCACAAAAAGAACAGAAATTTGTCCTGCATTTCCACGTTCATTTTCATTTAATAAAAGGGCAAAGGGCATCACAAAAGAGGCATAAAATGGAATGTAACTATCTTCATTCGCTTGTTCAGAATAATATCCTGCAGCCCAACGATCTATTCCCCAAATATCGTCTTTGGAGAGTTTGTTTAAATCTGTTAAACTGAGGTTATCTTTTTCTTGAATTATTTTCACTCCTAAGACGTTTAGACCAACTGTAGAGGCGATCCAAATTCCATCCTTTACAAAATTGGTCTCATATGGTGAATCTTTTTTCTCTTGTGAGAAACCAGAAAAAGTAAGAAAACAAACAACTATAAGTAGAAACGCATTTTTTATCATTTTCATTTTTTTTTTCAAATCTCATATTTCTTTAACAAAAGGGGAAAAGGTTTAAGAAAAGTATAACATCAAAAATTCAATTTCAATTTAATCTTATCGACTACCCCGAGAGGGAAGACTATAAAATCCAATTTGAATTAACAAAAGTTTAGTTCCTGTTCACATCGGTATAACTTCATCGTACGCTTAAAATTCGTTAACTTTAAAATATGAAAAAGAAGGTTGAAAACATTCGTAGCGGTTTCATTTTTAAGAAATTCGAAGAGAAAAATATTAGTCCTTTCGATAAGCTGTTCGAAATCTTTAAAGAATTGATCACACACACTTCTGGAGATTTTGATGAGGCAATAGATTGGCTTAGAAAATTGGACGAAGAATATAAACTTACCACCAGTGAATATACAATTGACGACTTTATCGAAGATCTTAAGAAAAAGGGCTATATCCGTGAAGAGATAAAACCAGATGGTAAAGGAGGAATGGGAATTACAGCCAAGACCGAAAGAGCCATTAGGCAGCAAGCTTTAAATCAAATCTTCGGAAAAATCAAGCGAAGTGGATCCGGGAATCATTCTACGAAATATCAAGGTTTGGGGGATGAGCATACAGGCGAATTCAAGGAATTCCATTATGGCGATTCCTTGGATAGGATATCTATGACAGAAAGTTTAAAAAATGCCCAGATCAACCATGGTGCCGGGGAATTTAAAATGACGGAAGATGACTTGGTGGTTGAGGAAACGCACCATAAATCGCAAATGAGTACGGTTCTCATGATAGATATAAGTCATAGTATGATTCTATACGGAGAAGATAGGATTACTCCCGCCAAAAAAGTAGCCATGGCTTTGGCAGAACTTATTACCACTCGGTACCCTAAAGACACTCTGGATATATTGGTTTTCGGGAATGACGCTTGGGCGATTTCCATTGGAGAACTACCTTATTTAAATGTGGGACCGTATCATACCAATACTGTGGCAGGCTTGCAATTGGCAATGGATCTTTTAAGGCGTAAAAGAAACACGAACAAGCAAATATTTATGATCACCGATGGGAAGCCGAGCTGCGTACGGGAACGCGATGGCACTTATTATAAAAATAGTGTGGGGCTTGATCCCTATATAGTTGAAAAGTGCTATAATGCTGCCGCTCAGGCTAGAAAATTACATATTCCAATCACTACTTTTATGATAGCCCAAGATCCTTATTTGGAAAGGTTTGTAAGGGAGTTTACCCAAGCCAATCATGGAAAAGCATTTTTCACCGGACTCAAAGGTCTAGGAGAAATGATATTTGAAGATTATGAAAACAACAGAAAGAAAAAAATAAGGGGCTAATATAATTATCAATAAAAAAACATTGGTTTCTAGGAAGTTCTCGGAACTAAATAATGAGAAATATGAAAATAGAAAATATAAAAACTTTTGGCGAACTGAAGAAATCAGGATACAAAACCAAAGGCATTAAGGAAGAATTACGTCAGAATTTATTGGCAAACATAAAAAATGGAAAAAGCTCTTTCGAGGGAATCCATGGGTATGAACATACAGTGATCCCGGAATTGGAAAGAGCGATACTTTCTAAGCACAATATTAATTTCCTTGGTTTAAGAGGACAGGCAAAAACACGTTTGGCCAGACTTATGGTAAATCTTTTGGATGAATGGATACCTATTGTTGAAGGATCTGAAATTAATGATGATCCTTTTAATCCAATATCCAGATATGCCAAAGAATTAATCAAAGAAAAAGGAGATAAGACTCCAATAAGTTGGGTTGCAAGGGAGGAGCGATTTTTTGAAAAACTGGCAACTCCAGATGTTACCGTAGCAGACCTTATTGGGGATGTAGACCCTATAAAAGCGGCAAACTTAAAATTGAGTTATGCCGATGACCGCGTGATCCACTTTGGAATGATCCCGCGAGCCAACCGAAGTATTTTTGTGATCAATGAATTACCAGATCTACAAGCCAGGATTCAGGTCGCACTTTTTAATATTTTACAAGAAGGAGATATCCAAATTCGAGGATTCAAGTTGAGGTTGCCATTGGATATGCAATTTGTTTTTACGGCAAATCCAGAGGATTACACCAATAGAGGTAGCATTGTTACTCCTTTAAAAGATAGGATTGGCTCTCAAATCTTAACGCATTACCCTCATACTATAGAGGTAGCCAAAACAATCACTCAGCAAGAAGCAAAATTAGATGAGCGCCAAGTTGGTTTAGTACATGTGCCGGAATTGGCCAAAGACCTTTTAGAGCAAATTAGCTTCGAGGCTCGGGAAAGTGAATTTATAGACTCCCGAAGTGGCATTAGTGCAAGATTGAGTATTTCAGCCTTTGAAAACCTTTTAAGTGCAGCAGAACGACGAGCGTTAATAACCGGAGAAGAGAAAACATTACTAAGATTTAGTGACTTTTTAGGTGTTGTTCCTGCAATTACCGGTAAAATAGAATTGGTTTATGAGGGAGAGCAGGAGGGAAGTGCTGTGGTTGCACAAGAATTAATTTCTGATGCAGTGAAATCTTTATTTCCTCTATATTTCCCCAAGATCGAAAAGCTTGAGAAAGTTTCCGAGGATAACCCATACAACGATTTGGTAGAATGGTTTTTCGCAGAAAGCGGATTCGAATTGCTGGACGATCTTTCTGAAAAGGATTATAAAGAACGATTAGATTCTATTCCACCACTAAATGAATTAATAAATAAATATCAATCAGATATTGCTACAGAAGATTCTTATTTTTTAAAGGAATTTGTTTTGTGGGGTCTGGTAGAATATAAGAAACTTAATAAGTATCGATTCACAAAAGGAATCCAGTTTAAGGATCTATACGGCAGCTATATAAGTGGTTTATGACCTTTATTAACTTTATAAGTAGAAGGTAAGTTTTTTAATTAAGTGTTTACTATTAATATGCTTATCCGTTTACACACCTAAAAATAGGTTTTCTCTCCCTGAGCGGAGTCGAAGGGTTAAACAAAGACGTCTCGACTGCGCTCGACGTGACATTTTTAGTTCCATTATGCCATTTAGGCATATTAGCGGATATACATACAATAATATTAATAATTAGAAATGCATATGAGTAAAGATCAAAACATAAAAGCCCAGGAAAAATTTGGGGAAGCTGTTAATACAGGTAATCTCGAAATGATAAGAGAGGTTGTTTCAGAAAAAGTGAAAGATCATGATCCAGCAGATATTCAAGGTCCTGGAGCACAAGGGTTTATAGACTTTTTTAGTATGATGAGATCTGCATTTCCGGATTTTGGGGCAAAGGTGGAACATTTGGTGGCAGATGGCGATAATGTGAGTTTTGCATACACAGCTTCAGGAACACATAAGGGTGAATTTATGGGCGTCTCTCCAACCGGAAAAAAATTCAAGGTTCGAGGAATGCAAATTCGCCGATTCGAAGAGGGGAAACTATTAGAACGGTGGGGAGCAACAGATGAACTTGGAATTTTAAAGCAAATTGGTGTAAAACCCGTAAAATAATAGGTTTTTACTATTGGAAATTTAATTGATTAACTTCTACATTTAAAAAGTCTTGGGATCATTATACGAATCTGATAATTTAAGCTTTTTAAATTATCAGATTCGTAATTTTATAATCGACTAAAAACGAATACCCTAAAATTTATTTTATATAAAATAAAAGCTCTCTAAAAGAACTTTTATGTATACTTTTATAATCAGTTTTTTAGAAAAAATGATTTATAAAAATCTTTCAAATAGTATTTCAACAATTATTCCTGGCACTTCAGGCAATACTGCTATTTATATGTTTTCTATTACCCCTATGGGGTATTATATATAAAACTTCCGCACCAAATTTTCCATTTTATTTTTTTACAATTTTAATAATAATAGCATGAATATAATGAAATTCGGAGGATCTTCATTAGCCTCTCCAAGTAGAATAAAATTAGTTTCAGAAACCGTTCAAAAGAAACTACAAGAAGGTACAAGCCTAGTGGTTTTCTCTGCATTTGGAGGAGTAACAAATGATTTTTTACAAATGGCAGATCTTGCTGCTACCGGTAATTTAGATTATAAGGAAATCCTTCAAAAAAACGAAAAAAGACATTTAGATGCTATTAAGGAACTTATCCCTATTAAAAATCAGAGTGCTATTCTAAGTAAGGTAAAGACAGAATTTAATGGTTTAGAAACATTATATGAAGGAGTCTATTTATTAAATGAACTATCCAATAAAACCAAACATGTAATTGCCAGTTATGGCGAAATATTGTCTTCGCTTATAATTACAGAGTATTTTAAATCTTTAAACATAAATGTAAAATTCGTTGATTCCAGAGATCTTATTGTTTGCAAAAATGAGAACGAAAAGGTGCAGGTTAATTATATAAAGACAAATGCGAATATCCTGAACTATTTTAATAATACTAAAGCCGATCTTTTTGTAGCACCGGGGTTTGTGGCTAATAATGAACAAGGTGTTCCAAGTACATTGGGAAGAGGTGGGTCCGATTTTACCGCGGCTATTTTTGCAGGAGCATTGGATGCCGATAAAGTGTTAATATACACCGATGTTAATGGAATGTATACTGCTAACCCAAGTCTCGTAGCCCATGCATATCCTTTAAAAAACATCTCTTATGAAGAGGCAATGGAATTATCTCATTTTGGGGCCAAGGTTTTATATCCACCCACATTGCAGCCTTTATTAAATAAACAAATAGAGATCCATATAAAGAATACTTTCAAACCTTCTGAAAGTGGTACTATAATATCCAAATCCAGTAAGAAGAATTTTAGATGGGTAACGGGAATAACACATATAGATTCAATAAAACTCCTGAACATTGAGGGTAGTGGAATGGTTGGTATTCCTGGATTTTCAAAAAGACTTTTCGAAGTTCTTTTTCAGGAGAAGATTAATGTAGTTCTAATTACCCAAGCTTCTTCTGAACATAGTATTTGTATAGCTGTAAAAAATGAGGAGGCAATACGAGCAAAGGATGCAATAAATGAGATGTTTGAAGTTGAGATTCAAAACTTCAAGATCAAACCGGTAGAGGTAGAAGATAATGTCGCAATTATAGCCTTGGTAGGAGATAGAATGAAAAGCCATCATGGGTTAAGTGGGAAAATGTTTAGCGCGCTGGGTAATAACAACATTAATATTAGGGCAATTGCACAAGGATCGTCAGAGAGGAATATCTCTGCTGTAATAGCCAAGAAGGACGTTAAAAAGGCCTTAAACACCTTGCATGAACAGTTTTTTGAGGTCCCTTCTAAAGAACTAAATTTATTTATCACCGGAGTTGGAAATGTAGGAGGTAAATTAATAGAACAATTGAAGCAACAAGAAGGATATCTGTTGGAAAAGCTGAGGCTTAAGATCCGTATCCTTGGAATTTCCAATTCCAGAAAAATGTTATTTGCTGAAGACGGAATAGATTTAAATAACTGGCAGAACGAACTCGAAAAGGGACAAACCGCATCTAAAGAAGATTTCTTCGAAAGGGTTAAAGATCTCAATTTACGCAACAGCATCTTTGTTGATAATACAGCAAGCCCGGAGATCGCAGACTGGTATAAACAATATTTGGCAAATTCTATATCTGTAGTCACCTGCAACAAGATCGCTTGTGCAGATGAATTTGTAAATTATCAAAAACTGCAAGATCTCTCCAGGGAATATGGGGCTTCTTTTTTATACGAAACCAATGTGGGGGCAGGTTTGCCAATTATAGATACGTTGAAGAACCTTATGGCATCTGGTGATAGTGTACATAAAATACAGGCCGTTCTTTCTGGAAGTTTAAATTTTGTTTTCAATACCTATAATGCTGAAGAACCATTTTTTAAAACAGTGGAAGCAGCTATGAAGGAAGGGTATACCGAGCCTGATCCAAAAATAGACTTAAGCGGGATAGATGTTTCCAGGAAAATATTGATCCTTGCGAGGGAAAGCGGTTTGGAATTAGAACTTACCGAGATAGAAAACGATAGTTTTTTAACTGAAGCTAGTTTGAAAACAACTACCAATGAAGAATTCTTTGAGGTATTAAAAAAGGATGAACCCCAGTTCAAGGAAATGTATAAAAATGCTTCAGAAAACAACAAACAATTAAAATATGTTGCACAACTGGATAACGGCCATGCCAAGGTAGGCTTACAGGAAGTGGGGCCAGAACATCCCTTTTTTAATCTAAGTGGTAGCGATAATATCGTGCTATTTTATACCAACAGATATAGCGAACAACCGCTTATAGTGAAAGGTGCCGGAGCCGGGGCAGAAGTAACAGCTTCCGGGATTTTTGCAGATATTATAAGAATAGGTAAGAAATAGATATGGAAGAAATTAAAATTTTTGCTCCTGCTACTGTCGCAAACCTTTCTTGTGGATTTGATGTTCTAGGCTGTTGCTTGGATACTATTGGAGACCAGATGATCTTGAAAAAGAATAATCTCAATAAATTAAGAATACTTAGGATTACAGGTCAGGATTTGCCATTAGAAGCAGCAAACAATGTGGCAACAGTGGCGATAATGGCGATCCTGGAAGCTTTGGGTTCTACCCAAGGTTTCGATATTGAAATAGATAAAAACATAAAAGCCGGAAGTGGGATTGGAAGTAGCGCAGCAAGTTCGGCCGGTGCAGTATTTGCCGTTAACAAACTTTTGGGAGAACCTTTCAATTCTAAAGAACTTATAGTATTCGCAATGGAGGGAGAGCGTCTTGCAAGCGGCAACGCCCATGCAGATAATGTGGCTCCCGCTTTAATGGGCGGCTTTAGTTTGGTTAAAAGTTACCACCCATTAGAAGTGCTGTCTTTGCCCTCTCCCCCCGAATTAAGATTTGTCATTTTGCACCCGTTAATAGAATTGAAGACAAAAGACTCCAGAGCGGTAATAAAACAGCAAGTTCAATTGAAAGATGCAATTGGACAATGGGGAAATCTAGCAGCCTTTGTAAGTGGTTTGTATACGGAAGATTATGAATTGATAGGCAGAAGCCTTCAGGATAAGATCATAGAACCAATGCGATCTATACTTATTCCTTATTTTGAAAAACTTAAAACTATTGCATTGGAAAATGGGGCTTTAGGGTTTGGGATCTCAGGTTCCGGTCCATCCATCTTTGCAATGTGCAAAGGAGATGCTATAACAGCAAAGGTTAAGAAGGAAATGCAGTTATTTTATCAGGATAAGGGAATCGAATTTGATTTGCATCACTCAGCGATAAATGAAGCAGGAATAAGAATACTCGAATAAGATGTTTTTAATAAATACACCCATTTTTCGTCACCCTGAACTTGTTTCAGGGTCTACTTTAAACTAACGGGATGCTGAAACAAGTTCAGCATGAAGAATAACCGGAATTAAACAAGTTTAAAGTAAGACTGGCACAAAACCGGACAATAAATAAATAATATTAAAAATGAAATATTTTAGTTTAAATAATAGGGATCACCGCTCTACATTTGAAAATGCAGTAATAAAAGGATTGGCTCCAGATAAAGGTTTATATTTTCCTGAAGAAATAGCCCGGTTACCTGTATCTTTTTTTGAGGAACTACATTCACTATCAAAAAGCGAAATAGCTCATACTGTAATTAAAGATTATATTGGTGATGAGATTCCCGAACAGGAATTACTAGGCATTATAGAACACACCCTCGATTTTGATTTTCCTGTTATTCCTGTTGAAAAAAACATTCAGGTTTTAGAGCTTTTTCATGGCCCAACCAAGGCCTTCAAAGATGTGGGTGCCAGGTTTATGGCGGGATGCTTAGGTTATTTTATCAAAAAAGGCAACTTAGGAAAAATTACAGTATTGGTAGCAACTTCAGGGGATACCGGCGGAGCAGTTGCAAATGGGTTTTTAGGGGTAGAAGGGATCGATGTTGTTATCCTTTACCCAAAAGGTAAGGTGAGTGAGATTCAGGAAAAACAACTTACTACCCTGGGGCAGAATATAGTTGCTTTGGAAGTTGATGGTGCTTTTGATGATTGCCAGGATATGGTGAAAAGAGCCTTTTTGGATGCTGAGATTCAAGATAAAAGGCAGCTTACTTCTGCTAATTCCATAAATGTTGCAAGATGGTTACCGCAAATGTTTTATTATTTTATAGCAGTTCAGCAATTACAACTAAATAATAAAAAAGTGGTATTTTCTGTTCCTAGTGGAAACTTCGGGAATATTTGTGCCGGAATGTTGGCTGCTAAAATGGGGCTTTCTATCCATCACTTTGTGGCATCCAGCAATGCAAATAATGTTGTAGACAGATATCTTGCTTCTGAAAAATTTGAGCCTAAACCAAGTGTGCAGACCATTTCCAATGCTATGGATGTGGGGAACCCAAGTAATTTTATAAGAGTGCAGGAATTATTTCAACAAACATTCACAGGACTTAAGGAAAAATTATCCTCTTATAGTTTTACAGATCTGGAAACGGAAAACACTATGAGAAAGGTTTTTAAAGAGGCCAATTATGTACTGGATCCGCATGGTGCGGTTGGATATTTGGGACTTCAAAAGTTCTTGGCCACAAATCTCGATTATATGGGTGTATTTTTGGAAACTGCCCATCCCGTAAAATTTTTGGAAACTGTGGAAAAAGCTATAGGAGAGAAACTAGAAATCCCTGCTTCTATCCAAGCTGTTATGGATAAAGAAAAGAAGGCCATTCTTATAAAAGATTACAAGGAACTTAAATCATTTCTTTTAAGCTAAACAAGTAATGCTTCTAATCATAATGTCATCCTATCCTGAAATTTCGGGAGTTTAACGGGCTTTTTCGATTAACAGAGATGCTGAAACAAGTTCAGCATGACGGGAATTCTATAATCGAACATCGTCACCCTGAACTCGTTTCAGGGTCTTCTTTTGAATAATAGAAATGCTGAAATAATCCCTAGTCTTTTATCTAGGAGCGAAGCGGTCTTTTATCTAAAAGAGATTCCTCCTGCCGTCGGGATGACAAAGTATTCAAAATACGTCAATGGTAACTCGTTTCAGGGTCTTCTCCCGATTAGCAGGGATGCTGAAACAATTCTGATAGCAATCGATAAACTCATGACGGTTATAGGATATCGTCACCCTGAACTCGTTTCAGGGTCTTTTCCCGAATAACAGAGATGCTGAAACAAGTTCAGCATGACGGGAATTCTATAATCGAACATCGTCACCCTGAACTCGTTTCAGGGTCTTCTTTTGAATAATAGAAATGCTGAAATAATCCCTAGTCTTTTATCTAGGAGTGAAGCGGTCTTTTATCTAAAAGAGATTCCTCCTGCCGTCGGAATGACAGACTCATGATCCAGGAATTTTATACTCTATAATCCAAAATAAATAAAACTTTAGAAGGTAATGCTTATCTCTAATTCCGGTAACACTTCACTCCTCACTCTCTCATCTTCAGCCTATTTAACCAAATACTTGGCAGGCTCCCCATCTTTCGGCAATGAATTTAAAATAAAGTCCCTAATATCATTATTGGCATTTTTAAGATCTTCACTTCTTAAATACATCATATGTCCGCTTCTATATCCTTTGAAGCTCAATCTGTCTTGCATTTTTCCGCTAGGGTCTAATTGCCACATAGAATATTTCGCGTTAAAATAGGTGGTAGCACCATCAAAATACCCGGATTGGATGAGTACATCTAAATTAGGATTTTGTGCCATTGCTTGTCTTAAATCCTCCCCACTGTTATCGCCACTTCTATCCCAAGGGTGCACAGGGCCAAACATGTTGTATTTTATATCTGTTTTAAAATTCAATTCCTGTTGTAGGTAGTAATTAATTGCAGGAGTAAAGGAGTGTAACCAAGAAGTTAATTCTGCGTTATAATCCGGGGAATCGCCGGCAACTTTGCTATCCATTCCCAGATATCTGGAATCCAAACGGCCAACTGTAAATCCGCCATCTTCCCTCATGAGCTCCTTCCAAAAATAGCGAAAAGGAACCGCAAGGTTATTTTGTAAAAACACCTTTTCCGGGATCCCTGAATAGCTGGACATTTTAGCAGCAATTTCTTTCTTTTTTGGTTCTTCGATAAATCCGCCTTTTACCAATACCGGTAACAAAGTATTAATAGCATAATTTTCCACTTCTGGTAACACTTCATCCAGATCTTTATTTTGGAGCGCTGCAGGCAATTTTTTGTGATACCATGCAGCTGCAGCGAAATACGGAAGTCTGTTAGCGACCTCTACAGGTCCATCACGCTCTATCCCAATTTCAGTAGGTGAAACTAAAATCACCCCATTTAAATACATCCAATGACTGTTCTGTAACTCTAAGGCTAACCCGGAAACTCTTGTAGTTCCATAGCTTTCCCCAATTAGATATTTTGGAGATAACCATCTATTTTTTCTGGTTACAAAGGTATTCAACCATTCTGCCAGATATTTTATATCAGCTTGAACTCCAAAGAAATCTTTTCTATCTGTTTTGTTCTCTTCAGGATCTATCAATCTGGAATAACCGGTATTTACAGGATTAACATACACGATATCTGCAACATCTAAAATTGAATATGGATTTTCCTTCACCCCGTAAGGCTGCACCGGGAAACCTTCATCATCTATTTTTAAAATTCTTGGTCCTGTATAAGCAAGATGCATCCAAACAGATGCAGATCCTGGACCTCCATTAAAGGAAATTACCAAAGGTCTGTTTTCTGTATTTTTAATGTCATCTCGTTTATAATAGGTGTAAAACAAACTCGCAACAGGGATCCCTTTTTCGTTCCAAACAGGCTGCGTTCCTGTTTGAGCGGTATAGTTGATGTTCTTTCCATTTATAGTTGCCGAATGCTTGGAAACAACCATGGTATCCACTGGCAATTTAACTTGTTGAGAAAATGCGGTAAGAGATATTAAGGAGAGAATTAATAGGGTAATAAATTTCATAAACTGTGATTTAAGTTGAAGCTAATTAGATGATTTCAAGGTAATTATTTTTTGAATTTAAAGCCTTCATCTTTAAAAATAATAATATAGCTCAAGAATAGTCCACCAAGTGCTGCGATCATAAAAAATATGATAGCAAGTCCGGGATATCCAAAAATGATAAAAGCGGAAGGTACCCGCATTAACATGGCCGCGCCCACAATCATGGCCGCAATGATAAGACCTAAGGTAATTCTGTTGGCTACTTTCTGAAATCCATCGGTAAAACGTTGCTCATCTATGGCATCTACTTTTACTTTGAATTCATTGTTGGCAAGGTTTTCAGAAATTTTATTTAATCGTTCCGGAAGATTCTCTGCTAGTTTTTTGGTTTCCAAGGCTACTGAAAATAAGTTCTCAGGCTTTAATTCCTTGTACATCTTGGAACGCATCATCTTGTGTACGTGCTTTTTGATAGCTTCCTTAAGATCGAACTCAGGATCTAAAACAGCAATGATCTGATCCATGTTTAGAAAGATCTTCCCTAGAATATTTACTTCCACGCAAATCAAGATCCCATTATCTGCAGCGATTCGATTCATCTGAATTAAAAGCCTTCCTGTCTCCATATCTTTAGCCGTATTAACATGGCTATCCATAATTATCTGATTAATGGCTCGACGAAAAGTTTTTACATCAGATAGATCGGTAAGTTCACTCATGTTTAGAAGCACATCTGCAGCTGCCTCTCCATCTTCTTGACTTAAAGCAATGAGGAGCTGAAGTAATTTTTCCTGAATATTGGGAGTGAATTTCGCGACCATCCCCAGATCTATTAAGGCAATCTGGTTTTGACTGGTGATATGGATATTTCCCGGATGTGGATCGGCATGAACAAACCCATCGGTGATAATTTGTTTTAAATATGCTTCCACCAACTCATCTACCAAGGGGCCCAAGTTGTTTTCCAGCTTTTTCATGGGAGAGATCGAGGTGATCTTTTTTCCCTGAATGAAGTCCATTGTGAGCACCTTAGAGGAAGAATAATCTAAAACAGGTTGAGGTACAATTAGACTTTTAAACTCTTTCAGATTTGCTCCAAGGGTTATTAGATTTTGTGCCTCACGGTTATAATCGAGCTCCTGTAACAGGATATGTCTTAATTCAGCCAGGACATTGTCAAAAGCATATTTTTTAGCAACTTCTGTATGTTTAACAGCAAAATCTGCCATTTCTTTCAACGTATCCAAATCTGCCAAGAATTGTTTACGAATTCCCGGCCGCCGAATTTTAACGGCAACCGGCTTTCCTGAACGCAGGGTGACTTTGTGTACCTGCCCAATAGAGGCGCTGGCCAAGGGTCCTTCATCAAAAGAGCTAAAAGCTTTGGAAATCTTGGTTCCAATCTCTTCTTCCACAATTTCTTGAACCACACTATATTCTATGGGCGGCACATCATCTTGTAGACTGGCCAAGGCCTGTAAATATGGATCTGGCAAAAGATCTGGCCTTGTAGATAAAAGTTGACCTAACTTAATATAAGTAGGCCCCATGTTCTTAAGGTCTTCAACTAGTTCTTCGGGGGATTGATCATATACTGCAGATAGATTTTCATCTTGATCGTCATCATTTAAGGCTGTGGAAGCGGTTTTAGTGAAGAGATCACTGTTCCAATATTTCAGCATAAATACCATGAATTTTTGATAGCGCTGAAGGTTTTCGGGTAGTATAGACATAGTCCTAGTTGGGTTTTGTTGAAGGTTTAAATATATCTTTTTAATAGGTTACCAGCAATAGCATTCATTAAAACTTCAACATACGTTAACATTAATTCGATAAAGAAGGTTTTTAATTAAGTAAATTACCTGAACATGTTGTAAGCCTGTCCCGGCGTTTTGGAAGTTTAAGGGTCTCCTCTACACTTTCTGGGATACAGAAATAATTCCCACTATGGTCACTGCATGACGAACAACCTAAAATTGTCTGGTCAAAAGTAACCACTGGAACATGTACGGACAATAAGGAATAAGGTTTTATTGATTATTGGAATTACACGGAAAGTACCTTATTGAGATTGTTGATATTGGAAGGTGCGCCAAAAAGATAGAGTAGATCGCCCCTTTTTATAACGGCATCTGGGGTAATATCTGTGATGTAATGATTGTTTCTTTTAATGGCCAATACGGTTACTCCATAATTCTTGCTTATTCCGGAGTCCATAATGGTCTTTTCTACCACCGCATTTGCTCCTTGCTGCACGCTTAAAGTAACTATTTCTTTATTAGGGATATTTAAATGCTGGTAAGAGGGAGTATGGGGTCCAGCTTTTAATGTTGTTAACATTTCATAATCTGAAGATCGCACATTATTTATAAATTCCATAATTTCATCATGTGGAATAAGGTATTTCCTTAAAACCCTACTAAAAATTTCTATAGAGGTCTCAAATTCCTCTGGAATTACATCATCTGCACCCAATCTAATGTTTTCGGCAATTTCTTTCACATATCTTGTCCTAACAATAATATATGCCGTTTGGGAAAGACTTCGAACTTCATTGATGATCTTTTTTGTCGCATCGGGATCGGAAATGGCAATAACAACCACTCGTGCTTCTTGCACATGAACATGTTTTAGTATAACAGGATTGGTAGCATCTCCAAAAACAATAGTTTCATTATTTTTTTTTGCCTGCTGAAAAGCATCTTGTTCCAGATCTACAATCACATGGGGAATGTTAGCGCTTTTAGCCACTTTGGATATGTTTTTTCCATTGATTCCATAACCAATAATTATTAAATGGTCTTTGAGCTCTTTAATATTGGAATGTGCTTGCAGTTGAAGATTATGATAACTATGTAAACGCTGCCTAATTTTTTTAGGAATTGGAATTTTCAACATGAAATAAGTCATATTTGGAGCATAGTTCATTATAAATGGCGTGAGCGCCATGGTAATTATGGAAATAGCTAAAAAGTATTGATAAATGTTCGATGGTAATAAACCACTTTCCAATCCCACCGTAGATAACAACAACGAGAATTCTCCCACCTGGAAAATTGAGAACATCGTTAGAAACATGGTACGGGCAGGATATCTCAAGGTCACTGCTGTGACCAATATAATCAGCATTTTTAATAAGATTACGCCTGCTACAAGGAGTAGAACATTTATTAAATTATTAAAGAAGAAGTTAAGATCCAATAACGACCCAACGGAGATAAAAAAGAAACTGATAAAAATTTCCCGGAACGGTAACACATTCGCTGTAGCCTGGTGACTGTAATCTGATTCAGAAATAATCAAGCCAGCGAAAAATGCTCCTAAGGCCAATGAAAGCCCAATGGCAGAAGTTAGCCAAGCCACCGAAAAGCAAAACACAATCGTGGTTAAAATGAACAACTCGCGATTTTTGGATTTTACAACTACTTCAAAAATCCGTGGAACAATATAAATGGCCAGGAGGTAAATAACAATGAGCACTCCAATTATTTTTATAGCGAGAATACCCAATGTGCCCCAAATATTTTCATCTTGGCCCGTTAGCAACGGGGTCAATAACATCATGGGAACCACTACAATATCCTGAAAGATCAATATTGCGACCGTAATTCTACCATGTGGGGAAGTAACTTCTCCTTTTTCTTGTAAAGTTTTTAAAACTATTGCTGTACTGCTCAAGGAGAAAAGAAAACCAATAAAAACAGCTGTATTTAATGGTATCCCGACAATGTTTGCCAAAAATGCCGTTAATAGAATAGTACCACCAACTTGAATTCCACCACCAATAATGATGGTTTTTTTAATTGCAGCCAAGCCCTTCAAGGAGAGTTCAATTCCAATAATAAATAACAGGAAAATTATACCAATTTCAGAAAGCAACTCTACTTCATGCTGAGAGCTTATTAAATTGAAGGCGTAAGGCCCGGCAATAATTCCCGCTAGCAAAAAACCTAATAATGATGGAACTTTAATCTTCTGAAATAAAAGAATTATAAAAATAGAAAGCCCTAAAATTATTACTATATCCTTAAGGATTGGTATATCCATTGCTGCGAAATTGAGTTTTTAATAGCAACGAATTTACAAATAGGAGTTCAATAATAATATTATAACTGTCATTTGTGTTCGAAATTTTTGAATTCCTGTGAAAGCAAGTTGCAGGACATTAAAAATAGCGTGAAAGAAAAAGAGGTTGTTCAATCAGAATCAATGTATCGAGCTGAAAGAAATTCAGGACAATTATTTTTCTGGTTAAACAACCCCTTATACATCTTTTTATTGGCCTTTAATTTTTCAACCAGGCTGTTCTTAATTTCACTCGTGCATCAGTTGCTGGAAGATCCATTTCTTTTATAGTGGTCTTCTTGGTGGTAGGAAGAGTAATTTTCCCGCTTAGCATGATTTCCTCATCATTTCGTTCCAACCTCATGGATACCTCATCTCCTTCGGTCCATGACTGAGATTCCATAACCAAGTCGTAAACGTTCTGGATCGTATATGCAGTTCCATTCACCTCCTTAATAACATCTCCATTTTTCACGCCTAATTCCTTTAAAAAAGAATTCAAAGTAATCCCTTTTCTAAAAAATAATTCCATGTTTTCAGGATTTCCATCAATGTAAGGTACTTGCCCATTTAAAAAGTAAGAAGTAGGAGTTTCTTCTGTAGCTAATGCAACCCCAACGTTTGCTAAAAATTGATCGTAAGGAATTGGAGTACTTCCGGTAATATACGTATCAAAAAAAGTCTTTATTTCTGGGTAGGTTAAGGAAACTATTGTAGGAATTAATTGATCATCTTTAAAAGGAGTGTTCTTTCCGTATTTTTCACTTAATTTTTTCATGAGATCCAAAACCCCCATTTCACCCTTACTCAGTTCCCTAAGCCTAAGGTCCAATGCCATTCCTATTAATGCCCCTTTTTGGTACACATTATAATATTCATCTTTATAAGGCTCCTCCAACACATTTTTACTCATATAAGTAAATGACAAGCTATCATTATAGTTTTTAGAAGCTTCTATTTGTGAGGATATTCTTTTGTAAAAACCTTGATTAGCTATGAGGTCTTGGTTTACTTGGAATAAATTGGCGAAATATTCTGTAACTCCTTCATACATCCATAAATGTTGAGACATTTTAGGAGCGTTATAATCAAAATAATGAATCTCTTCTGCATGAACGTTTAAAGGGGTAAGGATATGAAAGAATTCATGTGATACCACATCCTTCATTGCGCCGTTCAAAGTTTCCAATGGCATTGTTTCTGGAAGGATCACCACAGTGGAGCTGTGGTGCTCTAAAGCTCCAAAACCTTTAGCGTCCAACTTTGCAGGATCTGCCAAATACAATAAAATAGAGTAATTGGCTGTATTGTCTATTTTCCCTAAGAACCGCTTTTGAGCTGCGATCATAGTTTCAATTTGTGGCTTGATGCTTTTGGCATTATGTACCTTGTTTGGTGAATAAACAGATATTAGAACTTTGATCCCTTCCACATTAACATAGGTGGTATCCGGTCTAGAATACATAATAGGATTGTCAACTACATCAAAATAACGTTGTGCTAAATAGATATCCTTTTTGGAATTTGGGGTTTTTTCCAGATCAACATTCTCTGCTAATTTAAGGGAAGTGCTACCATATAAGGTATTTGGCCTATTTATGATCAACTGATATGGTTTTTCCTTTAATCCATCAAAATAGCCCACAAAGCCATGAAGGTTCAAAAGAATATTGGCATCTCTCTCAATATTGGTTCCAGCAGGAGAGAAAACTCCTTTTTCACCATCAATATCAAAAGAGTCATTTACCAGATAGGTGATTTTATCTAAATTGGATGCATTTTCAATTTTCCAGGTATTATCATCAGTTTTAACCACCAATAGTTCTGCTCCTAAATAATCTATCGCCTTAAAATTCTCTATCAACCTTCCGTAGTTATTAATGGAATAGGTGCCAGGAACTGTTTTAGGAATATGAAAGGTGACAACTTGAGTGGTAAATTTCTCAGGATCTACGGTAACCTTTACTTTGTCGTCTTTAATATTTAACAAATCTAGGTTTACAACCGTTCTATCTGTGGTTGTTTTATTAATTGTTTGAGGTGATTTACAACCAAATGCCACACTTATAAGTGCTATGGAATATATTAATTTCTTCATCAAAATAGGGTTTGTTTTAATTTACACGAACCAGACCTACAGGATTATCAAATGTTAGACCATAGTAGATCAAATCCCATCTACATTTGAATTTTGTTACAATATTTTACATCGCGTTAATAAGTTGTTAATAAATTCATAATGTGAAATAGCTGAAAATGAGCGAAATTGCGGAAACTTAAAATGCGAAAAATGAAACAAAAATTACCTTTCGGATTATTTTTTATAATCCTAATTCTTTTTAGTGCCACAGGAGTCGCTCAAGAGGTTTTTGTAAATGAAATTCATTACGATAACAATGGGAGTGATGTGGGTGAAGGCATCGAAATTGCCGGACCTGTGGGAACAGATCTTACGGGATGGACTGTTGTTGAATACAATGGAAACGGGGGAGGAACCTCAGGAACTACGGTGTTGTCTGGTATTATCCCCGAATTGCAAGGAGGTTACGGGGCTATATTCTTTTCTATTTCGGGATTGCAAAATGGATCATCAGATGGTTTTGCCTTGGTAAATAATCTAAATGAGATTATACAATTTTTAAGTTATGAAGGTGTTCTTATCGCAACCTCAGGAATTGCAAATGGACTTACAAGTGAAGACATAGGCGTTAGTGAATCTGGAACTTCCCCAGTAGGTAATTCGTTACAATTATCTGGAAGTGGGCAAAAATATCAAGATTTTACGTGGCAGGAATCTGCTCCAAGTACTTACGATGCTGTAAATAACGGTCAGGATTTTGGTGGGGAAATTGTGTCCCCAACTATCGTGATCAACGAAGTAGATGCAGATACTCCAGGAACAGATGTTTTGGAATTTATTGAATTATATGATGGGGGTGTAGGAAATTCTTCTTTGGACGGTAAAGTCTTGGTTTTCTTCAACGGTTCTAACGATTTAAGTTATAGAACTATTGATCTTACAGGTTTTTCTACAGATGCGAATGGGTATTTTGTAATAGGAAATGCGGCTGTGGAAAATGTTGGGATTGTTATTCCAAGCAATGGACTTCAAAATGGTGCAGATGCGGTTGCTTTATACGAAGCAAGTGCCTCTAATTTTCCAAATAACACTTCAGTAACTATAGATAATTTACTTGATGCCTTTGTATATGATACCAATGATGGTGACGATGCAGAATTATTGGTGTTGTTAAATGAAGGTCAACCCCAAATAAACGAAGATGGAATGGGCGATAAAGATGCACATTCTTCTCAACGTTATATAAATGGTTCAGGCGGATTAAGAAATACCGGAACTTTTGTTCAAGCCCTACCAACCCCTGGAAAAGCTAATACAAATATTACAGAGCCGGTTAATTTGGTGATCAATGAATTAGATTCAGATACTCCTGGAAGCGATTCAAAGGAATTTTTAGAACTGTATGATGGTGGTAAAGGGAACACTCCTTTAGATGGTTTTATTGTGGTTACCTATAATGGTAATGGCGATAAAAGTTATGGAGCTTACGATCTTGCAGGGCAGGTTACAAATGCTGAAGGGTATTTTGTAATGGGGAATACCGATGTTGAAAATGTAAATATGATCGTTGCCAGCAATACCTTTCAAAATGGAGCAGATGCCGTAGCAGTATATCAGGATATTGTTACGAATTTTCCCAGCGGAACTTTGGTGACCACAGAGAATTTGGTAGATGCCCTGGTCTATGGAACGGGTGATCCCCAAGATGAAGAATTGATCGTTCTTTTAAATGAAGGGCAGTTGCAAGCAGACGAAAATGCAAATGGAAGTCAGGCAGATGAATCTTTGCAAAGAATCCCAAATGGCGAAGGTGGCGTTAGAAACACAATAACTTATGTTGCGGCAAATCCTACTCCCGGAACCGAAAATGGTGCACTTGCACCTCAAACAGAATTATTGGCAATTGCTGAAGCAAGGACGAAAGCAGATAATGAGACTGTTACAATTACGGGAACCTTAACTGTTTCAGATCAATTTGGCGGTCCTGCTTACATTCAAGATGAAACAGGGGCAATGGCTATTTTTGATCAGTTGGTTCATGGAAGGGATAATTTTAATATTGGAGATTCCCTTACAATAACAGGAAAGAAGATCACCTATAATGGCCAGGTTGAAATTAGTCCGGTTAGTAGGGTAGATTTTGAGGGGCAAGCCACTAATCCAACTATACCTTTAAAAATCACGCTTGCTGAATTATCCCAGCATCCAGATGAGTTGGTTACGATAACTGATATCACTTTTTCTGAAGATGTTGTTGGAAACTTGATTTTTGGAGGTGGGAACTATGATATTTCAGATTCCAGCGGTGCTGGGGTTTTTAGGATAGATGCGCAGACCTCTACTTTTGTTGGAAAAGCGATTCCTGCGAGCTGTGCTCAAATAACAGGTATTGCGGCAGATGTTTATTTTAATATTATTCCCAGAACCGTGGAAGATTTTCCATGTGCAGGAACTTATGATAATACGGGCGTAGATTCGTCTATTTCCAAGGACCTTACTTTAGATGTGGTTACTTGGAATATTGAATGGTTTGGTGATGAAGCTAATACTCCTGTTTACAATAATCCTAATTCAGATGAAATTCAGAAAAACAAAGTGAAAACGATTTTATTGGATCTAGATGCCGATATTATTGGCGTTGAAGAGATCGCTGATGATGTGTTGTTTGGACAAATGGTTTCTGAAATGGAAGGTTATGATTATGTACTTTCCAATGCTACCTCATATCCCGATTCTCCCGGAGGACAAAAAATTGGATTTATTTATAGAACCGATGTGGTTTCAGTAAAATCTACTAGAGCAATGTTTACATCTGTACACCCCTATTATGATGGGGATGGATCTTTACTTGCAGATTATCCTGAAAGCGCCGATAGATTTTATGCGAGTGGAAGATTACCATTTATGATGGAAGCCGATGTGAATTTGAATGGACAGACAAAAAACATCAATTTTGTAGGATTGCACGCAAGAGCCAATGGTAGTACCAATTCTCAATCCCGCTATGATATGCGAAAATATGATGTGGGCATATTGAAGGATTCTTTGGACATGTATTATTCAGACAAGAATGTAATGATCCTTGGTGATTATAATGACGATGTGGATGTAACCGTCGCAGATGGCGTTAATTCTACGGAATCTACCTATCAAGTTTATGGAAATGACACTAAAAATTATAACATTTTAACCGCTATTTTAAGCGAACAAGGATTTAGATCGTATGCCTTTAGGGAAAATATGATAGATCACATCATGGTAACCACAGAATTGTCCGATAATTTTGTGGATGGTAGTGCTAGGGTGCATTACGAATATTATGATAGTGAATATACTACCACAGCTTCAGATCATTTCCCGGTTTCAGTAAGGATGATCTTAAAGGATGAAGAAACATCTGCTAAAAACAATCCAAACATGGTACAGATTTGCCAAAATGGAAATAGTATTTTTGTCTCTAAAAATGCAGTTCCTGCAATGCTTAGAAAAGGAGCAGTTATGGGAACTTGTAAAGGAAGTGAAGTTTCTTTAAACGCAGTACCTAACCCAGTAGTTGATGAAACCACGATTACTCTTAAGAATTTTAAAAATGGTCAGTCGTATTTAACCGTTTATGATCTTGGAGGAAATGTTATTAAAACTGATAAGGTTTTAGTGAAAAAAGGAGAGGTGACTTATTCTTTAAATATGAATTCCTACGTATCCGGACTTTACATTGTTGAGGTGAAAAATAGTTTTGGACAGATCTCTTATGTTAAAGTGATCAAGATGTAATCTAAAAATTCCCCGACGGCTCTGCCTCGGGGTTTTCTATTTACCTCTCTTAAGGAAAGGTCGGAACTGCCTTTTTCGGCAGCTTCTGGGGAGGCAAAATATAAAATTTCGGTTTTTGGTCCCTGCACCCAAAATGACCCCGATATATCGGGGAGCGAAATACCCCTACGGCTTGCTCCGGAGGATAGGCGGTTTCAAGAATTTTGTTATTTTGAAAACCGCTCTTCTCGTAAAATATAAGTACCATACTATCTCTGCGACCTTTTGGAGCGGTACAATTACTACGGAGAATGCCTTGTTTTACACAGCCAATACTTTTAGCATTTTTGGCATCAGCGCTATATTCCACACGCTCTAGTTTCATTGTTTCGAAAGCGCATTGAAGTAAAAGAAACTTACAATTTTTATTTAAACCTGTACCCTGAAACTCTTTTCCATACCAAGTATATCCTAATTGGATGGTGCAATGAGCTTTTCTATAGTCGTAAAAACGGGTTGATCCTGCAATTTTGTTTGTGCGCTTATCCAATACAACAAAAGGATACGAAGTTTTTAGTTCTTTTTCTTTCAATGCTCGATCTATATAATTCTTCAGATTTTCCAAACCATCAGCCGGAGTTAATGAATACTTCCAAAGTTCTGGTTCATTCAGGGAAAATACTTTTAGAAGGGAAATACCTTCTTTTTTCAAAGATCTTAATAGGACACTATTATTCTCTAAAAGGATCTCATTTTTAAAATTTACTCATAAGCTAGCATTGTTGGCATTCACAATATTCATCGGTTAAATAGGTTTTTGTTTGAATATTAGCAGGACAGGAAAAAAGCTTGGATGCTGGACCTTGTTCTATCAATTTTCCATCACAAATAAATACTATATTATCTGCGATCCTTTTTGCTTGTTGAATATTATGAGTAACAAATACAATTGTGTAATCTTCTTTCAATTCCACCATCATGTCTTCGATAGCTCTTGTAGATACCGGGTCTAATGAAGAAGTAGGCTCATCCAGTAAAATAACTTCTGGTTTTATAGCTAATGTTCTTGCAATACATAAGCGTTGTTGCTGCCCAACAGATAACGATATAGCTTTATCATTTAATCTATGTGCGACCTCTTTCCAAAGCGATACAGCTTTTAAATTTTCTTCAGCAATTTGCAACTTTTCAAGCTTGCTGAGTTTTTTTATGTGTTGGATTCCAAAGAGCACATTTTCTTTTATGGATTTTGGAAAAATACAGGGTTTTTGAAACACCATCCCTATTTTAGTCCTTAATTGTGCTACGTCTATATCTTTCTCATTGATGGATAGTCCGTTGAAAAGGATCTCACCCTGTGTGTCTATTCCGGAAACTTCGTCATTAATTCTATTTATACTTCTTATAAGTGTAGATTTTCCACTTCCTGAAGGCCCGATAATACAAGTAATCTCATTTTTTGGAATAGAAAGATCTATGTTATCTAAAATATGGTTTTCATTGATCCATACCTGGAAATTCTTAATTTCAATGATTTCTTTCTGCGTTTTTCCAACTACCGATAAATTCTGGTTTAGTGCTTTTTCTGCCATTATCTTTTTGATATGGTTTGATGTCTTAATCTAATAAAAAGTGCCGAGATACTAAAAATTATTACAAGTATGACCAAAACTAAACTTGCCCCCCAAGCATTTTGTAATGCTGCGGGATTTGTAGCTTGTTGTGCAAGGGCCAAAATATGAGTGGGTAAGGTAGATACGGGCTCTAAAAAAGAACTTGGTAATTCCACACCCGAGAATGCTGTGGCTATAAACATGATAGGTGCAGTTTCACCAATTGCCCGAGCAATCCCAATTAATAAGCCTGTAACAGCACCACTAAAGCCTTGTGGTAAAATCACCTGTGCAATTACTTGCCATTTATTAAGACCTAATGCTGAAGAACTTTCCCGGTAAACGGTAGGAATACTATTCAAGGATTGATAAGTGGATAATGTTACTGTTGGAAGGATCATCATTGATAAGATGATGGAACCTACAAACCAAGAAATTCCCATATTTAATAGATTCACAAAAAATATAAGTCCGAAGATTCCAAAAATAACTGAAGGAATACCATTTAAACTATAGATGAGCGTATTGATTACTTTGTGCAATGTTTCATTCCTCAAATATTCACTTTTATAAATAGCAGTTCCCAATGCAATTGGCAAACAAATTAAAGCAGCGAAAATAATTAGAAGAATACTTCCGAAGATCTGATAGACAATCCCTCCCGATGCTCCAAATTCAGTAGAAGAATTCGTTATGAAATCCAATGAAATTGCTGGCAACCCGTTCCAAATTATAATACCGAATAGAAAAGAAAGAATAAGGCTGCATAAAACTACCGAGAGGCCTACGGATGCATAAAACAGTTTATTTCGCAATTTTCTATTCATACAATCGTCCGGTTGATTTTAAAGAATTCTGAGATAGTATGGTAAGTATAAGAACCAACATAAATAGCAATAAACCCATAAAGATCATGGCACTAAAATGCACCGAACCAAAAGAGGTTTCAGCGATCTCCCTTCCTAGTTTAGAAGTAATTGTTTGCCCTGGAGACAGCCAATTATAGATAGGATCAGGGATTCTATCTATACTTCCAATAACAAGCATTACAGCCATTGTTTCTCCAAGTGCTCTTCCAAAAGCCAAAAGAACAGCTCCTTTAAGATCCGGTTTTGCTATAGGGAGCAATATTTCTTTTATAATCTCAAATTTATACAATCCAAGACCTTTAGCCGTTTCCCGGTATTTATCGGGAATATTATGAAAAGCATCATCTGTTAGTGTGATCATGGTAGGAAGGATCATTATTGATAATAGTATTCCTGCAGTAAGAATAGTTCTACCGGTTTGTAAATCGAAAATATCCTGAATCCAAATACTGAAAAATGCAATTCCAATTAGGCCAAAAATAATCGATGGAATCCCTGCCAATAGTTCTAATAGCGACTTGACAACAAATCTATATTTAGAAGGTAAAATTTCGCTAGTAAAAACAGCTGTATAAATCCCTAAGGGTACTGCTATTATAAGTGAAATAAAGGTGACAACCAAAGTTCCAAATATCATGGGAATAATACCAAATTCGCCGATTGCGGGATTCCACTGGAGACCAAGTAATTCTAAACCAATTGTGGTAATGGCATCCCAGCTATTTATAAGCAGTATTGTAAAGATTAAGCATACCACAAAAGCACTAATTAAAGTACTTCCATAAACATAATATTTTCCGATCTTATTGGTTGATCCCAACATAGCCAGCTTCTTCCACAATTTTTTGTCCTTCAGAACTCAAAAGGTACTCAATAAAATACTTAACAGCACCTGCTGGTTTTCCATTTGTAACAATTAATAGATCTCTTGTGATAGGAAATTTATTATTGATTATATTATTTAAAGTTGGCTCTATTATGGTTCCGTCCAACATTTTAATATTTAGGCCTTTTACATCTTCATTTAGCCAAGCATTGGATAGCATTCCAATTGCTGCATCACTTTGCACTATAGCCGTTTGTTCTTCATTATTCGAACCAAGTACAAGATCTGTTCCGGCTGCAATTGCTTCCTTATCACCTAAAACAATTTCCATAAAGACATGTCTGGTCCCTCTGGAAGCTTCCTTGTCTATTACAAGTATTTCTTTGTCTGGTCCTCCTAGCTTGTTCCAATTTCTAACTTCCCCTCGATAGATTTTAGCTATTTGTTCTAAGGTAAGTGAAGTAATCCCATAGTTATATATTTCAGAAGAAATAACAGGAACTACAGCATCTTTCCCTATAGAGATTGGATTAAAGTTAATATTTGGATAAGCACTGATCTCCTCTTGAGTAATGTCTCTGGAAACCATTCCTATATTTATTTTTCCTTCCCCTAACTGATTCACGCCCACTCCAGATCCTCCCCCATTTACAATAATAGTGAGTTCTGGATTGTTTTTTCTGAATTCTTCTGCCGCGATAGAAATAATAGGCAGTACAGACGTACTACCAGCAATATTTACAGCTTCTTTTGTTTGGCAAGAAGTAAAAATGATACATATTAAAAAAGCAAATAAGATAGGGGCACTTTTCATAAATAGAAATTAATTTTCGTATTGTAAAGAACTAAAAGGTTTATGAACATACGATTTATAATTATTTGATTATAGTTCTTTGGGTATGATATAAGATATACGACGAAAAACTTTTCTTGGATTACAAAAAACAGCGTATTTTTCTTTCTTTTTTGTTTGAAAAACCAATTTAGAAGTATTGTGATAGTTAAAACTGAAATATGGCGGTAACCAAATCAGGTTCCAATTAATGTTTGAACCCAAAGGATAATTATGTTTTTTGTCATATAAATATTCGCTTTAATTCAAAGTGTATTCACACATTTATCCAAAGAAGGTGTAGATGCTGCTGTAGAAAAACGCACACTATGCTGAGAAGTTTTGTCGATTTAAATAATAGCGCAAACGCAGGACTCAGTTTCATACTCTAAAATCCCATAATCAAATTTCTGTAGTTTACACATTTGGAGATGTCCACAGTCATAATGTACCAGTATTCTGTGCGTAAAACTTTAAATGGTGCTGCCTTTCATTGTAACCGTCGTTACTGCATTGGTCATAAATGTATCTTGTAACTTTTCTAACCGGGCATCCCAACTTTCGGCAAACACCAAATACTGGCATTTATTAATACTTTGGGTTATTCTGTAGATATCATGATTAAAGCTGCGCTTCACCAAAATTTCAGCATCCTCTAAGATTAATAATTGTAATTCCCCTAAATGAATACCAGTAATGGAAAATAATTTATTTATCCTGCTTGGAGTGGCGATCACAATATCTACACCAGCATAAATGTCATCTTTTTGATGATCTATATTTTGCTCATCGTAGGCGCAGTAAATCCTGAGGTCCATATATCTTGTGAACGCTTTGAATTTTTGTTCCAATTCCAAAGCCGATTCTTTGTCCTTCACGTAGATCAATGCCCTGGGAGCATCCATATAAGCTTCAGACTTAAGTTTTTGAATGGTACTTATAATCATGGCAGTTGTCTTACCTGCACCTTCTGGAGCGATTCCATAAAAATTAGCACCACTCTTTATTTTTGAAATACTTTTTTTCTGAAATGGGGTAGGAGTTTCAATTTCTAGACGTTCAAGGGCTTCTTTTAAAGGTGTGTTTAGTTTTTTAAATGGCATGCGCTTATAATTTGTACTGGCTGAAGAAATTTCAGTAGTTTTTATTTGTGCAAAAGTACAACCAAATTATTGAGTTCATAGGATTAGGGGAAACAAAGCTAGGTTTACAACTCTTATTGAAATGAATGATAACTTTGGTGCCATTAGAATAAATATATGTACACTTGCTAAAGAATACTCATATTTTGTTAATAACCTTACCTTAATTTATGTGCTGTGAATTTTATTTGAATGAGCACCAAATGTCTAAATAATACCTTTGTGCTACTTGCTATTACTGAAAGAAGGAATATTTGAGAAGGGAAATTTTTTGTTCTGAATACAATATTAAGCTATTCTGGCCTAGAACTTATTCACAATCTTCAATTTATGGAATAATCGATTGCCGTATTGGTTGGAATCTAAAATAATTTTTATATATTTGATTATCAAGCAATAAGAACTGTTTTTATTGCTGATGCCCTCAGGTTTACTTTAAAATTACTGTATTTATCCTACCGATTATATTTTGTTAATGGCTATAGATTTGTAACCAATAAATTAACAAATATGAAAAATGAATTACTTAGAATTATCGCAGTTGCCGTTGTAGCTTCTTTGGTGCTTATTAGTTGGATGAAATCCAGAAGTGATGCCAATGCCGAGTATGAATCTAATAAAGTAGAGATACAAGTGCCACAGGATGCTTCGTCTTCTCAAATTTCTTTTAAGCCAGTAGACCACTCTTAAGTATTGATTCTGAAGAGGATTTTCAGGGTTAAATTTTCAATTTCAAAAAATCCTAATTTTTTGAATGTCTTTGTATGTCCAAATTTTTAAGAGCGAAATGAGGGTGTAACTCTTCGAATACCAGCCTATAGAAAATTGAAATCCAGAAAATTCCCGTATTTCCCTTTTAAATTATATAGAATAACTACCGATTTGCGGGTTTGATATTATCTGCACAGGGATTGTTTTTCTGGCTTGCTTCTTTACAACGTTTTACAGCTTCTTCAAATGTGTATTTAGGATGGGGTATTGGCGTGGGATCAAAAAACAAGTCCATTTGTGCTAGGGCGCAAATAGTCTCGGCATCGGTCTTATCTTTTGGTTGCGGTGCTCCTTCTCCTGCTTTATTTCCAAACCAGCGCATACAGGCTCGTTCTTTGGCTGTTTTAGGATCTAAATCTGGGGTATCTGCATAGAGCTTTAAAAAGGTTGCAGCTACCAGGTCTTGCGCTTCATATTGCCTCATATCTGGAATTTTGGAAGGATCCTTGGTACATCTACCTGTTACCCCAGCAGCTATCATATGGTTTCCAATTAGGTAGGGTGTTTCTTTTTTAGAATTGGGCCTGATTTTAAATTTCCCAACCTGCAATACATTTACCTGCGGAATTCCATTTTCATCCTGGGGAAGGATATCTTTATAAGCTACCTTAAACCAGCCCGGCGCTTGCGGATCGTAGAGTGGCGAACCACAAATTAATAAGGGCAATGTATGCTTGCTATTGCTCGAAAGGTCTGGCGGATTTAGAAAAAGTTCCAGCATGGATTTGATATAATCCCGATCCTGAGGGCCGTCAAAAAATCCGGAAGCCATCATGATTGGGAAATAATCATTGGGATACTCACTTTCCCCAGAACCTGGAGCCGCGATAGGATTCACATCGATAAAGGTTTTATACTTTCCCAAGTCTTTTTTATCTACACCAGCGTGACTTAAAATCCTGCTCCAGCGCTGCATCGTCATCGCATTATCAAAAGTTCCAGCCTGCAATACTGCCCAAGGCGGGTAATGCATCAAAAGCATTCCTTTTTGACCGATAATATTCAGGCCTAAAGGTGGAAACAACTTCCATTTAGATTCCCCATCGCCAGGGTTTCGGTTTACATGATACCCTTCCATAGGGTTCCAAACCCCCATTTCTTTTAAAAGCTCCATTCCTCGGACGGCTTTTTGCGCATAATCTTTACTGAATACTTGGATATGCCTTTCAGAAAATTTTTGAAGCACCTCATTTTCGGCTGCGCCATCAATATGAATTTTATACTGGTTTTCTTTAAGTGTTACCTCCACTTTAGATGCCGCGATCCCATCTGCAGCAAGTGAATTTTTAGTGTAATGTTCAATTACATCTTCTAAAGTTTTAAAATTCAAATTTGCATTTGCATATTTTGCAGGTGGGAATAATTCTCCCAACTGTTTTGCAAAACCCAAAGTATATTCTATTGAAGCCATTTTATTGTTTTTGTTTTGTGGTTCGTGAAAAATCAGAAATTGTGTAGAGCGTATCGGTAGGGGATTTGTCCAGTGGGTTCCAGGTGGTTTTTACCCAAAAGTTAAGTGCATCTGGGAAATGCTGGTAAAACATGGCGCAGTTGGAAGGTTCATTATCAAAAGTAGCCACTACATTTCCTTGTAATGATTTTATATCGGTCAAGGCTCGGGCCTTGTATTCGAAATCCTGCTCTTTTGGATTTGTTTTGAGGTTTAGTTCACAACGTCCCCGCCAAAATGGGAATCCGCGATTGGTTAATGCAAGGGTGGTGCCCTGACCCATGCCGTTATTTAAACCGCGATCCCCAACCGCCCTCCCGGTAAGGTAATATAAGAGCGCACCTGCATCATGGCAGGCATTTGCAAAATCTACGGCTCCCGGATTTGGAAGGTCCAACGCATCATACCCATTCGTAAAAAAGGTGGAACCCCAGTACCCTATAAAAGGTTTTATGGATGCACTAGTGGAAGATAAACCCGCTTTTTCCAGAGCCGTGGTAACGCTCCAGTTCATATCTTCAAGTTTTAATTTGGAAGCGATCTGCGCAAAATCTGGATATGCCCCTCCCTGATCACAGCTAAAATTCTGAATTATGGTTAAATTTCTTCGGGCTGTGGAAAACAAGGTATCATCTAGATCAAAAACCACTATGGGCAGTTTCTTTGAAGATTTTACGTTGTCCAAAACTTTTTGTAAAAGGGTATTTTGATCCATTGAAAGTATTTTAAAGTTAAAAAGTAAGCGATATACAATATAGCGCTTTAAATCAATAAGTTAGCTTATTATTTTTATTAAACAACTGAATGGAATCGTCTGCAAAACATCTTCTTTTGGAGGTATATTTTTTATAGAAGGAAATCATTATTTCAACCTGATTTTCATATTTAAAATTTGGAGGTAATCCTGAAAACGCTTCAATAGCCAGCTGCATTATTTCTTTTGCAAGAAGGTATAAATTATCATTTTTAAATCCGCTTGCAGATTCTACCAGCAGTTTTTCAATTATTCTTTGCTTCGGAATTAATAAATCGAGTGTTTTATCCAGGTGCGAATTGTTATATAAAAGCCCTGTGTAAAAATATACAGGAATCATTTGCCACTCTTTTGGAGGTGCATCCACAGAACGAATTTCCAGATACTTCCTTAAACGTACTTCCGGAAAAAGCAAAGACAAATGATTATCGAAATCGGTAATATCCGGGACATGATTATGTATTGGATGATCCAACCAGTAGTTAAAAGTATATTCTGAAGCTAAGCTGATTTCAGGTTTTTTCTGTACATAAATTAGCGGTGCGTTAAGTGAGAAATTTAAATATGCTTCTACAACTTCTTCTTTTTTCCAAGATTTAATAACTCCTTCCAAGGGAAGGAGACCTGTCCTTTTAGGGTCGAGTTGTTGCCAAATATAACTTCGAAATGATTTAAAGCCATTTTTCTTACCCGCAGTAATAGGGGAGTTTGAAAAAATAGCGGTTGCGATAGGGCTTAGCAGGTTTGCCGTGACAATCCGTTTTATGCGGGTTTCTTCGTCCCGGCCTAAATCCAGGTTAACTTGTAGTGAGCCTGTTAAACGCATCATCTTTCTACCAAACGGACTAATTTTATCAAGATAGTTTTGCAAATTCAGGTACCGTTGCTTAGGAATTTGTAATCCTATTTCCTCGGTCCCAAACCAGGGATTGGTTCCATGTTGGGCAAAATGAATTCCATATTCGCTGGTTATTTTTAATAGAAGGGATTGTAGGAAAATAATCCTAGACTCTAGCTCACTAAGGTTTTTGCAGGGATTGATACATATCTCAATCTGGCATCCCGGCTCAAATTGAAAATTATCGCCATTGGGAAATTCAATTTTTTTAAGCAGATGGTTTTCCTTCTCCTCATCTTCATAAATTGCATTGCCGCCAAATTCTTCTGAAACTTTTATAAGAATATTCCTAAGATTATCCTTATCCCCTTCACACTTAACCCCCTTAATTTTCCCATTGGAAATTTTATATGGAAAGACCTCCAGTTCTATTCCCATTAGTCCAATTTTTTTTCCCGGGATTTCAGGGTTTGGAAAACTGGAAGAGCCAAAAATGAGGCCTTCCAAATATTTTCTACATACATCCCGGGTTAGTGGTTTTACGGTCATCATCCTCCTTTAAGATTTGTCTATATGAGGATTGGTTTCAAGATTCTTTTCTGTAACCTGAATAGCGTCTAATGATTTCCATAAGCCAGGATGGTTAAAAACCACCGCGCCACCGCCACGCTTGCATTGGCTGAGCTGGCGGTTAAGGTCAGAAACAATGATATGGGATTCTTCAATTTTTACAGATATTCCCCATTTAGCGTGATCTTTGGTGTAGGCCCAGTTATAGCCCGGTAAGCCAATTATGGTCAAATCTATATCCACATCATCTTTGGTATTTTCTTTTTTGTCTGGATCTATATCCCCAAATACCAGTCCGCGCCTCCAGGTCTCAACATCCAGATTGCATTTCAGGCTTGGGCCTACCAGGTCTTTCCAAAAATCCTTTCCTATGGTTGCAGGTTTCACAGGTTCGCTCCAATGTTTGTTTTTAGCAATATGGGTAAATTCAAAACCACTAATTGTTTTCAAATTTAATATCGAAGGAGCTACTGGGGTTTCAAACTTATTGTTATTGGCCAGTTTAAAGATTGCTTCTTCAGTTCCAACTTCGGGCAAATGCTTTGCATACACCTGAGCTTCATTTTGCAGCAAAAGCACGCTTGCAAGTTTATTCGCTTCAGCGTAATCTTTAAGTGAAAAGCATATATAGGTTTGTCCAAACCTTTTTTCATCTTCTGGTAATTCTACAATCCCTTCCGCAGGAAATCTGGGAGTGGAATGAAGTAAATAAAACCCGCAATTGTTTTTTTTGGAAAATGCTAAAACCCCTTTGCTATGTCCTTTTCCTTCATTGTTTTTGGGTTTTATAACCGATGCAGTAGGTGGAATTTCGTCATTCCAAAGTACATAGCCTACATCTGGTTCCCCTGAAAATATTTGATTTAAGGTGAGTGCCAGGGCAGATTGTTCGTGGTCCAAAGAAACCGGCGACAGAGAAAGCCCCTGTTTGGAAGTTGAATCACAGTACAAAAACTCGAAACCAGTAGTATCTTTTTTCGGCCCTGTATTCATAGGCAGTTTATATATAAACCACCAGTCGATGGGTTTGTTTTCTTGATTGTTTAGCGGTGCTATCATTTACTTGAGTTTTTATGTAAAAGGTCCAATAGGCGGGAAGCGATATTTATATCGAATTCCTTATCTATTTCCCGAATGCAGGTGGGACTGGTCACGTTAATTTCGGTTAAATAATCCCCAATCACATCGATGCCCACGAACAGGAGTCCTTTTTTTACTAGGCTAGGTGCGATTTGCGAACAGATCCACCGGTCATTCTTGGATAATTCAAATCCTTTTCCGGTAGCTCCGGCAGCTAAATTTCCACGGTGATCATTTTTTGAAGGAAACCTGGCAAGGCCATATTCCACTGGTATCCCATTTATCAATAAAATCCTTTTATCCCCGGTTTTGGAAATTTCTGGGATATACTTCTGGACCTGTACATATTCTTTGCCGTTTTTAGAAACTTCTTCTATAATCACATTCACATTGGGATCACCATTCATCAAAACGAAGATGGATTTACCACCCATTTTACCTGTGGGTTTTATTACAATTTTTTGGTGTTTTTTTAAAAAATCCCTGATTGCGTCCCCAGACCGGGTTAGAAGTGCTGGTGGACAGCATTGGGGAAACCAAGAAGTAAATATTTTTTCGTTGGCATCCCTTAACCCCTGCGGTTTGTTAATGACCATGGCGCCCTGTTCTTCAGCTTTTTCCAGAATATAGGTGGCAATGATATATTCGGTATCAAAAGGCGGGTCTTTTCGCATGAACAAAAGGTCTAATGTGCCCAGGTTTCCAGTTTCGGTTCCGGTTATTTTAAACCAGTTTTTAGGATCATCACTTAGGCTAATCGCATGCATTATGGCTTTTGCATTCCCATCTTCCAGATACAGATGCTTCAGTTCCATATAAAAAACAGTCCATCCCCTGGCCTGGGCTTCTAACATAATTGCTAGGCTTGTATCTTTTTTTGGATTTATAAACGCAATAGGGTCTATCACAAAACCTATTCTCACTGAATTCATATTAAAGACGGATTAGAATTAAAATCGTTGTGGGGGAGGGGAGTTGGAACTTTTTGTATTTAAAGCGCCGCCTTAAGGTATGAAAAAGAAGGCGCAAAATATTTTTATTAGTTGAATTTCAGTTATTTACTGGTAAATATATCAAATCCCTGCCAATTGGCACCCGGGGGATTGCTCCTGTAATTATTTGAGCGCTCCTTAAAAATGGCAAAAACCCTATCCACTGGATTGTTTAGGCTTCCCTCATTAAATATTTTAAATGCCTCTCCAAATTCTTGATTATAATAGGCCTGCATCCCGAGTTCGAGTGGCTTTACAGAAGCCTCTTTTTGCAACCTTGCCTTCTTGCTTTCAACATCCAAAACTTCATATAGCCTAACTGCTTTTCCTTTTCCTTTCACCGCTACCCGATCTATAAGCCTAAGCGAAAAATCCTCTTTTCTATCTATATTTAGAAAGGTGTTTTCCCCAATTAAAAACCGTGCTCCATAAAACTTGGTAAGTTGCTCTATTCTGGAAGCCAGGTTTACGGTATCCCCTAATACCGAGCACTGCATCCTGCCGGCACCACCCATGGTTCCCAACACAAGTGGGCCCGTGTTCATGCCAATGCCCATTTTAAGGTTTAATCCAGAATTTTTATTGAATTTTTTTAATGCCCCGTACATTTTAATACCAGCTCTTACTGCTTGTTGCGGTGGAATGGCAAAAAGTGCCATTACTTCATCCCCGGCATAAGAATCTATAAACCCTCCCGATGCTGCTATGGAAAGTCCAATTTCTGAAAAATATTTATTCAATAATTCAATTACTTCCTGGGGTGATAATTGCTCTACCAAGGGTGTAAAATCCCTAAGGTCTGAGAACAAAACGCTCATTTCCATAGAAACCGATTCGCCAAGCTTCACATTGGCTATGTCTTCATGCCCGAGTTTCTTTAAGAACTGAATAGGAACAAATCTTTGCTGTGCCTTAAGCAAGGTTTGCTGTGCCTCATAAATTTTAGCGTTCTCAATGGAAATACTGGCCTGGCCCGTAAGCAACTTGATAAGGTTCACCCTATCTTCTGTAAATACACTGCGTGTTAGGTTGTTCTCCAAATATACCGCTAATATTTGCCCTCCACGGGTAGGTAATGGCACACATAGAATGGATAATGGTTTAGCCGATTTTATATAAGGATCTGAAGAATACGGGTTTATCGCCGAAGCATTATCCAGTACAATACTTTCATTCGTTCTGAAGGCGGTGTTGATAAGGGTATGAGGAATGTCAAGGTTACCAGTATCCTTGATCTGGCTGTTTTTTACTGGTTTCTTTGTTTTGTTGAAATCAATCATGGCAAGGACTAAATTTTTACCGTTCTGCCGTTCCAGTAGGATACCTTTCCCGGCCCCGGAATTTTCAACTAATAACTGTAGCGTGGCTTCAAGTAGTTTTTCCAGAACCAATTCCCCTGAAATTATCTGGGAAGCTTTAAATACCGATTTCATATCTATTTGCTCTATACCAAAGCTGTTCGCTTTCAAGGGAGGGGCATTATGGTTGCGTTTGGGAGCATTTCCTGGAACAGCAATTGCCGTGTTTAAAATTTCTGCGTAATCTTCCAGTAATTGAGAACCTTTTCGATGGGCGCCCCAGCGGTAAAACAAATAATAGGCGGCTTGGAGATAGCCTTCGGCAGCCTTTGGAATTCCAAGATTGATCAATAGAAGTGCAGTCCTTTCATTTGCCATGGCTGCATCGCGGGTAAAATGGTGCTTTCCGGCCATTGCTATAGAGGCCTCATAATATTGTAAGGTTTTATTCAAATCCCCTGAAATTCCGGCCATTTCAGCTTCCATTAGTAAACGGAGGTGTTCGAAATTAGCTTCGCATTGTTTGGACCATAAACTGATATTCGCCAAACTTTCCTTCATCTTTGCCATTAAAACTTCCTTTTCTTTTTCAGAAGATTTTGCATATAAGGACGAGCGCACCAAAAAGGATACTATGTGAAACCGAACCACTTGCGGCAAAGCCATTACAGAAGCCATCATTTTATCCTGCTCTTGAACATATTTATAAGCACCTTCAGGATCGTTATAAAGCAAATGAATTTCAGATTTATAAATATTATAATTTGAAATTCCCGTCATAAACTTTCGTTCCAGCATTCCTTCCACACAGAAGGTTTCATCAAAATCTTCGTTGGAAAGACTGAATTTTTCCTTGGTAAGTCCTTGAAAATTAAGCTGCATCTGTAGGAAAAGCGTTCCAGAGTCATAACTATCCTGGTAATCACATTCCTTTACTATCATCAAGAACTTGCGTTGTTCCCGGGAAGCAGTTTCCAAGTCTAGTTTGGGATCCCAGATAATACAATCTTGAGCGCTGTAAGCCAAATACAGAAGGTCACCAGATTGGTACCCGGCCTCAATACCTTTGTGAAACCAAGGGGTCATGGTAGACCAGTGATTGCTCCAGTGGTGCACAAACATGGTGTAAACATACATAACCCGGGATTTAAGCGAAATATCTTCAAATTGTTCTATTAAGTCCACCCCCAGTTTGCCATATCTGTATCCTTTGGCGGTATCATTAAAATACCCACATAAAATCATTCCGTAGCCCGCATACGCAAACGCAGATTCCGGGCTATTGCCAAATTTTAGGGCAATATTCACCGATTTAAGAACAAGGTATGGGAACATCACCCCACTGCCCGATAAAAATGCCGCAGGAAAAATTTCCATGAGCAACTTATTGGCATTTTTGGCTTTTTCGTCGCTCATGATTGGTAGGCGGGTGAGCGAGGCAATTTCCCTTCCGTTTAATTGCTCTTTTATTTGCTGTACTTCTTCTTCTATATTGGTTTGGGTTGGATTGTTCAAAAAGTCAAAGCCTAGGATAGAAAGCCCCTCATAAGCTGCAACAATAGATTCTTTCATCTTGCCGATTGTGGCATACTGTCTGGTCCTTGCCGAAAGTACCGTTCCTTTTTGGAGATCGGTTTTGGCATTTTTCAGCATTAAATCTATCCATTTATCGGCGATTTCCCATTCCCCGGTTAAATAATAGCACTGTTGGATTTCCAGACTGAGTTTCCAGCAGAGATCAAAATTCTTGTGCCAGCCAATATCATCAAGCAGTTCATATCCAACTTTTAAATATTCGAGCGAAGCCCCATAGGCTGAAGAACTTTTAGCTTTTATCCCGGCCTCAAGGTTTAGGGAGGCAAGCCTTGTTTTTTCCTTCGCCGTGGTAAGCAGGGCCCGCCCCTCATTAAGGTGGTCAACTATTTGCAGGAGGCTATCGCCAATTTCCTTTTCCCCTTTGTGTTTTAAAATCAACCTGCCAATAGAAAGGTGCACTGCTTTTCTTTTATCCAAGGAAATCATGCTATAGGCTGCTTGTTGCAAGCGGTCATGCTGAAATTTATACGTGGGGTTTAGGCTATCTGGACCTAATAGATTGAAAGAAGGATCTACCGAATATGAATCCATCCCTATAAATTTATAAGATTCGTCCAGTGGAACGATACTATTTGATTTTAGTGCTTCGTATAGATCGGAAGCAGTAGTTTCCATAGATTGTTCCATAATAATGGACAAGGTCTTTAAATCGAAGCTTGCACCAATACATGCTGCCATTTTAAGTGCCTGCTGAGTGAGCCCCGGTAGCATTTTAAAGCCTATAACAAGAAAATCGATCACATTATCACTGTGGCCAACCTCTTTTATTTTATTTATATCCCAATCCCAACAGCCATTGCTGGAATTGAATGAAATCACCTCTCGTTCATGTAAATTTTTGAGCAATTCAATTGTAAAAAAGGGATTTCCCCCTGTCTTTTCGAATAAAATCTTTCCCAACTTGCGAGAATTTTCTTCATGGCAGTGTAGCGTGTCCTTAATAATTTGGACAACCGCATTTTTTTTCAATGGCGCTAGTGAAATACGTTCTACATATCTATAATTTTCTATTTCCCCTAATGTAAGGAGTAACGGATGTGTGGTATCTACTTCATTGTCCCTGTATGCCCCTATAAGGAAAAGATGGCCCAGGTCCTGCAATGCCATTAATTTACTGATAAGGTTTAGGGTTGGTACATCGCTCCATTGCAAATCATCCAGAAAAATCACTAGGGGATGTTCTTTCTTGGTAAATACCTTTAGGAAACTTGTGAAAACCATTGTAAAACGATTTTGCGCCTTGGTAGGAGGAAGCTTGCCTAGCGGTTTCTGTGGACCGATAATCAATTCCAGCTCCGGCACAAGATCAACCATTAGTTGTCCGTTATTGCCGAGTACTTTTAGGAGGTTTTTTTTCCAATGCTGTAACCTATTTGCAGGTTCCCCTAGAATTTGATTGATCAAATCCCGAAATGCATTTGCCAGCGCAGTGTAGGCAGCATTTTGCCTAAATTGCTCAAATTTTCCCTGAATTAGGTATCCCTTTTCCTGAACGATGGAACGTCCTAATTCCTGTACCAAAACCGATTTCCCTACCCCCGAATAACCGGAAACCAGGCAAAATTCCAACGACCCCAGCAGCACCTTTTCAAAATAGGAAGAAAGTTTTTCCAATTCCTTTTCACGGCCATAAAGTTTTTGTGGTATCTGGAACTGCGGTGAAATATCGCTCTGTCCCAATTCAAAATTGAAATCGAATAAACCGCTATGGATTTTTTCGCTGCATTCCTCCAAATCACTAATAATACCAAAACTGCTTTGATAGCGGTCTTCTGCATTTTTAGCTATGAGCTTCAATACAATTTTTGAAAGCTGGGAGGGGATTTTTGGGTTTACTTCATGTGGCTGTTTGGGTTGTTTGCTAATATGGTTGTGAACCCATTCTAGTGCATCTTCACCTTGAAAAGGCAATTGACCAGTTAACAATTCATAGCACAGGATCCCCAAGGAATAGTAATCTGTTCGATAATCGATATCCCGATTGATCCTTCCTGTTTGCTCTGGGGACATATAGGCAAGGGAGCCTTCTATCCGGTTGGAAAGAATATTCCCTTGGTGTTCCCGTGATAATTCAGAAGAAACACTAAAATCTGTGATGCGAAGATTTTTGGTTTTTGGATCTATCAAAATATTCCTGGGAACTATGTCTTTATGAATCACGCTATAATCGTGTACTTGCCCTAGGATTTTTACAAGGGGAATAGCAATGGAAATGAAATTTGTAACAGGAATTGTTTTATTGGCAAAAGATTTCGTGTATTCATATAAAGAGATCCCAAAGCGCTCCATAACAATCGCCGGATTGCCATTTTCAAGCTTTTCAAGACTGTAAACAGTTATGGTTCCTTCAAGATCAAGTTTGGAGGCAATTCTGTATTCCCTTTGGAGGCTGGCCAAATTTTCCCTTGTTGGGAATTTATCCTTGAGGGTTTTTATAATCACCTCACGATCGTCCATTTTTCTTTTAGCCCTGTAAATAAGGTGCGGAGGGGAATCAAAAAGCAACTGCTCCAGCACAAATCCCGAAATTGATAATGATTTACTTAGTGCAACATTCTCCATATAAATAGATCAAACGTTAAACATTCGTTTAAAGGTGGTATGGTATTGTTTTGCCGCATTGTTTACAAGAGGATACCCATGACCACATAATGCATGTTCAAAAGGGATTTTTTTAAGATTTTCAAAATCAACAGGCTTTGGCTCACTTTCATGTAACCATGCCAATCCTAGGTTGGCCCGCACAAAAAAGTCCATTTTTGTCATGGTTTCCACCGTTCCTTTATCAAAAAACTGGTCTGGTTCTGTCCAGTTTTGTAAGGAGTCGCAGGCGATCATGATCCCACCTTCACGATCTAGGCGTATGATGCCCTCGGGTCTTTTGGTGGTTTTAAATTCAAAAAAAGAAGCATTGTTAAAAGGCATTTCCCCATCTTCTTTTAGTTCCTTGTCTGGTTTTACACCCTCTGGCACCCGCATCCCCGGAATCGTCCAATATGTAGTGTTGTACCTGTCCAGATAAAAGGGATCGTCCACACCGTGCATATCCCCTAATCTCACCACATTTACAATGCTGCCAAGTTTTTCTAAAGCCGCCAGGCCTTCTTCGCTTAATCTTACTGTGTTAATGAGGCTTAGCTTTCCGTCTTCCCGAATCACCGTCATATTTCTACTGAATTGCCACATAGAGCCGAAAAATTCATTTTTCATGGTTCCAGAGACAAAAAACACATCCTTAAATATTTCCTTGATTTCACCATGTGGCATGGCATCGTGATAATTCTTCATATTTGTGAATTTAATTGATTGATTAATAGTTTTTGTAGAGCGGGATATTTCTTCATCGAACAGGTATCGCCCAATATATTCAAATTCTTTTTGATATTCGTGCAAGTAAGTGTTGAGGTAATTTTTGGCAGCATCAGAAATATTTCCGCTGAGGTAATCATCCAAGCTTTCCTTTCCAGTACTGGAATCGTGCCTTTTTATATGGAACAGGGTCATATCCTTTCCGCCGAACAAATCTATTAAACAACGCAATTTGGGTCGGCAATTTTCCATGTTAAAAACAGCGCTACCTAAAGCGGTAAGGTTTTTATTGGAATTTAGGGAGGCTTTAGTAAATACAGCAGTTTTAGTTGCCGGATGCCTGAATTCCGGATAATTTCCAATCCTTTTTACAGGCTGCGACCGCAGTTTTTGAAGATAAGTTGGACTTAGTTTTGCTTCTGTAGCCCCGGCAATGATAATATTTAAATACCGGCTTGTGGGAAGGCACTCGTTATCTATATAATCCGCCAAGCCAATGTACGTTATTGCTTTTTTAACAGCATTGCTTGTTTTTACTTCTACTTCAGTTCGGGTGTAACCTATTCCGTAGGATTCCATTAAATCCAGATGCCCTAGGTGTTCGTCTTCACATTTATGGAGGACGCCTTCCACAAAATCTTCAGCATTTCCAGGTTCTATATTTCCTACCCCACCTTCATGGCGAAACCAGTGTTCTACGTTGAATTTTAATCTCCAGCCTTTTAACACAGCCTTTTCAGAACATAGAGGTTTAACCCCCTTTGCATTGAGGGAAATTAAATTGATATTAGAACCGTACCCAAAATAATTGAACATCTACTTTAATAATTGATTTTCTATAATATGTTTTTAAACAAATGAGCAAGTAATTTATTTATGGGGTTTTGCTATTCTAAAAGGGCAGAGCTAAACAAGAGCCTGCTATAATTGCCTTTTTTAAAAGCGCTAAAAAAAAGTGGGGATAGATTTACATGGATGCCAATCCATTTCATGTTTTAGATCAGGCTTCATAATTAACTTATCTTCAGATAAATCCATTCAAATATAGGGTTTAATTAACAAATATTATCAGGGCAATTAATAAAAGTTTATATTATATTTAACATAATCTAACTCCATCCCCACGACTAGAGTTTTATTGTATCTCCCCCCTCGAACTTGCATTTATGTAAGCTGAATATCAAAAACATTATTAATATATGGGCATTTATCTAATTAACAGGTTCCAATCCCAGGATAAGTATGGGTTATGGAAATTCGATCTAAAAAAAGACATTTTATTCACCAAGGTTCCGGTGGATAACAAAGCAGTAATTAAATCTTCTCACAGTTTGATTAGTATTGGTGGCTATATACTGGAATGGGGACCAAGCGAAGCTAAAAATGAGAAAAAGTCTTTCCCGTACCGCTTATATGAATTTGATGTGAAGAGCAATGATCCTTTAGGGGGAACATCTGTACAGGAAGGTTCCTGGCAAATCAATAAGTTCTGGGGATATAGAAACCATTATTCCAACAATCCAGATGAGCAAAAGGAAGTAAACCTTATTCCAATGGGCAATTTTTTATTGTTTTTTGTGGGAGGGGAAGGGCGTGGCACTTATGAGCTGTTCAATTTTGATCCTAATTTTCTGAACCCAAAAAGTTCAGATCCTCTTCCTGCTCCTTATACTTCCCAAGGAGCATTTCCTTCCATTCAGGCAGGACATGAATTGATCCCTATAGGAAATTATGTGCTGGACCGCTTACCCGATGGGACTTTTCGTATTTGGAGCTTTGATCCACAAAACCCAACGCCACTTTCTATCCCGGAAGTTTGGAAAGGGGAATGGCAAGGGGTCACCAAAGATCATCAAATTGTTGCGATTGATGGAAAGCTACTGTGCTGGCATTCTGGAGATCTTTCCTATAGCTTGTGGGATTTTAAGCCTACTTCAGAAAAACCCTTGGATAATTTGGTAAAAAAAGGAAAGCTTCCACAAGAAATGGCGGGCAGTGCTTCATTGTTGAGCCTTTCAACCAAAACACAATCCCCTGAAACCCCACCTGAAAAAGGCAGTATCGGCTATATGCGCACTAAAATAAAGCATATCGTGCATTATATGGTTGAAAGCCGATCTTTTGATAATATATGTGGCTGGCTTTACGGGAAAAATCAGAATGAAATTGTTTTCGTTGGAAAAGAAGGGGAATTCAACGGTGCTAATAGCAAGTATTATAATCTAGATGGTGAAAAAAAAGTTCACCAAAGTAAGTTCAATGAAGGGAAATTGAGTGACAAAATTGTATTGTCAGATCAACTTCAGGATCCTTTTCACAATAATGCAGATGGATTAGAGCAAATGTTCTATGAAAGGAAACCCGGTTATCCCGGTAAAGCAACACCAGATATGGGAGGTTTTGTGCGCAATAATGCCAACCACGAAGTAATGCTAAGCTTCAGCCCAGAACAGGTACCTGTTTTAAACGGACTCGCAAAAAATTATGCGATTAGCGATGAATGGTTTAGTTCGGTACCGGGCGGAACCGATATTAACCGAGCCTTTGCGGTAACAGGATCGGCGCTAAACCGGCTAGGTACATGGGAAGGTGGAAATCCTTATGCATACTGGGCCAAATTCCCGCATCGTCAATCAATTTGGAAAGTACTATGGAGCCATGGGATAAGTAATTGGAAAATTTATAATGCCATTGAATGGGATGGCTATCCCTTTACTTACCATTTATATCTGGAAGGGCAGGTTCCCAGTATTGACAATAATCCCAAAAACCATCTTGATACTGTTGAAAATTTCAAAATCCAAGCAAAAAATGGAGACCTGCCGGCTTTTAGCTTTTTAGAACCGGTCTGGATCGCACCAAACGGCACAACTTCCTATCATCCGGGAGCCGATATAATCCCAGCGGAAGTAGCGCTTAACGAAATATACGAGGCCATACAATCTGGGCCACACTGGGAAGATACTTTATTAGTGGTCACTTTTTCTAAAAATGGGGGAATCTATGATCATGTGAGTCCGCCTTATGCTCAAAAACCTTGGCCGAATGATAAAGTAGATGGTTTTAAGTATGATATATTGGGACCTAGGGTCCCTGCCATCTTGGTTTCCCCTTGGATTAAAAAAAACACAGTTTTCAGGGCTGCTGGCGATATTCCTTTTGATTCCACTTCATTCGCGGCCACTTTATTAAAATGGTATGGAATTCCGAAAACCCATTGGATGCTAGGTGATCGTATGGACAATGCACCTACCTTTGAAGGCGTGTTTCTTGAAGATAAACCAAGGAAAGATAAACCGGCCCTTACGCCGCCTTATGATAAAAATTATCCCAAATAACCTATTAGTTGAAATATTTTACGGGTGGGTACTGGAAGTCATGGACTTCGTTTAAATGGAGTTTACTGCCGAAGGATTTAATTCCTCATAGAGGTTTTAATCTCCCTGAGGTCTGCCCGTAATTGTCTAAGGGGCTTCCCGGAGGCCTTGATTGTTTTTTTGGAGAGAATTAAGAATAGTATCTCCATAAATCCGCAGGTTAAAAATTTGGTGTGAAAAATACGGTTTTTTTAGGTTTGGAGGGGGGGAGATCCAGCTTATTTTTTCTCCCCCTTGGGATTTTGGCCCATGGTTTTTTGTCCTTCTTTAAAATTTTAAACGTTCTCGAGAACCTCTAGTTCTATGCCGAAAGACCGTATGTACCTTTTTTTATAAGTATTTGATTATCAATTGATGGTATTTAACTAAAGAGCAAGCCATTCCTCTAGGTGGTGGAAATCTGTTTTCAGTCACTCTAGCAAGGGGTGGTATTCCCTGTTTGTGAAGGGTTTGAGTATCCATTGACGCCCCCTTTTGATCCATTTTGCAGGCACGGCCATAAAACGGAAGATGAACTTCTTCAACCGGTAATTTGGTTTTATAAAATCCAGTTTTTTACTGATGAACCCGGTGAGGAAGTGGTACAGGTTTCGGCAGATCCCCATCATGATCAAAAACACCGTGTTTTCCTGCAAGAACGAGAAGGGCATTTTTTTCCAAAGGAAGTCATTGTTCATCTCGTCGAACAAGCGTTCGCTGTTGCCCCTGTCGTTGTAAAAATTGATCACCTCCAAGTCTGTCATCTCCCGGTTGTTGGTCATCATGGCCCTGGAGGTAAAGTCGTTGCCCGTGAATAGATTGCCCTGTGCGTTTGTCTTTTTCTCGCGGCTTATCACATAGCGGTAGGCCTTTCGCCCACCAAAGGGGGCGTATTCGATAGAGGCCAGCTGGTATTCCTTATGGCCTATTTCCCGGGTTTGCCAATGATGGATGCCTGCTACGATCTCGTGCAGGTTGGTGCAGCGTTGTGCCCGCACATAGAAAAAGGAAGTGTTGGCCTCCAGAACGGACACAACGTCTTTGGTAAAAGAGCCACAGTCCATGCGCCCGTGTGCTATCTTGATCTTGCCCTCTTCTAAAACCTCGAAGGTTCTTTGCGGGGTTTGGTCCTGTTTGTACTTAACATTGCTATTGCCGTTGCACCCCTCGATGTACACGGGCAGGTTTCCCATGGACGCAATCCGGGGAAAGTAGCCATCTCCTTTCTTATAGCTACGTTTCAAGTCGTATTTGCCGGTGGGGATGAACTGGTTGTCGTAATCAAGAACGTGGCCATCGTGCTTTGGCGACAATTGCCCGGTCTTCAACAGCAGGCCCAGCATGAATTGGTTCATCTTTTTGTTGGTACTGAACTCGTGCTGTGTGCCCGAATTGGAAATAAAAGTTTCCTTTTCGGTGGCCAATTCTTTTTGCATGCGCAACAGGGTATCGGCAGAAGGCGGGGAAGCCCTTTAAAGATGACAGTTCCCTGGCTAGGTGCTCGGTGATGTCTTCGGCACATTCCCCCCGCAGAGCACCATTGAGAGGTAGGAGCGAAAAAGGTCGCTGTAACCTTAAGTGGTCGTGATACCCCTGTTGCCAAGGGTTTTTCCCATGTGATCATGGATACCGGTGTTGCGTAGGATTTTATCGGCGAAATTTATTCCGCCAAAAGATTGTATGTTTTCCTGTGAATATGTACATCTCATCTGCAAGGATGTTTTCACCCAAATAGGTGAAAATAATTGAAAGTGGAAAAGTTTCTGGAGCATTGTCTTCATTGACTTTTCCACTTTCTTATTAACAATGGCTTGCGGATTTAAGGGATTAAACGATATGCAAACATTTCAAAAACAATAACTATGAAAAAGCTAATTTTAGGTTTAACTATCCTAGCACTAACATTTGCTAATACTGCAAATGCTCAAACCTCTAAACAAGGGTACCATTCACATAATTATGTTGTACTTACAAAAAAAATCCCTCAACTTCAACCCATTATTTTAACGGCGGAGGCTCTGGCAGAAGAAGATGGAAAGAGTTTTGGCGATTTCCAGGCGATCATCTGCGGAAAAACTGTAGAGGACCTTACTGACAAAGAAATGATGAAAAGCTTTATAGAAAAGCAGAAAAAGCTCATGTAAAAATTGTAGTATGTGGTTTATCTTTAAAAAAATTCAAAGTAAACAAAGAAGATATCCCACATGAGCTGGAAGTTGTGGACAATGGCTACATGATTTTCAACTTCAAAAGAGGGGTTATTTAAGTATAGGACTTTAAACAAATTATCTTTCCCAACAGACGACGCTGTGATGGAATCAGTATATTTGGTTGTGCGGGAAGCAACCCAAAAATAGTCAATGCCCATCAGGAATTGGGGTATAATCTTAAATCAGTTCCTAACGGTCTATGAAAAAAGGGTTGGACTTTTTAAAATCCAACCCTTGTTATTTTAAACTTACACACTTAGTGAGATAGTGTTTTTTTAAATAATTTCTATTCTACTTTCAAAACGATGTTATATTTTGAAAATCTTTATACCAATGTGCACAAAAAATAGTGATGATTAAATGCTAATCAAGTAATTCTTTTGAAACATCTTTTCATAAACATCTTTACTAAACATATATAATTGAGCTGGTTTTTTTGAAACGCCAACTTGTTTTTCATCTAATGGAATAATATATTTTTTATTTATTAATTTCCTCCTGAAGTTGCGGTTATCTATTTCTATTCCCAAAATAGAAATATATAAATCCTGGACGTCATTTATTGTAAATTTATCTGGTAACAATTCGAAAATTATAGGTTCAGAGAGACATTTGGTTTTTAGGTCCTCATGCGCTTCCAATATTATTTCTTTATGATCAAACCCTAGTTCTGGCAATTCTTCAACCGGGAACCACTTTGCCTGATATTTGTTGTTTTTTATATCAACACTATCGGTTTTTAGTAAAAAGTAGTAAGCGATGGTGATTGTTCTTGCACTAAATTTTCTATTCTTAATCCAAATTAGATCCTTTTCATTCAACAATCTATCCGGACTACCAAAGGCTTTAAATTGTTTCTGATAGATATTGGTCAAACCTGTTAGTTCTTTTAAAACTCGAGAAGCAGATTCATCCAAGGTTTCATTTTCATAAACATGGAAACCAGTCAAAACATAATCATCAACTAAAATTTCCTTTGTATCCTTGGATTCCAAGAAACGTTTTATCAATAAAACATTTAATTGTTTAGTATTTATATCATATCCAAAAACCACACAATCCACAGATATATTTAATATTTCTTTAGCTTCCATAAGTGAATTTAATTGCAAAAATAGGTGTTTGCTTTAATTACAGCTAATATACATAAATTTATTAAACGTCATTAATACATTATAACAAAAAATATATTACGGTAAATAATAGCATAATTAATTATCTAGTTGGTAGATTATAATAGTTAAAATTACATTTATATCAATTTTAACACATTTTTTAAATATTTTTATAATATATTTGAAAAACAAACGTATTTAGGACGTTTATAATTTATTCGCGATAATCTTAAATAAATGGAAAATCAAACGAAATCCCTGTCAAAAAAAATTCAAATATGAGAAGTTATAAATCGCTCTACATTTTACTTTTTTTTACATGTAATATGATTTCAGCACAAGAAGAGAAACAGGTTGAAAATTATAAGCCCTTTAGTGTTGGAGCTCATTTAAAAAATATGCACCTATGGCATGGATTTGTAGTTCATCCTGGGACCATGATCGCTACCACCATAGAATATAACTCCCGAAATAAGAAATTCACATTTGGTGTTTGGGGAGGTGCCAGTTTTTCTGCCACAGATATTGAAAATATAAATACCGGAGAAAAAGAAAGCGCTTATTACCAAGAGTTTTCAATTTATTCCCTATATCGTTTTTCTGATAAGTTTTTCATCGAGGCAGTATCGCACAATAATTATACTGGAGTAGAAGAAAGAGGCGATAAATTAAAGTATTGGAGCTATGATAAAACTCAAGGCTATAATTTTGTAGATGTAAATTTTGGATATAATATATTTCCCCATACCTTATTATATCTCGCCACAATTGTTGGCGGTGGGTCTGGAGATTATGAAGTGCAAGATGATGGCACCTTGAAAGATTCTTGGACTCATTATTTTGAAGTTAGCAGTAAAGTCTGGAAGAACGAAGATTCTAGTCTATCACTTTTTGCCGGTGGTGCATGGTCTTTTATTACAGATAAAACTTTTTATACAGAAGGGACAGGAAATATTATTAATGTAGGTGCTACCTTTAATAAAAAGATTTCCATAAAAAGTTATGTATTACCAGTAGATGTAACTGCAATGTGGAATCCTGAAAAGGAAAAAACAGTGCTACAATTAGATATTACTTTATTTTAAAAAATAATACCGAATAAATTTAATCAATACCAACAATTATGAAGACTCAAAATTTAAAAACCGTTTTAAAGAGTATGTATCTACCAATACTGGTAATTGCATTAACTTTTAATTTGTCCAGTTGTGTAGAAGAAACCAATACTACAAAGGCAACAGTAAATAGTGCAGAAGATTCCGGAGACATAGTTCAAAGTGATATAGATCTTACCGGTAAAAAAATTGGCTATTGTACGCCTTCTTTAAACGCACCTTACTATCAAGCCCTGCTTCAAAGTATAAAGTCTAAAACAGAAAAAAATGGAATGATATTTTTATCTGCAGATGGACAAGACGATATCACTAAACAAATAGCTGCTGTTGAAGATTTAATCACCAAAGGCGTTGACGTTTTATTATTAAATCCTAAAGATCCAGATGCGCTGGTTGGTGTTACCAAAATTGCTAAAGATGCCGGAATTCCGGTTTTCATTATAGATAGCTCTATAGATCCTTCAGCAGAGTATGTCACTACAGTGCAATCCAACAATTTGGCAAATGGCGCACTGGCAGGGGAGTGGTTGGTTAGAAAAATGGGTGATAATGAAATGAACATCGCTTTGTTAAGCGGCAATGCAGGAAACCCAGTAGGTTTGACTCGTAAACAGGGTTTATTACAAGGGATAACAGAAGAGCAATTAAGAACACAAGGTAAAATCAACTTAAATGTAAAAACTCAGGCTTACACTGAATGGTCTTATGCCGGAGGTTTAAAAGCTATGGAAGATATTTTGGTAGCTCATCCAAATATAAATGTGGTAATTACCGAGTCCGATGTTTGTGTATTAGGTGCAATTAAAGCGATTGAGCAAGCTGGAAAAACAGACGATATCTTAATTGTTGCAGCAGCCGATGGACAAAAAGAAGCCATAAAATATATTATGGAAACCGATTTTTATGGATGTACTGCTATGAACAGTCCTGTGCAGATTGGTAAAAACGCAGTAGAATATGCTGTACAATATATGAATGGGAAAAGGGATTTTGCTAAAACATCCTTTACAGCACCTTTATTAATTACAAAAGAGAATGCCGCAAAATATTACGATCCTAAAGCATTGTTTTAATCTCTAAATTTCATTGATATGAAGACTTCGGAAAGTGAATATAGAGTTGAAATGACAGGAATATCCAAATGTTTTGGTGTGGTAAAGGTGCTCGAAAATGTAAATCTAAAAGTAAAGCCTGGAGAAATTCACGCGTTACTTGGCGAAAATGGCGCCGGAAAATCTACTCTAATAAAAATATTAAGTGGTGTACATCCAAAAGATTCCGGGAAAATAGTTCTAAATGGAAAAGAAATCAATCCTAAAGACCCACATGAGGGTCAGGTTTTGGGTATTAGTGTGGTGTATCAAGAATTATCATTGGTAAACGATCTATCTGTTGCAGAGAATATTTATTTACACAAATTAGGTTCGAGAAAATTTTGGATGAATTGGAAAAAAATCACTAAAGATGCACAAGAATTAATTGATTCTTTAGGTTTTAAAATTGACGCCTCAGCCAAAGTAAGAAGCCTAAGTATTGTTCAAAAGCAAGTTGTGGAAATAGCAAAAGCATTATCTGAAGACACTAAAGTTTTGGTTTTAGATGAGCCAACTACCGTTTTTGATCCTACAGACATTAAAAAATTATTCGAGAACCTTTTTAAGTTGAAAGAGAAAGGCATCTCTATAATCTATATCTCGCATCACCTAGATGAAATTTTTAAAATAGCAGACTCTGTAACCGTGCTTAGAGATGGAGCAGATACTGGAAGCATGGCTGTTTCAGACACAAACAAAGATGGGGTAATACGTTTGATGATAGGAAGAGAGTTAAAAGATCTATTTCCCACGAGAGATATTCAAATTGGCGAAGTTCCTATTTTAGAAGTTAAAAATCTCACGGCCAAAAACACTTTAGTACATGATGTTTCATTTTCGGTAAGGCCAGGAGAGGTTTTAGGGATCGCTGGTTTGGGAGGAAGCGGAAGAACAGAAACTGCAAAGCTTATTTTTGGTGCAGATAAAAAGAAGTCTGGAACTCTAATCTTAAATGGTAAAGAAATTAAAACGAAATCCCCGGTAGATGCTGCGGGTCATCAAATTGGGTTTGTTTCTGAGGACAGGAAAGAAGAAGGCGTGTTTTTGCCTTTATCCATAAGACGCAACATCAGTGTTACCAATTTCGATTCTATATCCAGCAAACTGGGGTTCATCAATGTAGATAACGAGTACAAAAAAGTTTTGGGTTTAATTGAAAAGTTAAATATTAAGACCCCAAATTCTGAGATCAATGTTAAAAACCTAAGTGGTGGAAATCAGCAAAAAGTAGCTTTAGCAAAATGGTTAAGCATAGATAGTAAGGTTATTTTTATTGATGAGCCAACCAGAGGGGTAGATGTAGGAGCTAAAATTGAAATTTATAAGTTGATCAATGAAGTGGCTAAAAAAGGTGTTGGAGTAGTGGTAATATCTTCAGATATGCCCGAGATAATGGGGGTTTCAGATCGTATTCTTGTGATGCACAAAGGAACTTTTTATGGAGAGTTACAAAAAGATCAATTTTCCGAAGAAAATATATTGCGGTACTCTATTGGGGAACCTTTAAAACAATAAAATAAATTTAAAAATCACGTTATGGCTTTAACCTTAAAACAACAACTTAGTAGTCCTGGTGGAATCCTTAAGTTCTTAATAAAGTATAATACTATATTTATTTTTATTGTACTGGTAATATTTTCAGCAGTAATTTCTGATGTCTTTCTAACTTCCGTAAACCTTTCAAATTTATTAAAACAAGTCTCCGGTTTGGGTATTATTAGCATTGGTATGTTAATCGTGATTCTAACCGGGGGTATAGATTTATCTGTAGGATCCATGGTTGCATTGCTCGCTGTAACCTTTGCTCTTTTGGTAAATATGGTAATCCTACCAGTTGCTATTTTACTTACTATAATAATTGGCTTTAGTTTGGGAAGCGTCTCTGGGTATCTCGTTGCCTATCAAAAAATGGCGCCTTTTGTAGCCACATTAGCTTTAATGACTATTGCACGAGGTTTAGGTTTTATTTATTCCAAGGGATCTCCTATTACCTTTAAAACTCCAGGAGGAGAATTCATGTCCAATTTTGCCAATAATTCAACTTTAGGGATTCCAAATATTGCAATTGTGTTTTTTATTATTGTAATCATGACAATGGTCATGCTACGATATAACGTCTTCGGAAGATTAATAATCGCTATTGGAAGTAATGAAGAAGCTTCACGGTTATCGGGAATAAAAGTAAACAAATACAAGTTTTTGGTCTATGCTATTTCCGGTGCTTTAGCTGCAACTGCAGCAATAATTGTAGCATCAAGAACCAACTTAGGTTCCCCAAATATGGGAATGGCTTGGGAGTTAGATGCCATTGCCGCCGTAGTGATAGGTGGGGCAAGTTTAAATGGTGGGAAAGGAACAGCAATAAATACGCTTATGGGTGTTCTTATTTTAGGATTGATAGGAAACATATTAAATCTATTGAATGTACCCTCTTATCCACAACAAGTAGTAAAAGGTGTTATCATCATATTTGCAGTTCTTCTTCAAAGGTTTGAAAGTAAATAATCATAAAATACTTCAATGAAAAATTATAAACTAAACAATAAAAATCTTTCGAACATTTCTGAAAGAATTTCTATACCACAATACGATAGGTCTAAACTTAAAACAGGGATTGTACATGTTGGTATTGGTGGTTTTCATAGAGCACATGAAGCCTTTTATACAGACCAGCTGTTACATGATCCATCGGTTACAGATTGGGGAATTTGTGGGGTGGCACTGTTGGATTTTGATACTAAAATATATAATATCTTAAAAGAACAAGACGGTTTATATACCTTAATTGTTAAAGAATTAGATGGTTCACACACCAAACGAGTAATTGGTTCTATAGTAGAGTGTTTGTTTGCTCCAGAAGATCCAATAAAAGTGATTGAAAAAATGGCAAGTCCAGAGGTTAAAATTATAACATTAACGATCACAGAAGGTGGCTATAACTATAATGAAGCCACAAAACAATTCGATTTTGGCAACCCATTAATTCAGCATGATTTAAAGAATCCCCAGTCCCCAAAAACCATATTTGGATATTTAACCCAAGCTTTAAAACTTAGAAAAGAAAGGGGTTTAAAAGGTTGTACCATCCAATCCTGCGACAATATTCAAGGAAATGGACATATGACTAAAAAAATGCTTCTTAGCTATGTTCAAACTGCAGAACCTGATCTTGTACAATGGATAGAATCTAACGTGACTTTTCCAAATGCCATGGTAGATAGAATTACCCCTGTAACTACTCCAAGCGATATTTCCAATTTAAAAGAAACCTCTGGAATAGAGGATGCCTGGCCAGTAGTTTGCGAGCCTTTTAAACAGTGGGTTATTGAAGATGATTTTATTGAAGGTAGACCAGCTTGGGAAACTGTAGGAGTACAATTTGTAGAGAATGTAGCCCCTTACGAAAAGATGAAACTCAGCTTGCTAAATGCCGGACATTCTGTATTGGGAATTCTTGGAGCATTATTAGGATATTCTACGATAGACGAAGCAGTAAATAATCGAAATATCAGAGCTTTTTTAAATAATTATATGGATGTGGAAGTCACTTCAACTCTAGGGGATTTAGAAGGCATCAATCTTAAGGATTATAAGCAGACGTTATTAGAGCGCTTCGGAAATATAAATATTAAAGATCAAATTGATCGTATTTGTTCGGAAACTTCAGCAAAATTTCCAATTTTTATTTTACCAACTATTCATTCCCAATTAAAAAATAATGGATCCATACAATTAGCTGCATTTGTAACAGCAGCTTGGGCCATTTATAGTTTAGGAACCAACGAAAATGGAGAAGCTTTAAACATTAAAGATGCTTTAAAATCACAGTTAACCGAAAAAGCAAAAGAAGCAATACATAATCCTATTGCCTTTTTGGAAATAGATACTGTTTTTGGAGCAATAAAACATAATAAACAATTTTCTGAAGCATTTGTAAACGCTTATAAAAGCATAACAAATAACAACATAGAAACAAATTTAATAACTATAAATAATACATTCAAAAAAACATACTGATGAAACGAGCATGTTAAAAGCATTATCGCCCAACGAGATGATTAATAGCGAACAGCATGTGACCATTAAATAATAATAAATATAAACACATGAAATTAGGAATTCACGCATACGCTTGGTGCTCAGAATGGAGCAACGACACACTAGATTTAATTGATAGAGTTAAAAGCTTAGGCTTGGATTTTATTGAATTACCATTAATGACTTTAGAATCTTTTGATACCAAAGCGGTTTCTAAAAGATTGCAAGAAGTTGGAATTGAGGCTTGCACTTCAACAGTATTGTTAAACGATACAGATATTACTAGCGACGATCCAGAAATTAGACGTAAAGGAGTTGAATATTTAAAAAATTGTGTGAAAGCAACTAGTGAAATAGGAGCTACAAACTTTTCTGGTGTTATTTACTCAAAACACGTAAAAAGTTTGAATCATAGACCAACTGAAAAAGATTGGAACTATAGCTCAGAAGCCCTAAGAGAAGTTGGTGAATATGCTGCTACACTTAATATAAATGTAGGTATTGAGCCTGTAAATAGATATGAAACCTATCTAATTAATACAGGAGCACAAGCACTTAAATTGAAAGAAATGATAGGTTTGGATAACATTAAAGTGCACCTGGATACGTACCATATGAATATTGAAGAAAAAGATTTTTACACAGCAACTGTAAATGCAGGCGACGATTTAATGCACTTCCACCTTTGTGAAAATGATAGAGGAATTCCTGGCACAGGAACTGTAGATTGGGATGGTGTTTTTAAAGGTTTAAGTGAAATTAATTATAAAGGCTACGCAGCTTTAGAAAGTTTTGTAGATGCTACAGATAATATGAACACTTGGGTTTGGAGACAATTAGCTCCAGATGGAGATACGCTTGTTAGAGAAGGAATTACCTTTATTAAAGGTAAAATGAAAGCATACGGTTTAGGGAAATAACACCATATTTAATATTTAAAAAGATGTACTTAGAAAGATATAATTTAAAAGGAAAAAATGCAGCAATAACAGGTGGAGGACAATCTATTGGTTATGCTTGCGCAGAAGCTTTGGCAGAAGCCGGAGCTGCTATTTATATATTAGATTTTAATGTAAAAGTAGGAGAAGAAGCTGTTAATAAACTTAAAGAAAAAGGATACGAAGCACATTTTGTTGAAATAAACGTAACCGATTTTGATCGAGTAGAAGCCATAGCAAAAGAGTTAAACGAAAAAGCGAATATCGATATTTTAGTGTGTTCTGCAGGAATTGATAGATCTGGAACTGCTGCCGAAGATGTAAGTGAAGAACTTTTTAAAAGTGTAATGGATGTTAACGTAAATGGCCTTTTTGCTTGTAACAAATCGTTTGCAAAATACATGATAGAACGTGGTGAAGGCAATATTGTTAACATAGGTTCTATGTCTGGTTTTATTGTTAATAAACCACAATTTCAAAGCTATTATAATGCTTCCAAAGCTGCTGTGCATCATCTAACAAAATCGCTGGCAGCAGAATGGGCTAAAAAAGGTATTCGTGTTAACGCTTTAGCGCCAACGTATATTGAAACACCCATGACGCAGTACATAAAAGACGATAAAGAAATGTATGATCAATGGATGGACGGAACACCAATGGGAAGAATGGGATTTCCAGAAGAGGTTGCTAGTGCTTCCTTATTTTTAGCGAGTCCTGCTTCAAGTCTTATGACTGGTTCTGTAGTATTGATTGATGGTGGATTTACGTGTTATTAAATAGTAATTATTATGAAAAATATAGTTTGTTATGGGGAAGTACTATGGGATGTTTTTCCCACACAAAAAAAAATAGGGGGAGCACCCTTAAACGTTGCTTTACGTTTACAATCTTTAGGAAATAACGTATCTATTATTAGTAGGATAGGGAATGATAAAAAAGGGAAAAAGATTGAAACCTACATTATAGATCAAGGAATAAATACTACTAATTTACAGGTTGACGGGAAATTAAAAACAGGAAAGGTTCAAGTAATGCTAAATCAGAAAGGATCGGCTTCCTATGATATTAAATTCCCTCGAGCCTGGGATAATATTCAGATCAACGAGAGCACTAAAAATACAACTCAAAATGCAGATGCTTTTATTTTCGGAAGTTTAGTCGCCAGGGACCAAACATCACGACATACTTTATATGAGCTATTAAAATTAGCTAAATATAAAATTTTTGATGTAAACTTGAGAGAGCCCTATTATACTTCAGAAGTTTTAAATCATTTAATGAAAGAAGCAGATTTTATTAAATTTAACGATGATGAAATCTTTGAAATAGGTAAAACCTTAAATTCTAAAACCAATTCTTTAGAGGAGAATATTAAGTTTATAGCAGAACATACAAATACCAAAACTATTTGTGTAACAAAAGGCCGTCATGGTGCTATTTTATATTATAACGATACTTATTATTATAATAGCGGCTACCAAATTGAAGTCGTAGATACCGTAGGTGCTGGGGATTCTTTTTTAGCAACATTAATCAGTAAATTACTTAAAGGAGATAATCCACAAGAAGCAATCAATTATGCCTGTGCCATTGGTGCTTTAGTTGCTGGTAGCGAAGGTGCAAATCCAAAAATCAATAAAGAAGACATTAATAAATTTATTCATCCTAATTAAAATGGTTTATTGCTTATATATAACTGGATAGCCGTAATTATTGATAAAACACTTTTTATGCGAGCATCTGGTAAATAAGCCGATTAGTGATAAAAGCCGATAATCCAGCTATAAAGCTAAAACCAGGTTTAGCGGCAACTATTTCCATTTACATACTAGAATTAAATGATATTTTAACTGCTGAAGCTCAAGTTATCAACTTTAGATCAGGAACGGAAACTCTGGCAAACTATAACACACAGCATAATTTATCAGAAAACAAAAAGAATGCGATCACATTCTATAAAATGGCCTTAGTAGGATTTTCTTCAAAGGCCATTCATATTTCTATTTTGTTTTACCAGCATTATTAAAACCTTATTCCGAAAATTCTTTAGAATTATTTTTTTTATATATCCGTAAAGTGTCATAAAATGATAAATAGCATCATTCTAAACGTGTTTCAGAATCTCATAATACAAAGATCAGTACCGTACATGAGACCCTGAAATAAATTACCATTGACGTATTTTTATTTATGAATCCAAGACCCTGAAACCAGTTCAGGGTGACGATGCGGAATTGTCGTCATGCTGAACTTGTTTCAGCATCCCATCAGCTTATATAAAAAACACGTCAATTTCCTACGCTAGATAATTTTTATCATAGGTCTCAGGCTGACAAAACAACTATAGGGCAAAAACGGATATCCAATTATTTTTTTTTATTTAGTTTTGGGCGGACTAACGTGAATAATTTTTATATAAAAAATATACTTATCTAATGGAATACAAAAAAAATAGTATTACCCTAACGGGAGCCGTTGCTCTTGGCACAGGAGTTATGATTGGGGCAGGAATCTTTGCATTGTTAGGCCAGGTGGCAGATTTGTCCGGAACATGGTTTCCGTATATTTTTATTATTGGGGCCATTATATCTGGGTTTAGCGCTTACACTTATATTAAAGTTTCCAATGCTTATCCTTCATCAGGCGGGATTGCCATGATTTTAATGAAAGCCTATGGTAAAACAACTATAACTGCAGCAGCCTCCGTTCTTATGGCTTTATCCATGATAATAAATGAGAGTTTGGTGGCAAGAACCTTTGGCTCCTATACCATGCAATTATTTGATGTAAAAAAAGATTCTATCTGGGTACCAATATTGGGAGTCTCTTTATTAATAGTTGCATTTACCATAAATGTATTAGGGAACAAAGTTATAGGTAGCACTTCTAAGATCATGGCAATTATAAAAATAGCGGGGATTTGCATCTTCGCCATAGGAGGAATCTGGGTTGCGGATATTTCTATGAACGATATCCTCCCTTCTACAACTAGCACCAATAATTATCCGGTAGTTAGCTATGTTGGCGCTATCGCTTTATCCATATTGGCATACAAAGGCTTTACAACTATTACAAATAGCGGTGGCGAAATCACAAACCCACACAAAAATGTGGGTAGATCCATCATTATCTCTTTATTGATTTGTACTGTAGTTTATTTTTTGGTAGCCCTTGCAGTAAGGCTCAATCTTTCTATTTCAGAAATTGTAAAAGCAAAAGATTATTCTTTAGCCGAGGCAGCAAAACCTGCATTTGGGGATTATGGCCTTTATTTCACGGTAGGGATAGCTATAGTAGCAACCATATCTGGAGTCATTGCGAGCATCTTTGCCGTTTCTCGAATGACAAGTATGCTAACCGAAATGAAACTGATACCTCATAGCCATTTTGGAATGACGGGAAGCATCCAAAAACATATGTTAATATATATTGCTGTTATCGCAATAACATTAACTATTTTCTTCGACTTATCACGGATTGCTTCAATTGGGGCAATTTTCTATTTGGTCATGGACATGATCATCCATTGGGGGGTTTATAATAAACTTAGAAAAGACATAAAAGCTCATGGAGCAATTCTGTTAACGGCATTATCGCTGGATCTGGTGGTGCTAATCGCCTTTTTATGGATAAAGGCCACAACCGATGTCTTTGTAATCATTGTATCGGTTATAGGAATACTCCTTGTTTTTGTTGGTGAAAAATGGTTTTTACATTGGAAAGAAAATGAATTGGAAACAGAGGAAGCTAAGTAAGGTTTTTTCTTGATAGGTTTTAAACTCACCAAAACTGGTCTGGCAATGATAAAACTGTGCTAAGGGACTTTTTTTGTTTTTGATGAAAACAGGAAAATATGGGCACATTGGGAAGCCATCCTGCAGCTCTTTAAAACTTCTGCTAATAACAATACCATGTACCATTACTTGGTGGCAACCAGATTTATAAAATCCTTCCAGTCATTTCCATAGTCTTCTAAAAATTATAATATATCCGTAAAGTATCATAAAATGATAAATAATTTCATTCTGTCCCGAAAGCTTTCGGGACAGGGTGACAAAACAACTATAGGTCAAAAAACGGATTTAAAAGTTATCTCTAAAAGCAGTTTCCAAGACAAAGCAGACATTCTTTTGCGTCAGCTGTTAGTCGTTATGGAAAAACTTAAAAACTTCTTAAATAATTGCCTCTAGTTGGTATAATGTTTAATTTTAATTCCACACCATATAAATCGCTTTCCAAATTGGAATTACAAAAATATTATACCAACTAAAATTAAAAAAATGGCAAAGAAAACCAAACAATCTTCATCCAACACCAAAAAAATTGAGGACTTAAAAAAAGATCATTGGGAAATGGAAAATACCACCATGACCACCAATCAAGGTCTTAAGGTAAATGACACCAACAACTCATTAAAAGCTGGGGAAAGGGGTTCAACCTTGCTCGAAGATTTTCTGCTTCGAGAAAAAATCACTCGTTTTGATCATGAACGAATTCCAGAACGAATTGTGCACGCTCGTGGAAGTGGGGCGCATGGCTATTTTGAGTTGTCCAAAGACATGTCTAAATATACCAAGGCAGGTATTTTTACTGATACTAACAGAAAAACACCCGTATTCGTGCGTTTTTCTACCGTTGCAGGTTCTAAGGGCTCTCCAGATTTGGCACGTGATGTTCGGGGTTTTGCGGTTAAATTTTATACCGAGGAAGGCACGTGGGACTTAGTGGGTAATAATATGCCTATCTTCTTTATTCAAGATGCCATGAAATTTCCAGATCTGATCCATTCGGTAAAACCCGAACCTAATAAAGAAATCCCGCAGGCAGCGTCTGCCCATGATACTTTTTACGATTTTGTTTCCCTTAGCACCGAAACCTTACATAACCATATTTGGCTGATGAGTGATCGTGCCATTCCTCGTAGTTTAAGGATGATGGAAGGCTTTGGGATACATACATTTAGATTGATCAACAAGAAAGGCGAGTCCCATTTTGTGAAATTTCATTGGAAACCTGTTTTGGGAGTGCATTCCGTTACCTGGGAAGAAGCCGTGAAGATCAATGGCGCCGATGCCGATTTCCATCGTCGTGATTTATGGGATGCTATTGAAGCGGGACAATATCCAGAATGGGAATTGGGAATGCAGATAGTTCCTGAAGCAGATGAGCACAAATATGATTTCGATTTGTTGGATCCAACGAAACTGATTCCTGAAGAAATGGTTCCTGTAACTATCGTTGGAAAAATGACATTAAACAGAAACCCTGAAAATTTCTTTGCTGAAACCGAGCAGGTAGCCTTTTTACCGGGCCATATAGTGCCGGGAATAGACTTTACCAACGACCCACTCTTGCAAGGTCGTTTGTTCTCCTATAGAGACACACAACTTTCTCGATTGGGATCTCCTAATTTTCATCAAATCCCTATCAATCGCCCGGTGGTGCCTATCCACAACAACCAGCGGGATGGACACATGCAAACCAGTATCCCGAAGGGACAAACGGCTTATTTCCCAAACTCGTTAACCGGAGGCTGTCCGCATTTGGCAAAAATGTCTGAAGGAGCTTTTCATTCGTATGAGGAGCGTATCGATGCTAAAAAAATCCGTACCCGCAGTGAAAGCTTTAGCGACCACTTCTCACAACCTGCGCTCTTTTACCGCAGTTTAGCGCCATGGGAACAGGAACACGTAGTAGGGGCCTATACATTTGAGTTAGGGAAATGCGAGCAAGATCATATTAAAGAGCGGATGTTGTGGCTTATTGCTCAAATAGATAAAGACCTTGCCAAAAAAGTAGCGGAAGGTTTAGGGATGAAAATTCCTAAAAGTATCGAGAAACCAATTAATCAGGCTATTGGTGCCGATGCCGACCCTAAAAAGCACGAACCGGGACCTAAGAAAAATTATCTGGATGCTTCGCCAGCTTTAAGTCAATCGAAAACAAAATTCGATAGCATTGCTACCCGGCAAGTTGCTGTTTTAGTGGCAGATGGTTTTGATGCCAAAAGCTTTAAAGCGATGAAAACCATGCTAGAGAAAGAAGGAGCCATGGCAAAAGTGGTTGCGCCGCATGGGGGCACCGTAAAGGATTCCGACAAGAAAGAACACAAGGTAGATGCTGCGATCATGACCACGGAAAGTGTGCTTTTTGATGCCCTCTATATTCCAGGCGGAAAAGCTTCGGTAGATGCGCTGTTGAAACAATCTAAATTCGTTAAATTCACAAATGAAACTTTTAAATATTGCAAGGCGATTGCCGCGGATGGAGAAGGGGAGCGCTTGTTAAAAGCTTCTTTTGTAAAAGACCATATGAAGGACAAGGCCATTCATGTAAATGACAAACCGGAAGCCTTCAAGAAAAGTATGGCGAAACACCGAAATTGGGAACGAAGAAGTATTACAGATGCTATCCCGGTGTAAATCATAAATTTTTCGAAATTTAAAAACCATCCGAGGGGATGGTTTTTTCTTTTATTTCTATTTTGGTGAACCCGGGCAATAGGTAAATATTGGGGTTCCATACAGCAGATTTCTAAAGTTTGGCTAATAGATTTCTTTGGCAGCGGTTTTAACCTTCTTTTTTGCATAAAACACAAGTCCTCATTACAATACCTTGTATGCCCGCATCGAGATAGCTTAATGAGTCACAATTCAAAACCTTGGATCCACAACCTAGAACTTACAAGCTCAAATATCGTTCCTGCTACTTCATTTCCAACAGTTACATTCATATTTGACATACCCTCTTTCATGATGAGTACAACATAGGTAAACATCAATATATTTTAGCGTTTATGGATCTTGGATTGATACAAATAATATCAAATATTCCAATTACTTTATTGCCCAAACATCCATAAAGCCTATAAGACATTCTCCATTATATCTTGAACACATTCAGGGTTTAAGAGTGTGCTTGTATCCCCCAAATTACCAGTATCCTTACTTGCTATTTTTCTAAGAATACGGCGCATGATTTTTCCAGAGCGCGTCTTTGGTAATCCATTGGTAAATTGAATTTTGTCCAGCTTGGCGATTGGCCCTATTTGTTCGGTTATAATTTGATTGATTTCCTTTCTTAAATTATCGTGAATTCTACTTTCACCGGTTTCCTTTAAGGTTACATAACCGTACAACGCATTTCCTTTTACATCGTGAGGGAAGCCTACTATCGCACTTTCTGCAACTGCTGGATGTTCATTAATTGCATCTTCTATAGGTGCAGTCCCCAAGTTATGTCCCGAAACAATAATTACATCATCCACACGTCCTGTTATTCTATAATAACCTACTTCATCCCTAAGTGCTCCATCTCCAGTGAAATACATGTTTTCAATAGCTGAAAAGTAGGTGTCTTTATAGCGTTGATGATTTCCCCAAATGGTCCTCGCAATACTAGGCCAAGGGAATTTTATACACAAGCGACCATCCACTTGATTTCCCATTATTTCTTTTCCATTCTCATCCATGAGTGCTGGTTGAACACCGATAAACGGAAGTGTTGCGTATGTTGGTTTTGTTGGCGTACAAAAAGGAATGGGGGTTATCATTACACCTCCAGTTTCAGTTTGCCACCAAGTATCAATAATAGGGGATTTTTTTTTGCCAATATTGTCATCATACCAATGCCAAGCTTCTTCGTTAATAGGCTCACCAACGGTTCCCAAAACCTTTAGGGAGGACAAATCATACTTTTCAACGTGTTCTACACCTTCCTTGGCCAGTGCTCTAATAGCCGTTGGCGCTGTGTAAAATTGAGTGATTTTATGTTTTTGTACAATCTCCCAAAAACGACCATGATCTGGGTAGCTAGGTATTCCTTCAAACATAACAGTTGTTGCTCCATTTGCTAATGGCCCATAAACGATGTAACTATGTCCTGTTATCCAACCAATGTCTGCTGTGCACCAATAAATATCATCTTCTTTATACTGAAAAACATTCTTAAAAGTATAGGCGCTGTAAACCATATACCCAGCGATAGTATGTACCATTCCTTTTGGCATTCCAGTAGAACCCGAAGTATATAATATAAATAAAGGATCTTCAGCATCCATAACCGTTGCGACAAGTTGGTCCGAAGCGTCGTCTAATAAAGGTTGAAGCCATTCATCTCGCCCCTCCTTCATATCGATGTTAGTGTTAATGCGCTTTGCCACCAAAACAGTATCTACGCAGTTGCAATCTTCCAAGGCTTCATCTACAATCCCTTTTAAATCAATGGCCTTAATACCGCGATAGGATCCATCTGATGTGATCACCATCTTACAATCAGAATCATTAATTCTAGTAGCTAATGCTATAGATGAAAATCCTGCAAACACGACAGAATGTATAGCCCCAATACGGGCACATGCCAATACCGAAACAGCCAATTCTGGAATCATGGGTAGATAAATACAAACTCTGTCCCCTTTTTTAATTCCTTTGGTTTTCAAGACATTTGCAAACTTATTTACACGATGGTATAAGTCTTTATAGGTAATATGTTGCACAGTTTCCTTTGGGCCATTGGGTTCAAATAAAATAGCTGTTTTATCTCCTCTTGTAGCTAAATGCCTATCGATGCAATTCTCGGTAATATTCAATTTTGCGCCTTCAAACCATTTTACTTCCGGTTTCTTAAAATCCCAACTTAGAACCTTGTCCCATTTTTTGCGCCATAGAAAATGTTCTTCGGCTATTTCTTCCCAGAAGGATTCAGGATAGCGGACAGATTTCCTGTATACTTGATAATATTCTTCTAAATGTTTTATATGGTAATTGCTCATTACTAATATTTTTTTATTTATGAATTCCGATATTTTGGGCTCGATATATTGATTTTATTTCTTCTATAATGGATACATCGTCAATAGTAGACGGCGTATTATATTGATATTCATCGGCGATATTGCGCAATAATTTTCGCAGGATTTTTCCAGAGCGTGTTTTTGGCAATCGTTTAACGACCAGTACATCTCTAAAGGATGCAACCGCCCCTATCTCTTTACGAACTTCTTGAATGATTTCATTTTGAATAATGGCACCTTTCGAGACTTCACCTGATTTTAAAACTATAAGTCCTAAAGGCTTTTGCCCCTTTAAATCACAATGGATGCCAAAAACCGCACATTCTGCAACAGATGTATGCGAGGATACAATCTCTTCCATTTCGGCTGTAGATAACCTATGTCCAGCCACATTAATGATATCATCTACACGTCCAGTGATAAACACATAGCCATCTTCATCCTTATAACCGCCATCTCCTGAAAAATAATATCCCGGAAAGTGGTCCAAATAACCTAATTTAAAACGCTTGGGATTTCCCCATAGATTACTTAAGGTTCCTGGTGGTAATGGTAATTTTGCCGTAACGTATCCTTCAACTCCCGCTTCAACTTCTTTTCCTTCTTCATTTAATATTTGAATGTCGTACCCACAAACAGGAAAACTTGCAGAGCCAGGTTTTATAGGTTGTAATTGCACACCAACCATATTGGCCAGCATTGGCCAACCACTTTCCGTTTGCCACCAATGATCGATTACCGGTACTTTTAATTTTTCTTGTGTCCAAGTTAAAGTCGCTACATCGCATCGTTCTCCTGCCAAAAACTGGTATTTTAAACAGGACATATCAAATTGCTTGAGAAACTTTCCATTTGGATCTTCCTTTTTAATAGCTCTAATAGCAGTGGGTGCCGTAAACATCACTTTTACATTATGCTCACTAATCACACGCCAAAAGGTAGAAGCATCTGGTGTTTTTATAGGTTTGCCTTCAAATAAAATAGTAGTATTCCTATTCAACAACGGGCCATATACTATATAGCTATGACCCACAACCCACCCCACATCACTTGCCGCCCAAAACGTATCTCCTTCCTCTAAACCATAGATGTATTTCATGGAAAATTTTAAAGCGGTTGCATAGCCGCCCGTATCTCTAACAATTCCTTTTGGGGTTCCCGTAGTTCCAGAGGTGTACAAAATATAAGAAGGGTGTGGCGATGTTACTGGAACCGCTTCAATGGAACCGGATGCCTCCACTAAAGTGGCATAATCTACATCATACTCCTTCTTCGGAATTTCTACACCTTGGTTTCTGTCAAAAACAATAACGTGCTCTGGTTTGTGTTTCGCTTTCGCAAAAGCCTCATCTACAAAAGGTTTATAAGGAATAACGCGTTCTATTTCTATTCCATTTGAAGCCGTGATAATTGCCTTGGGTTTGCAATCGTCTATACGGATCGCCAGTTCGTGAGGGGCAAATCCACCGAATACCACAGAGTGAATAACGCCAATTCTGGCGCACGCCAACATTGCATATACCGCCTGTGGGATCATGGGCATATAGATAATGGCTGTATCTCCTTTTTTGAGCCCCAAACTTTGTAACCCCCCAGCAAGTTTAGAAACTTCTTTGTGCAGCTCATAAAAGGTAATATGCTTTTTTGTGTTTGTTACTGGAGAGTCATAAATAATGGCATTTTGAGACCCAAATCCATCTTTGATATGTTTGTCCATACACAAATAACTCAAGTTGAGTTCGCCGTCTTCAAACCATTGATCATAGTCATACTTGTCCTTGGACAAGATGGTACCGGGCATTTTGTGCCATGCTAATTCGCTAGCTTGTGCCTGCCAAAAACGTTCTGGATAGTCAATACTTTCCCTATAAAAAGCTGAATAATTCATTATCCTGAACTTTTAAGATTAAATAGACCGAACCAATTGGGATTAAGTACCTTTAGTTTTATAAGGGACCAAGGCATTGCAATAAGACATAAACCAATTACAAGAGATTGTAATGCGGTTACGCCTGCTTCGTTTTCAAACTTTATTCTATAAAATAAAGTGAGTACAACATAGATAACAATAAGAATATCTGATGTACGCGGTTTTATTTGATAATTCACGTCTTAAAATTTTAATTAAACATCGTTTGTTTGCACACAAAACCAATATTTAAAAAGACTTATAAGACTAATTTTAAGCCACAAGTTCCAGAATTTCTGAAACTATTTTTTTTACTGAAAAAGGTTTGATCAAATATTTATCTGCTCCAAGTTTTAAACCCTTTTCAATATCTGAAGCTTTATTTTTTGCGGTTAAGAAAACTACTTTTGTAGCTTCCAAGCCCGCCGTGATTTTTATGTGTTTTAGTGTTTGATATCCATCTACATTGGGCATCATAATATCAAGTAACACAATATCTGGAACGTTGTTTTTTAAAATCTCCATTGCCTCGCCGCCATCCCTTGCTATATATACCTCAAAACCTTTCTTTTTAAAGGCATATTCCAAGGACATTACTATATTAGGCTCATCATCAACAATTAAAATCTTATACTTCATATATCAGTGTGAAAGTTAGTTAATTGGCAAGGTAAAAACAAATTTTGCTCCTGTTTTTATCTTCTTATCCACCCAAATTTTACCGTGGTGTTTTTCTATAATTTGTTTTGTGATCGCAAGCCCTAGGCCACTACCTTCTGGCTTGATGGTATTTTGATGTTGCGATTGATAAAATTTATCAAAAACATGCTCAATATCTTCGATTGGAATACCCTTGCCATTATCCCTTACGGATATTTCCAACACGTCATTTCCTAACTTGTAATCTATCTCAATGCTTCCAGATACAGGTTTGCAAAACTTTATAGCATTCGAAATTAAGTTGGTAAAAACCTGAAGGATCCTATCTTCATCATAATCCAACTTGAAACGCTGCTCATTTTTAATGTCTATGGTAATACCCTTTTTAGCAGCTATATGCTGCATGTTTGCCACAGCTTTTTTGATCGTCTCCTGAATATCAAGGTAGTTCATATCCAAACTTGAACGTCCCGATTCCAGCTTTTCAAAATCCAGGATATTATTGATGAGACGCCCTAACCTATCTGAATCTTGAAGGATGTTGGCAAGAAACTGTTTTTTAATTTCTATAGGCATATCATCTTCATCATCCATCAAAAGTTCTGTAGCTGCCCTGATCCCTGTAATAGGCGTTTTTAGTTCGTGGGCCACAGTATCCAAAAACTCATCTTTTTGTTTATCCTTATCCACAAGTTCCTTATTTGCATCTTTTAATTTGGAAGACAGTTGAGATAACTCTTTTGACTTCTCAAGAAGCATTTTATTGCTTACAATGTTCTCTTTGGACTCTTCCAATATTCTAAGTACTTCAATAAGACTTATCTGTTCTTCTTTTACTACACCAGCTATTAAAATTTTTGCGGAAGCGCTCCCTATACTTCCGGTAAGCAACTTTTCAGAAAAATTAATCAATCTCGCATCGGCTAATTGTGTATCCAATGGTAATTTATATTTGGTAAAAAAGAGTTTTAAAGCCCTGGATGCATTTTTCTCTCCCAGAAACCTTACAAGTACATTTTTAATATCAGCTACATAAGCTTCTCCCTTCCAAACCAATGCATTGTCCTGTAATGCAGAAAAGTTCTTGCTATCTACAAACATTTCGGCATAATTACGTTCTCTATAGTTACCTTTTGATATAATTGAAAACACTAAATAGCCAAATAAATTAAATAACAGACTCCAAAAAAAAGCATGGGCTGGTGGACTTAAAAAATCGATACCAAAGAGCGCATAGGGTTTAAGTGCCGAAATGCCATTCAATCCATATTGGGTAAAATTGTCTGTTCCTGTATAAGCTGCCAAAGTGAAAGGCAGTACCAGAGTGTAAACCGTAATACAAAAACCAATGATGATACCAATTATTGCCCCTTTTGACGAGCCACGATTCCAGAACAGCCCAATAAAAAAAGAAGGCGCTAGTTGCGCAATAATCACAAAGGAAATTAGACCTATGGAATACAAAGACAATTCTTTTGAAAAAGAAATGTAGAAGAAATAAGCTATTATGATAATAGTAAAAATAGAGATACGACGAATGTTCTTAATATACTTCGCATTACGTTCTGTTTGATTTTTAATAAATTTATCTAAAAACCCATAGGGAATAATAAGGTTGTTACTTACCATAATGGACAATGCCAATGTGGACACCACAACCATGGAAATTACCGCAGAAAATCCACCAAGAAAAACTAAAGTTGCAAGAAAGGAATTGCCATTTTCCAGCGGTAGCAACAGGGTGTAATATTCTGCATTTCCAGTATCTCCAAAAGTTAATTTTCCGGCCCAGGCAATAAAAATAACAAACACATTGAACAACAATAAATATAGCGGAAACAACCAAATCGCCTTTTTTAAATATTTTTCTCGATTGTTTTCTAATACTGCAACTTGAAATTGTCTTGGCAATAAAAAAATTGCCATAAAGGACAATCCAATCATAAAAAACCAATTAAACCCATCTTCCAATCCTGAAAGACTGGTAAGTTCTTTAAAGTTGTCTACTGTGGCTATTTGATTATAAATGTCTGTTGTACCATCAAATAAATAAAAGGTTACATAAAACCCGATGACCAAAAAGAACACTAATTTTAATACAGATTCAAAAGCTACTGCAGCTATTATTCCTGTGTGTTTTTCAGAAGCATCTGCTTTTTGCGTACCAAAGAACGTTGCAAATATGGCTAAAAGTAGCGCCACATAAAATGTAGAGTCATCTAGGACATTTGTTGAAGTATAGCTCGTGCTGTCTGCCATGATTTCAAAGGTTTCGGAGATGGCTTTCAGTTGCAGAGAGATATACGGCAATGTGCCCAAGAGGCAAACTACAGTAACAAGTGCGCCTAAAAATCTATTGTTTCCGTAGCGCAGCGAAATAAAATCTGCTATGGATGAAATTTTGTTCTGTCTGGAGATTCTTATAACTTTTCTAAGTACTATAATCCATAGTGGCACAGCAATTACAGGGCCCAAATAAATAGGCAAAAAATCAATACCAGTATTTGCCGCGATGCCAACGCTGCCGTAATACGTCCAAGCAGAACAATAAACGGCCAAGGACAAGGTGTACACATAAGGATTGTTTACCCATTTGCTTTTCTTCTTTTTTTCAGCAAGAAAGGCAATATAGAATAACACCGCCAAATACACGACAATAATAATTATGAGTGCGTAATTATTCATAATGTCGTTTTAACACAATGCCTGAAATAATAATAGAAAGCAACCAAATAGAGAATATGGAAAAGTAAAAAACAGGAATGCCAAATACCGCTCCTTCAAAATTAAAAATTAAGACAAAAGGTACGTTGAACAATAAAAACAAAGCAATGGAAAGGACGATTAGTTTTTGCTCGTGGCGTTTCTTCATTAGTACTTTGTTAATTGGTTTATTATATATTCGTAAACAGTCATACTTTAAAATTTGGACGTCATCCTGTCCCGACCGTTCGGGAGTTTCAGGGTCTAAATTGAGTGTATAGTACTATTCATATTAGATGCTGAAACCAGTTGAGCATGACGATTTATTCATAATTTTAATTTTATGAGTAAAAACGGGCATGCATATTGGTTTATTATTGAACTCATTAATTGCATTTTTTGTTGGTTTTTATTTTATCTAATTCCTCCAACTTTTTTTGCGTGAGGGATTGCAGTGTAAATCCCGCAGCCTGACTATAAGGAGGTGCGAGGAATTGAAACGTAAAGCCCGACCCTTGCGGTCATGCCCAAATACCAATTAAAATATAATAGTAGTACACTATTACGCTTACTAAGATAAAAATTTATGTGGTTTAGAATGAAGGAATCAGCACTGCAAAAATTGCAATGCTGATTTCTGTCTAACTAATCAAACTTAAAATAAACTCTTATTTCTAATGCCCGGTAGCTTCTCCCGCGCCTGAAGGTATCCTGATATTTTCTACAATATCCTGAACGTTCTCTGGTGGTGCAGGTGTCATTCTTGAAACGACTACAGATATTACAAAGTTTACAAACATCGCAATAGTTCCAAATCCTTCTGGAGAAATCCCGAACCACCAGCTAGATGTTAATCCATCAACTGCTTCCTTTCCTCCATCAAAAATTCCAAATTTAAACTTTAACATATAGAACAACATCAACCCCAATCCTATAATCATACCAGCAATAGCACCTTCTTTATTCATTCGTTTATCGAATATCCCCAATACAATGGCAGGAAAAAAGGAAGCGGCCGCAAGCCCAAAGGCCAAGGCGACGACTGCGGCAACAAATCCTGGTGGATTGATCCCAAAGTATCCTGCAATCACAACTGCTACAGCAGCAGCAAGACGGGCAGCGATAAGCTCGCCTTTTTCAGTAATTTCCGGCATTATCATCCTTTTGAATAAATCGTGGGAAATAGAAGAAGCAATTACCAATAAGAGTCCAGCAGCCGTGGATAATGCCGCGGCCAGTCCACCAGCACCTACCAGTGCAATTACCCAATTAGGTAGTTTTGCTATTTCTGGATTGGCCAGCACCATAATATCACGATCTATTGTAAGCTCATTGACCTCCTTATCTGCAACATATTGAACTACACCATCATTGTTTTTATCCTCAAATCCCAAGAGCCCTGTCTTCTCCCAGTTTGCAAACCACCCTGGAAGCTCTTCGTAATTTTCATTGCTTACTGTTTCTATTAAGTTGACCCTTGCAAATACTGCTACGGCAGGAATTGTTGTATACATAATGGCAATAAAAAGTAAAGCCCAACCAGCAGACTTGCGCGCATCCCTTACCCTAGGTACTGTGAAAAAACGGACAATTACATGAGGTAATCCGGCTGTTCCAGCCATTAAAGCCAGTGTTATAGCAAATACATCTATCATGGATTTGCTTCCCGTGGTGTATTCACTAAAACCAAGTTCTGCGTGTAGACCGTCCAACTTATCCAACAAATATACTCCATCTTCTCCTGTGGCTCCAAACCCCAATTGTGGAATAACATTTCCCGTCATTTCAAACGATATGAAGATCGCAGGTACCATAAATGCAAAAATAAGGACACAGTATTGTGCTACTTGGGTATAGGTAATTCCTTTCATTCCTCCAAGTACGGCATAGAAAAGCACGATTGCCATACCAATATAAACACCGGTATCGATATCTACTTCCAGATATCTGGAGAATACGATGCCCACACCCCTCATTTGACCCGCTACGTACGTAAATGATACGATCAATGCCGCAATTACAGCAACGATACGTGCAACATTGGAATAATACCTATCTCCAATAAAATCTGGTACTGTAAATTTTCCAAATTTCCTTAAATAGGGCGCAAGTAATAGTGCCAAGAGTACATATCCTCCAGTCCATCCCATTAAGTACACAGAGCCATCATACCCTCCAAAAGATACAATCCCGGCCAGTGAGATAAATGATGCAGCAGACATCCAATCGGCAGCGGTGGCCATACCATTAATAATAGGCGGTACTCCACCTCCTGCAACATAAAATTCCTTTGATGACCCCGCTCTAGCCCAAATTGCAATTCCTATGTATAATGCAAAGGTGATTCCTACGAGTATCCAGGTCCAGGTTAATAGTCCCATAATATATTTGTTTGATTTTTAGTTAGTTTATTCGTCAACACCGTATTTTTTATCAAGCTTGTTCATCAATCTTATGTAGACGAATATGAGGATGACAAATACATATATTGAACCTTGTTGGGCAAACCAGAACCCTAGTTTGAACCCACCCATTTTAATTGTATTTAGTTGATCTACTAATAGGATTCCAAATACAAAGGAAACCAGAAACCAAATGGACAAAAGAATAGCCAAGTATCTTAGGTTTTCCTTCCAATACGCCGTTGCGTTTTTTTGTTTTTCAGACATAATATTTTTGTTTTACAGATAGATCATCGCTTGAAGCGAAATAATGTTTGAGTCAATAGCCCCAAAATTTTCATTTTTATATTCCAAAGTTAATTTTGAATTATGGCCACTCATAAATGCGTTTATACCAATACCCAAAGTATTTCTGTTATCGCTTACCGCGTCATAACTATGCGCACCATAACTCACGTAGGGCTGGAACCGTGTTTTAGCCGTGTCGCCCTTAAAAACATATCCCACGTGACCGTAAAACATACTTCCAGTGCCATAAGCGCTGAACAAGTAATTTTTTCCATAATCACTGGATTGAAAAACTACATAAGCTGTTAAAGCACTTCCATCTTCACCAAGTGGGGCATCATAAAAAGCATCAACAGCAAAAATAGAGACATCTTCTCCTTCTAGAGCAGGTGCGGTAGCTGATCCATTATCTATTACCGAACCTTTGGGATGCAAAAAGAAACCTGCCCCTACATTAAAGACTTTCTTTCCACCAAGATATGTTCCTACTTTATAGGGCAAGAAATTGGATTCCTGGTCAAGAAAGTGATAATCGAAATACCCAGCATAGATTTTGCCAGCAGCTTTAGAGCCCAATGAAGCACGACCATTATAGACAGCAGCTCCACCTGCCACAGCAGTTCGACCATCCAATGAGGATGCAGATGCATCGTTGATCGCTACCCTATACTGAAGTTTATCAAAATTTCCTTTTGCAAACACCCCTAAGTGACGTGCAAATTGATCTGTTAAGCCCAAAGTAGCCCAAGATTGACGATGGTTGTCCATGGTCATCGTATTTAAAGTACTTTGATTGTTCGATCTTGAAATCCCATTAAAATAATGCAATCCACCACCTACAGTGTGATTTGCTCCCAGATTATATTGTGCCCATACATCGTGAAAAAAGAGTTGGGAGCCATCTCCTTTGCCCGTAGGGCTTAGTGTTGCACTTGTTAAACTGTTAAGACCAAAGTGAGTCAATATTAAAAAGTCTTCATTAATTTGCGCAAACATTAAAACACGAGCGCGTCGAAGGGTGAAATTGAAAGGACTATTTTCATTTCCGTTGGCATCAAAAGTGTCATCTAAATTATAGTTTCCTTGTACTTGTGCCCAAGAAATAACCCGAAGATATTTTAAGCCGTCCTCATTAAGGTTGAATTTTAGCCCCCCTGTGTAATCAGGAGATCCTTGGGCATTCATACATTGAAAGGTCACAAGGAACAGCCCGATCAATAACAGCGTGTGTTTTCTCAATGTTTTAAAAGTTTAGTTGGTTAACAATTGGTTCTGTGTGCCCTGCTAAACTCTGAAAAACAATCTGTTAATTAAAAATTAATATATTTAATCGTTAATTAGGTATACTTAATCTTTGAAACGCTCCCATTTTATAAGCATAAATTTATCCCCCAACTCGGTAACCACGGCACCTGCTCCTTTAATGTTTTCAGAATTGGCAAAGTATTTTCCAAGCTCTACAGCATTCAATATTTTATAGGTTGGATGATAGTTCGTATTAGTAGGGCGTTTGATATTATATTTCTTTACCCAGTTCATAACACTTACGTGAGAGACACCTAAAATACGTTCGATTTCCCGATAGGTCAAGCCCTCCAAATATAACTGAAGTGATTTGTTTACATAATAGTCGTCGATCTTCTTTCCGATCTTGTTAACAGAGAAGAAATAATTACATTGCTTGCACTTATATCGTTGCCTATTGTTTACGATTCCACTTTTAATGTTCCTATCAGAACCACAATTCGGACATAGCTCAATTTTCATATATACTAATTTAGTATAAATATATTAATTTAGCATAATTAATTATAAATAGACGCTTAGATTTTATTAAATTAATAGTCCATTAATATCAGAAATACAGTGAGCAACACAATCTCCCAACGGATTTATGATTTTCTTAAAGAGTTTCCCCCGTTTAATGTGCTTGAAAAAAATCAATTACAACAAATCACTTCGCACATTAGGGTTATTTATCTGGAAATCGGTCAGTCCTTATTTTCTCAAGGCGATATGCCGCACAAGCACTTTTATGTGGTGGGAGAAGGTGCTATTGAACTATATAAAAGAATGGAGGAAGATTCCATATTAATTGATATTTGTGATGAAGGCGATGTTTTTGGACTGCGCCCGTTGATCCAAAACGACAATTATTTAATGAGTGCCTTAGCTAAAGAAGAGTCTATAATTTATGCCATTCCAATTGAAATATTTAAAGAAATTGTCAAGACAAACGATAAGGCAAATAAGTTTTTGATAGCAAGTTTTTCAACCAACATAAAAAACCCATACTCAAAAAATGTAGCGGCAGACTTATTCGCCAACGACACTGTTCTTAAAAAGAGCGCTTTGTATTTTGACAGTCAATTAGCTACCTATAGTACAAATCCAGTTACTTGTAAAGAAAATACCTCGATAAAAGAAGCTGCTCAGCTTATGACCAAATATCGTGTTGGGTCCATTGTTATTGAAGAAAATAAAAAACCAAAAGGGATTATTACAGATAAAGATCTACGTTCCAAAATTGCCACTGGGATCGTTTCGATCAATAAAAACACAAAAGAAATAATGTCAACCCCGGTTATTACGGTGGCAGATAATATTACCGTGGCCGAGGCTCAAATAAGGATGCTGCAACATACTATTTCTCATTTATGCGTCACAAAAACAGGAACAAGGAATTCTGAAATAAAAGGAATCTTATCTGAACACGATATTGTTGTGCTAAGGGGCAACAACCCTTCCGCTATCATTAAAAAAATCAATAGAGCGCAAGATACGGCTATGTTAAAACTCACTCGACAAAACGCCAACATCTTATTGCCCCAATACCTAAAACAAGAAACCTCAATTAGGTTTATATCAAATATAATTTCTGAAATAAACAAAGCTGTCACACTCAAAGCCATAGAACTATCCTTAAAAGAAATGGATGATGTTCCCCCGGCTAAATTTGCTTGGCTCGCATTGGGAAGCCAAGGCCGAAATGAGCAATTGTTGATGACAGATCAAGACAATGCTTTGATTTTTCAGGACGTGGATCAAGAATCATATGCAGCAACAAAAACATACTTTTTAGGATTATCAAAAAAAGTAACAGAAAAATTGAACACTATTGGGTTTGAGTATTGCCCATCTAAAATGATGGCGAGTAATCCCAAATGGTGCCTATCACTGAATGAATGGAAAAATCAGTTTATCAAGTGGATACAAACACCTTCAGAAACCAGCATTATGATGTGCACTATCTTCTTCGACTATAATTTTTTATTTGGAGATAAGGAGCTTTCAACAGAACTTTCTCAAAGCATTTTCAAATCCATCGATTCCTATGAAATATTCTTGAACTACTTGGGAAGAAATGCGTTACTAAATCCTCCTCCTATTGGTTTTTTTAGACAGTTGATTGTAGAGTCAGACGGGGAAAACAAAGATCAGTTCGACTTAAAAGCAAGAACTTTAATGCCACTAATTGATGCTGCGAGGTTATTAATTCTTTCACATAAAATTATAGACAAGAACAATACCATTGAACGCTATCAAACATTGGCAGATTTGGAACCCCAAAATAAAGAGCTTTATGAATCCTGTATCGAATCATTCAAAATTTTGAAACGCTACCAATTAGAACAAGGCTTGACCAATGAAAACTCTGGAAGGTACCTAAAGCTTAAAACCTTGGGCAAGGCAGAGAAATTAAGATTAAAAGGATGCTTTAAGGCTATTAAAAATGTTCAGGAATTAATAAATACACGATACAGATTATCGCAGATAATGTAATGATTTCAAACTCTAAAAATAACAAGGATATACCTATATGGACTTGTTTCAAGAATCTATTTAAGAAGAGAGCGCCCTGGTTCTTTGAAGAGGCAAGGTTTATAGCCTTCGATACAGAAACAACAGGATTAGACCCTAAAAACGATAAAATTTTATCTATTGGTGCCGTAAGTATTATCAACAATAGGATAGAGATTGCCAATAGTTTTGAATGTTTCATTAAACAAGAAAAATTCAATATGGAAACCGTAAAAATTCACGGGATATTAAAAGAGGGCAAAACTCAAAAAATGAACGAGATCGATGCTCTCACAGCCTTTTTGAAATATGTGGAAAATGCAGTTTTAATTGCACATCATATTGCATTTGATGAAACTATCATCAATACCGCTCTAAAAAACCACAATCTTCCAAAACTCAGTAATAAGACCATCGATACTGGTATCTTGTATAAAAAACTGCAGAATAGTCAAGGTGGTCACTTTTCGCTTGACGCATTATGCGATGAGTACAATATAACTAAACATGACAGGCACACAGCACAAGGGGATTCTTATATTACCGCATTGGTATTTTTAAAAATAGTTTCGCGTTTAAAACGCAAAGGCAATTTTAATTATTCCACATTATTTTATACAAGGAAACTTAAAGATGGCTTACTGTAATAAGTAAATAAGGGACACCAGATCAATTAAAAATCGATCACCTTATCCGATGCATCATCCACGTCATCCTGCATAAAATTAGGTTGATACATTATGGGTGGTGTAACTGAAAAATGACGATATAGTTTCTGCAACATTTGAACAGGAATTTCACCTCCAGAATATTACCAAAACTTTGACGTACGATATGCATATTAACATTTTTAGTGGTTCCAAGATCGGGATCTATATTGTCCAGATGACCATTGTACGTGAATGTAAGCGTTTTGATGTGGGTTAAAAGGGTTCTGGCATTTATAAGAACAGTGCTTGGAAACAAACCAAATGGAAGAATGTTGTTTCCCATTGCTATAGGAATCACAAAAAATGGAAAGACATCGTACAAATATGTAGGTCTATATGTGGATAAAATACAATGGACATTTTACTTGATAAGAAATTATATCATACGACAACAAACGACAAATTGATTTTAAGGTAGTTTAGTGTATTTTGATATACGACTATGAATTTTAATGCCCCGAAAGTTAAACTTCCCTATCCCTAACAGCCCTATATTTCAAAATAACCGGAGACTTATATTTAAACACCTCAAATTCTTCTAATCAAGAACCTCGGGGCAAGCCCACGAGGCATGCATTGGAAAATATTTTTAAAAATTCGAGGCAAGCCTTGGGGAATTCTATTGTTTAAACCCTCATTGAGGGTTTAAACATTTTTGGAAGCATGCACCCAATACATTTTCATTTTGCCCCTGTTTTTTACTTGTAATTTCCCTCTACATTCGCAATCATAATCCTCTTTAATCAAGTTATAGGTAGTATGCCCGATGTTAATTTGCCCGGGGGCGGAGTGGGATTCCATACGAGAGGCGATATTCACGGAGTCTCCCCAAATATCGTAAGAGAATTTTTTGGTGCCTACAACCCCTGCCACCACCGGCCCGGTGTTAATCCCAATGCGAATATCAAAACGCGTAAAATTATTATGGTTTTCGATTCTAGAAGCCTTCACAAATTCTAAAATATCAAAAGCAGCTTTCACCATTCTAAGGGCATGATCACTCTTAGGATCTTCTAAACCTCCAGCCGACATATAGGCATCGCCGATGGTTTTTATTTTTTCCAAGCCATAGGTTTCCATGATCTCATCGAATTTCGAAAAATAAAAGTTGACACTTTCTACCAATATTTCTGGGTCCAAACTCTCTGCATAACGAGTAAAGCCCACAAAATCTGTAAACATTACTGTGACAGCAGCGAATTTTTTCGCCTTCACTTTCCCGCTTTTTTTAAGTTCTCGTGCTGTTTCCTCGGGCAGAATATTTAGCAGTAAGTCTTCAGATCGTTTTTTCTCTTTTGAAATATTTCTGTAATACCAAAACAACGTAAGTAACAAAAGCCCCGTAAACCCAAGTATAATGAGTTGGTTTCTCTTTTGCTGATTCAATAAATTAACTTCTGTTTGCTTTTGGGAGACTTCAAAATTGGTGCGCATATCTGCCATGCTGGCAACGTTTTCTAGATTTATGAAACTATCTCTATAAATAATGTGGTTTTTGTAATGGGCATAAGATTGCGGCAAATCCCCCAGCTGTTCATGCAACTCAGCTAACTTAAGATTCGATTCGCTAATCTGCTTTTTAAGACCATATTTTTCAGCCAATTCTAAGCTTCGCTCTGCATAATTAAGAGAGGCAGCCGGATTGCCTTGTTTTAAATAAATATCGGCCATATAGGTGAGATACTCGGAGATAGCATAATAATCCTCCAGTTCCTCTAAAATTGCAATGGCCTCATTAATATTAGATTTTGCAAGCGCATCTTTTCCTTGCTCGGCATAAACCATTCCCATATTTCCTAGATTATAACCCGTGCCAATCAAATAATCTTGCTCTTTAAATAGGGCTCCGGACTCTTCGAAATATTGCAATGCTAACTCATAGTTTTTTGTATTAAAGGCTTCATCTCCGGCATTTAATAATGCTGATGCCAAAGCAATAATATTATCGGTTTCGCGTAAGATCGTGATCGCCTTCTCATAATAAATAGAGGCGTTGTTAGAATTCCCCATTTCAGAATAGGTATCTGCAACAGTCATTTTTGCTATACCTTCACCTTCTTTATATTCTGCTTTTATAGCGGCATCAATACTCATAAAAAAGTTCTCTAAAGCAAGGTCTAAGTTTCCGGCCAACCTATGAGCATTTCCTTTTTGTAAATACCCTCTATATAAATACAGAAAATTATTCTCAGCTTTCGAGAGCATTATTAGTTCTTCTGCATACTTAATATATGCGTCTAAATCATTGACTTGGTTAAAAGAAAGGTTCCGAAGTAGTTCTAACCTAGCGATCCCAGAAGTTTGGCCTTTTTTATAAATAATTTCTAGACTATCTGCTACCTTCTGATCTTGGCTCCAAATAAACTGAAAGCCTATAAAAAAGAAGCCTATCAGAAAACAATAGGCTTTAAATTTAAAATACATAATTAGTAATTAACCATTAACTCTTAATTTTGGATCTAAATGAAAATGTTTAGGTTCTTTGTCTTTATGAAATATCTGGAAATGGATGGTGTAGTCTTCAGGTGAGGGTGAAGCGTGAACAATAGTCCCATTTATACTTTTTTTATTACTTCCCGGCTTTGGTAATAATGGATTATGATTGAATATGTTTGGATTTGTAGGAGGTTTAGGGTTATGAGTAACAGATACCAACTCTACCTTATAATCTTTATCCTTCCCATTCTTATCCGCAACCTTAATATCCCAGGTCATCTCAAAATTCTTAAAAACTTCAGTTTCATAGTTTCTATTAGAATCCCCATACTCACTGGAAAAACCTTTATCGTCTGAAAGGGCTGTATTGTCATCGGTATTTTTCTCTGTTGGAATGAGAGGGTAGAGTTCATGGGCTTGTACAATTACATCTACTCGTCTGCTTCTAGGTGCAATTACACCTTTAGTCGGGTTGGTTTTTTCTTTAGTTTCCATTGAAAATTAATTTAAATTAGTTACTAGTCTACAGGTTAAGAATTAAAAGACAAGAGGAAAACAAGTGGGAGGGAACTAGTGCGGGGAGAAATAATGTATCTAAGATAGTGATTTTTAGGGATATGTCTAAAAATAGATTTAAAAGAATGTTTAAAACTTTGTACATCCGTTTTATGTCCTATAGTTGTTTCGTCATCCTGAGACCCGTAAGAAAAAAAAATCTAGCGCAGGAAATTGACGTGTTTAAAAATTACCTCAAATTTAGCCTGTTGAAGGATCTCAGAGCAGATCCCTCCTAGGTGGGGAAGACAATAAAAAAGGAGTGTCATTCTGAAGGAAACGCAGTGGACTGAAGAATCTCAATAAAACAGAATCAATTTAACTAGAGATCCCTCCTAGCGTCAGGATGACAAAGTATTCAAAATACGTCAATGGTAGACCCCTAAGAAAAAAAAATATCTAGCGTAGGAAATTGACGTGGTTTTTATATAAGCTGATGGGATGCTGAAACAAGTTCAGCATGACGACAATTCCGCATCGTCACCCTGAACTGGTTTCAGGGTCTCTATTACGGCATTGATTCTTAGTGTTATAAGATTCTGAAACAATTCCGATAGCTATCGAAACAGAATGACGTTTTTTATCATTTTATGATACTTTACGGATATACAAACTTTGAATATCTGTATTGGTAAATAGATAAGGCTTAGTTAGGACGAATATTCTTTAATTATTCAAGAAACCTTCTAATTCCTATGCCAAAGGCAACATTTGTAAATTCCAGAGACCACTTTCTATTGTACCTGCTTTTTGGGAAGGTAAGAGGGAAGTAGGTTGAAAGTATGAAAAGACCGGTATGGTGTTTAATTAACAAGGAATGAAATTTATACTTACCACTCCATTCACTAACCTGTTTTCATTATCTATACTGCTAAAAACCCCTTCTTGAACTTTATTATCGTCTTTTAAATAATAGGTTTTAATGTAAATATTTACCCGTTCCAAGGCGATGATCCCTGAAAAACTAAATCGGAAGTAAATAATTGATTCTTTGTTCCATAGTTCAATATCGAAGCAGGAATGTGTATGGAATGCTACATTTGCTTGTAATTATTTTTTACTTTTGATGTAAGCCTCAACTGACTTTAGATACTACTTTATCAAATCCAGATTTTAAAGAGTAATTAAGGAAATTAATTCTGTTTTAATTTTAAAACGAAACTTTACAACTGACTTTAAATATCCATGAAAATTCAAAATACATTATATTCTATCTTAGACCTTGCTTTGGTTTCTGAAGGACATACACTAAAACAAACCTTTAATAACGTCCTTGAATTGGCGCAACATGCCGAAACCTTTGGATATACACGCTATTGGCTGGCAGAACATCACAATGCACCCAATATTGGAAGTAGTGCCACCTCTGTCTTAATAGGCTATGTAGCCGGAGGTACAAACACCCTTAGAATTGGTTCTGGTGGTATTATGCTGCCCAATCACTCCCCATTGATTATTGCTGAACAATTTGGCACTTTAGCGTCTTTATATCCTAACCGAATTGATCTGGGATTGGGGAGAGCTCCGGGAACCGACAGGGAAACAGCCCAAGCCATCCGTTCCGACTTTATGCAAGCTGCTCAATCCTTTCCAGAGGAATTGGAAAAGATCGAAAAATATTTTTCTAAAGAAAATTCAAGTTCAAAAGTACGTGCTACCGTAGCAGAAGGGGTTGAAGTGCCCATCTATATTTTGGGTTCCAGTACAGACAGTGCTCATTTGGCGGCAAAAAAAGGATTGCCCTATGCATTTGCCAGTCATTTTGCGACAACCCATTTATGGGAGGCACTAGAAATATATCGTAAGGAGTTTCAACCATCAAAGAACCTAAAAAATCCTTATGTGATGGCAGGGGCAAATATTATTATTGCAGAAACTGACGAAGAAGCCAAACGTTTATCCACCTCTTTGATCCGTTTGATTCTTGGTATATTCACAGGTAAGCGGGATTATGTTCAGCCCCCAGCAGCCATGACCAATGAGTTAGAAGAGATCATGCAACACCCGCAAGTGCACCAAATGCTAAAGTATTCGTTTATAGGTAGTAAAGCCACCGTTAAGACGCAGGTAAAAGATTTTATGGAGCAAACCAAAGCAGATGAACTTATTGCCGTTACCAATATTTATGATGTAAAGGACAGGATTAGATCTTATGAATTATTTGCTGAGATTATGAAGGAGTTGAATTAATTGTTCTCGATAAAAGGCCTCAGTTATTTAAGAAATTTAACGAGTTCCTAATCAACTGATGCACTTTCAAAATCAGCCTCGAAACTATAATGGTTTTATGATTCAGATTTAATAACGGTAGAAAGAACTTCCCAAACATTTTCAGCAACGATCTTGTGACCTTCCACAGTAGGATGAATTCCGTCATTCTGATTTAATTCCTTAATTCCGCCCACATCTTCTAAAATAAAAGGTATAAAAGCAAGCTTATTTTTTTCGGCTAGATCAGTAAAAACAGCTTTGAATTCTGAAGTATAATCTTGTCCCATATTTGGTGGCAATTGCATCCCTGCCAAAACAATTATTGTATTTGGGTTTTTTGCTTGTACTGCATCAATAATTGCTTGCAAATTAGCGCTGGTTTCAGATAAAGCCACACCACGCAATCCATCATTTGCGCCCAGCTCCAACACGAAAATATCTATATTTTGATTGAGGACCCACTGTATTCTGCTTTTACCGCCAGCAGTGGTTTCACCGCTCAATCCAGAATTTATAACTTCATAATCCAATCCTAAAGAATCTATCTTAGCCTGGATCACCCCGGGAAAAGCATCGTTCGTATCATCTAGACCATAGCCTGCGGTGATGCTGTCCCCAAAAAAAAGGATGGTCTTTTTGGAAGTGGTTTCAGGAGTTTCATTTTTAGTGGTGGGCGCTTCATTCTTTTCTACCTTTGCCTTTGAATTTGTTTCATTGCCACAGGAAATCACCACCAATGCCATAAGGAAATAACAAAACTTTAAGAGGTTTCGACGATTGGAAATTGCGATGTTCAAAAGCGTTTGTGTAGTTTTAGACTTCAGCATGAGTTCAATAATTATTACAAAAATTAGATGTCAAAGATATTAAAGATTAACGGGCTGGAAAAAAGATACACGAGCGGCTCCAAGCAATTAACGGTTCTTCAAAATATATCCTTTGAAGTTGAAAAAGGACAAACATTTTCTATAGTGGGTCCCTCGGGAAGTGGTAAAACTACTTTATTGGGATTATGTGCGGGCTTGGATGAACCCAATGCAGGAACGGTGGAATTATGTGGTTATAATTTGAATACCTTAAATGAAGATGAACGCGCACAACTCCGAAACGAGGAGGTTGGTTTCATTTTCCAAAATTTTCAATTGCTTCCAACTCTTACCGCCATTGAAAATGTAAGCGTTCCTCTGGAACTACAAGGAGCGAAAGATGCAGCGAGTAGGGCCAAGGAATTATTGGAAAAAGTTGGTTTAGGAGATCGCATTCACCATTATCCATCACAGTTATCTGGAGGCGAGCAGCAGCGAGTGGCACTGGCGAGAGCTTTCTCTAACCGACCTTCTATTTTATTTGCAGATGAACCTACGGGAAATCTAGACGAGGAAACTGGTGAGAAAGTGATTCAGCTGCTTTTTGATCTTAATAAAGACGCAGGAACTACCTTGGTAATTATTTCCCACGATCTTGATCTAGCGGCAAGAACACAGCAAATCTTAAAATTAAAAGGTGGCCAGATCTTGACTAACGAAACAACAGCAAACTTTTGAGCACTACGAGATTAAAATCAAAATTAAATGTCCCTTGGCTTTTTAAAATGGCATGGCGGGATGCAAAAGCAAGTAGGGTGCGCTTGTTGCTTTTTATGGCTTCCATTATTCTAGGGATTGCTGCGGTGGTTTCCATCCAGCTATTCAGTCAGACCCTTAAAGATAATATTCAGCGGCAGTCCAAATCCCTCATGGGTGCCGATTTTATTATAGATAGCAAACAGCTTCCCACTGAGCGAGCTCAAGCGATTATAGATTCATTACAGCCCGATGCATCAGAAGTGAATTTTGTATCGATGATCGCCTTTCCCAAAAATGACGGTACAAAGTTAGTTCGCGTACGTGGATTACAAGGGGATTTTCCCTTTTATGGCATCCTTGAAACACAACCTGTTGAGGCGGCAACTATTTATCAAGAATCTGGAGGAGCTCTGGTAGATGCCACTTTAATGTTGCAGTATAAAATAAATCCTGGAGATTCTATTAAAATAGGGGAACTCACATTACCAATTGCTGGTGCTTTACAAGCGATTCCTGGGAACACAGCGCTTTCAACTTCGGTAGCACCGCTAGTTATAATTCCGTATCGATATATTGACGAAACCGAATTGTTACAGTTTGGGAGCCGTAAGGAATATCAGTTTTTTTACCATCAACCAGAGGTAGATCTAGAAGCCTTAGAAAAGCTTCTGGAACCACTACTAGAATCAGAAGACGCAGATCTTGATACCCATACCAGCACGAGCCGCCGGTTGGGGCGACGTTATGAAAATGTAGGTTCCTTTTTAAATCTAACCGCATTCATTGCCCTATTACTGGGTTGTGTGGGAATTGCCAGTTCTGTGAATATTTATATCAAGGAAAAAATTAAAGCTATCGCCGTATTAAAATGTATGGGAGCTTCCAGAAAACAAAGTTTTTTGATTTTCTTGATACAGATCTCAGGAATAGGAATTATAGGAGGAATTATGGGAACGGCAATAGGCATTGGTCTTCAAGAGCTATTCCCCCTTATATTAAAAGAATTCTTACCCTTTGATCTCACCATCAATATCACGGCACAGCCATTGATCATGGGTGTAATTCTGGGATTGGTCATGTCGGTTTTATTTGCACTGTTACCTTTATTGCGCACATGGTATGTTTCTCCCTTGGAGGTTTTACGCGTTAGCGGTACTATCTCAGAAGAATCAAAAAAGGCTCGAGTTGTGGCCATTGCGGTGATTATATTGTTCTTATATGGCTTTTCCTTTTGGTTGCTCAAAGACTGGCTGTTTGCGCTGGCTTTTATTGGCGGAGTTCTTGCAACTTTCGGTGTGTTGGCAGGTATCGCTATCCTTACCATGAAGGTCGTTAAAAACTATTTTCCCAAAGGAGCGCGTTTTACAACACGACAAAGTTTACTTAATCTATTCCGACCCAACAATCAAACGGTCGTACTGCTCGTAGCCATTGGTTTGGGAACATTTTTGATTAGTACTTTATATTTTACCAAGGATATCTTATTGGACAAAACAGAATTAGGTCAAACCTTGGAAAGTGCGAACCTGATCACCTTAGATGTGCAGCCAGATCAGGTAAATGATGTGGTCAAAACTTTTGAGGCACACGATTTACCTGTAATAGATAACATTCCGCTGGTTACCATGCGCATTCACAGTATAAAAAATGAACTGGTAAACAAATTGCGAACCGATAGTACAGCCCAAATAAAAGCTTGGATTTTGAATCATGAATTTAGGACCACGTACCGCAGTGAACTTATAGATTCTGAAGAAGTAGTGGAAGGGGAGTGGGTAGCCTTGCAAAATAAGAATGATCTTGTTCAAATCTCTATTTCAGATAATCTTGCAGAAGATGCAAATGTGAACATAGGTGATTCCATCGTTTTCAATGTACAAGGAGTGCTTATGAAAACCCGTGTGAAAAGCATTCGAAAAGTGGATTGGGCCAATTTGCAACTCAATTTCTCGATTGTATTTCCAGAAGGAGTTTTGGAAAACGCGCCACAGTTTAACGTATTGACAGCTTATGCGGCAACAGAGGAACGTTCAGCCAGATTGCAACGCGATTTGGTGAGCAAATTTCCCAATGTGTCTATTATCGATTTGAGACAGGTGTATACCGTAGTAGAAGACATACTCGACAAGATATCATGGATTATCAACTTTATGGCATTTTTCAGCATTCTCACAGGAATTATCGTTTTAATAGGATCTGTGCGCACCAGTAAATACCAGCGAATCAAGGAAAGCGTATTGTTGCGGACTTTGGGCGCAAAGAATAAACAAATACTAACAATCACCGCACTGGAATATCTCTTTTTAGGGATTTTAGGCAGTTTGGTTGGAATTCTATTGGCGCTTGTTAGTAGTTTTTTATTGGCACTATTTGTTTTTAAAGAACCTTTTGTGCCCTCTGTAATCCCATTTTTGATCTTTATACCAGGGATTTCGTTGTTGGTCTTAGGAATTGGCTTGAGCAATATTCACGAAGTTTTGAAGAGTTCGCCTTTGGAAGTGCTTAGAAAAACGGTTTAGCAATATATCTATTGAGATATCTTACATAATCCTATTCACGGCTTTTCTATATATGTATCAGTCAATAACTAATCGATTCTTTAAAGTAACGTGCATATATGAGGAAGTGAGCGAAATGGAATTAAAATATTATCTTTAATAGGTTGGCAATAGTTATTTTCAGATTACATCTTGCCCATTAATTTTTCTGTATAGGCATTGAAACTAGAGTGTTATATAACTAGGTTTTTACAGCTATTTGGGAATATCCAAAGGATATATTATAGCGATTACTAAGACTATTAAAAGTTTGAAGGAATTGTGTTTTTTATAATCTTCAATAAATCAAAAAATCAGGTATGTTACAAAATGTTTTATTAGAACGGGAAATATATTCATCGGAAGAACATAAAATGACCCAAAAGATGATCCAAGATTTCATCAACAATGAAATTATGGATCAACAAGATAAATGGGAAAAAGAGGGTATGGTTAGCCGAGCAATCTGGGAACGTGCCGGAGAATTGGGTTTGCTGTGCATTGATATGCCCGAAAAATACGGTGGAAGTGGTTTGGATTTCAGCTTTAGCGCCTTATTCATTGAAGAGCTGGCGAAAAAAGGAGTGAGTGGGCCCGGTTTTTCATTACATTCAGATGTTATTGCTCCCTATCTCCTAAAGTATGGAACCGAAGCTCAAAAGCAAAAATATCTCCCTAAAATGGCTACCGGGCAACTAATTACCTCCCTTGGGATGACGGAGCCAAACTGTGGTAGTGATCTTCAAGCTATCACAACAACCGCGGTAGACAAAGGAGATTATTATTTGGTAAGCGGACAGAAAACCTTCATCACAAATGGGTGTATGAGCGATATGTCTATAGTAGCAGTAAAAACCAATATAGGAACAGAGAGAGAAGGCGTGTCTTTATTAATAATGGAAAGTGATTCTGAAGGTTTTGAAAAGGGAATCCCTTTCAAAAAAATAGGAATGAAAGCCCAGGATACCTGTGAACTATTTTTCGATAATGTAAAAGTCCCAAAAGAAAATTTATTGGGAGAAGAGGGGGCAGGTTTCAAAATTATGATGAAAGAATTGGCCAGAGAGCGTTTAATAGTAGCGCTTAATGCAATTGGTGGGGCAGAAGGAGCCATTGAAAAAACTATTGAATATACCTCTACAAGAACCGCTTTTAAGCAACCTATTGCAAAATTCCAAAACACACAATTTAAACTTGCCGAGAGCGCTACACAATTACAAGTGCATCAAGCTTTTTTGGATCGTTGTACACTATTATTATCAGATGATAAACTAACTGCTGAGAGTGCTTCCATGGCAAAATACTCAGCAACCGAAATGCACAATAAAGTAGTAGATGAATGCCTACAGTTATTTGGGGGTTATGGGTATATGTGGGATTACCCAATTGCCCGGATGTATGCCGATAATAGGGTGGCCAGGATTTATGCCGGAACCAATGAGATAATGAAAGTATTGATAGCCCGTGGGTTATTTAAAGAATTGTTTCAACAAATGAGAGCTATGAAAAAATAATTTTATATACTCGGGAATTATAGATTAAAATGCAATACTTATTATATGAACAGACGACAGAAGGGGAGTGGAATGCGTATGGAATGGAAATAAGATATGGTATTTACAAGTAAATAATGCAATTATTACTCAAGAACACAAAGTTGATAACAATCTATTTTCGAATTTAAACCATAAAAAATAGCGTAAATTACACTCAAAATCAACACTATGCCATTATTTTTGGATTTACATGATCTTCCTGAAGGCATTACATCGGTACATGTAGCAGAAATGCATCAAGCCGATTTAGATCTTCAGCACAAATACGATTGTCGTGGACTAACCTATTGGTGTGATGAAAAAAGGAAAACTGCCTTTTGTTTAATAGAAGCACCAAATAAACAAGCACTTATAGACTTGCATGAAAATGCTCATGGCGCTATTCCCACTCGTATTATTGAGGTTAATGGTACCATAGTCGAATCTTTTTTAGGGCGTATTGAAGATCCGGAAAAATCTAAAAACCTTAGTTTAAATATTATCAACGATCCTGCATTTAGAACGCTTATGGTTGTTAAATTAAAAAGCAAAACCTTAAGAACTACCGAAATAAATACCTTAAAAGCAGCGATTAGAGGTTATACAACATCTATTAAGACCTTAACGTCTCATTATAACGGGCGTATTGTGAAAGAAGCAGCAAATACATTTTTAATGTCTTTTGACTCTGTAACAGATGCTATACATTGTGGGATAAGAATTCAAGAGTCATACCATAGCGTTACTACACCAGACTTAGAATTTAAAATAGGAATTAGTGCTGGCACTCCTGTTACTGAAAAAGACAGCATTTTTGAGGATACTATAAAAACCGCAGATTATTTAAGCGATGTTACCAAAGGCGGTTTTTCTATTTCAACAGTAGTGAAAGACCTTTACGAAGGAGAAAATCAAAATAAGCCGTTAACTCACCAATCTATTAGTGTTTTAAATACTACAGAGGAAGATTTTATGGTGCTATTAATGACCTACACCGAAAACATATGGTCGCGAACTACAATAACCGTTAATGATTTTGAAGAAAATTTAGGGTATAGTAAATCTAAACTGTACAGAACCATGATGAATTTGGTTGGTAAATCACCTAATATATTTTTAAGAGATTATCGCTTAGATAAAGCTTTAGAATTACTCGAAAAACAAAACTGTAATATTTCTGAAATTGGTTATCAAACTGGTTTTAATAGTCCTGCTTACTTTTCAAAATGTTTCCATAAAAAATATGGCATTCTGCCATCGAATTTCATAGCGAATAAATAAAGAGCTGTTTTTCAAATTGCTACATGTAATTTTCTTCTGGTCTAAAAATGCATTTATTTGGTCTAAACGTGGAATTACAGAGAAATATCCTATCCTACTTTTGGTGTCTATCAATTAAATATAAAATTATGAAGACAAAATTGACATTAGTATTGATTATGGTTTTTGGAATTATAACCACAGAATGCTCGCAAGATGATCAAAACTTTCAAGAAGTAAAAGTTGATTTGGTAAATGATGCCTTTCCGGAAGCAAAACAAGAAGTAATGGCAACCTTTGGTGCAATTGCACAAAGCATTATGGATGGAGATATGGATAAACTTATTTCCTTTCACGCCTATGGTCCAAAGTTTACCGAATTTAAAAATGGAGAACCAAGAAATGGTAGTGAAGCCAATGAGGCCTATGAACGCAGTGTTTTTGGTTCTGTCACCGAAGTCGTAAAGTTTGATGCAAAGGATTTACAAATTGCTGTTTATGGCGATGTCGCTAATTTAACCTTTCACTCAGATTTTCATCTCCAATTCGGAGACGACCTTGTTGTGGTAAACGACCAAATTACTTTGTTGTTCGTTAATACGGATAAGGGATGGAAGATGGTACATGAGCACCATTCACCATTGAAAAAATAACATGCTAAACTTCAATAGAAGATATATTTGAGCAACTGCCAAGAAATTTACTCACAGAGAAATTTTAAGTTGTTGCGGCAAAAATCTTACGGGACCAAGTATTGAGTATTCTTTTAAATCTAAAAACTTTCTGGGATATTTTACATAATAGAGAATTATAGATACACAATAATAATGACAACTACGAAGCCACAATTAGCTTGACATAATTACTATCGATATAAGTCTAAAGACATTATATCTGCAATTATGTCAAATATCGCCCAAAAGCGCTATTACGCTAATTGTTGTAAAATGTCCTATAATTTATATTATGTAAAATAGAATGTTGGGGAAGTGGATTTATTCCTAAGCTCTGGTATTAATAATAAATAGGTGTGCTACTCCGCTTTAATCCCAAGAACCACCACTTACCATGCAATTTTTGGAAATAGAAACTTACTTTACTTCTTAATTATTCTGGATCTGTCGGTTAAACCTTTTACCTCAATCTTCGGATTGCCATATACATACACCTTGCTTTTTCCTTCCGCATCAATTATTAGATTTTTGGTGGCATGCACATAGATATCTGTATTGTTGGATGCATTCAAACTTGCGGTACCCGCTTTCAATTTCTTGGCTTTTAAGTCGGCTGAATTTTTTAAGTTAAATACTGCCGTGTTCACTTTTCCATCCACGTCCAATTGCGCCGACTTGGATAATTGAGCTGTTAAGTTATCTGCATCCAATTTTCCTTTTAGATCTGACCTGTCTCCCAGATTAAAACTTACCTCTTTAGACTTCAGTTTTAATTTGCCCCCGGAATTTTTGGATAAAATCATACTCGTGTTTTTGGTATTTATATCAAGATCAAATTTAGAAGATTCTTTTCCTACAAGACTAAACATATCTGATGATAGCGTTCCTCGAGATTCCACCTCCGCATCATCGTTCAATATAATTTCTGAAATTCCTTTGGCACTTAAAAAGACCTCCAATTTTTTGCTGCCGGTAATTTTAGCGGTGGTATATATTTTTAAAACCCCATTGTGTACATCAAAGCTCACCACATCTGCCAGGTTTTTATCGGTGGTAAGTACGTAACTGTTCTTGTTGCTTTGTGCCACGGTAACCTTTAAATTGTTGTTGACTTCCAAAACATGGAATTCTTCGTCTATGGAATTAGTAACGGAAACAACGTCCTTATCCCCTTTTACTTTATCCATTTTTTGAGCGACACCTATGTGAGTCAGGCAAACGAACAGTAAAAAACATACTAGTGTTTTCATGATTTCTTGAATTTAAAGTCTTTAGGTTTAAGTTTAGAAGAAAAATTTTTAATCCCAGACTTGTATAAATATACAACACAAACTACTGTTTTTTAACAAATTGTATTAATTATTTTGTTCTTCGAGTTGTGCTGTTATTTTAAATGCATCCATAAATATTCTGCTAAAAATTGTTTGAAAAATAGCACCCCTTCCCTACTTCTGCACTAATTATTGTAATTTCCCGGCTGCTAATCCAATCACTAAAACAAAAAGCTTTATGGCGGGTAATTCTAAGATCGCTATCTACGGCGCAAATACATTAATTGCAATAGCAAAATTTATTGCTGCTTTTTTTACCGGGAGTTCTGCAATGTTGGCAGAGGGAATTCACTCTTTGGTAGATACCGGAAATGGTCTTTTACTTCTTCTCGGTATAAAACGTTCTAAACAAGAACCAGATGAAATGCATCCTTTTGGCTACGGAAAAGAGGTTTATTTCTGGAGTTTTGTAGTGAGTATCCTTATTTTTGCCCTAGGGGGCGGATTTGCAATTTATGAAGGAATCCATGCTTTACAAGATCCTAAAATTATTGAAGATCCAACATGGAACTATGCCGTACTTTTCGCAGCTTTGATTTTTGAAGGAACTGCTTTATTTTTAGCTTTAAAGGCCTTCAATAAATCCCGTGCGGCTTCGGGGAACTTAATAAAAAATATCGTTCAAAGTAAAGATGCCGCCACGTTTGCCGTGATCATAGAAGATGCAGCAGCGGTTATTGGTTTAAGTATCGCTTTAATAGGGGTGTTTTTATCGCAACAACTTCAAAATCCATATTTGGATGGAGCTGCTTCAGTTTCTATTGGAGTGTTGTTATTGGTGGTTGCCAATTTTCTGGCAAAAGAAAGCAAAGGACTGTTGTTGGGGGAAAGTGCCAGTCCTGCGGTGATTGCTTCCGTAGAAAAGATTATGAAAGACCATCCAAGTGTACAAGATTGGGCCTTGCCACAAACCATGCATTTTGGGCCAGAGAGTATTCTTTTGGGTAATAGAAATAGATCTAATAGACTCGCTGGGATTGGTGGCTGCTGAAAATACGATGGAAAATATTCGGAATGAAATTCAGTTGCAGCAACCTGCTATCACTCAAGTGTTTATTCAGAGTGCCAATAATCTTGAAAAATAGGTCAAGCAACAACAATTATAAACCTGATTTTTCCATCACTTTATGCAGTCATAATTCTTTATATGTATATCCGTTTTTTTTCTAATGGCTCTTTCGTCACCCTGAGGCCCGTAATAAAAAAATTATCCAGCGTAGGAAATTGACGTGTTTAAAATTCTATTAAAGGTAATTTATTTCCAGGTTTTTAAGATTTTGAGACCAGTACAGCATTGTTCGGTGTTTTGTTGGTTCTCTGGATATTGCCACGAATTCACGAATAATTTTTCAAGATTTTTAAAACCAATAATTCGTGCATTCGTGGCCAATGATCCTGTTTACTGTTGGTCATCCTAAAACCTTTGATAAAAATATATAGCATAGGAAATTCATATATTTTAGGAATCCGTCAATGGTAATTTATTTCAGGGTCTCAATATTGTATTGATTTACATGGAAATGAGGTTCTGAAACTCCCGAAATGTCGGGACAGAATGACGTCCTTTTTCAGTTTAGAATACTTTACGGACAATCACAATTCTTTATTAATTCTTAAAGGAAAATTTGTAAAATGCTATAAAAAAGGGTTTCTTAGATAGAATTTAAATCCAAAAAAAAGATAATTATATGGAAGCTATATTTCAATTTGTTCAACTAACAAAAAGTGAGCGTTTAGAGGAATTGACACAACAAAAACTAGATAAACTGGAAAATAAATACGATTGGGTTATCCGTGCCGATGTTTTCTTTAAAAAACAAGATGGAGAGGAACCTAAAGGATTTATTTGCAATATAAGATTAAGTGTTCCCGGCCCCCAGGTTTTCGCAGAATCCAATGAAACTTCATTTGAAGCAGCAATCGCTGAAACGGTAAGCGACCTGGACAGACAACTTTCCAAGCGCAAGGCGCAAATGAAGACGTATTAAAAAAGACATTTTTTGATATTTAAGATCGGACTTATAAAGCCTAAAAAGTAATACTTTTTAGGCTTTTTTTATTTATATAAAATTATAGAGATTTAGGGGATAACGATGTACGATCTTTATAATTCCTCTTATTGATTTTTGAATTGTTAACATATTTTATTTTGTCTGTTCGAGATCCGTGATAAAAAAATTATCCAGCGTAGGAAATTGACGTGTTTTTTATATAAGCTGATGGGATGCTGAAACAATTTCAGCATGAGGACAATTCCGCATCGTCACCCTGAACTGGTTTCAGGGTCTTGGATTCACAAATAAATAAAAACACGTCAATGGTAGCGCAGTCGAGAACTTTCTAACTTAAAAGGATGTTTCGACTTTCGCCTGTATTGAGCGAGTCTAAAATGCTCAACCTGACATCCCATTTCTACTACAACATTATAATTTTTATATGAACATAACTACTGATCTCTAGAGTTATTCCCTAGCTCGCGTTCTTGCAATTGCTCTTTAAACTCATTTATAATCCCTCCTTTAAGTAAAATAGTGATCTGCCGATCGCTTAAACTATGCTTGCTTGGGATCTCTACTATATCGCCATTTTGTTTTTTGATGGTTATCTGAACTTGGTTTCTTTCCGAAATATTATTTGGAAGATTTTTTAAAAACACCATATCTCCCTGTGCGATTTTATCATAGTCGGCTATATCTATAAATTCCAAAGGAAGGATTCCAAAATTTACCAGGTTTTGCCAAGCGATCCTTGCATAGCTCTTAGCCAATACTGCTACCTGTCCCAAATATTTTGGTGCCAAGGCGGCGTGTTCCCTGCTGGATCCCTGAGCATAATTTTCTTTGGCCACTACGATATGTCCACCATGCTCATTTTTAGCTTTCATCGCACGATCATAAAAAGTATCATCAATTACAGTAAAGGAATATTTACTGATCTCTGGTAAATTACTTCTAAACGGCAATACCTCTGCTCCTGCCTTCAATATCTCATCTGTCGAAACATTATCTCCCATTTTTAAGAGTGCGGGAATGTTATAACTCTCTTGTAATTTATCTATGTGTGGCAAGCTTTTAATATTTGGTCCTTTGTGAAGTTCAATATGGGAGCCGTCTTCTAGGGGAGCTACCAACATTTCCTTATTGATAATTTCCATTTCTGGTTGAATATATTTTGGGTAACTCATATTATATAACTTTTCCAAATCCCTCGGATCTGTGATCTTACCCGTCAATGCGGAAGCTGCTGCGGTTTCCGGACTGCATAAATGCACTTGATCATCTTCTGTCCCAGATCTACTTGGGAAATTTCTGGGCATCGTACGTAGACTGATTGTACCTGAAGCTGGGGCTTGCCCCATTCCTATACAACCCATACATCCTGACTGGTGAAATCTAGCTCCTGCTTTTATTAGGTTTCCAAAGGCTTTGTTCTCTATCATGTTCTGGATGATCTGTCTTGAAGTAGGATTCACATCAAAAGAAACATCGCTGTGCACAGATTTATCTTTTACAATAGCACTTGCCATCCAAAAATCCCGTAAACCAGGATTTGCAGAAGAGCCAATTACCACCTGATTTATTTTTTTACCAGCCACATCCCTAACGGGTACTACATTTCCTGGACTGGTAGGCAAGGCAATTAAGGGTACAAGATCATCCAATACTATTTCTTCATAAAGATCATACTCACAACCTTCGTCAGCTAAGAGTTCAGTCCAATCTTCTTCTCTTCCTTGAGATTTTAAAAATCGTTTGGTTTCATTATCACTGGGAAATACGGTAGTGGTTGCTCCAAGCTCTGCTCCCATATTTGCAATCACATGCCTGTCCATAGCACTTAAATGTTTTAAACCTTCACCATAATACTCTACGATCTTTCCAACGCCTCCTTTTACATCATGTCTGCGTAACATTTCCAAGATCACATCTTTGGCACTCACCCAATCTGGCAGTTTTCCAGAAAGCTTTACACCCCAAATTCTAGGCATCTTTACAAAATAGGGTTTCCCGGCAATGGCTGCGGCAACATCTAAACCTCCTGTCCCAATTGCCAACATGCCTAAAGAACCGGCAGCACAACTGTGACTGTCAGATCCTACCAATGTTTTTCCAGGTTTTCCAAATCGTTCCATATGCACAGGGTGGCTCACTCCGTTCCCTGGCCTACTATACCATAATCCAAATCTTTGCGCAGCAGAAAGAAGGAATAAATGATCATCGGCATTTTTAAAATCTGTTTGTAAAAGATTATGATCTACATATTGAACGGCAACTTCCGTTTTGGCTTTTTTTAGCTCCATAGCTTCCAACTCCAATTGTACCAAGGTTCCAGTAGCATCTTGTAATAAAGCCTGATCTATCTTAATTCCAATTTCTTTGCCGGGAGTCATTTCACCTTCTAGTAAATGTGATTTTATAAGCTTTTGGGTAACATTCAGGTTTTTCATTTTTTGTGATTTTACTCCTTAAAATATCGAATTTAGATGGATATTGGTCCCTGTTTAACAATATCTTATAGCTTATAACGCTCTATAAAAATAAAAGTGAGAAGTAAAAATAAATTATTTTAAATATAATATAAGTATGAATGTTATTGTAAAGCGTGCTATTGCAGGAGGTGTGGTTTCCACAATTATTATGGGAATTGGAACCTATATTTTGGGATAAGTATCTGGATATAAAGCCAAAGAGTTGCTCTCTACTTCCCTTGCCGGAATAAATATGCTTTGTAATACGGTAATTTTGGGGTATTCTACAATTTTGGCGCTCATGTTGCCCCTGTTAAGTTTAAGCACGGGCTCCAAATTCGAACCTTACCAAGGCGCATTATAGCCATGTATTGACCATTGCCAAGTTTGTTACCATTCTCATTATAGTCTCGGTAATTACCTTTTTGATGCTGAATTTACCAATCACCGAAAGTGAAGAAGTTCCTAGCTCTTGGTTTACTACAATATATTATGTGAGTCTGGCCATGGCCGCAATTTTAGGTGGTGGTTTTGTGGCAATAGTAACCATGCTTTACGAAACAATTTCCAATGTAATTCTAATAGTAGGATTCGGAGTAAAAGATCATCCCATGGTAAAACAAGTTGAAGAAGAAATTGAAGAGGCAAAAGAAGAAGCCGCGGAGGCAAAAGACCAGGCTGATGAAGCAAAAGAAGATGCCAGGAAAAAGAAAGAATAGGACCATGGCCTAAGATCCAATCCATTAAAACAAAAAAAAAGACTATTCGAGAAATAATTTTTAGGAACACTGAACGGAATTTTATGTTTTCGGTAATAGGAAAACCAAAATTGTGGACAATGCAAAAAAACTTCGGAAATAGTCCTTTTAAAAATTTTGTTTTTCAGCCTAAGACTGAATTCTGCTAAGTTTATTTAAAATATCTGTTTGTTGTCCAGCTTCTAAATTAAACCCCGGCTTTCCATGTAAAGGAAATAGGTAACTGAAGGGTTCTTCAAAAGCACCCCAACTTTCAGCAAGTCCAAATTCAGAATTTTTACTGTCCATGGTAGGTCTTGAAAAAGTGTTTTCTTCAATATTATAATTGGAACCTATCGCATCTTCACCAGTAAATAACATCCCATCATTGATATCTGAATAGATCAGGATAGAACCTCCCCCATTCCCTGGGAGATCATAGATTTTTAAACCAAAATGTTTTACGATTTCTTGCTTGGCGGTGATGTCCTTTGGTTTGTAAGAAGCATCGTTTATTGAATTTCTTGGATGCGCATAAATTGGGGCACCTCCAGCGTCTTCAGAAACTGTTTTTAGATCGGCATACGCATTTTTATAAACCGAAGAATTGCTTAGAATAATCCCTTTAATAGTATATCCATCTGCCACAAGTTGCTTAACAGCTTTAAGGGTTTCTTTTTCTACAACATCTATTAAAAGAATGTCTTTTCTATTAATATGTCTAATAGCATATCCTTGATTAAATCCATTTTCTTGTTCGCTTCCCTTAATAATAAAAGTATCAGGGATCAATTTCAAAAATTTCCCTATCTCTCCTTGTAAAATAAATTCGGCTGTTTGGCTGTGTAAAACTTCCATTTTATCTACTGTTTTCATAAGATATTTTTTTTTAAATTATAATTCAATTTACAAAGTGAACTTGCAAAAGGCTTCACCTTTAATAATGTTTAACGAGCATTTAGGAGATCCTTAACGCAATGGCAAAAGCTGCAAATTTTCCGTGATGGGAGAGAGAAAAGTTTTGCTCCAATTTCGTGTTCTTCAAATATAAAACGGGGAATTTGTTTTTATTCTTTTGAATTCTGAAATTGGTTTTTGGCTCTTTTAAAAGTACGGAATATTCGGCAAATAATTTGTCTTTAAGAGCGCTTTCCCCGTCAAGAATTTTGATGCATGCTTCCCGATTTATTTCTGAACCAGTCATAGCTGTACTGTGGATATAGGTTGAAGTGATTGTTGAAGTAGAGAAATAAATAAGGCCTTTTATTCTTAAAATTCCCTGAACCGCTTCTTTTTCTTCTGAAATTATTTCGCATATAAAATCAAGAGGATTATACTTTCTGGGTAAATTAAATTGGCGTTGATGTGCCTTATAAGCCGCTTCTTTTAAAGACCAAAATAATTGAAGCCAAATTTCAGGCTCTTCGGAATCAAAAATTGCAGTTTGTTCTGATGAGGTAAATAATTTATTTAAATAACGGGTAGTGTTCCAATTTGGAGAGATCGGAATTTCAAGATCTATGATATCATTCCCAATCAATTCTCCATTTTGGTTAAGATTATTCTCTTTGCATCGCCAGCCGTTAGCATTCCTTCCATAGAAGCGTTATCTATTTCTATGTTAAATTCGTCTTCTACATCCAAGATCACATCTACTAGGTTTGCTGAATTTATTTCGAGGTCTGTCAGAAAATCAGTTTTCTCATCAAAATCATCCAGGCCTTCTTGGCGTTGCACATACGGAGTAACAATGATTTTTATTTTTTCTAAAATAGTGTTGTCTGTCATGAGGCTAATATAACAATCTATTTGAAGTGAAAAGTTAAAAATATTAAATTCTGAATTAAACATATTTCTTAAATATCGCCACCGCATTCACATCCCCAAAACCAAAACTTGCTTTTGCTATTATGTTAATCGGTTTTTCAATTGTTTTTCGGGGAATACGCTCTTCAGGAATCAGCTCGAGGATCTCTGGATGTATTTCTTCGCAGTTGATGTTTGGAAATACAAAACCTTTTGCTATTTCCAGCACACTTGCTACACATTCCATACTGCCGGAAGCACTTAGGCAATGCCCTGTCATTCCCTTAAGAGAGTTGATATAAGGAAAACTCTCAACGCTCTTCAGATTTAATGCTTCTGCCCAATTCGCGATTTCTATGGAATCCTTGCTCGTAGCTGTTAAATGCCCATTTATCGAGTCTATTTCTGATGCTGATATTTTTGAATTGTTTAAAGCTCCCGTTATGCAACGTTGTACCGCTTCGTTATTTGCAGCCGTCATACTTCCTGCTCCTCGTTGTCCGCCACTGTTTACTTCTCCTCCCAAGACTTCTGCATATATTTTCGCCCCCCTTTCCAATGCAGCCTCCAGATCTTCCAAAACCAAAGAACCGGCTCCGCTTCCTGGAACAAAGCCCGAGGCATCGGCACTCATGGGTTTAGATGCGGCCTCTGGATTTTCATTGAAATTTCCGGGAAGAATCCGCATGGCATCGAAGCCGCCCCATACATAAGGTCCGTAATCACTACAGCTTCCCACTAGCATTCTGGTTGCTTTTCCGGCTTTAATACGCTCATAGCCCATTAAAAGTGCCTCTGTTCCAGTGGTACATGCAGAAGAGTTGGTGGTCACCTGATTTCCACAACCTAAAATACCTCCTAAATACGCACTTATCCCACTCGCCATGGTCTGGATCACACTGGTACTTCCTAAGCGCCTCGTTTTTCCTGCATCTATTAAATGTATGGCTTCCCTAAATTTATCTACTCCTAAAATCCCAGTGCCAAAAATGATCCCACTAGCCCAATCTGGTGAATCCTTATGAGAGATTTGAAGTCCGGCATCTTTCCAGGCATCCGTTCCAGAGATCACACCGTAAACTATTCCGCTGCTATTTAATCCTCGTAATTGTAATGGCGTAAAATATTCAGCTAGCTTGGCTTCAGAAATTTCTGGCTTCCCTCCTATCTGGCAACTAAAATTAAGTTCTTTAAGTTGAGGATGAAAAGTGATCCCGCTCGTACCTGCACGAAGTGCTTCCTTAAATTTAGGGATACTCACCCCATTGGGAGCACAAATTCCCAATCCTGTAATGACAACTCGTTTTTCCATTTTAATTATTCCAAAAATTTGAATTCTTCATAATATTGAACCTTAAACTTTGAATCCTCGAGATCAGTCGAAGGGTCATGAAAACATCTCGACTACGCTCGATGTGACATTTGAAACCCATAGCGATAAGAGGTGGAATTATTTTTAATAACATTCTAATCAAAAACTCGTCATCCTGAATTTATTTCAGGATCTCACTTTACCTTTTTCAATAACCTTGAACCTTAAATCTTGAACTTTGAATTTTATGTCTTCATCATCCCCGCAATCATTCCTCGACATACCAATTCGTTATTACTATTGAACATTTCAACAGCACATTTCAATTTATGGAACCTGAAATATTCTTTTTTTGAGACCACTCTCACTTGTTCCCCTGGATAAATCGGTAAAAAGAAATCTATTTGAGTAGAACTCAACGCGATTTCAATTTCTTCCGCAGCTAAACTTTTAGTATCTACTAAACTATTCAGAAGATAAATTCCTAGACATACCACCCCAATTTGTGACATACACTCGGTTAAGATCACTCCTGGCGTTACAGGGTGATCTTTAAAATGCCCTTTATAAAAATAAGCGTCTTCAAGAAATGTATAAGTTCCTTTACAAGCTTCAGCATTGACCTCTAAAATTTCATCAACAAATAAAAATGGCTTTGAATAAGGTAGTGCAGAAATGATCGAATTATAGTTCACCTGAGAAATAAAAATTTGGGTTAATGTTTATTTAAAAAAAATCGTTTGAGAAATTATTTTTTGATTTTCCGATTTTGTACAGTTATTAATTTTAAGTAGCAACATTCAGGTTTTACGTCATGCTGAACTTGTTTCAGCATCTCACTAAAAATCAGGATGAGACCCTGAAACAAGTTCAGGGTGACGATATGTTTCAGTTCATGCTGGATGAAATACAGCTCTACCTAATTATTTGAGATGTTCCCCGCCATTCACGGGAATTATAGTCCCTGTGATCCAACTGGCTTCATCTTTACTTAAAAGATATACCACATTGGCAACATCGTTTGGAACAGTTAAACGTTTAAAAGGATTGTGTTTTAGGGCATGCATGCGCAAAGTTTCATTTCCGGGGATCATTTGGAAAGATCTGGTAACCGTAACTCCCGCCTGTATACAGTTCGCACGAATCCCATAACGAGCAAATTCAAGCGCCATACTTCTAGTTATGGCTTCCAGAACCACTTTTGCTGCAGATACTGCAGCGTAGTTTTCCCAAGCTTTTTTATTTCCTTCACTGGTAAATGAAACAACCCGGGCATCTTTGGCAAATAATCCTGCCTGATACACCGCTTCGGTCCAATCGTATAAACTTAAGGCCATCGCATCTATAGTGATTTGGAAGTCTATATTTTCCAAAAAAGGCCCTTTCCCGCTCATGGGCTTTAAATTTCCTTTGGCAATACTGTGCACCAACGTCCTTATTTTACCTTTCTCTCCTAGAATATTGGTGATCTCCTTGATAAGATCTTCCCGTTTATCTTTCTGTACGGCGTCTATATTAAAACTCTCTAGCCGAACTCCAGATTCTCTGATATCTTCAAAAGCTTCTTCGATATCGGGGATTTCAGACCTTCGATCCCTATGTATAATTATAATATTCATGCCGTGTTTGGCAAGTTTTCTGGCTGTTGCAAGCCCTAGTCCGCTACTGCCTCCAAGGATCAGCGCCCAATAATTGAGATCTTTAAATTCTGCTACCATTCTATTAAAATTCGTTGTGCTGAAAACCCGGGACCAAAACTTAAAAGTAAACCCTGCTCTCCTTTTGGAATTTCTTTCTGAAGAAATCTTTCCAAAACATACAGTACGGTTACACTGCTCATATTCCCATATAATCGAAGTACTTCTCGGGTATCATCAATATTCTTCCCTAAGGTACCAAAAAGATTAGACACTGTTTGTACTATCTTTCTCCCGCCAGGATGAAAAATAAGATGCTCCACTTTGTCTATAGAACTTCCATTCTTCTCAAGAAAAGGATAAATAATATCAGGAAAATGTTTGGAAATCGTTTCGGGAACACGCTCATCCAAGATCATTAGCAAACCGGAGTTGGCTAAATGAAAGCCCATGAGATGGGTGGCATCAAAAAAATGATACATTTCATCCCCAATAATTTTGGGGCCTTTAGCATCTTCTTCAGAAGAAAGCAACACGCAGGCCGCACCATCCCCAAAAATGGCTGCACTCACCATATTCGCCATACTAAAATCTTCCAACTGAAAAGTAGCTGTTGGACTTTCTACGGCAATAATGGCCGCCCTTTTTCCTGGATTGGCTTGTAAAAATTTATGGGCGTAGATCATTCCTGAGATTCCTGCAGCACAACCCATTTCTGTAACCGGAAGTCGTGTGATGTTTTGATTTAGTTCTAGTTCGTTAATCAAATACGCATCTAGAGAAGGGATCATGATCCCCGTACAACTCACGGTTATAATAAAATCCAAAGATTCCGGTGCCCAGTGATTCTCTTCTAAGGCAGCTTTTAACACATTCTTTCCTAATTTCTTGACCTCCCGAACATAGATATTGTTTTTATCTTCAAAAGAAGTCTTTGTGAAAACTTCTTCCGGTGCCATTATGGAATATCGCTTATCCACCCCCGCCCCTTCAAATATTTTGGTGATCTTTCTTTTAAAACGCTCATCTTTTTCATCCAACCACTCTTCCACCAACGGAATAATATCTGAAGTTTCTCTAAAATATTTTGGAAGTTCTTTTTGAACACTAATAATTCTTACACTCATAAGGGGTTATTTCTTTAAGATCCAACGGTAGCGGAAGGCCCATTTCCATTTAATACTATGTTTTTGAGTTGGTATTTTTTTAGCTAAATTTTTTAGATCATTCTTTTTAAAACCGCGCAGAATAGAAGTTAATCCATCTTTTCTTGCAATTTCGTTATTGATGAACATTTTACAGAAAGCTTGAAATAATACATAGGCGGTTTTACTCCGCTGAAGATCATTAATTACAATTCCAATACTGGACTGATCCTTAAAGATATTAAGCAGTTCCAAAATCTCCTCATTTTTAAAATGATGGAGCGTCAAGGTACAAAGCACAATATCATATTTTTGCTTTTTATATGCCTCGCTGAAAATATTTAAGGCTTCAAACTTTATTTCAGGATAATAATCTGATCTCCTTTGAGCAATTTCAATAGTGTATGGATTGGCATCTATCCCCATAAGTTCGAGATCAAATTTTTGCTTTCTTCCCCAATTGGCAATCTCCCGAAGTACTGCACCACTACCACAACCAATATCGGCTATTCTAATAGTCGTTTTCTCAGGGGTATTTTTCAGAAGAAATTGAATTCCCTCTAAAGTAATTGTATTTCCTCCCAACCATTTATTTATCTTTTCAAGATCGCTCAGGGTTTGTTCCAAGTCTCCCCCCTTTAATTCGAAATCATCCATGATCTCGATTGTTTCACTGCGCTTAGAGGTATTTATAGCAATCATACTATTGGTTTTCCATGGGTTCTTGAAATGATCTTTGGTAGTAATGAGGGGAAAGTACTTATAATTCTTTGTACAAATCGAGAAAGTCCTGGACTTAACAAAACGTTTTGTAATAGTCTGCCCATCCGTAACCTGGAACTAAACTGGACATTCCAGTTTGTCTGATATTCCTTCTCCATTGCTTCTCTTGAGCTTCCATCATTTTTGTAATAATTAATGATAGCTTCGGAAGCAATCTTGGCACTGTGAATAGCCATTGCCATACCGTTGCCAGATAAAGGGTGAATTAACCCAGCTGCATCTCCTACCATCAGGATATGGTTTTGAATACTCAATTTCTTTTCAAAAGAGATTTGTGCGATACTAAGGTCATTTTCAAATAAGGGCGTAGCTTGTTGGAAAAAAGATCTCAAATGTGGGTTTTGCATTAAGACCTTGTTTTTAAAATCGAGGGAATCCTTATATCGTTTAAAACTCGAATAAGAAGTCAAATAGCATGCATTAATAGCTCCGCTCTCAGTTTTGGATAATCCGCAATAACCACCTTTAAAATTATGGAGCATCACCAAATTATCTGGGAAATCATCTTTTTTATAGTGGCATTTAATAGCCAGCCAGCCAGACTTTTGATCTATAAATTCCCGATCCAATTTTTTATCCAATAAAGACCGCTTTCCATATGCTCCCAGAACTATATTAAATTTAAAAGATTCCTTCTGATTTGTAATTATTTCAAACTCATCTTCAATAAAATCTACATCGATAACTAAGGCTTGTATAAATTTTACTCCAGATGCCATAGCTTTTTGATGTAAAAATTCATCTAAGGCATAGCGGGAAATCCCTAAACCACCTAAAGGCAATTTGGCACTTACTATTTTTCCTTTAACCGAGCTGTATTGCAACCTATTGATTAAAGCCGGCTCGAGTTCTTTAATATGGATATCAAGCTGTTCTAAATAAGGAAGTATTTCACGGGACACATATTCTCCACAAACCTTATGATTAGGATACCTGTTTTTTTCGAATACCGTAACCGGTATATTGTTTTTAGAAAGATGGATGGCGGCAACGAGTCCTGAGAGACCGCCACCAACAATCCCAATGGATTTCTTTTTCACCTGTTGAAGATACTAAATTGAAACAAAAAAATCCCGGGCTTTCCCCGGGATTTAATATGAATTTGTGAGTTGTCCTAGTGCTCTGATGTAGCTTCTTCAGCTTCTTTCTTCATTTGCTCATTTGCCACAATGGCTAACTCCACTCTTCGGTTTTTAGCTCTACCCTCCTCAGTGGTATTATCATACTTAGGTTGGGCTTCTCCATACCATTTGGTATCGAACCTACCTTTAGAAATCCCATCGCTTACTAAAAAGTTCGTTACAGCTTGAGCCCTGTTCTTGGACAAAGTTAAATTATAACTATCACTACCTCTATCATCTGTATGTCCCTCTACTAAAATTTCAGTATCTGGATATTCTTTGAAAATACCAACCAACTTGTGAAGCGCCTCTCTTGACTTTTCATTGATGTTATACTTTTCGGTATCAAAATAGATTCCACTATTCTCATCAAAAGTCACGTTAATTCCTTCCCCTACTCTTTCTACTTCGGCACCAGGGATTTCTTGTTCGATCTTTTTTGCTTGTTCATCCATTCTGTTTCCAATGTATCCTCCAGCAGCACCACCTACAACACCACCAATAATAGCACCCAAGGCGCTATTTCCTTTACCTACATTGTTACCTATAACCCCACCAATAACGGCTCCACTCCCAGCACCGATCACGGCCCCTTTTTGAGTATTGTTTGCATTCTTGGTAGCTTCACAACCAACTAATAGTGTTGCAGAAAATGCAAAGGCCAAAAATTTATTTATTCCAATTTTCATAATTTATATTTTAAAGTTTAGTAAAATTCATTCGGATAACAAATGGAGATCCCTCCAAAGTTACCGTTTGCTCCCAAGTCATTGTAGTTTCGGTTAAAGAAACCAGGTTGATCCTGAAGCCTTGATTGCCCGTAGTAGATTTCCATTTGTTATCTGTTGGCTTCAACAGAAAGTCGAAAGTTCCACTTGGAGTATTTTCCTCGTCTATAGACCAAACGAAATAACGTTCGCCTGCAGTACAGTTGGCACCAGCGGTACTATAAGTACCTGTATTGTTATTGGATACAAAGCTCCAATTGCTTCCTTTAAAGCATGCGGCAGAAGCATCATTAAACAAAGTCACATCGAAGGTTCCTTGAGAATTTGGATAGGTTACATTGTTTAGCATCCAATCCCCTTTAAAGGTTTTTCGGGCCTCTGTGGCTACCTTAGTGGGTCCACAGGAAACAATTAAAAGAATTGTGGTTAGTATAAAAATCATTTTTTTCATAAGGGTCGTTTTTTGTTTAAGATTTGAAAAAATCCAACCCGATAAAGTTATTTTATCTGATTGGATTTGTATGTTGTATTTAAATTATCTTCTGAATAATCTGCTTAATAAAGAAATAACAAGCAATACAATAAAAATATAAAAGATAATTTTTGCAATGTCCGCAGATCCTTCTGCAATTCCTCCAAAACCGAAGATTGCGGCAACTAGAGCAATGACAAGGAAAATAACAATAAGTCGTACCATAATATAATAGTAGTTTAAAGATTAGTTAAAGCTAAATTACTTTACGGCTGGGCATCTCGCAAAAGATTATTAATAATTTAACAAGGAAATTGTTAAGGAACCCTAAATATGAACTCCAAAAGCCAATATTATGCTAATACGCCATTAATTCCTTTAATTTTTCATTAATACGATTTTTGGGAAGGTATTGATTTTCTAGGTTTTGTGTAAAAGGTATAGGGGTTTCCATGCTTCCCAATCGCATTATGGGCGCATCTAAATATTCAAAACATTCTTCTGCTATTTGTGCAGCAATGTCTGATGCAATACTACCGAAGATGGAATCCTCATTTATTACAAGGACTCTTCCTGTCTTTTTAACAGAATTGAAAACAGTTTCTATATCCATTGGTTGTAAGGTTCTAAGATCTATAAGGTCCACACTAAGATCTGGGAATTCCAATAAGGCTTCCATTGCCCAGTGCACCGCGGCCCCATAAGTAACTATAGTAACCTCATGCCCTTCCTGAAGGAAAGCTGCCTTCCCGAATGGGATAGTGTAGTAATTAGTAGGCACTTCTTGACGAATACTTCTATACAGCGCTTTATGTTCAAAAAACAAAACTGGATTGGGATCGGTGAAAGCAGTATTCAATAATCCTTTTGCATCTTTTGGAAAAGCGGGATATACTACTTTTAATCCCGGTGTTTTGGTAAACCAAGCTTCATTGGTCTGACTATGGAAGGGCCCTGCTCCTACGCCTGCCCCGCAAGGCATCCTAATAACCACATCTGCCGGCTGGTTCCATCTATAATGAGCCTTGGCAAGGTAATTTACAATTGGGTTAAAACCAGAACTCACAAAATCTGCAAATTGCATCTCCACCATGGACTTTATTCCTTTAATGGAAAGTCCCATGGCAGTAGCCACTATTCCCGACTCACAAATAGGGGTATTTCGAACCCGGTCTTTTCCAAAATCAGCAAGACTGTTCTCCGTTATTTTAAAAACCCCACCATAATCTGCGATATCTTGCCCCATTAAAACAAGATCCTCATGCCGCTGCATAGATTGTTTTAAAGCTTCGGCTATGGCATCTATAAACCGAATTGTTTCAACTTCTTTATTTTCTTCAAAATGCTGATATTCAAACTTCTCATATACATCATTTAATTCTTCACTTTCAGAAGAGACAATTACTTCTTCGTCAAATGCAAGCTGTAGATTTTCATCAATTTCAGCTTTAATTTCTTTTATATAGTCGTTATCGACCTCTTCAGTAAGGATATTTTTTTCCTGAAGCAATTCTTTGAAATTTAATATTGGATCCTTCGCAGCCCACTCATTCAGCAGCTCTTCCGGAACATATTTGGTACCACTGGCTTCCTCGTGACCTCTCATTCTAAACGTGATAAATTCCAACAATACAGGTCTTGGGTTTTCACGAAGGCTTTCAGCAATTTCTGAAACCTTGGTATAGACTTCTAAAATATTATTCCCATCTATTTGATGTGCTTCCATACCATAACCAATTCCCCGATCCATGATATTCTTGCACCTGTATTGTTCTGTGGTTGGAGTAGAAAGTCCGTAGCCGTTATTTTCCACACAAAATAATACCGGTAGATCCCATACGGAAGCTATATTTAAAGCTTCATGAAAATCTCCCTCACTTGTTCCCCCTTCTCCAGTAAAAACAGCAGTTATTTTTTTCTCTTTTTTGAGTTTGTGCGCCAAGGCAATTCCATCGGCCACCCCTAATTGAGGGCCTAGATGAGAAATCATCCCTACGATCTTGAATTCCTGGGTTCCAAAATGAAAACTTCGGTCCCTGCCTTTTGTAAAGCCATTCGCTTTTCCCTGCCATTGTGAGAACAATCTATAAAGTGGAATTTCTCGAGCGGTAAAAACACCTAAATTTCTATGCATTGGCAAGATATACTCATCTTCTTGCATTGCCATGGTAATCCCTATGGAAATAGCTTCTTGGCCAATCCCACTAAACCATTTGGAAATTCTTCCCTGCCTTAAAAGAATAAGCATTTTCTCTTCTATGAGCCTGGGCTTAAGCATGCCACGATATAACTTTAATAAAGTGGTCTCTGAAAGCTCGGTATCTGGGTATTTTATTGTTGTAAACTCCGTGGGTGTTGGTTTCATAAAAAAATTCTAGTTAATCAAATGTAATTAATTTTATGAGTTCCCTATAATTGAAAAGAAAAATATATACTCCGTTAATTTTATTTAACTTTGTTTGTAAACTATGATAAAGACACCGTAAAATGGCAATGAGCAATATCCCAAGTGTAGACTTAGCAGATTTCCTTTCTGGAGATCCAAAACGCAAGCAAAAATTTGTAGATGAAATAGGTAAAGCCTATGAAGAGATTGGATTCGTTTCCCTAAAAAATCACTTTTTAAGTGATGAGCTGGTAGAGGAATTATATAAAGAAGTAAAATCGTTCTTTGATCTTCCAGAAGAGACCAAGAGAAGTTATGAAATTGAAGGTTTAGGCGGACAAAGAGGGTATATCTCTTTTGGGAAAGAACATGCAAAAGGTAAAAAAGAAGGAGATTTAAAGGAATTTTGGCATTTTGGACAAGAGCCAACAGCCGGTGCGAATTTAAAAGAAGAGTATCCTCCAAATGTAATCGTAGAGGAATTAAAGGATTTTAATCATACCGGGATGGAGGCATATAGAATGCTGGAAAAAACCGGAATCTATGTATTACGTGCACTAGCTTTATATATTGGCTTGGATGAGCACTTTTTTGACCATTGGGCCAGTAACGGAAACAGTATTTTAAGACCTATCCACTACCCTCCCATCACAGAAGAACCAAAAGGAGCAGAACGTGCCGGGGCACATGGGGACATAAATTTGATCACTCTTTTAATGGGAGCTTCGACCGGCGGTCTTCAAGTACTTAGAAAAGATGGGGAATGGATAGATGCTATTCCACAAGAGGATGAATTGGTAATAAATGTAGGTGATATGCTGGAAAGGCTTACGAACAATAAATTGCGGTCTACAATTCATAAAGTGGTAAACCCACCGAAGGAACAATGGAGCAATCCTAGATATTCCATTCCATTTTTCATGCATCCAAGAGGGGAAATGCCTTTAAATTGTTTGGAGGAATGCATAGATGAAAACAATCCTAAGCAGCATGAAGATATTACCGCTGGCGAATTTCTACATCAGCGTCTTGTTGAGATAGGCTTGATTAAAAAGTAAGTTATGTCCAAAAAAAAGTTAGGTCTTGAAGATCTGGGCGGATTTGTGTTTTCTACAGATAACGATTTTGATATAGGTGCCAACAATTCAGATGATACCGAAACCCCAGCACCAAAAGATCAATATTTAGAAGCTCATTACAGCAATAAAGGTCGCGGTGGTAAAATCGTGACGGTTATCAAAGGTTTTGAAGGGAATGATGAAGACCTTAACTCCCTTGGGAAAACATTAAAAAAGAAGTGTGGGGTTGGTGGATCTGTAAAAGATGGCGAGATCATTATTCAGGGAGATGTTAGAAACAAGGTCATGGAGTTTTTAAAACAAGAGGGTTATAAAGTGAAACGAGTTGGTGGATGATTAGTACTAATGCTTTTTTAATTTCAGAACATGCCTAGACAATTACATATTGCCAATGGAAATATCCTTGCACAAAACATCTTGGATTTGGGCATCCAAGGAGATATTGTAGTTTGGCGCGAAATGCTTTGTGAAGGACCTACCACCTATGAATTGGGAACACCAGAATTTATTAAAATGCGTACCGCCTTTTTAAAGAAAGGCTATCAAATTAATCCCGAAGATTACAAAGAGAAATTTCTTGATGAACTACATAAATTAGACAGGATAAAAAATGTAGATGAAATTATACTATGGTTCGAATTCGATCTTTTTTCCCATATCAATATGATAGCTGCCATTAGCCGATTAATAGAAAACAAGATCGATCTGCCGGTATATCTGGTGTGCAGCAAAAAACTAAAAGGAGAGAAAGAATTTCAGCCTTTATCTCAATTGTCCTTAAAACATTTAAAAAACCATTTTGACCAAAAGATACCTCTAAATGAAGATGATCTAGAAATGGCCAATGTAATATGGCAATATTACAATGAAGAAAATCCCTTGAAATTAAAAGCTTTGATCAAGCAGAAATCCAATTTCGAATATCTATCCAGCTGCGTTAGAACGCACATAGAGCGATTCCCGAATTCCAAAACCGGATTAAATACTATTGAAGCAAATATCCTACGATTAATAAAAGAGAACAACATCACGAGCTTAAACCAATTGCTTGGGTATTCTATTCAATATCAAGGGTATTTTGGGTATGGAGAAAGGCAAATTCAAAGATTATTGGACAAATTAAAACCATTTTACAGCCTTAAAAACAACAAGATTGTTTTAACTGCAAAAGGCGAAGAAGCTCACACGGCTGCTCGCAATTTTTATCAGGACCTAAAAAACAAGGATTCATTTGGCGGGGTTAAAATGTATGATTTTTTATACGATTCCGAATCACATAATATTTTAAAATTATAGCATGGCTTTAAAACCTTCAGAGTTTATCTTAAATAAAGATGGCAGTATATACCACTTAAACCTATTACCAGAACAATTAGCTTCAACTATTATAACAGTGGGTGATCCAGATAGGGTAAACCATGTAACGAAGCATTTCGACACCATAGAACATAGGGTTCATAAAAGAGAGTTTCATACGCAAACCGGAACTTATAAAGGGAAACGCATGAGTGTAATCTCTACTGGTATTGGAACCGATAATATAGATATCGTTTTAAACGAATTGGACGCCTTGGTGAACATTGATTTTAAAACCCGAAAAGTTAAAGAAAAGCTTACCTCTTTGGATATTATTAGAATTGGAACCTCTGGAAGTGTCCAGTCAGATCTTCCCATCGATTCTTTTTTGGTTTCTGAAACCGCAGTTGGTTTCGACTCATTGTTGCATTTTTATAAAAGTGAAAACATTCAGGATAAAGTATTTTCTGAAGCCTTAAAAGATCATTTAGAGTTTTCAAAAGATAATGGAACTCCCTATGTCGTAAATGCATCTTCAGCTTTACTGTCCCATTTTAATGATTCCAGCTATTTTAAAGGAACCACAGTAACAAATTGCGGGTTTTACGGTCCACAGGGGAGAGTTCTTAGGTTGCCGCTAAGCAATCCTAGCTTAAATGACAGAATGGCCAGCTTTGAATATTCTGGTAAAAGAATCACCAATTTCGAAATGGAAACAGCGGGGATCTACGGCCTATCACAACTCCTTGGGCATAGAGCTTTATCCTTGAACGCGATTATAGCCAATAGGGGAACAGGGGAATTCAGCAAAAACACCACAAAAACGGTAGAAAAACTCATCGCAAATGCACTGGATAGGATAGCTGGGATTTAGTAAGTTATTTAACAGAACATTAAAGTTGAGAGCATGGGAGTCTTTGTATTTTTGTTGAAAAATAGTCCCTTATGCTCATATCTAAAGAATCTCGTTTAAGACATCGCGACCTTAATTGGTTAAGTTTTAATGAACGGGTGTTACAAGAGGCAGAAGATAAAATTAATCCGCTTTATGAGCGGCTAAAATTTTTGGCAATCTTTTCTTCCAATTTAGATGAATATTTTAGGGTTCGCGTGTCCCAATTGCGGCAGATAAAGAAAGTAGAAAAGAGCATTCGTAAGAAACTTGCTTTACGCCCCAATAAATTTACAAAAGAAATTCTGGAAGAAGTAGAGCTTCAGCAACACAGGTTTGGAGAGGTCTTTCATGATCAAATTATTCCTGAACTTGCAAAAAATGGGGTTTTCCTTATTGAGGCAAAGGATTTTAATAAAGACCAAAATGCTACCGCCAAGGTTTATTATAAAAATAAAGTAGCAGAATTTCTTAGGCCTGAAATTATAGATCTTTCTCACGAATCTGATCTATTTCTCACCAATAACGTACTCTATTTTGCGGTGACTTTTGCCGATGAGAATAAGCTTGGAATTGTTAATATTCCCACTAAAGACTGTGGAAGATTTGTTCAGTTCAATAACAATACGATCACATTTTTGGATGACATTATAAGGAATATAATTCCAGAGTTGTTCCCAGAAGAATCTATTTCCGGGGTTTTTGAAATTAAAATGTCCAGAGATGCCGAGTTATACATTGAAGATGAATTTGATGGGGTTTTAGCTGAAAAAATTTACGAATCTTTGGCTCAACGAACCGATGGACAACCAACACGGTTGTTGTATGATGCAGAGATGCCTAAGGAAATTCAGAAAAAACTGCGCAAGCTTTTACATCTTGGCAAAATAGATATGATGCCGGGTGGCCAATATCATAATTTTAGCGATTTCTTTTCTTTTCCCGATCCATCCCATAATACTCAACTACACTATAAGGAGCTTCCACCCCTTAAACATAAGGTGCTAGGAAATACCGAAGATTATTTTGAGGCTATTGCCAAAAAAGATCAGTCCTTACATTTTCCTTTTATGTCGTTTGCTTATGTGGAGAAATTTTTGGAGCAGGCGGCTTCAGATCCGGATACAGAAAAAATCAAGATCTCCTTGTACAGGGTTGCCGATGAATCTGCACTTACTTCCAGCCTTTTGAAGGCTATTGAAAATGGTATAAAAGTAACCATTTTTGTGGAAGCCAAAGCAAGGTTCGATGAAGCCAATAACATCGTGTGGGGAAGGAAGTTTGAAGAAAAAGGAGCCAATGTAATTTATAGTTATCCTAAGATAAAAGTACACTCCAAGATCATGTTGGTGAAACGGCGTGAAAATGGAAAATCAAAAAGATATGCTTACATAGGAACCGGTAATTTTAATAGTAAGACTTCAAAAATCTACTGTGATCATGCAATCTTTACGGCAGATAAAAGAGTTACCAAAGAATTGGATCGGGTTTTTAAAGTTTTAGATGGAAAATTGATAATTCCCAGGGAAAAACACTTACTTATCTCTCCATTTTCTACCCGTAGAAATTTCACCAAACTCGTTTTAAACGAAATCAAGTTCGCTAAAGAAGGAAAAAAGGCTTCTATTATAGCTAAAATGAATAGCTTGGAAGACGAAGAAATGATCGAACTTTTATATAAGGCAAGCAATGCCGGGGTAAAAATTAGATTGCTTATTCGTGGATTTACCAGTCTTATTCCCGGAATTAAAGGGATGAGTGAAAATATTTATATCACCAGTATCATAGATAGATTCCTAGAGCATGGGAGAATATATCTTTTTGAAAATGGTGGAGAAGAACAAATTTTCTTTGGAAGTGCAGATTGGATGGGCAGAAACCTAGATAGGAGGATCGAGGTAATAACCCCCATTTTTGATGAAGATATAGCTCGGGAATTTAAAGAAATCTTACATATACAGTTATGGGATAACGTAAAGGCTAGGGTTCAGGATGAAGCGGAATCCAATAGATATGTTGAAAAAGGAGAGAATGAAAAAGCGATCCGTTCTCAATATGAGATTTATGAGTACTTAAAAGAAAAACATAGCTAAAATGAGAACACTTAGAGTTGGTGGAGTTCCAGAACATTTTAACCTTCCTTGGCATCTTGCTATAGAAGATGGCGATTTTGAATATGATCATTTACATATTGAATGGCATTCTTATCCTGGAGGAACAGGTGCCATGAACGCTGCTTTAAGAAGTAACGAAATAGATGTTGCCATTATACTATCTGAAGGCATTATTAAAGACATAATTGCCGGGAATCCATCCAAAATAGTGCAAACATACGTTCATTCTCCTTTAATATGGGGAATACATGTTGATGCTAATTCTCCTTATCATTCCGTTGAAGACCTTAGGAATACAAAAGCTGCCATTTCCAGGATGGGTTCTGGGTCTCATTTAATGGCCTATATAAATGCTGAAAAACATCACTGGGATACCAAGTCTTTAGATTTTGAAATTGTGGGAGATATAGATGGTGCCGTAAAAGCACTTTCCGATGATACTGCTCAATACTTCATGTGGGAGCGTTTTACCACAAAACCTTTGGTAGATAAAGGGATTTTTAGAAGAGTTGGGGAGTGCCCTACTCCTTGGCCATGTTTTGTAATTGCGGTTCGAGAAGAAGTTTTGGAATATCAACGGGACTCGGTTCGGGAGATGCTGAAAGTGATAAATACCAAAACCATCAGTTTTAAAGAAATCCCGGAAATTGAATCCCTGCTTGCAAAAAGATACGATCAAAAACTCGAAGATATTAAGGAATGGTTGGAAATCACTTCTTGGAGTGAATCCCAGCTGACTTTAGAAGAAATTGAAAATATTCAAACACATTTATTAAGTTTGAATTTAATTTCAGAAAAACATCCTGTTTCCAATTTAATTTATAATTTGTAGTCTTTTAAAAATCATTTTTATTCCAAAAGACTATATGAAAAATCAATTACTTCTCCCCCTATTTCTACTTGCTTCATTTTTAGGCTTTTCACAAGAAAATCTTACCAAAACCGAAACCACTGCTAAGGAAGAAGTTTATAAGAGGGACATTGCAAAAAACGAACTAAGTATAGGTACATTAAATTTAGTAGCCTTTGGGGCTTTGGATGTTGCCTATGAACGTATCATGACACAAAATTCCAGTTGGGCAATTGAAGCTTTTATATTGGCACTAGACAGGAAAAATGAGGACATTGGCGATGCCTTTAATAAAGATGTTTCTTTAACAGGAAAATACAAACATTTCTTTGGTGACCGCACTGCTTGGGGCTTTTATGTAAATGGACTTGCCATGATTTCTTCGGGGAAATTTAGAACTACAGAAGAAACATTTGTAAATGGTAATTTCTTTTATAATACGGAAGAAAAAGATTACACAGATTTCGCCCTTGGATTTGGATTAGGGGGCAAGTTTGTTTCTAAACAAGGTTTTTTCTTGGATCTAAGCACTGGGATTGGAAGAAATTTATTCAGTGATGACTCCCCTGTGGTTGTAGGGCAATTTAATGTGAATCTAGGGTTCCGATTCTAAACTACCAGTTTATTGGGGATCTCCCCTTTTTTATTAGGTAATTATTGGTTTGTGTAAAATGTTTATTGCCAAACCAAAAGCCTCTATTTGCACTTAAGGGAGAAGGATGGCCACTAGTTAAAATCAAGTGTTTAGCAGTATCTATCTTTCTTCCTTTTTTTTTCGCGTAACCTCCCCAAAGTAAAAACACTAGATTATCTTTTTCTTCAGAAAGAATTTTTATCACAGCATCTGTAAAACTTTCCCAACCTTTATTTTGATGGGAACCTGCATCGCCACCTCTAACAGTTAATACAGCATTCAATAATAACACCCCTTGATTTGCCCATTTTTCGAGATCTCCATTTTCTGTATTATAGGTTTCTCCAAGATCCGCATCTAATTCCTTAAAAATATTCTTTAATGAAGGTGGATTGGCAATTCCATTATTTACTGAAAAACACAAGCCATTAGCTTGTCCCTCTCCATGATATGGATCCTGCCCTATTATAACCACCTTGACTTTATCGAAAGTTGCTTTATTAAAGGCTTCAAAAACATGCTCCTGTTTTGGGTAGCAGGTACTATTTTCATACTCTTCGGAAATAAAATTTACTAAATCTTGAAAATAGGGTTTATTAAATTCATCGTTTAGTACCTTTTTCCAACTGTTATGGATAGTGAGCTTCATTATAATTTAAGTAAATTTGTAAAACCCAAAATTAGGGAAAAATTACTATGATAAAAATTGCATCGAAAAGCCTTCAGGATCTAGAGTTTCCTACCGTTAGAAAACAAATAAGTGAGTTGTGCACCACTCAAATGGGGAAAGAAAAGGCTTTAGACATTGTTCCATATACTTCTTACGATGACACTATTTTTGGTCTCCACCAAACAAACGAATATGTGGGTTCCTACATGCAGGACAGTAAAATCCCAAATCATGGTTTTGATGTCGTTCATAAAGAAATCAAACTCTTAGGGATAGAAAATGCGGTTTTAGAAATTGGGGGTTTTAAGAAAATCTCTAGTCTCTCACAAACGGTCAACGACCAATTACGATTTTTTAATAAATTCAAGGAACTTTATCCAAGTTTATATAAAACCACAGAAGAGATAGAATACACCAAAGTACTTATCCAAAGGATAGATGAAGTGATAGATAGGTTTGGTGATGTAAAAGATAATGCTTCTCCTTTGCTTCTAAATACTCGCCGAGCCATGACTTTGGTAAAGGCCCAGATAAATTCCAGTTTTACCAATGCGCTTTCTAAATACAGTGGCGCTGGCTATTTAGATGATATAAAAGAAAGTGTTGTGGATAACATTCGGGTATTGGCAGTCTCGGCCATGCATCGCAAGAAAGTGAAAGGCGGGATTTTGGGCAATTCCAAAACCGGGAGTATTGTATACATTCAGCCGGAAGCCACTTTAAACCATACCAGAGAATTAAATAATCTGGAATATGAAGAAAAAGAAGAGATAGACAGAATTCTAAAAGAGCTTACTATATTTTTGGTTCCCTATATTGAATTACTAAAAGAATATCAAGATTTATTAAGCGAAATAGATGTGATTGCTGCAAAAGCGAAGTATGCGCGTTTAATTAACGGCTTATTACCAAAGATCACAACAGATCGGGAACTTTTTATAAAAGATGCCTATCACCCCCTCCTTTACAGGAATAATCTAAAATCTGGCGAAAAGACCTATCCTCAAAATATTGAACTTTCCAAAGAAGAACGCATTATTGTTATTTCTGGCCCTAATGCAGGTGGAAAAAGTATTACCCTTAAAACGGTTGGTTTGCTTCAGATCATGCTGCAAAGCGGAATTTTAATTCCTGTTCATGAATATAGTCGGGTTTGTCTTTTCGATAAAATTTTAACCGATATTGGAGATAATCAGTCTATAGAAAATCATTTGAGCACCTATAGTTATCGCTTAAAGAACATGAATTATTTTCTGAAGAAATGTGATGATAAAACCTTATTTCTTATAGATGAATTTGGAACCGGAAGTGACCCGGAATTGGGAGGTGCTTTAGCCGAAACCTTTTTGGAGGTGTTCTATGAGCGAGAGTCTTTTGGGATCCTAACCACGCATTATACCAATTTAAAGATGTTGGCCAATGAATTGCCATATATGAGCAATGCCAATATGATGTTCGATTCCAGAACTTTGGAGCCACTTTTTAAATTGCATCTTGGAGAAGCAGGAAGCTCATTTACTTTTGAAGTTGCCCAGAAAAATGGTATTCCATATAGCTTGATAAACCGTTCAAAAAAGAAGGTGGAACGCGGAAAAATCAGGTTCGATAAAAGTATTGCCGATCTTCAACGAGAACGCAGCAAGCTTCAAAAAACCACAGATTCCCTGAAAAATAAGGAATTAAAAGCCTCTCAACAAAAAGAGAAACTCGAAGAAACCAATTCCAAGATTCAGCAGAAGCTGGAAAGCTATCAGGAATTATACGATAGCAATCAGCGGTTAATATATCTCGGACAGAAAATCAATGATCTTAGTGAGAAATATTTCAGCAATAAAAAGAAGAAAGATCTTATTGGAGAATTCTTGAAGATTGTGGAAATAGAAAACTCCAAACGCAAGAAGGCAACTCCAAAAGAAATCAAGGTCAAAAAAGTTAAAGAAAAAAAGGTATTGCAAGAAGCTGAAAAGAAAGTTGAAGTTATTAGGGAGCGTAAAAAGGAAGAAAAGAAAATAGAAGCCATTCAGCAAAAAAAAGAAGCGAACAAACCGAAAGTATCCTTAAAGATTGGAGACAGAGTGCGCATGGAAGATGGTCGCGCTGTTGGTTCCATAGATAAAATTGAAAAAGGAAAAGCCATCGTGAATTATGGGATGTTTACCACAAACGTAGACCTAGGCCAATTGGAACTAGTGCAACCGGCAAAAAAGAAATAGTAAATGGAAGCAGTTTTACCAGAAAATAAAAAGATCATCCTTTTTGATGGCGTTTGCAACCTGTGCAATAATGCCATCAATTTTATTATTGAACATGATAAAAAAGATGTTTTTAGGTTTGCATCTTTACAGGGCGATCTAGGTAAAAAACTGGTTTCAGAAAGAGGTATCGACCCCGAAATTCTGGATTCTATTATCTTGATAGAACCGGGAATTGTGTATTACGAAAAATCCACTGCGGCACTTAAGATAGCCAAAGAGCTTTCTGGAGGCTATTCTTTGCTAAAACATTTCTTGTTTCTTCCTGATTTTATTAGGAATGGAGTTTATAATATAATAGCCTCTAACCGATATAGTTGGTTTGGAAAAAAAGAAACCTGCATGATCCCAACGCCAGAGTTAAAAGCGAAATTTTTGGATTAAGAAATATTACCCGATTAAAGATTAAAGACCACTTCGCTGAAAGAGACAAGAACAAAGACATGAGGTTAGCTAGTCATTATATGATTGATTTTTAGCGACTTGTTGTTGACAGCATTTATCATTAAAAAACATAACGAATTGATTTACAGAAATTCTTAAGTGAAATTAAGGTTGTCAGCAAAGTATCATAAAAAGAAAATCTCTGTCATTCTGTTCCAGCTGAAGTTATCAGAATTTTTTAAGAATTAAATATCATAATAAATAAAGACCCTGAAACTTCCGAATCCTCGGGACTGGGTGACGATGTTGATTTTAGAATTGCCGTCATGTTGAACGGTCTTGGTTAAGGCAAGGGGCGTGGAGTATCTTTGTTACTTGATGTCTAAAATAGCACTTTTCACCACATTGACCGCTATTTGCGCTTAACCAATGTTGCCAACTGGCTGCTACTTGAATCTTTCTATTTTAGATGGTTTTTGTTGAGTACCAAAAACATCTGCAATTTTAATAAAACCATTTTCTTCATCCACCGAATAGATGATTTTGTAATGTTTGAAAACCAAATATCTATATGTGATTTTCCTTTCTTTAAGGAGTTCTTCCTTTTGTCCGATAAATGGATCTTTTTCTATTCTATTAGGTTCATTAATTAAACTTTGAACCATTTCTTTCGCAACTCTATTACTAGCATTTTTTTCATAATATTCGAAAATATCGTCGAGTTGTTTCTCTGCAAAATCTGACCAAATTATTTCTAAATTCATTATTTGTATTTAGATAATAATTCGGATGATTTTTTAAATCGGTTTTTCTTAAAGTCAGATTCAGATTGGTCAATTCGTTTATTCAATTCTTTTTTTGTCATTGGTTTGAATTCTTCTCCAACAACAATTTTTTTCTCTTTTTTAAGTAACTTTTCAAGTCGGGAAATAGCTTCCTCACTTTGAAGTTTTAAAAAATCTTGGACAAACTTTATTTTTCTTGACTGTAAATCCATTTCAATTACCTTTTTATCAAAATTACGAATTCTAATTTAATCCTTAAACTTTCTTTTGGATTTCCGATCAGCTTGTTGCCAACTCGTTTCAGCATCTCCTAAGGCATGCTAATAAATACGTAAATTTCCTACGCTAGATAAAATTTTTTTATCACGGGGGGGGGGAAGAAATAACGAATAAACCTAAACCCAACCTCTTCTTCAGAAACACCTGCAATATTCAAAAGCGATCTTATTACTGAAGGACTTCCTTCTCTTTTGCAGGCTTATAATTATCGTCCCAATCCTTCACGTTTGGAGGCCCTAATTGATCTACAGATTTTGCGACAAGCATAGAAACGGCAGCATCTCCGGTAACATTCACTGTAGTTCTGCACATATCCAAAGGCCTGTCTATGGCAAAGATCAACGCCAAACCAGCTTCTGGGATTCCTGCCTGAGCAAGTACAATTACCAACATGACCATCCCTGCACCAGGAACCGCTGCAGAGCCTATAGATGCCAAAGTAGCCGTAACTATAATTCCCAATTGGGCGCCAATAGTAAGGTCTATACCAAATGCCTGTGCAATAAAAACCGCGGCCACCGCTTGATACAGACTGGTACCATCCATATTTATAGTGGCCCCAATTGGCAAGACAAAACTGGTTACTTCCTTATGTACCCCAAGATGTTCTTCTACTCTTTCCATGGTAACAGGCAGCGTTGCTGCACTGGAACTTGTTGAAAAGGCCAATAATTGAGCTGGTGCAATTCCGTTTAAGAAGAAACCTGGCTTATTTTTAGTGAATATCCATACTATTAATATATAAAAACCAATCATTAATGCTAGCCCTATTAACACGGTTACTGCATACATGGCAAGTGCCGCAAAAAGATCGGCACTAGGAGATTCTACCACCAAAGCTGCCAAAAGAGCAAATACACCATAGGGAGCGGTCAACATAATAAGATCTATCATTTTTAAAATGACTTCATTAAAACCATCAAAAAAATCCTTTACAGGTTTTGCAGTAGCTTCTGGAATTAAAATCAAACCAATTCCGAAGAAAATAGCGAAAAAGATCACTTGCAACATATTTCCATTATCGCTTGCAGCACCAAAAATATTACTAGGCACAAGGTCCTCCAGAGCTTGTAAAGGCCCTGATTCCTTCTGTTTTTGTGCATCTGCAATCCTCACAGAGGCATCGGTTTCGTAACTGGTAATAAGATCTGTCCTGGTTTCCTCACTTATAGCATTTCCTGGTTTTATAAGGTTTACCAGTCCAAGTCCTATAGAAACTGCTATCACTGTTGTAATAATATAGGTAACAATGGTTCTTGTTCCCATTTGGGACAATTTGGAGATATCCTTTAAATCTGAGATCCCTTTTATCAACGATGCTAGAATCAATGGAACTGCAATTAATTTTAAGGCATTAATAAAAATGTTCCCGAATGGTTTAATCCAATCGCTTACAAATTCTGGCCCCCAACTAAAATTGGTCAATACCAATGCGAAAAGTACCCCCAAGAGCATTCCCAATAAAATTTGCCAGTGCAGTGCTAATTTCTTCATTATATCGTTTTGCTTTAATTATATTTTGGAGATCTTGTTTTGTAGCCAAAAATCTGCTAGAACCAAAGCTGCCATCGCCTCGACAATAGGAATAGCTCTAGGAACCACGCAAGGATCATGTCTTCCTTTTCCCTGCATTTCTACCAACTCTCCTTTGAAGTTAATAGTTTCTTGCTTTTGCATAATTGTAGCAACAGGCTTAAAAGCTACCTTAAAGTAGATATCCATTCCATTGGAAATTCCTCCTTGTACACCACCGCTTAAATTTGTTTTTGTAGAACCATCTTGATTAAAAAGATCGTTATGCTCACTGCCTTTTAATTTTGTACCCTCAAAACCACTTCCTATTTCAAAGCCCTTTACAGCATTAATAGAAAGCATTGCTTGGCCGAGAGTCGCATGTAATTTATCGAAAACCGGTTCTCCCAAACCTTTGGGCATATTTTTAATGATACATTTTACCGTACCACCAACGGTATCCCCCTGAGAACGAATCTCACGGATATAATTTTCCATTTTCACTGCTGTCTCAGGATCTGGACAACGTACGGGATTGGATTCTATTAAACCAAAATCCAGTTCAGCAGTCCCTTTCTCTAGTTGAATCTCACCTACTGATGAGGTAAAAGCAACTATTTCAATATCTTTTATAACTTGTTTGGCAATAGCACCGCCAACAACCCTACAAGCTGTTTCCCTTGCTGAAGAACGTCCCCCACCCCTATAATCCCTTACTCCATATTTTTCAGAATAGGTGTAATCTGCATGCGAGGGCCTAAAAGTATCTTTTATATGGGAATAATCGTTTGATTTCTGATTGGCATTTTCTATAGTAAAACCAATGGGTGTACCGGTAGTTACTCCTTCAAAGATCCCCGAAAGAAAAACCACAGTATCAGGTTCTTTGCGTTGAGTAACGATTGCCGATTGTCCAGGTTTTCTTTTATTGAGATCCTCTTGAATCTTATCCAAGTCCAATTTTATGCCAGCAGGACAACCATCTATAATTCCACCTATAGCAGGCCCGTGTGATTCTCCGAATGTAGTAAGTTTAAATAGTTTGCCAAAGGAATTTCCTGCCATAGCCCGATTTTTAACAAATGTAATTTTTTAACTACAGATTTAAAAATCTAAGTCAATATTAAAATAATGAAGAAAACATTCATAAATTAAAATATCCATTTAAATAGTTACTCCTTTTAGGCTAAGGCTTCTTTTAAAATTGTTACCGGGTGTTTAGCTTCTCTTTTTGTGCCATCAAAAATCTGGTGCCGACAACTAGTACCGTTGGCAGCAATTATAGTATCTGAAGTGCATTTCCTAACCGCTGGAAAAAGGCTTTGTTCCCCAATATTCATGCTAACCCCATAATGCTCTTTTTCATATCCAAACGAACCCGCCATTCCACAACAACCAGAGGTAATTATTCGAACATTATAATTGGTTGGTAAATTCAATATGTCAAAAGTGTATGCAGAGTTGGACATTGCCTTTTGATGACAATGCGTATGAATTTTTATTTCATTTTTTTCTGAAGTAAACGAACTGGATTCAATATTTCCAAGGGCAATTTCCTTCTTTAAAAATTCTTCGATCAAAAAGCAGTTTTTGGATAAATCTTTAGCCTTTTCGGAATCATTGGCCAATCGAAGATATTCATCCCTAAAACCCAATATTGCTGATGGCTCAATTCCCAATAAAGGTGTTTCGTTAGAAATCAAATCTGAAAATAGTTCAATGTTTTTATTGGCAACTTCCTTCGCTTCCTCCAAAAACCCCTTGGAGATATAACTTCGGCCGCTCTCTGGGTTTTTAAGGACAATAACTTGATAATTTAATTTTTGTAACAGCTCCAATGCATCGATTCCAATATGGGCATCCAAATAATTGGTGAACTCATCATTAAATAGATACACAGTTTTAATGGGATCTGTAAGCTCACTATGGTTTTTAGAATAATAATCCCAAAGGGTTTGCTTGGAAAGTTTTGGCAGTGTTCTTTCTGATGCCACTCCCATCACTTTTTTAGCAATTCCCGAAGTAATAGAATTGGAAAATAAAAAGTTGAATACGCCGGTGGCTTTAGAGGCAAAACCATTCATTTTTGCATTATTGGCAAAAGCCCTGCTTCTTAAGGATTTTCCGTTGGATTTTTGATACTGGTATTGAAATTCTGCTTTTAAGGCTGCTACATCTACATTCGAGGGACATTCACTTTTGCAACCCTTACAGCTTATGCAGAGATCAAATACTTCTTTTAGTTCTTCATGTTCGAATTTGTTGGGTTTGTCCGAATTTGTGAGAAATTCCCTTAAAGCATTTGCTCGTGCTCTTGTTGTGTCTTTTTCGTTTTTAGTTGCGCGGTAACTGGGGCACATGATACCACCAGCTTCTACCGACTTTCTACAATCCCCGCTCCCGTTACATTTTTCGGCCAATCTTAAAATTCCTTGAGAATCAGAAAAATCCATTAGGGTTTTAATTTCTGGTTCCTTTCTATCTACCTCATAGCGCAAAGAAGTATCCATAGGGGCAGTATTGGTGATCTTGCCCGGATTAAAAATGTTATGCGGATCGAAAATCGCTTTTACTTCTTCCAAAAGCTTGTAATTCCCAGTGCCTATCATCAGTTCAATAAATTCTCCACGTAACCTTCCATCGCCATGTTCCCCACTCATAGAACCCCGGTATTTTTTCACCAAGGCAGCTACTTCTTCAGTAATTTTCCTAAACAGGATTACGTCTTCATCCTTCTTTAGGTTCAGGATGGGCCTTAAATGCAATTCCCCCGCTCCCGCATGTGCGTAATACACGGCTTCCTGTTTATGGTTCTTCATAATTACTGAAAATTCTGCAATATAATTTGCCAGATCTGGCAATGCCACCGCGGTATCTTCTATGCATGCAACCGCTTTTTTATCGCCAATAAGATTTCCTAGCAAGCCAAGTCCGGCTTTGCGCAATTCCAAAGCTTTATCTATCTGATCGTCTAAAAGGATTGGTAAAGCATAGCTCAGAGTTGTTTTTTCCAGTCTGTTTAAAAGCTGGTGAATTTGGTTGTTCAAATCTTCCTGACTGTTGGACCGTAATTCCAGCATCAGTATTGCCTTGGGATCCCCTTCAATAAAAAACCGGTTCTCTTTATATTTTAAATTCTGAATGGTACAATCCAAAATTACCTTGTCCATCATTTCACAAGTAAACAAATCACTTTCCATAGAAGGCACTACGGCCAACATGCATTTTTCTATACTTGAAAAATGGGCAGCTACCATCGCAGTATATTTTGGAGGTAATACATCCAATTGTAAGGTGATTTCGGTTGTAAAAGCTAGGGTGCCTTCACTTCCTGAAAGCAGTTCGCATAAGTTTAGTGATTTATTGTTTTCAGAAAACACTTGGGTATCAATTAAGTTGTCTATTGCATAGCCCGTATTTCTCCTATGAATTGTTCCTAAAGGGAATTCTTTAATTATTTCTTGTTGAACTTCAGCAGGAGCAAGCAATTTATAAAGCTTCGCATATATTTCAGCCTTTAAAGAGTTTCCTTTTTCAACTTTTTCAAATTCATTTTTTGAAATAGTGCTAAATTCAGCTTCGCTCCCATCGCTTAAAATAGTTTTTAGAGCGAGGGTTTTATCGCGGGTTGTTCCATATTTAATAGAGGTAGTTCCGCTAGAATTGTTCCCAACCATGCCACCTATCATACATCTATTGGAGGTAGAAGTGTTGGGGCCAAAGAACAATCCATGTTCCTCAACAGCCCTATTAAGATCGTCACGGATCACTCCAGGTTGAACTGTGACGGTTCTATTTTTTGGATCGATTTTTAAAATCTTATTGAAATGTTTGGAAACATCTACGACAATCCCGCTTCCCACACATTGACCTGCCAAAGAAGTCCCTGCGGTCCGGGGAATTAGACCAACCTGATTTTTTGTTGCAAATTCGATTAAGGATTTAATGTCGGCCTTTGCTTTGGGGTAGCAAACCGCTACAGGTATTTCCCTGTAAACAGATGCATCTGTGGCATATATACTTTTATGTAGGTCATCAAACAGAAGTTCTCCTTCCAGGATACTTTCTAATTCTAATAATTTCTCTTTCATAGCTGCGCTAAAATTACGAATTTATGGATCATTTGCTTAACATGTTTTTAATGATTATTAACAATACATTGGCACTGGAAGCAATTTAAGTGTGATTTTAACGTTTAAATTTGCTGAACAAACTAAAATAAATCAAAAAATGAAAAAACTAATTTTATTGGCAATATTTGCAATTGGAGCAACGGCTGCTACCAATGCACAAACAATTTCTGATAATGCAATAGGTTTACGTATTGGAGGTGCAAATGCCTATGGAGCAGAGATCTCTTACCAAAGGGCCTTAGGAGAAAACAATAGATTGGAACTGGATCTAGGTTGGAGAAATGATAAAAACAACTACGATTCTTTTAAATTAGCTGCTTTGTACCAGTGGGTTTGGAACATTGAAGGTGGGTTTAACTGGTATGCTGGTGCTGGTGGAGGTGTAGGAAGTGTTAGCGATAACAGAAGGGACGATCTAAGGCGAAATGATGGAACGTTTCTTTTTCTTGCTGGGAATATAGGAATCGAATATAATTTTGATATTCCTTTGTTGATCTCATTGGATTTTAGACCAGAAATTGGGTTTAGCGATTATGATGTAATAGACGATTTCTCGCCAGATATCGCCTTAGGAGTTAGATACCAATTCTAGGAGCTAAAGAAATTTTATAAAAAAGGCTGAAGGAATTAAAATTCTATTCAGCCTTTTCTATTTCCATCAAAGCCTTTTCGTACAATCGCTCGTATAATGGCACTATTTTGTGAATATCGAATATGGTTGATTGCTTCCAGGCATTCAGCTTAAATTTTTCAAGAGTTGCATCGTTTTCAAGAATTTTTATGGCATTGGCAGCCATTTCTTCTATATTTCCCACGTCGCTTAAATATCCCGATATCCCTTGTTTATTTACCTCTGGAAGCCCTCCACTGTTGGAGGAAATAACCGGAACTCCATTTACCATAGCTTCCAAAGCAGCCAGACCAAAACTCTCTTTTTCTGAAGGCAATAAGAAAAGATCTGAAAAACATAAGATTTTATCTACCTCGTTACTTTGCCCCAAGAACACTACTTTATCTTGAATTCCCAATTCTTTCACCAAAAATTTCGCTTTTTCCCTTTCTGGTCCTTCCCCAACCATGATAAGCTTGGATTTTATGCTCTGTTGAACGATATAAAAAATTCTAATAATATCCAAGATGCGCTTTACCGGCCTAAAATTGCTTACATGGGAAATGATCTTTTCATCTTCATCTGCCATCAACGTACGCTGGCAGTCGGTAAATCCAATTTTGAATTTTGCAACATCAATAAAATTAGGAACAACTTCAATCTCCTTTTTAATTTTGAATAGCTTAAGTGTATCTTCTTTTAGGGATTCTGAAACCGAGGTAACAATGTCACTATTATTGATACTAAAAGTCACAGCTGGCTTATAAAAGGGGTGGCTTCCCACTAAGGTAATATCGGTGCCGTGTAGGGTGGTTACCATAGGGATAAATATTCCTTCTTCTTCCAACATTTTTTTTGCCATATACCCCGCATAGGCATGCGGAATGGCATAGTGCACATGTAGAACTTCAATTTCATGAAGCTTTACCATGGTCACCAATTTACTGCTTAATGCTAATTCGTAAGGTTGGAAATGAAATAAAGGATATTCCGGAACGGTTACTTCATGAAATTTTATATTTCCGGTAAGTTGTTCCAATCTTACAGGTTGCTTGTAGGTGATAAAATGGATTTCATGCCCCCTTTTGGAGAGTTCCATGCCCAACTCCGTTGCCACGACTCCACTCCCGCCAAATGTGGGATAACAAACAATACCTATTTTCATAATTTAATCCTCTATAGATTCATATATAATTTGTTGTATTTTTTCTCGAATATCCTCCCGAATCAATTTCCGATTGTTCACATCTGGATATGTCCTATTGGATAAAAATACATATACTATTTCCTTGTCCGGATCTGCCCAGGCCAACGTACCTGTAAATCCTGTATGGCCAAAACTGGATAAAGAAACACATCCGCAGGTAGGGCCCGCTTTTCCCAATTGGGGTTTGTCGAAACCAACCCCCCGCCTTACATCTTCTTTACAATAATAACAAGTATTAAACTTGTCCAAGGTTTCTTGCTCAAAATATTGCTTCCCACCATAATTGCCGCCGTTTAGGTACATCTGCATTATTTTAGCCACATCGGTAGCATTGCTGAACAACCCGGCATGACCTCCAATTCCACCTTGCATTGCAGCTCCTTGATCATGAACATATCCTAAAACTTCTTGTTTTCGCCAAAGCTTATCATATTCTGTAGGTACAATCCTATTTTCATTTATAGTGGCCAAGGGTAAATAGGTAATGGTATTTGCTCCTAAAGCGTCATAAAAATGTTCTTTTACCAAATAGCTTAAGGAAGAGTTATAATGATCTTCAATAAAATATTTCATAATATAAAATGGAAGGTCACTGTATTTGTAGACCAGTTTAGGTTCCAACTTGCTATCCCTTATCACTCCCATAATAGAGTCGCGTAAATCGTCCCGAATAAACATTTTATCTGCGATCTTGGTATTATAAATATCCATTGGTTCATCTCTATAATATTTTACAGACCTGCCTTTTGTGTCCTTATCTATGGTCGAAATATAAAACGGGATCCAAGGTTTTAACTTCGCATAATGCATAAGCATATCCTGTAACTTGATATTTGCTTTGTTCGATCCTTTAAAAAATGGCATTAGATCCCCTAATTTCGAATTGAATTTAAGTTCGCCTTTTTCTTCTAGCTCCATGATCAACGGCAAGCTCGCTAGGATCTTGGTTAATGAGGCCAGATCGTATACAGAAGAGTCTGTCACTTTTATAGTCTTCTCGTAGGTATGATAACCCGCATTCCTTTCAAAGATCACCTTGCCTTTTCGAGCTACAATTAATTGTAGTCCCGGGGTCATTTCTTCTGAAATAGCCAAATTGATCAATGAATCTATTTTTTGAAGTTTATAGGAATTCATGCCAACAGCTTCAGGATACCCGTAGGACAATCTGTTCACGCTTTTGGTATAATAACCTGTGCCCGCAGGAAATGCTTCACTGATGCTTACCGGTAACCTTCCCTTTGCTCCCAAGGCTCCAAAAATGATTTCAGCAGATTTCCTTTGGGCAGCTTCAGAGTTTTGGTAGCTCATTAGTATCCCTTCAATATTACTGCTCGAATTAAGGTCCATAAGGGCATAAGGCCTTGCAAATACATCTAGGATAGTGGTATTGTTTCTTGCTATTTCATGGATCCAGTTTAACTCTTCCGCAGAAAAGGCATATCTGGCCCAAGGAGAGGCATTGGATTTATGATACCCAATGATCACCTGATTGTAATTCTTTAGTTTTTCCAGTAACTCGTCTAGCCTCGTAGCCCGTACCCTATCTATTTGTCCATATTTGGATAAGTGATGATAAAAAGGTGCACCATCATCGTCTCCCAAGCTCACATAAGCAATCTTTTTAGTATCAAGTTCCTTTATTGGTAAATTGCCCACATCGTTCTTAATAATGGTGATGGCATTCTCTATAAGTTTATCATAAAGAGCAAGATCTTCTACCGTATTGAGTTCTGAAACAAGATTGGTAGTATCTACGGGCTTATAATTATTTAAACCGGCTTTATATTTGGCAAATAAGATCTTTCTAACCGAATGTGCCATTCGTGCTTCTGAAATGGTTCCATCGTTATAAGCCTCCATGACCTTATCCACAGCTTTCGGCACATCTTCAGAGATCAATAAAATATCATTCCCCGCCATAAATGCTGCAAGGTCTATTTCTCCAGGGTTTTTATAATTCGATGCTCCTTTCATATTAAGCGCATCAGTAAAAATAAGTCCGTTGAATTTTAATTCTTTTTTTAGCAGATCATTTACAATTGCTTTGGATAAAGAAGATGGAATGGTTTCTTGTGTTTCCAAACCAGGCACATTAAGATGTGCAACCATAATGCTGGAAACCCCTTCTTCTATAAGTTTTTTAAACGGGTACAGTTCTATACTGTCCAATCTGCTTTTTGAAAATGAAATTGTAGGCAAGGTTTTATGGGAATCCTTTTTGGTATCTCCATGCCCGGGAAAATGTTTAGCACTAGAGAGAATTCCCTCTTTATGCATCCCCCTCATAAAGGAAACCGACTTTAAAGCAACGTTTATTTTTTCTTCCCCAAAGGAGCGATTTCCGATAATTGGGTTTAACGGATTCGTATTGATATCTACAACGGGAGCAAAATTTATATGGACTCCCAATCTTTTGGAATTACGGGAGATAGCAGCCCCAGCTTCTTCAATTAGTTTAAGGTCCTGGACAGCTCCCAGGGTCATGTTCCAAGGCAGGGCGAAGGTAGAATCCAACCTCATGGCAAGGCCCCATTCTGCATCCATACCTATTAAAAGTGGCATTTTTGAGAGGGCTTGAAATTCGTTGTTCAACTTTGCTTGGCGTTGTGGCCCACCCTTGGAAAATATAATTCCCCCAATATGATAATCTTTTATAAGATCACGCACTTTCTCGATGTTTTTTCCTGTTTGATTGGAAAAAACATCCACCATAAATAACTGGCCTACTTTTTCCTGTAGGGTCATATTCTCATAAATACTATCTACCCAGATCTTTTGCTCTTTAAAATTTTCTGCAATGAGGGGATTGGTACTTTGAGAGAAGCAAGTATGGGCAAAAAATAGAAATAAGAAAACAGAATAAAATTGGGGTTTTCTCATTCGGTATTTAGTTTAAAAAACGGTTGTGCCAACTATCTGATGCAGGTACTTCCCAATCTGATAAGTATTCACCTTTATTGGTCACCAGGTTATTAAAAACGATGGTGTTCTTGCTAACGGCCTTTTCCTTTGCCATTTTTCTGAATTCGGTCAAAGTTTTATAAGCCACAAATTCACCTTGCTTATAACTTACGTTCATTTTATCCAAAAGATCTACATTGTATTTCTTTTCCAATTCCATAATAAATTTTACAGAACCATCTATAGAACAGCCTGAAGCAGCATTTAATTGCTGGTCGAGCGCTAGAGTGATAAAGCGTTTGTATTTTATTTCAAAAGAAGCTTTTAGATCGGCGCCATGGGCAGTCCATTGTGCAATAAAGTCTTCTAATTTAGCCGTGATCTCCTGAAGTTCCAGCTCTGTAAACGATCTATTGGACTGATATATCCAAACTCTGGAAGAATCTGGTAATTCGGTAAAAGGTACAAGCATATTTTGTGGAGTTATATTTTTACAAAGCTACTTTTTTAAAGGGATAGCTTCAAATATAGTACCACTAAAATGATGTTGTTAACATCATTTTATTAGTTAAAATCCTGAGGATTGCGTTTTAAATCGAAAAGCTAAAGATCGTGTGCATTTGCAATCATTTCGGCAACATCCATCACTTCAATAGTGCCTTCCTGATTTTTGCCTTTTACGCCATCTGTCATCATTGTATTACAAAATGGGCATCCAGCTGCGATAATATCAGGTTTAACTTCCATTGCCTGCTCGGTACGCTCGATATTCACCTCTTTATTTCCAGGCTCTGGTTCTTTGAACATTTGCCCACCCCCGGCACCACAACAAAAACCATTGCTTTTGCATTTACGCATCTCTACCAACTCCACTTCCAGTTTTCGAAGTAGGTCCCTTGGAGCTTCATATACATTGTTGGCGCGGCCTAAGTAACAAGGATCGTGAAAAGTAATGCGTTTCCCTTTAAATTTTCCTCCTTCAACTTTTAACCTTCCTTCTTCTAAAAGAGATTTTAGGAACGTAGTATGGTGCATCACCTCATAATTTCCACCTAAAGCTGGATATTCGTTTTTTAGCGTGTTAAAGCAGTGCGGACAAGCAGTTACCACTTTTTTTATCTCATACCCATTAAGCACTTCAATATTTGTTGCAGCCTGCATCTGGAATAAAAATTCATTTCCCGCTCTTTTTGCAGGATCCCCATTACAGCTTTCTTCTGTTCCAAGGACAGCAAAATCTACTTTGGCTTCATGCAATAATTTCACAAAAGCCTTGGTTACTTTTTTTGCGCGATCATCAAAACTGCCCATACAGCCCACCCAAAATAAGATTTCAGGCTTCTTTCCTTCAGCCATATATTCTGCCATTGTTGGTACCTTTATTACTTCTGCCATTTTCTGATATTTTTATAATTTGTATATCCGTTTTTTATCCCAACAGTTCTTTCGTCACCCTGAATTTGTTTCAGGGTCTCAATATTGCATTGGTTTACAATGAAATGAGATTCTGAAACTCCCGAACGGTCGGGACAGAATGACGTTCTTGTTAAGTTTAGGATCATTTACGGACAAACGATTTTATAATTAAGAGATTCAAATTTATCATAAGAATCTAATATTTAATCACTTAAATTAATTTACATGAAGTTTTACTTAAATCTAATTCTCATTGGCCCAATTCAATCTGTCCATTTGGTTGTAGGGCCAAGGTGCTCCATTATTTTCGATATTGGTCATTGCGTTTGCGAGATCTAAGGGAGCAGCACTTTGTTCCATTACCAGATATCTTCTCATATCCAAAATAATGGATAATGGATCTATCCCGATTGGACAAGCTTCCACACAAGCATTGCACGTGGTACATGCCCAAAGTTCTTCCCTTAAAATATAATTATCCAAAAGTTGTTTCCCATCATCCTCGAAACTTCCTTTTTCATTGATAATGTTTCCCACCTCCTCCAATCTATCCCGGGTATCCATCATGACCTTTCTTGGAGATAATTTTTTGCCGGTTTGGTTCGCTGGACATTCTGCGGTGCAACGACCACATTCTGTACAGGTATATGCGTTTAAAAGCTGTACTTGATTAAGATCCACCACATCTGATGCTCCAAACTTCTCAGGTGCCTCATCTTCAGCTCCTTCCGCAGGCATTGCGTAAGGATCGGCATCTGGATCCATCATCAACTTCACTTCGTTGGTAACCGCTTCCAGATTATCAAATTTCCCTTGTGGTGTTAATTTTGAAAGATATACGTTAGGGAAGGCCAATAAAATATGAAGGTGTTTAGAATAGTATAAATAATTCAAGAAGATTAGAATTCCAACTATATGCAACCACCAAGTGGTTCTTTCAATAATAATAAGTGTAGCATTACTGAAACCCTCAAACCAAGGGAGCAAATACTGACTAATGGGAAAAGAACCTGCAATTCCCGCATTTTGGGCATAATGATCGGCTCCGTTTAGTTGCAATTGATAATCGGCGGCATTCATGGTTAGGAAAAGGATCATCAAGACCATTTCAAAATAAAGAATGTAATTGGCATCGTTTTTAGGCCAACCTTTTAATTCGTTGCCCAAGAACCTGTAAATATTGGACACATTTCGCCTTAGCCAGAAAATGGTTACGCCCAAAAGTACCATAAGTGCCAATATTTCAAAAGAACCAATTAGAAAATTGTACCCAAAGCCTAAAAAGGATAATATTCTATGGGTTCCAAAAACACCATCAATTATAATTTCGAGCACTTCGATATTAATGATAATAAAACCCAGGTATACAATTATATGTAGAAATCCAGCAAATGGCTTTTTAACCATTTTTGACTGTCCCAGGGCAACTCTAGCCATTTTGGCAAAGCGTTCTCCGGGATTGTCCGATCTATCTACTTTTCTACCTAATTTAACGTTGCGAATTACACGCCGGATGTTTCTGGTAAAAAATGCGATCCCTGCCACAAGCACAATTAGAAAGGCAATTTGAGCGATAATTTGCATAAGATATTCTATTTTAAAGAATCTTTGGGAGGCTGATATGACCCCGGTTTTTTACCGAATAATGAAAAGTGGACATATCGTTTGGGATTCAATTTAAGATCTTGTAGTAATTCTTCCAATTGCCTGGTTGCTCTATCCAGGTTGTCATATACCTTATCGTCATTTAAAAGTTTCCCTGCCGTCCCTTTTCCATCATTTAAATTACTGGATAATTGCTCGAAATCTGCAATAACATTCTCCAAGTTTTGGGTCATTCCATTTAGATCTACTCGAGCAAGGGTGTCTGAAAACTTATTGAAATTCCCGGACATTTCATCTAAATTGGTAAAAGTTCTATCCAATTTTTCCGAATTACCCGCTACAATGCCATTTAAAGATCGTGCCGTATTTTTAAATGAACGCACTGTTTCCGATAGGTCATCGAAAGTAGCAGAAATATTGTTTCTGGTTTCAGGATTTAAAACCTGGTTGAAAGCAGTAAGCAAAGAATCGGTACTTACAATTACCCGCTCTACCTTAACTTGTAAGGGAGTTAACCTTTCATTTACCAATTCCATGATACCTTCTTCTATATCGCTAGGCAAAGTATCGCCCGTTTTTGCCATTTGCTTGGATTCATAATCTGGAACAATAGCAAGGGACTTCCCTCCTATTAAACCACCACCATAAATTTGTGCCAAACTATTTCTTGAAAATTTAAAATCGCTATCTACACTAAAGGTTACCAGAAGAATCCCGGTACCATCTAAAAAATCTATTTTATTAACTTGGCCAACCTTTAAACCATTAATGGTAACTGCCGATGATGGGGAAAGCCCCTCCACATCTGCATAAACCGCATGAAATTTACGGCTGGAATCCAAGAGGTTTTTACCTTTAAGAAAACTATAACCAAAAATCAATATTGCGATGGCTATAATTGCCAAGATACCAGTTTTAACCTCTCTAGAATATTTCAAAAGCTTTTTTTTAGATACGTACAAATTTAGAAATAAATATAGGAAAGTACTGCTATTTGGCTTGTGATTTTAACGCGTCGTTAACTGTAATCTTATTCCCATCCTTAAAAGCGACCAAATAACTGGTCTTATAGCCTTTGGTTTTCGCTTGTTCGTGCAAGCTTTGGATCTGGGAATAACTGGAGGTGGCTCCAAAGTAGTATTTAAACAATTTTCCCTCTTTCTCTCTAAAAACCGGTGTAAGACCTTTGAAGTTCGAAGATTTTGGTTCTAGTTTTTTAGAACTGGCAGCAAGTTGAACTTTAAACGTGATACCTTCGTAATTGTCCGTAAACTCTTTGATCTTGTTTTCTTGGGCAATAACTTCGATTTTGGCATTATTCTCCAAATTATCCAATACGCCAAGATTGATACTGTGGCTATAGTCTTTAATTGCACCTACAATTGCACCAGCCACTTTTGTTTGGCCATTTGTACTGTTAAGATATTTGCCTTCACTTGTATTGGTAAGAAACCCTGTTTCAATTAGCACACTGGGCATATAAGTTTGCCTTAAAACCAAAAACCCAGCTTGCTTAACTCCCCTATTACTTCTATTAAGGTCATTTGTGAATTTTTTCTGAACAAAATCTGCCAATAAAATACTCTGATCCAGATATTCTTCTTGCATAATGGTCATTCCAATGTAAGATTCTGGGGAATTAGGATCGAAACCATCATAGGTTATCTGGTAATCTTCCTCCAAAAATATAACCGAATTTTCACGTTTTGCAACTTCAAAATTGGCCTGATTTCTATGCAAACCTAGAACAAAAGTTTCGGTACCATAAGCTTGAGAGTTGTGGGCATTGCAGTGAACAGACACGAAAAGATCTGCTTTCGCATCATTTGCAATTTTTGCTCTCGTATCTAAAGGTATAAACTCGTCTTTATCCCTAGTATAGATAACTTTAATATCATTGTTCTTCTCGAGTTCTTTACCGATCTTGAGGATAATACTAAGCGCTATATCCTTCTCTTTGAAACCTCCACCTCTATTTCCAGGATCTTTTCCTCCATGACCGGCATCCAAAACCACCACAAACTTGGTTTTTTCGGTGTGGTTTTTGTTAGGTGTAGACGCAGATATTAGTATCCCTGTTAGTAATAAGACTAAAACTTTAAGACTGTTGGCTTTCATATATAGGTTAACGATTCTGTTAGAGCAATTATTTTAATGATCAGTTTTTTTAAATTCCCAAAAGGAAGCTTAAAAAATATATGTAATTTTGACTATTCAAAAAGCAAGCCATTCTTTACAAAAATAGCACTTATAGCATTGCAGACAAACGCACTTTATATTCTTTTTACAATTGTTTTAATGCTGATCTTGCCAGTATTATCTCAAGCTCAAGAAATAAAAACAACAGAAGAAGTCCGCATTAACGCACACAGGGATAGCACAATAACTGTTTCTGATTCTCTCTCCACTAAAACCGCAAAATTAATCCCCAACCCAATACAAACGGATACTTTAAAGAAAAAACCTGCTTTATTGACCGATGTTGTGGCCTATAAGGCCGAAGATTATATGCGTTTGAGTCCAGGAGAAAACAGAATGTATTTATACGATCAGGCGCAAATTACATATGGGGATATGGTAATTACGGCCGGACTTATTATTTTGGATAACGAAAAAAATGAGGTGTACGCCTTTGGAATTCCAGATTCTTTGGGGAATTATTCGCAAACCCCAATCTTCACTCAAGCTCAAAATACGGTAAGGCCAGATTCCATACGCTTCAATTTTAAATCCAAGAAAGCACTGGTTTATAATTCCAATACTGAAGAAGGAGCATTCAAGGTAAAGGGGGAAGTAACAAAAAGAGAGAATGATTCGGTCTATTTTATGCAAAATGTAAAGTTCACCACTTCTGAAAATGAGGAGGATCCAGATTATTATTTTTTCGCCCGAAGGATAAAATTTGTGCCTAAAAAGAAGATTGTTACTGGCTTGGTAAATATGTATATTGCAGATGTACCAACACCCTTGGGTCTCCCTTTTGGATATTTTCCATTGACCGAAGAAGAAACCTCCGGATTTATTATTCCATCTTACGGGCAGAGTAATAATAGAGGCTATAGTTTACAAAATGGAGGATATTATTTTGCGATTAGCGATTATATAGATCTTTTGGCACTTGGGGATTATTATACCAACGGGAGTTATGGCCTACGGCTGGAATCCAGTTATGCCCTGCGCTATAAATTTCGTGGGAACTTAAGTTTTAGATATGAGAACCTGTTAAATAGCGAACGAGGCTTCCCAGATTTTTCACAAAGTTCTGTTTATAATTTAAGATGGAGCCATTCTCAGGATACCAAGTCCAGTCCTAGTTCCAGGTTTTCTGCTTCTGTAAACTTGGGAAGCAGTACTTATTACCAAGAATCCATCAATCAAACCAACACCGCTAATTTTTTGAACAATACGTTAAGTTCTTCGGTATCTTATTCAAAGACCTTTCAGGGCGAGCCACAGGTAAATGTTAGTGTTGCAGCTACTCATACCCAAAACAGTAATACAGGGGCAATAAGCATGACATTGCCTACGGTTCAAGGAAGCGTTTCTAGGGTCTATCCTTTGGCTCCCAAATTGGGTGCAAAAAAAGGAATTATTGAGAATATCAATTTTCAATACAATTTTAGGGGGGAGAATAGGATCCAGACTTTCGATTCCTTGTTCTTTAAACCCGAAATGTTTAGGGATGCAACCTACGGTGCCCAACACAGCATCCCAATTTCCACCAACTTTAAGTTATTGAACTATTTAAGTGTGAGTGCCAATGCCAACTATGAGGAGAATTGGGTTTTCAAAACTTTTGAAAGATCCTATGATCAGGAAAATCAGGTAGAAGTAATAGATACCATAGATGGTTTTGATTCTTTTAGGACCTATAACTTTAGTACCAGTATGGGAACTACTATCTATGGAATGAAGAATTTTGGAGAAGATAAAAAGATCCAAGCCATTCGTCATGTAATGAGGCCTTCAATTAGTTACAATATTAATCCAGGTTTCGATCAATATTACGATCAATATGAGGTTATAGATGATCTAGATCCTACCCAAAATAAAACCGTAGATTACACAAGGTTTCAAGGATCGTTATTTGGTGTTCCTGGCCAGCTTTTTTCCAGCTCTATTGGTTTGTCTGTTAGCAATACGTTGGAAGCAAAAGTAAGGGATAAAGATAGCACCGCTACAGAGGCTAAAAAAATAAAATTATTGAACAATTTTAGCGTGAGCACTGCTTATAATTTAGCTGCGGATTCACTAAGTTTATCTCCAATAAGCATGCGTGGCAGCATCCCCCTTGTAGAGAATAAATTAGACATTAATTTTGGAGCAAACCTGGATATCTATACACTGGACAATAACAACAGAAGGGTAGACAAGCTAAATATAAATAATGGAGGGAGCCTCTTTAGAATGACATCTGCCAATATTAGTTTTGGATATGCGCTCTCCAGTAAAGATTTTGAATTGGGGGGAACTAATAAAGATAAATCTGAAAATGAAACCTTTAGAAATGGCGGCCGTCCAGATGATTTGTTTGGGAAATCTCAAGGCATAGACGGAAAACTATACGATGAAGAAGAGGATGTTTTTGATAAACAAGAAGACAAGAAGAAAAATGAATGGTATAATTACAAGATTCCTTGGGACCTAAGGCTTGCATACACCATGACCTATAGTAATAATGCCAGACAAAATGAAATCTCTTCCCATTCTATTATGTTCTCTGGAGATGTGGAAATTGCACCAAAATGGGTAATAGGGGCATCTTCTGGATTCGATATAAAAGATGGCGGATTTACATATACCCAATTGCGGTTTCAAAGAGATCTTGACAGTTGGAGGATGAGTTTTAATTGGATACCATTTAGCGAGCGTAGTTCTTGGAATTTCTTTATAGGAATTAAATCTTCAATATTAAGTGATATTAAATATGACAAGCGCCTAGAGCCGGACAAAAATTTATAAAATATATATGTTATGAAAAAAATAATCAAAACTTCCAATGCTCCTGCTCCCATAGGACCATACAATCAAGCTGTTTTAAAAGGCGATATGCTGTTTACTTCTGGCCAGATCGCAATAGATCCAAAAACAGGAAATCTGGTGACAGATACCATTCAGAATGAAACAGAATTAGTGATGGAGAATTTAAAAGCAATTCTTACAAAAGCAGGAATGACTTTCGAAAATGTTTTAAAATCATCTATTTTTATTAGCGACATGAACAACTTTGCGCAGATCAATGAAGTCTACGCCCGATATTTTAATGCTGAAACCGCTCCAGCAAGAGAAACAGTAGAGGTTGCAAATCTCCCAAAATTCGTAAATGTTGAAATTAGTGTGATTGCTTCTAAATAGCTTTCATTAACAAGCTTGCGGTTGCGGGATTTGTGGCCAAGGGAATATTATGCACATCACACAATCGCATCAACATAAAAATATCTGGTTCATGAGGATGCTTATCTAATGGATCCCTAAAGAAAAGCACCATATCCACTTTGCCTTCCGCCACTCTGGAGGCAATTTGCGCATCGCCGCCCATTGGTCCAGACAATAATTTTTCTACCTCAAAACCAGCAGCTTCGGTTTTTGCTCCTGTTGTCCCAGTGGCCATAAGTTTAATATGTTTTAGATGAAGAATATCTTTATATTCATTTAAAAATTGAACCATTTCTGGTTTTTTTCCATTGTGGGCTATAATTGCAATTGTCATGTTTTAAGTAGATAAGATGTCTGAAATTCTTAATAAGTCCCGATTAATATCATGCTTTTCTTTTAGGGCACTCACTAGGCTACAGGATTCAATTTGGTTATTTACAAAGCCTACCATGACATTTTTTTGCCCATCGAGTAATAATTCTACTGCTTTTACACATAGCCTGCTGGCCAAGACCCTGTCGAAACAACTAGGGCTTCCGCCTCGCTGAATATGGCCCAACACAGTTACCTTGGAGTCGTAATCGGGCAAGTTTTTGGTTACATATTCTGCCAATTCAAAAACATTCTTTCCAATTTTATCACCTTCAGAAACAACCACGATACTGGACATTTTGCCAGATTTTCGGCTGCGCTCTAAAGAAGCCAATAAGCGATCTAACCCAAGATCTTCTTCGGGAATCAGGATTTCTTCAGCTCCAGCTCCAATTCCACTGTTCAATGCAATAAAACCTGCATCCCTGCCCATCACTTCCACAAAAAACAATCTATTATGGGAACTTGCAGTATCCCTTATTTTATCGATTGCTTCTACAACTGTATTTAAAGCGGTATCGTAACCAATGGTATAATGGGTCCCAAAAATATCGTTATCTATGGTGCCTGGAACACCTATTACCGGAAAACCATGCTCCTCACTAAATATCTTACCACCACGAAATGTCCCATCTCCCCCAATTAAAATCATGGCATCTACTTTGGCCTTGCTTAAACTATTGGCAGCTTTTTTTCTGCCTTGCGGAGTGAGAAAATCCTTGGATCTGGCCGACTTTAATATGGTACCTCCCCTGGAAATAATATTTCGAACACTCCTCGCATCCATTTCCATATAATCCCCTTCGACCATTCCTTGGAATCCACGATAAAATCCTACACATTCTACATTATAATAAGCGCAGGATCTCACGACAGCTCGAATTGCTGCATTCATCCCAGGAGAATCCCCACCAGAGGTCATTACACCAATCCGTTTGATTTTGTTAACCATAAATATTTTTTTTTGAATTTTAAAATTACAAAGTATATTTCAAATTCTTAAAAAGTGAAGAACTATTTAACCTTAATATAATAAATGGAGGGTGAAATCTTATTGTTTTGGAAAAACTATATAATCTGGCGCCAAAGATTTGGCAGATTCTTCTTGCTCTTTTTCTTCTACAGATTTTACTATTTCTTTGTTTATGATCTTTCTGACCAATTCTTTAAAAGTATCGAAATCAACAGAATAGGAAAGTCCTATTCCTTGGGTAAAACCAATTTCTTCCCCGATAAACTGAATATTATTTTCCCTGTTGAAAACCTTTGCGCGTAAGCTCCCGTCTTCATTTAAAAGAAATTCAATTTCCACATCGCCCACAATTATAGATTCTGTAACACCCCCTACCGGGACTCCTACTTGCCCATTTATAAGTACTCTATTGGTGATTTGGGTAGAAAGTGTAAGTCCAAACCTATCTACAGTTTGCTGATCTGGAGTACGATCCCCTTGTACATAATTTACACCTACCTGGAATTTTCCGTCTTCATCCGCAAAAATATCATTTACCAAAGAAGAAGCTCTTTCAACTAAATTTCCGGTAATGGCGTTCTGCCCAATGGCAAATTCACTATAAAATGATCCTTGGGTGACCAAAAACAATGCTTGTAACTCCCTACTTGCCCTATCACTAATTCTATATTCCAATTCTGAACGGACTACCGAACTTGCATTGGGGAATTCCACATTAAAAGTAATATCGGGTTGTGCAATTTGCCCTTGTAATAAAATAATGACTTCTACAGGGATCTTTCTATTGATGGATGGGTTTTCCAATAATACCGCCGGGTTGGCATTTACTTCGTATACCGCACTTACATCTAGCTGGGCTTGGGCTGGGTTCCCATCCCAGTTTATACTTCCCCCGGAACGCACTTGGAACACCTTTTGTACAAGGCCTGCATATTTGAAATTATAAACTCCTTGATATACCACAAAATCCCCCCACATATTAAACTTTCCATTGGTATTGATCTCCAACAACAAATTTCCTGCTCCATGACCACGTAAAGTACTTCCGCTAGTTTGGTCCACAACCACCTCCAATTCGGCATCATTGGTGATGTCCAGGTCAAAATTAAGTTCCAAACCTTTTACTTCCTTAATTTGAATAGGGATACCTGCTAAACGAGATGCTTTTTCCTCAGGACTCAAAAAATAGATATAAGAGTTATCGCCAATAGATTCGGTGTCGCTTAATGGGATCTTAAAAATAGTTCCCTTTGCGGTAGAAGCATTCACATCTATCACCAGTTCATCTGTAGGCCCTTTTATACTTGCAAAACCATCTATGTAAGCTGTACCGTAATATAATGCATCTTCAGTAGCCTCTGTATCCAATACCAGCAATCTATCACTGGTAACACTAAGGTCTAAAAACCATTTTTTAAAATTCTTATGGGAGATAATCCCATCTAAAATTCCCGAAGTTTTGTATTTGGTATCTACTATTTCTATTTCATCAAAATTAAATTGCTGCTTTGTGAGGTTTACAGTGGCATTTTCCCTAAAATCCAGGTCTACGTTTAAATAAGGAATCCGAAGTCCCGCTTTTTCCAAAGTTAATTTCCCGGTAATATCCGGATTTTTATAATTGCCGCTCACTTTGGCATCTCCAGAGGCGAACCCCCTAATATTATCTATGGCATCCCTACCTAACGCACTAAAGGCAGCCATATTGAATTTCCTGAGATTCACATCCAGATCTATAGTTGGGTTGTTGCCCACATTAATACCCCCATTGGCATTCAAGGACTCAAAACCCTTATTGGCAATAGTGGCATCCACATTATAAAATGAAAGGTCCTCATTGCCCTCTACATCCAATTTTAAGTTCCCCAATAAATTATCATTTACCGTGAGATTTTGTATTTTCAAAGATGTATTGGGATAATAAGCTCCTTTTTGTTGTTGTAAATTCAAATTACCATTTAGTATTCCTTCCACATCCAGGCTATCTATATCTGGCGTGATCTTACCAATATCCACATCTTCAAATGCTATCTTAAAATCTTTGTACGTGCTATCCCTCAAACTCCCATTTAACCTGATGAATTCTTGATTATGGCTCAACACCAAAGAATCTATCATTACATCTGTGAATTTATTATCGAATACAATCTTGTTGCTTCGGTTGTTGTTTTCGTTTAAAAACCAAAGATTGTCTTTAAATACCACATCAGATCGTTGAACCCCAACCACCGATTTATTCTGTTCGTTTATGGTATGATAAAAGTTAAGATTGAAGACATCCTTGTTGTTCTTTCCGCCTTGCAATTCTGAACGTATAAACAAGGTATCCCGCAAGGTCACATTAATTAAGCTGAATTCTGAAAAATTATAAAACTGTGTAGAAACACTATCGGCTTCCACGTACATATTATAAATAGGATTATTATTATCTACCTGAATATTGATATCCTGCATCATATTCCCGAAAGCCTCGATCTTGGGAGATTTGAATGTTAGCTTGAATTCAGATTCATCAGACTCGATCCTCCCCCGAATATAAGTGTTTGGTGCCAATGCCACTTTTGGATAGAATACTTCCACGATCTTATTATAGATATCGAAATCGAATTCCAGATATTGATTTGTAGTAATTACATTGGGCCTATAATTGGTATAAATGCTTCCAATCGAGTTGTTTATTAAATCCCCCATTTCAGCAATTTTAAATTTCCCAATAACCTGTCCATTGATCACATCTGGAGAATTTACGGCAATGGTTCTCACCCCTTCAGCATCAAAAGTGGAATTCACCTCAAGGTCATCAAAATAGTACAGATCGTTCTGGTTTTGATAAGAGGTGTTCAACAACAACACTTTTCCCGCAACATTATCCAGCGTATTTCCCTGCATATTTATAAGGATATCCCCTTTTAATACCGAAATACTGTCACGTGTTATTAGATTGAGCTCATTTAAGTCTGCATAGGCTATGGAAGCCTGAAAGTCGTAGATATTTACTTTCTGGGAAATATCCACCAGCCCATTGAATTCCAATTTAAAATTTGGATCGTTGGAGTTGAAGTTCCCATTAAAAACCGAATTTCTTACATTCCCTAAAATACTGATGTCTGAATAGGTATAATCCTTAAAATTCAATCTAGATATTTTCCCACGAATTTGAGTGTTGAGGGACTCTTGGGTGAACCCATTCCCATTTATATTGAGGTTTAGGCTGGTTGTTCCCAGATCTTTATTATCCAATAACCGCCCGATATTGAATTGATTAAAAACCAGGTTCCCCTTATAATTAACATTTTTATCATTGCTTATATTGTTCATTACAAAGTCCGCCTTTGCACTACCCAGTTGTGTATCTATAAGAACATCGGCATCTAGGGAATTCTTCGTTACAGTCGTTTTCCCTGTTAATCTTAGATTACCAAATTCACGAAGCGTTAGCGGCAATTTATCTTTTAAGATAGTTGGCAAAAGGTTCACGAGATCGTAATAATTGGAAGCCAACTCATTAAATTCTCCAAAAAGCACAAAATCGTTCATCCCTTCAGAAAATGCTCCTTTTAAATTTACAAAGCCATCAATTCGGCTCCTGTCCATCCCCTTAAGATTTAGGTTCCTCAGTTCAAAATCATTCAGGGTTCCCACTAGATCTGTTGTAAGCTGTATATTCTGGTTGCTCCCAAAAGGAGCATAAAAATTCACAAGATCGTTGGTGGAAATATTCGAGTCTTTAAAAGAAGCTTTAAGCTGAACTTTATTTAGAAAATCTGAAAAATCCTGAAGTGCATAGTCCATTTCAATAGAAGCATCCAACCTGGAATATGGGGTAATAAGCAAAAAAGAATCTAGGATCATCTTTGTTGGCGAATACGAAAAATCTGTTTGCAAGTCCAGAATATCCATGCCACGGCCTTCTTCGGCCTGCAAAGAATTTATGTTTATCTTAAATTCCTGATCGATTACGTCGAGATATTCAGCTTGTAGTTCCAGCTTATCCAAAATAATTATTTCTGGATAAGTGACGTTTTCATCAACATAACTGTAATGGCCATCAGAAATAAAAATATCCCGAACCTTAAGTTTGAATTGTTTTGGCTCTCCAGTAGGCTCGGTTTTCAATTTATCCAGCAGCATGCTAAGGTTGTCTGACTCTTCTCCTTTATAGCGTTTCATCTTAAAAATAAAACCCTCAGCAGTGGAACTCCCTAGACTGGGATTGTTTACAAGGAGATTGGAAACTCCAAGGATAGAAGTTCTAAATTCCTGGATATCTAGCAAGGTATTGGCATGGTGATCTTTTATTAAAACCTCGTTCAGCTTTATTTTTCCAAAATACGAAAGACTCACCCTTCCAACAGACACGTCGACATCTGAACGCTCTTGTATGGAATTTGTTATCTTTTTTGCCACCGAGGTTTGCACGGCAGGGATAGAAAATAAAATCAATAAAAAAACGAAAAACAACAGCAGCGCTACTACTGTTCTAATTAGTATTTTCAAGAATTTTTTGATATGCTTTTATGTTTTAACTTTGTAAACAATATTAACAATTAATATGCCTACCTTTTCTTAATGGCTTCCCAAAATATATACATTCTGGCTATTGAATCTTCTTGCGATGATACAGCTGCCGCTATACTCAAAAACGATACTCTATTGTCCAATATTGTTGCCACGCAGGATGTGCATCAAAAATTTGGTGGTGTTGTCCCCGAACTTGCATCCAGAGCGCATCAACAAAATATTGTCCCTGTTATTCATCAGGCAATTGCCCAGGCAAATATCGACAAAAAAGACATATCTGCAATCGCCTTTACCAGAGGACCTGGTTTAATGGGCTCCCTCCTAGTTGGAACCTCTTTTGCCAAATCTTTAGCGCTTGGCCTTAACATTCCTTTAATAGAAGTGAACCATATGCAAGCGCATATTTTGGCTCATTTCATTAAAGAAGAAAATTTTGATATTCCGCAATTTCCATTTCTTGCACTTACTATTAGTGGTGGCCATACCCAAATTGTAAAAGTGGAGAGTCATTTTGAAATGGAAGTCATTGGCCAAACCATAGACGATGCAGTGGGAGAAGCCTACGATAAAAGCGCAAAAATCCTGGGATTGCCCTATCCTGGTGGTCCACTAATTGATAAATATGCCCAACTTGGAGATCCCAAGGCCTATAAATTTACCAAGCCAAAAGTGGGAGGCTTGGATTTTAGCTTCAGTGGCTTAAAAACTGCCATTCTTTATTTTATTCAGAAACAAGTAAAGGAGAACCCGAATTTTATTGAAGAAAACAGAAATGATATCTGTGCCTCCATTCAATATACCATTGTAAATATCTTAATGGATAAGCTGAAAAAAGCAGTAAAAGAAACTGGAATTACTCAAATAGCAATTGGGGGTGGAGTTTCGGCCAACAGCGGAATTCGAAAAGCTTTAAAAGAAGCTGAAGGCAAATACGCTTGGAAAACCTATGTCCCAAAATTCGAATACACCACAGATAATGCAGCGATGATTGGTATTGTTGGTTATTATAAATATTTGGCAAAAGAGTTTGTAGATCTTTCAGTAACCGCCCAACCGAGATATAAAATATAAGACATGCAGTTATTTTACCATCCAGATATCGCAGAAGAAGCGCAACAAATTATTTTTCCTCGAGAGGAGAGCAAACATATCGTAAAGGTATTGCGCAAAAAGGAAGGTGATCTTTTGCATGTCACCAACGGGAAGGGTTTTTTGTTTATTTCAGAATTAACTTTGATCACGGCACAACAGTGCATTGCCAAAGTAATAGAAGTTAAAAAGGAGGAAAAACCAAAGTATTATTTACATATGGCAGTGGCGCCCACTAAAATGAACGATCGTTACGAGTGGTTCCTGGAGAAAGCAACCGAGATTGGTGTTATGGAGATCACTCCAATTATTTGCGATCATAGCGAACGAAAAGTGGTGAAACTGGATCGTTTTGAAAGGGTATTACAAAGTGCCATGAAGCAATCTTTGCATTTTACACTTCCAAAGCTCAATCAGCCGGTTCGGTTTTCTGAATTTGTTACCGATACCCCTGAAGGAAGCAAATTCATAGCACATTGCGAAGCCGAAATAGATAAAAAATCATTGCAACATTCTTTAGCACTAGGCGAAAAATGCATTATTTTAATAGGTCCTGAAGGGGATTTTTCTACTGAAGAAATAGAGTTGGCAAAACAACATGAGTGGAATCCCGTTAGCTTAGGGAACACAAGATTAAGAACAGAAACCGCTGCAATTGTTGCTTGCCATACGGTGGCTTTGTTCAACGAAGAATAATTTTAAATGAAACGATTTCTTGCCATAATCCTTTTTTTTCTGTTTAGTCTATCTATGACTGCGCAGGAGATCGCCTTATTGAAATATCAAGGAGGCGGAGATTGGTATGCAAACCCCACGGCACTTCCTAATCTTGTAAAATTTTGTAATCAAAACATCAATACCGCAATAAAGAATAAGGTCGAAACTGTTACGCCTGAAAGCATTTCTTTATTTCAATATCCATTTGTCCACATGACGGGTCATGGAAATGTGTTTTTTAGCAATGAAGAGGCAGAAAACCTTAGAACGTATTTATTGGGGGGTGGATTTCTCCATATCGATGATAATTATGGGATGAACAATTTTATAAGAGCCGAATTGAAAAAAGTGTTTCCCAACAAGGAATTACAAGAATTACCTGCATCGCATCCTATTTTTAGCAGTGCTTTTAATTTCCCCAACGGATTGCCAAAGATCCACGAACATGATGGCTTGGCACCACAAGCTTTTGGAATATACGATAAGGAACGTCTCATTTTGCTTTTTACTTTTGAAAGTGATCTTGGTGATGGCTGGGAAGATCCTGCTGTGCACAACGATCCACCGGAAGTGCGTTTAAAAGCACTCCAAATGGGTGCTAACATCATTAAATATGTTTTTGAAAATTGAGTTTACAACTAGATCATTCCAGGCATTCCGAATCTGAAAATAAATTTCCCATCATTATCCTCACGGATAATATAATGGGCGAAGCCAATATTGGAAGCTTATTTAGGCTTGCGGATGCCTTTAATATTGAAAAATTGATCTTTTCGGGTACGCCAATCAATTTAAAAAGCAACAGGCTGCGCAGAACTGCGAGGGGCACTTTCGAAAAAGTGAATTTTGATCATACCAAAGATATTATAGATGCTATTGAAAGTTATAAATCCAAGGGTTATAAACCTATCGCCCTGGAAATCACCTCAGACAGTGTGGCTTTAGATACTCTAAACTTAAAAAAGGATTCAAAAATTTTACTGATTGTGGGAAATGAACGGCACGGAATAAGTCAAATGGTACTAGATGTTGTCCCAACTAAAGTTCATATTGCAATGTTTGGAAACAACAGTAGCATGAACGTTTCGCAGGCTACAGGAATTGCTTTGTACGAAATTTCAAAAACCTTTCTTACCTTTCGCCAGAAATAATATCTTTACCCTGTGAACGCAAAAACTTTTTCTTACGGGATACTTAGGGCAATAGGGATTTTATTGGGAATTTTTGCCCTCTTGTTTTTTCTATATAAGATCCAGTCCGTTTTAGTATATATAGCTATCGCTGGAGTTATTTCCTTGATAGGAAGGCCAGTCGTGATCTTTCTAAGATCACGGCTTAAAGTGCCCAATCTGGCTGCCGTACTAATTGTGCTTCTTCTGGTTTTAGCAATTTTTATTGGAATAATTTTGGTTTTTGTACCAATTGTAATTGAACAAAGCCATCATTTAGGTCAAATAGATATAGAAGCCTTTAAGAGTGATATCAACTTAATGAACGATCAAATTAATGATTATCTGGGAGTTAAAGATATTAATTTGATGGAAAGCTTAAGGAAAAGTGAGATAGCTCAAAGCTTGGATGTAAATCTTATTCCGAAGTTCTTAAACAGTGTTTTTGGGATCTTGGGAGCGACTTTGATAGCTGTTTTTGCTATCATGTTTATATCCTTTTTTCTGCTGAAGGATAGCAAATTGATGCTGAACAGTATTTTGGTTTTCGCAAATAAAGGAGAAGAAGATAAATTTCAGCGGGTTTTCAATAAGATAAAGATCTTGCTTTCCAGATATTTTGTGGGTCTAACCATGCAAGTCTTTGTTTTGTTTGTTTTGTACTATTTATTGCTAAGTATTTTTGAAATAAACAATCCCTTGGCCATTGCCTTTATATGTGCGTTCTTAAATTTAGTTCCCTATTTGGGGCCTATTTTCGCTGGGATCTTAATGGCTTTGTTCGTAATCTCCAGTAATCTTGGCGCCGATTTTCAAGTAGTGATCTTGCCAAACCTTATTTTTGTGATGATGGGGTACGCCATTGCTCAACTAATAGACAATTTAATAAGTCAGCCAATGATCTTTGGGGCCAGCGTTAGATCGCATCCCTTAGAGATATTTCTAATTATTCTAATCTCCGGACTTTTATTCGGAATTATAGGGATGGTGGTAGCGATTCCATTTTATACTGCCTTAAAAGTGATTGCGAAGGAAACATTGAGCGAATATAAGATCGTTAAGAGACTTACTAGAGATCTTTAAATCCATTAGCTTGAACAAAGCACTTTTATATCCAGAAGTCAAAAAATTCATTCAGGAGCACCTAAACGGGGACCTTACTACCCTTATTTTAAAAGGATCCCCTTTTCCAGAAGTTAGTATTCAAGAAATTGCGACCCAAATAACCGGGATAAAAAAGGCCAAAAACAAATTGCCTACTTGGTTTGGGAACAGGGATATTTTGTATCCCCAAAATCTGAATTTAGAACAAACCTCTTCAGAAGTCACTGCAAAGTATAAAAGCGGTTTAATTGGAGGTGATACCCTTATCGATCTTACTGGGGGTTTTGGAATTGACGATTATCATTTTTCGAAAAGTTTTAAAACAGTACTCCATTGTGAACTCAATGAAGATCTTTCTGAGCTAGCAGCCCATAATTTCTCAGTATTGGGTGTCTCCAATATCAAAACAATAGTTGGTGACAGCTTGGTATATTTAAGGAAAACCGAAAAAAAACATGATTGGATTTATCTGGATCCTGCCCGAAGGGATGATTATGGAGGAAAAGTGTTCCTTTTGGAACAATGCACCCCAAATGTGCCGGCCAACTTAAAATTGCTATTTCAAAAATCCTATAATATCTTGATTAAATCCTCTCCCCTTCTGGATCTTACCGCCGGAATAGCTGAATTGCGCAAAGTGATGGAAATACATATCGTATCGGTAAACAATGAGGTAAAGGAATTATTATGGATCTTGAACAGGAATATTTCGAAGGAAATAAAGGTCAAGACAATCAATATAACCAAAAAAGAAACTCAATATTTTGAAGCTGTTTTAAATGATGAAACCGAACCTTCAAAATATAGCTTAGCATTAAAATTTTTGTACGAACCAAATCCGGCAATTATGAAAAGTAAGCTTTTTGGAGCCTTATCTGCTGAAACCCATACCTATAAACTACAATCCAATTCCCATTTATTTACTTCTGAAGAATTACAACCTTTCCCAGGGAGAAGCTTCGAGATTATGGAAATTCTCCCCTACCATAAAAAAGCTTTAAGAAGGTCTTTGAAACTTAATAAGGCAAATATTACCACAAGGAATTTTCCAAAATCTGTAAGTGAGATAAGAAAAGAACTGAAAATTGAAGATGGAGGCAATAATTACCTCTTTTTTACAACAGATTTAAAAAACGATAAAATTGTTTTGGTTTGTAGAAAGGTTTCTAATATCAAGGAGGAGTAATCTAATTTTACAACTGACATCTGACTGTCATCCTGAAGGGAGCGTAGCGCACTGAAGGATCTCAACGAAGCAGAATTTTTTTATTGAGATCCCTCCCTCGTCCTATCGTGTGGACACATCTTTATGAATCGTCCACCCTTCCATGGCCGCCTTAAAATATTTCAGTCCTATCCATAGGGTCGTTATGCCGGGATGCCTTTTGCTTTCATAGCCTTTCCATCCGCCAAGTCTAGCTATCGCCCAAACATATCTTTTTAGCCCTTTTTCCTTGTACGGGTTTTTTTGTTTCCCTGTCCTACCTTCCAGTCTTATTATCTGGTGCTCTAAAAACGCTTGCTCTTCTTCCGTGAAACAGCTATCGGCGCTCATCTCTCCTTCTGGTACTGCATACGCCAGCCGCATCAAGAACAGTTGGATGATGACCTCCATTATCAACAAGCTCAGTTTTCTTACCGATGACCCATGCTCCAGCTCTGACGCCTCGATATTGTAGCCCTCTTTTTTCAATATCTTGAACACCTCTTCTATCGTCCACCTCCACTTATACCATTCCACGCACATTTCTGCCATTTCCAGGGTCTCTATGGGCAGGCTTGTCAATAACCTCCAGCACACCCTGCCCGGCCCGGCCCGGTTAGCCTCTTTGGCCTCCACCAGATATAGTTTTATGCTGGCCGCCACTGCCTTGCTGGCCGCCCTGGTCCTTTTCAGTTCTACCTCTTTATATCTGATTTCAATTTTTGCGGTCCTTTTTTTCCTTCTGGTCTTTGCACAGGCATCCACCTGTACCTCATAGGACCCTTGACAGGGCTGGTCCGCCAGGCAGCTGAACAATTTTGACCCATCCGCCAAGGCCCTATCCGCACGGGCCCTTATCAATAGATCTGTTCGTGCATCTGGTATGCTTGCAAACTGTTCGTAGATATCCCCTTCCCTATCTTGTACGATCACCATTCCCGCTACCACGTCCCTTAGTGAGGCCTGTGTGTTTTTGGACACCTCTATCCACTTATAGGACTCTTTTTCTTCCATGGGCAGCTTGCCGTACTGTCTTTCATGCTTTGATTTGAAGTCCAAGGACCTGTTCCAGATCTTAATATCAGAATAGCCGTAGGGGGTGCCGCTCACGGCATCCAAGACCAAACTTGGGTGGACAAAGAACCCCAGTCCCTGGGAATTCTTCGCATTGGTCGTGCCCACAAAGCCATCTTTGTTGATCCTATTACCATGGCTGCTTAGGTTGACCTCCGTGGTATCTTGGATACAGACAACAAATTTGCCCGCACAAGCCATCTGGCAATTATGTACCAGGTTCTCTACTATATCTTCTTCACTGACCCTATCGTTCTGCAAAAAACGGTAAACGGCCTTTGCGTCTGATTCGTTCCTGCTGAGCTGACGGATCGAATGGACGCTCTTGCTGAACAGGTCCGATAAAATCTTGTTGCCCCGATAAACCAAACGTTTATCCCCTAAGCCTGTGAACCCCCTTCTCATTTTTTGAGTAAAATTAATGCTAATCCCTTAAACTAGTAAATAATTGTGTCCACACGATAGGATGATTCAGGAGTATAAGAATCTCATTTCAATGTAAACCAATACAATAATTTGAGACCCTGAAATAAATTCAGGGTGACGACATAACTATTATGGGAAAAAATGGGTATACATAAAAATATTAATTGAAATCCGGTATATGCTATAACTACTAATTAATTAAAGGCGTAAGCCTGTGTGGCAATCTCGCAAATTTTATTGCACTCGTATTTTAAGCAGTATGTAATATGGGTTTAGCATCCATTTTTAAAATTCCTTTCGAATTTTGCTGCATCTCATGAGCCAGGTAATAATAAATCACGAAAAATATAAAATACATGATCATTGATTTTTGACGTATAATAATCCCAAGATTGGACATTACAAAAGTCATCGCAAAAGAAGTGATTAGAAATAAAGCCAGGCTCATTTTTACATTCATAGGTGCCAGCTTAATAAACTTAAAGAAATCCAATTTCATAATTTTCATAAATAACAAAATATAGATCAAATTTTCAATTGAAACGATTACCCCCAAAATACCCGGGGCATCAAAAAATAATGGTCGAAACCAAAAACTAAATATTTTTTCTGGAAGGGAATATTCCGCCATATTTAAACCAGAGCCCGAATGACTTAGTGAGTCTGCCCTATTTGAGGTGAACGTTAGAAAATCTGAAATAAGATCGTTTGAATTTTCCAGGTTCACCACCGAAAGAATTGAGTTTTGAAGCAATACTAAACTTAAAATGAAAACACAAAATGCAACACTTTTTTGTTTCCATGTAAATTTTCCGATACCCGTCAACACTCCTAGGAGGGATCCAATAGCCAAAATCAGGAAAATATGGGGGCGAATATAAAAAACCAAGAGGGAACCAAGTAGTAAGGTAACAACGCGCTCTTTGGGTTTTGAAATTGCATATCCAAAAAGCATTAATCCTAAAAATATAAGGGAACCTTTACCTAAAGAAGCCGTCCAGAAATGCATATTTGGAAGAAAAAGAATAAGGGTGAGCAAATCAACTTTTCTAAACACTTTTACATTTAAAGGAATATTTTCTTTAAAAAACAGGTATGCATAAACAAATCCCATATATCCTATCCAAGCAAACAGCAACATCATCATCTCATAGCTAAATCCTAAGTAATTAATAAAAGGATAGGAAATAAAATCGATAAAGGTGGTTTCAGTTCCAAAAAAATCCAACCATCCTTTATTTGTATTGTTAGGAACATTATAATATCTAACGGAATCGGATCTATTGAAAAGCGCATACACATAATAAATACCCCCAAAGGCTAAATGATATAATGAAAGCACATTCAGTAATTTTTTATTAAAAAAAGAATGCCTCAATTGTAATTTTGAAAAAATATGCTGATTAATAAAGAACAAAACCAACAATAATAAACTAGTTTGAATTAAATTAATAAAATCCATAGTCAATATCCCCATGCTTAATAAAATTATAATGTATATCCGTTTTCTGTCCTAAAAGCTCTTTCGTCACCCTGAATTTATTTCAGGGTCTCAATATTGCATTGATTTACATTGAAATGAGATTCTGAAACAAGTTCAGAATGACGTCATTTTTCAGTTAGGATACTTTACGGACAAGCAAAAAATTATTAAAGCATTTCACATTACAATTATAAGACCTCTTGGAAGTGAATTTAAATTTTCCATCTATGAAGTCAAATAATAAACTAATTACTAGGGTTTTAAGGGTTTCTCGTTTAGAAATTATTTACTATCCTGCATACCAAACACTTGAGATACCCCAGAAATGTGTGGAAATATTACATAGAAAACAGTAAAGCAGGACTGCTTGAAGTTACACAAAGGAGTTGAGCTCACTCATGGTCAAAGATCCAAAACCATATTTTATTCCACACTTTTTATAGTGTTCGAGTAATTTTCTTAGGTCTGAGAGATTTTCGTTAGGATTATTACCAAAATTATGTGGGTGCCACCATAAATGATATATTTCACCATTTTTTGCAGCATAAGTCATTTCAGATGTAATTCTTTTCAATTTTAGGCTATTCAGAAAAAAATTAGTGGAATATGGCCTAAGCAATCGACTTGCTTTTTGGGATAGCGGTTTTCCATCTATCTTATTTAATTCCTTAATCTTATAAGATTTGTTGTTAGAACCAAAATATGCATCGCCAGTGCGAAAAAGCTTATTCTTAAGGGAAGTGCTTTGTGTATCCTTCCAATACCAGTCTGTTGGATTCGAACGAACATTTTCGATTCCAAGTTCATAACAAACTTTTAGATAAGATTCATTGAACTGGTTCCTGGGAAAAACAAGGGATTTAAGTTCAATATCCATAGCTCTAGCTACAGATATAGATTTTTCCAAATCAGCTTTAAAAGATGCGAGGGTTTGTCCATCCTCTAGACAATAATAATGTGAATAGGTATGGGTACCTATTTCCTGGTTGGGAGTGTTTTTAATTTGTGAAATAAGATCTTTTGCAAAGCATGACAGATCGGACAATTCCGTCTTTAGTAAATCCCCATATTGATATGCCGAAAGAGAAGAATTTATATATTCCGGAAGTGTGGTAGGCTTATTCGCTTCCCACTCCTCAAAGTTCCTATTAAACGACATACCAACCGTTGCCCAGGTACAATGAATGTTATATTCAGAAAATAAGTTTAGTATTTTAGGAATTACCTTTCTTGTATTTTCAAAGTAAAGTTTTTTATCCTTATGATCTACCTTATCGAACACTCCCCAAAGCAGTTCAAAATCCAATGATATTACTAAAAAACCTTTATTGTTCATTTGTGATTTATTATTTCTAGGATTAGATAATCTACGAAATTTCACATCGAGCACAGTCGTGATGCCCTACTCGTGAAAACTAAATTGATCATAGATTTACGAAGATAATTATATTATTAAACTAAAAGTTTCATGTGCCTTCCCCTATTTCATTTTCTCCCTTGCTTTTTTTACTTCATCACAATGTCACTTCGTTACAAAACTAAAGAATCTCCTCTTTTCAATTCTATTTCTCTACTAAGTTTCAACTTCCTTAACCTCATGATTCTATCATATTTCTCTTGAGCTAAAAAGTAATAAATAACAAAAAAGGCAAAATACATTACCATGGATTTCTGTCTCATAATTATCCCCAAATTGGACATTACAAAGGTCATAGCAAAAGATGATAGGAGGAAAACTACTAGGCTCATTTTTACCAGGACCGGAGATTTAAGAATAAATTTCATGAATTTTTTATTTAGAATCTTGAAAAACAAGAGCAAATACAATAAATTCTCAATAGAAGTTATAATTCCTAAGATATTGGGTGCATCTATAAATAAAGGTCGAAACCAGAAAGTAAATAATTTAAGTGGAAGTGGATAAGACGACATATCTACTCCCGAACCAGATTTACCCAGTTCTTCAGCTCTAGTATCCGAAAAACTTTCAAAATCTTCCACCAAATTTTCTGATCCTTCCAATCCTGCAATACCTAAAATTTGATCCTGTACAATAATTAATCCTCCAATCAATGAAATGTAAATTAGAGCTTTTTTCCAAAATGCTATTTTTTCACTCCCACTCATATAACCCAACACAGTTCCTACTGCAATGAACAAAAAAACATGTGGTCTAATGAAATAGATAATACACGATCCCAAAACCAAAATAAACAACCTCGATTTCGGAACTTTAATAGCATATGCAAACATCATTAGTCCCATAAAAATAGCAGAACCTTTTCCGAGAGAGGCAGTCCAGAAATGCATGTTTGGAAAAAACAAAATAAGTGTTAATAAATCAATTCTCTTGAAAACTTTAACTTTGATAGGGATATTTTCACGAAAAAGAAGATAAGCATATACAAATCCAATATATCCAAACCATGAAAAAAGCAGCATCATCATTTCATAATTGAAATGCAAATAATTAATAAATGGATAAGAAATAAAATCTATAAATGTAGTCCCAGTTCCGAAAAAATCGAACCATCCAAATTCTGGATTTTGAGGCCTTGTAAAATAAGTTTTAGAATCAGAATTATTAAAGAAAGCATAGGCATAATAAATTCCCCAAAATATAAAATGATACCAAAATAAAATATTCATTAGCTTTTTTGAAAAAAAAGCATGTTTCTTTCTCAAGGAATTAAAAATTGCTTGAGAAATTATATAAAGAAATATTAACAAAAAAAATGTGCCAATCATCTTAGAATAATTCTAAATCTCCAAGGGAATAATTCCAATTATTAATTTGTAATAACTTTTTGTGAAACTCTATATTTAGGTTCAAATTTTTCAAGGTAAGAACCGGGCCGAAATTTCCAGAAAAACCGAAATTGGAGTTTAAGTCATTAGAAGCAGTTACTATTTGAGTTCCATGTTTAATGCTAAGGGTATTAATAGTTTTCATTACTTTTGATCGTCCTAGTTTAGTAGTAAAGATTTGATCAGTCACTCTTAGCTCTTTAAAGTATTTATGTTTTTTAACATAGGCGGCCATATAAAAATCTTCATCTCCCAAAATTTCGTAGCCTTGTAATGGATTGTTTTCATATCGCCATAAAAGATAGCTTAACGATTTAGGAGTAAAAAATCTTTGTCTTTCACCCATGATCGAATTATATTCTGAAATTAAATTTAAAAATTGAGAATCATCAGATTTTAAGTTTGTTTCGTATGCTTTATCTGGAGAATCGAATGACCATTTAAATGGATTGTTTAATACAACCCGAATGTTTAGCTTCCCAACTTCCTCCCATCCCATCTTAATATAGCCTGGTTTACTTTTTACATTAGGAGTATTGAAAATTAAATGAACACCTTTGGACTTTGCTATGTCTATTGCAGCTAAGGTTAATTTTTTAAATACACCTTTTCCTTGATGCGATGGATGGGTTGCGGTATCAACTGCCCTGTAAGCCAAATAATCCACATTTATTTTTTGCCATTTCCAGCTCATGAATGCTCGAATCCCGATAATTTCATTATTTTCTACTGCTAGCAAAACAAGAGATCTCCCAAATGGATTACCAACATGTTTGTATCTCCATACTTCCTCCGTCTTTTTTGAAGATGTCTCTCCAAGACTAGCTTTTAAAACTTCAAGGATACCTGGTATGTCTTTATCGGTTGCTTCCCTTATCTGCATTTTCTTTTCTCTTTTTGTTTAATCTTGTAATGTAGTGACGCTGTGATGTTGTGATTTGGGATTCGATAGTTCGATAATTTTCGCCTTCATCACATGTTTATTGTTCCGCCACTTCTTCACTACTTTACTCCATCACTTCTTCACTGCGTTAGTCCTTCACTCCTTAACTCCTTCACTAACTAACGAACCATAAATATCCTCCAAAGAATCCACCATCCTTTTTAAACTAAACGAATTCACAGCGCGTTCGCGAGCAGCTTTTTTAAGTTCCAGTAACTTTTCAGGATCATCAATTAAAACCTGGCACAAACCAGAGAGTTTTTCCCACTCTCCAATTTTACACATCAATCCATCCTGCTCATCCCGAATAACTTCTTTTATACCACCCGCATCTGTTGACACCACGGCGCACTCCATGCTCATAGCCTCTAAAAGCGCAATTGGTAAGCCTTCAAAAGAACTGCTCATCATAAAGATATCCATCGCCGAAAAATAGGGCTTAACGTCAGTTTGTAGCCCTGTAAATTTCACCTTTTTTTCTAATTTCAATCTTTTTAACTCCTGAATTATTTCTTCTTCCAATGGCCCGGCGCCTACTATTATTCCATATACATTTGGATTTTTAGTTTCAATTTTCTTAAATACCTGTAACCATTCCACAAGTCTTTTCTGAAAGCGAAAGACTGCTACGTTCCCTATAACCAATGCATCTTTCGAAATGCTCAATTCCCTTTTTATTTTAATACCCAAATCAGGATCTCTTCTAAAAGTATCAGTATTTGCTCCGTTTAGCAGTGTTTTAACTGGAATTTTTGGGTTTATATTATTCTTTATTGAATTGGTTACATCTTCTGAAACCCCCAATGCCAAACTTTGGGAATTAAACGTGAATTGATTGATCTTTTTGGTAGCAATATGATATCGCTCTTGCATATTATGCTCTGTATAAACTACCGGAACTTTGGTTTTAGCAAAAACCAGTCTTCCCAAAAAACCTGCCCAAGGAAGATGACAATGGATAATATCTATTGTATTTGTCTTGCAATAATCAATAACCCTTGAATACTGTTGCAATAGTTTTATATTGTTGGATGCCGAAAAACAAGTCACTTTACCTCCAGCCTCCTCTAAACTAGAAACCATCTGATCTTTCCATGGCAAGAAATAAATATAGTGGAATTCAAATTTAGAAGTAGTATGAATTTTCAAGGTCTCAGGCAGCAACATCTCTGCACCCCCTCTACCTAAAGATTTTATTATATGAAGAACTTTTATTTTATTCATTCCCTAGTATAGCTAATTGAAATTGCATTAACTTTAAATTACGTGGTAAAATTAACCTTTTAAGGTTTTAGAACAAGATTATATGTAGAATATAATAATATCTATGTTTTCAAATAAGTACATCTTGAATTGGAATTTGATAAAAGCAAAAAGAAGAAAGGATAACAATTATAGAAGATGATACAAAATAAAATTTGTTTTTCCGTAAAGCGTCCTAAACTGAAAAAGGACGTCATTCTGTCCCGACCGTTCGGGAGTTTCAGAATCTCAGTACATTGGTAATCAATACCATATTAAGACCCTGAAATAAATTCAGCGTGACGAGAGAACAATTAGGACAAAAAGCGGATATAAAAAAATAAAATAATCAATTTTTATTTTCCTTATCCTATTTAGATCCTTAAGCATAAGTATTAGAAAAGCCTTAAATTTTATAGAAAATTGTATAATTAGATTTAACCATATATAGGAAGGTTTAAACTATTTTATCATAAGTGAACTAAAAAATTATCTATTAGCTGATGCAATTAAATTCCGATATAAGTTCTCAAATTTCTTAGCATTTATTTCCGGATCAAAACCTTTGGATATCATGTTAAAAGCATTTTCTCCCAAAACCTTTCTCAATTGAGAATCATGCATTAATTCTAATAATTTCTCTTTAAATTCATCTTTATTAAATTCCTCTATTAAAAATCCAGTCTGCCCATTTATTAAAACCTCCGATACCCCCCCTACATTTGTGGATATAGAAGGGATTTTCTGGGTTCCCGCTTCCAAAACAACCCCAGGCACCCCTTCTATTTTACTACAAAGAACAAGGCAATCTGATGCAGCCAAAAGCTCAGGAATATCCTTTCTAAATCCAAGAAAAAAGACATTTTGGGACAAGCCTTTTTGCTCGGCAATTCGCTTGATTTTTTCAAGCATAATTCCGTTTCCAACACAAACAAGTTTGATGCCTGAACCTTCGTTTTTTAATTCATCAAAGATATCCAATAGGAACTCGTGGTTTTTTTCCGGACTGAAATTCCCTATATGCATGGCTATTTTGGATTTTTCATGAATTCTAAGATTCTTCCTTAAATCTTCATAAAGCTTGGATCTATCCACACCTTTTATAGGAATACCTCTCCTTATGACCTCAGTCCTTATTTTAGGATAATTATATGTTTTAATAAAATCTGCCATAGCCTCATCTCCAACCGATGTTACATGAGCAATACGCTGAAACATTTTCTTATATAATATTTTTTGTGGCCTACTTGAAATCCATTCACTTATTATACTTATATTTCTATAAACCAAAGGAATATTTCCGAAAAACAAAGATGCTGTAACCGTATATTTAAGAGTATCTGATCCATTACACTGAATTATGTCGGGTTTGATTTCTTTTACCAGACTAACAATCTTTTTCACTATATTAATTGAAAATTTTCCGTTCTTGGTAGAAACCAGATCTCTGTTATCTGCCTTTTCAACACTTAAAACATCCTTCTCATTCTCGTACAACCCCACAAAAATTACTTCATGACCTAATTTTATCAATTCACTACTGAGATATGCCGCAAAAAGCTCTGCACCCCTATATTGCCGTTTGGTAACAATTTGTAAAATTTTCATTTTACCACGGGGTGAAGGTTTTGGAGAATTTATAACATTATTATAACAATCAAGAAATTCATTGGTAATAATATCATTAGAGTAGTGATCAATTACCATTTTTTTTGCATTCTCAATCATTAAAGAATTGTTCTCACGATTTCCCAATACTATTTCTAACGTGTTTTTAAATCCAGATTCATCGTTTTTTTCAACCAAACAGCCGGTTATGCCATTCACTACTATCTCGCTTATACCCCCAACATCATAAGCAATCACCGGGATTTCACAATACATAGCCTCTAAAATAACAGCAGGTAAACCTTCTATTATACTGGGAAGGATGAACACATCCGCTGCCTTTATATAAGAAAGGGGATTATTAACAAAACCATAAAATGTGACTTTTGAGTTTAATTCCTTTTTATTAACCTCTTTTTCAATCTGAGGTTTCAAAGGACCATCTCCTATAAGGTGCAGATGAATGTTTTGATTTGTTTTTAGAACCTCATTAAATATTCTTAAAAGACCTTCATGGTTCTTTTCAAAAGTAAAACCTCCAACATGAACTATATGCTGACTGTCCTCAGGTTGTAGTTCGATTTCTTTAATATCTGAAATCGTTTCCAATCCTACAGGAATTACAGTGGTGTTACCTGCTAGAAATGGAAAATGGATTAAAATGTCTTTTTCTGATGCCTGGGAAACTGAAATAACAAATTCCACATTTTTATAAAAAAAGGAATTTAAACCTTTTTGAATTGGAGATTTTAAATAGCGCCCAACTTCACTTGCATTTCGGGAAATAATAGGTGTTTTCCATCCAAAAAATATTTTAGAAAAAACAGCATATTTTAGAGTATCACCGGCATTCGCTTGGATTATATCAGGATTGAAATTTTTTACTATCCTTGTCAATTTCTTCCATGCAGAGATATCAAAAAACCTATTTTTTGATGATGCTTTTAAAGAAGTGATCTCACCATTGAAAGGCAAAACAACTTCTTCTTCAAAAAGGGCCACAATTTTAACCTGATGTCCTGATTTAATCAAATGATTTGATAACTGACAGGTAAACATTTCTGCTCCTCGATTTTGGGGTTTTTGGATGAGGTGGAGTATTTTCATTTGCAAAATTAAAATCTACTTTTTATAATCGAGACTTTCATTATGGTTAAACATCTTACTAGGATTGCTAATTACCACTAAATATATGGGAATATCGAAATTCATTAATGTAAATGGTCTTATTAATACATCATTCCTAATTTTAATATTTCCAACAAAAGTAGAATGACACCAATTAGAACTCTATTACAAATTAGTGGTGATCCCTCTCTTTTTCCTCTACTTTCGTGCCCAATTGTACATTCCTACATAATATTACAATTTTCTCCTATCATCACATTTTGAATAATAATATTTATAAAACGACCAAAAATAATCCTTTTCCCAAATTATATAAATGCGGAATTTCTACATTAATTGGAAATTTAAAAGTTTATACCATATACGATAAATAAGCTCTAAATGACATGATTTTTTTATACTTAAGAGATATTCTATTAATAAACACAAATCTTGCCCCCAATTGAATTAAAAAGATTTCTCCTATATCGTTATTAGATTCATTACTATAACTATTAAAATCGGCTTTAATCACTCTAACTATTTCAATAAAATTATAAATAACTATTTATTAATTAAATCCTGATAAACTTTTTCATATTGATCAGAAATTTGAGAAATTTCAAATTTGTGGATTGCAGATTCTCGAGCCTTTTGGGCTATTTCTTTCATCTCCTTTCCATTTTGTAGGGCCCAAATTAATTTTTCTGTTAAATCCTCAATATTTCCTTTTCTAAAAATTACTGCTTCATCATAAGCCAAACATTCTAAATTTTCAGGAATGTTTGAAGCTACTATAGGGGTTTCTGCCATCATAGCTTCAATTAAGGCTCCAGGTAACCCCTCATACCAACTGGGGAAAACAAATATATCTGAAATTTCTAGTAGTGAAGGTATATCATTCCTGCTTCCCAGTAATTTTATTTTATTTTGAAGGTTGTTTTTAGAAATGAAATTTTCCAAAATATCTCTATATTGTCCCTCTCCTGCAATCAATAAGACCAGATTTGGATAAGTTTTACTAACTGTTTTAAATGCCTTTAATAAATCTAGCTGCCCTTTCCTGGCTAATAACCGACTTACATTTAGAAGGATTGTTTTATTAGCAATCCCAATTTCATCTTTTAATTCCTGAATTTTATTGATTCCAATTTGTTTAAATTCGTTAATATCTCTTCCACGATGAATTACTTGAATTTTATTTAACGGAATTTTTAGTGCTGATGCATTAGTAGCTTGAATCGCTTTGGAGTTGGATATAAATAAATCGACATCTCTACAAGTAAACCTGTCATAAAGTTGAAATAAATAAAGTTTTAGTTTACCATAATAGTTCAAATTTGTATATCGTTGTTTTATATATGAATTATTCACTAAGCTGTTTACTAAAGGTACATTAAAGTGCCTTTTTAATTTTCTTCCTATAATATCCGATTTAAAAAGAGTCGTGTGTATAATATCCGGATTTATCTCCTCTACAATTGGAATTAAAAGTTTTATTATCCTTTTAAAGTGATATCCTGGAACAATATCTAAATTAGTGACTTGTATTCCGTTCGCCAACAATATACTACTAAGTGTTGAACCTTGATAAATTTGGAGAAATACTGGTGTGACATTCTTAAAATTGATTGCTATTTTTACTAGACTTTTTTCAGCTCCACCAGTTTCTAAAGTGTCAATTATAAATAAAACTTTAATTTTCTTATCCAATTCCCTTATTTTATTTTGTTTTATTTCCAGATGTGGTTGCTCAATTGAAATAATTGAATGGTTTTTTAAGGTAAAGAAGTTGTTCCTCAAAATGAATCCTATCACAAATAGTATAATAGACTATTACATGTAAAGAATTAATATTCCTTTTCAAATTGAATTTATTTGGCGATTTTTATGAAATGATAAAAATACTAATTTTTGGGTATCAAATCAAGGCACTTTCCGTTTATAATAAAAAATCAATTGGATTTAGAATAAGTGATATAATTACAACAAGTCATTGTTTGATCAAAGATAAATACCTGGCTATATATTATCGCTTTTTCGCGGGAATTAAATCTTTGAAGTCCATAAGAGTTTTAAAATTAAATAAATAGCTTAAACCTAAATAAAAGACTATACTCATTAATGCTCCAGTTAAAATCCGGACAATATCTGAAGCTTTGTTGATATATAAGTCTAAAAAATACATGCAAGCGGCTACAAAAATTGAAACACCCAACATTGGCAAAATATCTAAAATCTGAGCCCAAGCAGAATAATTTATCATTTTACTTGTGTAATGACCAATAATAAAGAACGAAACAATTGAAACTACAACTTGAGACCACATTAAACCCAAGACTCCAAATTGGAGTCCCACAATTACACCCAAAACTAATAACACCTGTTTAACAATAGTCAACCGTAAAAAGATATCAGTTCGCCCTTTCACCATAAACACATTGGAATTGTAAATATGCAGAGGATAAAAAATACCTGAAATACATAAGATTTGAAAGTATGGCACTGCTGGCAACCATTTCTCAGTAAATAAAATCCGAAATATTGGTTCAGCCAGAACCCCAAGTGAAAGCATAAAGGGGGCAATAACAAATATCACCATCATAATGACTTTTCGATACACCCTTTTTAATTTCTCTGTATCATTTTGAATTTTAGAAAAAAGCGGAAAGGTAACTTTTTCTAAAGCCATGGTTAGATTAGTTACAGGAAGGTTTTTCATTGTTTCTGCTCTGGTATAAAATCCTACCTGGGCAGCGCTAAAAAATTTACCGATTACCAGAATATACAAATTAGCAAAAATGCGTTGGATAAGAGTAGAAAGTGTAATCTTGTAGCCAAAATTAAAATGTACTTTGAATTTTTTTACATTAAACTCCCAAGTAGGTTTCCAATCAGAATAGATCCAAAACTGAATACTTCTTATTACTGCTGTAACCAATTGATTCCATACTAAACTCCAAACTCCAAATCCATTAATAGCCAAAACGATTCCAGTTATACCTCCAATAATAATAGATGGAATTGAAATGATGGTTTGTTTCTTAAAATCCATCTCGATGGTCATCCGTGTTTGCTGTACAGCAGTAAAAGCAGATATTATAAAAACCAAACAATAAAGCTGGACCAAAGGTGTTAAAACCGGTTCCTCATAAAAATTAGCAATTAAAGGTGCCGAAAAATAGGCAACAAAATAGAGAATAATACTTGCACCAAGATTATAATAAAACACCGTTGCATAATCATCCTGCTCAATATCTGTATTTCTAATTAGGGATTGGGTAAGACCAGATTTTAGGAGAGCATCGCCTACATGTATAAAAACAGCGATCATCCCAATAAGCCCAAACTGCTCTGGCAAAAGAAGTCGTGCAAGAAAAATAGAGACAATAAAACTAACTAGTTGAGTACCAAACTGCTGGGCAAATGTCCAGACTAACCCGAATACAGCCTGCGATTTTAAATTGGGCATAAAAGAATAATCGTTTTATTAACTGAAAAAAAAAATCTAACTTTAGAAAGAAGGGTTTAAAAGAAACTTTTTCAAGGAACCAGCACTTTCCCAATCACTTATAATTTTAGCAGAATTCCTCAATACCACTTCTTTACGCTGCAAATAAATATTTACAATAATTGGAGATACCTTAATGCGTCATTACCAATCCTTATCTTCCCTAACACTACGGCGTCTGGCTCATTTAGTATCCTATCCCCAATTATTGGATGTCCTTAATAAATTTATTACTCTAATAATTGTTTATAGTAATCTTCAAAATTATTATCCACTCGTAAAAATTCTCTGTTTATAAAATTATATTCTAAATTGTCCAAACTGCCTATTTTTTTGCTTACTTCTCTAATATCCTGTAAATTCTCAGCGCTAGTATGTAAAGAATAATCCCCCACGTTTAAAGATTGACAATTCTCCAGGGAAATTTGTAACACGCGACAGCCTTCAGCCATGGCTTCAATCATTAAAGTGGAAATGGCACCAATTACCAAGCCGTAATTGTTTAAATTAATTTTATCCGTGAGTTTTACAGAATTATTTTCTAAAGCAGTATCTAATTCAGGAGATGATAAAGCACGTGGATGCTTTTTAAAATGAAAATCATTGTACTTTGAATTCAACTTTAAATAATTTATAACTTCCAGTAATTTTTCCTGATATTCCACATCAAATTCAGTGTTAATTTTATTTAACGATTCACCAATAATTAAAACTTTATTAGATCTATTCAGCTCTTTTATTTCCCTGAATAAATAGGTGGGCAGCACATGAATTTTTTCAGAAGCAATCCCTAAAGCAATATAATTTTGGGCAAGCAGGCTACTCCATACAACAGATCTGCTGGCCTTTATACTGAATTCAAATTCATAAGGCATATTATTAAGTTGATATAAACCATGTTGAATAATATAATACTTACTATCATCATTCTTATCTTCACATAATTTTGCCAAAAACGGACTTAATATGGAAGGGCCACAGTTTAAGATTGTAATATTTGACGGCCTAAAATAGTATTGCAAATAATTATAACCCCTCTTTGCTGCCCAAACACGAATTCTATCATTTGGAGATATATACCCAAGCTGAAGATAAAATAAGGCTTTCTTTAAAAATGCTGAATTATTTATATCCAGTTTTATAGCATCTGTAAATATTTTTTGAATTTCCGGTTTGGGGTGCAGCAAAAATATTTTCTCGTGGGTCTCTTCCGGTTTAACAAAAAATATTCGTAGAAAAATTTTTAATAGAGAGCGACCCGCCATTTGCCTTTTCCTTTTACGGATTTCAGGAAAACCTCTTTCCATTGTGCTATATGCAGTGCTTATAAAATTTTCATCTATCATAGATTCATTGCAAGTAAGTAAATAAATTATTTAGTAAATCGATCACCCTTTATCCAGTTCTTATCTGCCTTTTCTCCCAGAAAGTCTTTTAAATACTTAGGATGCATCCCGAAGCCCGGTCTAATACTCCTTACATTTTTTTTAGTAATCACTTCTCCCATTTTAATGTCTTCTACTACATAAAGTGATCGGCTAAAATCTCTCCCTTTTTTTTGTTTTTCGGTAAGGGAATAATCCACTTTTCCCATGGCCTTTTCTGCCTCTCTAACCGCTGTTACCATATCTGTAAATTCTTTTTCATCCATAGAAAATGAAGCGTCAGGACCTCCAATAGATTTATCTAGAATAAAATGTTTTTCAATAATCTTGGCCCCAAAACAGGTTGCAACCACAGGCACGGTACTTCCCATAGTATGGTCCGACAGTCCGGAGATTACTCCGTAACGATCTGCCAAGTCCTTTACCATGACCATATTGGCTTCTTCTATGGGTGCAGGATACGAGGAGGTACATTTCAACAATGCAATATCCTTATTCCCCATTCTTATACAAGCGTCTAAAGCCAGTTCAATGTCCTCTTTCTCGGCAATTCCTGTAGAAATTATTATAGGTTTCCCTTTTGAGGCAGTATATTCTATTAAAGGAATATCGGTAATTTCGAAAGAGGCTATTTTATAAGCTGGAACGTCTAAACCTTCCAAAAAATCTACCGCCGTTTTATCAAAGGGAGATGAAAAACACAATAAACCCTCTTTCTTAGCGGCTTCCATTATTTCCTTATGCCATTCCCAAGGCGTATAGGCCTCTTGATATAAATTGTATAAATTTTTCCCTTCCCAAATGGTTCCTTTTATCTTAAAGTCTTCTTTGTCACTATCTATTGTTATAGTATCAGCTGTATAGGTTTGTAGCTTAATACAATCTGCCCCTGCCCTTTTAGCTGCTTCTACAGTTTTTAATGCTGTTTCTAAACTCCCGTTATGGTTTGCAGATAATTCTGCGATAATAAATACTGGTGAATCATTATTTATATTATAATTTCCTATTTTCATTTTATTTCTTTTTCATATTTAAATTCCGAGTCATTTCTCTCTATAAGGTCAAATTTTAACTTCTCGAAGATTCGAATTGAAGCTTTATTTCCCTCTAATACATAGCCAAAAACGCTTTTTATATCAGGTCTATCATTTTTGATTGAGATTATACCTTTCTTTAAAATTGTTGTACCTAAGCCTTTCCCTTTAAATTTGGAATCTATCAAATAACTTATTTTTGCCTCGTTCCTATCATTAAAATCAAAACGCAATGAACCTGTAGCTGTGCCATGATTTTCCAATATATAATATTCACAATTGGTATCATGCAATTTTGAATAAAACCACTGAGTATGATTTTTTTGGGAAACTTTATTTTGATTATACGAAAAGCTTCTTATTTCAGGGTCATTCACCCATCGAAAAGTTATATCAACATCGGTCTTAGTAGCCTTCCTTAAAATACAGTTTCTAAGCATTTTGGAGTGGATAATTACATCAAGATATTTATCTTCAAAAAAACAATGCTCATTCAGAACTGCTTCCCTCCTGTAGTTATTGTTTTCCAATACCGAATATAAATGAGGTCTTAAGTCATAGGCATAGGTAAAAATCTTATGTAATTTAAGTTTTGTCGCAACTTGTTCAATCAAATTTAAAAGATTACTCCAATGGGTATCAAAATATTCCTTTTCTAATTCAGTATCCATTATAAAAGAAATCTCCGCATGTTTATCTACCCAGTTGATATGTACCAAGCCACCATAACCAATACATTTTTTTCCTTCTAAATAAGAAAACAAAATTTGATCTGGTTTATCTGTCTCAAAGAGTTTTGAAATTACAACATCAAAATAACTATCTTGTTTTTCTTTGGTTAAAGGTTCATTTTGTCTTAAATGGTACATCTGTTCATTGCGCCATTTCATAATCTCATAGCGATCTTCTGTCCTAAGTGGCACTATAGAATACTTTCCAAATGTATAAACTTGTTTATTGAGGACTTTATAATAATTCATCGTTTAAAAATCAACGGGCATTTTAACTACCATTTTTTTTACTTTGCTATGATTCTTATAAAGAGCCATATGAGCAAAAGTGTTTGGGATTATACAAAAATAACCCTTCGGCACTGTTAGTGTTTTTATTTCACCTGATTTTGCCAGTAAATAATCATTGGTTTCATCGTATTCTTGAAAAATAGTAGCTTCATTTTTTAAATCAGCATACGCAATAATATCCGTTCCTTCCAAGGTAATGTGAATATCCATAAAAATTTTGTGGGCTTCTAAAACACTTTCGTCAAAAATTGCTGAAACAGAATCACTAAAGATGGGAATCAGGTCAATGCCATCTATAGATTCTTTACTATTGATATCAGATAATTGCTTCGATTCCAATATTTTTATTAATCGAGATACTCCTGAAAACAACAATGTATATTTATCAATATTTTCTATTCTGTCTGTTATCATATTACAAGGTCTTGATTTTTGTTTTTTCATTTAAAGTGTCAATCAATGACTGGTCAGTTTTATATTTTGCGCTGATATGGGAATTTATAGAACTTATTTCATTATTGGCATCCAAAAAAGTAAAAACATCCTTAAGATTATAATCGGTATTATTTACGCTCAAATGTTCATGAATCTTACGAAACATTTCTAAATCTAAATCATAATCCAATGTTAATCTATAAGGTCTAATTAGTTCATTGGGAAGGTTTACAAAGTTCAGATTGAAATAACTTTCATTATTGGTAAAATACCAAGTCATATACTCTGAATAGGCTGCATTAGGGAAATAGGATTTTACCTCTTCCAATGCAGAAGAATTTATAATTTCTAAATTAGTACCAATAGCAGCCTCTTTTGCTGTAGTATAATCTGCTCCTGTTTTAAAATGGGAATTAAGAAGAATTTGTAATATACTATTGTCAATAAATGGGTTATCTCCTGTAACTCTAATAATCACATCAATTTTTAAATCACGCACAATTTGCAAATACCTATCAATTACATCATCAGGATCTCCTCTATGAAATATAACCTTATCACTGAAAGTATAATTTTTTAAAGGGGTATCACTATCTAAAGTTGAAGTCGCTAGTATTACATTATTCACATTTTCAAAGGCACATGCATTTTTAATACATTTTTCAATCGTTGTCAAAGAGCCTATCTTTAATAGAGCCTTCTCCTTTAAACGCGAGGATTTCAATCTTGCAGCTATCACAACTGCTATGGTAGCTTTCTTAAAATCATGTTTCATTAAGGTCGACCCTGCCTTTATATCTGATGATAAAATATGATATGAATTTAATAATTTCTCAATTTCTATAGCATTTATGCCATTTTTGTTGGATCTTTTATATTCAAGATCATTAACTAGAGAAATTCCATTTCCATTATATTTATCCTTCTTTAATATAGGTTTTAAAATAGAATTAGTTAGATATATTTGTTCTCTATTATTGATAAAAGGTTCCTTCATCAAACTGTCGTAAAGCGCAACCCTTTCCATAAGGATGTCAAATTTCTTAGGAGTTATGCTCGAGTAAAAGTCGAATTCTGTGTTAAAATCATCACTCAACATCACATGCTTTTCGATACAATCGGCACCTGAAGCAATAGCTAAAACAGGTAACCAAAGCGCCAATTCGTTAGTTCCATCAACGTGGTCAGCAAAAACAATTTTACAATTAAAGAGGTCTTTAACAACCTGTATCTTTGAAAGTCCAGAATCAGTGATAGTTGTCGGATACGCTTGAAAACCAACTTCAATAAGTAATTCTTTTACGTTCAACGATGCTTTGATTTTATCATAATGATATCGTATCTCTTCTTCATTCAACGAAGCAACGTTGATAATTAGCTTCAGATTTGATAAATCTAAGCCTGAAAGCTTTTCTACCAATGAAAAATTAAACAACACCGATACTTGAAGTTTGATACCATGTACCAATTGGATATTGTCTTCTAAAACCTCTACTCCGTAATCATCAAACAAATCAAGCCAAACATCTTTAGTCCTGCTTGCATTAACAATAAAAGATTTCCACTGTCCATTTTCAAAATGTAACTTTTTATAAATTTCATAAGCTACAAAATCAGTAGTAGCTAATTTATCTGGGTGTAAGGGTTGGAATTTGATACCTATATTTTCATTGTATTGAGAAAAGGAATCAATTAGTGTATTCAAGTATTCTGCATTTCCTCCATGAGTATTTGCGACTTCTATAATGGTATATGACATATTTTTAATTTATTTGATGGTCCAGCCACCATCGACTACTATATTTTGTCCGGTGATAAAATTAGCGGCATCTGAAGACAAGAAGGTAAAAATACCACCTAAATCATTTGGTTTTCCTATTCTATTTAAACAAGTTTTATCTGCAAGTGCTTTAACAAAACGCTCATCTTGTTGTACAGATTCTGAAGGAAAAGGACCAGGAGTTACCGTATTTACATTCACATTGTATTTACCTAAATAAGAGGCATAGTATTTTGTTAATTGAATTACACCAGCTTTCGCAGCACCGTAATGAGGTGGATTTAAAAAGTTAGGAGAATCTTCATAAACCGAAAAATCTGGGGCTACCACTCCATACATAGATGATACGTTTATAATTTTTCCACCAGTACTACTTTTAAAATAAGGGATTATTTCTCTAATTGCTCTAAAAACAGAATTTAAAGAACCGTCAATTCCATTTTCCCAATCTTTGTCTTCCATTTTTTCCGGAGATTGCCCTGAAGAATAAAAAGCATTATTAACTAATACCGAGATGGAATGATTTTTTGAAATTTCAAGAAAAGCACTCTTAATACTCTCTGTTTTTGAAATGTCACAATTTTGAAATAAGAGGGTGCTATTAAGAAATTCATTCTCCTTAAAAGCGTTTTTAAATTTCTCTATACTCCTTCCCAACACAATTACCTTAGCATTATGGAACAACAAACTTTCTGCAATAGCCTTGCCTAGATATCCATACCCTCCAGTAACCAATATTGTTTTTTCACCAAGATCGAAATTGTAGATCATATATGATTTATTTTTTCCATAACGAAGGATTAAGAATTTGCCTGGAAATATCCTTATTTAAAATGGGTAATTCCTTGGCATTTTTTAAACCTTCTATATTTTGCTTCAATTGTTTAGAATTCTCAACTCCAATAATTACTTTATCTATATAACTTTTATCCAGTACAAAACGAAGTAACGAAACCGAAAGATCTTCTTGCAGTAATTGTAATTCCCTAAGATTTTCTTTTATCTCGCTAAAATAAGATGATAATAGCTCTGGTTTCATAAAAAACAATCCCTGTAAAAAGGATGATCTTGTATGAATCTCGCATCCAATGCTTTTCAAATATACTAATGATTCTTCAAATCTATTATCAAAATAATTGAACGGAACTTGAACGAGATCTGGTATATAATTTTTTTTCAATAATTTCTCCAGCTCTTCTGGCTCATTTAATGAAAAACCTATTTTTTGTACTTTACCATGTTCTTTAAATTCAAGCAATTCTTTCCATTGAGTTGGATACTCTAACAATTCCATGGGTCTATGAGCCAAGTATCCATACAATTGTTTTACACCCAAGTTTTTCAGACTATTTTCCAATTGTACATTTACAGCCTGATTTTTTGGAGCTATAAATTTGGAAACAATTTTGAAATCATTTAAAGTGTTATTTCCTATTACTTCCTCAGCATTTCCATAAGCAGAAGCGGAATCTAATATCTTTATTCCATATTTTTTTGCCAAAGCTAGAATCTCAGTAACTTCTCTAACCTTAGTTTGGCCATTAACATTGGCTATTCCATAAGCTAATCCAAATTGAACAGTGCCAAGACCTATTTTTTGCCTATTTATCATAAAACTGGTTCACCTTTTTAATAACAAATATTTGCTCCTCATTAGTAAGCGTGGGATACATTGGTAAACTAATACAATGCTGATAATACTTTTCTGCATTCGGCATATCCTCTTCCTTCCAACCAAAATTTCTGTAATAAGGCATTAAATGACAAGGGATATAATGAATTTGTGCGTATATATTATTTTCACGTAAATAATTATACAAGCCTAATCTGTTATCTACTTCAAGTACGTATAAATGATACGCATGGCCTTCTACAACTCTGGATTGACCTTTGATAAATTCTTTACCTTGAAAAGCCTCAAGATAGGTGGCTGCAATTTCTCTTCTTTTAGCCAAACCTTTATCTGCTCTTTTTAACTGGCTAATACCCAAGGCCGCCTGAAAATCGGTTAAGCGGTAATTATATCCTAAATCCTGCATTTCCATGTACCAGTTTGGATAATCATGGGATTCGGGATTCGGAATCCGGGATCCGTCCGATGTCTCGACTCCGCTCGACATGACGGGCGAGCCAATGGCGAATTCTATTGAGTTTTTATATTGATCTTCATTTTTGGTAATTCCGTGGGTCCTTAATTGGAGAAGCTTTTCATATAATTCCTCATCATTGGTAGTGATCATTCCACCTTCACCACAGGCGATATGTTTTACTGGATGAAATGAAAATATTGCCAAATCTGCAAAATTCCCATTCCCACAGTGCTGTTTATTTGAATCGCTATCCATAAAATATCCACCGGGTGCGTGACAGGAATCTTCAATTATCCATAAACCATATTCATTAGCAAGTTTTCTAAAAGCTTCAAGATCAACCGCCCTGCCAGCAAAATCTACAGGAATTATTCCTTTATAGGTGCCTTTAGGAGATGCTTTTAGAAGTTCTTTTACTTTATCAATATCCAGTAAATAGGTTTTAGGATCAATATCTGCAAAAACAACTTCCCCACCACAGTACCTTACACAATTCGCAGATGCCGCAAAAGTAATAGGAGTAGTGATCACCTTATCTCCTTGCTGAACATTTAAAGCCATGGCACATAGATGCAACGCAGCAGTCCCATTAGAAATCGCCACCGCATATTTACTACCTACATAATTTGCAAAAGCTTCTTCAAAATTTGCAATTTTAGGACCCTGCGTTAGGTAATCAGATTTTAGAGTGCTTACTACTGCCTCAATATCTTCTTCTGTAATATTTTGTCGACCGTAGGGAATTGAATTGTTCATAAATTATACTTCAAAGGTTGAATCTACATGTTCTTTTATTAAATCTCTGAGGCCTTCTATCGACTCCCATTCTTCATTTTCAGCAGAATTATACTGAAAACCAGGTTTTACCTTCTCAGCATTAAAATTATTAATAAATTCCTCTAATTTCCATTTATGGGTTGAAGGAAGGATGGTATAATATTTACCTAAATCGTAGGTGTAATAAGAATCCGATGCGGTAATCATTTCTTCATGAATCTTTTCACCTGGACGAATTCCAATAACAGGCTTTTCGCATTTAGGTCCAATTGCTTCAGCTACATCAGTAATTTTGTAAGAAGGAATTTTTGGAACAAATATCTCACCACCCCATGCGTGTTCTAAGGCATGCATTACCATATCTACACCTCCCTGTAATGAGATATTAAAACGGGTCATTGTTGGGTCTGTTATTGGCAAAACTCCCCCACTCTTCTTTTTCAAGAAAAACGGAATTACGGAACCATTCGAACCCATAACATTACCATATCTTACTACAGAGAACTTTATAGGGTTCCAACCTGTAATATTGTTTGCTGCAACAAATAATTTATCGGAAGCTAGTTTGGTGGCGCCATATAAATTAATAGGAGCGGCAGCCTTATCAGTAGAAAGTGCTACAACGCGAGAAACTTCTGTTTCTAAACAAGCATTAATAATATTTTCTGCACCCATGATATTGGTTTTTACACATTCCATAGGATTGTACTCAGCAATAGGGACATGCTTCATGGCGGCAGCATGAATAACATAATCTATGCCTTTTAAAGCTCTTTTTACTCTGGCTTCATCCCTAACATCCCCGATGAAAAAACGAAGTTGTGGATATTCTGACGTGGGATAATCCTGAGCCATCTCGAACTGCTTTTGTTCGTCGCGAGAAAAAATAATTAGTTTTTTTACATCTGGGTATTTTTTTAAAATATGAGCTGTTAAAGCTCTTCCGAGAGAACCGGTTCCTCCGGTTATGAGAATAGATTTATCTTTTAAGTCTAACATAGCTGTCAATCATTTGTTTAAATTTCTTGTAATTAGTTTAAATTTTTAATTTATTCCAGTTTCTACATCATTTTAAAGAAGCTTCTCATACTGAACATTTCGTCGCTTTTCATGACAAAAATTTTGTCTAAGTTTTTTATAAGGAGCCTCTTATAAAATGTTCTTAGACATTCACTTTATTCACCCCCACAGCATAATGATTAATTTATTTAACATAGAAAAAACATCTCCATAATGAGTAAAAAAAAATAAATTGAGTTCAATTCCCAGAGCATCTATACCTTCTAATAAAAAAATCAATCCCCTAAGACTTTCCGTATCTATCGAACTGGTGCCACTCACCATTTGAGACAAAAACATCGTCAATCCCAACCCATCCAAAACTCCAATTAAAAGGCATAGCGCAAACACAATGAAATTGTGGTATCACAAATGAGAATAAAAATAAGCCAAACTCTCAAAGTATTTTTTACTTATTTTTTTTACCAAAATTGTATTTTTTTTTAAATTATACATTGTAGGATTTATTCTCTTTTTAAATATTTAATGATAATACTGTTTGTACCACGCAACGAACTCTTTAATCCCTTTACTTATTGAAGTACTGGGACTATAATCATAATCTTTAATCAAAGATTCCACATCTGCCCAAGTCCGGTTTACATCACCAGCTTGCATTGGAAACATTTGTTTTAGTTCTAATTAAAGATCCAAAACCACTACCATAAAATATATTGTCACCTAATATTAGAGCAACTTTATCTTTCCCAATAAATTCCTCTCCTATAACAAAAGCTTCCGCTAAACCATTTGGTTCAGGTTGTACAGCATATTCAAATTTACAACCCACTTGAGCACCATCTCCCAGTAAATTCTTAAAGGCCTCCTGATCATGTGGGGTCGTGATGATTAATATTTCCCTAATTCCAGCAATCATTAATACCGAAAGCGGGTAATAGATCATTGGCTTGTCATAAACAGGTAACAATTGTTTGCTAACAGAAATTGTTATTGGATATAAACGGGTTCCAGATCCTCCCGCTAATATTATACCTTTCATAATTATTAAATTTTTACTTGTTTATAATTATATTTATTTTCCAAGAACCAATTATAAGTAGCTTTAACACCTATCTCTAGGCTAGTTTTGGCCTCCCATCCGGCATTTCTCATTTTATCCACATTCATTAACTTACGTGGAGTACCATCTGGCTTTGAACTATCCCATACTATTTCTCCTTTATGACCTACAACTTTTTGAATTAACTCTGCCAATTCTTTAATAGAAAGATCTCTTCCTGTTCCTATATTATATAGATGCTCGGGCAATTTATTCTCTACTGCAAAAACAACGGCATCTGCCATGTCGTCTACATGTAAAAATTCCCGCATCGGACTGCCGCTACCCCATAGTTCGACGGACTTACTATTTACTTTCGCTTCATGAAATTTTCTAATCATTGCAGGTAAAACGTGCGAAGTTTTTAAATCGAAATTATCATGGGTTCCATATAAATTAGTTGGCATTAAACTCACATAATCCTTCCCAAATTGTTTTCTTATCGCTTCACAGGCTTTAACTCCGGCTATTTTAGCAATTGCATAGGACTCATTGGTCGGCTCTAAACTTCCGGTGAGTAAATAATCTTCTTTAAGTGGTTGTGGGGCAAGCCTTGGGTAGATACATGAACTTCCTAAAAAGATGAATTTCTCTACTTTAGTTTTATGAGCATTATCTATTAAGTTATTCTGAATTTGTAAGTTCTCCATTAAGAACTGGTATGGGTATTCATTGTTAGCAAGGATGCCTCCAACCCGTGCTGCAGCATCAATAACCACTTCAGGTTTTTCTTTTTCAAAAAAGTTGGACACTGCTTTTTGATCTCGAAGGTCCAATTCTTTGCTGGTCTTCCCCAAAAGATTAGAATATCCTTTAATAGTCAAAGCTCTCCAGATTGCAGAACCCACCATTCCGTGATGACCGGCGATGTATATTTTTGAATCTATATTCATTTCAATAGTTTTAAATTCCGAAGCAAGTTCAAAATGACCAATAAGCGAGCCTACTACTCGAAATAATTTAAAATATTATATCCTCCTTCTTGCAAATGCTGTTCTTTCTGCATTAATTTCACATCGCTTTCCATCATGTCTTTAACCAAGTCTTGTAAATCAAATTCTGGAATCCATCCAAGTTTTGTGTTTGCTTTTGATGCATTACCAATAAGCAATTCCACTTCTGTTGGTCTGAAATATTTTGGATCTACCGCTAAAACTTCTTTCCCTTCTTTCAATTGGAATTCAGGATTGCTACAAGTTACTACATAAGCTTTCTCGTTAACACCTTCTCCTTCGAACTTAAGCTCTATGCCAACCTCTGCAAAACTCATACTCACGAAATCTCTAACAGGAGTTGTCTTTCCGGTAGCAATTACCCAATCCTCTGCTTCCTCAGCCTGAAGGATCATCCACATCATTCTCACATAATCCTTGGCATGACCCCAGTCACGTTGGGCATCTAAATTTCCTAAATAGAATTTATCCTGTAACCCCAATGCAATACGGGAAGTAGCTCTGGTAATTTTTCGGGTAACAAATGTTTCCCCTCTAATAGGAGATTCGTGATTGAACAAGATCCCATTGCAAGCAAACATATTATAGGCTTCCCTATAATTCACTGTGATCCAATAAGCATACATTTTTGCAACTGCATACGGACTTCTTGGATAAAATGGGGTAGTTTCAGATTGCGGAACTTCTTGTACTTTCCCATAAAGCTCGGAAGTAGAAGCCTGATAAATCCTTGTCTTCTTTTCCAAACCTAAGATCCTAACCGCATCTAAAATTCGTAAAGTCCCAAGTCCATCTGCATTACCTGTATATTCAGGAATCTCGAAAGATACATGTACATGGCTCATCGCTGCTAAATTATAAATCTCATCCGGCTGAATTTGCTGTATAAGACGTATTAAATTTGTGCTATCAGTCATATCCCCATAGTGTAGAATAAAGCGTTGGTTTTCTTCATGAGGATCCTGGTATAAATGATCTATTCTATCTGTATTGAATTGAGAGGCCCTTCTTTTTAAACCATGTACGATATATCCCTTTTTTAAAAGGAATTCACTTAAATATGCGCCGTCCTGTCCGGTAACACCGGTTATTAATGCTACTTTCATTCTCTAATTTCTATTATAATCGTCCTCAATCCTTACTATATCGTCTTCTCCAAAATATGTCCCGTGCTGAACTTCTACAAATACTAAAGGTTCTTTAAATGGGTTTTCAATTCTATGTTTTGCACCCAATGGAATAATTACTACTTCCCCTGCCTTATAATCTCTCACTTCTCCATCTATTGTAATTCTACCTGTTCCATGCACGATTGTCCAGACTTCCGCCCTTTTATGATGATATTGATAGGAAAGCCTTCCTCCTGGATTTACTTCTATTCTTTTCACTTTGTGGGTATCGGCCTCTTCCAATACCCAATATTGACCCCATGGTCTTATGTCATGTTCCATATTTAATTATTTTAACTGAAGTATTTTCTTCTAAAACTTGAATATAAATAAAACGATCATGAGTAACGTTCATTTTAAAATAGTTTCATAAAAATTATCTAAATAATTATGCCAATCGCTTATCACCATACGAATTCTAATTGTGACCTTCTATTATTTATTCAACATTAATGAATTATTATCAAAATTAAGTATAGTAAGTATAGAATGTTGCTTTAAACAGCCTCTATTTGGACTGAACTTAAAATTAAACAATTATTAATATTGCTCATTATAATACTTTTGATAGTCCCCAGAAGTTACATTATCCAACCATTTTTTATTATTTAAATACCAATCTATTGTTTTTTCTAACCCTTCTTCAAAAGTAACAGATGGTTTCCATCCTAATTCTTTATTTATTTTAGTTGCATCTATTGCATATCTTTTATCATGGCCAGGTCTATCCTTAATATATGTTATCAATTTTTCAGATGTACCTTTATCTCGACCTAATTTCACATCCATTATATCACATAGTAATTTAACTAAATCAATATTCTGCCATTCATTAAATCCACCGATATTATAGGTGCTTTTTAATTTACCATTATGAAAAGCTAAATCTATTGCTACTGCATGATCTATAACATATAACCAATCTCTAGTATATTTTCCATCACCATATACAGGTAAATTTATATTATCAATAATGTTATTAATAAAAAGTGGAATTAGTTTTTCAGGAAATTGATTAGGCCCGTAATTATTTGAACAATTTGTTATAATATAGGGTAGATCATAAGTTTCACCGTATGCTCTCACAAAATGGTCTGAACTTGCCTTTGAAGCTGAGTATGGAGAATTTGGATCATATGAGGTACTTTCAGTAAATAATCCTGTTTCTCCTAAAGTTCCATATACTTCATCTGTACTTATATGATAAAACAAGTTGTTTTTATAATCTTTAGACCAGTGATCTTTCGCTGCATTCAATAAATTCATAGTTCCAATTACATTTGTTTTTACGAATGCCAACGGATCTTTAATGGAACGATCTACATGAGACTCTGCAGCTAAATGGATAACTTTATCAAACTTATATTTTTCGAATAAACTATTAATTTCCAGGATATTATTTATATCCGCTTTTATAAAATGATAATTCGATCTATCTTCTATGTCCACCAAGTTTTCCAGGTTACCGGCATAGGTCAATGCATCCAAATTAAATATCTCGTATTCCGGATATTTATTCACAAACAACCTCACTACATGAGAACCAATAAAACCTGCACCTCCAGTAATTAAAATCTTCATGATTAATTATTATTTGTAATATTGTTTGTACCAAACAATGAATTTATTCACGCCTTCACTAACATTAGTTTTTGGATTATAATCAAAAACCTGCTTTAATGAGTCTACATCTGCCCAGGTCCGGTTTACATCACCAGCTTGCATTGGAAACATTTCTTTTTTAGCTTCGATACCCAATTGTTTTTCAATTTCTTCGATAAAATCCAAAAGTTTTACAGGTTTGCTATTGCCTATATTATATAAAGAATATTTTTCTCCCTCATTCTCTTGGTTTATCACCTTGACAACACCATCTATGATATCATCAATATAAGTAAAGTCACGCTCAAGATTTCCTTGGTTAAATACCTTAACGGGATTTTCTTTTATTATGGCATCGGTAAATAAAAACATAGCCATATCAGGTCTCCCCCACGGTCCGTAAACAGTGAAAAATCTTAAACCTGTTGTTTTAAATCCATATAAATGGCTGTAGGTATAAGCCATTAATTCATTGCTCTTTTTAGTTGCGGCATATAGGCTTATAGGATGATCTACATTGTCTTCAGTGGAAAAAGGAACTTTTGTATTTAGTCCATAAACGCTAGAACTGCTCGCGTAAATTAAATGTTTGACATTATGATGCCTGCAACATTCCAGAAGATTAAGATAACCTACAACATTGCTGTCTATATACGCTTCAGGATTTTCAATACTATAGCGCACACCTGCTTGCGCAGCGAGGTTACAAACAATTTCGAAATTGTATTCCTTGAAAATCTCCGGAAGGTTTTCCCTATCCTCCAAATTAAGTCTTATAAACTTAAGATGGTCATATTTATTACTGGAAACAGGCTTATTAAAAATTTCTGCCCCGGATCTCTCAATTCCCAATTCCTTCAACCTGTCGTATTTCAGATTTACGTCATAGTAATTATTGATATTATCAATACCAACAACATTAAAACCTTCTTTTAAAAGTTTCTCCGCCAAATGAAAGCCAATAAAACCAGCTACTCCTGTAACTAAAATATTTTTCATAATTAATCCAATTAACTTCCAATCATAAAAAACTAAGACCCAATTTTTTTAAAATCAGCTTTATCCAATAATCACCTATCCTCAAATAAAAATGCCTATTACAGCATATCCTCATAAACTACTTTCTTTTCCAGATCTTCAATCGCTCCCATACACTTAAAAATGCCACAGCGTGATCATTTTTATACGCTTCCTGAAAGATGTAAATAAGCTTTAGCCAAATTATTTTTAAATTTTAATTTCTCCCGCAGGAAATTTTTTGTGCAAACTTAACTTTTTAAAGGCAGTTCTCCTTTAACAAAACATACTTTAGCTTTTATATAACAGTCTTTTTCGATAATATGGATAACTCTATTTCTCCAATCAACCGATTCTTTCATATTTTACGCTCCCTGCAATTCCCCCAATTTCCTGAAATATGGAGATTCGGAAATTAAATTTTCATATCTAATAAGGTCTAAAATTTTACTGCCTTTGATTATAACGATTCTATCTGCATTTTTTATAGTGGCAATTTTATGGGTAATTATTAATAAGAGTGTAATTTCCTATAAGTTGCTCAATACTCAATTGTATGGCCTTCTCCGTCTCACAACCCAATGGGGAAGTAGCCTCGTCTAAAATCAATATTTCCACATCTTTATGCAGCTCACGGGCTATGGAAATATGCTGTTTTTGCCCTCCACTTAAATTAATTCCATTATTTTTCAACATGGTATGCTCAAATAAGGGCAAATTTTGAATAAATTCTGTTACAGCTACCTTCTTTATTGCTTCCTGAAACTCGTTTTGTTTTTCTCTGAAAGTTTCGCCCGAAAGCGCACATTATTAAAATAGTATCATTAAAAATGATGGAATCCTAATTAATGTAACCAACTAGCAATTCCAGGCTAGATTTTAATTCAGCTATTGCTGCCTCTTTAGCAAAACTATTAACTCTTCGCCATGTTCAACATCACTAATACAAAGATTTTTCTGAATATATTTCCATATTAAATTATTGAAATATTTAACCTGAAGTGACCCAAATTTATTATTGGTGAGTTTTATATAGAACTTTAACCATTTAGGTTCCCTATATACGTATTCCACTTTTTCAATTTCGAAGGGGATGTTCGCCGCCTGAAGCTGATTTTCAAACAATTCCTGGTTATAATGTCTATAGTGCTTTGCAGAAACCGGTTTTACCGTGCTTGGAACACTTATTAGTATTTTGCCCTGTTCGTTTGTCCTTGCGGCAAGTTTAGTGAAAAAATCGCTTACTTCTTCATCCGGAATATGCTCTAAAACCTCAATTGCGGTGACTATATCAAACTTTTCTTCAATTTCGGAAGCATCTTTAGGAAAGAACTCAATCTCCGGATGGAAAGCCTTTGCAAAGCCTATGGCCCGCTTAGAAAGATCTACCCCTATTTTTTTAGGTACCTCCTTACCTAATAAACCTAAAAACCGACCTTCCCCACAGCCTACATCCAACACCGAATTTGCTCTTAAGGATTCTATGATTTTTTTACAATGCAATAAATAGCAGAAATATTTATAACCCCAGGCAAGGCTACGGTAATTCACTACATTGTCCTGGTTATCTAAATGAGGTAAATGATGATAGGGAAAGTGGTACTCCAGTTCCTGTATTTTAAATTTTTTATTCAAAATTTTATTTTTTATTTAGTCCTGTGGTATTTATAGTATTCCCTCGGCATCTCCGCAAGTCATGATTAATTTATCATCAATATGAAAGTTGTTTTCCTGATAAACAAGTACCACATTTCGATCTTTTTTGGTGTAAAGAAAGTTAATTTGGTTAGTGATAACATTTGGAAAATAATAAATTATATAGCATTGTTCATATTTGCAAAGCGCTTTAACCGCGTAGTTTATACTATTTATATCCCCAACGTAATCGCAAAATATAATATATTTAATTGCTTTGTACCTATTGATCCTGTAGGCCAAATAATTCTTGCTACCCTGAAAGGAAAACTCCTTTAATTTATACTCCTTTCTTTCGTACCTCCATTTTAAAAATTCCGTAGAATTTGCGCTTGTATAATAATTGTAATAAAGTTTTTTGGAAGCATCTTCTGGATTAAAATCCCTAATTTCACCATGGTTTTTGGTAGAAGGTACCACAACCCCCACCCTATAGTGAAAATCCCTATGTAAAGAGCGCCACCCTACTTTCATCATTTCGGGATGACTATTTTGATTGGGGTTTGCATATAAAAATTCATAATTTCCCTCGTGTAAATCCAGGGAAAACCGCAATAAATGTTTGAAAATTCCTTTTCCCCTATGTTCTGGTGCCGTACAACCATCTACTCCCCTAAGACAACGAATTACTCCTTTATCTTTAGACTGAAAATTATATTTCATATAAATTACGGTAGCAATAATTTTACCATTGTATAAAGCAAGTCCTCCTTTAGATTCCCCAAAAGGATTACGAGTATGTTTCCATAGCAGTAATTCTTTAGTGTAGCGTTTATTCTTATAAGCATGAATGTGTTTTACCGTTTCTTCAATATCCTTTTCTAAGTCAAAAGCCCTATACTCGATCATAATTTTAATATTAGTAATTTTCCTTAACTCCTTTTAATCTTGCAACGAGATGAGTATAGGTGGAGTGGGCGCCAGAAACCTTTGCCTTTAATTCTGGAAGGCTCATATAGGAGTTGGCAGCAATTCTCGCTATTCTAAGAGGGTTTAAGTCTTTCTCGTTAATTTTATGTTCAAATAAAAATGCCAGTTTCACTGAATATTCTTTAAGAATTTTTTCGGCCCTGCCACTATGATTTCCGTTTGGATAAGCAAAATACTCAAATGTCCCTACCTGCCAATCCTTAAAACATCTTTTGGAATTATCCAGTTCTGAAATTATCTCTTCTGTTTCACATTTATCAAACATAGGATGAGTATGGGAATGATTCCCTATTTCAATATTAGAATCTTCAAAATAATGTAAATCTTCACTTGTCAATTGTTTTCCATAAACAGGTATTGTTTCCTTTTTTACTTTTCTTCTTTCCCTGTTGGGAACTTTTTTTAAGCTGTTTAAACAGCTCCTAATTTCGGCCTGGCCCTTTCCTTCCTGTGCTTTTTTTCTCGCCAGCGTATCCCACCAAAATTCCTGATTGGAATTAATTGCTTCGGTAACCACAAAAACACAGGCCGGAATTTCGTATTTCTTTAGCAACGGAAGCCCATTTTCCTTTAAGTTATAAATTCCATCATCGAAGGTTAATAATAACGGATACTTAGGTAAGCTGAAAGCTTTCTCTTTACAATATAAATAATCATGAAGCTGGGAAATGCGAATAATGGAATATTTGGCTTTTAAATGCCGAAGTTGCTTTTCGAATGGAACAGGATCGGGAACTTCGTGATAGGCCAGAACCCGTAACCTATTGCGATACAAATACCTTGTAACAGGGCTCAAAAAACTTAAAAAGAGATAAAATATGCTGCGCATATATGCTTTGGTATTATTATTCTGTAGGGTTCAAATACTTTTCATTAGTTAGAACACGATATTTTTACCTGAATTCTTTGTCTGGATAAAATCCGTATCCCTAATTACCGGGTTATAGCTGCTGTTAACATCCGGATAGGGGATTAATTCCCAGGACACATCCCTATCCATAAAAAAATAGTAGGGAGCATTTGTACTAATATATGCGAAAACCCTACTAAATATATTAAGAAAATAGGTATAGGAATTTCTCACTTAAATTAAATTTTAGAATGCACATAGGTTTAGATAAAATGCGGGTAGCACTTAGAGGAGTTTTCATTCTTAACAAACTTTTATTTTGGCTCCATTAAATACTCACGTGCCTTTATCATACTTTTTTCATCTAAAGGAATTATTTTATAATCCAAGCTTTTCATGAGATTCAAACAGGCCTCCCGAATGTCGTCCCCGTGTGTAGAGAGGAAAATTACAGGTTTCTGAGACTTTAAAAAAGGTTCCAGATCTTTGAGAACCTGGTATTCTGCTCCTTCGATATCCATTTTTATTAAATCTGGAAACTGAATTATCTTTTCTTTAATAAATCTGCTAAGTTTTATAGCACATACGTTCATATCGCCTTCCAAACTCAGTTTACCTCCTACGGAATTCCCTCTTGCAAATCTTAAAACGCCTTCTTTATCTGCTACCGCTTTTTTAAAATGAAAAATATTATTAAGATTATTCATTTTAATATGTTTCTGCAAAAAGCCATAATTCGTTTCCACTGGTTCGAAGCTATAAACAGTAGCTGCTTTATTTACAGATTTATATAAAAGCGTATAATATCCTGCATGAGCGCCTAAATCCAAAAATATTTGGGATTCTTTAGATTTTTGAACAAATTTTAAGCTCTGATTACTCTCGTAAGTGCCTAGCCAAACACTATTGTTATGTGAACCTGCAATCCATTTTTTTCCTCTCAGGGGTCCAGTAAGAATGGGGATTACCATACTCTTTGGAATTATTAAAAAAGGCAATCTTAATAACCTTCCAAAAAGATTGCTCCTTCTCAATAAATTGTGTTTTCTTAAGTTCAGCATAGTGATGTAACGGCAGTTTAGTATTTCTTTCGAACCTATTAGAGACCACTGCATAGTCCTAAATTGATCTTATGTAACGTTGTTTGAAAAATCAAAATTACAACTAAAATTGTTCCTCCCCATATATAAAAGTATTTGTTGCCAATAATCACCATACTATAAAAAGTATTCTTTTGGATAAGCATAGGTCTTAGATTTCCTGCAACCGGACCATTTTTTTGAAATAGGGCGATTCTCTAATCAATTTATCATAACTGGCTATTTCCGAAATTCTTCCATTTTTCATTATTACAATTTTATCAGCATTTTTAATGGTGGCAATCCTATGGGCTATAATAATAATTATATAATCTCCTTTTAGGTTGTCCATATTATGCTGAATGACCATTTCTGTTTCAGAATCCAATGCTGAAGTTGCTTCGTCCAAAATAAGAACCTCTACTTCTTTATACAATTCTCTTGCAATAGAAATACGTTGTTTTTGACCACCACTTAATTTGATGCCGCTATGACCAAGTGGTTCATTTTCTTTTTCGGGAAGGGAATTAACAAAATCTGAAAGCGCAGCCTTATTTACTGCCTTCCAAAACCGTTCTAGGTTTTTCTCCGTTCGTTCGGCCCAAAAAGAAATATTGTTAAAAAGCGAATCATCAAAAACCACAGGATCCTGAGTAATATATCCTATTCTTTTTTGTAGATTATTAATATTTATATCTTTCGTTGGTATCTTATTTATAAGGAATTCACCTTGATCAACTGGCAATAAACCGGCAATAATATTTACTAAAGTGGTTTTCCCACTGCCGCTTTCTCCCACTAAAGCAATAGTCTCCTTTTTATTTATTCTGAAGGAAATATCTTTTAATATTGAAGTTTTTTCATAATTGAAAGAAACATTTGACAATTCTATAGTTTGAATTGGTTCTTCAAAGTTTACAGTTCCTCTTTTTTCCTGATTAACTTGTAATTCTCTGCTAAATTTTGTCATATTCTCTAAAGACCCAGACGTTCCCAAGAACTTATTCCATCTTATCTGCAAATGCACTAAATAACCTAAAGCCCTATAGAAAAATATTAAGCTGATTATAATAGGACCGAGATCGGAATCGAAATAGGTGATTTGAATAATAATTACAGCTACTACAACAGTTATTAGAATAGGTTCTCTTCCAGCATTGAGCAAAGCATCGAGTTTACCGATTTTTTTATTGCTCTGCTCAATCCTACTCGTTGAATCTATAAGCCTTTTGGTATATTTATCTGATGCTCCTGTGGCTTTAAGGTACTTGAAATTTCCAATATTCTGAATTACCAAGTTTTCAAAAACATTATTTTCACCAGTTAATTTTCGAGAAGCTTTTTTAGTGTTCTTATATAAATTTTTATAAAGAAAATTGGTTAAAACCCCTCCCAAACTCACTAAAACAGCAAACTGGGCATCTATAAAGAAAGCAAAAACCATATATATAAAAACCAGGATACCGTACTGGAAGGATGTAAAATATTCAGTATATGCACCTGAGACCTTATTTATCTCTCCTGTTAAAGTATTTTGAACTCTTCCAAAATTAGTATTTACGAAAAATTTATATGAAAGCCTATTCAATCCTTTTACAAGACTTACTCTTAATTTTTTAATAAACCATTGTTGCACATTCACCTTATATATACCTGAAACGTAGAGCATCACGCCTTTTCCGAAGAAAAAAACCAACATAAGGCAAAGAATAGAAACTAAATTCAAGGGTATACCTATCACTTCGAAAAAATCTACTAAAAAACGTAATCTCCCCAAAGAATCAGGATTAACCGTCGCTGATTCACTTACTAACTGTAGTAGGGGTAAAAACATTGTTAAACCTAGGCCATCCAAGAGCCCTACAATTACACTGAGAAAAACAATCACAAAAATTCTGTATCCTAAAAAAGAATAAAAATAGGAGAGGCCTGCAAAATACCTTTTAATAAATTTTTTAAAAAAATCCACTTTTCTATTCAAGTTAAACTAAAATTAACAACCTCTGCATACTAATATTTTATCTCTTCCCATCGGAAATAATATGAATAGAAAATTTCTCAAACAGATTAATCTTCTAGTGAAAGAACTTCATATTTTTCCCTAAACTCCCCATCCGGTTTAAAGCCATATCTGTACCCTATTTCTTCAAGCACTGGATTGCGGTAATCATTTAAAATATATAAAAATCTAAAGTGTTTGTATAAGAAAACATCAGAACCTACAGGATAATCTCTCCGGGTTTCTTCAGCGATCTCCAATTGTTCATTATATACCCCTTTATACCTATTTATCCTAGCAAACAACAAACCTGCTATTATTGCTAATACAAGATTTGAAATCATAAAGAATTTTTTATTGGATAGGTCTAAATTCCTTGCTAACAATATAAAAACAAATGGAAAGCTAAGTATAAAATAATGAGCTACGGTTTGTATATATAATGGTAAAAGATTAACGAAAATCCCGAGAATCAAAACTGTATCAATTTTATTCCGAAATGGATTAATGCGAACAAATATAATTGGTATTACTAATAAGATGAAAATCTTTGCACCTGCCAAAAACCTGAACCAGGTAGCCTCCAACTCTATCATCTCCTGGTCGTATCCAGAACCGGTTAACTGTAGTGATAAAGCCGTGAAACTAACCTGTTGCACAAGAACAAAATAGGTTAAAAAAATAATCAAGGGTAAAAACATTCCTAATATGAATTTTACGAAATAATCCTTTTGATAACCGTGATACACAAATATTAACACAAAAAATGGCAGAAAATTGAAAATGCCATATTGTTTGGAAAAGAAACCTAAAGCCAGAAAAAATCCACACCAAAAGAATTTCTTTTTAATTAAAAGATAGTATGCCATAAAGCAAAACATAATCACATATACCTCAAGGTTTATATAAGAACCGTCTGAACTTAAAACGGCTATAAACAGAAAAAGACTTAAGAAAGCAGATAGTGCTTTTCCAAGGCCTTCGCTCCTACTTATTTTGTAGAAAAACAAAACCGATATTGCTATTATACAATATTGAAAAGTCAGGAAAAGGTGATAGGAAGGATTATCTGTCAATAATCTTACAAGAGAGTTAAGATACATAGCTATAGGTGTATAACTACTGAAAATATCCCTATATGGTATATAGCCTAGAGCAATATCCCTGGCCATAGAAAGATAGTAAGGGGCATCTGTACTAATATAAGCGAAAACCACACTTAAAAGAAGCAGAAAAAAAAGAACAATTCCCCAAAAAAAGTTAATTAGCTTTAATCGTTTCATCTATTGTATTGGTAATTAAATCTATTGTATTTTTCCCAAGTTCAAAATAGAAGGGCAATCTTAGTAAACACTGGCTATATCTATCTGAATTTTTCAATTCTGTTCCGTGATATTTTTCGGAATAAAACGGGCTTTTATGCAAGCTTAAGTAATGAAAAACGGCTAAAATGTCATTCTCTTTAAGTCTTTCTATAAGGAGTGAACGTAGTTCCATATTTTCACAAACCATATAAAACATATGCCCATTATTTGTTGCGTAATTGGGAATAACTGGAAGTTTTACCATAAAGGCTTCACTTAAATGCTGAAGTTTTTCCCGATATAAGTTCCATATTTCAATCCTTCGCTTTTGAATTTCTTCTAAATGTTCCAATTGTGCCCATAAAAATGCCGCTGTAATTTCTGAAGGAAGAAATGAACTTCCAATATCCACCCAACTATATTTTGCTATTTCACCTCTAAAAAAAGCTGAACGGTTAGTGCCTTTTTCCCAAATAATCTCTGACCTTTCCATTAAACTGGAATCATTGATCACCAACATCCCTCCCTCACCAGAAATTATATTTTTTGTTTCATGAAAAGAAAAAGTACTTAAATGACCAAAGGAGCCCAATGCGCTTTTAACACCATCATTACCAATATAATAGCTATCAATGGCATGGGCTACATCTTCAATAACAAATAGATCATATCTATTGGCCAATCCCATAATTATATCCATATCGCAAGCCACGCCTGCATAGTGTACAGGGACAATTGCCTTGGTTCTCGGACTAATTAATGATTCTATTTTAGATTCGTCCATCCCAGGATGGTCATCTCTACTATCAACAAAAATTATTTTGGCTCCCCTAAGAACAAATGCATTCGCAGTGCTTACAAAAGTATAAGCTGGCATTATCACTTCATCCCCGGGTTGTATATTTATTAAAATCGCAGCCATCTCCAAAGCGTCTGTACATGAAGTTGTCAATAAGCACTTCCCAAACTTGTATTTTTCTTCAAAAAAACGCTGACATTTATTCGTGAATTTCCCGGCACCGGAAAGTTTCCCGGAAGCCATGGCTACTTTAATATAACTTAGCTCATTACCAGATATATATGGTTTGTTAAAAGGAATATTCATTTTATATCAAATCGGCTTTTTTTACTTGTATAAGGCATTAAACCCTACTTTTCATTATTGGATTATTGGCAATAATGATTTTCATTATTATCTTATTTAATCAAATCCTCTAGTTCCGTTTTTTGTTGCTCCTTAATAATCCTAATTAAATATTCCCCTATTATTCCAAAGGCCAATAAATTTAGTCCCCCAAAAAAACTAATAAGGGATACTGTAGAAGCATATCCTGGATAATCTATACCTATCAATAGTTTTCTAAATACGATGGAAAAAATAAAAATCATTGATCCTAAAAACCCTATTATGCCAATAAAACCCAATATTCTTAATGGTAGTGAGGAATAATACAAAATCCCATTAAGGGAAAGTGTTATCAATTTCGATAAATTATAATTAGTACTTTCAAACATCCTGTTTTCATGATCAACCTTGATGTTTTTTAAATTACTGGTAGCATTAACCATCAGGCTGGAAACAGCAGGCATCGCATTATAATTCTTGGTTATGGACTTTCCCAAATCCCTACTCATAATTCTAAATGAGGAAAGGACCAGACCTTTTGGTTTATCTAGAAAAATGACATCTATCTTTTTAAAAACATAACTCCCAAAAGACCTCCATAAGGAGTGTTTCCTTTCCAAATAATTTGGAACAGCAAAAACCCCTTCTATAACAACATTAGAAGTAATAGCGTTTATTAATTTGGGAATTTCGTTAATTGGGTGCTGAAGGTCATCATCCATTGTGATTACGTAATCTCCATTGGACCTATTAATTCCAGCTAGGGTAGCAATGTGTTGACCTTGGTTTTTCCTGAAAGCAATTGTTTTTATATTCACATACTCCTGCTCCAAGTAATCCAACATTTTTTTTGTTTCCAAGAAAAAAGGACTGTCATTTACAAATATAATTTCAAAGCTATACCCTAATTCGGTTTCCATCTTCGAAAGTTCTGAAGCTATGATCTTAAGACTCTCCGAACTTTTATAAACAGGAATAATTATTGAAATTAATGACATTGATTTAATATTTGTGATATTCTCGAGTATAACTGAAATTAAATTAACATTTTAAGGATATTAATTGTTATTCTATATTCCATTTTGAATTATTTCGAATAATTTTACATGGATTCCCATAAGCAATTACCCCAGAGGGGATATCTTTAGTAACCAAACTCCCCGCTCCTATCACAGAATTTTTTCCTATATTAATTCCATCCAATATAGTAGCGCCTGCTCCAATTACAGATCCTTTGCCAAGAATAACTTTACCTGCTATAATAGCCCCAGGGTTAATGTCCACAAAATCCCCAATTATACAATGATGCCCAATTAATGCACCTCGTTTTATGGTTATCCCAAAACCAAGTTTTGTTTGAGAACTTATGGTCACATTTTGCTCCACGAAACACCCAGCATCCAAAGTTACCGATTTTGATATATAGGACGTTTGGTGAACCACATTTATAAACTGCTTTATTGAAAGTTTATAAGTGTCCTTGAAATAATTGAAGATAGGAAATTTGTTTTTGGGTCCTGATGCACCAAAGATCACCGGATTTTTTTTATCTGGACCATTTCCTAATTCATGAAGGGCATATGGAAATTCGAAATTTGGCATTTGCGGTATGGCTTTCATTTTCAAATTAAGGAAAATATCCAAAAAATTTGCCTGCCCATTATCATTTAAAATATCAAAAATCACACTAACTAAATACTGCGACATTCCCAAAATTTGAATTTTTTTATCCATTCCTATGACGATTATAAAAACCTAATGCTCCAAAATCCTTAGGTTTAAAAAATTCTTTTTGGTTAATCTCAATCAACTCATGCGTTCTCTTAATCAACTCAACATTCGAAACAAGTCTCGTTCTACTTGAATCCCACCAAATATTATCTTCTAGACCCACTCTTGCGCCATAACCCATTGAAATAGCAGTTGCATTAACTGGCAATTGTTCTGCGCCCAAACCAGCTAAGGACACAAAATGGTCTTTGGGAATTTCATTCACTGCTGTTCCAATTTGTAAATACGAAGCTTGAAAACCTGCTATATTCCCAAATAATAAGTTCCAGTAAAATGGACCTTTAATATATTCTTTATTTATTAAATATTTGCCGTAATTAATCATTCCCAGATCAAAACATTCCAACTCGGGAACAACGCCATAGCCTGACATTTTTTCAACCAGCCTAATAATTATTTCCGGATCATTTATAGAAGCTTGACGTAAAAAATTTAGAGATGAAAGTGTTAAGGAGCACATATCTGGTTTCAGTTCTATTACTGCAGATCGCTTTTCGAATTCAGGAAAATTTCGACCAGAGGTACTACCACATATTATTAAATCTGGGCAGTGTTTACGAACTCCCTCAAAAATTTCCCTATACACTTCTGGTTTCCATGTTGGAACTTGGTTCTCTTCCCGTGCATGTAGATGTGCCATGGTAATCCCTATCTCATAAGCTTCATGAGTTTGTTCTATTATTTCATTGGGAGAAATGGGAACATGGGAAGTCATGGCTTTTGTTGGGATCATTCCCGTAGGACAGAAATTGACTATAATTTTATTTTTATTCACAATATATGAATTATACTAATTATTAGTTCTTATCTCAAATAATTTACAGAAATTTAAAAAAATAACTGATCCTAAAAAAAAGGGATTCCAAAAATGATGAAATTCTAAAATAGGCAATAGAATAAATCAAATTTGATACTTAAGTGTTAAACCTTAATTTTACAATAATCAACTACCTATTGCATAGAATTCAAAACCAAGTTCTTCTTTTGTTTTTCGATCTAGTAACCTTCTCCCATCAAAAAGGAATGCTGGTTTTAGCATATCATCATAGATCTTTTTCCAATCCAGTTCCTTAAATTCATCCCATTCGGTTAAAACAGCAACTGCATGCGAGTCTTTGCATGCTTCTTCAGCAGTATTAACCACTTTTACCAGAGACCTGTTTTCAGAATCTGGTCTTGTTCCTAAATAATCTAAATCTGCATAAATTTGTTCCGCAGTCACTTTAGGATCGTACACCACAATTTCAGCTTGCTCATTTAAGAGATAATCTGAAACATAAATTGCTGCAGATTCCCTTGTATCATTCGTGTCTTTCTTAAATGCCCAGCCTAAAATAGTTATTTTTTTACCTGAAACTGTATTGAATAAAGTTTTTACAATATTAGCGGCAAATCTGCGCTTTTGATGATCATTTAAAATAATCACTTGTTCCCAAAAATCTGCAACTTCATTCAATCCAAATGATTTAGCTATATATACCAAGTTCAAGATATCCTTCTGAAAACACGAACCTCCAAATCCAACAGAAGATTGCAAAAATTTAGACCCTATTCTGGAATCCATTCCTACAGCCTTTGCTACCTCGTTTACGTTGGCACCTGTTTTCTCACACAATTCACTCATCGCATTTATAGACGACACTCGCTGAGCAAGAAATGCGTTCGCTGTTAGTTTTGAAAGTTCAGAAGACCAAATATTTGTTGTGAGAATATGTTCAGCCGGAACCCAATTAGAATAAATATCCACAAGGGATTGTACCGCTTTTTTACCTTCAGCAGTATCAATATCCCCACCTATTAGTACTCGATCTGGATTATTTAAATCCTCTACAGCAGTTCCTTCTGCTAAAAATTCTGGATTGGATAAAATTTGAAAATCAACACCATTCCCTGTATTTTCTAAAATATCCTTTAATGCTTGAGCAGTTCTTACCGGTAAAGTTGATTTTTCAACTACAATCTTATCATTTTTAGCAACTCGGGCAATTTGTCTTGCACATAGCTCTATATATTTAAGATCGGCAGCCATCCCCTTGCCCATTCCGTAAGTTTTAGTGGGCGTATTTACCGAAATGAAGATCATCTCAGCATTATCAATTGCACTGTCGACATCTGTCGAAAAAAACAAGTTTCTGCCCTTCGCTTCTTTCACTATTTCTGATAAACCTGGCTCATAAATTGGAATCTTATTTACATCCTCGTCATTCCAGGCAGCGATCCTTTTTTCATTTATATCTACTACCGTTACTTTGATATCAGGACATTTTTGAGCTATAATTGCCATGGTCGGGCCTCCTACGTATCCTGCTCCTATGCAGCAAATGTTTTTAATTGTAGTCATCTTAATATTTTCTTTTCTTATAGTTTAAGTAACGGAGTAACCATGTAACGTTGTGATCATGTTACGGAGTAAAAATTTAACGCAATAACCTTGTGACGGAGTAAAAATGTGATGTTGTGACCAAGTGACGCAGTTACGTAGTTTCATTTAACTTCAATATATCGTCACTTTTATAAAATATTACTTTACATCATCACTTCTTCACTCCTTCAAACTTTGTATTAATTTCAACAACATTCTGCGAATGTAAATGGATTGTTCTTTTAATTCATTATTTTCTGAAATAAATTTCAATCGACCGGCGATTTCCATTTGCGTTTCCAATTCTGCCAGTGAACCCAACGAAATATATAGAAAGCGAATAAATTCCTTTTTACTGTTCCGGGCAGCACCTTTTGCAATATTTGAGGGAACAGAAACCGCCGCTCTTCTAAGCTGACTTATTAAACCAAATCTTTCATCAACAAGAAAATTTTTCGTTAAATTGTAAACTGCAACAACAAGATCAATACTTGTTTTATAAACAGTCAAGTCCTTGTGGGATTTCATATTCTTTAAATTGTTACGTTGTGATCCTGTGACACTGCAAAATAGTTTTATTTTAACTTCATTTCTTATGCAGTGACCTTATGACGAAGTGACGGAGTAATGTAGTTTTATTTTTACATATTACGAGGTTACCATTTTACTGAACAACGTAGTTTGTTTTCACTTCGTTACAAAATCACTTCATCCCAACATTACTTCGTTTCTTCATCACTTCGTTACAATTTCTTATCACATTTATCCCCTAGAACTCCCTTAACATCATAGACCACTGCATTTCCAGATTTAAGCTTTTTGAACTCCAAATTTAAAAATTCCTTATGAGCCACCGTCAAAACAATCGCATCAAACTTTTTCTCTGGCAATGCTTTAGATGTTGTCAACTCATATTCATGTTTAACCTCTTCTGGATTCGCCAATGGATCATAAATGGTGATGTATACACCATATTCCTTTAAATTCTTAATAACATCCACAACCTTTGTGTTTCGCACATCTGGGCAGTTTTCCTTAAAAGTGATTCCCAAAACCAACACTTCTGCTCCTTTGACTTTTATGTCATGTTGTAGCATCAGTTTTACAACTTCACTTGCAACGTATTGTCCCATACTATCGTTCATTCTTCTTCCGGCAAGAATGATTTCTGGATGATACCCCACTTCTTGAGCTTTTTGGGCTAAATAATAAGGATCCACTCCTATACAATGTCCTCCAACCAGCCCTGGCTTAAATGGTAAAAAATTCCATTTTGTGCCAGCTGCTTCTAAAACATCATTGGTGTCTATATCGAGCATGTTAAAGATCTTTGCCAGTTCATTTACAAAGGCAATATTAATATCCCGTTGTGAATTTTCTATAACTTTTGCTGCTTCTGCAACTTTAATGGTGGGCGCTAAATGAGTCCCAGCAGTAATTACAGTTTTATAAAGCTCATTTATTTTTTTTCCGACCTCGGGCGTGGAACCAGCTGTCACTTTAAGAATTTTATCTACTGTGTGCTCTTTATCTCCTGGATTAATTCGCTCTGGAGAATATCCCGCAAAGAAATCCTGGTTGAATTTTAGCCCACTTATTTTTTCGAGAACAGGAACACATTCATCTTCTGTAACCCCTGGATATACCGTAGATTCATATATTACTATATCTCCTTTTTTTAGAACTTTCCCTACAGTTTCACTGCTTTTATATAATGGCGTAAGATCTGGTCTATTGTTTTTATCTACCGGTGTTGGAACGGTTATAATGTAGTAATTACAATCTTTGATATCTTCTAAATTTGTAGAACAATAAAGACCATCTTCATTAGATGGTTTCGAAAGCAAAGATGCTTTTAAGATATCATCTTCCACCTCTAGAGTAGCATCCTTACCATTCATTAATTCTTTTACCCTAGTTTGATTGATATCAAATCCTATAACTGGAAATTTGGTAGCAAATAATCTGGCAAGTGGCAAACCCACATATCCTAGGCCAATTACTGCAATTTTTATATCGTTATTCATTATATAATAATTATATTATCAATATTATTTAAGGTTCTGCCAATACCAATCCACGGCCTCTTCCAAACCTGCCTTTATATTATATTTTGGATCATACCCAAAATTTGTTTTTGCTTTATCTATAGAAGCCAAAGAATGCGGTATATCTCCAGCACGATTTGGGCCATGCTTAATTTCTATACTTGCAATTTCAGGGTCATATTTCGCTAAATATTCTTTCAGCAAATTTGTTAATTCCAGTAAGTTTGTTCTATCTCCTACCGCTGTATTATATACTTCATTTAAAGCTTCCTTATTGTCTGATGTGAGCGCCAAAAGATTCATCTGGATTACATTATCTATATAAGTGAAATCACGGGAATAAGTTCCATCTCCATTAATTAAAGGAGATTCATGATTCATTAATTGAATAACAAATTTTGGAATAACCGCGGCATAGCCTCCATCAGGGTCTTGTTTTCTCCCGAATACATTAAAATAGCGAAGCCCCACAGTATCTAGATCGTATGCATTTTTGAAAATATCGGCGTAAAGTTCATTCACATATTTGGTAATTGCATATGGAGATAGTGGCTTCCCGATAATATGTTCCACTTTTGGCAAATTTTCTGAATCTCCATAAGTAGAAGAACTTGCAGCATATATAAAGCGTTTTACTTTTGCGTCACGAGCAGCTACCAGCATATTCAAAAAACCCGATACATTTACTTCGTTACTTGTAATTGGATTTTTTAGGGATCTTGGAACAGAACCCAAAGCAGCTTCGTGCAAAATATAGTCTACCCCCTTAACTGCTTTATGGCAAGTGTCCAGATTCCTGATATCCCCTTCTATTAAGGTGAACATAGGATTATCTTTAAAAGCTTCCAAGTTCTCAAGTTTCCCAGTAGCAAAATTATCCAAACATACTACTTGTGCCCCAAGGTTAAGAAGTGTTTCACAAAGATTGGAACCTATAAAACCTGCCCCACCGGTAACCAATATTTTTGAAGATTTTAATTTAGAAAATTGTTCTTGCATTAAATGCGAATGTTTTGATTAACAAGCGGCAAAGATAGTATTTCTGTACTAAGCCTTAGTATTGATAATCCTAAATTAATGTGAAAGAGAAACTGTTTTGCCATTTTTGAAATTTTTACCCACTAACTAATTTTGTTAAATAAGCTCCATATTCATTTTTATAATTATTTTTTGCCCACTTAACCAAATGATTTTTATCTATAAATTCTTTTCTAAAGGCAATCTCCTCCAAACAAGCTATTTTTAATCCTTGTCGTTTTTCTATTGTATGTACAAAATTTGAGGCTTCCAAAAAGGATTCATGGGTTCCCGTGTCCAGCCAAGCAAAACCCCGCCCATGAGTTCCACTTCTAGATCTCCAGCTTTTAAATATTCCTTATTTACACTAGTGATTTCGAGCTCCCCACGCTCACTATGAGTTACGGGTTTTGCTATTTCGATAACCGAACTTGGGTAAAAATAAATACCTGTACAGCTTAAATATTTTTTGGGGATTTGTGACGTTCATTACTAAGCGCGTTTCTTATTTTAAAGCGATATGGAAAGTATATAAAAATAGATGAACGAATTTATCCATGAGAAAAATCAATAAGAACATCGGGGAGAAATACTTTTACAAAAAGTCGAGGCAAGCTTTGGTAAATTAAACCCTCAATAATGGATTAAATTCCTTTGCTCAAGGAAATAACCCACATATCGGAAAATTTCTCATATCCCAACCGTGAAAAATGACAATTATCGGGCAATCTAAATTTTTTCTCTAAAAGCAAATCTGTATTCGGACCTGGAAAAACTATATCCATATCATGGATAATCTTATTTTGAATTTTTATCAATTCAGCATCTGAATCAGTATTACAGATTGAAGTCCTTGATAGGTAGATTGGAACTATAATCCCTTGAGCTTTTAAAGAATTAACTAAAATTTCAAAATCCTTATAATAATTAGAATTACCATATTTATTGGAATGATTAATTTCACCTTGATGAAAAAGAATAGCATCCACCCTGCCATAATCCCTATATAATTGATTGTAATTTTTAATCAAGTAATTTAAATAAGGTTCCTTGTTTAGGTCTTCTATTTTTCTTCCTCCATACCCATTATTAGAAAAAACAACCTTCTTGTGCACATTGTTTTTTATCAATTTATCACCAACCATTCCCCACACAGAACCATCATCCCCAGTTGCACCCAATGAGGGGTCTTTATAGGGATATGCCTTCCCGTCAAGATATTGAAAAACCTCATTTTCGACTTCATATCCAATTTGCCCATGATTTGCGGCATTTGATTGCCCATAGGTCAAGTATATTCCAGTTGTAGTATCTATGGATAAATTCCTTTCCTTCAAATTGCTCGTATCAAAATTTCTCTTATTTTCTGGCATGGGGGCGAAATGTTCCTTAAAACCAAACAACAAACTAAATGGAAAATGCTTATAGTGGCCTGTGGAAATTCCTATTAAGTAAACTATAACTAAAACACTTAAAGCAAGTAATATGTTACGTTTAGCAATCATAAAATGTTTTCCTTTTTTTTAATAAATATTTAAAACATTCTTCTATTTAAAAGTCAAATATATTAGGTTATAAAAAGGAAACCTATATTTTTGTTAAAAATAAAAGATGAAAATCTTAGGGATATCATGTTTCTACCATGACTCTGCGGCAAGTATAATGGTGAATAATGAAATTATCGCATCTGTCCAAGAGGAGAGGTTTACCAGGATTAAGCATACTCCAGATTTCCCCATAAATTCAATCAAATTTTGTCTGGAAGAGACCGGACTTTTGTTGAACGAATTGGATGCAATTATTTTTTATGATAAACCTTTACTAAAATTCGAAAGATTACTTAGTACCTATTACGCAATTGCGCCACAAGGGCTTTTTTCCTTTTTAAGATCGATTCCTATTTGGATTAAAGAAAAAATGTTCTTTAGGAAACTATTGAAGGAGCAACTAAAAAATATTGATAAGGATTTCGATAGTAAGAAAGTTAAAATTCTATTTTCTGAACATCATCTTTCTCATGCTGCTAGTAGTTTCTTTGTTTCAAACTACCAAGAATCTGCGATACTTACTATAGATGGTGTTGGAGAATGGAGCACGGCATCCATTGGAATTGGAAAAAGCAATAAAATTGAAATTCTTAAAGAGCTATACTTTCCCCATTCTTTAGGTTTGCTCTACAGCGCATTCACTTATTATTTAGGGTTTCGGGTAAATTCAGGCGAATATAAGCTAATGGGTCTTGCTCCTTATGGCAATCCAGAGTCTAAAGACACGAAAATTTATATTTCAAAAATTAAAGATGAGATCATTGATATTAAAGAAGATGGTTCACTATTTATAAATCAAAAATATTTTAGATATGCGGGTGGCAGCAGAATGATTGACCACAAAAAATTTGAAACTTTATTCGGATTAAAAGTAAGAGATGATACAGATGAACTTTTACAATCACATTGCAATCTGGCTTTCGCTATTCAAGATATTACTGAGGAAGTTGTAATTAAAATGGCAAAAGAGGCTAAGCGCCTTACAAATTCCAATAATTTGTGCTTGTCGGGTGGTGTTGCCTTGAATTGTGTTGCAAATGGAAAAATTCATGGATTAAATTTATTTGGTAACATTTATATACAACCAGCATCAGGCGATGCCGGTGGCGCATTAGGAGCTGCCCTTGCCGCAAATTATATGTACTTCCAAAATGAAAGAATTTATACAGATTCTTATGATAACATGAAGGGATCTTATTTAGGGCCTTATTATTCAAATAAGGAAATTCTTAGCATGAATAAAAAATATAAGGCAACATCCGTTTATCATGAAAGCTTTGAAAGTACCTCGGAGGAAGCTGCAAGACTTTTATCGAAAGGATTTGTGGTTGGGTGGTTCCAGGGAAGATCGGAATTTGGTCCCCGTGCACTCGGCAATAGATCTATATTAGCCGACCCCAGAAACCATGAAATGCAAAAAAAATTAAATCTCAAAATTAAATACAGAGAAGGGTTTAGACCTTTTGCCCCGTCCGTTCTAGAAGAAGATTATGAGGAATTTTTCAAGGATAATTTAAAAAGTCCCTATATGTTAATGGTAAAAGAAATTTCAGAGAGAATAAAATGTGATGTCCCAGAAAATTATTATAACCTAAATTATTGGGATAAACTATATACCAAAAGAAGTTCGCTCCAATCTATAACTCATGTAGATTTTAGTGCAAGGATTCAAACTGTTTCAAAAAATACAAACAAAAAATTTTGGACCCTGATTAATGAATTTAAAAAGGTGACGGGTGTAGGTGTTTTAGTCAATACAAGTTTTAATGTAAGGGGAGAACCTATTGTAAATTCTCCAGAAGATGCCTACCGATGCTTTATGTCTACAGAAATGGATTATTTGGTGATCAATAATCATGTATACGATAAAAACACACAAATCGCTGAAATTAAAAGGGAGATATTTAAAAATGACTAAGACGAAGATCATCAAATTAATAAAATTGATAGCCATCAATTTCGTGGTCATAATTCTTTTTTTGATGGTGACAGACCCTATTCTTGGTTTGATATTGGAAGATGATCCTGGGATTTCAAGAAGCATCAATTTTAAGGAAAATAATCCATTATCCTTGGTAAAAGTAAGTCCTTATGAGGATAGCAATGAAAAAAAACCAGTGATCAAACAAACCGATATACATGGTTTTTTAATCGGCCCCGGAGATAATTCGAAGGATAAAATTGATGTAGTTTTCATGGGGGCCAGCACGGTTGAATTAGAAAATGTTCAGGAAAACAAACGATTCCCTTATTTATCTATCAAAAAACTAAATGATAGCTTAAACACTAAACTTGTTTCAAGAAATGCAGGTGTAGGAGGAAATATATTGTCTATGACCAATCTTCTCTTAACAACTAAAGTGGTTCCTCTTAACCCTAAGTATGTTATACTTTCCTCGTCATTGATCGATATGATCTATTTATCGAAAAATAAGTCATATTGGACAGGATCTAAGAAGTACCTAAATAGAAATAATCCAAAAACAGATACCTATAAGGGGATTAAAAACATGTTTTTCCCCAATCTTTGGTTACAACTTCGAAAATATGCCAATTTCTCAGAAGATTTAGAGATGTTTAAACAATCTAAATTCTCTCCGATGGACAAATCAAGAATTTTAGATCAATATGAAAAACAGCTTGAGGTGTTTATTAACACATGTCTTATTTATGGGATAAGCCCTATTCTAACAACAGATTATCATGTACCTATGCTTATGAAAGCTAATTTGCAAAAACAGGGGATTTTTAACAATAAGGAAATTCAGTTCTATCTAAATGAATTAATTCCTTCATTAAATAATTTAATTGAACAGAAAGCTGGGTGTTATAATATTCCTCTCATAAAACTTCATGAACTCATTGATCGGAACAATAATTTTGTTAATATAAATGATGGTTTGCATCTTACGAATTTAGGAAGTGAAAAAGTATCAGAAAAAATTTCATTCTATTTAATCGATAAATTTCAAAATGAAAAAAATTAAGGACATCTTCATTTCTCTTATAATATTGATTATTGGACTATTCATACTTGAATTGGCTTTGAGATTAATTAACTCAGATATGAGTAATTATAACATCGAAATGTGGAAATATGCCAATGAACTTAAAACCCAAGATTCCGTTCTTGGCCATGTTCACAAGAAAAGCAAAGAAGCTACACTTCAAAATGTGGAAATAAAACTTAATTCATTAGGAATGAGATCCCCAGAGCCCAATCCTGACAAGAAAAAAATTTTATTCCTAGGATCTTCTATCAGTTTGGGTTGGGGCATAGAAAATGAAAATAGCTATGCAGAAATTGTTAATGACAGATTAAATGATGAAAACCTTGATTACCAGGTGCTAAATGCTTCGGTAGGTAATTATAACACATTCCGATATACAGAAAATTTTCTAAGAAATCAAACAGCGATTGATCCTGAAATTATCGTTATTAATTATTTTCTAAATGATGCAGAAATATTGCCAATGGGCTCTGGAAACTTCCTGCTAAAAAATAGTGAACTGGCAGCATCTGTAACAATAGCCATTAAAAAGATGATAGCCAATAATAAAGAGAGTTTAAATGAGCATTACAACACCCTATATGAACCTGAAAATAAGGGTTTTAAATTAATGGAGGGCTCTCTGGCCAAACTAGCTAAATACGCTAAAGCAGAAGATATCAAAGTTTATCTGGTTTTAATACCAGATATTCATTTTCTGCAGGATTACCCCTTTTTACCCATTCACAATAAGATAAAAACCATCTCTCAGGATTATGATTTTGAATTTATTGATTTATATGAAACCTTAAAAGGTGTCAGTTTTGAGAAATTACAGATAATCCCCGGAGATTCTCATCCCAATGAATTTGGGCATACTCTTATAGGTAAGAAACTTTCAGATATTTTAATTTCAGAATTGAAGTAATGCTTTTTAATTCATTTGAATTCCTGATTTTCTTACCAATTGTCTTTATTATCTATTGGCTTTTTCAGGAAAAGCGAATAATACAAAACATTATCATTTTAATAAGTTCATATATTTTCTATGGATGGTGGGACTACAGGTTTTTAGCATTGATTGTTTTTTCAACTATTATAGACTACCTAATAGGTCTTCGAATTGTAGAAACCAAAAGTGAATTTCAAAAAAAAATCCTCTTATTCACTAGTATAGTATGTAATTTGGGTTTACTTATGTTCTTTAAATACTATAATTTCTTTATAGATTCGTGGGTGGACCTATTAAATAGTATTGGTTATAGTACTGAGAACATCTGGACTTTAAAGATTATTTTACCGGTGGGGATCTCCTTTTACACTTTTCAGACAATGTCCTACACTATTGATATCTACAGAAATAATCTAAAACCTACTAGAAATTTTATCTCATTCGCATCTTTTGTATCATTTTTCCCGCAGTTGGTGGCCGGGCCTATTGAAAGAGCTACCAATTTTCTTCCGCAAATACTTAATAAAAGAATTTACAATAAAGATCAGATACTACAAGGTTTACGATTAATTCTCTGGGGGCTATTTAAAAAAGTGGTTATTGCCGATTCTATGGGTTTCGTCGTAGGGGAAATATTCGGGGATTTTGAGAATCAAGGTGGAGGCACACTCTGGTTAGGAGCCATCTATTTTGCGTTCCAAATATATTGTGATTTTAGTGGTTACTCAGATATAGCAATTGGTACTGCTAAACTTTTTGGCTTTGAATTGATGTCAAATTTTAAATTTCCTTATTTCTCCCGCAATGTTGGAGAATTTTGGAGAAGATGGCATATTTCTCTTTCCACCTGGTTCAGGGATTATTTATTTATCCCTCTTGGCGGGTCAAAAAACACAAAATTGATATCTATTCGGAATATTTTTATAATTTTTATTGTTAGCGGCTTGTGGCATGGCGCTAACTGGACATTTATAGTATGGGGTGCATTCCATGCTGTTTTGTTTCTTCCCTCTTTTATAGGGAAATCGAATAGAAAATTTATAGATATCGTAGCATTGAATAAAAAAATTCCAACTTTTAAAGAAGTATTTTTTATACTTAGGACTTTTGTTTTAGTAACAATTGGATGGGTTTTCTTTAGAAGCGAAACCTTAACTGAAGCATTCACCTATGTATGGCATATGTCCAATCCAACATATTTCACTATTAGTCCCAATATTAAACTTTTTTTCTACATGGTTTTGTTAATTATACTTGAATGGAATATGAGATATGATGAAAGAAACCCTCTAAAATTCAAACAAAAACCGTTAAGAATAATTGTATTCATGTTAATTATAACCCTAATAATCCTTAACTTTGGCAGCAATCCACAACAGTTTATTTATTTCGATTTTTAATTATGAAAGAACTTGTTAACTTTTTAATGGAGAGAAAAAAATTCTGGATGATTCCGGTGATTGTCATACTTGTATTAATTGGATTTTTGGTACTTGTAGCAGGAAGTAGTGCGCTTTCCCCATTCATCTATACATTATTCTAACTTCTAGATGAAATTACAATCCCATACCACAATACTTTCTATTGCATTTGGCTTTCTAATAATTAATTATTTTTTAAATTCAGAGATAATTACTTATGGCTTGTTAATCTTAATCGCCGGTAGTCTATTTTCGGAAAAATTTTCTGATTTTATTGAAAAGATATGGCACCAGATTGCATTAATTCTAAGCTATATTGTACCAAATATATTATTAACTCTTGTATTTTATTGTATCCTTACTCCATTAGCCTTATTAGCTAAATTTTTTAAAAGTGAAACAGATTATATAACTGATAATAATAGTAGTTCCAACTTCAAAAGTTCTAAAAGAGAATTTAATAAACAGTTTTTTGAGAAAACCTGGTAAAAAACACAAGTACTCTCTAAGATCATCTCCTTTGTAAGGGTTTTCAGAATTTTAATTCTACTGCTTTTGGTTAAAAATCAGGATACTTCTCAAGCTGTGTAGATTTAAATTATTTGACTAATTATCCATGCTTATCATCAGTTTAATCTAATCAAGTTTCAGGTTATTGCTTATTTTTATTTAAAATATTCATCAAGTATTGCCCATACTCATTTTTAATTAATGGAATTGCCAGTTCACTGAGTTTTTCCCTGGAAATATACTTTTTATCAAAAGCTATCTCCTCCAAACAAGCTATTTTTAATCCTTGTCGTTTTTCTATGGTATGCACAAAATTGGAAGCTTCCAAAAAGGATTCATGGGTGCCCGTATCCAGCCAAGCAAAACCCCGACCCATAAGTTCCACTTCTAGATCTCCAGCTTTTAAATATTCCTGATTTACACTAGTGATTTCCAATTCGCCACGGTCACTCGGTTTAACCGTTTTTGCTATTTTGATAACCGAATTTGGATAAAAATAGATGCCTGTAACGGCATAATTGCTTTTTGGGTTTGTGGGTTTTTCTTGTATGCTCTTAACTTTCCCGTTTTCACTAAATTCTACAACACCATATTGTTTGGGATTTTGTACGAAATAACCAAAAACGGTAGCTTTTCTGTTTTTAGAGTTTTCAACAGCACTTTTTAGCATTCCCGTAAAACCCTGTCCGTAAAAAATATTGTCACCCAAAATAAGGCATACATCATCATCGGCTATAAATTCTTCACCAATTATAAATGCTTGGGCCAGGCCATCTGGCGAAGCTTGTTCCAAAAAAGAAAAACTCATGCCCAACTCCTTTCCATTTCCCAATAATTTTCTGAAATTGGGGAGATCTTCTGGGGTGGATATTATTAAAACTTCCCGTATTCCCGCCAGCATTAAAACCGATAATGGGTAATAAATCATCGGTTTATCATAAATGGGCAATAACTGTTTGGAAATCCCTTTTGTTATGGGATAGAGCCTTGTGCCGGTTCCTCCCGCTAATATTATTCCTTTCATAAGTTATTTGGTAGAATATTGATTAAAATAATAGTCCTTATATGTTCCAGAAGTTAGATGATTTAACCATTCCTCATTATTTAAGTACCAATCGACTGTTTTAACCAAACCCTCTTCAAAAGTTACCGTTGGTTTCCAACCTAATTGTTTGCCTATTTTGGACGCGTCAATCGCATAACGTTTATCATGCCCTGGACGATCTTTTATAAAGCTGATTAGTTTGGCAGAGCTCCCTTCCTTCCTATGGAGTTTAACGTCCATTATTTGACATAGAAGTTTTACAAGCTCAATGTTTTTCCATTCATTGATTCCACCAATATTATAGGTTTCTTTATTTTTTCCTTTGTGGAAAACCTCATCAATTGCACATGCATGATCAATTACATACAACCAGTCCCTTGTATAATCACCATTTCCATAAACAGGCAGTGGTTTTTCTTCAATTATATTATTGATAAATAAAGGAATCAGTTTTTCGGGAAATTGATTGGGCCCATAATTATTGGAACAATTGGAAATTATAAATGGTAGATCATATGTTTCCCCGTAAGCCCTTACAAAGTGATCTGAACTTGCTTTGGAGGCCGAATAAGGAGAGTTAGGGGCATACGATGTGGTTTCTGTAAATAATCCCGTTTCTCCTAAGGTACCATATACTTCATCTGTACTAATGTGATAGAACACTTTATTCTCCATATCATTTTTCCAACATTCTTTTGCAGCATTCAATAAATTCATCGTACCAATCACATTGGTTTTAACAAAAGCCAAGGGATCTGTAATGGATCGATCTACGTGAGATTCTGCTGCGAGATGAATTACCCTATCGAATTGATGTTTTTGAAATAATCTTGCTATCTCTTGGGCATCATTAATATCTGCTTTTAAAAAAGTATAATTTGATACCCCTTCGATATCCCTCAAATTTTCCAAATTCCCCGCATAGGTCAACGCATCTAAATTGAACACCTCGTAGTTGGGATATTTATTTACAAATAATCCAACTACATAAGACCCAATAAAACCAGCTCCTCCAGTAACTAAAATTTTCTTCCCAATCTTTTTTTGCATAGGATTGCTTTACCATCATATTAACCTAAAGAGAATGACATCTCGTACATTCAAATTTTTAGGTGCTTTTCACAAAAGTATCAAATTCAAATTTTATAATTTTACTTTTTCAGTAATACCACAAAATGTTTAAGAAAATAACCAAGACCAAGTATCCGCCGAGTAGCCCGATTTTAGTTTGGGATGGAGAATGCAAATTTTGTAAGTGGTGGAAAACCAGATGGGAATTAAGGACCAAGAACGATTTGAGTTTTAAAACTTATCAAGAAGTTGCTGCTCAATTTCCAGACATTCCTGAAAAAGAATTTAAAAAGGCAAGCCGACTAATTGAGATTGATGGGTGCGTTTATTCTGGCTCAGATTCTGCTTACAGAAGCCTGTATATCGCCGGCGACGATAAATGGCATATTTGGTATGCTAAAGAGGGATGGTTTCAAAAAATAAGTGATTTGGGGTACAATCATATTGCAAAAAATAGAAACTTCTATTACAAGGCCACAATCGTTCTTTTTGGAAAGGATCCTGAAAAGCCTGCATTTTATTGGATGTATTATCTGCTGCTTTTTATGTTTATATTTCTATTTTTAATATTATGAAATTCATTAAAACATATTGGCTATATATTGTTGCTGCACTTATCACGTTAATAGGAATATTGACAGGCTGGTACTTGTTTGTTTTTTTCGCAATTCCATTCGCCCTCTTCAGAAGAAAAGATCAAGAAAAATAATCCCGTTTTTTTGAGTTAAATATATCTTAAATCAATAATGCGATTTGCTTTTAGATACGCTAGGCTGTAACTTCAAACTAAATTAAAACCAAGATAAAATGAAAGATTACGGCACGTTGTCTCAAGCAATAAACAAGTTGAAATTAGAGGAAGGTTACGAATATGATTTTAATTTATTGGATGAAAAAATCGAATTGAAGTCTCAATCAGAATCTTACCATGCAGACGATTTTGAAGTAGATAAGGTTTTGAGATTTGAAGGAATGAGCAACCCAGATGATAATGCCATCTTATATTGCATTCATACCAAAGATGGTAAAAAAGGAACTTTGGTAGATGGATACGGGATTTCAGGGGGTCAAATAGCAAAAGAGTTAATGGATAAACTTGATCTTAAATCTAGTAGGGAAACGAAATAAGCCTCTCGTTAAATTTATATTAAACCAACTTCCAAAATTGGATAGCACTACAAACTATCATAATTTCGTATCGTATTTTAAAAATCAATAAACAAAAACTATGAGCTATTTAGGATTAGACGAAAAAAAAACAGTTAATACAGTAAAAGAGTTAAATATTCTTTTAGCAGATTATCACTTATATTATCAAAAACTTCGAAACTTTCATTGGAACGTGATGGGAAAGAACTTTTTTGATCTTCATGAGAAATTTGAAGAATTATATGACGATGCAAAACTGAAAGTAGATGAAATAGCAGAAAGAATACTTACACTTCGCTATCAACCAGCAAGTAACTTAAGTGATTATTTGAAATCTTCCAGTGTAAAAGAGTCCAAGTCCGATCTTTCAGATTCTGAAATGATCAAGACTTTACTGAAAGATCATGGCATTATTTTAAAACAGTTAAGAAAAGTTGTTGAAGAAGCAGATAAAGGTGGTGATGAAGGAACAATTGACCTAATAGGAGCGTATATTGGAGAATTGGAAAAAACAAGTTGGATGTTGGATGCATGGAAAATGAAAACCAACGATACTCATAAAACCTTATAATTTATAAACTACTGGATGATCAAAGATTTCAATTTAAACGACTCTATTAAAGGTATTTGGGTTAAAATGGCCACATGGCTGGATTCCTTGATCCTCAACCTTCCAAATTTCATATTAGCTGGGGTAATTTTTGTGCTATTTATTTTTATTGCGAAATATGCAGCAAAAATAGCAGATAAATTGCTTAGAAGAAAAGGTTCTCAAGACTCTATAAGGCAGATTACCACGAAGGTTGTTAAGATTTTAATTATTCTGCTTGGTTTTTTTGTCGCTTTAGGACTGTTGAATTTAGATAAGGTCTTGACCTCTGTTCTTGCGGGTGCAGGTGTAGTTGGTCTGGCAATCGGGCTTGCCTTGCAGGGCACACTTAGCAATACATTTAGCGGGGTTATCCTAAGTTTTTTACCAGAACTACAAATTGGGGATTGGGTAGAGACCAATGGATATGCAGGAGAAGTTATGGAAATTAATTTGAGGAACATAGTTGTTAAGGAATCTGATAACAACTATGTGATGATTCCAAATTCCAAGATCGTCGATGAGCCATTTAAGAATTTCACTAGAACTGCAAGATCCCGGGTGATGGTTAATTGTGGGGTAGCTTACAGTAGCGATCTGGAATTCGTTCAAAAACTAACTACAGAGACCATGGAGTCCCTTTTTCCGCAGCGAGGCAATGAAGAAGTAGAATTTATGTATGGTGAATTTGGGGACAGCTCTATTAACTTTGTTGTTCGTTTTTGGACAGATGTTGCAAGAAATCGGGATATATTAATGGCAAAGAACAAAGCGATAATCGCAATTAAGAAAGCTTTTGATAAAAACGGAATCAATATTCCATTCCCTATCAGAACAATCGATTTTACAAATAAGCTATCTATTAATGGTCCTCAGAAAGAGGAATAATATCAAAATTTTAAACAGGAAAAGCCTCTGCAGTTGCAGAGGCTTTTTTATTACGCAGAACGCTGTACCGAAAGCGTGAGGATTTTCAGGGTCTCAAAAATTGTATTGATTTAAATTGAAATGAGATTCTGAAATTTCCGATTCTTCCGAAACAGGATGACGTCCTTTTTCAGTTTAGGATACTTTACAGATACGCATATTTATTTTGAATGGTTTGTTATTTTGACGGAGTGAAGTATGAGCGACGAGAAATCTCTATAAAATAAGATTCCTCCTCATTCTTCGTTCGGAATGACAGCATTTGCCATTAAAAAAATATCAAATTGTTTTGAAAAAATTTTTAAGTCGAACTAACTTTTTAAGACTTTGTTGTCCATTAAAATAACAAGAATCTGCGGAAGCCCAGTTACAGTTAAGTCTATTTTCTTATCTCTAGAAGTGTGAAGCGGTCTTTAATCTTTAACCGGACACTAATGGTTTTAAAACTTAAATCCAAATCCGAAAGTAAACCTCAAATCTTCTGCACTACTAAATAAACTAAACTTAGCACTCAATGCTTCAGCGCTATTAATCCACAGCCCTCCGCCATAGCTATCATGCCACTTGTTGCTATCTCCCTCTTCTGTCCATACCCTACCAAGGTCATACCCCCCAAATATTCCAATTTGGAATGGCAGGAAAGAGGTCTTAAATTGGTTAAAGCTATAACGCAAGTCTGCTCCCGTTGCAAATGCTTTTTTCCCAGTAAAACGTTGTTGTCTAAACCCTCGTAGACCGGAATTCCCTCCTAATTGGGCAGCTTGATAAAACTCGTAATCATCCCCGATATTAAAATGAGCTTGTACTTGGGATTTTAAAACCAACTTGCGATTTTCAGAAAGAGCATTATAAAACCCTAAATAGGGCTTTATATATCCAAAATTTCTATCTAAATCTTCAAGGTTTAGTTTTCCCCCACCATTTAATTCGAATTTCATTCCTCGAGTAGGGTTCAAATTATTGTCATAGCTTTCGTATCTATATGTGGCATCTAGACCTCCAAAGAATTTTCTTTCGAAAAAATCTGGATCATTGGGAACAAAATCTTCAGTAATAAATCTATTTTCGGTCTCATCTACTTTGATTCCTTCAAAATTGGCCATATAACCAAAATAACTTCCGAAGGGTGATTTCCTAACAAAACCAAATTTGATCCCTGCCCTGCCTATTTTGGTCCTGTTATAGTCATAATCCAGATCATCATCGAAATTTGGAGTTTCATTCCCGTAGCCAAAGAAATTATTGGAAGCATTTGGACTGGAAAAATTGGCACCTATTACCAAATTGAAATTTCCAATTATTCGAGCAAACTCTCCTTGATAGCTAGCATCAAAACCATTTGTTGCAAAATAATATCCCAAACTATACGTGTTTCTTATGGTGAATGGATTTCTCTTGAAACCATTCTCGGTCGAAACACTCTGTACCCCAATTTTAATTCCATCATCTGGGTTATACCCAAAGCCTGGCACTATGGATCCCGATTTAAACGTCTTTTTATCCTTATCAAAGGTGTTCTGGTTATAGTTGTCCCTAAACCTGATTTTTGCCTTCCCTTGTGACTCCACCGTACTAGGCTTGCTTAGATAATCATAAATCTTCACCTTTCTTCCACTATTCTCGGCAACCTTGTAAACATCGTTATTTTGCCCCCCAATAACCCGAACAAAGATTAAATTCTTCTCTGTATCTCCTATTACATTTATTACATCATCATCGTCTAGGGCATATAACCAAATTTCATCTGTATCTTCCATATTATATGTCTTATCACTTACCACATCAGCTTTTTCACCACCTTTTATCCTAGAAATGGTAATCCTGGTTTTGCCCTGGTCCAAACGTTCGATTTCTATGAAGTCATCTTTATCTGTTCCTGTAACTATGGCCAATTTGGCCATATAATCGTAATATCTTTTGGCGATATCCACAATATTTCCTCTTCTCCCCTTTAGGCTCTTTACAATAAAATCTGTGGTTTCGTTTCTTGTGATTTCTGGCAATTCCAAAAATGCCTCATCAATAATTTCGTCGGTTAAATTCTTCTGGATAAATTCAGCTTGTTCTATCCAGGCTTCCCTTCCCAAATTCTGGATAAGGGTTCTATCCATTCCGGTAGCTGCGGTATTGAACCATTTTACATCTTTAATATCATCGCCATATACCGCAAATTGATTTGCAAAGCCTGCCAAACCCTTTAATGTCCCAAAAAATGCTCCATCAAAATTAGAGAAAGCCTGATCGCGATCTCTTGGAATTGGCAAAAATCGCTTATTGCCATTTGCCAATTCTACTTCGGCCCATTTCCATTGGTCTTGGTGCCTGTCCCAGTCTCCAATAAGCATATCGAAGATTCTAGCCTTTATATATGCTTCTTCATCCAAAAAGTATTTTTCATCTTTCCTTAACTTCTCCAGCATATCTGAAGTACTTAAAATATCCTTGGTATCTTCTCCAAATGATTTCATGCCAGCCCAGTCATCTTCTGGTCTTTCCACGATCATATAGAGTTCGTCCCCAAAATCTGAATTATATTCCCCCAGTGCTTTTTGTTTGGGCACATAAAACAACTTTGGGTTTGTATGGTACAAACCAATAGCATTGGATAATTTGGGAACTGCGAGAAACGCATATGGATGTGCAGCGGTATAAAAATCCTCAATCACATTTTCTGCAACCGTATTTTCCAACTGCTCCTGCACAGGAGTACCTTTAAAGGCCACTGTTTGCAAAAATTGAACAGCACTCTTCTTAAGACGGCGCATATTATAATCCCTGCCCAAGCTATCTTCCATTCTAATAGAAATAGTTTGATGCCCTCCACCTTTAATCACAGGTTTTAAACCGCCATATAAGGTATCCAAATTTGCGACTTTTACAGTTATGGCAGTTCCATATAGGTCTCTATAGCGCTGGCCCCATACGCTTTCATATAAGCCCGTTTTCTCAGTTTCTTCTTCGTTGTAAATAGAAGTAGTAATCGTTGATGGGAATTCTGTTGGCAAGTGGGAAACATCATAAGGTTTGGGTGCAGAAAAAACTTCTTTCTGATATAAAAGCTTAGCCTTGTTATTTTTGTTTCCGTAAAAACTGACCCAAGAAGAACCATCTTCAAAAACATCGTAAACCGCAAAGCCTTGTTCGGGATATGCAAAATAGCCGTCGTTGCTCAGTACCGCATAAGATCCTTTAGATCCTGATCCTGCAACAATTTGACGGATACTATCGTGTTCTATATATTGAAGTGAATGTTCGTGACCAGAAACAAAAATCAACCTATCCGAACCTTGTGCGATGGTTTCCAATCTTTTTACAAGCGATTTATACCGTTCATTCTGTGCATCTTGAATAGATACTCCCCCACTTGTTCTTATTAAAGCAGCCAAAGAGCCCAAAATTGGAACGGGTATTTTCTTTTGTGATGGATAAATATGCCTGGTAAATTCGTATTGTCCTCCATGGACTCCATTGGTATACAAAGGATGGTGGACTGCTATTATAATTGTTTTATTTTGGTTTTTTTGCAATTCTGAAGCAAGTTCCAAAAACAAGGCTTCCCTTGTTTTTATCTTGGGACAATTATCATTAATAGTAGGGTGCCTATCCCAATTTTCCAAAAACCATTGAGAATCTAGGGTTATAAGTTGAATATTCTCTGAAATTTCTATTACATCTAGACCACATCCTGTTTTTGGAGCCCATATTAAATTCGTCTTCACCTTCTCTTTTAAATAATCCCGCTCTCGTTCCAGACCTTTTACCCCCTCATTGTACCAATCGTGGTTTCCAGGGATAACCACCACATTTCCTTCGTATGTCTCGAACGCATCCAATTGGGCATCCAATCTATATTCGGCAGCTTCACGCTCTGGGCTATCCTTGGGGGGCATCCCTACAGGATATATGTTATCTCCTAAAATTAGCGTGTAATTGTCTGTCACCTTTACAGAATCCATATAATTCTTTAGGGCAATCAAGCCCTTGGAACTTCCACCGGGAGGGGAGTAGCCGCCATCTCCCAACAAGTAAAAAGATTTCTCGATTTTCTTATCTGTAGGATAGTTGAAATTCTTGGTTGGTTCGCCTTCTCTATATTTTGGATCGTAGGTAGAACATCCAACAAGTAGTAAAATGGCTAATAAAGTTAGAAAAATAATATTTTTTTTCATAAAAATCCAAAGGGCATTTTTTTTTGTAATTTGGCTCCATATCTAATCACATTTTATATGACAGAATTACTAAAAAAGGCAGATAAGTTCGTCCTTGATTTGTTCAAGGAAAAACTGCCAAATACATATGTTTATCACAATTACAACCACACGAAGCGGGTGGTTAAAAGTACTAAAGAATTAATTGAGAATTCGGAAATAAATGTTAAAGAAGAAGAGGTATTGCTCTTATCTGCTTGGCTCCATGATACTGGGTACACTGTAAAGTTTGAAGGACATGAGGAAGAAAGCGTAAAAATTGCCAAGCGATTTTTAAAGGATAACAATGCAGACGAAGAGACCATTGAGTTGGTTTCAAAATGCATCATGGCTACCAAATTTGAAACTACTCCTAAGACCAAACTTGAAAAAATTATTAGGGATGCAGACTGTTCCCATCTTGCAAAAGACTATTTTGAAGAAACCAGCGAGTTATTACGGCAGGAATTACAATTGCTGAACATTCATAATTATTCTTCTGAGGAATGGTTGGCCGAGAACGTACATTTGTTTACAGATAAGCATAATTTTCATACAGAATATGCATCAAAGCACTGGAAAGTTGGGAAAGACAATAATCTTTCAGAAATATTAGAAAAACGGACAAAGAAAGTTCAGAAACTAAAAAAAGAAGAAACCAAAGCCCGGCTTAAGGCGGAATATAAAAATAACAATCCCGAAAGAAGCATTCAAAGCTTGTTTAGGGTCACCATGCGAAACCATATAAAGCTAAGTGATATTGCCGATACCAAAGCCAATATTTTGCTTTCTGTAAATGCAATTATTATCTCCCTTGCCTTGGCGAACATTATCCCAAAATTAGATGCAGTGACCAATAAGCACTTATTGATCCCCACCCTGATCCTGGTAATCTTTAGTGTGGCATCCATCATTTTATCTATTATGTCTACTAGACCAAATGTAACCACGGGCGAATTCACTAAAGAACAGGTTGAAAGCAGGGATGTAAACCTACTGTTCTTTGGGAATTTTCATAAAATGCCCTTCGATCAGTTTAAATGGGGAATTAACGAGATAATTAAGGACAAGGATTATGTATATGAATCCCTTATGTTGGATCTTCACCTTTTAGGAAAGGTATTGCATAGAAAGTACATGCTTCTGCGATTAACTTATACCGTATTTATGGTAGGGATAATAGCATCGGTATTAAGTTTTGTGATCGCTTTTTACCTTAAATAATCCATTAGGCCCTCATAAGTGATCGCCTTATCAAAAGCATTCTCATCCGGGTGATATAGGACATTTACCCGGATAGCTTTTAGGCCAATTACTCCTTGCACGTCTTCCAGTTCCAGTAGTTCCACCTCGTCTCCCAGGTATTGTTTGATCTGTAGGTATTTTATATACCTTAAATATTCCCGTTCATCACTGCTTTGGGAATACACAATGGAGATCTTCCCTTTTTGCGTAATTCGCTCCTCCGTATTTTTAATAAACGCCTTGTCTATGCGTTTTTTGATGATTTCGTAACGCGCATTATAGGTGCCATCCACATCAAATTTCTTTTCATCCATTCTATATCGAATAGATAAGGTACTGTTAAAAACCAATATTAAAGAAGCCGCATCCAATTGTATAGGGGTGTTTTTTTGAAGCTGATAGAATTTGTTTTCCATCTCGCACATGGTGGCCAACTGCCAAAGTCTAAGATTGTATAAATACACTTCATTGAAAGGCTTGTTATTGGTAAGGGAAGCACCAATATAAATATTATGGTCCACCCCATCGGTCTTATACCTTTCAAAATAATGTGGATATATTTTTTGAGCTTCTACTTGTTTTTTATCAAGCAACCTCGCCATTGTCCTATTGATTCGCTGCACCGTATCATCATAATTTTGACGATGATTATATATAATCCCTGTTTCAGGATTCAATTGCTTTTGGTATTTCTCTACTAATTTCTTCAGTTCCTTGGATTGGCTACTTAAATGTTCCATTAACGGGTTCACTTCTTTCTGAAGCAAATTAAAGACCCGCTGCTCGCTTGAAGCGTTTAAAGTGTCTTGAAGATCTTCTTTAAAGTCTGTAATCCTAAACCGCACCTGATCATAAATGGGCATATTCTCTATCTGGTAGGCCATATCTATAATATGTTCTATCTCTTCCAGCTGGTGCATTAGATCGTTTTGAATAGCATTGTTTCTGGCATCAGAAGAACCTACAATATCTATTTGGCCATAAAGTGGATACACATCTTTAAACGCAATATCCTTAAAGGAAGCTAATCCGTCTTTGTTGAGATCTTTAATAAATTGCTTTGCCTCCCTATCAAAAATCCATAACACGCTTGGATGTATTGCCGTACATTCACTTTGAATCACCGCCTTGACCTTGTTTTCGAACTCACTCCTGTTTCGTTCTATGGCAGTAACTATATAGGGAAGTATATCATCCAGTTTAATGGCATTTATACTGTTTAATTCATTTTTTCTATAAGATACTATTTCCAAAATTCCCCATAGTTCATTTTCAACGGCTATGGGTGCCAGAATACAGCTCATCACATTATTCTTTAAAAGATTTTGTGACAATAAATTGTTCCCTGTTTCTTTGGCGTAACGCTCTACGTTCGTAATCGTAAAATAGGTTTGTTCTTCTATTAACTTTTTAAAGGTTTTACTACAGATGCTCTCTTTACAATTACTTTCCTGTTTATCGTTTAGAATAAAACTAAAGGAATCTTGATTATCCATACGCTCAAAAACCATCCGGTTTTTATTGAACATGGTAAAACCAACCCTAATATCCGGAATCCTATAAATAGATTGAAAAATCTCCTCAAATTTCAATAATTCTTCTTCATTGGAAGATTCCTTGTGAAGCAGCGTGGTTTTAAGGTCAGAGATTGCATCGTCTACCGTAACATCGGTAAGATTAATGATTATAAAACCTTTGAATATCCAACTTAATGGCGGGAACTTCTTTTTCCAAAATGCTACATCCTCTATGTTTTGTATTAAAAGATCTACATCGTCCTCTGTAATTTCAACAGCGTTCTTCCCTTTTTCGATATCGATAAAATCGGCATTCAATGCCAATCTATAATGTTTTAATATCCCTGTCTCATCCGGAATATCATAATATAAAGGCCTTGAGAAATCTATTTTATAATTGTAGTGATGGTTAAGTATTAGAATACACCCATAGATATAGAACATATCCTCATTTAAATTCCGCATAGAAAGCTCGAATCCTTCCCCTGCATTATCCAAAATCTTTTTAAAACGCTTAGATGTATTAAAGATTAAATTATGAAAAGGTACCGTAGCTGCTTTAATTTCATTTTTACTTAAAATTTTTGGAAAAAGCTCATCCAATAAAATTTTAATTACATCTTTAAATTTAGATAAATCATTAGGGTCTTCTATTCCTTCCTCGAGTTTTGGAAAGGACGAAACATATTCCAATACCTTTGCCATGTACTCCTTGGATATACTACTTTGCTCCTCGTCCAATTGAAGTTTATACTCTTCTATAATTTTATGGAAACTTATTTTTATATCTAAAGGAAAATCCTGAATTTGATTTTTCATAAATTTTTTTAAAGCTTAAAATTACTATTTCTTTTAGCGCGCTACCTGCCAAGCCTTGAAATTAACATTTTTTTACAAACTTAATTCAACAATCCAAAGTGAGTTGTGTATTTTTGCCAAAAACAAACTTAAATGAAACGACTTATAATAGCTACAGCAGTACTAAGTATCCTTGGATGCAACAAGGAAAAAGAAGGATATTCCATCTCGGGGGATCTTCAAAACATCGAAGATGGAAAGATGGTTTACCTATCTGAACTCGATGAAAATACTCAGCCTTTAAAACTAGATTCGGTTGCAGTAAAAGATGGGAAATTCATGTTGGACCTACCAGAAGTTACAACTTCTAATTTAAACTTTCTTAACGTAGAAGGAGTTAGAGGAAACGTTCTATTTGTTTCAGAAAATGAGCCTATAAAATTCCAGATCTATAAAGATAGTTTGCAAGCATCTGTGGTTGAAGGAGGAAAAGAGAACAAATTGCTCTACACCTACCTAGATCATATTAAAGAGCTGAATTCCAAGGTAATGAGAATTAGAAAAGACCTACGAACTCAGGCCACCACAAGAGATTCTTCTGCAATGGCTAACCTGCAAAAAGAGGAAGAAGGCCTTATAAATAGCGACCTGGCATATAAGAAAAAAGTGGTTAAAGAAAATCCCGATAATTTTGTTTCTATTTTAATCCTTTCAGACATGATAAATATGGGAGCTCCTGCAAATGAAGCAAAAGAACTATACGGGAACCTTTCAGAAAAGATCAAACAAACATCTTTGGCTAAGGCATTAAAAGAGAATTTGGACAAACGAAGCAAGGTAGGGATAGGAAGCAAAGCTCCAGAGTTTACGGCTCCAAATCCGCAAGGAGAAGAAATAGCCCTTAAAGATGTTTTAGGCAAAGTAACATTGATCGACTTTTGGGCCGCGTGGTGTAAGCCATGTAGAGTAGAAAACCCCAACATTGTAAAAGTGTATGAAAAATATCACGATAAGGGATTTAATATCTTAGGGGTTTCTTTAGACAGAGCTGGTCAAAAAGAAAAATGGATGCAAGCGATCAAAGATGATAATTTAACATGGGAGCAAGTATCCAATTTACAGTTCTGGAACGATCCTGTTGCTACTTTATATAATGTGCGAGCGATTCCTGCTGCATTCCTTTTGGATGAAAATGGAATAATTGTAGCTAAAAATCTTCGAGGTGATGCTTTGGAAGCGAAGGTTAAGGAGCTGTTGGAAAAATAATTATCCCGATTACGCAGGTTTTGTTTGACCATTAGAAATTTCTGTTTGTTCTCTTTTTTTGTCGGTTATCATTTTTAACCTGCAACCTTCAGATTCTTCATAATGCTCTTTCAAATAAGTTCTAAAATCCGTAAGTTATCAACAAAACATACCGCAAAACCTTGATTAAAGAGGCTTTGCGGTTTTGTGTTTTTCACTTAAATTAGTGATTCTTACGAACACGTTATGAAAACAATAAATCGCAAGCAATTAAATGCATTTGGTGGCATAAATTTTATATATGAGCATTTAAATGAACTCCAATGTCAATCCACATTGGAAAATAACTTCCGCTTTATAGTCATTGAGTTAAAAAAATTAAAACATATACCCAAAAGATAGTTCAACAACAGAGTTCTGTGATTTTTCATCACCAAATTCTTCTGAATCCAATACGTTGGCTTGGCTAAACCAAGATTATAACGACCCTGCAGAAAAATTCCAGCAGGTAATTTATACCCTTAACCAAAATTCACACCATAATCAAAACCAGAAAAAAAATCTTTGCCATCAACTCCCATATCCTCTAATTCAACTTCGGATGAGGTTAAAAATCCAATTTGGGGACCTGCTTCCAAACTAAATCCATTAGATACATAATATCTGGCCACCAAAGGAATTTGGATATAATCAAGTTTAAAGTTTCCATCGAAACCCTCATCACTAAATTTTGCACCCTGGGATGAATATAAAACCTCAGGTGCAAAATAAAAACTTTCTTCAACTGGAATTTCCACTACAAGACCCAGATGGAAACTAGTACGAATATCGACATTCTCTGCATTCCCATTAAGATTGGCAAAGTTCACCCCCTCCCTTAGCTCCTATTTTAAAGAATTCCTGAGCTTGTAATACAGGTAGAGTCATAAAAGCAACTACCAGAAAAGTAAATGTGTTTTTTATTTTAAGATATTTTATTATTTAGCAATCAAACATATAATTTATTTTTATTATTTCAAATATTATCATAAAAAAATAATATAATACTTAACTTATACCAATTTTCATAACAATAATATAATTATAATAAAAATATTGTTCAAAATTGAAATCCAATCCTGAAACAATTTCGATAGCTATCGGAACATAATGAGGTTCTTTATCAGGATATTACACTTCATGAATATACAAATTTATTACATCTTTATTTACTCGATTTTTCATGTGTAATAAAATCAGTCTATTTTGTAATAGTTTGAATTATTTGTAAAAAAACTACAAGCCGAATTCTATCCCAAGGTTGATGGAATTAAAACTCCATCCCCCATCCATACTTATACCTTCATAGGAAGCAGCTATTCCCAATTTCCCAATTTTATAACCAACTAGTGGCCTATAATAAAACCCGCCATCATTTCCATCATCTATTCCTATAGCATACCCAAGGTCTGCCCCTAAATAAAGGGAGGAAAGACCAAAACGACCAGATGCAGCAATCGGCAGGAACTGGGCATCGTCAGAATCTGCAAAATAATGAGAATATCCCACCATCGCACCTACATCCAACATTTCAGCAACATTAAACATGTAGGCGACATCTGTTCCCACATGGAAATTTGAAATATCTTCTACATCCCCAACAGGAATTCCCCCATTTGCACCAAACCTAAAATTGCCCTGACTGTAAACAGAAGTAGCTGTGAAAAAGATAACTACAAATAGAACCAGTAATTTTTTCATAATTGTTATTTTTAAGATTAGTTACTTAAAATTATTAAAAAAATATGAGCAAACAACAAATAAACACACAATGAAAGGATTTATTTACATTGATTATCAATAAGTTAGGATGAAATACAAATAAAAAAGGCGCAACTTTACAGTTGCGCCCTTTAATACTGATTATTGGATCTCTAAAACATAAATCCAATTCCTCCTTGGAATACAGAATGTTTTACATCGCTGTTCTTGAAACCTACATAAGAATCATCGTAAACATCAGATAAACCAAAGTTATAACGTGCATTTACAAAGAAACCACCTCTAAACTTGTAAGAAGCTCCTAATCCTAAACTAAGATCTACTTTGTTAAATTGATCTTCATTCAATGCTACATCTCCACCATCCCCACTTGGGTTGCTGTCTATTTCGCTATTCACTAGAAAACCTATTTGTGGTCCTGCTTCAATAGAAAGTCCTTCTATTAAGTAATATTTTGCTAATACAGGAACATTAATATAGTCTAATTGATATTCTACATCATTAGCATTATTTCTGCTAGCAATATCATATCCTTGACCAGAATACAGCACCTCTGGCTGAACAGAAAACTTATCTGAGAGCGGGATTTCTGCTAAAAGGCCCAAGTTAAAAGAAGTTCTGGAACTTGGATTATCAAAATCCCCAAAACCGTCTCCCCTAAAAGTGCTAAGGTTAAGTCCTCCCTTTACACCAAAATAAACACTTTCTTGAGCACTTAAACTACCTATGCTCAACAAAGCCATTCCTATTAATAAAATTGATTTTTTCATTTATTTCTATTTACTGTTAGCCAACAAAATTAGTCCTACATTTGTTAAGGAAGCGTTATTCGATCTTAAAGTATTACTAATTATAGCCTAGCTATTTGTTAATAACCTTAAACATGAATTGGAAGGAAGCCTCGCTAGACTATAAGAATTATTTGTTGATAGAACGGGGATTATCCATTAATTCTGTTGCTAACTATTCTTTGGATATTCATAAACTTATTAACTATCTTGAAGAAAATAACATTTCTATCTCTCCAATAAAAATTTCCTCAGAGATACTCCAACAATTTATTTTTGAAGTTGCCAAATCATTAAATCCCAGATCTCAGTCTCGATTAATTTCAGGATTGAAAAGTTTTTTTGACTTTTTGATCTTTGAAGGCTATAGAGAACATAATCCCATGGAAATCATAGAATCTCCCAAGGTTGGAAGGAAACTTCCAGATGTGCTTTCCCTTGCTGAAATAGATAAAATGATATTTAATATAGACCTTTCCAGTGCACAAGGAGAGCGAAATAAGGCAATTATTGAAACCTTGTACAGCTGCGGACTCCGGGTTTCAGAACTATTGGATCTAAAAATTTCTGATTTGTTTTTTAAGGAAGGTTTTATTAAGGTAACCGGGAAAGGAGATAAACAACGCTTTGTTCCCATAAGTGATACAACGCAGGATTATATTACTGAATATCTTCAAAATTCCAGGAACCATAATGCCATACATCCTAAAGCTTCAGATATTGTATTCTTAAACCGAAGGGGGAAATCACTTACCCGAGCCATGATCTTTACCATTGTTCGGAATCTTGCCAAACAAGCTGGAATTCATAAAAAAACAAGTCCGCATACCTTTAGGCATTCCTTTGCAACCCATCTATTGGAGAATGGAGCCGATTTAAGAGCCATACAACTCATGTTGGGCCATGAAAGCATAACAACCACAGAAATTTATATGCACGTGGACAAAAGCCATTTAAAACAAGTAATACATAGTTTTCATCCCAGAAGCAATTACTAATGTTTTGCTAAAGCCCTGCTTTAATTTTTTATTAAGCTCCTTCCTAAGTAAATTCAGTAAAAATTATAAAAATGAAGTATTTGAAATTTAAAAATGGGGACAAAATGCCTGCTATAGGACTAGGCACTTGGAAATCTGATAAAGGAGAAGTAGGAAACGCTTTAAAAACTGCCATTAAAAATGGCTATAGACATATAGATTGTGCTGCTATTTATGGGAATGAAGCAGAAATAGGAGAAGCACTTTCTGAAGTTCTAAAAGAAGGCATTGTAAAAAGGGAGGAACTATGGATCACTTCCAAACTCTGGAACAATGCGCACAAACCTGAAGATGTAATTCCTGCACTAAAACAAACATTAAAAGATCTACAATTGGATTATTTGGATCTTTATCTTATTCATTGGCCGGTAGCCTTTAAACCAGGTGTCACTAACCCGGAAAAAGATGAGGATTACTTGTCTTTGGAAGAAGCCCCAATTATAGAAACCTGGAAAAAGATGTTGGAAGCAAAAAAAACAGGTCTTACAAGGCATGTGGGAGTTTCTAATTTTAGTGCAACCAAATTAGAAGACCTTTTATCCAAGACCGAGGAAGGCCCAGAAGTGAATCAGGTAGAATTGCACCCCTACCTGCAACAAAACTCATTGTTGGAATTTTGCAGTAAGAACAATATTCACCTTACCGCATATTCACCTTTAGGAAGCAGAGATAGAACCGATGCAATGAAAGCTCCCGATGAGCCTTCGCTTTTAAAAAATAAGGTGATCCAAAAAATTGCAAAAAAACATGGAGCCTCTCCTGCCCAGATTGTTATAAATTGGAACACGCTACGGGGAACATCCGTAATCCCAAAGTCTACGAATGAAGGCAGGATAATTGAAAACCTAGAAAGTACAGGTCTTAAACTGGATGAAGAAGATCTAAAACAAATAGCTGGTCTAGATGAACGTTTTAGGTACGTTACAGGCGAATTTTTTGTTACCAAAGGCAACAGTTATAGCGATATCTACGACGAAAAATAGGGTTTGCACCATTCCCATAAATCCAAAAATCCCGCTGAGTGCGGGATTTTTTATTATTCAGTACTAAGACCTATTTAGCAATGTTCACTGCCCTGGTTTCCCTAATTACAGTTACTTTAACCTGTCCAGGATACGTCATATCTGTTTGGATCTTTTGTGAGATCTCGAAAGATAAGTTTGCAGCCTTATCATCTGTCACTTTTTCACTCTCCACGATAACCCGCAACTCTCTACCTGCTTGGATCGCATAGGCTTTCTTAACCCCTCCAAATCCAAAGGCAATTTCCTCAAGATCTTTAAGTCTTTGGATATAAGAATCCAACACTTGCCTTCTTGCTCCAGGTCTTGCACCACTTATCGCATCACATACTTGTATGATGGGAGATAGTAAAGAGGTCATTTCTATTTCATCATGGTGGGCTCCAATTGCATTACATACCTCTGGCTTTTCTCCATATTTCTCTGCCCATTGCATTCCGAGGATTGCGTGCGGTATTTCTGTTTCGGTATCTGGCACTTTACCAATATCGTGCAATAGTCCTGCCCGTTTCGCTAATTTAGGGTTCAGGCCAAGTTCTGCTGCCATCACCCCACATAGTTTTGCTACTTCCCTTGAGTGATGCAATAGGTTTTGTCCATAAGAAGAACGGTATTTCATTCTACCCACCACTTTGATCAATTCTGGATGTAATCCATGAATTCCAAGATCAATAACAGTACGCTTCCCTATATCTATAATTTCTTCATCTATCATTTTTCTGGTTTTCTTAACAACCTCTTCAATTCTAGCAGGGTGTATTCTACCATCTGTAACCAATTTATGAAGGGATAAACGGGCTACCTCCCTACGAATACTATCAAAACAAGAGAGAATAATCGCTTCAGGAGTATCATCCACAATAATTTCTACTCCGGTCGCGGCCTCTATCGCCCTAATATTTCTACCTTCCCTACCAATTATTCTACCTTTAACATCGTCACTCTCTAGGTTAAACACAGAAACACAATTCTCAATAGCTTCTTCTGTACCTATTCGCTGAATGGTATTTATAATGATTTTCTTTGCTTCTTGCTGCGCGGTTAATTTGGCCTCTTCTATGGTATCCTGAATAAGTGCCATGGCATCGGCCTTTGCAATATCCCTTAAAGTTTCTGTAAGTTGCGACTTCGCATCTTCCGCAGATAATCCAGATATCACTTCCAACTGTTGGATTTGACTGTGGTGCAGCTTATCTATATCCTGTTTCTTTTTCTCCAGATAGTCATTTCTATGATCGTAGTCCTTTATTTTATCTTCTAAATCCTTATTAAGGTTCTTGTTCTTGGCTAGTTCACTAGATACTTGAGATTCCTTATCGCGGGTCCTTTTTTCTGAATCTTGGATCTTTTTATCACGGGAAAGGATTACTTTCTCGTGTTCAGTCTTTAATTCTATAAACTTCTCTTTAGCTTGAAGAATTTTATCTTTTTTGATGTTCTCGGCATCAGCTTTTGCTTCCCTTAAAATTGCAGCTGCCGACTTCTTGGCACCTTTGGTGATTTTTGAAGCATGATTCTTTTCTAGATATTTAGCGACCGCAAAACCAATTGCTACACCCACTATCCCGACAACTATCATAATTATTATTGATTCCATATATTTAATTTAATTGTATAAAAAAGCCTGTACTAGATCAAATTTTGTATAAACCCCTTAAAATAAGTTTAGGGCTAACAAGCTGATCAAGTATCCGCTCTAAGACGGCACGCTTTTACAGCTTAAACTCACCCTTTTCAAAGAATTCGTGTTGAGTTTATCAAATATATATCACTAATACAGGCAGTAAACCTTAATGCTATTTAAAAGAACTAGGTAGCTAATTGTTCCTGAAGAAGATTATTGAGCGATCTCAATTTTTCTTCCATCAGTTGCACTTCGCTAGTATTATCTATAGATTTTTGCTCGGTCTGGGCGGCAAATTGCAAGGCGCACATAGCCAATACATCTTGCTTGTCCCTTACGGCATAACTTTGCTCAAATTGCTTGATCATCGCTTCTATCTTCTTTGCAGCCTTGCGCAAGCCTTCTTCCTGTTCAGCCTGAATGGTGAGAGGATACACGCGATCTGCAATAGATAATTTGATTTTAAGCTTGTCGGACATTTATTGTTTTTATTCTGAAAGTTGAACTATACATTGATCAATCTCCCTTATTAAACCGTTTATTTTGAGCTTGGTTTCTTTCTTATAATCGTTACTGCCTAGCATTGCGTTGGCGGCTTTTAGTGTTTGAATTCGTTTTTCTGAATTTTTCACTTCTTCAGATAAACGCTCATTTTCAATTTTCAAAATTGCTAATTCTTCCCGAATTGAATGCTGTGACTGCCTTGTAGCCTCATACTTATGAAGCAACTTGCTAATTCTATTTTCAAGACTATCAACTATTTCCGTTAAATCACTCATAAAAGCTCAACGTGCTACTAATATTCACAAAGTTAACATACCGCTTGAAATTTCCCAATACTTTTAGAGCTATTTTTCAAATACATTGAATTTAATCTAAGTTACATTAAACCAAAGCTTTAATTATTTCTAAAAGTTTATTTATATTTATCGCCCCATAAAAATGCTGCTTAATATGACTATGAAGAAGATTTTTGCCCTCACATTATTGCTTTTAAATGCTGCTTTAAACGCCCAATCCAAAATACCTTCAGATTTCTTTCAAAACCCTTTGGATGTAGGTTTGGTGCTTTCGGGAACTTTTGGGGAATTGCGCTCCAATCACTTTCATTCTGGGATGGATATAAAGACCCAACAGCGGGAAGGACTTCCTGTTTTAGCATCAGGAGATGGTTTTGTAAGCAGGATCAATATCCAACATTATGGCTATGGCAAGGCGCTCTATATTCAGCATCCAAATGGATTTACAACGGTGTATGGTCATCTTCAAAAATTTTCCCCAGAAATAGAAGCATATATCAAAAAGCAGCAATACGCCAAAGAAACATATGAAATAGAGCTTTTCCCAAAGGCCAATGAACTAAAGGTTACTGCCAGTGAATTGGTTGCTATTAGTGGGAATACCGGTGGAAGTGGTGGCCCACATCTACATTTTGAAATAAGGGATGGCCAACAGCGACCTATGAACCCTAATTTATTCGGAATTGAGATCAAGGATACTCAAGCTCCCACCGTAAATAGTTTGTGGGTGTATCCTTTGGGAGAGAACGCGCATGTGAACAGTTCTGGAGAACGGCAACGGGTTAAACTTACTCCGCTTAAAGATGGTTCTTTTAAGGCTGAACAAATAAATGCCTGTGGTGAGGTTGCTTTTGGTGTGGATACTACAGACAAACAGGACGGCGCAGCCAATAATAACGGGATCTATCAAATAGATGCTGTTTTAAATGGAGACTCCATTTTTCAGCTAAATTTCGATCGCTTTTCATTTTCAGAGTCACGGCATTTAAACCAAATGATAGATTATGAATATTTCAGTAACAATAAAAGCAGGATCACAAGGCTATATGTGCAACCAAACAATCCGTTAAGTGTTTACCGAAATGTGGTAAATAAAGGAACCATCAATATTCAGGACAGTTTAACCTATTTATATAATATTACTATCCGTGATTTTGCTGGGAACGAACGCGTGATACGAGTGCCAATTAAAGGGGAGCAACCTACTAAGCCAATTGCAAAAAACGCCAAAAAGACCGATTATCTTGCAAAAGCTGCGCAAGCCTTTACCATTGAAGAAAACGGAATAGATGTGTATATCCCAAAGGGTAGTTTGTATGAAGATACCTTTTTGGATATTTCTTTTACCGGGGACACCCTTCATTTTCATAAGGATGATACTCCCATTCACAGTAATATTACCATTGGTTTTGATGTAAGCAAGTATTCTGCAGAGAGCAAGGAAAAGATGTTCATTGCCAGATTGGGATATCGCGGAAGGCCAAGTTATTCTACCACCTATAAAAAAGAAAATAGGTTTACCACAGGTGTTCGTACTTTTGGGGATTATACGTTGGTGGCGGATATCAAGCCTCCTTCCATCACTCCAGTAAACTTTAAGGACGGACAATGGATTTCAAGTAACAGCGATCTACAACTAAAGATTACAGATGACCTTTCTGGGATAAAAAGCTACCGGGCAACGGTCAACGGCAAATTTATTTTGATGGAATATGAGTATAAGAACAATATGCTAACTCATAATTTTAGTGATGCTGTGCTTATAGAAACCGAAAACAAATTAAAGGTGATCGTAACAGATAATGTGGGCAACAGCAGTACCTACGAAGCTACTTTTTTTAGAAAATAGGTTTTTAAAGAACAGCAAATGCCATCCTGAAACCCGATAAAAAAAAATACTTAGCATAGGAAATCGACGTATTTAAAATCACCTCGAATTAAGACTGTTAAAGGATCTCAGAGCAGATCCTACTGGGTCAAGTTAACAATAAAAAGAGTTGTCATTCTGAAGGGAACGTAGTGATCTGAAGAATCTCAATACAAGAGGAACAATTTAACTAGAGATCCCTCCTAAGGTCCTATCGTGTGGACACATCTTTATGAATCGTCCACCCTTCCATGGCCGCCTTAAAATATTTCAGTCCTATCCATAGGGTCGTTATGCCGGGATGCCTTTTGCTTTCATAGCCTTTCCATCCGCCAAGTCTAGCTATCGCCCAAACATATCTTTTTAGCCCTTTTTCCTTGTACGGGTTTTTTTGTTTCCCTGTCCTACCTTCCAGTCTTATTATCTGGTGCTCTAAAAACGCTTGCTCTTCTTCCGTGAAACAGCTATCGGCGCTCATCTCTCCTTCTGGTACTGCATACGCCAGCCGCATCAAGAACAGTTGGATGATGACCTCCATTATCAACAAGCTCAGTTTTCTTACCGATGACCCATGCTCCAGCTCTGACGCCTCGATATTGTAGCCCTCTTTTTTCAATATCTTGAACACCTCTTCTATCGTCCACCTCCACTTATACCATTCCACGCACATTTCTGCCATTTCCAGGGTCTCTATGGGCAGGCTTGTCAATAACCTCCAGCACACCCTGTCCGGTCCGGTCCGGTTAGCCTCTTTGGCCTCCACCAGATATAGTTTTATGCTGGGCGCCACTGCCTTGCTGGCCGCCCTGGTCCTTTTCAGTTCTACCTCTTTATATCTGATTTCAATTTTTGCGGTCCTTTTTTTCCTTCTGGTCTTTGCACAGGCATCCACCTGTACCTCATAGGACCCTTGACAGGGCTGGTCCGCCAGGCAGCTGAACAATTTTGACCCATCCGCCAAGGTCCTATCCGCACGGGCCCTTATCAATAGATCTGTTCGTGCATCTGGTATGCTTGCAAACTGTTCGTAGATATCCCCTTCCCTATCTTGTACGATCACCATTCCCGCTACCACGTCCCTTAGTGAGGCCTGTGTGTTTTTGGACACCTCTATCCACTTATAGGACTCTTTTTCTTCCATGGGCAGCTTGCCGTACTGTCTTTCATGCTTTGATTTGAAGTCCAAGGACCTGTTCCAGATCTTAATATCAGAATAGCCGTAGGGGGTGCCGCTCACGGCATCCAAGACCAAACTTGGGTGGACAAAGAACCCCAGTCCCTGGGAATTCTTCGCATTGGTCGTGCCCACAAAGCCATCTTTGTTGATCCTATTACCATGGCTGCTTAGGTTGACCTCCGTGGTATCTTGGATACAGACAACAAATTTGCCCGCACAAGCCATCTGGCAATTATGTACCAGGTTCTCTACTATATCTTCTTCACTGACCCTATCGTTCTGCAAAAAACGGTAAACGGCCTTTGCGTCTGATTCGTTCCTGCTGAGCTGACGGATCGAATGGACGCTCTTGCTGAACAGGTCCGATAAAATCTTGTTGCCCCGATAAACCAAACGTTTATCCCCTAAGCCTGTGAGCCCCCTTCTCATTTTTTGAGTAAAATTAATGCTAATCCCTTAAACTAGTAAATAATTGTGTCCACACGATAGTCCTAAGGTCGGGATGACATAAGAATAGAATTATCAATTATTCAAAAATCTCAACTCTCCATAAACTCTTTAAGCACCGCAACCACATAATCCAGTTCTTCTTTAGTGTTAAATCTGGAGAAGGAAAACCTAAGAGAAGGTTTGTTCATATCTTCTTCAGAAAGGAAAGCGCTTAGAACGTGGGAGCCTTTATCGCTTCCACTTTGGCAAGCAGAACCTTTAGAACAAGCGATCCCCTTAAGATCTAATTGAAACAAGAGCATTAAAGCTTTCTCCGGTGGAATTGGCAAACAAACATTTACCAAGGTATACGTGCTTTTTGTAAAATCCTTACAATTTCCGTTGAATTTCACTCCTGGAATATTTTCTTCTAATTGCTCTATAAAATAGGTTTTTAAAGAACTTATGTAGGCTGTCTCTTCTTCTAGGTTCGCATAAGCCAATTTAAAAGCCTCTTCCAGCCCAACAATATTATGTACGCTTTCTGTCCCGGCACGATGTCCGCGCTCTTGTTCTCCTCCAAAAATCAACGGTTTAAGTCCGCTGTTTTTACGAATAAATGCAAATCCAACTCCTTTTGGTCCGTGAAATTTATGAGCGCTCACCGCAGTAAAATCTATGGGTGTTTCCTTAAGATCCATTTTATAATGCCCTATGGACTGCACGGCGTCACAATGAAACAAAGCTTTATGTTCTTTACAAAGTGTTCCTGCTTTTTGAACATCCAATAAGTTTCCAATTTCATTGTTCACATGCATCAAACTCACCAATGTTTTTGCTTCAGAATTGCTGAGTACTTCTTCCAAATGTAAAAGATCTACATTTCCGGTAGTATCCAAATTTACATATTCCACCTCGATCTCGTAACACTCCTTAAGCTGATTTACGGTGTACAAAACCGCATGATGTTCTATTTTAGAAGTGATAATCCTCTTCACCCCTAGATCCCGGACAGCAGAATTAAGCGCCAGGTTATCGGCTTCGGTTCCACCCGAAGTAAAGATGATTTCGGCCGCAGTGACATTTAAAATAGAAGCTATGGCCTTTCTAGCATTTTCGATTAAAGCTTTAGATGACCTTCCGTAACTATGTATAGAAGAGGGATTTCCGTAAAAATCTTTCATCACTGTTGTCATTCTATCTATAACTTCGTCACGCATTTGCGTGGTAGCGGCACTGTCTAAATATACTTTTCTCATCGAAGACAAAAATAAAAGAAATAAAATTATTTAAAGGATGCTCTGCTATAAAATCCTAATACTTTATTTTTGTGGAAAACGGAAACTATGCGTAATTACTTTTATCTCCTTTTTTTATTGCTTGGTTTTACCTCCTGCGATGATGGAGATATCATAATAAACAATTTTGATTTTGAAGATGATACTTTATCAAGTTGTGATAAAATTGGTAGACCAAAAGTTTTTTTCAATATAAACAGTGATGATATATTTGAATCCATTTCTCTAGTTTCTAGCAATACCGCAATTAGTGATTTAGCAAGCATATTAACCACAAAAACAGAAACTGATATTAGTTTTAATCTTGATAGTAATAACAAAATAAACTATCGTGTTTATGATGGCAGTATAACTACAGATTATTTCTGCAATTCTTTACCACCAAGCAGTCCAAAGGTTATTCAGGAATTTGTAAGTGTTGGTGGGACGGTTAAAATTTCTACTACAAGAATTTATCTTGACTCAACAGATAGTGACGGGGATGGAATAAAGGACGTAGATGAATTTGATGGTGATACAGATGGCGATGGAATTGATGATAAATATGATATAGATGATGACGGAGATAATGTACTTACATCTAGAGAAATAGAAAATCCTAATGAGGATTTCGTTAATGAAGATGGATATAGAGATACTGATCAAGATGATATACCAAATTATTTGGACGACGATGATGACAATGATACTGTAAAAACAAAATTTGAAGTTTCAGAAGAATTTCAAGATCCTACAGTTTTAGAAAATGCTAACGCAGAGGGATTAGCAAATTATTTAAATCCAACTGTTACAAGTAGTTTTCTAGAGGTAACATTCGTAAAAGAAAATAAATTTAATGTAAAATACACCTCTATAATTAAAATAGAAAATTTACAATTACAAAATCAAGATGGGACCGGAGAAGTGATTTCCTTTGAATCTTATAGATTAGGAGAATATAATTCAACCTCTACGCCTTTAATTATAGTCCCTACAACTACCGAAATCGATAATTAAGAGTTCTGATAAATATAGACCTCGGTAGCACCCAATCCATATTTCTGGAAATTCGCATCATAAAATTTAAGGTTGTCATATCTACTCAATAGATAATCTAGCTCTGCTTTTAAAACGCCCTCACCCACTCCATGGATAAACACGATTTTTGGAATCCGTTTGCTAACAGCAAAATTAATTTGCCGTTTTGCGGTTTCCAATTGCAGGTTTAAAATATCATAATTGCTCATTCCCCTAAACGAATTTACCAATTTTTCGATATGAAGATCCACTTCCATTGGAGGAGCACTGCGATCCTTCGACTTTACCTTTTCAGCCTTAATCCGCTTTGTTGGCTGCTTTTCCTTTATTATTTGCGAAATAGGGATATTTTCCGAAGCGATCATCCTACTCTGCTCCTCTTCTATTTTAACCAATTCTGAAGCATGAAATTCCATTAAAAATCCTTCAGAAGTTTCCACATAAATAGTATCCCCATCCATATTGATCACTTTTCCTTCCAAAGCGTCATCCAGCACCTCTACTTTATCATTGACTTCAAATTTCATAACTAACTTTTTTCATCATTGTTATCGTCCTCATCGTCCTTGGTTTCTACCCAGAAATTGGTAGCACGGTACAATCCAAACATCAAAATTACCAAGCCTAAAATCTGTAAATATTTATTTCTATCCTCTTCAGAAATGGTATATATCAATATTCCCCCACCTATTACGATAAGGACAGTATTGATGATTTGACCATGTTTTTTATTCATAATATACTGATATTTAACACTTAAAAACCTTTTAGGGTTGTTTTTCAATTGAATAAAACCCTATTTTTAATTAAAATCACAGGGCGATGAGGCAAATATACATTTTAGTGCTATTTATTGTACCATACATTGGGCATTCTCAATTAACCATAAAACCATCTCAAGATTCAAATATTTATTTATATTCCGAAGGCTCACTATTATTTGTGGAAAAGGAAATGAATTTAATTGCCAACCTGGATAAACAACCTAGTCTTTATTTAAGAAACGAAGCTCAACTGCTTCAAGGAAAAGCCAATTCTAACAATAGTGGGGATGGAATAATTTCTGTTTTTCAGGAAGGAAACGCCAGCAATTTTACCTATAATTATTGGAGCTTGCCAGTTGGTAATACTGAAACCAATAGCAGATTTGGAAGCCTATTTTTCGATCCGGTTACTAGAACCGAAAGCAATCCGGCAATAATCACTTCAAGTTATAATGGAATTTCCCAGCCCTTAAGCATTTCTAATAAATGGATCTATAAATTTTCTGGAACAGAATATTCCGACTGGCAATTTATCGGGAACAATTTTGATCTTCCACCTGGCGAAGGCTTTACCATGAAAGGAGTGAACGGCACAAATACCGCTATAAATATTTATAATGTCCCTAACAATCCAGGCAATAAACAACGCTATGATCTACGGGGAAAACCAAATTCAGGGGTATATGAATTGGATATCCAGGAGGGCGATAGTAAACTCATTGGCAACCCTTACCCTTCTGCTCTAGACCTTAATGCTTTTCTCCAAGATAATACAAACACTACTGGCATTGCATATTTCTGGGATTCCCAGTTTATAGACTCCCACTATTTAAAGGAATATGAGGGCGGTTACGGGGTGTATTCACCTGGAGCTGGGATATATGGGTATGTCCCGGCCATCTTTAACAAATTTGATGGTGCTGGAAATACGTTGGGGGAAACAGGGCTTTTAGGAGCTTATTACGCCAGAAGATTCTCTCCGATAGGCCAAGGTTTTATTGTTATAGGGAGTCGGGATGGAAATATCACATTCGATAATAAATACCGAAACTTTATAAAAGAAGATCAGCTTTTATCTCAATTCAAATCCAAGAAAGTTGGTTTAAAAAGTTCAGAAACCGAAGAGTTTCCAATGCTAAGGTTGAATATTGAATTACAGGACAACTATATTAGACAACTGCTTTTGGTGCTTCGCGATAACGCAACTATAGCAGCAGACCATGCAATGGATGCCATTAACCCTGAAACGCTAAGTTCTAACGCTGGTTGGATGATAGAAGATGAAAATTATATTATTAATGTAAGGCCACTGGACGAACTCGAAGAAATTCCTCTTTTTATAGTGCTGGCAAAAACAACAGAAATAGTTTTTAGTATTGCTGAAATAAAAGGATTTAAGTCTAAAGTATTTCTGTTGGACTCTTCTACCAATAAATATCACGATCTAAGCAATGGTCCCATAATACTCAATTTGGATGCCGGTGAATATTCGGAAAGATTCAAACTCACTTATACCAATAAGGAACAAATCTATATAAATAGGGAGATTGTAAAGGATATTAATAATTATAGTATTTTTCAGAACAATCCCGAATCGAGATTGGAAATAAGGATTCCTGAACAATCCATTCCTATGGATATTGTACTTTTTGACAGCTTGGGCAAAAAGATCCTGGGGAAAAAAGGAATTACTAATGAGCATTATCATGAATTTTCCACTAGAAAATTAAGCAAAGGTTTATATATTCTGAAAATAACGAACAAGAATGCTACGATAATTTCCAAAAAAGTGATAATTTCAAATTAATATACGATCTCAGACAAATCCGTTAGAAATTACCTGGATGGGTATTACTATTAAAAATTTCGAGGCCAACCTCGGGAAAATAAACCCTCAGAGAGGGAAATCGAAACTATGGAAGAATTATTACTTCCCTGTTTAAATAAACAGCTTTTTGGAATTGAATGTTATGGCTGTGGCGGCCAACGTTCAGTTATATTATTGTTAAATGGCGATTTTCATGGAGCATTTCTTATGTTCCCGGCTATCTATCCGATACTCATTTTATTGGGGTTTGTGATATTCAACCTTTTCTATAAATTCCAGAAAGACTATTTCATTAAAATTACACTTATACTTATTACCGCAATCGTACTGGCTGCTAGCTATTTAACTAAAATATACTATTTTTTCAACTAAAACCAACTAAAAACAAAGTCATCTTATGGAAGTAAATAAACAAGAATTACCAAACGCCACCCTTATACTAATTTTGGGAATATTATCTATTTTAGGTTGCTGTTGTTATGGGATTGTAGGTGCAATATTTGCAATTATAACCTTGATCTTGGCAAAAAAAGCCATGGAAATTTATAATGCAAATCCAGAAATGTATTTGGGATATCAAAATGTAAAAATAGGACGAATCTTGGCCATTATAGGTTTGATACTAAGCGTACTGTTTTTATTGACTTTTATTGGAATGCTTATTTTCCATGGAGGAATGGAAGGATTGGAAGAATTTCAGCGTGAAATGATGGAAAAACAGGGTATGTAATTTAATATCTATAAATACAAAGGCCCAGAAATATGGCATTTCTGGGCCTTTGTATTTATTATAGGATCTATTTCAATCGTTCAATAAGTTTTTCTAAGGATATTTTTTCCTGATCTCCAGAAAGCATGTCTTTAAGTCCGTAGACTTGATTTTTCATCTCTTCTTCTCCTGCAAGCACTACAAATGGAATTTCCCGTCTATTGGCATAATTCATTTGTTTTTTCATCTTGGCAGCATCTGGATAAATTTCCGCGGCAATTCCTGCATCCCTTAATTTCTGAACGGCCTTCAATCCATAAAGGGCTTCCTTTTCGCCGAAGTTTATAAACAACACTTTGGTATTGGCAGTAACTGTATCTGGGAAAAGTCCGAGTTCTTCCAACACAAGGTAAATCCTATCCAAACCAAAAGAAATCCCAACTCCGCTCATATCTTTTAAACCGAAGATGCCTGTAAGGTCATCATATCTTCCACCGCCTCCAATAGACCCCAACTTTACAGTTGCGGGAGGCGCAACTTCAAAAATAGCTCCTGTGTAGTAATTTAAGCCTCGTGCCAAGGTAACATCCAGATCTAAAATGGCAGATTTCAATGGCAGTTCTGAAATCACATTCTGAATAAATTCCAATTCTTCCACCCCTTTCATTCCTATCTCTGATTTAGAAAGAATTTGCTTTAACACATCCACTTTCTCGCCGAAGTTACCTTTCAGTCCGAAAATTGGTTGAATATTTTTTAAGGCTTCCAAAGAGATTCCTTTTTCCAGCATTTCTTTTTTAACCCCTTCTTCCCCTATTTTGTCCAGCTTATCCAGCGCAACCGTAAAATCTATTAATTTATCTTGTTCCCCAATCACTTCGGCAAAACCAGACAACACTTTTCTGTTGTTAAGTTTTATACTAACACCTTCCAGATTAAGACTTGTAAATACTTCATCATATAGCTGAATGAATTCCACTTCTTGCCATAGGCTGTTACTTCCAACAACATCCGCATCACACTGAAAAAATTCCCTAAATCTTCCTTTCTGTGGTCTATCGGCTCTCCACACCGGCTGTATCTGGTAGCGCTTAAAAGGAAATTCTACCTCGCTCTGATGCTGAACCACATATCGTGCAAAAGGTACTGTAAGATCGTACCTCAGGGCTTTTTCACTAATAGACGGAGTGAGTTTTAAACTATCGAAATTACTATAAGCTTCTTGGTCGGCTTTTTTAAGAAAATCTCCCGAGTTTAAAATCTTAAAGATCAACCTATCCCCTTCTTCCCCATATTTTCCCATCAACGTATCTGAGTTTTCAAAACTAGGCGTTTCAATAGGTTGAAAACCAAATTTTTCGAATTGTGCTTTAATAGTATTCATTATATAAGTCCGCTTAGAAACTTCTATTGGAGAAAAATCTCTGGTACCTTTAGGGATCGAGGGTTTTTGTGCCATAATTTTATTTTGTGATATTCTAATAAACTAGTTGGTAAACAATATTCGAAATAAAAAAGTTAATATAATAAATCCTTTTTTTTCTAATATTATTTCAAAGGTCACATCGAGCGAAGTCGAGATGTTTTTTAGCCCCTTCTCCCGAAGTACGGGATAGCTGAGGGGGATAAAACTTGAAACCGATAAATCTAAAACTAACGAAGTAAAAATGGATATTTACAGCAGTTATTTCAATATTATTACCGCTGCAAATATCTTAATTTTTAAACGAACCGAAACAAATTTCAAAATTTAAGTAACATATAGGTATCTTCATAGTCTAATCTTTTTGTTAGACCGAAGATATTATGTTTCAACTTTTTAAGGAAAATGTAAGGATTGCTTTTGAATCTATTAAAAGTCAGCTTCTTAGGACCATTCTCACTGTATTGATTATCGCAATTGGGATTACCGCATTGGTAGGTATTCTTAGTGCAGTTAGTGCACTGGAAAATACCATTAGTAGCGATTTTGCCTCGATGGGTTCCAATACCTTTAATCTACAGCGCTATGAATTTACCACTCAAAGACGTGGTGGAAGTGAAAAAGAGAAAATAAATCCTATTTTATCTTATAGGGAAGTTAGAACCTTTAAAGAGGAGTTTATTTTTCCGAAAACCCAGACGTCCCTTTCCTTTAATGGAACCGGAAATGCCGAAGTAAAATATGAAAGTGAAAAGACAGATCCGGAAGTGTCTGTTTTAGGAGTCAACGAGAATTACCTTACCAACTCTGGGCTAAAATTGGAGAATGGTCGTGAATTCAACTATTTCGATATTCAGAACAACAACAAAGTTGCCATCCTGGGAGCCGATTTTGCCGATGGAATTTTCAAGAATACAAATCCTATTGGTAAAACGATTAGTGTACGAGGAGTAAAATTCCAGGTAATCGGGATTTTGGAATCCAAGGGTTCCACCTTCGGGAACAACCAAGATTTACGGGTATTGATCCCGATTGAAACAGCGAGATCCATCTTTACCCAACCCAATATCAATTACAACATCAGTGTAAAAGTGGATGACAAAGAATTAATGGAAGCTGCACAAAGTGAAGCAATTATCACTTTCAGAAACATTCGCGGGCTAAACCCTGTAGAAGAAAATAATTTTGGAATTGAAAAAAGTGATGATCTTATCAATAGAATTCTCTCCATTACTGGATATCTAAACATTGCTGCGTGGATTATTTCTATTATCACAATCTTTGGATCTTCCATCGCCTTAATGAATATCATGTTGGTTTCTGTGGCGGAAAGAACCCGGGAAATCGGGATTCGGAAAGCTTTGGGAGCCAAGAAAAGTACCATTGCCACTCAGTTCTTTATGGAAACATTGATTATTGGGCAACTAGGAGGAATCTTGGGAATTATACTCGGCATTTTAATTGGCTATGCCGTAGCATCTGTAGCCGACTTTGACTTTGTAACGCCATGGAAAGCGATGTTATGGGCAACCGGGATTACTATTTTAGTGGCCATTCTTGCAGGAAGTTATCCTGCCAATAAAGCTGCAAAACAAGATCCTATAGAATCCTTGAGGTACGAATAATTAATTATTCTCTACCATATCGTTAAAATACTCGAACAACTTACCTTTTGTAATGACAGCCCCTTGCTTTATCAAAGCAAAAATATCCTTGTTCCTATCCTCGCTTACCGCTTTGGTAGAAGTATAAAGGTTCACCGCATCATCTAACAAATTACTTTGAAGCCATTGATACCCTTCCCTGGTGGTAATATCTATTGCTTCGTTCTCTACTTTTACTGCGACAAGTTTAATTTCTGCCATGGTGATATTGAACAAATACATTTGATGCTTAGAAAAATGCTCCAAATAAGTTACTTTTTCCAATACTCCTTCCCAGATCAAATCGCTAAAAACATCCAATTCATCCTCTGCAAGCTTGGGCGTATCGCGTTTAATGTCGTCCCATTCATCTGCTGTTATAGATTGTGAGGCAAGAAAATTAATAAATTCCTGATGTAATTCTTCAAATTGCTCTTTGCTAAGTCTGTTATATTTCATCTTTTAATCCTGAAAAGTTATAAATGTATATTTTTTTTATTCTTGTATATCTATTGTTTGTTCAATAGTACTTTCGTCACACTGAATTTATTTCAAGGTCTCAATATTGTGTTGATTTTCATTGTAATGAGATTCTGAAACAAGTTCAGAATGACGCCCCTTTTATGTTTGGGATACATTCCGGACAAACAATTTTAGTATTATAAAAGAAATAAGACTTTTTAATATGTTCTTTTAAAATAAGCATAAAAAAAAGCTGCTCAAAAAATATCGTGGATATTCTTTAAGCAGCTCTTATAAATTATTTGATTAAGCCTCGGCTATCACGTCAAAAGTAAAGGTAGAGATCACTTCACGGTGAAAACGCAAAGTTGCCTCATATTGTCCTAAACGCTTGATGTTCCCACCGGCGATCGTAATAAATTTTTTCTCCAATTCCACTCCTTCTTTTGCTAATGCCCCAGATAAGTCTCCATTGGTAATAGATCCAAACATCTTGTCTCCACCCCCTGCTTTTGCAGTAAGTTTCAATTCCAGTCCGTTTAGTTTGGCAGCTTGTTTTTTAGCTGCATCTATGTTCTTTTGTTCTTTAAAAGCTTGTTGCTTTATAGTTTCAGCTAATACCTTCTTTGCTGAAGGAGTTGCCAAATCTGCAAAACCTTGAGGAATTAAAAAATTTCTACCGTAACCATGCTTAACAGTTACCATATCATTTTTAAATCCTAGGTTTTCTACGTCTTTTTTAAGTATCAATTCCATAATTGCCTCTTTCTTATTTTAATAAATCGCCAACATACGGCATTAATGCTAAGTGACGGGAACGTTTAACCGCTACAGCCACCTTACGCTGATATTTTAAAGAAGTTCCAGTTAAACGACGTGGCAACAATTTACCCTGCTCGTTTACGAAGCTCAATAACCAATCTGCATCTTTATAGTCGATATATTTAATACCAGATCTCTTAAACCTACAATACTTTTTAGCCTTGTTGGTTTCTATGTTTAGCGGAGTTAAATACCTGATTTCTCCGTCTTTTTTTCCTTTTGCTTGTTGTTCAATAGATGACATAACTACGCTTTTTCTTTGTTTCTATTTCTTCTTTTTTCTGCCCAAGCAATAGCATGTTTATCTAAACGTACAGTTAGATAACGCATCATACGCTCTTCTCTTCTAAATTCAACTTCCAATGGGTTAATAACCTCACCTGGAGCTTGAAATTCGAATAAGTGGTAAAACCCACTTTTTTTGTGTTGGATTGCATAAGCTAATTTTTTTAGCCCCCAATCTTCTTTGGATACCATCTTGGCGCCGTTAGAAACAAGAAAATCTTCGTATTTCTTAACTGTCTCCTTTATCTGTTCATCAGATAAAACGGGATTCAAGATGAAAACAGTTTCATAGTGATTCATAAAAATATGATTTAAAATTAATTTGGCTGCAAAAGTACCATTATTTTTATTATCCACAAAGCCTTTCTTATAACGCGCATTTTGTTTTTTATTAGTGCAGGTTAATAGGCTGTTGTCCGATGAAATTGCCTTTTACCTTGTATTACTAAAAATTAATGAGTAATATTGTTTATACTTAACCTTATCAAGACGTGGACGAAATTTTACTTAAATGCGCAGTTGTGGATGATTCTAGCTTACAGCGTTTATCTATTGTAAAGCTAATTATGGATCACCCCAATTTAAAGGTGGTAGCACAATACAATAATGCCATTGAAACCAAAAATGGATTGTTGGATACTGAAGTCGATTTGATATTTCTGGATATAGAAATGCCAATCCTTACCGGATTCGAACTTTTGGATGACCTACCAAATAAACCTCAAATTATATTCGTTACGGGCAAAACAAAATATGCCTTTAAAGCATTCGATTACGATGCGGTAGATTATATCCATAAGCCTGTTAATAAAGAGCGTTTTAACAATGCAGTTGCAAAGGCCATCAATCTTTATCAGTTAAAGATCAATGGAGTTCCCGTAGAAGACGAAAATTTCATTTTTGTAAAAAGCAATCTTAAGAACAGAAAGGTGTTTCTTAATAAATTAAAGTACATAGAAGCGTTAGGGGATTACGTTAAGTTTGTTACTGAAAAGGATACGTTTGTAGTACTCGCCACCATGAAATCTTTTGAACAGCAGTTACCATCAGATAAGTTCTTAAGAATTCATAAGTCTTATATAGTAAATCTTGAAAAGGTTGAACGTTATAATAGCAAGAACATTGAGATCGACAAACAGCAACTCCCATTAAGCAGGCATAAGAAAACCAATCTTATTGAAGCTTTAAGCGCGATGCAATAAATTCCTCTTTTTTTAGGCAATATAATTTTCACTAGGTATTCTTAGTTATTTATAAGATAGGATTGTTGCTGTCCGACAAATATTGCAGAGATTTGCGAGCACCCAGTATTAATAATGATTAGAAGTAGTTAACATGTCCGACTATGCTATTCAGGTGGGCGTATGCAGGAGCATGCATTTGATCTTGTTTTGGTTAGATTTCATTTTGAAAATTAATACTTATAGTTAAATTTATATCTTTATTCTTGTTTCTTTGAGCAAAGCGATCTTTTTTCTGTAACCTCATGATTGAAAATTTATAAATTACGAAGGATCTACATTCGTAATCACTCGTACACTTCTCCACATTCCAATTGCCTTAAAAGTGGTCAAGATCTTGTGAATATATTTTTTTGTTTTTCCCAAGGATTGATTTGGCGGGATCTTTAATAGGATATTTTTATAATATTCGTTGCGAATCCTGGCAACTGGTGGAAATTCCGGTCCCAGAACATGCTCCTTAAATACGTTGGCCAAGGACTTCGCAATCCAATCGGCTGCATCATTGGTTTTGGAATAGTCCTTACTCTTAATAGTGAATTTTATTAGTTTATAATATGGCGGATATTGGTATTGGTAGCGTTCTTCCAATTGCTCCTTGTACATTTCCAAATAGTTGTTTTCTGAAACCTGCTTCACTATCTGATGATGCGGATTATAGGTTTGAATGATCACCTTTCCCCTATTTTTGGTCCTTCCAGATCTCCCCGCTACCTGAAGCATTAGTTGAAAACTGCGTTCATGTGCCCTAAAATCTGGAAAATTCAGCAAATTATCGGCGTTCATAATACCCACCAATCTCACTTTTCTAAAATCGAGGCCCTTGCTAAGCATCTGGGTGCCAACCAAGACATCGATACTTTCCTGTTCAAAAGCGCTTATTATTTTTTGATGTCCATGTTTCCCGCGAGTGGTATCCAAATCCATACGCCCAATCCTGGCTTCAGGAAGCAAAGATTTCAATTCTGTTTCAATTTGCTCGGTCCCAAAACCTTTTGTAGTGAGTTCTACACTTTCGCAAGCCATACATTGCTTTTGCATTGCCATATGATATCCGCAATAGTGACATCGCAACTGATTGTTATGATTGTGATACGTAAGGCTCACATCACAGTTGGGACATTGTGGGGAATGCCCACAGGTAATACATTCTAAAATTGGGGAATAGCCTCTTCTATTCTGAAACAAGATCACCTGCTCCCCTTCTTCGAGGGTTACTTTGATCTCCTCCAACAATCTATCGGAAAAATGCCCGGTCATTTGCTTCTTTTTGTACTTCTCTTTGAGGTCTACAATCTCAATTTCCGGAGGCAACACATCCCCATATCTTCGGTCTAAAAAAACAAGCTTGTATTTATTATGGGTGGCATTATAATAAGACTCTAAAGAAGGTGTCGCCGATCCCATAAGCACTTTTGCGCCATGAAGCTTTGCCAATACCACCGAAGCGTCCCTGGCATTATATCTTGGTGCGGGATCAAATTGCTTAAAAGTGGTCTCATGCTCTTCATCCACTACAATAAGACCCAAATCTTTAAAAGGTAGAAATATAGCAGAACGTGCTCCTAAAATGATCTTTGCTTTCTCATTATTATCTAAAACATGCTTATACACTTCCATGCGTTCGTTCACAGAATATTTACTGTGATACACCAAAACTTGTTCTCCAAAAAAGGATTGCAACCGGGAAACCAATTGAGCTGTTAAAGCTATTTCCGGAAGCAAATAGAGCACCTGCTTTCCTTCCTTAATCGTTTGCTCAATAAGTTTTATATAGATCTCGGTTTTTCCTGAAGAGGTAATGCCGTGTAGCAAACAAACATCTGTTTCTTGATAGGCATCCGTTATTTCTTTAAATGCAGTTTGTTGCCATTCATTTAATACCATTTTTTGATCTACCTCATCGATATTGAATTGGATCCTATCTTTTTGTAAATGGTATTCAATTAACACCTTCTTATCTATTAGGCTCTTGATTACAGCAGTAGAAGTTCCACTAGCTTTGGAAAGCACTTTTAACTCAAGGGGTTTTTTGGACTGTGCCTGTAGTTGAAAAAGAGTTAAAATCACCGCCTTCTGCTTTGGGGCCTTGGTAAGTTCATCTAGCAATAGATGCATTTTATTTTCTGGGAGGTGCTTTTCGTTCAATTTTACATAGCGTATCAACTTGGGTTTATACTGCTCGAAAATTTCTTGGTTAACAACCACAATTCCTTTAGAAACCAACCTATTAATAACAGGTAATACTGTTTTTTTATCCAACAGCTGCATAATCTCTTTGATCTTAAGGGACGATTGCCGTTGCAAGGCTTCATAAATGAGGTATTCCTGATCATCCAGTTTTGCACCATCCCCGGTTCCGGATGGTAAAAGCTGAATTAAACTTTCGCTTTCCAACAAGAAGCCCCCGGGCAGTGCTGCCTTAAGTACCTCCCCTCCTGCACACATATAATAAGAGGAGATCCAATTCCAGAATTTCAATTGATTTTCAGTAATTATTGCAGAGTTATCCAGGATCTGCTCAATCTCCTTGGCTTCATACTTTTCTGGTGCAGTATTATGGATGGAAGCAACTATTCCTGTATGTATTTTCGATTTGCCAAAAGGCACTGCAACCCGCATTCCAGGAGTCAAGATTTCAGACTCTGTTTGGGAAACCTCATAGGTAAATTGCATTTCTAATGGAAGCGGTAGAATTACATTTATATAAAAACCCATGCAGTATCTTTAAGTTGGTCAACAAATTTAATGTATATCCTTTTTTTGTCCTAATAGTTCTCTCGTCACCCTGAATTTATTTCAGGGTCTTAATATTGTATTGATTTACATTGTAATGAGATTCTGAAACAATTCCGATTGCTATCGGGACGTTCCATGTGACATTTTAAAGCAATACGGTTAAGAAAGCGGATATACCTACAAATTTAACCTTCTTTTTACTTCAAATAAAAAATCCACTCCTTAAAAGAGTGGATTTTTTCAACAATGCGTTGTTCAAATTTTTAATTTGCTCGTAACCAAGTTTGAGTTCTGTAGAAAAAAGATATATATCCTCTCACTTTCAACTTTTCAGGATTATCCTCATCCAACCAGATCTTGCATCTATATATTTTTCCGCTTTTTGGATCTGTTACCACCCCCCCGGCATATTCATCCCCAGATCGCTCCAGTCCCGTCATCACCACCATACCTTCAATTGGCATATTCTTCAATTCTCCTTCGCACTTGGTGCAAACCCTATCCCTATCTTCTTCCTTCAAGATCCTAACTACCTTACCGTTTAGCTCATCCCCTACTTTATAGATCTCTATAATCGAGGTAGATAAACCGGTTTCTTCATTTACAGTCTTCCATTTCCCCAACACAGATTGTGCCTGAGAGTTAAAGCCCATGTAAAAAAGCAAGAGGCACAATAAAGTAGGGTTTTTCATGTTCATAGTTGGAGTGCAACAATTAGTTTTAAGTAGATTCAATTAGCTTTTACCCAACATTGCTTTCTTAAGGTCTTTATCTGCTGGTTTTTTAGACAACCATATTCCAAATAATGCTCTCTTAAACTCCATTCCTGGAATGGTTCCTTGCAACTTATTGTTTTTATATACTTTTACACCTTCTTTTGGAAGGTATACCATATCGAAGATATCGTTCTTTTGGATCTCTTCTGAAAAATAACTTTTGAATTGGGCTATTTCCGAGGATATCCCAGAGGTTTTACCGTCTGTGGCCTTTTCAAAACCTTCATTCACGGCGTCGATCATTTTATCACTGGTAATCAATTTAGAAACAATGTGCAATTTAATGGCCATTGGCTGATTTCCATTTACAATCACATTGGCATCTGCATTCTTTTTATCTAAATACAACGCGCCAGCATACATATCCATCCAAAATTTTTCTCGTACTCCTACTCCATTCAGTGCTAATTTTTCACCTTCAAAAGTAACAGTATTTGGTAAAACAACACCGGCAGCCTTAGTTTGAGCAGGTGCAGAAGCAATAGTTACCATTGCAAACAATAACAATAAAACATTTTTCATTTTAATTTGAGTTTAGTTAATTTAATTTAGATTTCTTTTTCATTTTAAGTAATGAGGCATTCAATTCAAATCCGAGCAACAATATATTGGAATTCAACCATATATAGATCATAAGTACTAAAAGTGCTCCTATGGATCCATATAATTCGTTATATCTACTAAAATTCTCGATATATAAACCAAATAAGTAGGTGTTCAGCAAGATTAAAACTGTGGTGAACAATGATCCTATCGAAAAAAACCTTGCCTGTCTACCTTCTCTCGTACCCGAATAATAAAGGGTTGCTACCCCTACATAGATCAATAATATAAATGCGGTGTATTTCACTAATTTTGGGGACAACCTCTTATCCCCAAAAATCCCTAACTGACTGATATCATCTACAGCATAGGTAAGATAAACCGCTAATATTACTGTAATTAACAACAACAATGCCATAACGATGGAAACCCCCAGAGCAACTAAATATTGCCGTACTATGGACCGATTTGTATTGGTGTGAAAGGAAAATTCAAAACCTGTAAAAATAGAATTCACCCCGTTGGTCATTAAGAATACCGAAAGTATGAAGGTAACCGATAGCAATCCTCCCCTGGGAGTGCTCGCAATATCGTAGAACACTTCATCAAAGAATTCTGAAGTTGTTGGGGGCAAAAGCGAATCCATGAACACCAAAAACTGCAATTGAAAATCGTCTATGAATTGGATGTATGGAATTAGGTTTAAAATAAATAACAGGAAAGGGAACAGCGCCATAAAAAAACTAAAGGCAATAGCACTTGCCCTTGTAGAAAATGTACCATGGATTATTCCCCCAGTATAGATTACCCAGAGATCATGAAACGTTAAGCCATCCAGTCCAGGAAGAACGATCTGTTTAGTTCTATACTCCCAAGCCTCAGATATTCTAACTAATAATGATTTGGAAGGTTTTTTAGCTTGCATGCATTATACCGCTTTTAAACTGAGGTCCATATTGTATACAGAATGAGTTAATGCGCCACTAGAAACATAATCCACTCCACATTCAGCATATTTCCTCACAGTCTCCAAGGTAATTCCACCACTGGATTCTGTAAGGCATTTTGTATTGATTGCCTGTACAGCCTTTTTTGTCTCCTCGTAATTAAAGTTATCTATAAGAATCCTATAGATTCCATCACTTTTTAATATTTCTTGAATTTCTGCTAAATCCCTTGCTTCCACAATAATTTTAAGATCGAGATCATTATTTTTAAGATATGCCTTGGTTTTATCTATAGCTTGCGTGATTCCTCCTGCAAAGTCTATATGATTGTCCTTTAACATGATCATATCGTAAAGGGCAAATCTATGGTTTTCACCTCCCCCAATTTTAACCGCCCATTTCTCTAGAGCCCTGATCCCCGGAGTCGTCTTTCTAGTATCCAAGATTTGAGTTTTTGTGCCTTCCAGCTTCTTTACAAATTCGTTCGTTTTGGTGGCAATAGCACTCATACGCTGCATCGCGTTCAAGACCAAACGCTCTGCTTTCAAAATAGATTGAGAAGGACCTTCTACATAAAAGACAATGTCCCTTTTTTGAACCCTTTGCCCATCTTCAATTAAAGTGTCCACTTTTAGATCTGGGTCTATATACTTAAAAACCTGCTTTGCAAACTCCACTCCGGCAATTATACCGTTATCCTTTACGAGTAGTTTGGCTTTACCTTTTGCTTCTTTTGGAATACACGCCAAAGAACTGTGGTCGCCTTCCCCAACATCTTCTCTTACCGCATTGGAAATAATTAATTCAATTTCCTTTTGAAATTGTGCCTGTGAAATCATCGCAATGGTTATTTTTGTAAATGTAGCAAAGTATTAGTAAAATGACCATAAAATTACTTGGTATAGGTAAAACAGATGATAAAACCCTTCAAAATTTAACGGATGTTTATGTGAAACGGCTTCAGTTTTATAACAAATTTGAAATTGAACTGGTCCCGGATCTCAAAAAAGCTAAAAATCTAGATGAAAATCAACAGAAACTTAAAGAGGGAGAACTGCTTCTGAATAAAATACCTGCTTCAGATTTTGTGGTGCTCTTAGATGAAAATGGAAAACAACTGAGTTCTGTCGATTTTTCCGAATTTATTCAGAAGCGATTCAACAGCGGATTAAAACAAGTGGTTTTTGTAATTGGGGGGCCATATGGATTTTCTGAAGAAGTTTATAAAAGAGCCGACAGTAGGCTATCCTTATCGAAAATGACATTTTCGCACCAAATGGTGCGGCTTTTTTTTACGGAACAATTATACAGGGCCTTTACTATTTTAAAGAACGAGCCCTACCACCACAAATAACTACTATTATATGAAACTTGTATTCGCTACCCACAACAAAAACAAGCTACAGGAAGTACAGGCATTGTTCCCAAAGGATATTACGCTGCTTTCCTTAGATGATATAGGGTGTTTTGAAGAAATTCCCGAAACGGCAGATACCATAGATGGAAACGCTATTTTAAAAGCAAATTTTGTGAAAGAACATTACCACATGGATTGTTTTGCAGATGACACAGGATTGGAAGTAAAAGCGCTTAATGGAGAACCGGGAGTGCATTCGGCAAGGTATGCGGGAACGCATAAGGACAATGAGGCAAATATAGATAAGCTGCTTGCCAATCTTGAAAATAGGGAAAATCGGGAGGCTCGGTTTAAAACCGTGATCGCATTGAACCTGGAGGGCCACGAATTATTGTTTACAGGTGTATGTGAAGGAACCATATTAAAAGAGCGAAAAGGGGAACACGGTTTTGGTTACGATGCTGTTTTTCAGCCAAATAATTCTGAAAAATCCTTTGGAGAAATGGAAATGGAAGAAAAATCCAAGCATAGTCATCGCGGAAAAGCACTTCGAAATCTCATAGAATACTTAGCTAAATAGTTGGGAGATATTCATTTAAGAATTTTGGTGTAAGCTGTAAAGGAAATCGTACCTTTGCAACTTATTAAAATTTTATATGAATAAATTTGAACAATTAGGATTAAATCCTGCCATACTTAAAGCTGTTGAGGAAATGGGCTTTACAGAGCCGAGTGAGGTACAGGAAAAAGCGATTCCAATTTTATTGCAAGAAGACACCGATATGGTTGCACTTGCCCAAACAGGTACAGGAAAAACCGCCGCTTTTGGTTTTCCACTCATCCACAAGATCAACGCACAAAGTAAGCATACACAAGGATTGATTCTTTCCCCAACCAGGGAATTGTGTTTACAAATCACAAATGAGCTTAAAAATTACGGAAAGTTTACACCAGGATTAAATACAGTTGCTATTTATGGTGGAGCAAGCATTACAGATCAAGCCCAGCAAATTCGTCGTGGAGCACAAATAATCGTTGCTACCCCGGGAAGAATGCAAGATATGATCAAACGTAAGTTGGTTGATATTTCTAAAATTGAGTACTGCATCTTGGATGAAGCAGATGAAATGTTGAATATGGGATTCTTTGAAGATATTACAAATATCTTATCTCATACTCCAAATGAAAAAAGCACATGGTTGTTCTCTGCTACCATGCCTAGAGAAGTATCTACCATTGCTAAAAAATTCATGCGTTCTCCTGTAGAAATTACAGTTGGAAACAAAAATGAAAGTACTTCCAATGTTTCCCATGAGTACTATTTGGTGAATACCCGCGACAGATATGCCGCTTTAAGGAGGTTAGCAGATGCTAATCCAGAAATTTTCTCTGTGATCTTTTGTAGAACAAAGAGGGATACTCAAAAAGTTGCCGAGAATTTAGTTGAAGATGGTTATAATGCTGCTGCAATACACGGGGATCTTAGTCAGAACCAACGTGATATGGTAATGAAGAGTTTTAGAAACCGCCAGATCCAAATGTTGGTTGCAACAGATGTTGCCGCTCGTGGAATTGATGTAGATGATATTACCCACGTGATCAACTACCAATTGCCAGATGAACCAGAAATCTATACCCATAGAAGTGGTAGAACTGGTAGAGCCGGGAAAACTGGTATCTCAATGGTAATTGTTTCCAAAAGTGAACTTAGAAAGATCAAGAGCATAGAGCGCATTATAAAGAAAAACTTCGAACAAAAAGAAATTCCAGATGGAATGAAAATTTGTGAAGTTCAACTTTTTCACTTGGCAAATGATATTAAGAACACAGAGATCAATCATGACATAGACCCTTATCTACCAAGTATAGAGACGGTTTTGGAAGGTTTAACCAAGGAAGAGATCATTAAAAAGGTATTTTCTGTAGAATTTACCAGATTCTTCAATCATTACAAGAACGCAGCAGATCTTAATTCTAAAGTTTCAAATTCCAGGGATAGGGATTCGGGTTCTAATGGGGATAGCACACGTTATTTCATTAATGTTGGAACCAAAGATGATTTTGATTGGATGTCCCTAAAAGATTATATTAAAGAAACCTTGGACCTTGGAAGGGATGATGTGTCTAGAGTAGATGTTAAAGAGAGTTTTTCTTTCTTCAATACCAGTTCTGAAATGGCAGAAAAGGTGATCGCTACTTTCGAAAATGTACAACATCAAGGAAGAAGTGTAAATGTGGAGGTTTCACAAGACACTGGTCGCGGTGGCCGAAGAAGATCTTCAGGTGGCGGTGATCGCAATAGAAGTCGCGGTAAAAGCAGTGGAGACTTTAAATCTAGAAGAAGCGATAGCTCCTCTGAATCTGGTGGGAGAAGAAGATCTGATAAGCCTTCTTTCACTAGAAACGATAGTAAATCTTCTGAAGGGTCTAGCAGAAGAAGATCTTCAGATTCTGGAAGTACTGGTCAATCCTCGGGAAGAGGTGGAAGCAGAAAAAAGAACATTATCAGCTCAGTAAATCGTAGAAAATCCAATAAATCATAAATAAATAAACCTTGGGAGGAGTTTGGTATGCTTTTTACTGTACATTCCTCCCATTGTATGCTACTTTCATGAGAAAATTTACCTTATTACTTTTTATTGCATTTTTCGCCCTCAGCGCTGTTGTAAACGCGCAAGATATTGTTACGGGTAAGGTTTTGAATGCCTCCAATGATGTTCCTTTAGAAAATGTAAATATCGTGAACCTTAACCAGGTCAAAGGTACTACCACTTCTGAAGAAGGTGATTTTGAGCTCCTGGCAACCGTAAATGACACCTTATACTTTTCCTATTTAGGTTTTAGGACCATTCAGGTTCGAGTAACCAATGACTGGTTGAAATACGGAAGCGTAAAAGTAAAAATGACCGAACTGGGAATTGCTTTGGAAGAAGTTATTGTTAGTCCTATCACGCTTACTGGCTATCTGGAAATAGATGTTAAAAATATCCCTATTTATGAGAACAGTAGGTATAGCATTTCCGGGTTAAACTCAGGATACGAAGGAGGAAGTTATTCTCCCGGCGCAGCAGCCAAGGCTCTGGGCGCTATTTTTAATCCTGCAGATGCGCTTTACAACCTCTTCGGAAACAAGCCCCGGCAGATGAAAAAGCTTCGGCAAATGAAGGAAGACGATGAAATACGAAAGCTACTTCAAACAAAATTCGATAGACAAACTTTGGCTGCAGTGTTACAGATTAGTGCTGTAGAAATCGAAGAAATCCTGGCGCGATGCAATTACTCCAAAGATTTTATGAATTCGGCCAATGATCTTCAAATCTTGGACGCGATAAGTGGGTGTTATGAAGAGTACAAAGTATTGAAGCGATAATAAGAAAAAGCAATACCACAATAAAAATCCAACGGAGGTCGATACTTAATCGACTTCGGTTTTTTTATTCTTATATTCCAGCATGGTCTTAAGGTTTTTAAGGCCCAACTCCAGATCTTCTCCATACATTTTATCTGCTGGTTGAAAAAGGGCTATTACAGAAAAAGGGAAATTAAGGCCTCCCCGAATACCCCAAACCATTTTGGTTTTATTTTCATCCAACTCTTTAAGGCCTTTATATTCAAGAAGTATCATTTTTGCCGGCCTTATCACAAGTACCCTGGTTTCCATGATCCTCCCTTGATTGAGCTTTACAATTTTTTGGGTGCCTTCAAATAACCTGTTCTTACTTCTCCAGTATAGGAGCGCTCCTTGCTTTCCATCCTCCCCATTAAACTTCAAAATTCCTTTATAATTTTTTTTGAACCATGGCATCCAATGAGATTCCTTTTTTAATTGTCTCACCAAGTTATATACATCCTCTTTAGAACGATTAATGACAACTGTTCTGCTAATATCAAATTCCTTTCTTGCCCATGCATGCAAAAAAGCAATAAAAGTAATAAAGCCAATTATAATATAAAAAATTAGGGTCATGTAAATCTCTTGTTATTAGTCACAAAATAAAAAAAGCATTAATTATTCTCAAATCGTCTAACCAAATAATCAAAGTTTTTAAAACTTTTTCTTAGCCATTCAAATTTAACTTCATTTTTGTCATAATCACTCAATTCCCAAGAAATTTTGCTTTTTCTTAATCTCGATGTAAGTTCCTGTAAGATAATTGCAGCCGAAACCGAGATGTTTAAACTCTCTGTAAATCCAACCATTGGGATTTTTATACATTGATCTGCATTGCTGAGAACCCCTTGCGAAAGTCCGTCTTTTTCGGTTCCCAAAAAAAGCGCGGAGGGTTTTGTAATATCAAAATCTGAAAGTTCAATAGCCTCTGCATTAGGAGATGTAGCAATAATCTGGTAGCCGTCCTCTCTTAGTTTATTCATGCATTTTAAACTATCCTCATGCCTATTGAGTGTCACCCATTTTTGGGCACCCATGGCAATCTCACGATCGATTTTCTTAACCTTCAATTCCTCGATCACATGTACATTTTGTATTCCGAACACATCGCAACTTCTAATCACCGCACTTGTATTGTGCAATTGATATACATCTTCTGTAACCACTGTAAAATGATTGGTTCGCTGGTCAATCACCTTGTTGAACAAGGCTTTTCGCCCTGGGGTAAGCAACTCTTCTAAAAATGCCAAAAATTCTTTACTGGCCATTCAACTAACTATTTCGTATATTTTTGTTCGAAGATATAAAAAAAGACCGATCTAAAAATGAATCTCAGATCGGCCGATATATTTAAAAAAGTATGCTAATTTTATTTCTCAAACTGCTTCAAAGTCTTAACAATAATATTCACACAATCCAACAATTCCGCTTCTGTCATCACCAATGGTGGCGCAAAACGAATGATGTTTCCGTGGGTGGGCTTGGCTAAAAGACCATTGTCCCTAAGAGCCATGCAAATATCCCAAGCAGTAGAACTTTCTTCGGAATCGTTAATTACAATTGCATTTAGCAACCCTCTTCCTCTTACAAGGCTTACAAGATCACTTTGCTGGATATACTTGTTCATTTCACTTCTGAAAAGGTCGCCAAGTTTTCTGGCATTTTGAATGAGTTTTTCATCTTTTACAACATCCAATGCAGCAATAGCCACGGCTCCTGCAACTGGATTTCCACCAAAAGTAGAACCATGTTGCCCTGGTTTTATCACATTCATTACCTCATCATCAGCTAATACCGCAGAAACCGGGTAATTACCACCAGAAAGTGCTTTTCCTAAGATCAGCATATCAGGCCTAACATAGGTTTCTTGTCTCTCACAATGAGCTTGACAGTCGCAATTACCACAAACGGCTAATAAACCACCCGTTCTTGCAATCCCAGTCTGGATCTCATCAGCGATAAAAAGTGCATTGTGCTTTTTACACAATTCCTTCGCTTGCTTCATGTAATCATCTGCCGGAGTAAAAACCCCTGCTTCCCCTTGAATTGGCTCAACTAAAAACCCTGCGATATTATCGTTGTTTTCTAAAGCACTTTTCAATGCTTCGATGTCATTATATGGGATCTTAATAAATCCCGGAGTATAAGGACCAAAATTCTTGCGTGCATTCTCATCGTTGGAGAAAGAAATTACGGTAGTAGTCCTTCCGTGGAAATTGTTTTCGCAAACAATTATCTGTGCTTGATGCTCTGCTACGCCTTTCTTCTCGTAAGCCCATTTTCTTGCGATCTTTATAGCAGTTTCCACCGCCTCGGCTCCCGTATTCATGGGAAGTACTTTATCGAATTTGAAATATTCCGTAATATATTTCTCGTAAGGCCCCAGGATATCGTTATAAAATGCCCTTGAAGTAAGAGATAAGGTAGATGCTTGCTCGTGCATCGCTTTTACGATATTTGGATGACAATGCCCTTGGTTTACTGCCGAATATGCCGAAAGAAAATCGTAATATTTTTTGCCTTCTACATCCCAAACATGAACTCCTTTTCCTTTACTCAGCACTACGGGTAATGGATGGTAATTATGAGCTCCATATTTATCTTCCATTTCAATCGCCTGGTCGGAAGCTGTTACTTTTTCTAATTGCATGTTCAATAATTTAAAAATTTATTCTAACAATTCCTTCTTTCCTGTAGTCTATACGTGCTGAAAATGGAGAGAAATCATCCAAAAATTCAACATGCGCAAATTACTAAATGTAAACTGAAATTTATAATGGGAGCACTATAAAATCTTTACAATTATCCTATTTTTGCGCTATGGGAAGAAAGAAAAGAAATCTGGTATTCGAAGAGTTGGAAATTTTGGATGCCGGTGCCAAAGGAAAAAGCATTGCAAAAGCTCCAGATGGAAAAGTGGTGTTTATAAATAATGCTGTTCCGGGAGATGTTGCAGATATTAGAACTACCAAAAAGAAAAAGTCCTTTTACGAAGGTACTGCCACCAAGTTTCATAAACTTTCAGAAAAACGCGTAGAACCAGTTTGTCAACATTTTGGAACCTGTGGAGGTTGTAAATGGCAGCATATGGGCTATGAGCACCAGCTATTCTACAAGCAACAGGAAATTACCAATAATTTACAGCGCTTAGGTAAAATAGAGCTGCCAGAAATAGAACCTATTTTGGGGAGTAGGGAAATTTATTTTTATAGAAATAAAATGGAATTCTCTTTTAGTGATAGTAGATGGTTAACGCTGGATGAGATTAATAGCGACCAGGATTTTAAAGATAAAAATGCCCTAGGATTTCATATTCCCGGAATGTGGGACAAGATCTTGGATATTAAAAAGTGCCATTTACAGGAAGATCCCAGCAATGCCATAAGAAATCATGTAAAGGAATTCGCCATTGCAAATGATATCCCATTTTTCAATACCAGAAATCAGTATGGGTTGTTACGAACTCTTATGATTCGTACTTCATCTACCGGAGAAATTATGGTTGTGCTTCAATTATTTGCTGAAGACAAAGAAAAGCGAACTTTATTATTGGATAGTTTAGCTGAAAAATTTCCGGAGATCACTTCGCTTCAATATGTGATCAATGGAAAAGGAAACGATACCATTTATGACCAGGAAGTGATTTGTTATATAGGAGAAGACCATATTTTTGAAGAAATGGAAGGCCTTAAGTTCAAGATAAACGCCAAATCTTTCTACCAGACCAATTCTGCTCAAGCTTACGAATTATATAAAGTAACGAGGGACTTCGCAGGGCTTACAGGAAATGAGTTGGTGTACGATCTTTATACAGGAACGGGAACCATCGCACAGTTTGTAGCTAAAAAAGCGAAGAAGGTAGTTGGTATAGAAACTGTTCCGGTTGCCATTGAAGATGCAAAAGAGAATGCCAAACGAAATAATATAGAGAATACCGAGTTTTATACAGGGGACATGAGAAAGGTGTTCACCCAAGATTTTATCAATGAACACGGGCATCCAGATGTCATAATTACAGATCCGCCCAGGGATGGAATGCACAAGGATGTGGTTGCTCAAATAATTGGTATCTTGCCTCAACGAATTGTGTACGTTAGTTGTAATTCGGCTACACAGGCACGGGATTTGGCACTTTTAGACGAACATTATAAAGTAACCCGGGTAAGACCAGTAGATATGTTCCCACAAACCTTTCATGTAGAAAATGTAGTATGTTTGGAAAAAAGATAAAATTTCAAAATAGCAGTAGGTTGATCCTTGGAATGATTTTGCTGTTAATTCTGAATCTTGGCTGTCAGCGGGATGATATTTGTTCGGAATCTACCTTGATCACCCCACTCTTAAAAATCTCTTTTTTAGATTTTGATGCTAATACCGAAGGGGATACAATAGCTAAACCGGTTACCAATTTAAGTGTTAGGGCTGAAGGAGATACTGTAAACTATATTAATCGGGTAACTACTTCAGAAATAAGTATTCCTCTAAGGACCGATGTAGATGCAACTTCTTACGAATTTATATTGAATGCTCGTGATGATGATGACACTTCAGAAGAAAATATTGATATTATTGATTTTACCTATACGCGAAATCAGGAATATATCAATAGGGCCTGTAGTTTTAGGGTGACCTATATAAATCTAACAGCTACTGTGCAAGACGAAACTCCAACAACCAATAAATGGATAAAAAGAATTAAAATAGAACAACCCACTGTAGAAGATGAAACAACAACACATATTTCTATTTTTCATTAGCATTTTTTGGCTTTTGGGAATAGAAAGTTCCAATGCGCAAACTGCTACAGATACCGTTAATTATAAAGAGCGCTATGGGCTACGTGTAGGCATAGACCTCAGTAAACCTTTGCGAACCATGTTAGAGGACGACTACAGCGGACTTGAATTATTGGGGGATTACAGGATTTACAAAGATTATTATCTGGCGGCCGAAATTGGAAATGAACAACAAGATATTTTCGAAGAAAATCTAAGTGTGAGCTCCAAGGGAAGTTATATAAAGTTGGGTGCAGATTACAATGCTTATGAAAACTGGGCGGGTATGGAAAATGCCATTTTTATAGGGCTTCGATATGGATTTTCTACTTTTTCACAGACTTTGGAGAGTTATGCTATTTCTACTCAAACCCCTTATTTTGGAACTGACATTATAACTGATCCCGAAGAGACCAAAGGGCTTACTGCGAGTTGGGCAGAGCTTATTGTAGGTGTTAAAGTCGAACTATTCCAGAATTTATATTTAGGCGCCAATGTGCAACTTAAAAGACAAATTTCTGAAACTACTCCTTCCAATATAGACAATCTATATATCCCGGGATTTGGAACCACCAATGATTTTAGTGAGTTTGGGGTGGGTTACAGCTATAACATCTCCTATCTTATCCCGCTTTACAAGAAGGCGAAGAAATAGTATTTGATTTGAATTTAGATCTCATTATATGTCATCCTGAATTTATTTCAGGATCTAACATCCTTCTTCGTAATATAAAAGATTTCTCGACTCCGCTACCATTGACGTGTTTTTATTTATTTGTGAATCCAAGACCCTGAAACCAGTTCAGGGTGACGATGCGGAATTGTCGTCATGCTGAACTTGTTTCAGCATCCCATCAGCTTATATAAAAAACACGTCAATTTCCTACGCTCGAAATGACAATATTGACTGTCATTCTGAAAGAAGTGGAACGGATTGAAGAATCCCGATGGAACAGCAATTGGTTTTAGAAGAGATTCCTCCTTCGTCGGAATGACAAAAAAAGTTGAGTGTCATTCTGAAGGAAAGCAGTGAATTGAAGAATCTCAAGGAAACAGAATCACTCTACCAGAGATCCCTCCTAACGTCGGGATGACATTCCTGTCATTCTGAAAGGAGTGGAACGGATTGAAGAATCCCGATGAAACAGAATCACTCTACCAGAGATTACTCCTAAGGTCGGGATGACAATAAAAAGAACTATTCCTCTTCCTGGTCCCTTATTTTATGTAACTTTTTGGTACCCGCATAAATATCATATTTCAGTAATTTAGATTCCAAGGCTCCGTTAAAAAGTTTGATCTTTCTGGAAGGTCGCAATCCAACATGTTTGATCGCTTCTAGGTTAGAGGTGAGGAACCAAGCTGCGGTATCCGGGTAACTTTGTTTTAGCGTGTCCCCTATTTCCTTATAAAAAACAGGCATATCTATATCCAATCGCTCTCCGTATGGCGGATTGAAAACCATATGCAAATGTCGTTCGCTATCTTTTGTGCTTTCAAAGAAATTTTGTTGCTTCACCTTAATGAACTCTGCAAGATTTGCATTTTCAACATTATCTATGGCCTTACTAACTGCAGAAGGGGCTTTATCGTAACCAATAATGGTAAAATGAAAATCACGTACTTTTTTAAGTACAGATTCTTCTACCTTCTCAAAAAGATCTACATCCCAATCTTTCCATTTTTCGAATGCAAATTCCTTTCTATTAAGATTTGGCGGAATATTACAAGCAATCATCGCAGCTTCTATCAAAATAGTACCACTTCCGCACATAGGATCCATAAAATCACTTTGTCCATCCCAACCGGATAATAGCAGCATCCCGGCTGCCAAGACTTCATTTATTGGAGCGATGTTCGTTGCGGTTTTATATCCACGTTTATGTAGCGATTGTCCCGAACTATCTAAAGATACGTTACAGTAATTATGCTCTATATGGATATTGATTCTTAAAGTTGGAAAATCCAGATCTACGTCTGGTCTCGAACCAAATTTCTCTCTAAATCTATCTACTACCGCATCCTTTGTTTTTTGAGCGATATATTTGGAATGGGTAAATTGTTCAGAATGGACGGTTGCATCTATCGCCAAGGTATCCTTTACATCCATAAAATCTTCCCAAGCGATCTTCTTGATTTCATTGTAAAGATCTTCTTCAGAATTAATCCTAAAAGACTTAAAAGGTTTTAAGACCTTAATGGCGGTACGCAAACAAAGATTGGCTTTGTACATAAAACCTTTATCCCCCGTAAATCGCACGTTTCGTACCCCCTCTTTAATATCCATGGCACCAAGATTGCGCAACTCCTTTGCCAATATAGGTTCGAAGCCAAAAAGTGTTTTGGCAACCATTTCAAAATTATTATCCATTCCCATCATTTCTTAAGCGGCAAAAATACATTATTTTTGTGCGATATGACAAATACAGCATGGGCAGCATACCTATTTTAAAAGGAATATTAAGAAAACACATGAACCGACTTATAAAATAAATCTTGAGAACCTAATTTATTAAATGATCTATATCCTGCCACTCTTATCGGTCCTAATTGGTTTTTTTATAGCCTTATTTTTAAAACCAAATTCCTCGTTAACATTCAAATTACTGCTTTCTTTTAGTGGAGCGTACCTATTATCTGTTACTGTTTTTGAATTGCTCCCAGAAGTATATAGTTCTGGTGATTCTCAAATAGGCGTGTTTATAATGCTGGGATTATTACTTCAAATTGTTCTGGAGTTTTTGTCCAAAGGTGCAGAACATGGCCATATTCATCATGAGGGGAATACTGCTCATTTTCCAGTTTTACTATTAATCAGTTTGGGAATTCATTCATTATTGGAAGGCTTTCCGTTGAATACCTCAGAACATTTACTGTATGGGGTAGCCATCCATAAGATCCCTGTAGCTGCTATTCTCTCTGCTTTTTTACTTCAATTGAATATCGGGAAGTTTAAGGTCGCTTTATTTTTAATTCTATTTGCATTCATGACTCCTTTGGGAAGCTGGATGTCGGCTAATTTTGAAATACTTAATGAATATACCACGTATATAAGCGCCGTGGTAATTGGGATCTTTCTACATGTTTCTACCACTATTATTTTTGAAGCTTCCAAAACACACACTTTTAATGCATCAAAATTGGGAGTGATCGTTGCGGGAATTCTATTAGCTTATTTACTATAAATGTTCAGTAGGGAACAAAAATATAGGCTATACCATATTTAAAAATAGCGGCGAAATGCGGGTTAATTTTATGGAATAATCATTTTTTTTGTTACAAAGGACTTAAAATGAATATCCAAGCTGAAAAAATAGAATTGGCTAAATTGTTATTAAATACTGATAATCCTCAGATTATTAAATCTATTAAGCAGATTTTTAGAAATGAAACACCAACTGATTTCTGGGATGATTTATCTTCAGCACAAAAAAAGGAAATAAAAGAGGCTTCTTCACAAATAGACCAAGGAAAAACTATTGAATACGAATCCTTTATGGCAAAGCATAGATAATGAAGAGAACCGTGGTTGCTTCTATTATCACAAAAGAAAAATTAGATAGAAGTTTTGATATTAATCAAGAATTTCGGGGCAAGCCCACCTGAATATTACGGGCAGGTCTCGGGGAATTAAACCCTCAATGAGGGATTAAAGAACAACCAGAAATATTTCCAGCACCTCAAAAGGGAAAAGGCTTAAGAAGATGCGTTGTAACAAAATAAACAACTTTATTTTATAGGTTCGACGATAAAAAATAAATGTACATCCATTTTTTGACCTAACAATTCTTTCGTCACCCTGAGACCCATGATAAAAAAAAATTATCCAGCGTAGGGAATTAACGAATTTTTCATAGAAGCTTATGAGATGCTGAAACAAGTTCAGCATGACGACAATTCCCCATCGTCACCCTGAACTGGTTTCAGGGTCTTGGATTCATAAATAAAAATACGACGATGGCAATTTATTTCAGGGTCTCAATATTAGATTGATTTACATGGAAATGAGATTCTGAAACTCCCGAACGGTCGGGACAGAATGACGTCCTTTTTTACTTTAGGATACTTTACGGACAAATAACAATAACAATAATCGTTACGATATTTGATATTCCTTACTCCCGAAATTTGCACTAATCGAGACAGCCGTCTGTAAGCAAAGAAGCTTCATGTTTTATGTACAATTAGATTCGGTGAATATCCATAATAAAAATCATTGGCAATAAATATATGAATTCTTGAGTTTCAATTTGAAAGAATTAGAAGTATTTTTCATTGAATATAAAGAATATATCACAGCTTAATTATATACTACAAGCCCACTTTTTAAACTATCTTTGCGGGCACTACTAAGCCTATGAGTTTTACCCTACTTTCTTCCCCTTTACAAGGATTTACAGACTTTCGTTTTCGGAATGCTTTTCACCATTATTTTGGCGGAATAGACACGTTTTACGCACCTTACATTCGCCTAGATGGGAAAATGGTGGTAAAAAATTCCTATCAACGGGATCTTCTTCCAGAGCACAACAATACCTTAGAAGTAATTCCGCAAGTGATTACCAACGATGCCGAAGAATTTTTATTTGTAGCTAAATATGTGCAAGAACTGGGATATAAAGAACTCAACTGGAATCTAGGTTGCCCTTATCCTATGGTTACCAAACGCGGTATGGGTTCTGGATTGATTTGTGATCCGGCAAAAATTGACCATATTTTAGATAAGGCGCATACTGAAACCGATATCCTGGTTTCCATGAAAATGCGAATGGGATACGAAAACAGCAACGAGATCTTGGAGGCATTCCCTATCCTCGATAAATATCCGCTGAAGAATATAGCCATTCATGCGCGTATAGGAAAACAACTTTATAAAGGTGGTGTAGATCTGGATGCTTTTGAGCGTTGTATTGGTAGCACTAAGCACAAATTATACTATAATGGTGATATCACCAAGGTAAGTTCATTTAAAAATATGCAGGAGCGATTTCCAAGCATCGATCATTTTATGATTGGTCGCGGACTTATTGCCGATCCTTTTTTACCAAGCATAATAAAAAATGACACTACCGAATATCCAAAAGACCGTTGGAAGATTTTTAGTGAATTTCATGATACCATTTATGAGCAATATGATGCAGCATTGTCCGGCCCTACGCCTATCAAGATGAAAATGCAAGGTTTTTGGAGCTACTTTTCCCAGTCTTTTTCTAATCCGCAGAAGAGCTTTAAAAAGATTAAAAAAGCGAACAATCCAAGGGCTTACAAACAAGCTGTTGCAGAAATATTAAAAAGCGAACAATAAGCTACCTTTGTAGGCATCTATTTAATATGTTATCTTGAAAGACCTTTTACTTCTTACTCCACCCTTTACTCAACTAAATACGCCTTACCCAGCTACAGCATATTTAAAAGGGTTCCTGAACACCAAAAATGTTTCCGCTTTTCAGATGGATCTTGGAATAGAAGTAATCCTGGAACTTTTTTCAGAAAAAACTTTTAGGGAGTTATTTGAGATCGCTTTCGAAAATGACAGTATTCAATCTGAAAATTGTGAACGGATCTATGCTTTAAAAGAGGCCTATTTACAACCTTTGGATGAAGTTGTACGTTTTCTGCAAGGCAAGAACCAAACTTTGGCCAGACAAATTTGTACTGATGACTTTTTGCCTCGCGCTTCCAGGTTCGATCAGTTGGACGATATGGACTGGGCATTTGGTTCTATGGGAATGCAGGACAAAGCCAAGCATTTGGCCACTTTATATCTCGAAGATCTTTCAGATTTTATTATTGAATGCATCGATGATAATTTTGGGTTTAGCAGGTATGCCGAACGCCTTGGGCAAAGCGCCAATTCTTTCGATGAACTTTACGAGAAGCTTCAACAAAAGCCAACTTTTATAGACGATCTAACCTTACAAATCCTTGAGAAAAACATAAAAACCATTCAGCCAAAACTGGTATGTTTTTCGGTGCCATTTCCTGGGAATTTGTACAGTGCTTTTAGGTGTGCACAATTTATGAAAGCGAAGTATCCAACTATTAAGATGGCAATGGGGGGCGGTTTTCCGAACACCGAATTACGATCGGTTTCAGATACACGGGTTTTTGAATTTTTCGATTTTATTACTTTGGACGATGGGGAATTACCTATTGAATTATTGGAAAATGCTGTTTGTAATCCAACCTCAGAAAAACCTCTTTTTAAAAGAACTCTTTTACTGGAAGATGGAAAAGTTATTTATAAAAATGATACCGAAAGAGCAGATTATAAACAAAGTGATTTAGGCACTCCAGATTATTCAGATCTATTATTGGACGATTATGTCTCGGTAATAGAAATCGCCAACCCAATGCACAGCTTATGGAGCGATGGCCGTTGGAACAAACTAACGATGGCACATGGTTGCTATTGGGGAAAATGTACGTTTTGCGATATTTCCCTGGACTATGTTAAAATTTATGAACCCATTGCCGCCAAATTATTGGTAGATAGAATGGAAGAGCTCATAGCTCAAACTGGCGAAAACGGGTTTCATTTTGTTGATGAAGCTGCCCCGCCTGCTTTAATGAAGGCCTTAGCTTTAGAAATAATAAAACGGAAACTCACGGCTACCTGGTGGACCAATATTCGGTTTGAAAAGAATTTCACGAAAGATCTTTGTGTCTTGCTAAAGGCTTCCGGATGTATTGCAATTTCCGGCGGATTGGAAGTTGCTTCCGATAGGTTATTGAAATTGATAGATAAAGGAGTAACGGTAGCGCAGGTGGCACAGGTAACCCGAAATTTGACCGAAGCCAACATCATGGTACATTCCTATTTAATGTACGGCTACCCCTCCCAAACGGCACAAGAAACGGTGGACAGTTTGGAAATGGTAAGGCAGTTGTTCGAACTTGGGATTATTCAGTCTGGGTTTTGGCATCAGTTCGCTTTAACGGCGCATAGTCCGGTAGGCTTGAATCCTTCGGAATATGGAATTACACCAAATTATAAGAACATCACTTTTGCGAACAACGATGTGGATTTTAGGGATCATACAGGCATAGATCATTCAAAATTCAGTATCGGACTCAAGAAATCACTTTTCAATTTCATGCACGGAATCGGATTTGAGCTTTCGCTTCAAGAATGGTTCGGTTTTAAAATTCCGAAGACCCAAATTGATTCAAATTTTATCGAAAACTGTTTAACTATCGTTCCGAATTTCAGCATAAAACCTACGGCTAAAATTATTTGGCTGGGGGTAATGCCTTTGGTTGCCGAACAGGTAAAAACGAAACGAGGAATTACCAGGCATCAATTGGTAATGACCTTTCATAGCCCTACAGAAACCTTTCAGCTTAACATTGAAAAAGAAATTGGAGATTGGTTGCTAGAAACATTGGCACAACTGACGCCTACCAATGAAAAGCAGCTAACTTTTTCTAGTTTAAAACAAAGTTTTGAAACTCAATTTGATGATTTTGAATTGTTTTGGTTCTCTAAACCTATCGAAGTTTTAAAAGCCCATGGCTTGTTGGTGTTGTAAACTTGCTTGTAAAATAGCTTCCCATTTTCCTCATCCGCAGCTCGACTTATCCACTTATCAATCAAAAAGGATTCGTCACCCCGCGGCCTATGATAAAAAAACATCTGGTGTTGGGATTTAACAAAATTGCCAAAAACACACCTAAATGGAGAAAAACCGACTTTATAAAATTTATTGATCTAAATATAAAATCTCCTTGGCCTGAGTCTCGACTTCGAGAGGTTTGTTTCGGCTTCCCTATACTTCCCATATCCTTAAACAATCCCGAAAACCTTCAGCCCAGGATGAGGATTTTTGTCATTCTGAAAGTAGCGAAGCGAATTGAAGAATCTCAGAATTAGGTATGCTGAAATAATTCCGATAGTTATAGGAGCAGCATGACGTCCTCTTTAAAATTTTTCTAATTTTGGACCTTCATATTCAGAATGAAAATAAGCGATCTTTGAAATTAAAAACACTAAAATCGGTTTTAAACAACTTATTTATAGTATTTTAACTCTATAAATGAAAGATCATGGAGCAGGTTCTACTTTTCCCATTGCAGCATAGAAATGTTTTGCGAATTGGCATCGCCTTTAAGTACAATGATGCGCTAAAGTCATATCTCAAGGAACTGCCCCAAGTAAAATGGACCAAGACCCATTCTTGTTTTTATGTTGAATTTACGCAGGAAAACAAAGAAAAAATATACGAGCACCTTCAGAAATTTGAGTGTTCTTTAGATTATTCATCCTTACAATCCTATAGAATTGATCCTAGAGTGGAAGCATCTTTAAAGGAATTCAATTCGTATTTGCAAGGAAAACGTTATAGCAAGAGTACCATTGCCACATATTGCACTTTTATTTTGAAGTTGTTGAAATTTCAGAAAAAACCAATTTCCGCCTACCAACATCGGGACCTGGAACTGTTTATTGAAAAAGAGATCGCAAAGCCCGGTTATGCTATTAGTACGCACAGGCAATGTATTAGTGCCTTGAAGCATTTTGAAAAATTACATAAACTAGAGGCTTTGAATGTGGATGCAATCGATAGGCCCCATAAAAGCAAGTATTTACCGGTAGTGCTTTCTAAGGAGGAAGTAATAGACATTTTTAGGGCCACACGCAATTTAAAACACCGCGCCCTATTGATACTTATTTATTCCTCTGGCTTACGAATTGGAGAAGCCTTGAGCTTGCGTTTGCAAGACATCGATGTGGACAGAAGGCAAATTTATATTCGAAATGCGAAGGGAAGAAAGGACAGACATGTGGTCATGGCAGAGTCTTTTGTGCCTATTTTATATAATTATCTCACCACGTACCGTCCCAAAAAATTATTTATTGAAGGTCAAGGTGGAATGGAATATAGTCCATCTTCGGTTCGCATGGTTTTAAAGAATTCTTGCCGTAGGAGCAAGATCAAGAAACATGTGACCCCGCATACGCTACGGCATTCTTATGCGACCCATATGCTGGAAAACGGGATCGATCTAAGGCATATCCAGGCACTGTTGGGACATTCCCGCCCAGAAACCACGATGATCTATACCCATGTAAGCCAGCATGATCTATTAAAGATCAAGAGTCCGTTGGATGTTGTATTAAAGCAATTAAAGGATTCCGATAAAAACCCTGAAAACCTACGTTTATCCCGAAATATATTCGATTAAAAGTGTATATTCGATTTGATATAACACGTTAGCCACAAGCAAAATTTAGAAAAATTCGTTTATTTCACGTAAATTATTAATATATTTGTACGTAAAACAAATGTGATGGATAAAAAATTGACATTAAGTTTAAATGATAATATTATAGAAACTGCAAAACACTATGCTAAATCTAATAATATTAGTTTATCAAAATTAATCGAATCCTATTTAAGTTCTCTGACTAAAAAAAAACATAAAAAAGAAAATCAAATAACACCGTTGGTTGAAAGTCTTAGCGGAGTTATTTCAATTGATGATGATTTTGATGTGAAAGATGATTACACTCAATATTTAATTGAAAAATATAAATGAGAAAAATATTGATTGATACAAACATTGTAATTGACCTACTTTCCAAAAGAAAGGATTTTTATGATGATGCTGCTAATTTATTTTCTCTAGCAGATAAAAAAGAACTAAAACTGACAATTTCATCTTTAACTTTTGCAAACACCAATTATATTCTCACAAAATTAAAGTCAGCTAAAGAAGCGAGAGAAATTTTGAGAAAATTTAAGGTTCTGGTTGAGTTATTGAATTTAGATGATAAGATTACAGAACTAGCATTAAGCGATGAAAGTTTTCCAGATTTTGAGGATGGATTACAATACTATTCTGCGATTGAAAATGAAATTGATATTATAATTACACGAAATAAAAAAGATTTTAAAAATTCGAAATTACCGATATTGACAGCAAAAGAATACTTAGCTACGATATAATTTTGCCAGTGGCTAACATCGTATAACAGCAAATAGCGGGTATTTTGCTGAAAAGTGTTATTTTAGATACTAATTAACAAACAACAAAACCGACAAGTTTGCGTCCCTACTCCACGCCACTTGCGTTATACAAGACCGTTGCCCACAATGGGAGCATTCTGCAAAGTAGAATTTTAGTCGTATAAAATAAATAATCCGGTAACTGAAAAATATCCAACTGAATTATGAAAAAGTAGATTTTGAACATCAACTAAAAAAAAATCAAGATAATTTAATTGAATAAAATTCAGCGGTGCGGAAAAGAACCAAAAAATTCAAAAAAAGATCAAAACTAAAAAAAATATAAAAAATGAAAAATGGAAAAATTTGAGATCCTTAAAATCAGAACGCGGATTCTTTAGAAAATGAGTGAAATTTGATTTGAAAAAAATAGTAATAAATAATATTCACTCGGGCGTGAAAAAAAGGTAAAAACAAACATTTTCAGTTATTATTCTGACTTTTACTCAAGAATGAAAAATGGCAAAATTGAATGCCTTTAATTTCAAAATAATGATTTTTTTACTCATGCGCAAAAAAATGTAAAAATCGAGAGATTTTCAATTTAGATTATTGACAAATATTTGATTTGAAAATGGCATTTTTGAATGTTATTAGTAAAAATAAGAAAATCAGAGCGGAACAAAACCCAGAACGGAAACCACGATACGCAAAAACCACTGTGGGCAACATCGTTTAACAGCAAATAGCGGGCATTCTGGTGAAAAGTGTTATTTTAGAGATCAATTAAAAAACAACAAAGCCGACAAGTTCGCGTCCCCATTCCACGCCACTTGCGTTAAACAAGACCGTTGTAGTGCATTAGACAATGCAAGAAACATCCTACAAAAAATAAAAATTCAATATGGAAAAATGGAATGAACTATGTTACATACTATCTGAAAATTTACCTTCAAATACTAGTGAACAGTTATTTGAATTAAAAGTAGTTCAGGCATTTGAAAAATTAGGGTGGAGTCAATTTTATAATGAAATTGTGGTGCGGAAAAGTATTCAATTAGGAGCTTCAAATAGAATTGTTCCAGATTTAATTTTGAAATCAGAAGATAAAGGAAATCTTTTCGTTGTAGAAGTTAAAAAACCTTCTCTCGAAATTAACAATTCTACTTACAAAGGGCAACTCTCGTCATTTATGGGAATTACGAGAGTTGAATTAGGGATTCTAATTGGTAATAAATTACAGCTATTTTTAGACGGCAAATTTTTTAACAAAAGTGGAATTGTCTTAATCGACGAAATTGAATTTAAAAGAGACAATGAAAAAGGTTTAAAGTTTGTGGAATTATTTACAAAAGAAAATTACAACAAACAAAATATCGAAAATCACGCACAAGAAAAAATTCAACAATTAAAAGAAATAGAAGATTTTAAAAGACTAAAAAACGAATTACTTTCTCAAAATTATAATGAAAAAATAATTGACTATTTAAAAACAGAACTTCTAAAAGAATATAAAGAAAAGACAATTAAAAAAGCACTCAAAGTATTGGAAGTTAAAATTGAGAATAAAAACAAAATAATTCCTGTAGAAAGTTACGAAAAAAGAAGAACGAAAAGATACAGTTCAATTGAAAATTTCAATGAATTTGATGGAAAGCTTCCAATTGGAAAATATGTACGAAAAACATTTAACGAATTAGTAAAAAACAATTTAATTGACAGAAATGAAATTGAAAGATTACAAAGAGCAGATTATTCAAAAATGACATTTGATATTCAATTTCCTTTTTTGGCTAAAGAAAACTCTACCTATTACGAAAGAGTTAGATATTGGAAAAATCCATATCAAATAAATGGCGAAATATTTTTTGTCACTTCCCAATGGTATGAGGTTCCTGCTAATAATGACAGACCATATTATGAGGAATGGCTAAAGAAAATGAAAAAACAATGTCGAGTAGGTAAAGGGGAATTGCACCCCTAAACCTCTCTCAGAACCGTACGTGATGCTCTCACATCATACGGCTCTTCTTAACAAGTCTAAGGCGTAAAACCATATTGCCAATGCACAAATAGATTGGGAAACTGCTTGGCAGTCTCCTGTAACCATTTGTAGGCAAAGAACCAATGTTTACGCCTAAATCGCCGATATTTGTTGCGTACCCATTTAGCCAGTCGCATATTCAAAAAGCGGAACACATAATGTAGTTCGCTCATTCGCACCTTGCCGTAATAATGAATCCACCCTCGTACTTTGTTCGCTATAATGCCTGCCAAATCGGGCAGGCGCAAGTGAACCATACGGTGCAGTTTCATCTTGAACAAGGTTTGATTGATTCGCTTTTGACTTTGGCGGCTGATGGCGGGCGTGAAACCCAAATGAAAGTTCCCGTAGTAGCCCTTTACCATTCTTGGTTTGAATGTAAAACCTAAAAAACTGAAGGTTACATAGTGGACCTTGAACGGTGGGTGCTTCTTTTGGTTGCGCTTGCAATAAACAATATTGCTCTTGCCTTTCTTTATCTGCAACTTGCATTGCTCAAATCTGGCTTTTACCGCTTCCAAAGTCCGCAGGGCTTGTTTGAAGTTTGCACAATGGATGATAATATCATCTGCATATCGTTCAAACTTTACTTCGGGATGGTGCTGTTCAATCCATTTGTCAAAAACAACGTCTAGGAAAATGTTTGCCAATAATGGGCTTATAACACCTCCCTGTGGTGTGCCTTTGCTACGGGGATGAACACTCCCATCTTTCTTTTGGACACTGGCTTTTAACCAACGTGTCACGTACAAGTGAATGTGCTTCTCTTTGGTAAAGTGACCCAATGCTTTGAGCATTAAATCGTGGTCTATCTCATCAAAAAAACTCTTGATGTCCAAATCTATTGCCCAATCCATCGCCATACAGTTTTCCCTGCATTGCTTTATGGCTTGGTGCGCCGATTTGTTCGGTCGATAGCCAAAGGAACTTTTGCTGAACCGCTTATCTGCAAGCTGCTCCAGCTCCTCTCTAATTACCATTTGAGCCGTTCGGTCTTGTACCGTCGGGATGCCCAGTTTCCGTATCCTGCCATCTGCTTTGGGTATTTCTACTTCGCGAACGGGCTTGGGAAAGTAACTTCCACTCGCTAACCTGTTCCATACGGGATAAAGGTATTTCATAGGGCGAGCGGACACTTCGGAAATCGATACTTTATCGACACCCGATGCACCCTTGTTACTGCGTACCTTCTTAAAGGCTTCCATTACCTGTCGCTTATCTATCGGTTGCGACTTTTGTTTCTCTTTGAAAATCATCCTAATCTACATTAGTTGTAATACAAGTTAAAACTGTTAAGTCAGCCCCTTCGCTCCCATCCCATTACAGGATGCTCATCGCTACTACGGGATAATCCGTCACTAATGGCACGTATGGCTAATTTCTTCCTTGCCCTTCGGGGTTGTGGAATTTTCGCACCTGCCATTAGCTTCTCCTGTTCCGTAATTGAGCCGTAAGTAAAGCTCCTGCCCTCTTTATGCCGATTGCCACTTGACCAGTAAATAGGTTACTCCCGTCAAGTCCTGTCTCTCGGGACCGCCCATCCCTCGATTTTGACAATACTAAAGTTGTTTACGACACTTCTACAAGGGTTCACTCACATCTCGTTCAGCTTCTTTACCCCCACCATAGCAAACTACATTACCCTACAAGTGGCAGTAGCGCCTTTGACCTTATCGCTCAAGACCAACCCGTGAAAGGTAAGCCCCATAAGGCGGTTTGACCGGTATGCCTAAACATCCCAGCCGAGAGACCAATCCCCAAAATCTTCTTGCGTGTTTCCACCCGAAACAAATGCCGGGGTCGTTTCCAGAAAATTATGAGACTCTCATCTCAATTACAGTTTTGTTGCTCCTCAATTTTACTTAAATTGTATCCCGAAGCAACACAGGACACACAACGCACTACAACACCGTATATAAGCTATGGCTTGGTCGTTGCCTACTTGGAAAATCCTGCGGATTTCCCAAAGCCGGTTTTTATCTGGAAAGGTTCGTGCCGAAACACGCCACAGCTCATATACAAAAACGTTGGGCTTCATACTGACAAAAAATCGAACTAAATCATATTTTTTGTACATTTGATTAAAAGAAATTTTAAATGGATATTCAAACAACAAAACTTGAACTACTCAAAACAATTTTGGAGACTGAAAACACTGATTTCATCCAAAGAGTAGCTGACTTTGTGAAAAAAGAAAAAGTAGATTTTTGGGACGAATTGTCTTTATCTGAACAATCTGAAATAAAACAAGGTATTGAGGAATTGGATAAAGGGAAAAGGGTTTCCTACAAGTCATTCCTAAAGAAAATTTCTTAATGAAAGTATTCTTATCCGAACTTGCCGAATCAAAACTTCTAAAGCTATCCGAATATTTATTGGAAGAGTGGAACTTAAAAACTCGTGACAAGTTTATCTCAAAACTAAACGATAAAATTAAACAAATATCAAATCAACCTGATAGTTGTCCAAAATCATCGGAATTTAAAAATCTTTATAAATGTGTTGTAACAAAGCAAACGACATTTTTCTATAGAATAATAGCTGAACGAAAAGAAATAGAAATAATTACGATTTTTGACACACGACAAAATCCTATTAAGTTAAAAAAAGACATCGATTAAAAAGTACGAAAGCCCAACACCGCATATAAGCTATGGCTAGGTCAGTCCACACTTGGAAAATCCTACGGATTTTCCAAAGCCGGTCTTTATCAGGAAAGGCCTGTGCCGAGGCACGCCACAGCCCATATACAAAAACGTTGTGCACAATACATAAACAAAATGCTCCATTCAATAACTTAACTAAAACATATACTAATTGAGATAATTTTATTATATTGCTTTAAAAATCAATAAATTATGAAAAAGCAAACAATTTTTTTAGCATTACTTGGATTTTTACTTTACTCGTGTTCGGAGAACGTTGATTCTAACGAAAACATTATTACTGAACAGAAATTAAATAATGTAGCAATTGAAATCGTAGAGCAAGAACCAATAACTATTACTGAGCAGAAATCAAATTACGAAGTAATTGAGATTGTAGAACAACAGCCAATAACTTATACTAAACAGAAATCAAACGAGGCAATAATAGAAATCGTAGAACAAGAGCCAATAACCATTACTGAACAAAGATCACATAATGCAGTAATAGAAATTACAGAGCAAGAACCAATAATTATAACGGAGCAATAGAAATGATAAAAAAAATTGATTTGTAACACGTATAAAAATTTTAAATATTTATCATTCAAAAGATCTACAACAAGTGGGCAAATCAGATTAGATTTGTCCACTTATTTATTTTCAACTCAAAACAGTATAAAAATTGCTCTGTTAAGACTTTATTGTAAAATTAATTCTGATATCCAAATAATATGACTATCCAAAAATCAAATTACTTATAATGCAATATAAAATTTTGATGCATTTTCATAGTTATATAAAGAAATAATTAATTTCAATTGTACTGTGCACAACATCGTTTAACAGCAAATAGCGGGCATTCGATTGAAAAGTGTTATTTTAGAGACCAAGTAACAAACAACAAAACCGACAAGTTCGCGTACTTACTCCACGCCACTTGCGTTAAACAAGACCGTTGTAATTCATGGCTCAGAATGAAAATACGCAAAAAAAATAACGGCAAATCTGAATTTAAAAACCGATCATTCGCAACTGTTACGCTGACTTTTTTAAGATTTTAGTTAAAACAAAAAACACTCATGCTTAATTTTTATGGAAAATTAAAAAGAACGAAAAATGTGAAAATTGGATGCTCTTAAAATCAGTCCGCGGATTTTGATTAGATAAAAAATAAATGAAAAGAAGAAGAAATACTCGAGAATTTTTAAAATCTGTACGCAAACTTTTACTCGGGCGTAAAAAAAAATAAAAATAGATGCCTCCAGCTTATTATTCCGACTTTTACTCAAGCATGAAAAATGGAAAAAATGAATACCTTTAGATTTACAATTCTGACATTAACCAAGACGTGAAAAATGACAAAAATAAGTAAGAACAAAAAAATTAAAAAACTGGGTCTTGCTCGGACGTGAAAAATAAAATCAAAATTCAGAAAAGAACAAAATGACTTAAAAAGGCTGGCGACAAAACAACATATTCCGAGGATCGCCACGAAATACAACATCGTTTAACAGCAAATAGCGGGCATTCTAGTGAAAAGTGTTATTTTAGAGACCAAGGAAAAAACAACAAAGCCGACAAGTTCGCGTCCTTACCCCACGCCACTTGCGTTAAACAAGACCGTTGGCATTCATTAAATACAGCAACTAAATGGCATTGTACAAAATCGACAAATCCTTGGAGTATATTAAGGAAAAAGCTTTTAAACTTGAAAAGGAAATACAGGAGTTAACAGAAAATAATCTGAAAACTATATTTGATCTTGAGATAGTCAAATCAGAATTTGCCTTAAACAATTTTAGAATCGATACTCTTGCGTTTGATTTTGAATCAAATTCATTCGTAATATTAGAATACAAAAGAAATCAGAATTTTAGTGTAATTGACCAGGGCTATGCTTATTTGGCTCTAATGCTCAATAATAAAGCAGATTTTATTTTAGAATTTAATGAAAGTCAAAATAAAACTTTAAAAAGGAATGATGTTGATTGGTCACAATCTAGAGTGATTTTCGTATCACCGAAATTCACTAATTATCAAAGAGAAGCCATAAATTTTAAAGACTTGCCTATTGAATTATGGGAAGTTAAAAGATATGAGAATAATTCAGTTTCTTATGACCAAATCCAAAAAGCTGGAGCACAAGAAAGTATAAAAACTATATCCAAAACTGATCAAACGATTGACAAAGTTGCAAAAGAAATCAAAGTTTACTCTGAGGAAGAACATTTAGAAAATGTATCAGAAGAGATTAAGGAATTATACGATAAAATGAAAAATGCCATTCTTAATTTCGATGAGATTGAAGTGAAACCTAAAAAGAAATATATAGCTTTTGTTACTGGTAGAAATGTTATTGATATACATCCACAGAAAAAAGCACTTAAGATGTGGATAAATATGACAATCGGAGAACTAGATGATCCAAAACAGATAACAAGAGATGTTTCTTCTACAGGCCATTGGGGAAATGGAGATTATGAATTGCAAATAAGTTCGGATGAAAATTTTGAATATATTTTGAGTTTAATTAAACAGTCAATAAATAGAAATAAGAAGTAACGAAATGCCAACATCGTTTAACAGCAAATAGCGGGCATTCCAGTGAAAAGTGTTATTTTAGAGACCAAGTAAAAAACAACAAAGCCGACAAGTTCGCGTCCTAACTCCACGCCACTTGCGTTAAACAAGACCGTTGCCAACAAGCTAAAAAAAAAAACAAGAAATCCAATAATCTATCTAAATGACAAAAGTAATTACCCAACTTTCAACTAAAATAAAATCGGAATTTAAAAAAGCAGATGAAATTTGGGTAGCTGTAGCTTTACTAAATAATAGCGGATTGGAGTTAGTTTTGGATAGCCTGAAAGAAAATTGCAAAAAGAATTTTTTAGTTGGTATTGATTTACCAACTGACCCTAAAGCATTACGAAAATTATACGAACTACAATTGACTTCGGAATTTAACGTGCGCATTCATACGGACAAACAATACTTTCATCCTAAACTCTATCTATCAAAATATAAATACGACTTTACAGCATTTATTGGTTCTGCAAATTGTACAAATGGAGGATTGAATTCCAATGTTGAACTTTCATTAATGACAAAAGAAAGTCAAACGTGTGAGGATTTAAAAAATTGGTTCGAGAAAATTTTTGATTTAGGGAAACCTTTGACTTTAAAATTTCTTGCTAAATATCAAGCGGATTATGATGAGCGATTAAGAAGAAAAAAAGAAGACGAGAAAATCGCAAAAAAAGAAAAGAGAGATCTTAAAAAAGAAGTTGAAGCGACTTTTATTGAAAGAAGAGAATTTATTAAGGTTTTAAAATCATATAAGAAAAGTAAGGACTACAAAACAATTGTTTCTGACCGAAAAAAAGCAATTAAAGAGTTACGTCGCTCAATAGATTACCCGAATTTCAAAAATATCGATGTCGACTGGTTTTTCAAAATTTGGGATTTAGGACATTTAATTTCAATCCCAAAACCGACAATAAAAAGAGAGATTACAAAATTCAGAGAATTGTTGATAATGCTTTGTGATGATAAAATTGATTTAGCTCTTCGATATAATTCAGCATTGGAAGGGAAACTTAAAATTAGGGGAATCGGCGAAGGTTTGATTTCAAAGATTTTGATAATTCACAATTCAAATGACTACTATGTTAAAAATGATAAATCTACGTTGGCTTTACAAAAATTCGGAATTGAATTACCTAAAGGTTTATCCAAAGGTGAGAAGTATAAAATAACTATAAAAGTGTTGAAGGAAATAAGCGAAGAAACTTTAATAGAGGACTTGGCAGTTTTGGATTATTACTTATACGTCATTGGAAATGAGGAAACATCTGAAAAAAGCCAGTTGGCAACATCGGTTAAGCGCAAATAGCGGGTATTCTGGTGAAAAGTGCTATTTTAGACACCAAGTAAAAAGCAACTAAGCCGACAAGTACGAGACCCTACTCCACGCTACTTGCCTTAACCAAGACCGTTAGGCGCAAACCCTATGAAAAATTCAATTCAAGAAGAATATCAGAAATCCATAAAACTTTATGAAGAGTTTGCAGAAGCTCTAGTAAATGATTTGAAAGTAGTATTGAAATATCCCGATTTAAATATTCAACTTATTAATAAGAGATTAAAGGATCCAACCAGTTTAATTTTAAAATTTCAATCAAATGATAAGTATAAAAAATTAAATGATATTACAGACATTGTTGGAATTCGAATCGTAACAACATATTTAAGCGAAATTCCATACATATGTAGACAGATTGAGGATAAGTTCAATATTGATAATCATAATACAAATAAAAATGAACCCGTTAAAGAATCAGAATTTGGTTATTCTTCGATTCACTATATAGTCCATGGAGCGAAAGAGGTCAGTTTTCTTAGTAATAATGACAAATTTTCAAATTTAATAGCTGAAATTCAAGTGCGCACATTACTTCAACATGCCTGGGCTGAAACTTCACATAAAATAGACTATAAGTCAGATAATAGTGTTTCTAAAAAACATAAACGTAAGCTTTTTAGAATATCAGCTTTATTGGAATTAGCTGATCAGGAATTTTATTATTTAAGAAAAGGAACAGTAAAAAGTCAAAAAGAAATAATTCCACAAGGAGTAAATGATTATCGCGACTTGCCTATAAATGTGGAAAATTTGCAGGCATTTGTTTTAGAGTCGGATATATGTAACATATTAGATAAGAAAATTGCTGATTTATCAAATAATAATTTACATTTCAATAGAGACTCTATAACTGAAAAAAATCTGAATCATGTTCAGAAATTAGGATTAAATTCTATTGGTGAATTAAATAAAAGCCTAAGGAAAAAATCAAAAGAAATTATTGAATGCTATATGGAGCAAAATTCAACATGGGATGAATTTATGAATGCATTTCCAGAGAAACATGGCAATGGTTCTTCGCCAAGAGGTATATCAATAACTTATTTATATTTTTCCATCTATGCTAAATATGATTAAATGGTCAGCGCCTAACATCGGTTAAGCGCAAATAGCGGGCATTCTGGTAAAAAGTGCTATTTTAGAGACCAAGTAAAAAACAACAAAGCCGACAAGAACGCGTCCCTACTCCACGCCACTTGCCTTAACCAAGACCGTTGCAACGCATAGCTCGGAAACAAAATCTCGTAAAGAACATATTTGAAGTTTTAATTGATAAAAACCAATCTTCCGCAACTGTTGCGTTGACTTTTTCAAGATTTTAGTTAAAAGAAAAACCACTCAACCGCAAGGTTTACGGGAAAAATTTAAAAAGATGAAAAACGTGAAAATTGGATGCTCTTAAAATCAGTCCGCGGATTTTGATTAGATAAAGAATAAATGAAAAGAAGAAGAAATACTCGAGAATTTTTAAAATCTGTACGCAAACTTTTATTCGGGCGTAAAAAAAAATAAAAATAGATGCATTCAGCTTATTATTCCGACTTTTACTCAAGCATGAAAAATGGATAAAATGAATAGCTTTAGATTTACCACTCTGACAATAACCAAGACGAGAAAAATGACAAAAATAATCAAGAACAAAAAAATTAAAAAACTGGCTCTTGCTCGGACGTGAAAAATAAAATCAAGATTTGGAAAAGAACAAAATGACTTAAAAAGGCTGGCAACAAAACAACATATTCCGAGGATCGCTACGCGGTGCAACATCGTTTAACAGCAAATGGCGGGCATTCTGGTGAAAAGTGTTATTTTAGAGACCAATTAAAAAACAACAAAGCCGACAAGTTCGCGTCCCTATTCCACGCCACTTGCGTTAAACAAGACCGTTGCATACAAGAAAAAACAGAGTGATTTTCGTTAAAAGAAAAAGAAAAAAACGTGCGGAAAAAAACTTAAAAATCAAAAATTGACAAAATGAGAAGTTGCTTTTCTGATCCAGATTAATGAAAATCAGACTCTGATCTTAAAAAAAATAATTTAAACTTATCGGTAAATGATCAAAAAAAGCCGACTGTCCCGTAAATAGAATATTTAATGAAGAAAAACTTGAAACTTAGAAAACGAAATTCTCGAAAATTGACAAAAACAACTCCGACTATTTTTAAGAAAAATTAAGCTTAAGAAAACAACTCTTAAAGATCAAAAAAACAAAAAATGAGAATTTTGAACTTAAAAACAAATTCTACTCGCTCCTACTCAGACTTAAAAACAGCAAATTAAAAGAGGATTTATTTTTAAATCAGTTTCAATAAAACCATTTATACAAAAGTGAACTATAAAAAAACGTCAGACAAAAATGTAAATTCAGAAAATTTATTTGGGTTTTGAAACAAGATTAGAGGATTTTTTCCAGTATGCAACAACGGTTCATCGCAAATAACGGGTAGTTTGCTGAAAATTGTTATTTTAGAGACCAATTATGGAAACAACTAAGCCGACAAATCCGCATTCTTACTCCCGCAACTTGCGATAACCGAGACCGTTGTAACTCATGGCGCAGAATGAAAATACCGAAAAAAAAACTGTTGAAAATCTAAATAAAAAAACCAATCTCCCGCAACTGTTGCGCTGACTTTTTTAAGATTTTGGTAAAAACTCACTCAACTCTGACTTTATGAAAAAGAATTTTAAAAGATGAAAAATTTAAAAATAGAACATCTTTAAAATCAGTGCGCAGATTCTTACTCAGATCTAAAAAAGCCAAATGAGAAATAGAAATAATGAACAAATAATTAAATAATTTCATCGACTTTGACTCGGATGTGAAAAAAGTAAAAAAACGGGCATTTAGATTATTATTCCGACTTTTACTCAAGCATAAAAAATGGATAATTTGAATGCTTTTAATTTATAAGGTTGACTTTAACTCGGACTTGAAAAATGGGGGAATTGATTAAGAACCAAAAAATAGAAACTGACCCTTACTCAAACCTGAAAAAAAGTGAATATTCAGATAAGATAAAAAAGGCATACAACAAAATAACATAATTGCGTAGCGCCACGAGGTACAACATCGTTTAACAGCAAATAGCGGGTATTGTGGTGAAAAGTGTTATTTTAGAGACCATGTAACAAACAACAAAGCCGACAAGTTCGCGTCCCTACTCCACGCCACTTGCGTTAAACAAGACCGTTGTAATGCATTAACTCACATTTCGAATTTAAGTTGATTCAAAAAAAGTTTTTGATTTTTAGTCAATTTTGATCAGTAATTAAAAAAATTATGACTTAAAAAGTATAACAAAGAAGACTGATAAATGAACAAAATACTATTTTTGAAAACTATGAACGAAGAATTAATTGTCAATTTAAGTCTTAATGAGTTAAGAGAAAACAAACTTGAAAAGGATGAAAAAAAATTCTTTTTGAAATGGTTGACCGAAAATGAATTCATAATAAGCTTGAACTTTTCAATTGGAACAAATTACGCATTAGATATTAATGAAAAAGCGAAAAGCGCTATTATTGCTTACGGAGTTGCATCTGAACTTAATAAAAATAAAACTCACATTAAATTAAAAACTAAATTCAAAAATGGATTAGTAATTATATTACTGCTTCCAATTGTTATGTTGATTTTACAATTGACATTAAATTTAGAAATTCCAATACTTTTCTTTTTGTTTCCTATTATTTTCTATGTAATTATAATTATGATATTTAACAGTGAGGAAAAAAAATTGTTGAGATATTTTAAAGAATATTTCACGTAAAAAATAACGCATTACAACATCGTTTAACAGCAAATGGCGGGCATACTCGTGAAAAGTGTTATTTTAGAGATCAAGTAACAAACAACAAAGCCGACAAGTTCGCGTCCATACTCCACGCCACTTGCGTTAAACAAGACCGTTGCCATTAATACTGACCATTCTAACTAAATAAGAGCCTTATCATCATATTATTTACTAAAAAACACACTAAACTGTCATATTTATCAAACTATGGTAACTAAAATAGTAAAGGGAAGTATTAAAAATGGAAAAACAGAAAACCATATTTCTTTCTGCTTTGCAAGAAAATCAGGATAAGTTATATAGAATTTGCTCTATTTATTCAGTTAGTAGTGAAGATTCGAAAGACCTTTTTCAGGAAGTTTTAGTTCACATATGGAAGTCGATGAGTTCATTTAAAGGTAACTCTTCTATTGCCACTTGGATGTTTAGAATAGCATTAAATGTTTGTCTTCGTTTTAAATCTAAATACGCAAAGACCCAAAATCGATTTATAAGATTAGATAGTATGACTATTTCTAATTTAGGTTCGGAAGAGGGTAATGAAAAAAATAATGAAAAAATAATTGCTTTAAGAAAGTGTGTCAAAAAATTGAATGAAGGAGATAAAGCAATAATTGCTCTGTACTTGGAAGGATTAGCATACCGAGAAATTTCAGATATACTTGGATTATCTGAAAATCACATAGCCGTAAAAATCAAGCGGATAAAATCAAAATTGTTTAACTGCATAAATGAAATATTATGATTGAAGATGAATTAATTAAAATCTGGCAATCGTCCAGTAATCAGGAGCGTATAAAATTTGAGAAATCAAAATTAATGATTGAATTACAATCAAGTTTAAATCGTTTACACAAATGGTGGAACTATCTAAAACTTTCCGAATCGATTTTAGCTGTATTTGGAGTTTTAGTATCTATTTTTTTATTATTCAAGATTCCATTCATTCTGACAAAAATGGCAATAGCATTGATAATGATTTGTGCAGTTTATTTAATAATTAAATATCAACGTATTAAAAAATTTAAGCATAGCGATTTGGAAGAAAATTACCTAAATTATCTCAAAAAAAACAAGGAATATCTTCTAGTACAAAAAAAGTTTCTTAAAACATATTTTTATTGGGGCATTTTGCCAGTTTTCCCAATTATGATACTATTTAATATCAGTATTTGGAATAAGATACCAGAAAACTTTATAATAGGCTTAATCTTTATAAATATAGCTACAATCGGAATAGGAGTTTATGGATATCTCACAAATAAAAAAAGAGTAAAAAAAGAAATAACCCCAAGAATATCTAGAGTTAATAAATTAATAAATAAATTAGAACAATAGCCATATGATATCCAAATATAGACCTTCAAAAATTTCAAAAAACTTCTTAGAACAATTGTCAAAAATTCTGAGCTTTTCAACTTCAAAAACAAGAAGAGAAACAATCAAACAAAAGAGAAGACAAAATAGGAGTAAAAAGTACTAATGGCAACATCGTTTAACAGCAAATAGCGGGTATTTTGATGAAAAGTGTTATTTTAGAGACCAAGTAACAAACAACTAAGCCGACAGGTTCGCGTCCCTACTCCACGCCACTTGCGTTAAACAAGACCGTTGTAATTCATGGCTCAGAATGAAAATACGCAAAAAAATAACGGCAAATCTGAATTTAAAAACCGATCATTCGCAACTGTTACGCTGACTTTTTTAAGATTTTAGTTAAAACAAAAAACACTCATGCTTAATTTTTATGGAAAATTAAAAAGAACGAAAAATGTGAAAATTGGATGCTCTTAAAATCAGTGTATGGATTTTGACTTAGATAAAAAATAAATAAAAAGAAGAAGAAATACTCGAGAATTTTTAAAATCTGTACGCAAACTTTTACTCGGGCGTAAAAAAAAATAAAAATAGATGCCTCCAGCTTATTATTCCGACTTTTACTCAAGCATGAAAAATGGAAAAAATGAATACCTTTAGATTTACAATTCTGACATTAACCAAGACGTGAAAAATGACAAAAATAAGTAAGAACAAAAAAATTAAAAAACTGGGTCTTGCTCGGACGTGAAAAATAAAATCAAAATTCAGAAAAGAACAAAATGACTTAAAAAGGCTGGCGACAAAACAACATATTCCGAGGATCGCCACGAAATACAACATCGTTTAACAGCAAATAGCGGGCATTCTAGTGAAAAGTGTTATTTTAGAGACCAAGGAAAAAACAACAAAGCCGACAAGTTCGCGTCCCCATTCCACGCCACTTGCGTTAAACAAGACCGTTGGCATTCATTGTTTAGAAAAATACAGATCATTATGAATTTAGAATCCGGGAATTATATTGAATTATACAATCCCTTAAAATATAATTTTTTTCCAGTACGCATTTTAGAATCGGATTCTAACAGGATAAAGGTAAAAATATTATCTACCGAAAAAGATCGATATTTCGACAATTATTATCTAGATCAATTTGGTTTTCGTATACCATTTATTTCTGAAAAATTAATAAATTATTGCGGTTTTAATAGAATTGATAAAAGCCCAATATTTAATAACAAAGATTATGATCTCTCAATTATTGAATGTTATCAGGGAAAAATAGATAGAAATCAATTTTTAAGAACTCTGGATATTGAAACTCGGTTTTTAGGATTTAAGATTTTAGAAAAAAATAAAGAAGAAGAATTTATAGAAATTTTGAAAAAACTACCATTTAATTGCGATTTTAAATCTTTTCAAAAAGAAAATAAATTAATTAATAGTGGAAACGCAAATATTCTTTTCAAAAAGTTAAATGAATTTGGGATTAATGACATCAACACCGATAAAATAATTTTGGAATCTAAATCCGAATAATATGAAGCAAGCGAAAATCACATTTATATTATTAACAGTTGCCATATTGGTTTTTAGTTGTAATAACAATCGTACTTCCAAAGACAAAACTTTGAATCAAAATATTACGAGTATTAAGTTACCCTCCACAAATTCTGATAAGGGAATTATAAAAAATTTGGAAAGTGGATGCTCTTATAATGAAGATAGCAAAGGTGATGAGATCGAGATTTATTTAGCAGATAAGAAAGAAATTGATGTAATTCAAAATATAACTTCATTTTCTGGTATTCCATTAAATTTTAAAATTTACCAAGCAGATATTGAAAATGCTGTAGCAACCATAATTAATAACGAAAGATTTATACTTTACGATAAACGACTTCTAGATTTTGCCGATTCAGAAACAAATTCCTATTGGAGTTCAATATCAATCTTGGCTCATGAAATTGGTCATCATTTATCTGGTCATACATTAAAAGAGTTGGAAGATAGTCACAAGGCAGAATTAGAAGCAGATAATTTTTCTGGTTTTGTTTTATATAAAATGGGAGCTTCACTAGATCAAGCAACTAAGGCTATTAAAAAACTTGGATCAAACGTAGAATCAGCAAGTCATCCTAAAAAGGAAGATAGAATCCGCGCAATCAAAGAAGGTTGGGAAAAAGCATATAATTTAGATTACAAATCTGCTATTCCTCCACCTTTAAGCGAAAATCCTAATGATTTTTACGAGTATACAATGGATATGCTATATAACCAAGAAAATTTAGAGTTCTATTCCAGAATCTCAGATGGTTATGATTTTATGTATGGAGTTATAACCGATTCAAATTTAGAAGATCAAATGGTGGAAAATGTTGTTATGGAAATAATAAAAACTGGTAAGAAATGGGAAACTAATTATGGGAGTTTAAATGGCAAGAGAATAAAATTTAATCTAGATTATGGTTATGGTCCAAATATGTGTAGTGCTTGTATGCGACAATTACCTGAATTATTAAAGGCTGGTCGCAGAGTAAAATTTGCTTTTGATGAAGGTCGACCAGATGGGGGAAGTTCATTAAATGGAGTATTCTTCTTATCATATGTTAAAGCAGTTGAACAAGAAGAAATTGATTTCTATTTGCGAAACAGTAATAATCTAGGTTTCAAGAAAGTTATTGAAGATTTCCTTTTAGCAGAGGAAAATCGAAGTTTTGAAAAAATAAATCAATACTACTCTAGTAATCTAAAAAGATATTGGAACACTAATTATCCAACTTCTAAAGAACTCTATACACAATACCAAAACGCTTGGAGCAATACTAAATTTGCTCAAAATATCATTCAAAAAATTCAAATAGTTAATCCTACCACATATATTCTCTACACCAATTTTAGATTTTTTGATCTTAAAGCTGGCACGTATAAAGACATTAAAAGTGAAGTGAAATTTGTATTTAACAAAGAGGGTAAAATTGTTGAAATATATGGAGTATAGAAAAACAACGAAATGCCAACATCGTATAACAGCAAATAGCGGGTATTCTGCTGAAAAGTGTTATTTTAGGGATCAAGTAAAAAACAACAAAGCCGACAAAAACGTGTCCGTACCCACGCCACTTGCGTTATACAAGACCGTTGCAACGCATAGCTCAGAAACAAAATCTCGTAAAGAACATATTTGAAGTTTTAATTGATAAAAACCAATCTCCCGCAACTGTTGCGTTGACTTTTTCAAGATTTTAGTTAAAAGAAAAACCACTCAACCGCAAGGTTTACGGGAAAAATTTAAAAAGATGAAAAACGTGAAAATTGGATGCTCTTAAAATCAGTCCGCGGATTTTGATTAGATAAAGAATAAATGAAAAGAAGAAGAAATACTTGAGAATTTTTAAAATCTGTACGCAAACTTTTATTCGGGCGTAAAAAAAAATAAAAATAGATGCATTCAGCTTATTATTCCGACTTTTACTCAAGCATGAAAAATGGATAAAATGAATAGCTTTAGATTTACCACTCTGACAATAACCAAGACGAGAAAAATGACAAAAATAATCAAGAACAAAAAAATTAAAAAACTGGCTCTTGCTCGGACGTGAAAAATAAAATCAAGATTCAGAAAAGAACAAAATGACTTAAAAAGGCTGGCAACAAAACAACATATTCCGAGGATCGCTACGCGGTGCAACATCGTTTAACAGCAAATAGCGGGCATTCCAGTGAAAAGTGTTATTTTAGAGACCAAGTAAAAAACAACAAAGCCGACAAGTTCGCGTCCTTACCCCACGCCACTTGCGTTAAACAAGACCGTTAGCTACAAGCGGATTACAAAATCGTGCAAATAATTAAAAAATAACACGTGTGAACTAAATTCTTCATTATATTTGTATTTATAACTTTCAATTCAAAAGTGATGAATACTAAACTCACATTGACGATAGAACAAGAAATTATAAAAAGGGCAAAAGATTACGCGAAAGAAAAAAATCGTAGCCTTTCAGATATTATTGAAAACTATTTAAAAGTTCTTACAAAAGAAGAACAAAAACAAAAGGATAAAAGACTCAATCCTGTAGTGAAATCTTTAAAAGGATCATTTAAAATGTCTAAAAACATGGACTACAAAAAAGAACTTAGAAATCGCTTAGAAGAAAAATATAAATAATGGAAAACGTTCTTATTGATACTGATGTCATTTTAGATTTCTTCTTTGACAGAGAACCATTTTCAGAATTTGCAACAGATATTTTGAACTTATGCGAAGAAAATAAATTAAAAGGATTTACAACTCCTGTAATAATTTGTAACACTTACTATTTATTAAGAAAAACGGCAAAACACGAAATAGTAATTGAAAAGATTAAACAACTTTTGACAATAGTAGATGTATTGCAAATTGATAAGGAGGTTGTTCTTGATTCATTAAACTCAGATTTCAAAGATTTTGAGGATGCACTGCAAAATTATTCGGCACTCAAAAATGGTAAAATAAGCATTGTCTTAACTAGAAATATTAAAGACTACAAAAAGAGTGAATTGGCAGTAATGACTCCTGAAACATATTTACGTGGAACCGCCAGTAGCTAACAACGTATATCGCAAATGGCGGGTTTCGTAGAAAAGAACTAAATTAGTTTCCATAACAAACAAAAACGTTAAGCCGACAAATCCGCATCCATAATTCCGCGCCACTTGTCGATATACGAGACCGTTGCAACGCATAGCTCGGAAACAAAATCTCGTAAAGAACATATTTGAAGTTTTAATTGATAAAAACCAATCTCCCGCAACTGTTGCGTTGACTTTTTCAAGATTTTAGTTAAAAGAAAAACCACTCAACCGCAAGGTTTACGGGAAAAATTTAAAAAGATGAAAAACGTGAAAATTGGATGCTCTTAAAATCAGTCCGCGGATTTTGATTAGATAAAGAATAAATGAAAAGAAGAAGAAATACTCGAGAATTTTTAAAATCTGTACGTAAACTTTTATTCGGGCGTAAAAAAAAATAAAAATAGATGCATTCAGCTTATTATTCCGACTTTTACTCAAGCATGAAAAATGGATAAAATGAATAGCTTTAGATTTACCACTCTGACAATAACCAAGACGTGAAAAATGACAAAAATAATCAAGAACAAAAAAATTAAAAAACTGGCTCTTGTTCGGACGTGAAAATAAAATCAAGATTTGGAAAAGAACAAAATGACTTAAAAAGGCTGGCAACAAAACAACATATTCCGAGGATCGCTACGCGGTGCAACATCGTTTAACAGCAAATGGCGGGCATTCTGGTGAAAAGTGCTATTTTAGAGACCAAGGAAAAAACAACAAAGCCGACAAGTTCGCGTCCCCATTCCACGCCACTTGCGTTAAACAAGACCGTTGTGTTTCATACTAACCAGCCGCATATTTTAGCACTTTCGGTTTTTGCCAACGCTCAATTCCAACGCTCTAAAAACCAAAAGAGCTAAAATTTCCCAACGCTCGAAAAAATACAATCGGAATTTCTTGTTTTCCAAAATTTGACAAGCTATATTTGACACTTATTGTCAAGTAATAATTTTCAAATGGAAACAATCGGACAAATTTTACGGAATAAAAGACAGACTCTCGGACTTCTTTTAAGGCAAGTTTCTGCCTATGTTGATATCGACCAAGCTATATTGAGCAAAATCGAAAGAAACGAGCGAAAACCGACAAAAGAAATGTTGGACAAACTTGCAGAAATACTAAAACTCGACAAAGACGAGTTGTTGATACAATTTATAAGTGACAAAATTGCCTATGAAATTGCAGACGAAGATTGTGCAAGTAAAGTGCTAAAAGTTGCAGAGAAAAAAATCAAATATTTAAAATCACACCCAATTCAAAACTAACTATGCGAACATTAACGACTGATACAGAAAATACAAGCGTAGTTGAGGAACCTCAATTGGCTGTAAAATTCTACACAAAAGAAAAAAAGAAAAAAGAAAATAAAGTAGATAAATCTACTTTAAATATGCTTTCCCTATTTTCTGGTTGTGGTGGAATGGATTTAGGTTTTGAGGGCAATTTTTCAGTTTTAAAATCATCTGTAAACGAAATTTTAAACCCTAATTTCATAAAGGAAGAACTTGAAAACAACTTTGTAAACCTTTCAAAAACACGTTTTAAAACAGTTTTTGCAAATGATATTTTGAAAGATGCAAGAAACGCTTGGGTAAACTACTTTTCAAAAAGAGGACACAATGCAGAAGATTACCAAACAGACAGCATTGTTGATTTGGTAAAACTGCATCAAAGCGGAACAAAGGTTTTTCCTAAAAATATAGACATTGTGACTGGTGGCTTTCCTTGTCAAGATTTTAGTGTTGCTGGAAAAAGAAACGGATTTAATTCACATAAAAATCATAAAGGAGAACTAAACACCGAAACTTGTGCGACCGAAGAAACTCGTGGTCAACTTTATATGTGGATGAAACAAGTCATTGAAATAACTCAACCAAAAATTTTCATTGCAGAAAATGTAAAAGGTTTGGTTAATCTTTCAAATGTAAAAGATATTATTCAAAGTGATTTTTCTACTGCTGGAGATAATGGTTATTTGGTTTTGAATCCTCGTGTTTTACACGCAGCAGATTATGGTGTTCCGCAATCAAGAGAACGAGTTTTCTTTATAGGTATTAAGAAATCAGCATTAAACAAATCTGCACTTGAACAATTGGAAAAAGAAAGTATTTCAGACAAATACAATCCGTATCCAAAACCAACTCATGCCTACACAACAGATGGAGAAGATTTAAAACGTCACGTAGATTTAAAAGAGCTTTTTGAGAAAATAGAAGAACCTGAAAAATCGAAAGATTTATCTCAACAATTTTACTCGAAAGCAAAATTTATGGGTAAACATTGCCAAGGACAAATAGAAATTAAGCCAGATGGAATAAGTCCAACAATTAGAGCAGAACATCACGGAAATATAGAGTTTAGAAGACTATCGAAAAAAAACGGAGGAATTTTAACAGATGAACTTTCCAAAGGACTTAAAGAAAGACGTTTGACACCAAGGGAATGTGCTTTAATTCAAACTTTTCCACCTGATTATGAATTTGTAATCGCAAACAAACAAGGTCATAAAGGTTCATATTTAGTAAGCCCTTCAAAAGCGTACAAAGTAATTGGTAATGCTGTTCCACCACTACTCGCATACAATTTGGCAAAGAGAATAGAAAATGTTTGGGATTTATATTTTAAAAAATAATGGTAGTATCCGTCAATTCAGAACCACACAAAAGTGAGTTCAACACTTTATTAAATTCAACAATCACAGAATTAAATGCTCACGCAAAGAAATCACCGAAAAAAATTGAGCAATTAAGAGGTAACAAACTAGAGCCATATGTCGGTAATATAATGACTGAATTGGCAGTTGGTACAGCTTTTGAAAACTCAATTCAAGTAATTGGAGGTCAAAAATTCCCTGACATTGTTGCAAAAAAATTTTACGGAATAGAAGTCAAAACCACAACTCAAAATCATTGGAAAACAACTGGAAATAGCGTTTTAGAATCTACAAGGGTTGAAGATGTCGAGCGAATTTTTATGCTTTTCGGTAAGCTTGGAAAACCGATTGAATTTAGATGTCGTGCTTACGAAGAATGTTTATCGGAAGTCGTTGTTACTCATTCACCAAGATATTTAATCGATATGAACTTGGAAGAAGGTAAAACGATTTTTGATAAAATCAATACTTCTTATGATACCTTACGTCAAAAGAAAAACCCAATTAAACCAATTACGGATTACTACAAAAGTAAATTAAAACCAGGACAAGATTTGTGGTGGATTCAAGACACAGAGAAAGCAAGTAATCTAGTCATCAATATTTGGAATAATTTAAGCCTAAAAGAAAAGCAAGAGATTAAAAACAGAGCAATGGTATATTTTCCAGAGGTTTTCAGTAACCGAGGAGATAAATTTGCTCGACTTGCAATATGGCTTGTAACGCGAGAGGCTGTCGTTTGTCCGAATGTAAGGGATTTATTTACTGCTGGCGGAAAAGCCAATTATTTGATTAAAAACAAAACGTATAAAAACATTCCTAGAGTATTTATAAAGCTGTTTGATAATATAGATTCTGTTTTGGAAATTTTGATTAACACTTCAGCAATTGAATTGACTGAATACTGGAATGAAAAAACGACTGAAAAGAAAAAAATTATGGATTGGATTGAGTTGGTTGGAATGAACTCAAAGTCAGTTCAAGGAGCAAAACATTTGGACATAAAACAAATGTTAACGGAATTAATACTCTGACGGATATGCCAACGCTTAAAGCCATACACATTTGCAATTCGCCAAAGCCAACACACAAGCCCAAAATTGCAAAAGAGTATGTCTTTGCCAACGCTAGCAAGTTTGCGGAAAAAAGGTCGAGTAGGTAAAGGGGAATTGCACCCCTAAACCTCTCTCAGAACCGTACGTGATGCTCTCACATCATACGGCTCTTCTTAACAAGTCTAAGGCGTAAAACCATATTGCCAATGCACAAATAGATTGGGAAACTGCTTGGCAGTCTCCTGTAACCATTTGTAGGCAAAGAACCAATGTTTACGCCTAAATCGCCGATATTTGTTGCGTACCCATTTAGCCAGTCGCATATTCAAAAAGCGGAACACATAATGTAGTTCGCTCATTCGCACCTTGCCGTAATAATGAATCCACCCTCGTACTTTGTTCGCTATAATGCCTGCCAAATCGGGCAGGCGCAAGTGAACCATACGGTGCAGTTTCATCTTGAACAAGGTTTGATTGATTCGCTTTTGACTTTGGCGGCTGATGGCGGGCGTGAAACCCAAATGAAAGTTCCCGTAGTAGCCCTTTACCATTCTTGGTTTGAATGTAAAACCTAAAAAACTGAAGGTTACATAGTGGACCTTGAACGGTGGGTGCTTCTTTTGGTTGCGCTTGCAATAAACAATATTGCTCTTGCCTTTCTTTATCTGCAACTTGCATTGCTCAAATCTGGCTTTTACCGCTTCCAAAGTCCGCAGGGCTTGTTTGAAGTTTGCACAATGGATGATAATATCATCTGCATATCGTTCAAACTTTACTTCGGGATGGTGCTGTTCAATCCATTTGTCAAAAACAACGTCTAGGAAAATGTTTGCCAATAATGGGCTTATAACACCTCCCTGTGGTGTGCCTTTGCTACGGGGATGAACACTCCCATCTTTCTTTTGGACACTGGCTTTTAACCAACGTGTCACGTACAAGTGAATGTGCTTCTCTTTGGTAAAGTGACCCAATGCTTTGAGCATTAAATCGTGGTCTATCTCATCAAAAAAACTCTTGATGTCCAAATCTATTGCCCAATCCATCGCCATACAGTTTTCCCTGCATTGCTTTATGGCTTGGTGCGCCGATTTGTTCGGTCGATAGCCAAAGGAACTTTTGCTGAACCGCTTATCTGCAAGCTGCTCCAGCTCCTCTCTAATTACCATTTGAGCCGTTCGGTCTTGTACCGTCGGGATGCCCAGTTTCCGTATCCTGCCATCTGCTTTGGGTATTTCTACTTCGCGAACGGGCTTGGGAAAGTAACTTCCACTCGCTAACCTGTTCCATACGGGATAAAGGTATTTCATAGGGCGAGCGGACACTTCGGAAATCGATACTTTATCGACACCCGATGCACCCTTGTTACTGCGTACCTTCTTAAAGGCTTCCATTACCTGTCGCTTATCTATCGGTTGCGACTTTTGTTTCTCTTTGAAAATCATCCTAATCTACATTAGTTGTAATACAAGTTAAAACTGTTAAGTCAGCCCCTTCGCTCCCATCCCATTACAGGATGCTCATCGCTACTACGGGATAATCCGTCACTAATGGCACGTATGGCTAATTTCTTCCTTGCCCTTCGGGGTTGTGGAATTTTCGCACCTGCCATTAGCTTCTCCTGTTCCGTAATTGAGCCGTAAGTAAAGCTCCTGCCCTCTTTATGCCGATTGCCACTTGACCAGTAAATAGGTTACTCCCGTCAAGTCCTGTCTCTCGGGACCGCCCATCCCTCGATTTTGACAATACTAAAGTTGTTTACGACACTTCTACAAGGGTTCACTCACATCTCGTTCAGCTTCTTTACCCCCACCATAGCAAACTACATTACCCTACAAGTGGCAGTAGCGCCTTTGACCTTATCGCTCAAGACCAACCCGTGAAAGGTAAGCCCCATAAGGCGGTTTGACCGGTATGCCTAAACATCCCAGCCGAGAGACCAATCCCCAAAATCTTCTTGCGTGTTTCCACCCGAAACAAATGCCGGGGTCGTTTCCAGAAAATTATGAGACTCTCATCTCAATTACAGTTTTGTTGCTCCTCAATTTTACTTAAATTGTATCCCGAAGCAACACAGGACACACTACGAAAACACAACAACGTATATAAAAAATAGCGGTTTTGGTGCTGAAACAAAAGTAAGTTAGTATAAAAAATGGTCTGTGTTAAACCGAAAAGTTCGTGCGTAAAATCCGCTACTTTTCATATACAAGACCGTTGCAAAGCATTACTCAGAATGAAAAACGCAAAAAAATAACGGCAAATCTGAATGAAAAAAAACACTCTTTCGCAACTGTTGCGCTGACTTTTTCAAGATTTTAGTAAAACAAAAACCACTCAAGCGCGAGTTTTATGGAAAAGTTGACAAGGATAAAAAATGGGAAAATTGGATGCCCTTAAAATCAGTGAGCGGATCCTTTCGAAAATGAGAAAATTAGAATTGAAAATTTGAACTGATAATCAATAATTTTTAAATGCAGGACGCTGAATTTCTTACTCAAACGTGAAAAATGAAAATTTTAAAGGTCTTTAGATAAAAATTGCTAAAATTTAAAGGTGCGAAAAAGGGAGAATTTGAATGCTCTTAGATTTATAATTCTAACTTTCACTCAAACGTAAAAATGATAAAAAGGATTAAGAACAAAAACTTAAAAACTGATTCTTACTCGAGAACGTGAAAAGTTAATTCGAGATCCAGAAAAGAACAAAAACAACAAAAAAAGATTGACAACAAAACAACAAAATCTGAACATCACAACGGTATGCAACATCGTTTAACAGCAAATAGCGGGCATTCTGGTGAAAAGCGTTATTTTAGAGACCAATTAACAAACAACAAAACCGACAAGTTCGCGTCCCAACCCCACGCCACTTGCGTTAAACAAGACCGTTATACCGCATTAAAAACAGTGAGAATTGAACTTAAATTTATTTAATATTCATTATTTTTGTTAGAAATGACTTGCTTATGAATATTCAAGCTGAAAAGATAGAGTTGGCAAAATTGTTATTAAATACTGATAATCCTAAGATCATTAAGTCTATTCAACAAATTTTTAAAAAAGAAAAAACTACCGATTTTTGGGAGGATTTATCTTCTGACCAAAAAAAGGAAATAAAAGAAGCAAGGAAACAAATAGAACAAGGAAAAACCACTGACTACGAATCATTTATGGCCAAACATAGATAATGAGTAGAACTGTAGTTACATCAGATATTGCGAAAGAAAAACTAGAAGACCTATTTGAATATTTGATTAAAAAATGGTCTTACAAAGTAAAATCTGAGTTCGTTCAAAAATTAGATAGAAATATTGAAATCATAAAAGAGCAACCAGAAATATTCCCGGAATCCACAAAAGAAAAGGGGTTAAGAAGATGTGTAATAACAAAACAGACAACTCTATTTTATAGTTTCAACGAAGAAAAAATAAATATTGTTACAATATTTGACACCAGAAAAGATCCCGAAAAATTAAAGAGAGATTTGTAATTTAACGCGGTATAACAACGTATATCGCAAATGGCGGGTTTAATAGAAAAGTACTAAATTAGTTTCCATAACAAACAAAACAGTTAAGCCGACAAATCCGCATCCATAATTCCGCGCCACTTGTCGATATACGAGACCGTTGCAAACAAGAAAAAATGAATGATTTTTTATTTAGAAGAAAAGGAAAAAAGAGACCGAAAAAAAATATAAGTACTAAAAATTGACAAAATGAGCAGTTGTTTGCTAACTAAAACTTTCATGAAAAAATCCTGCTCCGATTCATAAAAAACAAGAATGTTTTCATTTAAAATTGCATGATAAATGACAAAAAAAGCGGACTGTTCCAAAATGATAATTTCACTTCACTATTAAGAAAAAAATCAAATAAAGTTTCTCGATAATTGACAAAATTACCCCGACTATTTCAAAGAAAAATTAAATTTAAGAAAACAACTTTTAAAAGATAAAAAAAAGAAGGAAATCTAAAAATGAGAATTTTGAACTTTAAAAACTGATTCTACTCGGATCCAAATATTGAAAAAATGGAGAAAGATTATTTTTAGAAAGTAAAAAAAACGCTTCCTAAACTCACAAAAACTTTTAAAAAATGATCGATAAAAACAAAAATTGAGCTAATTTGTTAAGGTTTTCAAAACATCAATGGTGGAGTTTTTCCTGTTAGCAACATCGTTTAACAGCAAATGTCGGGCATTGTGCTGAAAAGCGTTATTTTAGAGAGCAAAAAGAAAACAACAAAGCCGACAAAAACGTGTCCCTACTCCACGCCACTTGCGTTAAACAAGACCGTTGTGCACAATACATAAACAAAATGCTCCATTCAATAACTTAACTAAAACATATACTAATTGAGATAATTTTATTATATTGCTTTAAAAATCAATAAATTATGAAAAAGCAAACAATTTTTTTAGCATTACTTGGATTTTTACTTTACTCGTGTTCGGAGAACGTTGATTCTAACGAAAACATTATTACTGAACAGAAATTAAATAATGTAGCAATTGAAATCGTAGAGCAAGAACCAATAACTATTACTGAGCAGAAATCAAATTACGAAGTAATTGAGATTGTAGAACAACAGCCAATAACTTATACTAAACAGAAATCAAACGAGGCAATAATAGAAATCGTAGAACAAGAGCCAATAACCATTACTGAACAAAGATCACATAATGCAGTAATAGAAATTACAGAGCAAGAACCAATAATTATAACGGAGCAATAGAAATGATAAAAAAAATTGATTTGTAACACGTATAAAAATTTTAAATATTTATCATTCAAAAGATCTACAACAAGTGGGCAAATCAGATTAGATTTGTCCACTTATTTATTTTCAACTCAAAACAGTATAAAAATTGCTCTGTTAAGACTTTATTGTAAAATTAATTCTGATATCCAAATAATATGACTATCCAAAAATCAAATTACTTATAATGCAATATAAAATTTTGATGCATTTTCATAGTTATATAAAGAAATAATTAATTTCAATTGTACTGTGCACAACATCGTTTAACAGCAAATAGCGGGCATTCGATTGAAAAGTGTTATTTTAGAGACCAAGTAACAAACAACAAAACCGACAAGTTCGCGTACTTACTCCACGCCACTTGCGTTAAACAAGACCGTTGTAGAGCATTAAAAAAAAGGAGAAAAATGAACATCTATTTAAGTAAAAGTTCCGTGTTTGTTAAAATTGCGACAATAAGTATTCTAATTTTACTGACATTAGTCGTACTGATTTTAGTTACGATGGATAAAAGTTTCGGATTGATCGGTGGAGTTATTTTGAGTCTGCTGATTATAGGATCTGTAATTTATTTTTATGCTAATTCCTTGGATAAGATAATACTCGAAAAGAAAATAATCATATTAAAGAAAAACATCGGACAAATTGAAATTCCAATGACCGATATACTTAATGTTGAGAAATTAGAATTTTCGAATTTGACAATGACTTATGGAAGTAAAGGGGTTTTCGGATTCATCGGAAATACGATGGACAATTCTATTAGCTTAGTAAAAGATAGAAGGAATATGATTCGAATTACAACGAAAAACAATAAGTATATATTGAGTTCAGAAAGATCCGACCAATTAGTGACTGAGATAAAGTCGAGTAGGTAAAGGGGAATTGCACCCCTAAACCTCTCTCAGAACCGTACGTGATGCTCTCACATCATACGGCTCTTCTTAACAAGTCTAAGGCGTAAAACCATATTGCCAATGCACAAATAGATTGGGAAACTGCTTGGCAGTCTCCTGTAACCATTTGTAGGCAAAGAACCAATGTTTACGCCTAAATCGCCGATATTTGTTGCGTACCCATTTAGCCAGTCGCATATTCAAAAAGCGGAACACATAATGTAGTTCGCTCATTCGCACCTTGCCGTAATAATGAATCCACCCTCGTACTTTGTTCGCTATAATGCCTGCCAAATCGGGCAGGCGCAAGTGAACCATACGGTGCAGTTTCATCTTGAACAAGGTTTGATTGATTCGCTTTTGACTTTGGCGGCTGATGGCGGGCGTGAAACCCAAATGAAAGTTCCCGTAGTAGCCCTTTACCATTCTTGGTTTGAATGTAAAACCTAAAAAACTGAAGGTTACATAGTGGACCTTGAACGGTGGGTGCTTCTTTTGGTTGCGCTTGCAATAAACAATATTGCTCTTGCCTTTCTTTATCTGCAACTTGCATTGCTCAAATCTGGCTTTTACCGCTTCCAAAGTCCGCAGGGCTTGTTTGAAGTTTGCACAATGGATGATAATATCATCTGCATATCGTTCAAACTTTACTTCGGGATGGTGCTGTTCAATCCATTTGTCAAAAACAACGTCTAGGAAAATGTTTGCCAATAATGGGCTTATAACACCTCCCTGTGGTGTGCCTTTGCTACGGGGATGAACACTCCCATCTTTCTTTTGGACACTGGCTTTTAACCAACGTGTCACGTACAAGTGAATGTGCTTCTCTTTGGTAAAGTGACCCAATGCTTTGAGCATTAAATCGTGGTCTATCTCATCAAAAAAACTCTTGATGTCCAAATCTATTGCCCAATCCATCGCCATACAGTTTTCCCTGCATTGCTTTATGGCTTGGTGCGCCGATTTGTTCGGTCGATAGCCAAAGGAACTTTTGCTGAACCGCTTATCTGCAAGCTGCTCCAGCTCCTCTCTAATTACCATTTGAGCCGTTCGGTCTTGTACCGTCGGGATGCCCAGTTTCCGTATCCTGCCATCTGCTTTGGGTATTTCTACTTCGCGAACGGGCTTGGGAAAGTAACTTCCACTCGCTAACCTGTTCCATACGGGATAAAGGTATTTCATAGGGCGAGCGGACACTTCGGAAATCGATACTTTATCGACACCCGATGCACCCTTGTTACTGCGTACCTTCTTAAAGGCTTCCATTACCTGTCGCTTATCTATCGGTTGCGACTTTTGTTTCTCTTTGAAAATCATCCTAATCTACATTAGTTGTAATACAAGTTAAAACTGTTAAGTCAGCCCCTTCGCTCCCATCCCATTACAGGATGCTCATCGCTACTACGGGATAATCCGTCACTAATGGCACGTATGGCTAATTTCTTCCTTGCCCTTCGGGGTTGTGGAATTTTCGCACCTGCCATTAGCTTCTCCTGTTCCGTAATTGAGCCGTAAGTAAAGCTCCTGCCCTCTTTATGCCGATTGCCACTTGACCAGTAAATAGGTTACTCCCGTCAAGTCCTGTCTCTCGGGACCGCCCATCCCTCGATTTTGACAATACTAAAGTTGTTTACGACACTTCTACAAGGGTTCACTCACATCTCGTTCAGCTTCTTTACCCCCACCATAGCAAACTACATTACCCTACAAGTGGCAGTAGCGCCTTTGACCTTATCGCTCAAGACCAACCCGTGAAAGGTAAGCCCCATAAGGCGGTTTGACCGGTATGCCTAAACATCCCAGCCGAGAGACCAATCCCCAAAATCTTCTTGCGTGTTTCCACCCGAAACAAATGCCGGGGTCGTTTCCAGAAAATTATGAGACTCTCATCTCAATTACAGTTTTGTTGCTCCTCAATTTTACTTAAATTGTATCCCGAAGCAACACAGGACACACAACGCTCTACAACATCGTTTAACAGCAAATAGCGGGCATTCTGGTGAAAAGTGTTATTTTAGAGACCAATTAAAAAACAACTAAGCCGACAAGTTTGCGTCCCTACTCCGCGCCACTTGCGTTAAACAAGACCGTTGCCATTCATTGTGGGAAAACCGAGTAACCAATTATAATTATGAAAAACCTTTTAGTATTTGCGTTAATAATTTTAGGCTTTTTTAGTTGTAAACAGGAAGAAAAACCGGTAAAAAGTGAAAGTCGAAAAAATCAAATAGTCATCGGACAAAAGGACAGTATCTACTCTGAAATTCTGGACGAATCTCGTGCATTATGGATACATATACCTGAATCTGCTAAAGACAGTTCTTTATACAAAACTAAATATCCAGTATTATATTTATTAGATGGACCTTCAAATTTCAAATCTGTAAGTGGAATAATTGAGCATTTAAGCAGTAATATGATTGTGCCAGAAATGATTATTGTTGGCATCGCTAATACAATTAGGTCTTTAGATATGACACCAACAAAAGTTGATATTGATGTTATGTCTGGCGATAGCATTCAATATCCATCTGGTGGTGGAAATAAATTTCTTGATTTTATTGAGAAAGAATTAATTCCACACGTAGAGAAAAAATATCCTGCAACTACTTACAAAACTTTTGTTGGCCATTCTTTTGGAGGTTTAAGCGTAATTAATGCTTTAGTAAATAGAAAAGAGCTTTTTAACAATTACGTCGCAATAGACCCAAGTTTATGGTGGGACAATCGTGCTTTTTTAAATGTAGCTGATTCCATTTTATCTGTAAATAAATTTGATAATAGAGCACTTTACGTTGGAATAGCAAATACAATGGAATCTGGAATGGATATTGAGAAAGTCCAAAATGATAGTGTTCCCGACACATATTTCACAGTACATATCAAATCAGTATTACAATTTGTTAATTCTCTTGACGCAAAAAAAGATAATGGATTATTATTTGATTGGAAATACTACGAAAATGATGACCACGGAAGTGTTCCATTTATTGCCGAATATGATGCTCTTAAATTTCTTTTTTCTTGGTATAAACTTAATGAAGTAAATGATTTCTATTCTGAAAACTCAACATTAAACCATCAAGAAATACTGAATTTAATCAATTCCCATTATGCGAATATTTCGAATAAATTTGGTTATGAAGTAATTCCACCTGAAAATTATATAAACTCAATCGGTAATGGATTTATGTATAATGATATGCCTAAAAAAGCCTATGAATTGTTGAATTTGAACATTAAAAACTATCCTAAAAGTCCAAACGTTTATGAATCTTTGGGAGATTATTACTTATTTCAGTCTGATACTTTAAATGCGATTAAAGAATTCAAAAAAGGACTTGAAATTGGAGACAATAAAAAACTACAGGAAAAATTAGATAAATTAGAAAATGGAGAAATTTAATAAAATGAATAGTCCGAATTAACCTTTGCGAAAAAACAACGAAATGGCAACACCGTGTATAATTAATTGCTTTGGCAAGTGCTTATTTGGAAAATTCCTTCGGAATTTTCTCGCGTTCGTTTTTGTTTACTAAATTAGTTGCTTAAACACGCAACTAACCATACACAAAACCGTTGTGGTGCATTATTCAGCATGTTCAGAAAACCTAATTAAATTTTATTCATTCAAAAAAATAATGTAAATTTGTATCCAAGTAGATACAATATTTATGTTCTTTATTGAAAAAACAATTGAATTTGATAAATGGCTGAGAAAGCTAAAAGACTTAAAAGCTAAATCAAAAATCTTATTCAGAATTCAAAAAATAGAAAATGACGAGCATTTTGGCGATTGCAAACCTGTAGGCGACGGAATAAGAGAAATGCGTGTGAATTTTGCGAAAGGATATCGTGTTTATTTCAAAGAAAAGGACGGTAAAATAATTGTTTTGCTAATTGGTGGAGATAAGTCATCTCAAGAAAATGATATAAAGAAAGCAAAAGAAATCTGGAAAAAACTAAACAAATAGAAAATATGGGAACTTCAAAATTTGACATTGCAGATTATTTAGACAGCAAGGAGATGATCGCTGAATATCTCAATACTGTTTTAGAAGAAGGAGATAATGCAGATGTAATTAATGCAATCGGTCATATTGCAAAGGCGATTGGGATGACTAAAATATCAGAACAAACAGGATTGAGCAGGCCAAGTTTATACAAAGCTTTATCAGATGGAGCAAAACCTCAATTTGCAACAATAATGAAAGTTTTAAAAGCGATTGGAGGACAAATTCAGGTCAACCCAAAAATGTCTGCTTAATAAATAACGCACCACAACATCGTTTAACAGCAAATAGCGGGCAGATTGCTGAAAAGCGTTATTTTAGAGAGCAAAAAGAAAACAACAAAGCCGACAAAAACGTGTCCCTACTCCACGCCACTTGCGTTAAACAAGACCGTTGTGCACAAGCAAAAAAAAAAAATGAAACAAAAAGCAAGATTAGATTTTTTACTAAATGAACTTTACAAAAGTAAATCCGAAGATCAAATGTCGGATATTTATGCAATTACGGATAAAATGCCCGACGATATAAATAGAAGTGATGCCAAGGTTCTGGCAGAAAGATTATATAATCTTGATTTAATAAAACTATCACATACTAAAAGTAGTCTTCGTGCTACATTGACAAGTATCGGCATTGAATATTGTGAAGAAGATTCATTTACAGAAGTTGGTAAACCTGTTATAAATCACAATTATAATTTGACAATTAGTAATAGTCCAAATTCAAATATTGTAAATCAATCCAAAAGCATAAATATTAATTCCAAAATCGAAAATATCACCTATCTAATAGATGAAATTTCCAATACAATTAATCAAGATTCTAAAGTTACTGATGAACGAAAAGAAAACATTGATGAGTGCACTAAAGAAATTAAATTAAATCTTGAAAAAAATAATATTCCGAAATTTGGAATAAAAAGTTTGCTGAATTTATTGAGTGACATCGCTTCAGTTAGCAGTCTAGTATTAAGTTTATCTGAATATGTATAGTCGCCAGTGCACAACATCGTTTAACAGCAAATAGCGGGCATTCTGCTGAAAAGTGTTATTTTAGAGACCAATTAACAAACAACTAAACCGACAAGTTCGCGTCCCTACTCCACGCCACTTGCGTTAAACAAGACCGTTGCCTGCAATCCCCCTACTAAAAAATCGAGTTGAGTTTTTCTGCTAACGGGCGTATCTTTGTTTCGGCTCCTTGTTAAGGCCGGTTTCAGCATTGGTGTTTAAAAAGCCCGACCGCAATCAAGGTTTGAATGTAAAAAGTAATAGGTCATCATTACTTGCGTTTGAGTTTAGTGGCGATACTTTCATAGTAATCCCGATTGGAATAATTTCAAAATCAGTAGTTACATTTCTTGGAGCTTATTTTATAATCTTTAAAAACAAACTATTATGAAAAAAAAGCAGATTTCACTAGAAGTGGTCAATCCCAATGCGGCAGGTATTGATATTGGAAGTAGAAGCCATTGGGTTGCTGTTGGCCAAAATGCCCAGGACGTAAAAGAATTTGGTGTTTACAGCCAAGACCATCAAGAGCTTTGTGAGTGGCTCAAAAAGCACAAGGTCACGACCATTGCCATGGAAAGCACTGGAACTTACTGGCAAAATTTATTTTCTTCATTAGTCGTCTTTGGTTTTGATGTCATTTTGGTGAATGGCCGTCAAACAAAAAACATAAAAGGAAAAAAAACAGATATTTTAGATTGCCAATGGATACAAAAACTGCACACTCTAAGATTGCTCAGCAGTAGTTTTTTGCCCGATAGCACAACAGCAGTTATCAGGACCTACTCTCGCCATAGACAAAACATTTTAAAACAATCTGCCAGTGCGATCTTAAAAATGCAAAAATACCTGAGATTGATGAACATGAGACTGGATGTGGTGGTAAAAGACATCGTAGGGCTTACGGGAACAAAAATTATCACGGCATTTATCGGTGGCGAAAAATCAGGAAAAGTATTGGCTCAGAACAGACATTATAATTGCCGAAAATCGGAAGATGAAATTTCCAGAGCATTACAATATAATGGCCGTGAAGATTATTACTTTGCCCTAAAACAAGAATGGGAAACCTATTTGCACCTTCAAAAACAAATAGACCAAGTAGATATTCAAATTAAAAAACACCTCGAAGAAGTCATCAATAATGACGATGATAAAAAACAGCACATTGCAAGTAAAAAACCATACAAAAGAAAAAACAAGAACACCATTAGAAATGCCGATATGAACCAGCTCTCCTATCAGTATTTTGAAGGAGTGGATTTAATGGCAATTGAAGGTGTGAACGACGCAACACTAATGGCCTTTATAAGCGAAATAGGTTTAGAGGGAATCAACAAATTTGAATCAGCAAAGCAATTTACCTCCTGGCTCAGGCTTGCCCCAAACAATAAAATCAGTGGAGGAAGGGTATTGAGCCATCACTTGCCAAAAGGAAGCAATCGTTTAAAAGTAGCCCTCAGGCAAGCCGCAAATACAATTGGAAATTTAAAGGATGGGCATTTATCCGATTTTTTCAGAAGAATAAACTACAAAAAAGGACGGGCAACCGCCATAAGTGCCACAGCACGAAAACTAGCAGTCATTATTTGGAATATGCTCACAAGAGGAATTCCTTATCACCCACCAACAGAATATCTGTTCCTTGACCAAAAAAGAAAACTAAAACTGGTCAATAGAATTAAAAGGAATATTGCTAAATTTGACATTAAACCCGAAGATATCGGATTAACTAAAATACTGAATATCAGTACTTAATATTTGACGTTAGTTGGAAGCTAAAACAGATAAAAAATAATTATGGAACTAAATACAGCAATAACAGCAATATCGATCTTTATAATAACCACTTTTCTCTGTTGGAAGATTTTAAGTAATTATAATAAAAAACAACTGGGTAAAAAGATGTCTAAACAATGGAATTCTAAACTTTATTTATGGCAAGGTGTAATTTTTTCTAGTACTGGATTAACATTTCTGATTATTTTTCTATTAAAATGGACCGAGGTGTTGTCTTTTTAGAAGTTTAAAAAACATTAATAAATCCCAGCAAAAAACTTATTCCACTAAACCATAAACAATTTAATGAAAAGAATAATTCCATATAAAGAAGTTAATGAAGCTGTATTGTCGCTAGATAACGGAGGCAGATTTTATAACCTACTAACTAAATCAAACGATGGAATAATAGACCAATCTGAACTAGGAAAAGTTGGAGGATTGTTTAATGACAAACAAAAAATGATTCTTTTTCTGGAAATGTCTATGAGTTCATTGAGTAGTGAAGAAAAGGAAATAATCCTTTCAAAATTGGATGAAGATTTAAAGCAAACTTATGCTAAGTACAAGTCTCAAAAATTACTACCATCCGAAGCGAATATAAAAGGAATAATTGCTGCAAATGCAATTTTAAAAGGAGTTCCAAAATTGATTGATAAAAAATCAGATTTTAATGGATTTATAATGGTTCCAATAATGGCTGGAAAAGCAATGACCTTTGTAATGATTCCAATTATTGATAATTATAATGTTTATGAATTACGAGATGAAAAAACTTCTGAAACATTTCTAATTGCACATTCTAGAAATTCAGAAAAACTGCCAAGTGAAAAAATAATTATTGCAGGGTTATTAAAAGAACTTAAATCAGGAAAAAACGAAAACAGCAAAAAAATTAAATTCCTTGAAGCAAACTATTACATTTCAAATTAGTTAATACGCCAGTTGCCAACATCGTTTAACAGCAAATAGCGGGCAGTTTGCTGAAAAGTTTTATTTTAGAGACCAAGTAACAAACAACAAAGCCGACAAGTTCGCGTCCTAATTCCACGCCACTTGCGTTAAACAAGACCGTTGTGCCGCATACTTTCACAAAGTTTGGAATTATGAAGATAAATGAAAAATTAAGAAAACAGATTTTTGAAATAATCAATAATCAACTTAGAGATAACGACCCACCTGAGACTAAGAAAACATTCGATAGATTACAAAATAAGGGGTATAATGAATTTCAAACCAGACAAATGATTGGGCAATGTTTAGCAGTTGAATTGTTTGATATTTTGAAACATGGAAAGTCGTATAACAATGAAAGATATGTTAAGAATTTAATAGCTTTACCTAAAGAACCATTTGATTGAATTAAATCGATAAATTATAGAAAAAAAGAGACGAAATTCTCTGACAATAATTAAGGTTTAAAAATGAAAAAAACACTAAAAAGAAAATTCAGACTTCTTCCAGCAAAAGAATGGGTAAAAACTTATTCAGGAAACAATATAGTTAAAGGGTATTCAAAAAAGTATTCTGTTGACAAATTATGTGCGGTCAAGGAATTAAGAATGATTGGAATTGAAATTTCAGAAGAATTCGAAAATCGGTTGCGTCAGTCGTTAGAATCGCTTAAACAGCAAAAAAATTCATTAAAGAAAAGTCGAGAGGATGAATTAAATGAACTATGGGATTTTGAAAGTGATGAAATTTTTGCAATGATTCTCGGATATACAAACGGAGGATTTCCATACGGAGTAACGCAAAAAGAAATGGAAGAAATAAAAAGAGAAAAAGAAATTGAATAACTAAGCCATTAAAAAAACAACCCTTAAAAAGTATTGACACTAATTAATGATTACGGTAAAGTACGACGGCACAACATCGTTTAACAGCAAATAGCGGGCATTCTGGTGAAAAGTGTTATTTTAGAGACCAAGCAACAAACAACTAAGCCGACAAGTTCGCGTCCCTACTCCACGCCACTTGCGTTAAACAAGACCGTTATGCTTTATATGTAAAAATCATTCAACTATAAACAAATTGAATTGAAAAAAGATTAAATTTGAAAATAAACCTTGAAAAGATGAATTATCAAACCATATCTGTAGATTTTCCGTACGATATTCTTTTGGCGTTGAATGAATCAGAAAATGATTTAAAAAAACGTATTAAAATAATGTTGGCCATTCAATTATATAAAATTCAAAAATTGACCATTGGTAAAGCCGCTCAACTTTCTGGACTTTCTCGATTAGAATTTGAGACTGAACTTTCCAAAAATAAAATTTCAATATCTAGCTTGACAGAAAAAGACGTACTAAAAGATATTGAAAAATTAAAATAGAAATGAAAAACGGACTTGTAATTGCCGATGCAGGGCCTATTTTTTCCCTTGCCATTATTGATAAGCTGGAGATTTTAAATAGTTTGTTCGATGAAATCAAAATACCAAATGCAGTTTGGGAAGAAATAACTTTAAAGAAAAACACCGAATATTATAAGGAAATCAAAAGTTTTTTTGAACTAAAAGTTGTCAAAATATCCAGTTTCAACGAATTGACTTTTATAATGGATTATGGAGAATCGGAATCATTAATCCTTTATAAAGAACTGAATGCTCAATTTCTTCTAATAGATGATAAAAAAGCACGGACAATAGCTGAAAATTTCAATATTGAGTGTATTGGAACTTTAGGTTTGTTATCAATAGCAAAATCTAAAGGATTGTTAGATAATTTAAGACCTTTATTTGTAACGTTTATCCAGAACAATAGATATTATTCTATAAAATTATTGAACAAATTACTAGAGAATCACAAAGAGCAGAAGATAACATACAAAGCATAACATCGTTTAACAGCAAATAGCGGGTATTTGAACAAAAAGTAATATTTTAGAGGCCAATTAAAGAACAACTAAGCCGACAAGTTCGCGTTCCTACTCCACGCCACTTGCGTTAAACAAGACCGTTGTGCAACATTTTAAACATTGAAAATTGTATGAAAATTTTTCCAAAAAAAGATTATTCTATCGAATTAAATAATGATAGTTCGTTAGCGATTTCGGAATTAAAAAATCAAACTTTATCAAAAGAACAGTTTGTGTCTGACTGGAATAATCAAACATTCATTGGAGAAATTGACAAAAATATTTTTGAAATTAAGCTTTCTAAAAAGTTATATGGAGAATTATGTATTCTGAAAGGAAAATTAAATAACCGAAAAGGAATAATCGAAATAAGAACAAGTAAAGTATTTAAAATTATTTTCTTGTCATTTGTATCGTTGGCGATTTCTGGAATAATTGCAGCTATAATCCAAAATAAGCTAAATGTAATATTCCCCCTTTTTATAACAATTCTAGTAATGAGATTTATTTTTCTGGAATTCGGATTCAGGATTATTTCAAAAAGCGGAATAAACAAATTGACAGAAATAATTGGAATAAAGGAATTAAAAAGTCGAGTAGGTAAAGGGGAATTGCACCCCTAAACCTCTCTCAGAACCGTACGTGATGCTCTCACATCATACGGCTCTTCTTAACAAGTCTAAGGCGTAAAACCATATTGCCAATGCACAAATAGATTGGGAAACTGCTTGGCAGTCTCCTGTAACCATTTGTAGGCAAAGAACCAATGTTTACGCCTAAATCGCCGATATTTGTTGCGTACCCATTTAGCCAGTCGCATATTCAAAAAGCGGAACACATAATGTAGTTCGCTCATTCGCACCTTGCCGTAATAATGAATCCACCCTCGTACTTTGTTCGCTATAATGCCTGCCAAATCGGGCAGGCGCAAGTGAACCATACGGTGCAGTTTCATCTTGAACAAGGTTTGATTGATTCGCTTTTGACTTTGGCGGCTGATGGCGGGCGTGAAACCCAAATGAAAGTTCCCGTAGTAGCCCTTTACCATTCTTGGTTTGAATGTAAAACCTAAAAAACTGAAGGTTACATAGTGGACCTTGAACGGTGGGTGCTTCTTTTGGTTGCGCTTGCAATAAACAATATTGCTCTTGCCTTTCTTTATCTGCAACTTGCATTGCTCAAATCTGGCTTTTACCGCTTCCAAAGTCCGCAGGGCTTGTTTGAAGTTTGCACAATGGATGATAATATCATCTGCATATCGTTCAAACTTTACTTCGGGATGGTGCTGTTCAATCCATTTGTCAAAAACAACGTCTAGGAAAATGTTTGCCAATAATGGGCTTATAACACCTCCCTGTGGTGTGCCTTTGCTACGGGGATGAACACTCCCATCTTTCTTTTGGACACTGGCTTTTAACCAACGTGTCACGTACAAGTGAATGTGCTTCTCTTTGGTAAAGTGACCCAATGCTTTGAGCATTAAATCGTGGTCTATCTCATCAAAAAAACTCTTGATGTCCAAATCTATTGCCCAATCCATCGCCATACAGTTTTCCCTGCATTGCTTTATGGCTTGGTGCGCCGATTTGTTCGGTCGATAGCCAAAGGAACTTTTGCTGAACCGCTTATCTGCAAGCTGCTCCAGCTCCTCTCTAATTACCATTTGAGCCGTTCGGTCTTGTACCGTCGGGATGCCCAGTTTCCGTATCCTGCCATCTGCTTTGGGTATTTCTACTTCGCGAACGGGCTTGGGAAAGTAACTTCCACTCGCTAACCTGTTCCATACGGGATAAAGGTATTTCATAGGGCGAGCGGACACTTCGGAAATCGATACTTTATCGACACCCGATGCACCCTTGTTACTGCGTACCTTCTTAAAGGCTTCCATTACCTGTCGCTTATCTATCGGTTGCGACTTTTGTTTCTCTTTGAAAATCATCCTAATCTACATTAGTTGTAATACAAGTTAAAACTGTTAAGTCAGCCCCTTCGCTCCCATCCCATTACAGGATGCTCATCGCTACTACGGGATAATCCGTCACTAATGGCACGTATGGCTAATTTCTTCCTTGCCCTTCGGGGTTGTGGAATTTTCGCACCTGCCATTAGCTTCTCCTGTTCCGTAATTGAGCCGTAAGTAAAGCTCCTGCCCTCTTTATGCCGATTGCCACTTGACCAGTAAATAGGTTACTCCCGTCAAGTCCTGTCTCTCGGGACCGCCCATCCCTCGATTTTGACAATACTAAAGTTGTTTACGACACTTCTACAAGGGTTCACTCACATCTCGTTCAGCTTCTTTACCCCCACCATAGCAAACTACATTACCCTACAAGTGGCAGTAGCGCCTTTGACCTTATCGCTCAAGACCAACCCGTGAAAGGTAAGCCCCATAAGGCGGTTTGACCGGTATGCCTAAACATCCCAGCCGAGAGACCAATCCCCAAAACCTTCTTGCGTGTTTCCACCCGAAACAAATGCCGGGGTCGTTTCCAGAAAATTATGAGACTCTCATCTCAATTACAGTTTTGTTGCTCCTCAATTTTACTTAAATTGTATCCCGAAGCAACACAGGACACACAACGTTGGGTAACATCGGTTAAGCGCAAATAGCGGGCATTCCGGTGAAAAGTGTTATTTTAGAGACCAAGAAACAAACAACAAAGCCGACAAGAACGCGTCCCCATTCCACGCCACTTGCGTTAAACATGACCGTTATGTGTCATTTAAGATGATCCGTTGAAAGAACAAATACTTATTTTGAATCTTATATTTTCGACTTTCTATAATTGAAAGAATAAAAAGCTCTAATGAAATTGAACAATAAAATTAAAATATTCGGACTTTATTTTCTCAGTTTATTCTGTATACTGATATTTTTAATTATAAATAATTCAATTAATTTAAAAAGTTTAATTATTAAAGCTGACAACTTCAGACCAGAAAATGGATTTTTCTTATTTTTAACCACAGGATTTATCAAATATGGAATACTTATAATTGGTATCAGTATCTTTACAATATTGACTTATAAAATGATTAAAAAAATATGGTAAATATTATTTTAGCTATTGCATTCATCATTCTTGGATCTGTGTTAATTATTTACTATAACGGACTTAAGAAAAAAGAAAAGGGTGGTCTTTCGTTTAAACTAATTAGTGGTGGAATAGGTTTTATAATAATCGGTCTAGGGTTGATTATTCGGGAAATATTTTAAAACTGACTATTAATTAAAGTCGAGTAGGTAAAGGGGAATTGCACCCCTAAACCTCTCTCAGAACCGTACGTGATGCTCTCACATCATACGGCTCTTCTTAACAAGTCTAAGGCGTAAAACCATATTGCCAATGCACAAATAGATTGGGAAACTGCTTGGCAGTCTCCTGTAACCATTTGTAGGCAAAGAACCAATGTTTACGCCTAAATCGCCGATATTTGTTGCGTACCCATTTAGCCAGTCGCATATTCAAAAAGCGGAACACATAATGTAGTTCGCTCATTCGCACCTTGCCGTAATAATGAATCCACCCTCGTACTTTGTTCGCTATAATGCCTGCCAAATCGGGCAGGCGCAAGTGAACCATACGGTGCAGTTTCATCTTGAACAAGGTTTGATTGATTCGCTTTTGACTTTGGCGGCTGATGGCGGGCGTGAAACCCAAATGAAAGTTCCCGTAGTAGCCCTTTACCATTCTTGGTTTGAATGTAAAACCTAAAAAACTGAAGGTTACATAGTGGACCTTGAACGGTGGGTGCTTCTTTTGGTTGCGCTTGCAATAAACAATATTGCTCTTGCCTTTCTTTATCTGCAACTTGCATTGCTCAAATCTGGCTTTTACCGCTTCCAAAGTCCGCAGGGCTTGTTTGAAGTTTGCACAATGGATGATAATATCATCTGCATATCGTTCAAACTTTACTTCGGGATGGTGCTGTTCAATCCATTTGTCAAAAACAACGTCTAGGAAAATGTTTGCCAATAATGGGCTTATAACACCTCCCTGTGGTGTGCCTTTGCTACGGGGATGAACACTCCCATCTTTCTTTTGGACACTGGCTTTTAACCAACGTGTCACGTACAAGTGAATGTGCTTCTCTTTGGTAAAGTGACCCAATGCTTTGAGCATTAAATCGTGGTCTATCTCATCAAAAAAACTCTTGATGTCCAAATCTATTGCCCAATCCATCGCCATACAGTTTTCCCTGCATTGCTTTATGGCTTGGTGCGCCGATTTGTTCGGTCGATAGCCAAAGGAACTTTTGCTGAACCGCTTATCTGCAAGCTGCTCCAGCTCCTCTCTAATTACCATTTGAGCCGTTCGGTCTTGTACCGTCGGGATGCCCAGTTTCCGTATCCTGCCATCTGCTTTGGGTATTTCTACTTCGCGAACGGGCTTGGGAAAGTAACTTCCACTCGCTAACCTGTTCCATACGGGATAAAGGTATTTCATAGGGCGAGCGGACACTTCGGAAATCGATACTTTATCGACACCCGATGCACCCTTGTTACTGCGTACCTTCTTAAAGGCTTCCATTACCTGTCGCTTATCTATCGGTTGCGACTTTTGTTTCTCTTTGAAAATCATCCTAATCTACATTAGTTGTAATACAAGTTAAAACTGTTAAGTCAGCCCCTTCGCTCCCATCCCATTACAGGATGCTCATCGCTACTACGGGATAATCCGTCACTAATGGCACGTATGGCTAATTTCTTCCTTGCCCTTCGGGGTTGTGGAATTTTCGCACCTGCCATTAGCTTCTCCTGTTCCGTAATTGAGCCGTAAGTAAAGCTCCTGCCCTCTTTATGCCGATTGCCACTTGACCAGTAAATAGGTTACTCCCGTCAAGTCCTGTCTCTCGGGACCGCCCATCCCTCGATTTTGACAATACTAAAGTTGTTTACGACACTTCTACAAGGGTTCACTCACATCTCGTTCAGCTTCTTTACCCCCACCATAGCAAACTACATTACCCTACAAGTGGCAGTAGCGCCTTTGACCTTATCGCTCAAGACCAACCCGTGAAAGGTAAGCCCCATAAGGCGGTTTGACCGGTATGCCTAAACATCCCAGCCGAGAGACCAATCCCCAAAATCTTCTTGCGTGTTTCCACCCGAAACAAATGCCGGGGTCGTTTCCAGAAAATTATGAGACTCTCATCTCAATTACAGTTTTGTTGCTCCTCAATTTTACTTAAATTGTATCCCGAAGCAACACAGGACACACAACTGTGGGCAACATCGTTTAACAGCAAATAGCGGGCAGTTTGATGAAAAGTGCTATTTTAGAGACCAAGTAAAAAAGAACAAAGCCGACAAGAACGTGACCCTACCCCACGCTACTTGCGTTAAACAAGACCGTCAGACTGTCTAAAAACCCCTTGCTTTCTTAATAACTATGTTGATTTCTTATTTGCTGAGCTGTTTCCTATTGTTAGGCTTAACCGTATCTTTTAGGTATGAAATTCATTATACCCAAAGACCGTAAACAAGCCAGCCTGTTCCCAGTTTCCCTGGATGAAGCCATTGACCAAGAAAACGAAGTCCGAGCCATTGATGTGTTCGTTGATGGCCTCGATCTTGAAAAGATGGGCTTCAAGGTACATTTCCCCGAAGGCGGAAGGCCGGCCTATCATCCAGCAACGCTCCTGAAATTGTTCCTATATGGATATATGAACCGCCTGCGTTCTTCCAGGATCCTCGAGCGCGAGTGCAAACGAAACATGGAGATGATGTGGCTCCTTGGCCAACTTGCCCCCGACCACAACACCATTGCCAATTTCAGAAAAAACAACCCCAAGGCCATCAAACACGTGTTCCGCGCCACGGTGGAACTGGCCATGAACTTCAAACTGATCGGCGGTAGGATCATTGCCGGGGACAGTACCAAACTGCGTGCACAGAACAGTAAAAAGAACAATTTCAACGAAAAGAAGATAAAACGCCACCTGGAATATATCGACAACAAACTCGATCAGTACAACCAGGACCTGGCAAAGGCCGATGGGGAGACTGAAAAACAAGAGGTCCAAAAAGAAATACGAAAGCATGCCCAGCGAAGGGAAAATTATACAAAGCTCAAAAAACAACTGGAGCAGACCGGGGAAGAACAAATTTCAACTTCCGATGGGGAAAGCCGCCATATGGTCCTGCGGGGGAACATTACCGAGGTGGCCTATAACGTACAGTCCACTGTGGACGGCCTGCACTGCATCCCTATTGATTACCAGGTCACCAACCGAAATGACTCCAAGGCCATGGGCGATATGATAAGAAGGTCCAAGGCCATACTCAGGAACAATACCTTTACAGCACTCTTTGACAAAGGCTACCACACAGGATCGGAACTCGAAACCGCTCAAAAGCTCGGTATCAAAACAATGGTGGCCATTCCCGCGCCCGCATCCACGGCACCACACCCGGATTACAACCTACAGAATTTCATTTACGACCAACAACAGGACCAGTATACCTGCCCACAGGGACACGCCCTGAAGACCAACGGCAACTTTTATACAAACCATCAAGGCAAGCCCAACCAAAGTAAGTTCAAACAATACAAAACAAAGGCCTGTAAGGGGTGCCCCGTGCGAGACCTGTGCACCAGGGCAAAAAATGGAAGGCTCCTTGCCCGGAATGTCTTTGCGCCATTCTACGAGGAGAACCGAAAAAACATGGAACAAGAAAAAGAACTCTACCGCCGCAGGCAGGCCATTGTGGAACACCCATTTGGAACCATGAAAAGGCAATGGGGGTTTGACCATATCCTTACCAAAAAAGGAAAGAAAAGGGCCTCTGCAGATGTAGGCTTCATCTTTATTGCCTACAACCTCAAAAGGATCATTAACCTGATAGGCCATAAAGCCCTACAAGAAGGCAGCAATACCTTGTTTGATAAAATTTTGGGCTTAATAGCGCGATTTTACCGCTTTTTAAGAACTAGTGTTAAGTTAATTATGATATGACGGTTATTATTTATATCTTGGCCTTAAAATAAGCCAATGATACACTACACCATCAAGTTGAGCCAAACGGAAGTTGAAGAGCTTAACGGAATTATTAGTAAAGGACGTCATACCTCTCAGGCCTTTCGCACCGCCTACATTTTGTTAAACTGCGATAAAGGGGAATTTTCCGATGATACCACGATAAAGAATGCGGAGATTACCAAAGTTCTCAAAATAGGTGAACGAACGATAGGCCGGGTAAAGAAGAAGTTCATTGAAGAAGGATTTGAAAGTGTTTTGGAACGACGTGTTTCAAGCCAGAATTACACAAAAAAGGTAGATGGGGATATTGAGGCTAAATTGGTTAAACTCTGTTGCAGTGAGCCCCCAGAAGGATTTTCGAAATGGTCATTGAGACTTTTGGCGGACAGGATGGTGGAATTGGAATATATCGATTACATATCGCACGTCACAGTGGGCCAGGTATTAAAAAAAACGAACTTAAGCCTTGGAAAGTAAAAGGCTGGGTCATTCCCCCAGAGCAGAGCAGTGAATTTGTAGCTAATATGGAATATGTGCTAGACGTATACAAAATGCCATACGATGAAGACTTTCCGGTTGTTTGCATGGACGAATCGCCCAAGCAGTTAATCCAAGAGGTAGCCTCAACGCCCATCAAGCCGGGACAGGAGGCCAGGATGGACTATGAGTACATCAGACATGGTATGGTAAATATTTTTATGGCCAATGAACCCTTGAAGGGTAAAAGGCTGGTTGAAATTACCCAGCGTAAAACAAAAACAGACTGGGCTAAATTTATCAAGAGAATAGCTGATGAGGTGTACCCACAGGCTAAAAAGATAAAACTGGTGATGGACAATTTCAAAACGCATGATGCATCGGCCTTTTATGAAACATTTGAACCGCAGGAAGCCAAAAGGCTCCGGGACAGGTTTGAATTTGTTTACACACCTAAGCACGGGAGCTGGCTGAACATGGCAGAAATAGAATTGCATGTACTCAATGGCCAATGCTTAAACCGTCATATTGCCAGCGAGAAGGAAATAAAATCAGAAGTGGATGCGTGGCAAAATCACAGAAACAACAAAACCTCAAAAATCAATTGGCAGTTTACAAATGACCAGGCACGTATAAAACTCAAAAGACTCTACCCGTCAATTACAACTTAACATAACACTAGTTTCCTTTTCCAATATAACGCAAAGTTTTGCTGGCACCATGCCATACAGCCTTAAAAAACGTATTTTAGGACAATAAAACCATTGTCAACCATGTTTTTAGACAGACTGCCGTTACCCAACATTCAAAAAAACTATGAAAATATTTTACTTAATGATTTTAGGTATCCTCTTTACAGGTTGTTGTAAAGATGAAGTTGTTGGAAGAGATCTTCTCTCAGATTATGAAAAGGAACTTATACCATATAGCGGTTACGATGAGATCGAATACATAAATGAAGAGGGGCAAATTGTTCTAGCCCAGAGTACGCCGACTAAAATAGAAAGCGACAGATGGAGGCCAGGACCTGAAAGTTGTTCGGTTAGAGAATATCAGACATCTACTAGCCACTTAATTTTTAGATCAGAAGATTTTACTCTTCAAATTGAAATTGATAAATTATTAGCTGGCAACTTTACAATTAATATTGGTCGAGGTGAATCTTTTTATTTTGGCCAAGATTGTAGAATTCCTTTAGATCAACCAATAGAACAAAGAGTCACAAATATTTCAATAGAAGATTATGAATTTACAAATGTAATAGTTTTCGAAAATTGTAGTGATTTCTCAGAAATAAGTAAAATATTTTATTCCGCAGAAAATGGAATTGAATATTTAGAATTTTTAAACGGATCATTTTTGAAAATTAATTAAATAAAGAGTCGAGTAGGTAAAGGGGAATTGCACCCCTAAACCTCTCTCAGAACCGTACGTGATGCTCTCACATCATACGGCTCTTCTTAACAAGTCTAAGGCGTAAAACCATATTGCCAATGCACAAATAGATTGGGAAACTGCTTGGCAGTCTCCTGTAACCATTTGTAGGCAAAGAACCAATGTTTACGCCTAAATCGCCGATATTTGTTGCGTACCCATTTAGCCAGTCGCATATTCAAAAAGCGGAACACATAATGTAGTTCGCTCATTCGCACCTTGCCGTAATAATGAATCCACCCTCGTACTTTGTTCGCTATAATGCCTGCCAAATCGGGCAGGCGCAAGTGAACCATACGGTGCAGTTTCATCTTGAACAAGGTTTGATTGATTCGCTTTTGACTTTGGCGGCTGATGGCGGGCGTGAAACCCAAATGAAAGTTCCCGTAGTAGCCCTTTACCATTCTTGGTTTGAATGTAAAACCTAAAAAACTGAAGGTTACATAGTGGACCTTGAACGGTGGGTGCTTCTTTTGGTTGCGCTTGCAATAAACAATATTGCTCTTGCCTTTCTTTATCTGCAACTTGCATTGCTCAAATCTGGCTTTTACCGCTTCCAAAGTCCGCAGGGCTTGTTTGAAGTTTGCACAATGGATGATAATATCATCTGCATATCGTTCAAACTTTACTTCGGGATGGTGCTGTTCAATCCATTTGTCAAAAACAACGTCTAGGAAAATGTTTGCCAATAATGGGCTTATAACACCTCCCTGTGGTGTGCCTTTGCTACGGGGATGAACACTCCCATCTTTCTTTTGGACACTGGCTTTTAACCAACGTGTCACGTACAAGTGAATGTGCTTCTCTTTGGTAAAGTGACCCAATGCTTTGAGCATTAAATCGTGGTCTATCTCATCAAAAAAACTCTTGATGTCCAAATCTATTGCCCAATCCATCGCCATACAGTTTTCCCTGCATTGCTTTATGGCTTGGTGCGCCGATTTGTGTGGTCGATAGCCAAAGGAACTTTTGCTGAACTGCTTATCTGCAAGCTGCTCCAGCTCCTCTCTAATTACCATTTGAGCCGTTCGGTCTTGTACCGTCGGGATGCCCAGTTTCCGTATCCTGCCATCTGCTTTGGGTATTTCTACTTCGCGAACGGGCTTGGGAAAGTAACTTCCACTAGCTAACCTGTTCCATACGGGATAAAGGTATTTCATAGGGCGAGCGGACACTTCGGAAATCGATACTTTATCGACACCCGATGCACCCTTGTTACTGCGTACCTTCTTAAAGGCTTCCATTACCTGTCGCTTATCTATCGGTTGCGACTTTTGTTTCTCTTTGAAAATCATCCTAATCTACATTAGTTGTAATACAAGTTAAAACTGTTAAGTCAGCCCCTTCGCTCCCATCCCATTACAGGATGCTCATCGCTACTACGGGATAATCCGTCACTAATGGCACGTATGGCTAATTTCTTCCTTGCCCTTCGGGGTTGTGGAATTTTCGCACCTGCCATTAGCTTCTCCTGTTCCGTAATTGAGCCGTAAGTAAAGCTCCTGCCCTCTTTATGCCGATTGCCACTTGACCAGTAAATAGGTTACTCCCGTCAAGTCCTGTCTCTCGGGACCGCCCATCCCTCGATTTTGACAATACTAAAGTTGTTTACGACACTTCTACAAGGGTTCACTCACATCTCGTTCAGCTTCTTTACCCCCACCATAGCAAACTACATTACCCTACAAGTGGCAGTAGCGCCTTTGACCTTATCGCTCAAGACCAACCCGTGAAAGGTAAGCCCCATAAGGCGGTTTGACCGGTATGCCTAAACATCCCAGCCGAGAGACCAATCCCCAAAACCTTCTTGCGTGTTTCCACCCGAAACAAATGCCGGGGTCGTTTCCAGAAAATTATGAGACTCTCATCTCAATTACAGTTTTGTTGCTCCTCAATTTTACTTAAATTGTATCCCGAAGCAACACAGGACACACAACGTTGGGTAACATCGGTTAAGCGCAAATAGCGGGCATTCCGGTGAAAAGTGTTATTTTAGAGACCAAGTAAAAAACAACAAAGCCGACAAGTTCGCGTCCTAACTCCACGCCACTTGCGTTAAACAAGACCGTTGCCACCAATATTAAAACAGTGATTTCGGTTCAAATAACAAAATAATCTTTAAATTTGAAGTAAAAAGATGATAGTTGAACGACAAAATAATGAAATTCTAGTAAGATTTTCGGCAGGAGCGAAAGCTTCAAAGATTCAATCTATTCTTGATTATCTGAGATATGAAGAGTTGACCTCCAAGTCAACAGCTACAAAAGATGATTTGGTGGATTTATTAAAAGATGCCAAAAAAGGTAGAACGGATAAAATAAAAAAAGAGCTCGGATTAAATGACTAAAATAATCGTTGACTCTAATATAATTTTTAGTGCATTATTGAATATTAATAGCCGAATCGGGCAAATATTGATTAATGGAAAAAAGAATTATGATTTTTATGCTCCAAAGTACGTGCGGACTGAAATACTTGAACATCAGGAAAAAATCAAGAAAATAGCTAAGCTAAATAACGATGATTTCTTCGAGGTTTACGAATTGATATTAAGAAATATTATAATTCTTAATCATTCAATCTTACCAATTGAAAATTTCAATAAAGCGACTGAACTTTGTAAAGATATTGATGTTGATGACACCTTATTTGTAGCTTTCTCTGAATACTTAAAAGCTGATTTATGGACTGGCGATAAAAAATTATTATCAGGACTTACTAAAAAGGGTTATAGAAAAACAATTACCACCGAAAAATTATATCAAGATTTTCGCAAAAAGAACAAACTTTAGGATTTAATACTGGAGGCAACATCGTTTAACAGCAAATAGCGGGCAGTTTGCTGAAAAGTGTAATTTTAGAGATTAATTAAAAAACAACAAAGCCGACAAGAACGTGTCCCCATTCCACGCCACTTGCCTTAACCAAGACCGTCAGACTGTCTAATAACCCCCTTCGCTTTTAATAACTTTGTTAATTTCTTCTATTATTGTTTTATAGCACAATGAGCTACTGTTGTATCTTCATGCCATGAGATTTATAGAAGGAAAAAATCGCAAACAATCCTCGTTGTTCCCTGTGTCCCTAGAGGACGCCATTAATCAGGAAAACGAGGTCAGGGCCGTAGATATCTTTGTAGATAGCTTGGATTTAGAAGACATGGGGTTTCGAGTAAATTTCCCAGAAGGAGGTCGTCCTGCTTACCACCCAGGTGTGTTGCTCAAGTTATTTATCTATGGATATTTGAACCGACTGCGTTCCTCCCGAAATTTGGAGCGCGAATGCAAACGAAATATCGAATTGATGTGGCTCCTTGGGCAACTCTCCCCAGACCATAACACCATTGCCAACTTTAGAAAGGACAATCCTGAGGCTATAAAGAAAGTTTTTCGTGCCACAGTAGCACTGGCCAAACACTTCAATCTCATTGGAGGGAAACTTATTGCAGGGGATGGCACCAAGCTAAGAGCCCAGAACAGCAAAAAGAACAACTTCAATAAAAAGAAGATCGACCGTCACCTTCGATATATCGATAACAAGCTTCAGGAATATAACCAAGCGCTAGAACAAGCCGATGGTACTGTAGAAAAAGAAAATATCCATGAGCAGATGGATACCCAGAACAAGCGCAAGGATACGTATCATAAACTCGAGCAGGAATTGGATCAAACCCAAGAAGACCAGATCTCAACCTCGGACAACGAGAGCAGACATATGGTCTTGAGGGGCAACATTACAGAGGTAGTCTATAATGTCCAGTCCACCGTAGATGCCAAGCACTGCATCCCCATTGATTATGAAGTCACCAACAATAATGATAAAAAAGCGATGGGAGCCATGATCAGAAGAGCAAAATCCATTATAGGGAACAATGATTTCACCGCTCTTTTTGACAAAGGATATCATACTGGATCTGAATTGGAAATTGCCCAGGGTTTAGGGATCAAAACCCTGGTTGCTATTCCTGCCCCCGGTTCCAATGCACCGGATCCCCTGTACAATGTTAAAAATTTTACCTACGATACGGGGAACGATCACTACATATGTCCCCAAGGTAATTTTCTGAAAACCAACGGCACCTTTTACGTCAACCACCGAGGGAAATCAAACGAGTCAAGGTTCAAACAGTATAAAACAAGAGCTTGTAAGGGATGCCCGGTGCGGGAGTTATGCACCACGGCCAAAAACGGGAGGCTCCTGGCTAGGAACCTATACACTCCTGTTTATGAAGAAAACAAAAGAAATATGGAAGCTGATCCTGAATTGTACAGACGCAGGCAGGCTATTGTAGAACATCCCTTTGGAACCATGAAAAGGCAATGGGGATTTGATCATATCCTTTCTAAAAAAGGCAAGAAAAGGGCTTCTGCAGATGTTGGGTTTATTTTCATTGCCTACAATCTCAGACGAATTTTGAACTTGATTGGCAAAAAGGCATGGAAGGAGTTATTGAACACCTTATGTGCTTGTTTTTATACCTTTATAAGAGCGTATAAAGTCATATTAAAGCTAATACCCATCTTTAATTTCAACATCTCTGATTCGCGTTTTATTCCTCAGCATACCATAAAAAGCCTTATTTTAGTCACAAATCGGTAAATAACCTAAGTTATTAGACAGACTGCCGTTGGGCATAATGCGGAAATTGTGCAATCTATCAAATTCAGTACTGAAAAAGCCAACCACACAAACAGCACATTTATTTTTGCCAACGCTCAAAGCCAACGCTCGAAAAAATAAAAGAGCTTTTTTTCGCCTTTGCGCTCGAATTGTACACAGCAAAATGTGAACAAAAAAACAAACTAACCGAACAAAACGAACAAATCTTTTATAACTTGTGGGATTGAAATAAAAATGAAATGCTAAAAGAAAGAATCGACATAGAAAACATTGATGGACAGTTATTTGAACTAAAAATAATTGAGCCAGAAGATTCAAAACCAGCATCTTTCACTCACTATTTACAAAATCATAAAAACGGAGTATCGCAATTTTACAAAAAGGACGCACTCGCTTTTGTAAAAGAAATTCTGGAAAAAAATTATCCAACAGAAGAAATCACAAACAAAGTTGCAGAAAATGCTCTGCAATATTTAATTTTCGATTACAAAAAATCAGTCCCATTTCCAGCACCTGAAAAGCCTAAATTCAAATTCATAGATCTTTTTGCAGGAATTGGTGGATTCCGTTTAGCATTTCAAAATCTCGAAGGAAAATGTGTGTTTACGAGTGAATGGGACAAGTATTCAAAACAAACTTACAAAGCCAACTTTGGCGAAATTCCTTTTGGAGACATCACCAAATCCGAAACGAAAAATTACATTCCAGACAACTTTGATGTACTTTGTGCAGGTTTTCCTTGTCAAGCATTTTCAATAGCAGGTAGACGAGGTGGATTTGAAGACACAAGAGGAACTCTATTCTTTGATGTTGCAGAAATTATAAAAAACAAACAACCCAAGGCTATTTTTCTTGAAAACGTAAAAGGTCTTCGTAACCACGACAAAGGCAAAACATTAGCTACAATCTTAAATGTTCTTCGAGAAGATTTGAACTATTACGTTCCAGAACCGCAAATATTAAACGCAAAAGAATTTGGTGTTCCGCAAAATCGTGAACGAATTTTCATTGTAGGTTTCCGTAAAGATTTAGGAATAACAGACTTTCAATATCCCGAACCAACCAATAAGAACGCAGTTTTAGACGATATTTTAGAACAAGAAGAAGTTTCGGTAAAATATTATTTATCCACTACTTACGTTCAAACCTTAAAAAATCACAGAGCACGTCACGAAAGCAAAGGAAATGGATTTGGTTACGAAATTATTCCAAATGATGGAACTGCAAACGCAGTCGTTTGTGGCGGAATGGGTCGAGAACGAAATTTAGTATTAGATGATAGATTAACAAATTTTGTTCCTGTAACGCATATTACGGGAAAAGTAAACCGAGAAGGAATACGAAAAATGACACCAAGAGAATGGGCAAGACTTCAGGGCTTTCCAGACAGTTTTAAAATCATTGTATCAGACGCACAAGCATATAAACAGTTTGGTAATTCGGTTGCAGTTCCAGCAATTCAAGCTACAGCGGAAAAAATTATAGAAAAACTAAATTTTAAATGATTACAGGAAACAAAGGCGAATGGAGTGAAATTTATGCTCTTTTCAAACTATTAGGCGATAAGCAATTATTTCTTGGAGATAAAGACATTGAGAAACTTGAGGGTTTAGTTTACCCAATTATAAAAATACTACGTTCAGAAAACAATGGAGATTTTGAGTATGCTATTCAAGACGAAATAATTTTAGTTTCTGGTAATAAACAAGTATTGAAAATTCCGATTGATGAGTTTAAAACAAAGGCTATATTCCTATTAAAAGCAATTAAGGAAAATCGAGAAAGAACATTTTCTGTTCCAGAAATAGAACAATTTATGCAATCCATAAATTGTATTTCTTTAAAAGCAAGTTCTTCTGCGAAAACTGATATAACTATTGTTGTTCACGACCAACGAACGAATCAACAGCCGACACTTGGTTTTAGTATCAAATCTCAACTTGGGAGTCCCTCCACTCTACTCAATGCTGGAAAAACAACTAATTTCATTTACAACATTAATGATGCAAGTCTAACTAAAGATGAGATTGAGCAGATAAATTCTATAGGTACAAGAAGTAAGATAATGGACAGAATTGTTCAAATTCAGAGCAAAGGCGGAACATTTGAATTTGTCAAAACGGAAAGACAAATATTTTCAAATAATCTTGTTTTAATTGACAGTTTGCTTCCTGAAATTTTATCGCAAATTGTTTTTGATTTTTATTCAAGTGAGTTTTCGCATTTAACTGATCTGGTCAATTCAACAGCAGAAAAAAATCCTTTGAAATTTGATATAGAAAACGAACACAAATTTTACGAATACAAAATTAAACGCTTTCTTACTGACGTTGCACTTGGAATGATGCCATCGCAAGTTTGGACAGGAAAATATGATGCAACAGGTGGTTATTTAATCGTCAAGGAAAATGGCGATGTTCTTTGCTATCACATTTACAATAGAAACGAGTTTGAGGACTACTTGTTAAATAACACCAAACTTGATACTGCAAGTTCTTCCCGACACGGGTTTGGAGAAATTTATGAAGAAAATGAAAAATTATACTTCAATCTAAATTTGCAAATTCGGTTCATAAAATAATAGCCAACACTAAAAGCCATACACATTTGCAATTCGCACCAGCCAAAGCTAAAGCCAAAAATCACAAAAGAGTATGTCTTGCCAGCGCTCACGTCCAAACTCAATAAGAAACATCGGAAAACCAAGCAGAACGTAAAAAGCACTATGCACAACATCGGTTCCTATGAAAAGCAATAATCTTCTCTCTTAAAGATAATATTTTAATTTCTCTTATTTCATTCTTATAAAATTTTAACGTGTTGAATTTTTGATGAAGCTTCGCTTCAGTAAGAATTCAACACAAAAATAACCTGCTCAGCATCCTATTTGTGGTCACTTCCTGAGCGCCACCAGCATCACTATGATCATGGTTAATAAACCTGCCCACTGGCTAACAAAAAATGTGGTCCAAGATGGCCACCACCGATGTTTTGTGGTACAGGCTTGATATTTAGTTTGAGCTTGGTCATTGTATTGATTTTTATTTATGCGATCACCCCTACCTCATAAGGGATTTCGGTTTTTATCACTGCTAAAGTGCGGCTCAATAATTTATGGGCCACCTTCACTATTATTTTCTTCACATCTTTGCCCATATGCTTGCGGTAATACGCCTGAATCACAGGGTCTGTTCTTATCGCCTGCCAGGAAGCCTCCACAAAATACGATCGGATAAGCCGATGGCAACGGGGGTTCATGCCAAGTGCCTTAGAAGTAGCCCCGCTTTGATAGATCCCAGGAGCCAATCCAACATAACCCGCTAAATGTTTAAGCGTGTTGAAGCGCCTTAGATCCCCTAGTTCAGCCAAAATACCTACGGCTACAATGCCTCCAATGCCCGGAACACTCCTTAACAGATAGTAATCTTTTTTGAAGTGTTTTCGGCAATAGGCTCTCAACTGACTTGAGACTTCCCGAAGCTCTTTATCAATAAACCGGAAAGTCCGCATTTTGCTAGCCATCGTTTCCTGTGCGGTGGGATAATGGAACTCTTGGCTATCCACCCAGTGACGAAAAGCATGGCTCCAATGATCATTATCGAACTCTGCAGGAATTTTAATCCCGAAATAAAGCAAGTGCATCTTGATCCTACTTTTGATCCGACGAAAGTCCTTGACCAGTTCATTGCGACGGCGAAACAGACTACGTAATCCTTCTCGTTCTATATCTGGAACAGTGATACCATCCAGACGGCCATCTTTAAGCTCTCTGCTAATGAGTTGCGCATCGATACGGTCTGTTTTAGTATAGCGCTCCTTTCCTTTACGGTGGATATCAGCTGGGTTCACAACCAGGGATTTCCAACCAAAGACCTCAAAACTGCGATGGGCAGAATAACCACAGCAACCAGCCTCATAAGCAGTAGTTACTTGGTGATCACAGAAATGTTTCTGAACGTACTCATATAACTTCTCAGGTTCTGGAGGCATCGTAAAAGATTTACCTCCAAAGAGATCGGTGCTGCAATGTATTTTCCAGCTTCTCTTGTGAATATCAATTCCTATGAATAACTTTGGTAATGCAGTAACTCGGGTTTCCATATCTTTAGTTTTTATCGTGATTATTAAAGATACTCGATTACTGCTTTTTCATGGATGCTAAGAGCGAATAGCGGGCATTCTGGTGAAAAGTGTTATTTTAGAGACCAAGTAAAAAACAACTAAACCGACAAGAACTTGTCCCTACTCCACGCCACTTGCCTTAACCAAGACCGTTGTAATTCATGGCTCAGAATGAAAATACGCAAAAAAAATAACGGCAAATCTGAATTTAAAAACCGATCATTCGCAACTGTTACGCTGACTTTTTTAAGATTTTAGTTAAAACAAAAAACACTCATGCTTAATTTTTATGGAAAATTAAAAAGAACGAAAAATGTGAAAATTGGATGCTCTTAAAATCAGTCCGCGGATTTTGATTAGATAAAAAATAAATGAAAAGAAGAAGAAATACTCGAGAATTTTTAAAATCTGTACGCAAACTTTTACTCGGGCGTAAAAAAAAATAAAAATAGATGCCTCCAGCTTATTATTCCGACTTTTACTCAAGCATGAAAAATGGATAAAATGAATACCTTTAGATTTACAATTCTGACATTAACCAAGACGTGAAAAATGACAAAAATAAGTAAGAACAAAAAAAGTAAAAATCACACCTTCTTAGAAGGTGGCTTTGGATAGCCCCCATAGGGGGCGGCAAGGCGATGGTCAGAAATCAAATCTTTGTTGCTGCTCCTCAACCCGCTTTTCTTCTTTCTCTTGGAACTTGACGTATTTTTTAATCATTTCCTCATCCAGTCCAACTGTGCTCACAAAATAACCTCGAGACCAAAAATGATTGCCCCAATAGGGTTTCTTTTTCAATTTCGGGTAACTCTTAAAAAGTTTTATTGCAATCTTCCCTTTCAATGTACCCATCAATTTTGAAATAGAAACTTTGGGGGGAACAGACACCAGCAAGTGAACATGGTCCTCTTGAACGTTCAGTTCCTCAACCTCACAACTTTTCCATTCACAAAGCATTCTTATATCTTGCTCGACCAATTCCTTCACCGCGCCCTTCAATATCCGGAGGCGATATTTTGGAACCCAAACAATATGATAGTCACACTTATAAACAACGCGACTAAGTTTCTTATATTTACCCATAGTGCAAATATAAGGCACAGCCATCAGAACATTACCACCTGCAAAGCAGGTGGATTTTTAAGGTAAATTAAAAAACTGGGTCTTGCTCGGACGTGAAAAATAAAATCAAAATTCAGAAAAGAACAAAATGACTTAAAAAGGCTGGCGACAAAACAACATATTCCGAGGATCGCGTCGAGTAGGTAAAGGGGAATTGCACCCCTAAACCTCTCTCAGAACCGTACGTGATGCTCTCACATCATACGGCTCTTCTTAACAAGTCTAAGGCGTAAAACCATATTGCCAATGCACAAATAGATTGGGAAACTGCTTGGCAGTCTCCTGTAACCATTTGTAGGCAAAGAACCAATGTTTACGCCTAAATCGCCGATATTTGTTGCGTACCCATTTAGCCAGTCGCATATTCAAAAAGCGGAACACATAATGTAGTTCGCTCATTCGCACCTTGCCGTAATAATGAATCCACCCTCGTACTTTGTTCGCTATAATGCCTGCCAAATCGGGCAGGCGCAAGTGAACCATACGGTGCAGTTTCATCTTGAACAAGGTTTGATTGATTCGCTTTTGACTTTGGCGGCTGATGGCGGGCGTGAAACCCAAATGAAAGTTCCCGTAGTAGCCCTTTACCATTCTTGGTTTGAATGTAAAACCTAAAAAACTGAAGGTTACATAGTGGACCTTGAACGGTGGGTGCTTCTTTTGGTTGCGCTTGCAATAAACAATATTGCTCTTGCCTTTCTTTATCTGCAACTTGCATTGCTCAAATCTGGCTTTTACCGCTTCCAAAGTCCGCAGGGCTTGTTTGAAGTTTGCACAATGGATGATAATATCATCTGCATATCGTTCAAACTTTACTTCGGGATGGTGCTGTTCAATCCATTTGTCAAAAACAACGTCTAGGAAAATGTTTGCCAATAATGGGCTTATAACACCTCCCTGTGGTGTGCCTTTGCTACGGGGATGAACACTCCCATCTTTCTTTTGGACACTGGCTTTTAACCAACGTGTCACGTACAAGTGAATGTGCTTCTCTTTGGTAAAGTGACCCAATGCTTTGAGCATTAAATCGTGGTCTATCTCATCAAAAAAACTCTTGATGTCCAAATCTATTGCCCAATCCATCGCCATACAGTTTTCCCTGCATTGCTTTATGGCTTGGTGCGCCGATTTGTTCGGTCGATAGCCAAAGGAACTTTTGCTGAACCGCTTATCTGCAAGCTGCTCCAGCTCCTCTCTAATTACCATTTGAGCCGTTCGGTCTTGTACCGTCGGGATGCCCAGTTTCCGTATCCTGCCATCTGCTTTGGGTATTTCTACTTCGCGAACGGGCTTGGGAAAGTAACTTCCACTCGCTAACCTGTTCCATACGGGATAAAGGTATTTCATAGGGCGAGCGGACACTTCGGAAATCGATACTTTATCGACACCCGATGCACCCTTGTTACTGCGTACCTTCTTAAAGGCTTCCATTACCTGTCGCTTATCTATCGGTTGCGACTTTTGTTTCTCTTTGAAAATCATCCTAATCTACATTAGTTGTAATACAAGTTAAAACTGTTAAGTCAGCCCCTTCGCTCCCATCCCATTACAGGATGCTCATCGCTACTACGGGATAATCCGTCACTAATGGCACGTATGGCTAATTTCTTCCTTGCCCTTCGGGGTTGTGGAATTTTCGCACCTGCCATTAGCTTCTCCTGTTCCGTAATTGAGCCGTAAGTAAAGCTCCTGCCCTCTTTATGCCGATTGCCACTTGACCAGTAAATAGGTTACTCCCGTCAAGTCCTGTCTCTCGGGACCGCCCATCCCTCGATTTTGACAATACTAAAGTTGTTTACGACACTTCTACAAGGGTTCACTCACATCTCGTTCAGCTTCTTTACCCCCACCATAGCAAACTACATTACCCTACAAGTGGCAGTAGCGCCTTTGACCTTATCGCTCAAGACCAACCCGTGAAAGGTAAGCCCCATAAGGCGGTTTGACCGGTATGCCTAAACATCCCAGCCGAGAGACCAATCCCCAAAATCTTCTTGCGTGTTTCCACCCGAAACAAATGCCGGGGTCGTTTCCAGAAAATTATGAGACTCTCATCTCAATTACAGTTTTGTTGCTCCTCAATTTTACTTAAATTGTATCCCGAAGCAACACAGGACACACAACTGTGGGCAACATCGTTTAACAGCAAATAGCGGGCAGTTTGATGAAAAGTGCTATTTTAGAGACCAAGTAAAAAAGAACAAAGCCGACAAGAACGTGACCCTACCCCACGCTACTTGCGTTAAACAAGACCGTCAGACTGTCTAAAAACCCCTTGCTTTCTTAATAACTATGTTGATTTCTTATTTGCTGAGCTGTTTCCTATTGTTAGGCTTAACCGTATCTTTTAGGTATGAAATTCATTATACCCAAAGACCGTAAACAAGCCAGCCTGTTCCCAGTTTCCCTGGATGAAGCCATTGACCAAGAAAACGAAGTCCGAGCCATTGATGTGTTCGTTGATGGCCTCGATCTTGAAAAGATGGGCTTCAAGGTACATTTCCCCGAAGGCGGAAGGCCGGCCTATCATCCAGCAACGCTCCTGAAATTGTTCCTATATGGATATATGAACCGCCTGCGTTCTTCCAGGATCCTCGAGCGCGAGTGCAAACGAAATATGGAGATGATGTGGCTCCTTGGCCAACTTGCCCCCGACCACAACACCATTGCCAATTTCAGAAAAAACAACCCCAAGGCCATCAAACACGTGTTCCGCGCCACGGTGGAACTGGCCATGAACTTCAAACTGATCGGCGGTAGGATCATTGCCGGGGACAGTACCAAACTGCGTGCACAGAACAGTAAAAAGAACAATTTCAACGAAAAGAAGATAAAACGCCACCTGGAATATATCGACAACAAACTCGATCAGTACAACCAGGACCTGGCAAAGGCCGATGGGGAGACTGAAAAACAAGAGGTCCAAAAAGAAATACGAAAGCATGCCCAGCGAAGGGAAAATTATACAAAGCTCAAAAAACAACTGGAGCAGACCGGGGAAGAACAAATTTCAACTTCCGATGGGGAAAGCCGCCATATGGTCCTGCGGGGGAACATTACCGAGGTGGCCTATAACGTACAGTCCACTGTGGACGGCCTGCACTGCATCCCTATTGATTACCAGGTCACCAACCGAAATGACTCCAAGGCCATGGGCGATATGATAAGAAGGTCCAAGGCCATACTCAGGAACAATACCTTTACAGCACTCTTTGACAAAGGCTACCACACAGGATCGGAACTCGAAACCGCTCAAAAGCTCGGTATCAAAACAATGGTGGCCATTCCCGCGCCCGCATCCACGGCACCACACCCGGATTACAACCTACAGAATTTCATTTACGACCAACAACAGGACCAGTATACCTGCCCACAGGGACACGCCCTGAAGACCAACGGCAACTTTTATACAAACCATCAAGGCAAGCCCAACCAAAGTAAGTTCAAACAATACAAAACAAAGGCCTGTAAGGGGTGCCCCGTGCGAGACCTGTGCACCAGGGCAAAAAATGGAAGGCTCCTTGCCCGGAATGTCTTTGCGCCATTCTACGAGGAGAACCGAAAAAACATGGAACAAGAAAAAGAACTCTACCGCCGCAGGCAGGCCATTGTGGAACACCCATTTGGAACCATGAAAAGGCAATGGGGGTTTGACCATATCCTTACCAAAAAAGGAAAGAAAAGGGCCTCTGCAGATGTAGGCTTCATCTTTATTGCCTACAACCTCAAAAGGATCATTAACCTGATAGGCCATAAAGCCCTACAAGAAGGTAGCAATACCTTGTTTGATAAAATTTTGGGCTTAATAGCGCGATTTTACCGCTTTTTAAGAACTAGTTTCCTTTTCCAATATAACGCAAAGTTTTGCTGGCACCATGCCATACAGCCTTAAAAAACGTATTTTAGGACAATAAAACCATTGTCAACCATGTTTTTAGACAGACTGCCGTTATGCAGCAGTTAAAAAATCCGAACAAAGAATCATATTTGAAGGCAAATTTGTAAATTTGAATTATGGACGTAAATATTCAAAATAAAAAGATAGAATTAATTCAGTGGTTATCTACTCTTAATGATATGTCAATAATTGAAAAAATAATCAAACTCAGAGAACGAGAAAAATCAGATTGGTGGAATGAAATTTCTGTGTCTGAGAAAAAATCATTAGAAAAAGGAATTAAAGATGCTGATGCTGGAAATTTGAATTCTCACTCTGATGTAAAGAAGATTTATGAAAAGTGGTTATAAAATTTTGTGGACTGACCACGCTATTTCAGAATTAAAAGATACAATTGAACATTTAGAGGAAAAATGGACGGAAAAGGAACTTTCAAACTTTTCAGAAGAACTAGATCATACAATTGAACTAATCTCAAAAAATCCTGAACTTTTCCAAGTTTCAAGTAAGAAAAAGGAAGTAAGAAGAGCTGTTGTCGCACGATATAATAATCTTTATTATCGGACTAAAAATGACACAGTTGAAATACTTTCTATATTTTCTAATCGACAAGATCCCGATAAAATTAACATCTAAAGTCGAGTAGGTAAAGGGGAATTGCACCCCTAAACCTCTCTCAGAACCGTACGTGATGCTCTCACATCATACGGCTCTTCTTAACAAGTCTAAGGCGTAAAACCATATTGCCAATGCACAAATAGATTGGGAAACTGCTTGGCAGTCTCCTGTAACCATTTGTAGGCAAAGAACCAATGTTTACGCCTAAATCGCCGATATTTGTTGCGTACCCATTTAGCCAGTCGCATATTCAAAAAGCGGAACACATAATGTAGTTCGCTCATTCGCACCTTGCCGTAATAATGAATCCACCCTCGTACTTTGTTCGCTATAATGCCTGCCAAATCGGGCAGGCGCAAGTGAACCATACGGTGCAGTTTCATCTTGAACAAGGTTTGATTGATTCGCTTTTGACTTTGGCGGCTGATGGCGGGCGTGAAACCCAAATGAAAGTTCCCGTAGTAGCCCTTTACCATTCTTGGTTTGAATGTAAAACCTAAAAAACTGAAGGTTACATAGTGGACCTTGAACGGTGGGTGCTTCTTTTGGTTGCGCTTGCAATAAACAATATTGCTCTTGCCTTTCTTTATCTGCAACTTGCATTGCTCAAATCTGGCTTTTACCGCTTCCAAAGTCCGCAGGGCTTGTTTGAAGTTTGCACAATGGATGATAATATCATCTGCATATCGTTCAAACTTTACTTCGGGATGGTGCTGTTCAATCCATTTGTCAAAAACAACGTCTAGGAAAATGTTTGCCAATAATGGGCTTATAACACCTCCCTGTGGTGTGCCTTTGCTACGGGGATGAACACTCCCATCTTTCTTTTGGACACTGGCTTTTAACCAACGTGTCACGTACAAGTGAATGTGCTTCTCTTTGGTAAAGTGACCCAATGCTTTGAGCATTAAATCGTGGTCTATCTCATCAAAAAAACTCTTGATGTCCAAATCTATTGCCCAATCCATCGCCATACAGTTTTCCCTGCATTGCTTTATGGCTTGGTGCGCCGATTTGTGTGGTCGATAGCCAAAGGAACTTTTGCTGAACTGCTTATCTGCAAGCTGCTCCAGCTCCTCTCTAATTACCATTTGAGCCGTTCGGTCTTGTACCGTCGGGATGCCCAGTTTCCGTATCCTGCCATCTGCTTTGGGTATTTCTACTTCGCGAACGGGCTTGGGAAAGTAACTTCCACTAGCTAACCTGTTCCATACGGGATAAAGGTATTTCATAGGGCGAGCGGACACTTCGGAAATCGATACTTTATCGACACCCGATGCACCCTTGTTACTGCGTACCTTCTTAAAGGCTTCCATTACCTGTCGCTTATCTATCGGTTGCGACTTTTGTTTCTCTTTGAAAATCATCCTAATCTACATTAGTTGTAATACAAGTTAAAACTGTTAAGTCAGCCCCTTCGCTCCCATCCCATTACAGGATGCTCATCGCTACTACGGGATAATCCGTCACTAATGGCACGTATGGCTAATTTCTTCCTTGCCCTTCGGGGTTGTGGAATTTTCGCACCTGCCATTAGCTTCTCCTGTTCCGTAATTGAGCCGTAAGTAAAGCTCCTGCCCTCTTTATGCCGATTGCCACTTGACCAGTAAATAGGTTACTCCCGTCAAGTCCTGTCTCTCGGGACCGCCCATCCCTCGATTTTGACAATACTAAAGTTGTTTACGACACTTCTACAAGGGTTCACTCACATCTCGTTCAGCTTCTTTACCCCCACCATAGCAAACTACATTACCCTACAAGTGGCAGTAGCGCCTTTGACCTTATCGCTCAAGACCAACCCGTGAAAGGTAAGCCCCATAAGGCGGTTTGACCGGTATGCCTAAACATCCCAGCCGAGAGACCAATCCCCAAAACCTTCTTGCGTGTTTCCACCCGAAACAAATGCCGGGGTCGTTTCCAGAAAATTATGAGACTCTCATCTCAATTACAGTTTTGTTGCTCCTCAATTTTACTTAAATTGTATCCCGAAGCAACACAGGACACACAACGTTGGGTAACATCGGTTAAGCGCAAATAGCGGGCATTCCGGTGAAAAGTGTTATTTTAGAGACCAAGAAACAAACAACAAAGCCGACAAGAACGCGTCCCCATTCCACGCCACTTGCCTTAACCAAGACCGTCAGACTGTCTAATAACCCCCTTCGCTTTTAATAACTTTGTTAATTTCTTCTATTATTGTTTTATAGCACAATGAGCTACTGTTGTATCTTCATGCCATGAGATTTATAGAAGGAAAAAATCGCAAACAATCCTCGTTGTTCCCTGTGTCCCTAGAGGACGCCATTAATCAGGAAAACGAGGTCAGGGCCGTAGATATCTTTGTAGATAGCTTGGATTTAGAAGACATGGGGTTTCGAGTAAATTTCCCAGAAGGAGGTCGTCCTGCTTACCACCCAGGTGTGTTGCTCAAGTTATTTATCTATGGATATTTGAACCGACTGCGTTCCTCCCGAAATTTGGAGCGCGAATGCAAACGAAATATCGAATTGATGTGGCTCCTTGGGCAACTCTCCCCAGACCATAACACCATTGCCAACTTTAGAAAGGACAATCCTGAGGCTATAAAGAAAGTTTTTCGTGCCACAGTAGCACTGGCCAAACACTTCAATCTCATTGGAGGGAAACTTATTGCAGGGGATGGCACCAAGCTAAGAGCCCAGAACAGCAAAAAGAACAACTTCAATAAAAAGAAGATCGACCGTCACCTTCGATATATCGATAACAAGCTTCAGGAATATAACCAAGCGCTAGAACAAGCCGATGGTACTGTAGAAAAAGAAAATATCCATGAGCAGATGGATACCCAGAACAAGCGCAAGGATACGTATCATAAACTCGAGCAGGAATTGGATCAAACCCAAGAAGACCAGATCTCAACCTCGGACAACGAGAGCAGACATATGGTCTTGAGGGGCAACATTACAGAGGTAGTCTATAATGTCCAGTCCACCGTAGATGCCAAGCACTGCATCCCCATTGATTATGAAGTCACCAACAATAATGATAAAAAAGCGATGGGAGCCATGATCAGAAGAGCAAAATCCATTATAGGGAACAATGATTTCACCGCTCTTTTTGACAAAGGATATCATACTGGATCTGAATTGGAAATTGCCCAGGGTTTAGGGATCAAAACCCTGGTTGCTATTCCTGCCCCCGGTTCCAATGCACCGGATCCCCTGTACAATGTTAAAAATTTTACCTACGATACGGGGAACGATCACTACATATGTCCCCAAGGTAATTTTCTGAAAACCAACGGCACCTTTTACGTCAACCACCGAGGGAAATCAAACGAGTCAAGGTTCAAACAGTATAAAACAAGAGCTTGTAAGGGATGCCCGGTGCGGGAGTTATGCACCACGGCCAAAAACGGGAGGCTCCTGGCTAGGAACCTATACACTCCTGTTTATGAAGAAAACAAAAGAAATATGGAAGCTGATCCTGAATTGTACAGACGCAGGCAGGCTATTGTAGAACATCCCTTTGGAACCATGAAAAGGCAATGGGGATTTGATCATATCCTTTCTAAAAAAGGCAAGAAAAGGGCTTCTGCAGATGTTGGGTTTATTTTCATTGCCTACAATCTCAGACGAATTTTGAACTTGATTGGCAAAAAGGCATGGAAGGAGTTATTGAACACCTTATGTGCTTGTTTTTATACCTTTATAAGAGCGTATAAAGTCATATTAAAGCTAATACCCATCTTTAATTTCAACATCTCTGATTCGCGTTTTATTCCTCAGCATACCATAAAAAGCCTTATTTTAGTCACAAATCGGTAAATAACCTAAGTTATTAGACAGACTGCCGTTGGGCATAATGCGAGAAATTTAGCAACAAGGAACAAAATCGATAAAAAGAAAGACTAAATTTGTGATAATGGAAGATAAAAACTTATACATAATCGCAGGTTGTAACGGAGCAGGAAAAACAACAGCTTCTTTTACCATTTTACCAGAAATTATTGAATGTAAAGAATTTGTCAATGCAGATGAAATTGCAAAAGGTCTCTCACCTTTCCAACCTGAAATGGTTGCATTTGAATCTGGTAGAATAATGATAAATAGAATTAATGAACTTTTAAAAGAAGGTGAAAATTTTGCTTTTGAAACTACCTTATCGACCCGAAGTTATAAGAATAAAATAATTCAAGCTAAAGAAAAAGGGTATACTGTTACACTTTTATTCTTTTGGTTAAAAAACATCGAATTGGCACAGCAACGTGTGAAAATTAGGGTTAAAGAAGGCGGACATAATATTCCAGATAAAGTAATTGAAAGAAGATATTTAAGAGGCATTAATAATCTATTTGAAATTTATCTTCCGATTGTTGACGGCGCATTGATTTTTGACAATTCATATGGTAAACACGAATTAATTGCTCAAAAAACAGTGGATAATCATATAGATGTAATAAATGATAAAAAATTTAAAGAATTAAAAAGCTATTATGACAACAAAAGATAAACAAATCGAATTAAAGGATAAGATTTTAATCGGGCTTGAAAGAGTTTATGAAAAACTTATCGAATTTAAAAAAGCAAAAAATAGTAAACTTGTTATTATAAAAGATGGTAAAATAGTAAAAGTAAGTCCCGAGTAGCACTATGCCCAACATCGTTTAACAGCAAATAGCGGACATTGTGCTGAAAAGTGTTATTTTAGAGATTAATTAAAAAACAACAAAGCCGACAAGAACGCGTCCCCATTCCACGCCACTTGCCTTAACCAAGACCGTCAGACTGTCTAATAACCCCCTTCGCTTTTAATAACTTTGTTAATTTCTTCTATTATTGTTTTATAGCACAATGAGCTACTGTTGTATCTTCATGCCATGAGATTTATAGAAGGAAAAAATCGCAAACAATCCTCGTTGTTCCCTGTGTCCCTAGAGGACGCCATTAATCAGGAAAACGAGGTCAGGGCCGTAGATATCTTTGTAGATAGCTTGGATTTAGAAGACATGGGGTTTCGAGTAAATTTCCCAGAAGGAGGTCGTCCTGCTTACCACCCAGGTGTGTTGCTCAAGTTATTTATCTATGGATATTTGAACCGACTGCGTTCCTCCCGAAATTTGGAGCGCGAATGCAAACGAAATATCGAATTGATGTGGCTCCTTGGGCAACTCTCCCCAGACCATAACACCATTGCCAACTTTAGAAAGGACAATCCTGAGGCTATAAAGAAAGTTTTTCGTGCCACAGTAGCACTGGCCAAACACTTCAATCTCATTGGAGGGAAACTTATTGCAGGGGATGGCACCAAGCTAAGAGCCCAGAACAGCAAAAAGAACAACTTCAATAAAAAGAAGATCGACCGTCACCTTCGATATATCGATAACAAGCTTCAGGAATATAACCAAGCGCTAGAACAAGCCGATGGTACTGTAGAAAAAGAAAATATCCATGAGCAGATGGATACCCAGAACAAGCGCAAGGATACGTATCATAAACTCGAGCAGGAATTGGATCAAACCCAAGAAGACCAGATCTCAACCTCGGACAACGAGAGCAGACATATGGTCTTGAGGGGCAACATTACAGAGGTAGTCTATAATGTCCAGTCCACCGTAGATGCCAAGCACTGCATCCCCATTGATTATGAAGTCACCAACAATAATGATAAAAAAGCGATGGGAGCCATGATCAGAAGAGCAAAATCCATTATAGGGAACAATGATTTCACCGCTCTTTTTGACAAAGGATATCATACTGGATCTGAATTGGAAATTGCCCAGGGTTTAGGGATCAAAACCCTGGTTGCTATTCCTGCCCCCGGTTCCAATGCACCGGATCCCCTGTACAATGTTAAAAATTTTACCTACGATACGGGGAACGATCACTACATATGTCCCCAAGGTAATTTTCTGAAAACCAACGGCACCTTTTACGTCAACCACCGAGGGAAATCAAACGAGTCAAGGTTCAAACAGTATAAAACAAGAGCTTGTAAGGGATGCCCGGTGCGGGAGTTATGCACCACGGCCAAAAACGGGAGGCTCCTGGCTAGGAACCTATACACTCCTGTTTATGAAGAAAACAAAAGAAATATGGAAGCTGATCCTGAATTGTACAGACGCAGGCAGGCTATTGTAGAACATCCCTTTGGAACCATGAAAAGGCAATGGGGATTTGATCATATCCTTTCTAAAAAAGGCAAGAAAAGGGCTTCTGCAGATGTTGGGTTTATTTTCATTGCCTACAATCTCAGACGAATTTTGAACTTGATTGGCAAAAAGGCATGGAAGGAGTTATTGAACACCTTATGTGCTTGTTTTTATACCTTTATAAGAGCGTATAAAGTCATATTAAAGCTAATACCCATCTTTAATTTCAACATCTCTGATTCGCGTTTTATTCCTCAGCATACCATAAAAAGCCTTATTTTAGTCACAAATCGGTAAATAACCTAAGTTATTAGACAGACTGCCGTTGGCAGTAATCCCCCTACTAAAAAATCGAGTTGAGTTTTTCTGCTAACGGGCGTATCTTTGTTTCGGCTCCTTGTTAAGGCCGGTTTCAGCATTGGTGTTTAAAAAGCCCGACCGCAATCAAGGTTTGAATGTAAAAAGTAATAGGTCATCATTACTTGCGTTTGAGTTTAGTGGCGATACTTTCATAGTAATCCCGATTGGAATAATTTCAAAATCAGTAGTTACATTTCTTGGAGCTTATTTTATAATCTTTAAAAACAAACTATTATGAAAAAAAAGCAGATTTCACTAGAAGTGGTCAATCCCAATGCGGCAGGTATTGATATTGGAAGTAGAAGCCATTGGGTTGCTGTTGGCCAAAATGCCCAGGACGTAAAAGAATTTGGTGTTTACAGCCAAGACCATCAAGAGCTTTGTGAGTGGCTCAAAAAGCACAAGGTCACGACCATTGCCATGGAAAGCACTGGAACTTACTGGCAAAATTTATTTTCTTCATTAGTCGTCTTTGGTTTTGATGTCATTTTGGTGAATGGCCGTCAAACAAAAAACATAAAAGGAAAAAAAACAGATATTTTAGATTGCCAATGGATACAAAAACTGCACACTCTAGGATTGCTCAGCAGTAGTTTTTTGCCCGATAGCACAACAGCAGTTATCAGGACCTACTCTCGCCATAGACAAAACATTTTAAAACAATCTGCCAGTGCGATCTTAAAAATGCAAAAATACCTGAGATTGATGAACATGAGACTGGATGTGGTGGTAAAAGACATCGTAGGGCTTACGGGAACAAAAATTATCACGGCATTTATCGGTGGCGAAAAATCAGGAAAAGTATTGGCTCAGAACAGACATTATAATTGCCGAAAATCGGAAGATGAAATTTCCAGAGCATTACAATATAATGGCCGTGAAGATTATTACTTTGCCCTAAAACAAGAATGGGAAACCTATTTGCACCTTCAAAAACAAATAGACCAAGTAGATATTCAAATTAAAAAACACCTCGAAGAAGTCATCAATAATGACGATGATAAAAAACAGCACATTGCAAGTAAAAAACCATACAAAAGAAAAAACAAGAACACCATTAGAAATGCCGATATGAACCAGCTCTCCTATCAGTATTTTGAAGGAGTGGATTTAATGGCAATTGAAGGTGTGAACGACGCAACACTAATGGCCTTTATAAGCGAAATAGGTTTAGAGGGAATCAACAAATTTGAATCAGCAAAGCAATTTACCTCCTGGCTCAGGCTTGCCCCAAACAATAAAATCAGTGGAGGAAGGGTATTGAGCCATCACTTGCCAAAAGGAAGCAATCGTTTAAAAGTAGCCCTCAGGCAAGCCGCAAATACAATTGGAAATTTAAAGGATGGGCATTTATCCGATTTTTTCAGAAGAATAAACTACAAAAAAGGACGGGCAACCGCCATAAGTGCCACAGCACGAAAACTAGCAGTCATTATTTGGAATATGCTCACAAGAGGAATTCCTTATCACCCACCAACAGAATATCTGTTCCTTGACCAAAAAAGAAAACTAAAACTGGTCAATAGAATTAAAAGGAATATTGCTAAATTTGACATTAAACCCGAAGATATCGGATTAACTAAAATACTGAATATCAGTACTTAATATTTGACGTTAGTTGGAAGCAAAATTTAGAAAAATTCGTTTTTTACGTAATTAATTAATATATTTGTACGTAAAACAAATGTGATGGATAAAAAATTGACATTAAGTTTAAATGACAATATTATAGAAACTGCAAAACATTACGCAAAATCTCATAATATTAGCCTATCAAAATTAATCGAATCCTATTTAGGTTCTCTGACTAAAAAAGAAAATAAAAAAGAAACCCAAATAACACCGCTGGTTAAAAGTCTTAGTGGAGTTATTTCAATTGATGATGATTTTGATGTGAAAGATGACTACACTCAATATTTAATGGAAAAATATAAATGAAAAGAATATTGATTGATACAAACATCGTAATAGATCTACTTTCAAAAAGAAAGGAATTTTATGATGATGCTGCAACTTTATTTTCTCTAGCGGATAAAAAAGAACTTAAACTGACAATTTCTTCCTTAACATTTGCAAATACCAATTATATTCTCACGAAATTAAACTCAGCCAAAGAAGCTAGAGAGATTTTGAGAAAATTTAAGGTTCTTGTTGAGTTATTGAGTTTAGATGATAAAATTACAGAATTAGCATTAAGTGATGAAAGTTTTCCAGATTTTGAAGATGGATTACAATACTATTCTGCGATTGAAAATGAAATTGATATTATAATTACACGAAATAAAAAAGATTTTAAAAATTCGAAATTACCAATATTAACAACAAAAGAATATTTAGCTACGATATAATTTTGCCAGTGGCTAACATCGTTTACCAGCAAATAGCGGGCATTCTGGTGAAAAGTGTTATTTTAGAGACCAAGTAAAATAAAATAAAAAAAACCGACAAGAAAGCGTCCCTACTCCACGCTACTTGCATTAAACAAGACCGTCAGACTGTCTAATAACCTACCAAAATACAGAAAGTATTCGGGTAGGTATCTTTAAAAAAAATGAAATACGCCGTTCTACGGTAAGTGAATTTAGTTTTTAGGCAGACTGCCGTTACCTGCAAGCTTTCAACAAAAATTCCAGTATGAAGAATATTTTTTTTGCCCTCTTATTTATAATTCTGACAGTAAGCTATAAAGAAGAAAAAACAAATTCAATAGTCGTAAAAGAAGAAAAGAAGTTCAACCAAGATTTGGCTAATGAATTAGAAGAAATACGTCAAACTGACCAATTTGCAGCTGACATAGCTCGTGATGAATATGAAAATTTATCTGAACAAGAGTGGAAAACAATGCAGGATAGCATTCACCTTGAAAATCAAAAACGCATAAAATAAATTTCTGACCAATATGGTTTCGTAGGATATGATTTGGTGGGAGAACGTGGTTCTCAAAGTTTTTGGTTAGTCGTTCAACACGCTGATAATAATCCAGAATTTCAGAAAAAGGTCTTGGAAAAAATGAAAATCCAAGTTTTAAATGAAAATGCGGATCCAGTTAGTTTCGGACTGTTAACTGATAGAGTAAAATTAAATACCGGACAAAAACAAGTCTATGGAAGTCAGGTTACTTATAATTGGGAAATTTGTCAAGCAATACCGAGGGATTTGGCCGATAGGGAAAATGTTAATAAAAGGAGAAGCGAGATTGGTTTAGAACCTATTGAAGAGTATCTAAACAGATTGTCTGAAATGCATTACAAAATGAATGAAACGATATTTAAAAAAAATGGTTTGAACGGACCTACACTTTATAAAACGGAATAATTTTATAATTTTAGTATAACGCCACCAGGTAACATCGGTTAAGCGCAAATAGCGGTCATTCCAGTGAAAAGTGTTATTTTAGAGACCAAGTAACAAACAACAAAGCCGACAAAGACGTGTCCCTACCCCACGCCACTTGCGTTAAACAAGACCGTCAGACTGTCTAAAAACCCCTTGCTTTCTTAATAACTATGTTGATTTCTTATTTGCTGAGCTGTTTCCTATTGTTAGGCTTAACCGTATCTTTTAGGTATGAAATTCATTATACCCAAAGACCGTAAACAAGCCAGCCTGTTCCCAGTTTCCCTGGATGAAGCCATTGACCAAGAAAACGAAGTCCGAGCCATTGATGTGTTCGTTGATGGCCTCGATCTTGAAAAGATGGGCTTCAAGGTACATTTCCCCGAAGGCGGAAGGCCGGCCTATCATCCAGCAACGCTCCTGAAATTGTTCCTATATGGATATATGAACCGCCTGCGTTCTTCCAGGATCCTCGAGCGCGAGTGCAAACGAAATATGGAGATGATGTGGCTCCTTGGCCAACTTGCCCCCGACCACAACACCATTGCCAATTTCAGAAAAAACAACCCCAAGGCCATCAAACACGTGTTCCGCGCCACGGTGGAACTGGCCATGAACTTCAAACTGATCGGCGGTAGGATCATTGCCGGGGACAGTACCAAACTGCGTGCACAGAACAGTAAAAAGAACAATTTCAACGAAAAGAAGATAAAACGCCACCTGGAATATATCGACAACAAACTCGATCAGTACAACCAGGACCTGGCAAAGGCCGATGGGGAGACTGAAAAACAAGAGGTCCAAAAAGAAATACGAAAGCATGCCCAGCGAAGGGAAAATTATACAAAGCTCAAAAAACAACTGGAGCAGACCGGGGAAGAACAAATTTCAACTTCCGATGGGGAAAGCCGCCATATGGTCCTGCGGGGGAACATTACCGAGGTGGCCTATAACGTACAGTCCACTGTGGACGGCCTGCACTGCATCCCTATTGATTACCAGGTCACCAACCGAAATGACTCCAAGGCCATGGGCGATATGATAAGAAGGTCCAAGGCCATACTCAGGAACAATACCTTTACAGCACTCTTTGACAAAGGCTACCACACAGGATCGGAACTCGAAACCGCTCAAAAGCTCGGTATCAAAACAATGGTGGCCATTCCCGCGCCCGCATCCACGGCACCACACCCGGATTACAACCTACAGAATTTCATTTACGACCAACAACAGGACCAGTATACCTGCCCACAGGGACACGCCCTGAAGACCAACGGCAACTTTTATACAAACCATCAAGGCAAGCCCAACCAAAGTAAGTTCAAACAATACAAAACAAAGGCCTGTAAGGGGTGCCCCGTGCGAGACCTGTGCACCAGGGCAAAAAATGGAAGGCTCCTTGCCCGGAATGTCTTTGCGCCATTCTACGAGGAGAACCGAAAAAACATGGAACAAGAAAAAGAACTCTACCGCCGCAGGCAGGCCATTGTGGAACACCCATTTGGAACCATGAAAAGGCAATGGGGGTTTGACCATATCCTTACCAAAAAAGGAAAGAAAAGGGCCTCTGCAGATGTAGGCTTCATCTTTATTGCCTACAACCTCAAAAGGATCATTAACCTGATAGGCCATAAAGCCCTACAAGAAGGTAGCAATACCTTGTTTGATAAAATTTTGGGCTTAATAGCGCGATTTTACCGCTTTTTAAGAACTAGTTTCCTTTTCCAATATAACGCAAAGTTTTGCTGGCACCATGCCATACAGCCTTAAAAAACGTATTTTAGGACAATAAAACCATTGTCAACCATGTTTTTAGACAGACTGCCGTTGCCCACAAGCAAACTATTAGATAAAATAAAATTTCTAGTCTGAGGCAACCTTTTCTTAATTTATAACGTCTTTATTAAAAAGAAGCATTCAATTTTAAATAAGCCCCATTTACAATGAAATTTTATCATTCCATTTTATTTTTTCTTTCTGTAGTTTATTTACAAGCTCAGGAATTAAAAACCCTTCCGCTATCTGCACCTGAAACTGAGAATCTAGATGATCTTAAATTCTTGGATGAAGAACTGAAAGATAAGCGTTTGGTGTCGCTCGGAGAACTAACGCATATGTATGGGAATATCTTCGAAATGAAAATACGAGTTATAAAGTATTTACATCAAGAATTAGGTTATTCAACCATAGCAATAGAAGCTCCAATCTACGATCTTTACAAGCTTAATTTAAACACCAGATTTGATCCAATCACTTTTAATGAATCCATATTTGGGGTATGGTCTAATTCTTCTGAGTTTCAAGAGCTTGTTTCATATATCGAAAAAAATGATATTAATGTGATTGGGTTTGACTCCCAAGTAATGAATACTGAGTCTTTTCTTACAGACTTATTTGATTACTGTGAAGATAAAAATATAAAGATTCAGTTGGACGAAGAAGATTTTGCCATTGTTACAGAAAACCTTCTCGATAATTATACTTATGAATCATTTGATATAAAGTTCCCTGAATTTGAGAAGGAATTAAAAACAATTCAGAAAAAAATTAATAAACTAAAGGATTCAGAGGAAAATTACTACTGGGCTCAGTTTATGAAAGGACTTTTATCTTCTGCAAGAGATGCATACCACAATGAAAAAGAAATTTTAAGTACCTATTTTGTTGACAAAAGTCTTAATTATAGAGATGAGCAGATGGCTGATAATTTACTAAGTTATATGTCTAGAAATCCTTCAGAGAAAATTATAGCTTGGGCAGACAATATCCATATTATAAATAACATGAAAAGTGAAACAAATTCTATTATGAAGGAGTTTGTGCCGATGGGTTCAATATTAAAAAAACACCTTAAAGATGATGTATATAGTCTTGCAACCGTTCATGCAAATGACTCAATTTTTCAACAAAAAGAATGGCATAAGACACCGATTCAAAAACCCTCATTCGAACATGATTTAGATTCTTTGAATTCACCCTTTCTATTCGTAAGTTCTAACCAAGAAGCAATGAAAACAATTAAATCTCATAGATTATTGAGTTTTATTGACTTTACAGAAAGCAGATTAGATGAGCTTCATGATGGTTACATTTTTATTAAGAATGCAACCATATCCAATTCAAAATTTATTAATAGAATAGAAGAAAAAAAGAGCACGCCCAAAGACACAGTACTAGCAACTATTAAACTAAAAAAAGATCTATTTTTTCTATCTGGAAAAATTATTGATACCCAGACAAACATTTCTATACCGTATGCGAATTTGATCATGAAGAAGGAAGAAATCTATCGAGTTTCAGGTGAAGATGGAGCATTTAACATACCTGTATTAAATAAAGATGTTCTTAATAATTCTTCTATTTCAATTTCTTCTATGGGTTATGAAACTCAAGTAATACCATTAAAAGATTTACCTTCTAAAATCTATTTAAGGCCAAGTATGGATGAGCTTGAGTCGGTTGTTATAATTGCAAATAGAACAGCCAAATCGGTTTTAAAACAAGCAGTTAAGCAATTAGAAAACAACCACCCAATCGTTCCTTTCAATTATTATAGATATTCTAATTATTTACTAAACAAGGATGATGAGTATTTAATTGATCTAGATATAATTACCAAGGAATACGACCAAGGTTATCGCCAACAAAATAGACTGACCCAACGAGTGGAGCAAATTAAATGGAATAAACAATCTAAAAGAACAAATTTAAAATCAGTAAGACGAATATATCAATATCGCCAAAATCCTATAAGATATTCCAACATTTTACATCGTAGAAAATATAAAAAGTTTAATTTGAGTTTCAATAAATCCAATAAACTAGAAGATGAAGGATTATATATAATATCCTTCAATACAGATAGAAATAATTGGAATTATACCAATCGTGGATATCCTACAACTTATTCTGGTAAAGTTTATATAGATAAAGTTGATTTTGCAATTGTAAAAGTTGTAGAAAATTGGGAAACTACTTTAAACAACGATGATATTGAAAAACATTATAGATTGAAGCAATATGAAAACAAAAATCAGTTAGTAATTAAAGAAGAATACATAGCAAATTTTGCTAAAGATAGTGACCAAAAATATTACGCAACCAACTATTTTCAACGCAAATTTATTGAAACCAAAGATTCTGAAAACCTTAGAGAAAATGTAGTTATAGAATTAAAGTCCTCCATATTTGACCTAAAAAAAGAAAATATAGAAATTATAGATTACGATCATTATCAAAATAACGAAGTATTACTTAATCGAGTAAAATTTAATGAAACGTTCTGGAGAACATTTAAAAATGAATTTTATCAGAATTAAATAAAGACTAAAAATAATGATCCTTAGATTTTAAGAGTCGAGTAGGTAAAGGGGAATTGCACCCCTAAACCTCTCTCAGAACCGTACGTGATGCTCTCACATCATACGGCTCTTCTTAACAAGTCTAAGGCGTAAAACCATATTGCCAATGCACAAATAGATTGGGAAACTGCTTGGCAGTCTCCTGTAACCATTTGTAGGCAAAGAACCAATGTTTACGCCTAAATCGCCGATATTTGTTGCGTACCCATTTAGCCAGTCGCATATTCAAAAAGCGGAACACATAATGTAGTTCGCTCATTCGCACCTTGCCGTAATAATGAATCCACCCTCGTACTTTGTTCGCTATAATGCCTGCCAAATCGGGCAGGCGCAAGTGAACCATACGGTGCAGTTTCATCTTGAACAAGGTTTGATTGATTCGCTTTTGACTTTGGCGGCTGATGGCGGGCGTGAAACCCAAATGAAAGTTCCCGTAGTAGCCCTTTACCATTCTTGGTTTGAATGTAAAACCTAAAAAACTGAAGGTTACATAGTGGACCTTGAACGGTGGGTGCTTCTTTTGGTTGCGCTTGCAATAAACAATATTGCTCTTGCCTTTCTTTATCTGCAACTTGCATTGCTCAAATCTGGCTTTTACCGCTTCCAAAGTCCGCAGGGCTTGTTTGAAGTTTGCACAATGGATGATAATATCATCTGCATATCGTTCAAACTTTACTTCGGGATGGTGCTGTTCAATCCATTTGTCAAAAACAACGTCTAGGAAAATGTTTGCCAATAATGGGCTTATAACACCTCCCTGTGGTGTGCCTTTGCTACGGGGATGAACACTCCCATCTTTCTTTTGGACACTGGCTTTTAACCAACGTGTCACGTACAAGTGAATGTGCTTCTCTTTGGTAAAGTGACCCAATGCTTTGAGCATTAAATCGTGGTCTATCTCATCAAAAAAACTCTTGATGTCCAAATCTATTGCCCAATCCATCGCCATACAGTTTTCCCTGCATTGCTTTATGGCTTGGTGCGCCGATTTGTTCGGTCGATAGCCAAAGGAACTTTTGCTGAACCGCTTATCTGCAAGCTGCTCCAGCTCCTCTCTAATTACCATTTGAGCCGTTCGGTCTTGTACCGTCGGGATGCCCAGTTTCCGTATCCTGCCATCTGCTTTGGGTATTTCTACTTCGCGAACGGGCTTGGGAAAGTAACTTCCACTCGCTAACCTGTTCCATACGGGATAAAGGTATTTCATAGGGCGAGCGGACACTTCGGAAATCGATACTTTATCGACACCCGATGCACCCTTGTTACTGCGTACCTTCTTAAAGGCTTCCATTACCTGTCGCTTATCTATCGGTTGCGACTTTTGTTTCTCTTTGAAAATCATCCTAATCTACATTAGTTGTAATACAAGTTAAAACTGTTAAGTCAGCCCCTTCGCTCCCATCCCATTACAGGATGCTCATCGCTACTACGGGATAATCCGTCACTAATGGCACGTATGGCTAATTTCTTCCTTGCCCTTCGGGGTTGTGGAATTTTCGCACCTGCCATTAGCTTCTCCTGTTCCGTAATTGAGCCGTAAGTAAAGCTCCTGCCCTCTTTATGCCGATTGCCACTTGACCAGTAAATAGGTTACTCCCGTCAAGTCCTGTCTCTCGGGACCGCCCATCCCTCGATTTTGACAATACTAAAGTTGTTTACGACACTTCTACAAGGGTTCACTCACATCTCGTTCAGCTTCTTTACCCCCACCATAGCAAACTACATTACCCTACAAGTGGCAGTAGCGCCTTTGACCTTATCGCTCAAGACCAACCCGTGAAAGGTAAGCCCCATAAGGCGGTTTGACCGGTATGCCTAAACATCCCAGCCGAGAGACCAATCCCCAAAATCTTCTTGCGTGTTTCCACCCGAAACAAATGCCGGGGTCGTTTCCAGAAAATTATGAGACTCTCATCTCAATTACAGTTTTGTTGCTCCTCAATTTTACTTAAATTGTATCCCGAAGCAACACAGGACACACAACCTCTCTACAACATCGTTTAACAGCAAATAGCGGGCATTCTGCTGAAAAGTGTTATTTTAGAGACCAAGTAAAAAGCAACAAAGCCGACAAATTCGCGTCCTTACTCCACGCCACTTGCGTTAAACAAGACCGTTGTAATGCATTAAACAAAAAAACTTAATAGCTATGAAAAATTTAATAAAATCATATCCAATTAAGCTATTTAATTCTCACATTTAGTATCAGCTGGTTTTGTTGGTTTTTTCCTATGATTTTTGACATTTTAAAAGATATGTTTTTTGGTATTATTTTAGTTGGCTTACTTGGACCTCCCATCTCCTCCTTTATAGCATTACACAGTATCTCCCGTGCAAAAATTAAAATTAATTCTAAAAGATTATTTTGGTTTTTTCATTCTAACGGTTAGCCTGCTAATTTGGAAATTTAATATCGTGGGAAATGGTGGAAATGATTTCAACGGCTTCTACCCAAAATTAAGCGATTTCGGTTTTCTCGGCATACTATTGCCACTATTGTGCTGTCTGTTTTTAGCGCTCAATGCCAGTAATGCGCTTAATAAAAATTTTAAAGAAAATTACATAAAAATATTACTTTTCGAAAAAGCGAAAATCAAATGGTATGTTATTGCTCTCTTATTTTTTCCGCTCTTATATAGTTCAAGTTTTATCATTGGAAAATTACTGGAATTTGAAACAACAGAAAACTTATTCACTTTTAATATTACCATGGTTAATAGTTTCCTATTAGTCTTATTAGTTGCGGGTGGTTCCGCAGAATTTGGCTGGAGAGGTTTTTTACAAAAGGAACTTCAAAAAAAATATAACCCACTATTGACCGCATCGGAAATTGCCTTTTTTTGGGCTCTTTGGAATTTACCTTTGCATTATAATGGTATATATTCTACTGAAGGCTTCTTCCATTTCTTGCCCAGATTTATAACTACGTTCCAACTGTCTATCTTGTTCACGTGGTTATATAACAAATATGGATTTTCCATTTTGGCGGCTATGATTTTATACAGTATGACATATACTGCCCTTGATACTATCGGAAGGTCACATATACCTGTAATCGTATTAGGAATTCTGATGATGTTCATTTTCATATTTGATAATAAAATGTGGAAACGAAAAAATTATGCTGATGAAATTTATTCGAATGATTTCAAAAAGTCGAGTAGGTAAAGGGGATTTCACCCCTAGACCTCTCACATTTCAGGATGAAAAAATTCCTGTTCAGGTTTATGATATTACCAAGCAATTGGGCAACAGCGAGCCGACAAAGAATATTGCCCGTCTATGGCCCCATACATTATAAAACCAAGTACAACAAACCACGTTCAACAAATTTAAAAAACAAAAAAAACCTAAGGACCAAGGGATCCCTATGTCTAAAAAGTTAAAAACAGGGACTCTGAACAGTTGAAGGCCAAAATCTTTTAATTGAAAATCAAGATTCCTACATGAAAAAGATCAAACTGGCAATCACAAAAATGAAATCCAACAAAATCCCAACAAAATAAACGCGATTATTCAAGACCTACGGATTTTAGGGGCTATCGGAAGACACAAAAGAAAAGGCCCTTTTTTCAAAATATTTTGTAGCAAAGCTGAAAACCAGTTTTGTTTGTAAAAATTTCTTATTTTAGAGTAACAAAATAAATTGTTTCTTGTTAACCATAAAAGTATCAACTCATGAAAAAAATCATAATTTTACTCGTTTTCATTTTCTTTTCATTAGGAATTAGCGCCCAAAATTCTATTGGAGCTTGGGAAAGGGTTCATATTTTGGAAAATGGTGAAAAAGTTAAAAGTGTCGTAATTATTTCTGAAGGATATCAGGTAATGAGCACTTTCAAAAATAACACAGGGGAATTTGTAAGCACTAACGGTGGGACATGGAGATTGATTGATGATACAATCACTGAAATTGTGGAATTCGATACAAGTAATCCTGAGAGGGTTGGAATGGAAGTGAACTTTAAGGTTTTTATAACCGACTCTCTTATGCGAATGGAAGATGGGAATATAGTTTTTAATAGAATAGATCACGGAGATCCTGGAAAATTACAAGGCGCTTGGTTAATGTCTGGTAGGATAAAAGATGGGGAAACGCAATTTCGAGATACGAGCGGGCCAAGAAAAACAATGAAAATTTTATCGGGGACTCGTTTTCAATGGATCGCCTATAACACGGAGACCAAACAGTTTATGGGAACCGGCGGGGGAACATACACTACGGTCGATGGAGAATATACTGAAAATATAGAATTCTTTTCTAGGGATAATTCTAGAGCGGGCTCCATCTTAAAGTTCAATTATAATTTAATAGATGGAAATTGGCATCACTCGGGTTTATCAAGTAAAGGAGATCCAATCCATGAAATATGGAGTCTCAGGGAATAATAATGTTGTTTTTAAGCAAAAAAACCGTAATAAAACAAACCCTTTTACTCCTAAACTCAAGGAAATTTTAACCAAGAACTCAATTAAAATGGGGTGGAATCCAGTTTGGATTTTAAGATTTGAAGGTTAAAAAGTAGAAGCTAGTTTGACTAAAATGTATTTAGAAAAATATGTAGTGTTACCAGGTCTTGCAAACAAGATTTAAAACAAAAACGGTTTAGGCACGTGCCTACACCGTTTTTGTATATGTTTAATATTATTTTACAACTATTTAGTATAGGGTATTCTTCAAGACACTTTTCTCATTAAAATATTAATAAGGTCCTGAGCATCTGAACCTAAAGTACCTTTTATTTTTTTATTGTAGTTTACTACCAATTCATTATCTGATGTATTAGTGAAATCCATGTTCATGGTAGCAGCACTAGTAGCAAACATCCCTCCCATAAACACTGCGAGCCCTATCGCCGCGGCATTGGACATTGGTTTTGAAGTTTCAAAATTTCTGGTTGTTATAGTTTCAGCCCCAAGGATTCCATAAGATATCAGAACAGATTTTTAATGATTCCAGACATCCGAATATTTATCTGGACAGAAAACCTGCTCATCTGGTCTTGGCAGATCAACCCTGAACAAGATATTAAACTAGGGAGTTTTGTTAAATGTTCTTAATTACAAATAAATTCCACAGGTATGCATCAAAAATTAACATTTATTTAATTATATTGACACAAATATAAATTTATTAACACCTGTTTGAACTATATGTATTAAAAATTCAATACATTGCTTCAACCTCTTGTGAGATTTGTTATATGAATCATTATAAAGGTTGCCCCAAACCCAATTTACCCTAGCCTATGCGAAAAAAGAATATTTCTTTTAGCACCTATAAAAAGCTTATTGTTTTAACTGTAATACTAACCGGTCTATTTTCGGTTTTATTCATTTCCCTTTATTACTATATAAATAGGCATGAATCCCAAGTTAACAATGATGCCAAAGAACAATTGGACAATCAAGTTAATATCCTTTTTGAACTTAAATCGGAACCCTTGCTTTCCACCATCATGGATTACACTTTTTGGGATGATTTTGTTGATTTTTTCAATAATCCAGATGCAGAATGGTTTGATGGATCTGTGGCTACGGTAATTGATTTTTATGATATAGATTATGTGGCAGTATATAACTTAGATAAGGAATTGATTAGAAGCCAATCTACCAGTAATATCGCTTCAGAAAACTATATTCCCCCATCTGTATTTCCATTAATTAATAAAAATAGATTCCTGAAATTCTTTATACTGCTTCCCGAAGGAGTGATGGAAGTTATGGGGGCCACGGTACATCCTTCCAACGATCCTGAAAAAACAAAAACTGAACCTTCCGGTTACTTCGTAATTAGCCGACTTTTGGATAAGGAATACCTTAAAAATTTAGAGCAAATTAGCGGTGCAACCGTATATTTATCACAAAACGACCCCGCTACCAACAAGGTTGGCCACCATGAGGCAATTACTGCTACGATCCCTTTATTTAATTGGGACCATAAACAAATTACAAGAATTGTTTTTTCGAGGCCAATCAATATCCATTCTGATATCATCAAGAACATATTATATCTTACTATTATCATATTTTTTGTCAACCTCTTAGTAATCCTATTCTTTTTTAAAAAATGGATATATAAACCCTTGTCTTTAATAAAAAGAATTCTCGGAAAAAAAGATAAAAAAGCACTTAAAGAGTTAAAGAAAATACCTGGGGAATTTGGCCATATTGGGGAGTTATTTGATAAAAACAATAAACAAAATGAAGCGCTTATAAAAGCGAAGAACAAAGCTGAGGAGGGGGACAGATTAAAAATGGCATTTTTAACCAACCTGTCCCACGAAATTAGAACTCCAATGAATGCGGTTTTAGGCTTTTCAGATTTGCTTAAAGACCCTGGTATATCTAAAAAAGAGCGCTTGGATTATATAGAAATCATAGGAAAGAGCGGGGAAAATCTAGTGCTAATTATAGACGATCTTATAGAAATGTCTAAAATTGATTCAGACCAAATAGCACCTAATTATGCTCCCGTAAATTTACAAGATACTCTTAGGGAAATTTATGATTCGGTAAAAATCACCATCGACAAAAACAAGCAGGTTGATTTTCAACTGGACCTTCCCAAAATCCCGTTTGAAAAAGAGGTGATGGTGGATATTACAAAGCTTAAACAGATTATCACCAATTTGCTTACCAATGCTATAAAATTTACAGATCATGGTTTTATAAAGTTTGGCTATACGGTTGATACTTTAAAAAATAAACTGGTTTTTACCGTAGAAGATTCAGGGCAAGGAATTCATCAAGACGATCAGAAGTTGATTTTTGATCGGTTCAGCAAGTTAGAACATAAATCTTCAGAATTTAAAAGCGGATTGGGATTGGGATTGGCCATTTCCAAAGCCTATGTGGAGATGATGGGGGGAGATTTGAGTTTACAATCCGAATTTAAAAAAGGATCCACTTTCACCTTTACATTACCGCTGCGGTTTGACAAATTAAATGGAAATGTCCCTGAAATATCCCATGTTAATTTTGTTGAAAGCAATAAAAAATCAATTGGTTCAATTCTAGTGGCTGAAGATGACAATATCAATTTTTTATTGGTTAATAAACTTATAAAATCCAAAAACCACAATGTTATTCGAGCAGCAAATGGCCTTGAGGCAGTAGAGATATGCTTGAACACACCGGAAATCGATATGGTTTTGATGGATATAAAAATGCCCGGGATGAACGGTTTTGAAGCCACAAAAAAAATTAAAACAAGTAGACCAGACTTGCCCATAATAGCCCATACTGCGTTTGTTTCTGAAGAAATAAAGGCAGAAATCAAAGAAGCAGGTTTTTATGGATATCTTAAAAAACCTTTACAAAAAGAACTCCTGTTTAATATTATAAATGAAATTTTATTGCGCATCCCCAAAAATTAAGCCCACAAATCCCTATGAAAAACACCCTGCTATTTCTAGTTACATTTAATTTTATTGAATTACTAAATGCACAAAAGCAAGAGAGTGCTATAGACACCAATAAAGTTGAAAGACAATCAAGTTTTAGCGCTCAAATAGATATCCTCAATCAATACATTTGGAGGGGGCAATCCTATGGTGGCAAGTATGTTGCTGTTCAACCTGGAGTCACTTATACAATTACCGAAAACTTGAGCATTGGAGCTTGGGCAACCACCAATTTTCAAGGTCCCTATTACGAGACTGACGAACTAACCCCACGTGCCTATCAAGAGTTTGATCTAGGAATTAGTTACGCACTAAATAATTTTATTTCTATTGAGTTTTGGGATTATTACTATCCTTCCATAGAAAAATTTGAAGGGGAAAACACCAATTTCTTTAATTTTCGTGACGATGCTGTACAAACGATCGATGCTATTTTAGTGCTGGATTTTTCTGAAATCTGGCTACCATTGGAAGCCTCCATTAGCACTTTCGTTGCCGGGAACGACTATAGATATAATGCCAATGAGGAAAATCCGAAACAAAACTTTACAACCTATGTAGAGCTAAACTATTATTTTGAGGATGTGCTGGCAGAAATTGAAGTAAACCCTTTTGCAGGAGCCGTTCTCAACAATAAAGCTGAATATTATGAATATGCAGATTTCGATAAGGTTTCTTTTATTAACCTAGGAGTCGCACTAGCAAGGGAATTCAATTTAAACAATGATTTCAACGTTCCACTCAATTTAAAATATATCTATAATGCAGCATCAGAAAACACTGAAATATTTGGGCGAAATTTTGTAGTAGCCGGAATTTCTTTAGTCTATAACTAATTTCCTGTTTGTCCAGTTTCGTGTCAGCAATTATTTTAACCAGCTATATTCCGCTTTTTCGTTAATCTGTCCCGATAACTACTTGGTTTAGTACAAGAAAATAAATAGGACCATTGATCACACATTCCCGAAACGTTGATTTCGAAAATTCCGAAAAATTATTTGTGAATTCGTGACAATGTGCCCAAAATCAATAAAACCGCGAATACTATTTACATGCTAACCTATTAGCTTATAGAATATGGCTTTCCACATTTTAAAGAATAAAATCCTTAGATTTGATTTTATAAAAGTTAAAATGCCTAATTGTTAATATTGAAATCCGATTCTTTATATTAGACACTTGCTAATTTGTATTTTTGCACAAACTCCCTTGAGAATTTATGGCCAAGAAAAAAGCCTCGACCAGAAAAACTAAAAATACGAAGATCAAAAAGCCTGGATTTAAATTTTCCAGGCAACAAAAAGTGGTTTTGGGCAGCTTTCTAATGCTATTGGGAATTGCCCTACTTATTGCGTTTATTTCCTTTTTATTTAATTGGCAGGCAGATCAAAGTACACTTCAGGATTTTAGCAATCGGGAGCTGGTAGCTAAAAATTGGATGAGCAAGTTTGGTGCAAGCATCAGTGATTTCTTTATTTTTAATGGTTTTGGACTTGCAGCATTTATACTAGCTGGTTTGGTAACACTTACCGGGGTTTATCTTTTCTTTGATTTTAAACTGAAAAATCTTTTTAAGTTTTGGTTTTGGGGATTGTTAATGATGATCTGGTGGGCAGTATTTTTCGGTTTTTTTGCTGAAAAGAACGCCATGTTGGGCGGCCGGGTTGGGTTTGAAATCAATGACTACCTACAAGATTATATAGGTTTAATAGGAACCTCCCTCTTGCTAACATTTATACTAATTGCTTATTTGGTTTTTAGGTTAAAGATTACTCCTGAATTAATAGCTTCATTCGTAAATTCGAAAAAGCAAGAAATAAAAGAAGATTTTGAAACTTCAGGTACTCCTATAAATAAGACACACGAGGAAGAAGATTGGATATCCAAAGTGATTCCGAAAAATGAAACTTCAACTATACAAGATAAATCCACTCCTACCCCATTAACTATCAATACTCCTCCTGCTTCCAAAAAAGTTGCTATAGATGAAGACGTGCAAATGGAAATTGAAACAGTGGAGGAGGAAGAAGTTGAAGACACGCTAAGCAGTAAATTGGTTAAAGATTTTGGGGAATTCGATCCAACTTTAGAGCTTAAAAATTACAAATGGCCTACCATAGATTTACTGAAAGATTACAATGCCGGAGGTGGTGGGATCACCGTAGATCAGGAAGAGCTGGAAGCTAATAAAAACACCATTGTTTCTACGCTTAAGAATTACAAGATCGAGATAGCCCACATAAAAGCAACGGTAGGGCCAACGGTTACCTTATACGAAATAGTTCCCGAAGCGGGAATTCGTATCTCCAAGATCAAAAACCTGGAAGATGATATTGCACTTTCCCTTGCGGCCCTCGGAATTCGAATTATCGCACCTATTCCAGGAAAAGGAACCATTGGTATTGAAGTACCAAATAAAAATGCCACGATTGTTTCAATGCGCTCTGTGATCGCTTCCCCTAAATTCCAAAATGCCGAAATGGAACTGCCAATGGCATTGGGAAAATCCATTTCCAATGAAACCTTTGTGGTGGATCTTGCCAAAATGCCCCACTTATTGATGGCTGGAGCCACGGGGCAAGGAAAATCTGTTGGGCTGAACGCTATTTTAACCTCCCTGCTCTACTGCAAGCATCCGGCAGAAGTGAAGTTTGTCTTGGTAGATCCAAAGAAAGTAGAACTTACCCTCTTCAATAAAATTGAACGTCATTACCTTGCAAAGCTCCCGGGATCGGAAGATGCCATTATCACAGATAATTCCAAGGTAATTGCTACGCTTAATTCGTTATGTATAGAAATGGACGATCGTTACAATCTTCTAAAAGATGCGATGGTCCGAAATATCAAAGAATACAACGTAAAATTCAAGTCACGAAAACTAAACCCGGAGAACGGACATAAATTTCTTCCATATATCGTCCTGGTTATCGATGAATTCGCCGATCTTATTATGACAGCGGGAAAAGAAGTGGAAACGCCTATCGCCAGGTTAGCACAATTGGCCCGTGCCATTGGGATCCACTTGATTATCGCTACCCAGCGACCTTCTGTAAACGTTATCACAGGGATTATAAAAGCCAATTTCCCAGCTAGAATTGCATTTAGGGTAACTTCTAAAATAGATTCCAGAACTATTTTGGATAGTCAAGGAGCCGATCAGTTAATTGGTCGGGGAGATATGTTGTTTACACAAGGGAATGATCTGGTTCGTATTCAATGTGCTTTTGTGGATACTCCAGAAGTTGATAAAATCACAGAATTTATTGGTTCTCAAAAAGCCTATCCCGATGCCCATTTACTCCCGGAATATGAGGATGCAGAGAGTGGCACAGGACTTGATATAGATGTAAGCGAGCGAGATAAATTGTTCCGGGAAGCCGCAGAAGTTATAGTAATTGCGCAACAAGGTTCTGCTTCTTTATTACAACGAAAATTGAAGCTGGGCTATAACCGTGCAGGAAGAATTATAGATCAATTAGAAGCTGCCGGGGTTGTAGGCCCTTTTGAAGGAAGTAAAGCCCGCCAGGTTTTGGTGACAGATCTCGTCTCTTTAGACCAACTATTAAACGATTGAGACACAACATTAAAAAATTAAAAATGAAAAGATTAAGTATTGTAATGATTGCCTTGTTCAGCGTTTTCGCTATGAATGCACAGGAATCTGCAAAAGCAAAAAAATTATTGAGCGAAGTATCCTCTAAGGTAAAAGCCTATGACAACATGGTGATCGACTTTAAATATTCTTTAGAAAATACCGCAGAGAGCGTAAGTCAAGAAACCCGGGGTGATGTTAGTATTAATGGCAATAAGTATGTTTTGAATTTAATGGGGACCACCCAATTATTCGATGGCAAGAAAATTTACACCATTATCCCAGAAGATCAAGAAATCAACATTTCGAATTACGTGGAGGAAGATGACAATAACATTACGCCTTCTAAAATGTTCTCTTTTTACGAAGAAGGGTATACTTACAAATGGGATATTACCCAAGATGTGAAAGGTAGGCAAATCCAATATGTTAAGTTAACCCCAATGGACAGCAAGGCCGATGTGAAGAACATTTTACTGGGTATAGATAGTCAAACCAAGCATATCTATAATTTAATTCAAACGCAGGATAACGGAACAAAGATCACCATTACAGTAAAAAGTTTCAAAACCAATCAGCCCTTGGCAAAAGGCTTGTTCACTTTTAATGAAGGACGATATAAAGATTTTTATATCAATAGATTAGATTAAGTTGAAAATACTGGACCGGTACATATTGGTAAGTTACCTAAAAACATTTTTTGTTGTTTTTATCATTCTAATGTTCATTTTTGTGCTTCAAACCATTTGGTTGTACATAGGTGAACTCGCCGGAAAAGATTTGGACGCAGGAATTATTCTAAAATTCCTGCTTTATTTTTCCCCAAAACTAGTGCCCTTGGTGCTACCGCTTACCATTTTGCTTACTTCCATTATGACCTTTGGAAGTTTTGCTGAAAATTATGAATTTGCCGCCATGAAATCTTCAGGGATCTCCCTGCAAAGAGCGATGAAAGGTCTTACCGTTTTTATTGTTTTTATAAGCTTTGTTGCGTTCTTCTTTTCCAACAATGTAATTCCTGCTGCCGAATTTAAATCCATCAATCTTAGAAAAAATATTGCGCAGTTAAAGCCAACAATGGCAATTTCTGAAGGGGTTTTTAACGACATTCAAGATTTTAACATCAAGGTAGATGAAAAAACCGGTGACAACGACCAGTATCTAAAGAATGTAATTATCCATCAAAAATCTGCAAGAGGTGGAAATCTCACAGTTATAAAAGCTACTGAAGGAGAATTGGTAGGAAGCACAAATTCTGAAGTGCTCTCCCTTATTTTAAAAGACGGCAATTATTATGATGAAATTCCGCAGAAGGATCCTTCTAAACGGAAGAACAAACCTTTCGCTAAAAGTTATTTCAAGGAATATATAATCAATATAGATCTTTCCAATTTCAATGATGTAGATCTGGATGATGAGAACTACAGAAACTCCCAAAATATGCTGAAGATCGGAGAGCTTTCACAGAGTATAGATTCCTTCTCCACTTCCTACAATCAAGAATTGAATAAGTTTGCCGAGGTTATTTATAGCCGAACTGGTGCAACCTATTTTGCATCCAATTACAAGGCTAAAGATTCCATTGCCAATTTTGATGACTCCATCCTCGAATTATACAATAACAAGAACGCATTGCAAATAGTAGATCTTTCTCTAGGATCTGTGAATGCAGCCCTCTCCAATGTTACCATTAAAAAACAGGAATTCAAGAACAGCACAAGACAACTCAATAAATTTGAGATCGCCCTGCACGAAAAATATGTACTGGGGGTAGCATGTATTGTCTTGTTCTTTGTTGGTGCCCCACTAGGTGCAATAATAAGAAAAGGTGGGATGGGACTGCCAATGGTAGTTGCCATTTTAATTTTCCTTACCTATCACTTTATCGGAATTTTTGCTAAAAACAGCGCGGAAGATGGAAGTATGAGTCCGTTTCTGGCTTCATGGCTTTCAACCTTAATCATGTTGCCATTAGGGATCTTTTTCACATATAGGGCAACTACAGATCAAGGTCTTTTAGCATTTGGCAACTTCACGGCTCCACTTAATCGACTTATTAAAAAACTCTTCAGGAGTAAGACGGAAACAAAATAGATTAAATATCTTTGCAGCCTGAACAAGAAACCAATATTATGCCGCAAGCAATCCAAAACGAACACCAATTAAAATTACATTCTATCCAAGAAGCCATAGATGACATCCGGGCGGGCAAGGTTATTATTGTTGTAGATGATATAGATAGGGAGAATGAAGGGGATTTTCTTGCCGCAACAGAAGCTGTAACGCCAGAAATGATCAATTTTATGGCCACTCATGGTCGCGGGCTTATTTGTGCTCCCATTACTGAAGAGCATTGTAAGGAATTGAAGTTGGATATGATGGTTGGGAATAATACCGACCCCTTGGAAACTGCATTTACCATTTCCGTAGATCTTAAAGGAAATGGAGTGACCACGGGAATATCTGCATCCGATAGGGCAAAAACTATTAAAGCATTGATAGATCCAGCTACCAAACCTATCGATCTTAGTAGGCCTGGACACGTTTTCCCTTTAAAAGCTAAAGAAGGTGGCGTATTAAGAAGGACGGGGCATACCGAAGCCGCTATAGATTTTGCTAGGTTAGCAGGATTTCAGCCGGCAGGAGTGATCGTGGAAATCATGAATGAAGATGGTACTATGGCTAGATTGCCCCAACTTATTGAGGTTGCCAATAAATTTGATCTTAAACTGGTTTCCATCGAGGACCTTGTGGCCTATAGGATGCAACATGATTCCTTGATAGAAAAAAAAGAGGATTTTGATATCCAGACCCGTTTTGGAACTTTTAGGTTAAGGGCCTATAAACAAACCACAAATAATCAAGTACATATTGCGCTTACCAAAGGAGTTTGGAAAACCAATGAAGAAATTTTGGTACGTGTTAACTCTACGCTAATCAATAACGACATTTTAGGCACGCTTACCAATAATGCCGATAAGAAATTGGACGATATGTTCAAGGCGGTAAATGATGAGGGGCGCGGGGCCATTGTATTTATTAATCCTGCAAACCAATCACTTAATTTATTAAATAGGCTTTCAGAGTTAAAAGACCGTCAGAAAAAAGGAGAGGTTAAAGCCCCACCGATTAAAATGGACTATAAAGATTTTGGTATAGGGGCACAAATTTTGCACGATCTGGAGATCCATAAAATCAAATTATTATCCAACTCCCAACAAACAAAACGTGTGGGGATGATAGGCTATGGATTGGAGATCATGGAATATGTAACTTATTGAATAGTTTCTTTACTGTTTAATAGAATTTCAGGAGAATCGGATTCGGGCAATGGTTTGACGCAGGTATGGTTTTTAAGAATATGTTTCTGATACTATTTTTGGCTGTTAGAACTCATTTTAAAAATAACAATAAAGGCCAGTAGATAGCTGCATAGGGTTTTTATCGTTTATTTTATTGGTTTTCAAAAAGTTATAATATCTCGCTTTGTCTGTTCGAGATCCGTGATAAAAAAATTATCCAGCGTAGGAAATTGACTTGTTTTTATATAAGCTGATGGGATGCTGAAACAAGTTCAGCATGACGACAATTCCGCATCGTTACCCTGAACTGGTTTCAGGGTCTTGGATCCACAAATAAATAAAAACACGTCAATGGTAGCGCAGTCGAGAACTTTTTAGCTTAAAAAGGAGGTTTCTCCCGAGGCATCGGGACGCTCAACCTGACATCCCTACTACACGTTATAATTTTGGCATGAACATACTTACTGACCTCTAAATAATAAATTAAATCTCATGATGTTTATTAGTTAGTTCCAGTCAAGTCTTTGTTCTTGTCTCTAGCAGAGAAGCGATCTTTAATCTTTAACCGGAATACTAAAAAATTGGTTTATTCCAGTTCTATAATAATATCTGAAATTGGTCTTCGTACCTTTTTAAATTCAGAAAACATATCATCCTTTGCCCTATATCCAACTGGCAACACCAATACCGATTTAAGGTTCAATTTATCCAAACCAAGGATTTCATCGTATTTATCAGGTTCAAAACCTTCCATTGGGCATGCATCTATAGCTTCGGTTGCAGAGACAGTAAGCAAGGTTCCCATGGCTAAAAATGCCTGATTTGTAGCCCAAGAAGTAATTTCATCTATATGTTTATTCTTGAAATCGTCTATCAAGAAATCTTTAAATGGAGAAAGGACCTCGTTAGGCGTAGCACGGACCTTCTGAACATATTTGAAGTAGTTCTCTATAAATTCCCTACCTATTTCACGTTCAATGCAAATTACCAACACATGGGAGGCAGATGCCACTTGTTGCTGGTTCATAGAATAGGACACCAGTTTTTGCTGAAGCTCTTTATTATGGACAATTACCATTTTAATAGGTTGCAAGCCGTAAGAAGTGGCAGTTAAATTAAAGGCATGCTTTAAAATCTCTATTTTATCTTCTGAAAGGAGCCTGTTTTCATCAAATTTTTTAGTGGCATACCTCCACTTTAAAGCTTCAATATTGTTCATTTCTTGTTCAACTATTAAGAATACAAATTTAGGCATAAGTATTTGCAAGAGAAAACAACTCCACTTGTAATTCATTTTCTTTAAAAAGATGCGTGGTAGAAAGCAATTCTAACTAAGTTAAAAATACTACTTTTACATACTACTGGTTATCATCAAATGCTACACACGAAATAGATGGATAGGTTTAAGAAATTTTTAATTTATTTTTTAATTGTACTGGGAGGTGGTATTGCTTTTATTTGGGGGCTTAGCACGTATGTTGTTAAAACAACATCAGATGAAATTTATTCCAATATCTCTGACCTGCCTGTTTCCAATACCATCATTGTTCTTGGAGCCAGTGTGCATTCCAATGGACAATTATCTCCAATATTAAAGGATCGTGTAGATACCGCACTAGAGATTTACAGGGCAGGTAGGGGAAGGCAGTTTCTTTTAAGTGGTGACAATAGGCGAAATGATTACGATGAAGTAAGTGCCATGAAGAATTACCTATTGGAGAGAGAAGTGCCAGAGAATTTGATATTTACAGACCCTGCAGGCTTGGACACCTATGACAGTATGTATAGATCGGACCTTATTTATAAGATTCCAAATGCTATTGTTGTTACCCAAAAATTCCATCTTCCAAGGGCGCTTTTCATTGCGGAAAGCTTGGGCTTGAATTATATTGGATTTCCTGCCAAGGAGAACCATTATGATACAGATAAAAGTTTGATACGACGCGAAAAGCTCGCCAACCTTAAAGCAGTTTTGGAAATTCTAACTAAACAAACACCTAAAAACATGGGTGAAGAAAATCCTGTAAACCGCTATTAGATCCTTCTAATTTTTTGTTATTATTGCTATAGATTTTAATCCATAATTTAAATCTTCGAATATGTTGCAATGGTTATTACATATAATTATAGATGCCGGTGTATTGTTGCTTGCCGCAAGATTTATGAGCAAGGTGGAGTTAAAAGGTTTTAAATCGGCATTGATCGTCGCATTGATTATAGGAGTATTAAGTTTTCTTTTAAGCTGGTTGCTAACTTCCATATTAAATATCGCAACCCTTGGTATATTCTATTTTTTAGGATTAGGATTTATTACCAGGGTAATTGCGTACGCTATTATTATTGAACTTGCAGATCAATTAAGCAAAGATTTTAAAACAGTAGGGTTCCTTGCTTCCCTTTGGTTAGCAATTATTCTAGCAGTAGTAGGCACTATAGTAGATGCAGTTTTATTTTAGTTGTCTATCCCTAAAGAGTTAGAATTGATCTTATCTTAGCTTTAATCACCAGTATAAAAACTATATTTGAAGTTTTTTAAAACCAACTATGATAAAATTGATTGTTACTGATATGGATGGGACTTTGCTCAACGATGAGCATCAAATACATCCAGATTTTTGGGATATTGAAAAGGAACTAACCAACAAGGGAATTATGTTCTCTGTAGCCAGTGGAAGGCAATTTTATAATCTGGAAAGTAAATTTGAAAGAATTAAGGACCGTATGCTTTTTTTTGCTGAAAATGGTACTTACGTTGTTTATAAAGGAAAAGAGATCTATTTGAATCCCTTACGAAGAGAAGATGCAAATAAATTCATTGAAATTGGCAGGAACCTTGACGATACCAATTTGGTACTTTGTGGCAAAAACTCAGCTTATATAGAAACTGAAGACGAAGATTTTTTTAAAGAGATCAATAAATATTACCAGCGTTTAGAAATTGTAGAAGATCTTGCCAAGGTAGATGATACCATTTTGAAAGTAACGCTTTGCAATTTTAATGGTGTAGAAGAAAATACATTTCCGCATTTCCAAGATTATAAAAATGATTTTAAAATAGCCATTGCGGCAAGTGTGTTTATAGACATTACTTCCCTTTCAGCAAACAAAGGCAATGCTATTAAAGGGATACAGCAAGAATTGAATATTACTCCCGCAGAAACCTTGGTCTTTGGAGATTATTTAAATGATCTGGAAATGATGCAGAATGCGACGTTTAGTTATGCCATGAAAAATGCACACCCCGAAATTAAAAATGCCAGTAAGTTTGTAACTAGCTTCGATAACAATGAAAATGGGGTGCTTCGAACTATTGAAGAATTAGGGCTTCTTAAAACTTAGATATTAAAATAGTTCCTTAATTATAAGTAACTATTGTTCCTTCCTCTAAAGACAAATCTTTTTCCAAATCATTAGGTTTAATAGATTTTATATATTCGTTGTATTTAGCCACGTAATCTTTTAGTGTATTCATCTCTTCGTCTATCAGGTTATTGTTTAGCCTGTCTATAGCCAATTGTAGCCATGGAACTTCACTCTTATAATCGTATGTGCCAAATACCATAAACGGAGTTCCCTTTTTAATAATATCTCTACCATTCGAAGTCAATTCCCACTGATCGGCCCAATCGTAAATATAATTGGCATCATCCATATACAACCTAACACAGGCATGGCTAGCAGGATATCCCGGCAACGCGTATTGATGCACTCCCACCCCTTCGAAATTCATAAAATTAAAATAATACGGCAATATCCACTCCTTATTAACGGTGCTTATTTTTCTCTTTGCTTTATAATTTCCATAATGTAATCCATTTGGGGTTGGAGTAGATTGTTTGCCAGAACTCACAGGTCCCCATTTTACAAGCGCTCCATTTTCATATAGTGCAAACCCCTGTATACGTTGAGAGATTAAAACCGTTTTCGGTATATCACAAATTAACTCAAGGTTTTTTGGAAAAGGCGAATAATTAAAAATATCTTCGAACAAGGTATCTGGAACAATAAGGTTTTTTCCTTTTCCAACTTTCCTTGCCTCAATCCTGTTAAGCGCATAAATTACTTTTAGATGAGCCTCAGAATATCTATTCTTAAAACTATCCAATTCTACCGAAGTTTTTAACGAATCTATTTTATAATTTATAACCAAAGGTGGCTCCAACTTTTCTTTGGGAAGCGCTATTGTACTATCTATTTCAGCATTTTTTTTAATATCCTTATCAAGGCTTTTACCAGATTTGTTGGTACACGAACCTGCAAAAAACATAATAGACAGTAAGGATATAAAAAATAAAAATGTGCTGTTAAATTGGGGGTTCATTGGTTTTGGATATATGGGGTTCATTAGAATTACGAAACAAATTTCGCAGTATGGAGTTAAAAAACCCTGTTGTTTTAGTATAGTTTAACAAGAATTAAACCCTAATTAATAATTGCCTGTAATTATTTAATAAAATAGGAATAGTTCAATTCAGGCAATTTTTTCTGATGCCCATTTTATGGCATTTACAACTCTTATTGGCTATTTTCAGTTTTTCGTTTTACTTAAACCTGTAATAAAAAATTACCTAATGCAGAAAATTAATATTTTCAAAAAACCCATCAAAGTAACTTAATGCAGCATTTCAACATGTCGGCAAAAAATCTTGAAACATTCTTATGCTTCACAATTCAGGGCACGATAAAAGACAGGTATATCATTGCACAAACCCCATTAAAATTAAATTTTATTAAAAAAACCTGTTAAAACGTAAATAGTCTAAAAATAATCCTATATTTGCACAAATTAAATTTATATATAATGAATAGAGGTACCGTAAAATTCTTTAACGACACTAAAGGATTTGGATTTATCACAGACGAAGAGTCAAACAAAGAATATTTTGTACATGCAAATGGTCTTGTTGATGAAATTAGAGAAAACGACGAAGTTACGTTTGATCTAGAAGAAGGAAGAAAAGGATTAAATGCAGTAAATGTAAAACAAGCTTAGGCTTCGTTTATAGTATACTATACTTATGACAATTTTAAAGCTTCGCACAATGTGCGAAGCTTTTTTATATTTTAAACTTTTCTAAAATTATTTTTGGAACGATTTTAGAACATTATCTTTAAACCACTTAAATTTATAAAATACTTTGTTCAATTTTAAAGCTAAATTCATTGGTATTGTATTCTTAACTTTCTTGCAACCCAATGCCTATAGCTTCTCCGCTCTAACTATGAAAGATCTAAATACTTTTGAAATTACCAATAAGATCATTCCTAAATCCATTGCCGACGAAGTACATGTGGCACTTTCTCACTATCCAGAATTAAAAGATACTCCAATTGAATTCAGGTTCAAAGAAAAGATAAAAAAGTCTTTTATGCAGGCACAGCCCAAGTTTTCTGGAATTTTCAAAAACAAAAAAAATAGATCTTATTTTGTTATGATAAGCGAAAATTTTCATATTGAAAATGAATCATTCGCTATTTCAGAAGTGCCTTCAGATGTTCTTATAGGTTGGATAGGTCACGAACTGGGACATATCATGGATTATCAGGAACGCAGCGGTTTTAACCTTATCCAATTCGGCATAGGCTACCTTACTTCCCATAAGTTCATTAAAGTGGCTGAAAGAGCTGCCGATACCTTTGCGGTAAGCCATGGAATGGGAAATTACATCCTTGCTACCAAAGATTTCATCCTAAACCACGCGCATCTTTCTACCGTTTACAAGGATCGCATTAGAAAGTTGTATTTATCGCCCGAAGAGATTCTCTTGCTAGTAGATGAATTAAAGGAATAGCAGGTTCTTAATTTATAAACCTCCAATAAATTCTTCCCACTGTCCAAACTTCTCTTCGTTCATTACCCGTTCCATTTTTACTTGTCCACCCTTCTTTTTATTAAGGGCGTTCCATTCGTAGAAATGATTTGGAGGGATGGTAGTCACCTTCACCCCTTTTAAGGCCTTAGATCTAGCTACTTTATAATTTTTATTGGCATTTTTAAGAGAGCTGTCCAAGGCTTCGGCCAGCTCATCATTATTTAGTTTTGCCTCTGTTCCCAAATACCAAGAATGATGAAATTCTCCATCAATTCGAACTGCTGCCAATGTAAATTCCGGGATTTCTATATCGTATTTCTTTTCCAGTTCTCGGATCGCATCGTTCATTTTATTGACAGATAATTGTGAACCAACAACATTCAAGAAAAATTTTGTTCTTCCTGTAATCTTGATTTCATGCCTACCAACATCAGTAAATTTAATGGTATCGCCAATTAAATATCTCCAAGCACCAGAAACAGTACTAATAAGCAGGATATAATCCACTTCCTCTTCTACATCTTTTAACTGAACTACAGGTGCGTTATCTGTTATAGAACCATCCTCTTTTACATATTCAGCCTTAAAAGGGACAAATTCAAAATAGATCCCATTATCCAACACCAACTTCATTGAATGGGTTTCTGGACGTTGTTGATATGCCATAAATCCTTCTGAAGCCAAATAGGTGTCTATTACAGTAACTGGATGGGCCAACAATGCATTGAAGCTTTTTTCATAGGGCTCAAAGGCTACGCCACCAGAAGTGTATACTTGAAAATTAGGCCAAATATCGTGGATGTTGTCAAGGTTATGGGTTTCTATCACTTTTTTGAACATCAATTCAATCCAAGAAGGAATACCCGAGATCGCTCCAATATCCCATGTTTTGGCATTTTTCGCAATCATTTCCACACGTTCATCCCAGTCTTCAATTTTCGCTATGTCTTCTCCAGGTTTATAGTAACCTTTAAACCAGAACGGGATATTAGCAGCAGAGATCCCACTTATCTCACCTTCTTCATGATCCCCTTCCTTTTGCAGATCTGTGGAACTCCCCAACATCATGATCTCCTTTTCAAAAAAATCTGTGGGAAGGTTAAAATTAGTTAAAGCTCCCACTTGTTTTATTCCAGAAGTTCTTATGGCTTCCACCATGTCCTCCGAAACCGGAATACGCTTGCTTGTCTTACCAGTTGTCCCAGAACTTAAAGCAAAATAGGGTGGTTTCCCCGGCCAAACCACATCGGTCTCCCCATCGCGCATTTTAGACCACCATTCTTTATTTATTTTATTATAGTCAAAATTCGGAATTTGCGCCGCATAGACAGCACGAATATCTTCTGATTCTAAAATTTCTTCGAATTTGTAATGCTTCCCAAAAGCAGTATCCTTTGCTTTGTTCAATAAACCTTTCAACACATCTAGTTGGGCTTCGTCGGCATTTGGTTCAGAAACTATTTTATCCCTTAAATCTATTAAACCCTTGATAATTGAACCTATAATTGCCATAATGCTTTATTTTTTACTTGAAATTTATAATTTTTGAAGCTAGGCAAAAGTGAAAAATAGCCTTAAAATAATAGTCATAATTATATAATTTTTAACCTTTGGAAGGGGTGTTAGCTGGAAGAACTCATTAAGGCAATACAGCTTTCTGCACATTTTTCGCCATCTATGGCAGCGGAAATTATGCCCCCGGCAAATCCTGCTCCTTCACCACAGGGAAATAAACCTTTAATCTGTATATGTTCCAAGGTTTTTGGGTCCCTTGGAATTCTTACAGGAGAAGATGTTCGTGATTCTGGGGCATGTATTATGGCCTCATTGGTATAATACCCCCGCATCGTCTTTCCAAATTCTTTAAAACCCTGTTGAAGGGTGGAATGAATGAATTCAGGGAAAACATTTTTTAGATCTGCGGAAGTAATTCCAGGTTTATAAGAAGTTTCCGGTAAATTTGATGAAATTCTACCTTCTACAAAATCCACCATTTTTTGTGCAGGAACACGTTGTGTTTCACCACCATGCAACCAAGCAGTTTGCTCTATACTTTTTTGAAACTCCATTGCGGCCAGTGGAGAACCTCCAAATTGCTTAAAATCACTTAATCTTAATTCTACAACAATTCCAGAATTTGCAGTAGCTTGATCCCGCTTACTTGGGGACCAACCATTGGTAACCACTTCCCCGGGACTTGTGGCACATGGTGCAATAACCCCACCGGGGCACATACAAAAAGAGTACATTCCTCTTCCCCCTATTTGCTTCACAATACTGTATGGGGAAGGAGGTAGAAATTCTCCTCTATCGTCACATTTATATTGAATTTTATCTATTAATTGCTGTGGATGTTCAATTCGTACTCCCAAAGCAAACGGCTTTGCTTCGATTTTAATTCCTTTTTGAAATAACAATTCAAAAATGTCCCTCGCAGAATGCCCTGTGGCTAAAATGACATTTTTGGTATTAAAATGTTCCCCTTTAAAGGTTTTAATTCCCTTTATCGAATTATTTTCAATAATAATATCGGTTACTCTTGTTTCGAAAAGCACTTCCCCGCCCATCTCGATGATCTTTTCCCGCATACCAGCGATAATTGCAGGTAGTTTATTTGTCCCGATATGTGGATGCGCATCTACCAAGATTTCCTTGGTAGCCCCGAAAGCAACTAGGAGCTTAAGAATCCTATTTACATCCCCCCTTTTTTTAGATCGGGTATATAATTTACCATCACTATAGGTTCCGGCACCACCTTCTCCAAAACAATAGTTGGAATCTTCATTGACAATATGCTCTATATTTAATGCCTTTAGGTCTCTTCTCCTACTGCGAACATCCTTTCCCCTCTCAATAATTATAGGTTTTTTACCTAATTCTATACAGCGGAGTGCAGCAAAAAGCCCTGCGGGTCCAGCGCCAATTATAAATACTTCTTCTTGATCTTTTACATTGGGATATTGGGGAAGCTCAAAAGGGTTTTCTTTTTTATCCTCATTTACATACACCTCCACTTTTAAATTGATCTTCACCGATTGCTGTCTTGCATCTATAGATCTTTTTAGTATTTCAACATGTTTGATCTTTTTAGTAGATATTCCGGAGTTTTTGGACACTTCTCTTAATAAGAGTTCTGGTTTGGCCGCTGCTTCCGGGCTTACCCGTAAATGATACTCGTATTTCATGGATTTAAATATGCCGCAAATTTAAGTATTTAAAAATTCAGAATAAGTGCTTGGCATTTTTAAGTTTTCAGCGTAGCTCCTAATATAACAAAACAGATTCAGCGCCATTTCAAATATAAATACGGCACTGAATCTGTCTAAATCAACCTATAATTAGCTAAAAATTATGAAGATATTTTTTACTGAAAAAAGAAAATAATTATTGAATTAGTGCTTATAATTATCCCATGTTTTCCTGTAACAATTCAGTCAATACCTCTTTAAAGACAGTAACTGGCTGTGCTCCGGTAACCGCACTTTTTTGATTAAAAACTATTGTGGGTACCGAGGTTACTCCTAAACTTTTCCAATACGCTTCTTTAGATTGAACCTGATTTCTTGCATCATCACTTTCTAATCGTGCCATCGCCCCATCTACATTTAGACCAACCTCTTGCAAGGCAAGCTTTAGAATTTCTTTATCGGAAACATCTTTTCGCTCACTAAAGAAGAATTCTGCTAGGCGCGTTTGTAAATCTGTTTGTTTGCCATTTTCCTTGGCATATTCCAGCAAAACATGGGCATCTCTTGTGTTTACCATTCTCATATCGTCGAAATAGTCAAATTCAAAGCCTAATTCAGCTCCAACTTTCTTCATATGCTCTTGGGATCGTTTTTGATCTTCTAGACTAGCGCCATACTTATTTGCAATATGCTCTTGCACATTCTCCCCTTCCTCCGGCATGTTTGGATTAAGTTCAAAGGGATGCCACTCGATTTCCACTTTATCTTGAATTCCCATTTCAGAAATGGCTTTTTCCAAACGTTTGTAGCCAATGGTGCACCAAGGGCAAACCACATCTGATACTATATCTATTTTGATTTTATCTTTCATATTAATCTTTTAATTTTATTTTCTTCGGAATCAAAATCACCTTACAATCTCACTAATTTGAAGCTCTGCTTCAACATTCGTATAATTAGGAACATCTGCCGAAAATTTTTCAGCATGAGGTCCAAAAGACGATTGAAATGATTCTATAGAATCAAATGTTAAATGGGCGACTGCTACATATGGAGCAAGTTCCCCCGGTTTTCTCCCACCAATACCTATGTTGAACTCAATACCTTTTAGTGCATCCCCTAAGGCTTCGGCGATCATTGGTAAATGGGATTTTTTATAATATTCTGAATCGAATTTTGTCTTTGGTCCATTAGGATACATTACGCTTACTTTAATCATATTTATTTTATTAAAAATTATGCTATTAATTATCTATTCTGAATAGTCTACCCTCACAACAATATTATAAAAGTTCTGATAAACCGCCTTTTTATTTTGTGTAGCTGTTTCATCTGGAGACTAATAAAAAGTTACAGTTTTAATAGCTATCACAAAGCCTCCCGAAAGTATTCCAGAAGGCTTATTAGTAAATTACAATTTTAATTATTAGACAGTTGCATTCTCCTTTTTCCATGCGAATTTTTGGAATGGCGCATCTATGGGCGTTTGAGCAATATGGTTTGTATAGTTACTGATTGTTTTTTGAGATAGTCCCAATATGATCTCAAGAACTTGTCTTTCACCATATCCAGCTGTATAAAATGCTTGGATATCACTGTCGTTTACATTTCCTCTATTGCGCACAATAGACAAGGTCATATCCCTTAATGCTTCTAATTTTGGGTTTTCCAGAGGCATACTATTTCGCAAAGCTTCCGTGATATTTTCCTCTACTTTCATCATTGCTGCAATACCGGTATGTGCCGGTACACAATAATGACATTCGTGTTCTACATTAATAGTTTGCCATACAACCGTTAATTCTTCATTATTAAAAGAGGAGTCAACAAATAGTTGATGTATAGTTTGGTAAGCCTCCAGTATGCCCGGAGCGCCAGCTAAAACCCCATGTAATCCTGGCACCATACCATATGCTTTTTGGGAGTTTTCTAATAATGCCTTGCTACCTTCTGGTGCAGATTCGATTGTGTGAACTTTTAATGTACTCATAGTTTTAAATATTTAATTAATACGTGTTTATAATTTCTAAGCAAAAGCTTAGTTTTGAATGAAAAAAAAGTTTATAAAATTTTTATTCTGATGCTACCAATTTTCTGCTAAGTCCTGGAAATATGAATTCAGACTTCCTTTTCGGAATTTCTCATACAACAAATGCATTTCTTTAATTGAAAGAACGCTTAGGAACTCAGGGTGGTTATTCTCAAGGAGTTTTTGAAATTCCTTATAATCCCTTGCAGTAATCGCAGCTTTTCTTAATGTTTTGGTGAGCTCCATTTTAGTGAAAGTTTTTCCGTCAAAATTAAAATCAGCCTTGGATTTCTTCGAATTCTTTAAAAAATCCCGATACTTAAACTCCTCATTTAAAATCACATCTGATGTGAAATGTGTGAGTTCACTGTAGTTTGCGGCCTTATGCGCTGTTCTTGGGTTAGAAGTCAAAACTACCGCATAGTCCTGGGCATGGAGCAATACTGAATTTACTAATAAAGTAAAAGTTAGAATTAAAGTTTTCATATCATTAAATTTTAAAATTATAGCCATCATATATCTAAGCAATCGCTTAGTTTATTGGCAAAAAAAAGTTATATCCTATTAAATGTCATTTCAATGTAATCTTCAAGCTGGGTCTCATTTTGAATTCTGGAACCTAATGAAAGCCCTAGCATAGATGTAGTTAAAAAATTAGCTTCTTTCACTATTGTTTCTTCAGATCTATTTTTATCTTGTTTTAAATTATTGATAAATAAGGATCTAATCTCCTCCGTGAATTTCATCAATTCCATCATAAGTTCTGGTTCAGCCTTAGTCGCCAATTCACTTACAGTATTACATACAAGACAGCCTTTTCTCACTTCATTTTCTTTAGTGAACTCCAAAAAGTCATAGAAGAATTGCTTAATCCCTACAATTCCATTATTGGAATTCTTCAATAAATTTCTAATATTGTTTAACTCATTCTTATATGCTTTAATGCTTTCAACAAAAACCCCATGCTTACTTCCAAAACTTGAATAAATAGAAAATTGGTTAATTCCCATTTCTTTTTCCAACATACGTACCGAAGTTGCTTCATAGCCATTCCTCCAAAAAAGCTTCATCGCCTTTTGAATAACATCTTCTTCTTTATATTGTTTGGTTCTTGCCATTGTTCTTAATTACAAAGCAAAACTAGGCAATCGCTTAGTTATAAAAAAACATTTAACTTTTATTTCTTACTAAAAAAATTCAAAAGTGAAAATGAATTAGATATTAAATGATTGTCCTGTTAAACACTTAAAGTAGGTTTTTGTCCCCTTGAGCGCAGTCGAAAGGTCAAACAAAAAGTCCCAACTGCGCTCGTCGTGACAATTTTCATTCTAATGTACTTATTAGGTCATTTACCTGATAAGCATAGATATTAGTTATTTCCAAAACAATCTACTTTTTCTTTTTAGAATTTCGATATGCTTAATTTTCTGGGAACCAATTTTGGGATGCCCTGCCACCTCTTTCAATAAAGTTCATTTCTAACTGCAATTTCTAGGCGCATGCGTAATGGAAAATTTTATTTTACACATTAAATATAGTGGCAAATTTAGTGGCTTTTAATATGGAACAATTTTGCAATCGTATTCTTATATCGATCATTCACTTTACCAAAAAATTTGAATTTAACTAAAAGTTATAAAAATAAAATGGAGCCTAATTTTATAATATTGTATATTCCTTCCCGCTAATGTATTAACCCCAAAATCTCAAATTAAAAATGAACAACACTACCTCTCGTTACCCAATGGTTTCTTACGATGATGCTTCACCAGAAGTACAGGCTATTTACGACGATACTAAGAAAACCTTACAACTCCCTTTTGTGCTAAATTGGTTTAAATGCCAAGGCGACAATGCTACTTTGTTGAATGGAAATTGGAACAAGCTAAAATCCACCCTTATGGAAGGTGAAGTTCCTAACGTGTTAAAACAGTTGATTATATATAACGTATCCAAGGAGAGAGGTTGTAATTATTGTTCCCACGCCCACGGGATTTTTGCCGATAGTATGAGTAGCATGATAAGTGAAGCTGAAGGTTTTAAAGCTACAGAAAATTTAGATTCTCCAAGTATGCCAGTTAGCTACAGAACTGCCGTAAATGTAATTACCAAAGCGGCCTTGGATCACAAGAACATAGGAGATTCAGATTTTGAAGAATTGGAAAATGCTGGTTTCAATAAAAAAGAGATTCAGGAATTAATGGCACAGGCAGATCTGGTTAATATGCTAAACACCATAGCAGATGTCTCCGGGATTAAAATTGATAATGAGTTATTGGAAACTTTGGAATAACAACTTCTATATTCATGCAAGATGTTTCTAAAAATTCCGCCCAGCTTTATAGGATCACTTATGAGGCTTACTCGAAGTTTGCTAACAAAATAAGTAGATGCCAGACTCTAAAAGAAGTTGGTGAAGTATCGAAAACTCATTTAAAATATCTTTTAAATTATCACATAATTCGTCTTTCCATAGAACAGGGGGATAAATATCTGTTTTTCTCTATAACAAAAAGTGGGGTAGATTATGATTTTGAAGAAAAATCTGAAATGTTGGGTCATGAAAAGGACTTATTGGAAAAAGAGATCCCAATATATACCAATAATGTCCCAATGGAATGGTTGAAAAGGAATATGGACACTTCCTTGCTAGAAAAACCTGAAATGTGGGCTTGGCTGTTTAATAATAACGGAAGAAAGGTTACTGTCACCTTAATTTCTGATAAAAACAAGGCCTTTACTGTTGCCGATCTTGAAATCTTAAAACTTGCGGTGGATTGTTTTGAAGCTAAATTCCATGAGATTTATTTGGCTAAAATGCTATATGCAAAGAATAAATCGCTTCTTGAGGCACTGGAAACTATAAGATCAAAAAATAGTGAGATCCAGAATATTGTCAATAATCAAAAACAAATTATTGAGCAAAGAACAAGTGAAATTGTCGAGAAAAATAAGAAATTATTGCATATTTCAGTATTAAACGCACATAATATCAGGGAGCCTTTATCCAGAATTCAAGGATTAATTGGGCTTTTTCCTCATTTCACAAATGAAGAAATTAGACAAGACTTAATTCCAAAAATTGAAACTTCAGCAGAAGAAATGGATAGAGAACTTCAAGCGGCAATAAAAATGGCAACCCAAGAATTGAAAATCTTGAAAATTGAAAACGAATGAATTCAATTATACTCGTGGACGATCAATCCATCACAAATTTCATTACTCGAAAATTATTGGAAATTGAAGATGTTCAAATTCCTGTAAAAGATTTCACTAATCCGGTAGAAGCCTTGGAACTGATTCTACAACAAAAAGAACAAAAAAACATTATTATTCTTGATCTCAACATGCCCGAGATGAGTGGGTGGGAGTTTTTAGATAAACTGGTAGAAAATAATCACACTCCCACAATTATAATTCTTACCTCTAGCACCAGCGATCTAGATCGAGATAAAGCTTCTCAATATAATTTTGTAAAAGATTATATTATTAAACCGCTCAATCAAAATAAGGTTTCCGAATTATGTGTGAAGCATTGTAAGTAAGTGATCTTTCTACTTACATTTGGAACATGGAGATAAAACCCGATAAAAAAGCACTTATAGAACTAGCCTATGCGAAAATGTATTTTGGAAAATACAAAGGCCTGTTCCTTTCGGAGATCCCAGAATATTACCTTATTTGGTACCGCCAAAAAGGTTTTCCAGAAGGAACGTTGGGAGATCAACTACAACAAGTAACCGAATTAAAGGTGAACGGGATGGAAAGCATTCTTCGCAATATTAGATTGAGATACCCTAATAACTAGTCCATTTCAGGTGTTTACCTAAGGTTTTCCGGTCTCAAATATTAGGTTTAAAATTGAATGCTTTTTTCTATTCTTCTTTGTAATTTAGCGCCCTGAATAAAGCAACACAACAAATACGTACAAAATGGCCGAAACCAAGTATATTTTTGTCACCGGCGGGGTTTCATCTTCTTTGGGAAAAGGAATTATCGCTGCTTCTTTGGCAAAACTATTACAAGCTCGTGGCTTTAAAACCACCATTCAGAAATTAGATCCTTACATAAATGTAGATCCTGGAACTTTGAACCCTTACGAACATGGCGAATGCTATGTGACAGAAGATGGTGCCGAAACCGACTTGGATCTTGGTCATTATGAGCGTTTTTTAAACGTAAAAACCTCACAGGCAAATAATGTAACTACCGGTAGAATTTACCAAAGCGTTATAGAAAAAGAACGCCGTGGCGAATTCTTGGGGAAGACGGTACAAGTTGTGCCACATATCACCAACGAAATCAAAGAACGTATCCAGATCCTTGGAAAAAGTGGGGAATATGATATTGTAATCACCGAGATAGGTGGTACGGTTGGAGATATAGAATCCTTGCCATATATAGAAGCTGTTAGACAACTTAAATGGGAGCTGGGAGATGATAATGCCTTGGTAATTCATCTAACCTTGGTGCCATACCTTGCTGCTGCCGGAGAACTTAAAACAAAGCCCACTCAACACAGTGTTAAAACCCTGATGGAGAGTGGGATAAAAGCTGATATCCTTGTGTGTAGAACAGAGCACGAGCTGTCAGACGAAATCCGAAGAAAACTTGCCATTTTCTGTAATGTTCGCCAAGAAGCGGTTATTCAATCTATAGATGCTTCAACTATTTACGACGTTCCCAACCTTATGTTGGAAGAAGGTTTGGATACGGTTGTGCTTAAAAAATTGATGTTGCCAGATGATACCATTCCAAATTTGGAACGTTGGAACCAGTTTTTACAACGCCATAAGAACCCCAAGTACGAAGTTAAAATAGGGCTTATTGGCAAGTATGTAGAACTTCAGGATTCATATAAATCCATATTGGAATCCTTTATTCACGCAGGTGCTGCAAATGAAGTGAAGGTGATCGTAGAAAGTATTCATTCAGAATTTATCAACGAGAACACCATCAAGAACAAGATCGCACATTTGGATGGAATTTTGGTAGCTCCAGGTTTCGGGGAGCGGGGAGTTGAAGGTAAAATTGATGCAGTGCGCTATGCCCGGGAAAATAATATTCCTTTCTTGGGGATTTGCCTTGGGATGCAAATGGCGGTTATAGAATTTGCGAGAAATGTGCTTCAGCTAAAAAATGCCAACTCTACAGAGATGGATCATGAAACCAAACATCCTGTTATAGATATTATGGAAGCGCAGAAACAAGTGACACATAAAGGGGGAACCATGAGATTGGGTGCTTGGAATTGTGAACTTTCTAAAGGTTCCCTTGTTAAGGATATTTACAAGTCTGATGTGATTTCAGAAAGACATAGACATAGGTATGAATACAACAACAAATACCAAAACGAATTGGAAAATGCCGGGTTAAAGAGCACAGGGATAAATCCTGAAACCGGTTTGGTGGAGATCGTGGAATTAGAAGGTCATCCTTGGTATGTTGGGGTGCAATATCACCCAGAATACAAGAGCACCGTAGCGAATCCTCATCCCCTATTTGTTGGTTTTGTGAAAGCTGCCGTAACCCATTCAAAACAAAAAAACAGTGTCAAATTGACACAAAATCAATAAACGGTCATTTTTTTGACTATCAATAACTCTAAGTGATAGAGAACGCTTGGTTTACTTTATAATTTAACATGGAAGAAAAAAAATTTGACGTACAATCCTTAATTGGGTTTTTCCTTATTGGTGGTCTTTTAATTTGGATGTTGTACAACAATTCCTTTGAAAATAGCGACACTGAAGATAAAAAGGATACCATAGAGCAGGTTGAGACTGTACCTCAAGAAGCTACTACTCCGCAAAAAGAAGTTGCTAGCCATGAGATGGATTCTATGGCACGAGCCAGAGTGCAGGAGTCATTGGGTACTTTTGGTTATTCGGCTACCTTGCCTTCAGCTACCAATAAGACTACTAAGCTTTCCAACGATATATTAGATCTAAGCATAGACAATAAAGGGGGTTATATTTCTGAAGCGAGAATTACCAAGTTTAAAACCTACGATTCTATACCGGTTTACCTAATTAAAGATGGAAATGCCTCTTTAAACTTAAGTTTCACAACTTCGGATGGACGAGTGATCAATACAAAAGACATGTATTTTGAGCCTTCCCTTACAGAAAGCGGAAACAATCAGGTGCTTTCCATGAAACTTAAGGTTTCAGAATCCGAATATCTGGAATATGTGTATGTGATGAAACCGGGAGAATATATGTTGGATTTCAGCATTCGTTCCCAAGGTTTAAGGGACGTTATAAATAGCTCCAATGATGTAAACCTTAACTGGAACTTAAAAGGATATCGCCATTCAAAAAGTATCTCTTATGAAAATAGATATACCGAGTTGGCTTGGGAATATGAAGATGGTGAGGATGATTATTTAGGTCAAGGGGAAATGAAAGATGATGAAGCAGACGATGTAACCTGGATTGCCTTTAAACAACACTTCTTTTCATCCATTTTGTTAACGGACACCCCTTTTGCCAAAGGAAAATTTGTTTCTAAGAACTTGGTAGAAGATGAAGAAATAGATACCATATATACCAAAGAATTTGCTACTAGCCTTCCCCTGGAATTAAAAGGCGGAGAGCTTAATTATAATATGAATTGGTACTACGGGCCAACAGATTATAAAATTCTAAACGATTACGATAGAAACTTAGATGAAGTTGTACCCTTGGGGTGGGGTATTTTTGGATGGATCAATAAATATGTATTTATTCCATTTTTCGCCTTTTTATCTGGGGTACTACCTAGTTACGGGCTTGCCATTATTGTGATGACCATTGTGGTAAGAATTGTGCTTTCCCCAGTGACTTATAAATCTTACCTGTCTCAGGCTAAAATGAAAATTTTACGCCCGGAAATGAACGAGATCAATGAGAAATATAAGGACAATGCCATGAAAAAGCAGCAGGAAACCATGAAACTGCAAAGTAAGGCAGGAGCGAGTCCTTTAAGCGGATGTTTGCCGGCCTTAATGCAGATTCCCGTCTTCTATGCCCTCTTTCAGTTCTTCCCGAGCGCTTTTCAATTAAGACAAAAGGGATTCCTATGGGCAGATGACCTATCTAGTTACGATACCATTGCAGAATTGCCGTTTACCATTCCATTTTATGGGGACCACGTAAGTTTGTTCCCTATATTGGCTTCTATCGCTATCTTCATCTACATGATGATGACGACTGGGCAAACCATGCAGAACAACCAGCAACCGGGAATGCCGAACATGAAATTTATCATGTACTTATCACCTATCATGATGTTGTTCTTTTTTAACAACTATGCCAGTGGACTTTCATTGTACTATTTTACATCTAATTTAATTACGATCGGGATCATGTTGGTTATTAAGTATGTAATTATAGATGAAGAAAAGATCCATGCCAAAATTCAGGAGAACAAAAAGAAACCTAAAAAGCAAGGTAAGTTTGCCAGAAAAATGCAGGAAATGATGGAGCAGGCAGAACAACAGAAAAATGCGAAGAAATAGTTTTTCAGTTGTTAGTTGACGGTTGTGAGTTTGAGTTATCAGTCCAGTTTTGAATTTTGAATTTTGGATTTTGAATTTTATCAATTATAAATGAAACCTTATATTTACAATCCAAATAAAAACCTATTTATATGAAAAAGATCTTTTTGCTATTTTTTAGCCTAGCATTATTAACATCTTGTAGCAGTGATGACGATGAACGAAACGCAGGAGACGATAAAATCCTTGGAAAGTGGTTTGTCGCTGAAATTAACAATACTGGAGCATTAAACATTGAAGAAAACGATTGCAATAGACAATCATTTATCGATTTTAAATCTAATTTTAAAGCAGATTCTGCCTTATATGCTGAAGATGGCGGGGAATGCAATGTAAATACTTCTGAAAATGACGATTGGAGTATTGTAGGTGAATCCAAATACCGCTTTGTAATTCCTTTCGAAGGAATTGGTGCTCAATCTGGAAGAGTAGATTTTAATGAAGATTTTACTAAATTTACATTCTATCCAGACTTATTTCTGGGTCAAAACACCAATATTGTTTTCGAAAAAAGATAATTTTTTCAATAGATAAAATCAAGAGAGGGTAGTTTTTACTACCCTTTTTTATTTCGTAATTTTGCCTCCGGTAATTCGACAATTCTAGGACTTAATAAATCTCGGACTTACCGAAGTGATTGATGTTATAATATGAAAAAAGTAGTTGTAGGCTTATCAGGGGGTGTAGATTCCAGTGTGACCGCATATTTGTTGCAGCAAGAGGGGTATGAAGTGATTGGTTTGTTTATGAAGAATTGGCACGATGACACCGTAACAATTTCTGATGAATGCCCATGGTTGGACGATAGCAACGATGCCATGATGGTTGCTGAAAAACTGGGAATTCCATTTCAAACGGTGGATCTAAGCGAGGAATATAAGGAACGGATTGTAGATTATATGTTTCGGGAATATGAACTGGGTAGAACCCCCAACCCCGATGTGCTTTGTAATAGGGAAATAAAATTTGATGTCTTCATGAAGATCGCGCTTTCTTTGGGAGCCGATTATGTAGCAACAGGACATTACTGTAGAAAAGGGATTATTGAGAAAGACGGGGAAACCATCTACCAGCTTTTGGCAGGAAAAGATGATAATAAAGACCAGTCTTATTTTTTGTGTCAGCTTACCCAGGAACAGCTTTCTAAAACCTTGTTCCCAATCGGGGAACTTTTAAAGCCCGAAGTTCGTAAAATTGCCGCGGAACAAGATTTGATCACTGCCGATAAAAAAGACTCTCAGGGACTTTGTTTTATTGGAAAGGTGAGATTGCCAGAATTTCTTCAGCAGAAACTGAAAGCAAAAGAAGGCGTAATTGTGGAAATAGATTCCCAGAGAGAACAATATCAAGAGCTACCAGATAACTTCAGCTCTAAAACTGAAGAATTGGAACAACTTTCAAGGAAATTCCAATATGAATTAACAGACGGAAAAGTTGTTGGAAAGCATCAGGGTGCACACTATTTCACTAAAGGACAAAGAAAAGGCCTGGCAGTTGGTGGAACCCCGGAACCTTTATTTGTGATAGATACAGATGTAGATGAGAACATCATCTATACCGGTCAAGGAAAAGAACATCCAGGATTGTTTAGAAAAGCCCTTTTTGTATCGAACAAGGAAGTTCATTGGGTGCGTAAAGATCTGGCAATTGCGCCAGATACCGAATTAAAAGTACAGGGAAGAATTAGATATAGGCAAGAATTACAGGAAGCTACTTTGCATCAAACCGAAAATGGCCTTTATGTGGTTTTCGAAAAAGCACAATCTGCTATTACCGAAGGACAATTCGTTGCTTGGTATCTGGAAGATGAGTTAGTAGGCTCTGGAGTGATTTCTTAAATTAACAAGAAATACAATCCTTTTACAGGGATTGCCACGAATGCACGAATGTAAAATTATTATATTCGTGGCTTTTAAATAAAGTCAAATGTATATCTGTAAAGTATCATAAAGTGTTATATAACGTCATTCTGAACTTGTTTCAGAATCCAACTACACTAAGAATCAATAGAGTAGCTTGAGACCCTGAAATAATCCCGAAAGCTTTCGGGACAGGGTGACGAAACAACTATAGGATAAAAAACGGATATACGAATGGTTTTAATATATATCCGTAATAAAATAATAAAATTACGTCATTCTGAACTTGTTTCAGAATCCAACTACACTAAGAATCAATAGAGTAGCTTGAGACCCTGAAATAATCCCGAAAGCTTTCGGGACAGGGTGACGAAACAACTGTAGGATAAAAAACGTATATACGAATGGTTTTAATATATATCCGTAATAAAATAATAAAATTACGTCATTCTGAACTTGTTTCAGAATCCAATTACACTAAGAATCAATAGAGTAGCTTAAGACCCTGAAATAATCCCGAAAGCTTTCGGGACAGGGTGACGAAACAACTATAGGATAAAAAACGTATATACAAATGGTTTTAATATGTATCCGTAATAAAATAATAAAATTACGTCATTCTGAACTTGTTTCAGAATCCAACTACACTAAGAATCAATAGAGTAGCTTGAGACCCTGAAATAATCCCGAAAGCTTTCGGGACAGGGTGACGAAACAACTATAGGCTAAAAAACGTATATACAAACAAAGCGAAACATAGTCTAGATATTCCTAGAATTTGAATAACATTGAACCATAAAATATGCAGAATAGAATTACCCAACTCTTCAATATAAAATACCCTTTAATTCAGGCAGGAATGATCTGGGCAAGTGGATGGAAACTGGCAAGCGCAGTAAGCAACAATGGCGGATTGGGAATAATCGGGGCAGGTTCTATGTACCCGGAAATCCTTAGAGAACATATCCAGAAATGCAAAAAAGCCACCAACAAGTCATTTGCCGTTAATGTGCCTATGTTGTACCCAGATATAGATAAGATCATCAAGATCATTATTGAAGAAGGGGTTCAAATTGTTTTTACCTCTGCAGGAAATCCTAAAACCTGGACCAAACACCTACAAGATCATGGCATCAAAGTAGTTCACGTAGTAAGCAGTGTAAAATTCGCATTAAAATCTCAAGAAGCAGGAGTAGATGCTGTAGTTGCCGAAGGTTTTGAAGCAGGAGGGCATAATGGTAGGGATGAGACCACAACTTTCACCCTGATCCCAATGGTCAAAGAGCAACTGGAAATCCCACTTATCGCCGCCGGAGGAATTGCAACTGGTAGAGGAATGCTTGCCGCAATGGTTCTAGGAGCAGATGGCGTGCAAATTGGTTCTCGCTTCGTGGCAAGTAATGAAGCGTCTTCTCATCCAAATTTCAAAAATAAAGTGGTGGAAGCCAAAGAAGGGGATACGCAATTAACTTTAAAAGAACTTGCACCCGTTCGCATGCTGAAAAACAAATTTTTTAATGAGATACAAGCTTTGTATCAGACTGCTCCCACAAAAGAAGAACTGATTAGCTTACTGGGACGCGCCCGTGCCAAAAAAGGGATGTTCGAAGGGGATCTGGATGATGGCGAATTAGAAATAGGCCAGATTTCAGGATTGATACATGATATAAAACCAGCAGGAGAAATTATTCAGGAGATTATTTCAGAATTTGAAACCGCTAAGCAAGAGGTAGCTAGCTTTTAAGAGCTAAAGTCTTCAAACTTATTCAACTCCTCTTCAACAAAATGCCGCCATCCAAGTTCTGCTTCTTCGTTTAAACTGTGATTGGTCTCCTTATCGAAGGCGTTTTGCATAGCACTACGCTCCTTATCTATTTTCTCATAGAATGTATTCAGATAATCCCGGGAATCTTTATTGAGTTTAGTTCCATCTACACTAGCCAATATTTTTCTCAATTTTCGGGCATGTAGTTCTGATATATCGAAGTGAAGCTGTTCATGCTTCAGCAAATACCCGTTTTTTGAAGCTGGCTGCACCCAACTTTGTGCTGGATAAAAAAAGGCTTCCACTTTATAGTCCAGCTCCATTCTCTGCACCGTTCCTTTTAAGCCCCACGAGTAAGAAAGACCTGTATTGGTATTAGCATGAAAAAGTGTTTTTTCAAGAGGTACTCCCTGAAAATCTTCCCATGACAAAAGAGTTGCTTCGCTCCAATAAATTTTTAAATCCCCAGTTTGTGCAAAAGCAGGTCCCGAAATAGTTAAAAACAATATGGAGTAAAAAATCTTCAACAATTAATAGTTAAAAGTGATGTTTTTAATGATATCTGGATGAATACTTTGGATCACCGGGCATGTTCTAGCAGAATTCTCCAGCAAGGTTTTATCCCTATCGGTTAATTCTCCTTTTACATTTACAAGAACATCTATTTTAGAGATTCTTCTGGGATTAGCCTCCATGTGTTTGGTAACCTCTGCAAAAGTTCCTTTTATATCCAGCTCATGCTCATTGGCTTTAATTCCCATGATTGTAAGCATGCACGAGGCCAAGGCAGTAGCTACGGTATCTGTTGGAGAAAATGCTTCTCCCTTTCCATTATTGTCCAAAGGGGCATCGGTAATAAATTTATTGCTGCTCTGGATATGCTCACATTCTGTTCGGAGATCCCCTTTATAAATCACTTTTGAAGTCATGGTTTTTTATTTGGCAATGCTAAGGCTAAGATCTTTATTCATCTGCATAATATAGATCGCATCATTATAAAAACCGCCATTGGTTTTAGGCTTATAAAGGAATTTATTCTCAACATATTCTGTGATAATATTGGCATTTACAGATTCTTCTATAGTTCCCATTGCTGCAAGTCTTAGTAAGACATCCAACGTAAGGTCATAGCCACGAACGGTATATTTATTTGGAACATATCCATATTTAGCTTTATAGGCATCTACAAAACTATCGGCTACAGATTCGTCAAATTCTTTATATTCCGAAGGAAAATGGAACGTCAGTTCTCCTAAATGTTCATTATTGACTACATCACTTTCAAAAGTGTTGTTTTTATAGGTAGTAAACAGCGTAATCCTATTATTTCTTGCCAATCTATTTAATGCTGAAGTTGCACTTCCAAGCAAAGCAATATTTTCAGATTCCAAGATCACCCAGTTTTCACGGGATTTATCCAGTACAGATGCTAAAGTACCTTCTGTAATATTATTTGATTGTGGGTTTAGGATTCGTGCACTAGGCAAGGAACCCACTAATTTTGCTTTTATAGCAGAAGAAGCTCCATCTGCCACTATAATTACATTCTTTCCTTGAGAATTATTCTGAAGGTAAACGATCATTGCCTCCCGCAACATATCATCACTTGGCCGGGATTGGTATAAATTCGGGATCGCCCTTAACTCCCTATTGGTCATCGGTGAGATCACAGGCACCCTTAATTTCATCAAACTGGATGCAGCTTCCTCTGATGTTGCTTGCAAAAGCGGGCCAATAACCGCATCTACATTTCTAAAATCGTTGGCAGCAATCGTTTGTGACACTTTTCCCGAGCTATTCTGAGTATCATAAACACGAAGGTTTGTAGAGATCCCCAATTCCTTAGCTCGTTCTATTGCCATTAAAGCACCACTATAAAAGTCTAAAGAGATACGCAATACTCGATCCTTTTTAATTAGCTCTTTAGCATTGGAAATAGAATCGTTATTAATTTTGCTGAGGTTATAAGGAAGCATCAAAACCAGGTTCTTTGTATCGTAGTTTTTGATGTTTTTGGAAAGATCCATTTTAGACATTTCTGAAGCTGGCAATGGGTTTTCGCCTAAATCCGCTATATCCTCCAATTTATTTCCTTTAGCATCTTTGGTTGGCACTTTAAGGATCATCCCCCATTTTAACCCATCTTTTAAGGCTGGATTCAAGGCGATTAAAGAATCGTCGTCTATTTGAAACCTTCTGGTAAGACCATACATGGTCTCCTGTGGTTGCACTTCGTAAAACTCATAGGCATCATTGGTTATAATTACAGGCTGATCCAGTACATCTGTATTCACCCTAATCATTGTTCCCGGCTGTAAAACTCCAGCCCTTGGATTAAGTTCATCCAATTCCTTTACGGTCATCCCATATTTGCGGGCGATCCCATATTTGGTTTCTTTGGGAAGAATAATATGTTCCCTTGTTTGCCCCGTTTGTGCAGAAGGTTTTGTTTGAGCACTAGATCTGGAATTGGTACCATCTGGATTTCTCTCCTCAATTATAACTTTCCCGGGAGCCGGTCTTTCTTTTCTTTCAGAAATTATCACTTTTCCGGGAGCAGTTTCTTCAATTACAAATACCGGAATTTGGATGGTTTCCCCATTCTGTAGTTCTTTTGAATATAATTGCTTGTTGTATTTCTTGATATCTTCCACACTCACTCCATATTGCTTGGAGAGACTATATAAAGTTTCTTTTTTCTGAACTTTATGCGAATTAAAACTCACAGCTTTTTTTACAGCGGTTTCACTTTGTTCCAAAGACATAGGAATTACCAACTTTGCATTTACTTGCAAACCTTCCTTGGCTTCAGGATTTAGTTTAAGCAGTGTTTCTTGGCTTATATCGTATTTTTTGGAGATACTGTATACGGTTTCCCCAGCGGCAACGGTATGATATTGATATGCCTGACCAAAGGCATTAGTGGTAAGAACTTGAAAGAACAAGCAAATAATAATTACAAACCTCATCTGTTATTTTTTTTCTGATATTAAATTAATGCCGAATTATTATTCCCATTCTATCGTTGCAGGCGGTTTAGAACTTATATCGTACACTACTCTATTAACGCCTTTTACCTTATTTATTATGGTATTGGATATTTTTTGTAGGAATTCATAGGGTAAATTCACCCAATCTGCTGTCATTCCATCGGTAGATTCTACCGCTCGTAAGGCTACTACTTTTTCATAGGTTCGCTCATCCCCCATTACCCCAACAGAATTCACGGGTAACAATATCGCTCCCGCTTGCCAGACCTTATCGTACAACATCCATTCTTTCAAACCATTTATAAAAATAGCATCTACTTCCTGAAGGATCTTTACTTTTTCTGCGGTTACGTCTCCTAAGATCCGTATTGCCAATCCAGGACCAGGAAACGGATGTCTTCCCAATAATTCTTTTGCAATCCCAAGTTCTGCTCCTACCCTTCTCACCTCATCCTTAAATAAAGAACGCAACGGCTCCACAATCTTAAGCTTCATAAAATCTGGTAAACCACCAACATTATGATGTGATTTTATGGTTGCTGAAGGTCCTCCGGTAGCCGAAACAGATTCTATTACATCTGGATAAATAGTTCCCTGCGCTAAAAATTTCACACCTTGGATCTGGTGTGCCTCATCATCAAAAACTTCAATAAAGGCATTCCCGATCTTTTTTCTTTTCCCTTCAGGATCACTTATCCCAGCCAAGGCATCCAAGAAACGTGCCGAAGCATCTACTCCTTTCACATTCAAGCCCATATCCTTGTACTGATGGAGAACGCTATCGAATTCATCTTTTCTTAACAAACCATTATTAACAAAGATACAATACAGGTTTTTTCCAATGGCTTTGTGCAATAACACGGCAGCAACCGAAGAATCTACTCCCCCGCTCAGGCCAAGAACCACTTTATCGTTTCCTATCTTTTCTTTTAATTCTGAAACCGTGATATCCACAAAAGCTTCAGGTGTCCAACTTTGCTCCACTCCAGCAATTTTTACCAGAAAATTCTCTAAGAGTTGCTTTCCGTCTGAGGTATGATAGACTTCGGGGTGAAATTGAATACCAAATGTTTCTTCGCCATCAATTTTATAGGCCGCATTCAGCACATCGGTAGTACTCGCCAAACGCACAGCCTTTGTGGGCAATTCTTTAATCGTATCACTATGGCTCATCCAAACTTGGGAATTCTCGGTAATGTCTTCAAACAAAACTTCCGCATCTTTAATTACAGAAAGATTTGCCCTTCCATATTCCCTGGTTTCTGAAGGCTCTACTTTTCCCCCGTGAAAATGAGCTAGATATTGAGCACCATAGCACACAGCCAATAAAGGCATTTTACCCCTGATTTCTGAAAGATCTGGGTGTGGTGCATCTTCTGCCCTTACAGAAAAAGGACTTCCAGAGAGGATAGCCGCTTTATAGCTGGAAAGGTCTTTTGGCGGCTTGTTGTATGGGTGGATTTCGCAGTAGATGTTGAGCTCTCTAACCCGTCTTGCAATTAGTTGTGTATACTGGGAACCAAAGTCTAAAATAAGTACGTTTTGTTGCATGCGCAAAAGTAAGAATTTGAACGAATAATGTCCTAGCAGAATTATTATTTTATATCTTTAAATCTATCCAATATAAACATTTATGAAATATCTGGTCGCTATCATATTCTCCATAGCCATTGTATTGGCTTCTTTCTTGTTGGGAAATGCATATATAAAGAGGGCGCAACCAGTTGGGGTGATCTCTGTGACCGGATCTGGAAGTGAGAATTTCACATCGGACCTTATCGTTTGGGAAGGGCGGTTTGTAAGGGTTTTTCCTGTTCTAAAACAAGCCTATGCCGATTTAAATTCAGATAAGGAAACCGTAAGAAAATATTTGATTGAAAAAGGGATTCCTTCAGAAAATATCGTGTTCAATTCTGTTCAGACCAATGAACAACGGGAAAATCAATATCAAAATGGAAACTATGTGGGTAGTGTTTTTAAGGGCTACGAGCTAATCCAATCTGTTAAAATTGAATCTACCAATGTGGAATTGATAGAATCTGTATCCCGGGAAATCACAGAATTGCTGAATAAAGGGGTACAATTCAACTCAACTCCCCCAAGATATTATTACACCAAATTAGCCGATCTTAAGATAGAAATGATTTCCAAAGCAACCGAAGATGCACGTTTGCGAGCAGAGAAAATTGCCGAGAACAGTGGCGGAAACCTAGGAGACCTCAATAATGCCAGTATGGGGGTTTTCCAAATCACTGGTCAAAATAGCGGAGAAGATTATAGCTGGAGCGGCGCTTATAATACTCAGGATAAAAAGAAAACCGCCTCTATTACCATGCGTTTGGAATATAAAATTGATTGATCTACTCTGGAGATGCTAGCACCTGTTCTAACGTAGCATGTAATTGGTCAAAAGGTACAAACCCTTGCGCAATCAAATAATAATTATCATCCTTCTTTAGAATTACAGAAGGAAATCCGGTAACACCAAAATTTGCAGCCAACTTAAAATCTTCCAAGGTTTTTTCCTTATAAAGCGGGTCCTCAAATTTTCTCTTGAAATCTTCAGGATCAAAATCATAGACTTTTAGATATGGAATATATGCTTCAACAGAATTCCAATCAAACCCATCAAAATAAACAGCTTCTTGGATAGTTGCAGCAAAATTGAGCGCTTCCTCGGGTTTTAGATCCTTCACTATAGACAATGCAATTGAAGGCGGGATAGAATCCAACATTCTATTGCCATCTTCCAAGACAGCCATGAATTTATCACCAAATTCAACACCGGTCCTCTCTGTAACGTTCTTATAGGCACCCTTCAAATAATCTCGAATTGCACTTACTGGTTGCTTTCTCTCACCCGATTGCATTCCTCCAGAAATCACCTGAAAATCGAACTGCTCATCATATAAGGATTTTAACTTTTTAATTACTGGAGAAAAGCCATAACACCAACTACAAAGTGGATCATATACGTAATATATTGTATCTTTAATCATCATTTTTTCTCTTTAAAAACAAAGATACATTTTCACATTTCAAATAGATTTAAGCTTATGTTAAACGACTTATTTCAAGAAGCATGGACAGCGTTAAAATTTGCTGCATCGGGGAAAGAGCATCCTTTTAATTATTGTAGCCTGGCCACAGCTGGAAAGAATGGTACTACTAGACAACGCACTGTTATTTTGCGTGGGGTTACCGAAGAGAAAAGTTTGTTGTTTTATACAGATTTTCGATCTACGAAGATCAAACAGTTAAAACAAAACCCTAAAGCCAATGGGTTGTTTTACGATCCCAAAAATCAGCTTCAACTTATAATTAAAGGGAATATTTTAATCCATACAGATGATGATGCTTGGGAAGAACATAAAGATAAAATAGACGGAAAGGCTATTAATTACTACAATACCCTATTGCCGCCAGGGAAGCCAATTAAAAATCCGTTTTCTGTTGAAAGGGGCAAAAAACTGCATTTTGGATTGTTGGAATTTAAACCAGTAAGAATGGAGTTTTTAAAAATAAAGCAAGACTCTAATCACCTACGGGCACGATTCAGGTTAGATGAAGGCATTTGGAAACAAACATTTTTGGTGCCCTAGATTTATAACATACTACACCCTGTTAAAGAGATTCCTCCTTCGTCGGAATGACAAATATGAAGGTCACTTCAAACGGAGACGAGAAGTCTTTACGATAAAAATGCAATGTCATTCTGAACGCAGTAAAGAATCTCATTGAAGCAACAAACCCTCTAATAAAACGAGATCCTTCCTTCGCCAGGATGACAGATCAATGCGATCCTGTCTCAATAGCTATCGGGATTCTCGAAAAATCTAAAAACAAAAAAAAACTCCTTAGTTTCCCAAGGAGTTAAAAAAGGGTGGAAGACCGGGTTCGAACCGGCGACCCTCGGTACCACAAACCGATGCTCTAACCAGCTGAGCTACAACCACCATTTATTCGCGGATGCAAATGTATATTTTTTCTATAATTCCTCAAAGAAAAAATGAAATTAAATTAGGTCAAAAATGGAATCTACTGCGGGATAGCGTTCTACGGTAAAACCTTCTGCATGCTCAGTTCCAATTAGACGCCCCAAGTCCCGCGCACGGTAGGTTATACTATCAAAAAAATTGTCGCTGGAGATAGGAGTATTGGGTTCTTTGCTCTCCCTATCAAAAAATTGCGTTTTATATGCTTTTACAGAATTCATCTTAACATCCATATATCCCGTAATATCTACCACAATATCTGGAGTTATATTTTTCCACTGAATATAATGATATACATGTTTTGGTCTCCATGGTTCCTGCCCTGCACCATCTTCACTTGTTTCTATTTTTCTAAGTCCGCTTAAAAAGCAAGCATCACTTACTAAACTGGAGCCTTTGCCATGGTCTATATGCCTATCGTTTATCGCATTGCAAAACACTATTTCGGGCTTATATTTTCTAAGGCTCCTTATTATTTCCAATTGGTGTGCTTCGTTATTGACAAAGAACCCATCCTTAAATTTTAAATTTTCCCTAATTTCCAAGCCTAATATTTTAGATGCATCTGCGGCCTCTTGGTCTCTGGTTTCAGCAGTACCGCGAGTACCCAATTCTCCACGCGTAAGGTCTATAACCCCAACTTTTTTTCCTCTTGCAACTTCCTTAGCAATTGTTCCGGCACAACTCAACTCAATATCATCGGGATGTGCTCCAAAAGCCAATAAATCTAATTTCATATAGTATATTCTCTAATTTATTTTTGTTTAAACTTTTACTTGTTTTAGTGAGGCAAATGCTTGCTCTAAATCGGCAATAAGATCTTCCTTTTCTTCAATCCCTACGGAAAAACGCATTAGTCCATCTTTTATTCCTTGCTTGGTACGTTCTTCAGGAGTTAATAATGCATGAGAAGTCAAGGTTGGTGAAAGGATAGTGGACTCCACTCCTGCCAAACTCATGGAAGGTTTGATCATTTTCAATTTTTTTTGAAATAAAGAAGCTTGTAAACCTTCTTTCAACTCAAAAGACAGCATTCCGCCGAAACCCCTCATTTGAGATTTTGCCAATTCATGATCTGGATGGGATTTTAATCCTGGGTAATATACGCGCTCTACATCTTCATGCTTTTCAAGATATTTAGCTATTTTTTTAGCGTTTTTATTTTGGGCTTTAACCCTCAAGCCCATGGTTTTTATGCTTCTTTCCAAAAGCCAAACAGTATAATCGCTTAAATTACCTCCCAAATTCTTGGCCAATTGAAAAATGGTGTCTATAAGCTCTTCTGAAGAAATAACAGTACCGGCCAAAATATCACTATGTCCGCCCATATATTTTGTAGCAGAATGGATAACCACATCAATCCCAAAATCGATTGGATTTTGATTTACGGGGGAAGCAAAAGTATTATCTATCATGCTCACCAAACCATGCTCCTTGGCAATTTTCGCTATTGCATTGAGATCTGTAATGGTAAGCAATGGGTTTGAAGGCGTTTCTATATAAATAACCTTTGTGTTCCCTTTGATCTCAGCTTTAAAACTTTCCGGTTTCGAATCTGTTGTAAACGAATAGGAGATTCCAAATTTTTCAAATTCTTCGACTACCAAATTACTGGTCCCGCCATAAAGGGTATTTTGCAGCACAACATGATCTCCATTATGTAAAAATGCCATTAAAGAGTTGCTCACTGCCGCCATCCCACTTCCAAAGATCAAAGCAGCTTCCCCATTTTCCAGGGCAGCCATCTTCTTGGCCAAAGCCACCTGGTTTGGAGTATTGAAATATCTTGGATATCGCTTTACCTCAACATCTTCAAAAGCATACGAGGTAGACATATACAATGGAGAAACGGCTCCTTTAAACTGAGTGTCTTCCAATTCGCCGGCATGAGTGCACCGAGTATTAATTCCGGGTTTCTTGTTGTTCATAAGCTGAGTTTGTTTTGTAAGCTAAAAATTTGCTCTAATGTAAAAAGAATTTATCTAAACTCATTTCAACAAAAGCCAATATCACCATTTATTCTTAGAAATAATAACCTGTGTTAATATATTGAGTTAAACTTAGTTTAAAGTCGTCCGTAGCCAGTATGCCACGGGTTGTATTTTGTATCTTCGAGTCCGTAAAAAATTAATGAAAAAGAAGATTATGAGCGAAGTTAAAGCATATGCAGCGTCATCTAAAACCGCAGAATTAGAGCCTTTTAGATTAAAAAGAAGGGATATCACCAAAGAAGATGTAGAAATTGATATTCTATATTGTGGGGTTTGCCATAGTGATATACATACCGTAAAAAACGATTGGAAAAACTCTCAATATCCTGTTGTTCCTGGACATGAAATTGTTGGACGTGTAACCAAAGTTGGTGAGAATGTTAAGAATTTTAAAGAAGGTGATCTTGTTGGGGTTGGTTGTATGGTAGATTCTTGCCAAACCTGTGATTCTTGTAAAGAGGATTTGGAACAATATTGTGAGAATGGCGCAACCTATACTTATAATAGTAAAGACAAGCATCTTGGGGACCATACATTTGGTGGATACTCAGAAAAGGTGGTTGTAGATAAAAAATTCGTGTTGAACGTTCCTGAAAATTTAGATATAGAAGCAGTAGCTCCACTTCTTTGTGCTGGAATTACAACCTTTAGCCCACTTAACCACTGGAATGTAAAAAAAGGAGATAAAGTTGGAGTAATTGGCCTTGGTGGATTAGGACATATGGGAATTAAGTTTGCTCATGCAATGGGCGCACATGTGACAATGATTACAACATCTCCAGGAAAAAGTGGTGATGCAAAAAAATTGGGAGCAGATGAAGTTTTGATCTCCAAAGATGAAAAGCAAATGAAAGACCACGCCAACTCGTTCGATTTTCTTTTGAACACTGTTCCCGTAGGACATGACGTAAACCCATATATTGGTTTATTAAAACGGGATGCAACCATGGTACTGGTGGGAGCGATAGAACCTTTGGATCCTATTCACGGTGGCGGACTAATTGCAAGTAGAAAAACTATTGCAGGATCGCTTATTGGAGGAATCAAGGAAACTCAGGAAATGTTGGATTTTTGTGGAAAACACAATATAGTTTCGGATGTGGAAATGATAGATATTCAGAATATAAATGAGGCTTTTGAAAGGGTTCAGAAATCTGATGTGAAATATCGATTTGTAATAGATATGAAATCGCTTAAGAGTAGTTAGATTTTCAAATAAATATTTTAAATGAGGTTGACTATTCGTTAACCTCATTTTTGTTTTTGCTAATTTTATCTACGTATTGTGTTTTATAGTTGATGCGTCACCCTGAGACCCGTGATAAAAAAATTTACCTAGAGTAGGTTTTTGACATAATTTTCGATTTTCTAATGAAATAGATGCTGAAACCCCCGAAGCTTCGGGGCAGCACGACGGCAATACCGCATCGTCACCCTGAACTTGTTTCAGGGTCTCAATTTAGAATATTGGTTTTTAGTATTAGGGTATCCTGAAATAATTCCGATAGCTATCGTAACAGGATGACCAGTTTACTACCTTTTACGCAGCCTCATTTTAATTAAACCCTGAATGAGGAGATTAAAGATCTGGATCTCAAGAGAGCAAAATCCATCTATTTCCAAAAGGTTCAATAAGTGCGTCGATATTTATGGAGCCCAAAAGATATTGGCACCACCTATTTTATAAGGTATCCTTTCAATTTCTTTAATGTAAAGCGAAAAACCTAAAGGCTTTTTTATCTTTACACTATGAAACTACTTTTTACAAACATTAAAGAACTGCTTCAGGTTAGAGAACCCTCTGTTTTAAAACTTTCCGGAAAAGAGATGAACATCCTTCCTACAATCAAGAATGCTTGGTTGTTAATAGAAGATGCTAAGATCTCCGATTATGGTAAAATGGATGATCTTTCTAACATTTCAGCAGATAAAACAATAGACCTCACCGGGAAGATGGTGATGCCTGCGTGGTGCGATTCCCATACCCATATTGTGTATGCAGGAAACAGGGAACAAGAATTTAGTCAGCGAATTAGCGGGCTTTCCTATGAAGAGATCGCCAACAATGGAGGGGGAATATTAAATTCTGCCAAAACATTGCAAAATACTTCCGAAGAGGATCTCTACGATCAATCTGCCAAAAGATTAGAGGAAGTAATTAAATTGGGTACCGGGGCCGTGGAGATTAAATCAGGATACGGACTCACAAAGGAAGCAGAATTAAAAATGCTTCGGGTAATCAAAAAATTACAGCAGCATTATAACCTACCCATAAAAGCCACTTTTTTAGGAGCTCATGCCCTACCCTTGGAATATAAAAATAAGAAGGGTGAATACATAGATTATGTGATCGATGAAATTCTTCCTGCGGTTGCAAAGGAAAATCTTGCAGACTATATCGATATTTTTTGTGAACTAGGATATTTTACGGTAGAAGACACCAATAAATTACTGAAAGCTGCTGCAAAATTCAATTTACATCCGAAAATACATGTGAATCAGTTCAACGCAATTGGAGGTGTACAGGCAGGAATTGAGAACAATGCATTAAGTGTAGACCATTTGGAAGAAATGAGAGCCGAAGATGTGGAGTCGCTAAAAAATTCCGGAACCATGCCGGTAGCTTTGCCCGGATGTTCACTATTCTTAAGTATTCCGTACACCCCGGCAAGAATGATCATAGATGCGGGACTGCCTTTGGCGCTTGCAACAGATTTTAATCCTGGAAGTGCCCCCAGCGGTAATATGAACCTGGTGGTGTCACTAGCCTGTATTAAAATGAAAATGACCCCGGAAGAAGCCATAAATGCAGCAACCATAAATGGTGCCTATGCAATGGACTTGAGTGAGAAAGTGGGAAGTATTACCAAAGGGAAGCTCGCCAATCTAATAATCACAAAGGCGATCCCATCATACACCTACATTCCGTATGCATTTGGTAGTAATCCCATTGAAGCAATTTATATTAATGGAAAATTGATGGAGTAATGGAAGGGGTTAAAATATATAATTTAAAAGACGTCCAGAAGATCATAAAAAGCCGTGAGGGTGAAATTAAATTTGGGGAGCGGGTTCAATTCATACAAGATCTCGAGGACCTAGCGACCATAGATGCCAAATATGTGCTTTTTGGCATTCCAGAAGATATTGGAATTCGGGGAAATTTAGGCAAAGCTGGAGCCGCCGGAGCATGGAAATGCTGTTTAAATTCTTTGCTTAATATTCAGGCAAATCAATATACCAAACCCGAAAAAGTGATTTTATTGGGGGAGGTGGATTGTAGCAATGCAATGCAAAAAGCTTCGAATATAGATGTTGCCGATCCTAATTATCATTTAAAATTAGGAGACCTCATTGGCAAAATAGATGAAGTAGTAAGTCGAATGGTCACTAAGATCATTTCAGCAGGAAAGATCCCTATAATAATTGGCGGTGGGCATAACAATGCCTACGGAAATATGAAAGGTACTTCTGAAGCCTTAAAAAAATCTGTGAATATTTTAAATATAGATGCCCATACCGATCTTAGAAAAACCGAATACAGGCATAGTGGAAATGGCTTTAGCTATGCCAGAAAAGAAAATTTTCTGGGGAAATATAGAATTTTTGGACTCCATCAAAATTATACACCTCAGTATATCTTTGAAAACATGCTTCATTCAGCAAATGATGGATTCCGTCTTTTTGAGCATTTAATTTTAATGCCTTCAGAAAAAATCGTGCAGGCCTTTAGAGAAGAATTGGAATTTGTTTCTCACGATAATTTTGGATTGGAACTGGATTGTGACGCGATAAAGGGCTTTCCAAGTAGTGCTCAAACCCCAAGTGGCTTTGCTATAAATATGATAAGAAATTTCATAAGCATTGCTTCCGAAGAAGAACACATCAACTATTTGCATATTTGTGAAGCTGCACCTACCGAAGCTACAGAGAATAAAGTAGGAAAGGCTTTAAGTTACTTTATAACAGATTTTATTAGATAATGGAAATTGTATCATACGCCCAAAAATACGCAGAGGACTTCAAAAATCTTAATATCGCATGGCTCGAAAAATATTTTTGGGTAGAGCCGCATGATAAAGATGTGTTGGGGAATCCCAAAAAATATATAATTGCACCGGGAGGCACTATTTTCTTTGTAAAGGAAGATGAAGAAATTATTGCAACTGTCGCTTTGATGAAAATGGAAGATGATATTTTTGAGCTTACAAAAATGGCTGTAACCCCTGCTGCCCAAGGAAAGAAAATTGGACAACAATTAATGGAACACAGCATTGATTTTGCGAAGCAGAAAAAATGGAAGAAACTTATAATCTATTCCAACAGAAAACTTGAAAATGCCATTTATATTTATAAAAAATATGGTTTTAAAGAGATTCCTATCGAAGAAAACAATCCGTATTCCAGGGGGGATATTAAGATGGAGTTGAAGCTTTCATAAATCTTTATTAATTGCTAGAGATTCACTTATAGCTTTCTTAACTTTATGGAATAATCAATATGAAAGCCCCTTTTTGGGTTTTTTTTGGTTAAAAAAACCTATAATAACCAACTAAAAACCATTTAAAATGAAAAGATCGATAATTGCCGTATTTTGTATAGGGGTTTTATTCACCTCTTGTAAAAATGAAGGGAAAAAAGAAAATTTATCTGAAAATGAAACTGAGCCTACAGCTGAAGTAGATCCAGAAATGGAAACTTCAGATCTGGCTCTAGAGATTGTACCTATTTCTCACGCCACTGCAGTTATAAAGTGGGGAGAGGTCGTGATCTATACAGATCCTGTAGGAGGTGCTGACATTTTTAAAGGAAAAGACGCTCCTAGCTTTGTTTTGGTTACAGATATCCATGGAGATCACATGGATGCCAAAACTTTGGAAACTCTTAAATTGGGGGCTACTAAGGTAATTGTTCCTCAAGCCGTTAAAGATAAATTACCAAAAGAAATGGAGGCTAATTTAGTGGTGATGAACAATGGCGACACTCAGGAAATTATGGGATTCTCCATTAAAGCCGTTCCAATGTACAATTTACCAGAGGCTGAAGATGCAAAACACACCAAGGGAAGAGGTAACGGATATATAGTTGAAAAGGATGGGCAACGTCTATACATTTCGGGGGATACTGAAGATATCCCAGAAATGAGAGCCTTGGAGAACATCGATGTGGCATTAGTTTGTATGAACTTACCGTACACAATGACAGTAGAAGATGCAGCAGATGGGGTTTTAGCTTTTGCACCTAAGAAAGTTTACCCATACCATTACAGAGGAAAAGATGGACTTTCAGACGTTTCGAAATTCAAGGAATTGGTAAACAAAGGAAACAAGGAGATTGAAGTAGTGCAATTGAACTGGTATCCAGAAATGAAGTAAGATTAACAACTAAAAATATCTGGTCTTTCCTTGAAAATAGGTGAATAGACTATAGATTATTATTGACCATAAGAAAAGGATGAAAAAAGCAACGACCCAGTTGTTCTTTTTCATCCTTTTCGGGTTTTTAAGAGCCACTAGCCTAGCTTCAAGAATTACTTGCTTTGGAATCAATTTGATGGATGCGGTTATCAAAAGTGGAACCAGAATAAGGTCATCTAAAATTCCCAAGACAGGGATGAAATCTGGAATAAGATCGATGGGACTTAATAAATACCCAACTGTTAATCCAATAAGCAATTTTGCCGTCCACGGAGTTCGAGGATCGCTATAGGCAATGGATAAAACCTGTATCTCCTGCTTAAGTTTCTCAACTTTTAATTTAAGTTTATTCAGGAAATTCAATTTTTATTCTTTGGATAATTTCTGAAAGACCCCATTGGTCCAGCCAAATCCATCTTGCGTAGGATATTCCCCTCCCCCGCTTTCCTTAGACAAATCCTCCACATTATATTTTTCGAGCATCTTAAATGTTTTTTTATATACTTCCCTGTTTAATTTAATCCATCGCCCCTTTATGTCATTTGCCAGCACAGGATAACCGTAGTTCCTTAAACCTTTAATGGCCATCCATTGCAATGGCGCCCAGCCATTGGGCGCATCCCATTGCTGTCCGGTATGGTTGGGGGTTGTAACCAATCCACCGGGTTTTAAGAAAATTTCCTTTATTTTTCCCTGCACCAGCTCCGCCTGGTTTTCTTCAGCTATATTGAAAAACAAGGGATAAACCCCCGCAAGGGAAAGAATTTCAGTTTGAGAATTCTTTTTAAAATTATAATCCATGAAAAACCCATTTTCAGTATTCCAGCAATATTTTAAGATCGCTTCTTTACGCGCATTAGCTTTAGAATTAAATATTTCAGCTTTTACAGGATCACCTCCCAATAGATAACTCTTGGATAAAGTCATCTCTAGATTGTACAACAACGAGTTTAAATCTACAGGAACGATATCTGTGGTGTGGATAGTAGCAAGTTTGTACTCCCCATCTACTTTATTAAGCCATCTGCTCGAGAAATCCCATCCCGATTCTGCTCCTGCCCGTAAATTCCTATAAATATCCTCTCGTTTAAGATTAGGAAAATCTGAAAGTGCCTTATCGGCAGTGGCAACATCTTCACGGTAACTCTCTGGGCGTGGGGTATTTTTAGTGTCCCAATACCTATTTAGGATCGATCCATCGGGCATCATAACTACTCGCAAGTAATCTTGCCTACTTGAATTAATGTCTTCCTTTCCCTTCATCCAAAAATTATATTCCTTTTCCAGAGGTTCTAAATATTCCGAATAAATAGAATCGGATTTGTTGGCCGCAAGAATTTCTACCATAAGGGAATAAAAAGGAGGTTGCGACCTGCCTAAGTAATAGGTGCGATTGCCATTGGGAATAAAGCCTTTTTCATTAATGAGATAAGAAAAATTATCTATCATGTTTTCAATGGTCTCCAGCTCATTGTCTTCAGCTAAACCGAGGATGGTAAAATAACTATCCCAGTAATATACCTCTCTAAACCTTCCACCAGGAACTATATAAGGTTCTGGCAAGGGAATAAGGGTCCCCGATATTTTTTTATCTGCCGGACGTTTTAAAACGCCCCATAGTTTTGAAATGTGGATATTTATAGAGGAAGAATCTGTTACATACGTCGATGAACCAGTAGGTAGCTCAAAATTATTTTCCACAAATTTCTTAAGGGAGGCAGAAGATTTGTCCTTTAAGGCCGCATATTTATTTCTTATTATAGCTACATCATATAAGGGAACGGCATCTACAAAAGTTTTACTGTCCTCAAAAATATTTTCATCGGTTTGTACATCATAGAAGAGTGGCCCGTAAAGTTCATCTGGGGGCAATATCGTAGGGTTTTTCTCTTCAATAATATTGCTAGCAGAGCAGCCGGAAAGCACTACAAAAATCAAAGAGGTGAAAAAAATATTGAAACAAGACAAATTGATTTTCATAATTGAGATGTTAATGACCACTAATTAATATAACAGAAGATCTTGATTAAAATGAAGCGCAGCTAATATAGCAGATTATTAGTCAACTTATAATTCCATCCCTAAAAACTGTTTTTTTTTGATCCGATGATATTTGCAGAACAATAAAGAGAACCTCCCTTTTGGGAAAATCCTATTTATAAAATAATATAACTGGAATTTATGCGAAAAGTGGAAGATCCTGCATCATATCCAGAACTTCGGCTTCAATCTTAATCAGCTCAGCTTCATCCTCAAAATTGGTGATCACACGATCTATAAGATCTACGATCTTGGCCATATCATCTTCTTTAAGTCCGCGTGTTGTTACAGCAGGAGTTCCAATACGAATCCCAGAGGTAACAAAAGGAGACTTATCATCAAAAGGCACCATATTCTTGTTCACCGTGATCTCTGCCATTCCCAAAGCTTCTTCAGCCTGTTTTCCAGTAATATTTTTATTTCTAAGATCTATTAACATCATGTGGTTATCTGTTCCGCCAGAGATCACATGATAATCTTTAGCTACAAATGCAGCTGCCAAGGCTTTTGCATTTTTCTTAACCTGTACCATATAATGAAGAAACTCATCTGTGAGGGCCTCACCGAATGCTACTGCCTTTGCTGCGATAATATGCTCTAAAGGCCCGCCTTGGTTTCCTGGAAACACTCCACTATCCAATAAAGCCGACATTTTCTTAAGATTCCCATTTTTCAATTTCAATCCAAATGGATTATCGAAGTCTTTCCCCATCATGATAATTCCACCTCGTGGTCCACGTAAGGTTTTATGGGTTGTAGAAGTTACCACATGGCAATGTGGTAAAGGATCTCCTAAAAGTCCTTTGGCTATAAGACCGGCAGGATGAGCGATATCTGCAAATAAAATTGCGCCAACACTATCGGCTATTTCACGAAATCTTTTATAATCTATTTCCCTTGAATATGCAGAAGCTCCTGCGATAATCATTTTAGGTTTTTCCCTTTCAGCGATCTCTGCAACTGCATCGTAATCTATCAATCCAGTTTCCTTTACAACTCCGTAAAACACTGGCTGGTATAGCCTCCCAGAAAAGTTTACAGGAGATCCATGCGTTAAATGTCCTCCATGAGAAAGATCGAAACCAAGAAATTTATCTCCTGGCTGCATACAAGCATGAAAAACCGCTGTATTTGCTTGAGAACCTGAATGGGGTTGCACATTGGCATACTCCGCATTAAAAAGTTCCTTTAAACGTTCTATGGCTAGTGTTTCTACCTCATCTACGATCTCACAACCTCCATAATATCTCTTTCCTGGATATCCTTCAGCATATTTATTTGTTAGTATAGAACCGGCTGCTTCAAGCACCTGATCGCTCACAAAATTCTCACTAGCAATTAGTTCTAAACCATTCAGTTGACGGTTTCTTTCAGCTTCTATCAGATCAAAAATTTGTGTATCTTGTTGCATGTTAATTTTTTACGTTAAATATTCCTCAAAAGTAATAATTCCAATCGGTTAATTGCTGGAAAATAATAACTTTGAAATTAATACATTTAAAAATAAAACAAAATAATATATGCCTATATCAGCAAATGATCCTAATAGAAAAACCTGGCTGGACATTCCAAGTAACACCGATTTTCCAATTCAAAATATTCCGTTCGGAGTTTTTTTAACAAGAGACGATATGGTTACAATTGGAACCAGAATTGGTGACTACGCCATTGATCTGGGTGCCCTACATCAATTAGGATATTTTGACGAAATCCCTCTTACCGATGATATTTTTCTTCAAGATACTTTAAACGACTTTATATCTGATGGTAAAAAAACCTGGCGTTTGGTGAGAAACCGAATCGCTGATATTTTTGATGCCAAAAATCCAAAATTAAAAGACAACCAAGATCATCGAAATACAGTGCTTTTCACTTTAGATGAAATTGAAATGCAATTACCGGTACAGGTAGGAGATTATACCGATTTCTATTCTAGTAAAGAACATGCTACCAATGTGGGGACCATGTTCCGTGACCCAGATAATGCACTTTTACCAAACTGGTTGCATATCCCTGTAGGTTACCACGGAAGAAGTTCTTCTATAATTCCCAGTGGTATCCCAGTACATAGACCGCAAGGTCAAACTTTACCGGCAGGGGCTACAGAACCCATTTTTGGCCCTTCCAGATTGGTGGATTTCGAATTGGAAATGGCATTTATTACAACAGATGGAAACCCATTGGGAGAGTCAATTCCCATAGACGAAGCTGAAGATTATATCTTTGGAATGGTCTTGTTTAATGACTGGAGTGCAAGAGACATTCAGAAATGGGAATACGTGCCGCTAGGGCCCTTCTTGGCGAAGAATTTTGCCTCTTCAATTTCACCTTGGATCGTAACCCTGGACGCCTTAGAGCCTTTTAGGACTAAAAGCCCGGAACCGGAAAAGGAATTACTTCCTTACCTTCAATTTAAAGGAAAGAAAAGTTTCAATATTCATTTAGAGGTTGCAATACAGCCTGAAGATAAAGAAGAGACAACGATCTCTAAATCCAATTTCAAATATATGTATTGGAACATGAGTCAGCAACTGGCTCATCATACTGTGAATGGATGCCCAATTAATTCTGGAGACATGATGGGTTCTGGAACTATTTCCGGGCCAACCCCCGATTCTTATGGATCCATGCTGGAACTTTCATGGAAAGGTGAAAAACCTGTGAAATTAAGTGATGGAACTGAGCGGAAATTTATTGAAGATAACGATACGGTTATTATGCGTGGGTACTGTGAAGGAAAAGACAGAAGAATAGGTTTTGGAGAGGTAAGCACTAAGCTTTTACCGGTTTACGAACCCCAAACGAAGAAAAAATAATCTCTTACAACCATAAAAAATGGCTATCCAATACTAATTGGATAGCCATTTTTCTTTCAGATCGATTAACCCTACTTACCTTTTGGTATTTTGAGAATTTTTCTTTTGTCCTCCTGTTTGAGGATTAGACTTAGTTCCCGGTTTCTGAGTTGATTTTTGATCTTTCTTTTGAGGATCTTTTTGATTTTCCATGATACTATATTTAAATGGTTAATAAATAATAGTATGAAGATACGTGTGTAAATTCTTACTTAATAAAGCTTTATAACAACTTTAACCTCCCCTATTAAATAATTACAAATAAAAATTTTAAGAAATATACGTGTTAAAATCAAAAGCCAAACAAGACCACCAGGCATGAATTAAAAAAATCGAGATAAACCTGGGAGATGTAAATCCACAAGGTCAGATTACACTGTTTTCAATTTCTCTATAGTGATCGCACTATGGGAAGCATCATAAACAGCTTTTCCATCTTTGATCATAATCAATTGTGGACTCTCATGAGGGACATTAAACCTGGAAGCAATCTTATTGGAAATATCCCTGTATCTCAAAAGATCCAAGAAATATAATTTAATTGAATCTGGATCTAGATTATAATTTTGCTCAAATTGTCTTAAAACCATTCTACTAATCCCACAAGATGTAGAATGTTTTAAAATTGCAATTGGCTGGTTAAAAGAATCTTTGGCTATTTCCTCTAAGGTCTCAATTTGAGTTAGTTGAATCCAAGGCACAGATTTATTCTCTGGATTATTGTCATTATTTTCAGACTTGAACATTCTATCAAAAAATCCCATATATTATAATTTTAGTGTGCAAAAATAGGATTTCAGGCAATAAAACCATCTATCCCGGAATAAAAGTTTAGATAAAAGAACTTAAAAATAAAAATCTAAATGCGTAACTTATAGTTTAGCACAACAGGCAAAATGTCTGCCCAAACTCAATGATAACAGTCATTTTGACAGCTCCATTCTGTTGGTATATGCTTTGATATTCATGTTTTGTATTTAAAACTAAAACTAATGAACTTAAACAACTTTACCATAAAATCACAAGAGGCCATTCAGCAAGCACAACAACTTGCTCAGGAATTGGGTCATCAGCAAATAGAAAATGAACATATCTTCAAAGGCATTACCTTGGTCGATGAAAATGTAACTCCCTTTCTGCTCAAAAAATTAAATATCAATATTGGGCTTTTTACCCAAATACTGGATAAGACTTTAGAAAATTTCCCAAAAGTAACCGGGGGAGACATAATGCTCTCAAGAACTGCTTCTTCAACTTTAAATGACGCAAGTAGCATCGCCGGTAAAATGAAAGATGAATATGTTTCTATTGAACATCTAATATTGGCAATATTCAAATCTTCCAGTAAGGTTGCTCAGATCTTGAAAGATCAGGGCGCTTCAGAAAAAAGTCTTAGAGCGGCTATAGATGAATTGCGTAAAGGAGATCGAGTAACTTCTAAAAGCGCTGAGGAAACCTATAACTCACTTAACAAATACGCTAAAAACCTCAATAAGTTAGCTGAAGAAGGGAAACTGGATCCTGTTATTGGACGTGATGAAGAAATTAGGAGGGTACTCCAAATTCTATCCAGAAGAACAAAAAACAATCCGATGCTGGTTGGTGAACCCGGGGTTGGGAAAACCGCAATTGCGGAAGGACTAGCCCATAGGATCATAGATGGGGATATTCCAGAAAATTTAAAGAACAAACAAATATTTTCCCTAGATATGGGAGCGCTGATCGCTGGAGCCAAATATAAAGGAGAATTTGAAGAGCGCTTAAAAGCAGTAATAAAAGAAGTTACCGAAAGCGAAGGAGATATCGTATTATTTATCGATGAGATCCACACGCTTGTTGGTGCCGGTGGCGGACAAGGAGCAATGGATGCCGCAAATATTTTAAAGCCGGCCTTAGCTCGTGGAGAGTTAAGAGCCATTGGTGCCACTACCTTGGATGAATATCAGAAATATTTCGAAAAGGACAAAGCTTTGGAAAGACGTTTCCAAAAAGTGATAGTAGATGAGCCAGATACAGAAAGTGCTATCTCTATTCTTCGTGGGATCAAAGAAAAATATGAAACTCATCATAAAGTGCGTATCAAAGATGAGGCTATTATCGCAGCTGTAGAACTTTCGCAACGCTATATCACCAATAGGTTTTTACCAGATAAGGCGATAGATCTTATGGATGAAGCCGCATCAAAAATTAGGATGGAGATCAATTCCAAGCCGGAAGAATTAGATGTGCTGGATAGAAAAGTAACCCAATTAGAAATTGAGATCGAAGCTATCAAGCGGGAGAACGATGAGTCCAAGTTAAAAATTTTAACTGCCGATCTTGCCAACCTTAAGGAAGAGCGCAACGAATTGAATGCACGATGGAAGAACGAAAAAGAGGTTGTAGATAATATTCAATCGGCTAAATCTGATATCGAGCAATTTAAACTGGAAGCCGAAAGGGCAGAACGTGAAGGCGACTACGGAAAAGTGGCAGAAATTAGATATGGCAAAATTAAAGAAGCACAAGAGCGGTTAGAAGAACTACAGAAACAAGTAGAAAACAATCAGGATAGCAAAACGCTAATAAAAGAGGAAGTAACTTACGAGGATATCGCTGAAGTTGTTGCAAAATGGACCGGAGTGCCTGTTACTAAAATGTTGCAAAGTGATCGTGAAAAATTGCTGAAGCTAGAAGATGAATTGCACAAGCGTGTAGTTGGGCAGGAAGAGGCGATCCAAGCTGTGAGTGATGCTGTAAGAAGAAGTCGCGCCGGATTACAAGACCAAAAGAAGCCAATTGGGACCTTCTTGTTTTTGGGTACCACTGGAGTTGGTAAAACCGAGCTGGCGAAGGCTCTTGCAGAATATCTTTTTGATGACGAGTCTGCTATGACCAGAATAGATATGAGCGAATATCAAGAACGTCATGCGGTTAGTAGATTGGTAGGAGCACCTCCGGGATATATAGGTTACGAAGAAGGCGGCCAACTTACCGAAGCTGTTCGTAGAAAACCTTATTCTGTCATCCTATTGGATGAAATTGAAAAAGCACATCCCGATACTTTTAATATTTTATTGCAAGTGTTGGATGAAGGCAGGCTTACAGACAATAAAGGAAGATTGGCCGATTTCAAGAATGCTATTATTATAATGACATCCAACATGGGTTCTCCTATTATTCAGGAGAAATTTGAAACAGTAAAAGATCTTGACACTGCCATGGAAAGTGCAAAAGTAGAAGTACTTGGGTTATTAAAACAAACGGTTCGCCCAGAATTCATCAATAGAATAGATGATATTGTTCTATTTGCACCATTAAACAAGAAGGACATTCTAAAGATCGTAGGCCTACAGTTGAATGGACTTAAAAAAATGCTTTTAAAGCAAGGTATTGTGCTGGATGCTACAAAAGAAGCATTGGCATATCTTTCAAGACTAGGTTTCGACCCTCAATATGGGGCACGACCTGTAAAGAGGGTATTGCAAAGAGAGGTGCTGAACAAACTTTCTAAAGAAATCCTTTCGGGAAGAGTTAAAACAGATAGCATCATATTATTGGATGAATTCGATGACACACTGGTTTTCAGGAATCAGGAAGAACTAGCAAACAAAGACCAATAAAGAAAGGCTGCTTAATAAAATAAGCAGCCTTTTTCAATAAGTGGCGATTTATTGTCTACCACCTATCTATTTCGTCTTTTAATTCTTCTTTCGTTTTACCTGTTTTGTCTTGCAGGCGCCCCATCATTTCGTCAAACTTTCCTTCAGAATAAGTTACGTCATCGTCAGTAAGTTTGCCGTATTTTTGCTTAAAATCCCCTTTAATTCGTTTCCATTTTCCTTCTAATTGGTCATTATTCATAATTTTCATTTTTATGGTTAATAATATTTAAATGTACATTTTACAAACCGCGAATTCTCTCAACAAACTCCTATTATTATCTTAAGGATTTGTTATTTTTACCCTTTACCTAAGTCCATGAAAAGAGTATTACTGTTTGCAATTGCCGCTGTATTTCTTACTTCTTGCGGTACATCCAAAAAATTGAATTCTAAGAATATCGAACTCCGATATTTGGATGACTATATTATTGATGCAAATATCGAAATTGAAGGAACTAAAGTTGGTGGCCTTTCTGGAATAGATTATCAAAACGGTGTTTATTATATAGTTTGCGATCACCCCGGAAATCCAAGAATTTATACTTCGGAAATAAGGATCAAGGGGAATAAAATCGATACCATACTCATTTCTGATGTGATAAAGTTAAATAGGGCTGCAGGATTTTTAAAAGTGAATACGCTGGACCTGGAATCTATAAGAATAGAAAATGAAAATATAGTCTTAACCAGTGAAGGCGCTATTTCTAAAAATCAGAAGCCTTCAATTTTTTATATAGATTCCAATGGGGAGTTCCTTAAGAATTTTGAATTGCCAGATTATTTTACTTCAACAGGAAGCCAACAACCACGGAATAACGGTGTTTTTGAGGGCCTTACCAAAGACCTTCAAAATGAAGGCTTTTGGGTAGGGATGGAACTTCCGCTTACAAAAGATGGCTCTAAACCTAAATTATTTCCTACCAACTCCCCTATAAGAATAACACATTTTAATAAAGAATCGGGAAAAGCCGATGAGCAATTTGTTATTTCCCTGGAGAATATTTCCAAGGTCCCATGGAAATACTTTGCTGTAAATGGACTTACAGAATTGATCCAATATGCACCTCATAAATTCCTGGTATTGGAAAGGGCTTTTTCTGCAGGGCATGGTAGTTATGGAAATACCGTTCGGATTTTTGATATAAATGCTGAAAACGCCACCAATACCTTGGATTTCGAAAACCTGCGAAAAGAAAAATACACAAAAGCCACCAAGGAGTTGGTATTCGATTTTAAATCTGTAAAAAAGAAATTAACTGATGGGATTATTGATAATATTGAAGGAATGACCTTTGGCCCAGATCTTCCAAATGGGAACAAAACCTTAATTCTAATTTCAGACAATAATTTTAATACTTTGGGAAAACAATTGAATCAAGTAATATTAATGGAAGTCATCTTTAAACAATAAAACATGAAAAGTTTTGCTTTAATACTCACTATTGTACTCTCTACCTTCAGCATAAACAAGGCTAATAAAATTGAAAATAAGGAGACATCTTCATTGGAAAATCATAATGAAGTAACCACCTATTATTTAATTCGGCATGCAGAAAAAGACCGAAGTGATACTACTAAAAAAGATCCTTTATTGACTGATCAAGGAACGGAAAGGGCAGAAAATTGGGCGAAGGTCTTTAAAGATGTTCCTTTCGACATGGTTTACAGCACCAATTATCACAGAACCAAAGCCACGGCACAACCTACTGCTTCTTCAAAAGATTTGGAGCTTAATATATATGATCCCCACAAAATTTATGATGCAGAATTTCAGAAAGAAACCAAAGGCAAAACGGTTTTAGTGGTGGGACATAGCAATACCACGCCAGAATTTGCAAATGCTATTTTAAAAGAAAAAAAATATGAGCATCTTTCGGATAATGAAAATGGGGCTTTGTTTATTGTAACAGTGAATTTAGATGGTTCTGCAAGCTCTCAGGTTTTATATATTAACTAAATACCACTTTTAGCTAACTTCGCTTTTTAAGCTAGCAAAGCCAACGTACAATTATAGTATCTTTGAAGTCTAAAATAAAATTATGCTTTTTGAAGATTTACCTTTATCCCAAACCATTCAGCAGGGAATATCCGAAATAGGACACACCACTCCTACTCCAATCCAAGAAAAGGTAATTCCTGAAATATTAAGAAGGAACGATGTTATTGCTTGTGCGCAAACAGGAACCGGGAAAACAGGTGCTTTTGCTATTCCGCTGCTACAACTTTTGATTAAGCGGGTGGAAGATCCAAAAATAAAAGACACTCTATCTGTATTAATTGTAAGCCCAACCAGAGAATTGGCCGTGCAAATTGCAGAGAATATTAAAGACTATTCAAAATTCACCAATATAAAATCCGGAGTAGTTTTTGGTGGTGCTTCCATGCAACCACAAATCAACTTCTTAAAAGATGGCTTACATATTCTGGTAGCTACTCCCGGAAGACTATTGGACCTAAGAAAACAAGGTTACATCAATCTTGAAGAAGTGGAAATTTTGGTTCTCGATGAAGCAGATCTTATGCTGGATATGGGCTTTATAGATGAAGTCCAAAAAATAATCAGGCTTGCTCCCAATTTGGTGCAAAGGCTTATGTTTTCAGCAACTATTCCACCAAAAGTTCAGGATCTGGCCAAATCTTTATTGCAAGACCCTGAGAAAATTGAGCTGACCGTAAATTCTTCTGCCGCACCCTCTATAGAGCAAAAGCTATATATGGTTCCAAAGCGGGATAAAGTAGAACTACTGCTTTATGTAATGCGTAATGTGGTTAAAAACAAATCTGTCTTGATCTTTAGGAGAACCAAGTTTGGAGTTGAAAAAGCTTTGCAATCTCTTGTGAAAAATGGCTTTAAAGCCGATGAACTTCACGGAGATAAAAGTCAGTCTGATAGAACTTCGGCGTTGGAAAGATTTAAAAGCAAAGAAGTAAATATATTGGTTGCAACAGATCTTGCAGCACGTGGATTAGATATCGATTCCTTGGATTTTGTGATCAATTTTGACATCCCGAGTATGTCAGAGGTTTATGTACATCGAATTGGGCGTACCGGGCGTGCAGGCAGTGTGGGAACCTCAATTTCTTTTTGTAGTGCAGATGAAAAAAAATACATAAAATTCATTGAAACATTGATCGGGAATAAAATTCCTGTAGAGACGGAACATCCTTATCCTTTAGAGAAAGATGCTGAACCTATCGTTCACAAAAAGAAAGGCAGCAAGCATAAAAAAGGGAGAAAAGGAAGTGGTTCTAAAGCCAATAAAAAACGCTGGTATAAATAATATCATTTTTTGTCATTTCGACCGAAGGGAGAAATCTTTATTTCGTATTTAAAAGCTGTATAAATCTTGGTCGAACTGAGCATGTCGAAGTTTGACGGCCAGAATTACCAAGATTAAATTCTTTTTTGAAAGAGATTTCTCGGTCGTTCAAAAACTCCTTCGAAATGACAACAAAAAAAGTTTTTAGCTTTCAGTAAGAAAAGTGGGTTGACCAATCTCCGTTGTTTTTGCGGTTTTGATCCTGATACTACTTTCAACGATTTTACCCTCCAGTTTAAAGATTCAGAAAACAGGGTTAGTGTGCAGAATCCCAGAGAAGATTATTTTTATATAGCAAAATCGGGTACCTCCGATTATACGCTATCTGAGGACACCCTAAAAATAAATGGTTCAGATGACTTCAAATATACAATTGATGGGGATATTCTCATTTTAACAAGAGTAGACGATCCACAAATTGCAGATGACGAATTGGAATTGACTTACAGGAACATAGAGTAATACTAGTTTGAATTATAAAATAAAACCTCCGAAGAAAGATCTTCGGAGATTTTTTATGCTTAAAATAATCTGCAAATTGATAAAATGGTCATCCTGAGCGTAGGAAATTGACGTATGATGGTTCTTAGCAGATTTATCGTTTTTAAGAACTTCTTTTTTGCCGTGTAGTGCTTCCCCAGCGTAAAATTTTCGAAGCCTTGGAGAAAATTTAGCTGGGGGAGCACGGTTCTAATTATGCGGTAGCATAATTGTAAACACCTACAAAAAAGTGTCCTTTTTTTGGTTCCGTTTTTTTGGACAAACAAAAAAATCAACAACCATTAAAATTAATCAAAGCTTTATAGACCAAAGGGAGTGTTTTACAAATTCTTGGAATTGCCGCAATGAGAACAAAAAGCGTATTAAAAAATAGCTAAGGAATTAGATACTATAATTAGCTATAAATAAGCAACTTATAAAAATACGTCAATGGTAATTCATTTCAGGATCTCTAAAATCTTATATAGTTATAATTAATTAAAAGCTGAAACTCCCGAACCGTCGGGACAGCTTGACGAAAATATAAAATTTTGACAGTCATTTATCGAGTCAATTTTTTGTATTTGATACGCTTCGGCATCAAATCTCCACCCAAACGTTTCTTTTTGTTCTCTTCATAATCTGAGAAACCCCCTTCAAAGAAATAAACCTGCGAATTACCTTCAAAAGCTAGGATATGCGTACATATTCTATCCAAGAACCATCTATCGTGAGAAATCACCACCGCACAGCCCGCAAAGTTATCTAAACCTTCTTCCAGCGCACGCAGGGTATTTACATCCAAGTCATTCGTTGGCTCATCCAATAACAACACGTTTCCTTCTTCTTTAAGAGTCATGGCAAGGTGCAAACGGTTACGTTCCCCTCCGGAAAGCATGCTCACTTTTTTGTTCTGTTCTCCTCCCCCAAAATTGAATCGGCTTAAATAGGCTCTGGAATTCACTTGTTTTCCCCCCATATTAATAAGCTCCTGCCCGTCGCTGAAATTTTGCCAAATCGTTTTTTCGGGATCCATATTGGAATGGCTTTGATCTACATATGCGATCTTTACCGTATCTCCTACTTCAAAACTTCCCTGATCTGGAGCTATCTCACCCATGATCATTTTAAAAATAGTGGTCTTACCTGCACCGTTAGGCCCAATAACTCCAACAATTCCAGCCTGTGGTAAGGTGAAATTAAAATCTTCATAAAGCAGTTTATCATCAAAAGCCTTGCTTACTCCTTTAGCTTCAATAACGTTTGTTCCCAAACGGGGACCATTAGGAATATAGATCTCCAATTGCTCGTCCATCTTTTTCTGATCCTGACTCAACAATTTATCGTAATTGTTCAATCTCGCTTTTTGCTTGGTCTGCCTTCCTTTTGGGGACATACGGGACCATTCCAATTCCCGTTCTAATGTTTTTTGACGCTTGCTTGCTGTTTTTTGCTCCTGTGCCAAACGTTTGGATTTTTGATCTAACCAAGAAGAATAGTTCCCTTTCCAAGGAATTCCTTCACCTCGATCCAGTTCCAGTATCCACCCGGCTACATTGTCAAGGAAGTACCTATCGTGAGTTACAGCGATCACGGTTCCTTTGTATTGAGCTAAATGATGTTCCAACCAATGTACAGATTCGGCATCCAAATGGTTGGTTGGCTCATCCAATAATAACACATCTGGCTCTTGTAATAACAATCTACATAAAGCAACTCTTCTGCGCTCCCCTCCAGATAATACTCCAATTTTCTTGTCCGAGTCTGGAGTACGAAGTGCATCCATTGCAATTTCCAGTTTGGTATCTAATTCCCAAGCATTAGAAGCATCGATCTCATCTTGTAGAGCTGCCTGCTTATCCATGAGTTTTTGCATTTTATCTGCATCCTCATAAACCTCAGGAAGGCCAAACATATCGTTTATCTTATTGTATTCATCAAGAATTGCCACAGTTGCAGCCACCCCTTCTTTTACAACCTCTAAAACCGTTTTTTCATCATCAAGATCTGGTTCTTGCTCCAGCATACCAACGGTATACCCGGGAGCGAAGACCACATCTCCTTGATAGTTCTTTTCCACCCCTGCAATGATCTTCAACAATGTTGATTTTCCAGATCCGTTCAATCCTAAAATCCCTATTTTAGCCCCATAGAAGAAACTTAAATAAATATTCTTTAGTACTGGTGTATTTGCTCCCGGGAAGGTCTTTGTTAACCCAGACATGGAGAAAATCACCTTATTATCATCTGCCATTTTTAATGTTTTTATTATTACAATCTAATAAATCCTATTTAAACTGTCACTGTCTCATTCATCAATAGTATAGTGACACTTTAAAATTTTAGATTTTTGAAAGTACAAATATCCTAAATTTTAATCGCATCCCAGCATTGCAAACCTGAATTATGCGGGATACAAACCTAAACTTCTTAAAACAATCATCAATTGACCGGTGTGATACGAATTATGCTCGATTACCAGGAAAATTTCTCTTAGTACAATGTGCTTAGTTTGTAAATTCACAGGACGAAAAATGTCATTTTTTGGCTCTAGTAAAAATTCGATTAATTCTTGCTGTTCTTTAAAAAACTTCGATTTTAATGATTCCCACACTTCAGAAGATTCAATACTGTTATTCTTGGGCCAATAATCTTGTGGCCACTGCTTATGCTTGTAATTATCATTTTTGATATAATCCAATATGTCTCTCTGAGCGAATCTTATATGATAGAATATCTCATAGAAGGAATATGGAAGATTTTCAGGACGTTCACATAATTTTTCAAATGAAATAAATTTTAACAAATTATCGATTGGCATAAAAGCTTCCCCACCCTTAATATGCTTAACTAATTGATTTCTAATTTCTTTCATGTCTTAAACTTTGATTTTTCACGGAATCGCAAAACTATATCATTACAAATAACCATATTTCAGGAGGCATTTTAAAACATTTTCAGCTTTAAAAATTACATCGATTTTGTATTTTAGCCAAGATACTGATACTAGAATAAAATCCCGAAATTATTCTTGGGTTATCATTATCTCTTTAACCACTAATATTCGGGCAATATAATACTACAATTCCTATGGATCTTAACTTCAATAAAAATGAAGATCATAATAAACTTTTACTTTCTACATTAAGACAAAAGCTTGCACAAGTTAAGCTTGGAGGAGGAGAAAAACGCATCGAAAAACATCATGCCAAGGGAAAAATGACTGCCAGAGAGCGTGTTAATTATCTTTTAGATGATTCTGAAGCTGCTATAGAGCTTGGAGCCTTTGTAGGAGATGAGATGTATGAAGAGCATGGCGGATGCCCTAGTGGTGGAGTAGTTATTAAAATAGGACATGTTTCCGGAAAACAATGTATTGTTGTTGCAAACGATGCAACCGTAAAAGCCGGAGCTTGGTTTCCTATCACTGCAAAAAAGAATTTAAGGGCTCAGGAGATTGCTATCGAAAACAGGCTTCCAATCATTTATTTGGTGGACAGCGCGGGGGTATATTTACCAATGCAAGATGAAATTTTTCCGGACAAAGAACACTTCGGAAGAATTTTCAGAAATAATGCAGTAATGAGTAGTATGGGAATAACCCAAATCTCAGCCGTAATGGGAAGTTGTGTTGCCGGTGGTGCTTACTTACCAATTATGAGTGATGAAGCTATAATAGTTGAAAAAACCGGAAGTATTTTCTTAGCAGGAAGCTACTTGGTAAAAGCTGCTATAGGAGAATCTATAGATAATGAAACTCTTGGGGGTGCTACCACACATTCTGAAATAAGTGGAGTAACAGATTATAAAGCCAAAGACGATAAAGATGCCTTGGACAAGATCAAGAACATCATGGATAAAATTGGGGATTACGATAAGGCTGGATATAGTAGGAAGCCTACTGTAAAACCGAAGGAAGATCCAAATGAGATCTTCGGAATTTTACCAAGAAAGCGCAACGATCAATATGACATGCGGGAGATCATCTCGAGATTGGTAGATGATTCCGAATTTGAAGAATATAAGAAGGAATATGGGCAAACAATTATTACCGGATACGCCAGAATAGATGGGTGGGCAGTTGGAATTGTTGCCAATCAGCGTAAAATTGTAAAAACCAAGACCGGAGAAATGCAGTTTGGCGGGGTTATTTATTCAGATTCTGCCGATAAAGCCACTCGTTTTATAGCAAACTGTAACCAGAAGAAAATTCCTTTGGTGTTTTTACAAGATGTTACCGGATTCATGGTTGGAAGTAAAAGTGAGCATGGCGGAATTATAAAAGATGGAGCCAAAATGGTGAGTGCAGTAAGTAACTCTGTAGTGCCTAAATTCACAATCATCATTGGAAACTCCTATGGTGCCGGGAATTACGCGATGTGCGGAAAAGCATACGATCCTAGATTTATAGTGGCATGGCCAAGTGCCGAGCTTGCCGTAATGGGAGGAACTCAAGCTGCAAAGGTATTGGCTCAAATTGAAACAGCTTCCATGGCCAAAAAAGGGGAAAAAGTAGATGCCGACAAAGAAAAAGAAGTATTCGATAAAATAAAAGCCAGATACGACAAACAAACTTCTCCATACTATGCAGCCGCCAGACTATGGACAGATGCTATTATAAATCCGTTAGATACCAGAAAATGGATCTCTACAGGGATTGAAGCTGCGAACCACGCTCCTATTACCAAAGATTTTAATTTAGGAGTAATCCAGACCTGATTTTAATGAAAAATATCTTTTTATTATTGGCTGCTGTTTTATTTACAAGTATTTCGGTAAATGGTCAAGTACTTAGTAACAAGCAAAAACAATATACCGAAGCAGATTCCCTTCGAGGATCGCTGAGGCCGGAACGTGCATACGATGTTTTGAAATATCATTTGCAAGTTCAAATTGATCCAGAAGAGCGATTTATCTCAGGTTTTAATACGATTACATTTAAGGCTGAAGAAGATTTGCCTGTTATGCAGATAGATCTTTTCGAAAACATGCAGATAGACTCAATATTGCATGGGAATCATCAGCTAGCCTATACCAGAAAATTTAATGCTGTTTTTGTTGAATTCGAAGAAGCCTTAGGATCTGAAGCAACAGACTCCATTCAGGTGTTTTATTCTGGGAATCCTATAGTTGCAAAAAATGCGCCCTGGGATGGTGGTTTTGTTTTTAAAAAGGATGAAGAAGGAAATCCGTGGATTGGAGTAGCCGTTCAGGGAACCGGAGCCAGTCTTTGGTATCCCAATAAAGATCATCAAAGTGATGAGCCGGAAGAAACCTTGATTGAAATTGCAGTACCAAACGGGCTGACCAATGTTTCCAATGGACGATTTATTGGTAAAACAGATTTACAAAATGGGTACACTCGCTGGAGTTATAAGGTGAATAATCCTATAAATAACTACGACATCGTTTTCAACATAGCCAATTATGTTCATTTTCAAGATACCTATCAAGATCTGGATCTGGATTTTTATGTGTTGCCTTATAACCTCGAAAAAGCTAAAAAACAGTTCGCAGAGGTTAAACCAATGATGGAATGTTTTTATGAAAAGTTCGGGGAATATCCTTTTAAAGAGGATGGGTTCAAGCTGGTGGAAACTCCTTATTTGGGCATGGAACATCAAAGTGCCGTAGCTTATGGTAACTACTACAAAATGGGCTATTTAGGCCGTGATCTCTCTGGAACAGGAATTGGCTTAAGATGGGATTTCATTATCATCCATGAATCTGGACACGAGTGGTTTGGGAACAGCATCACAGCTAATGACATTGCCGATATGTGGATCCATGAAGGTTTCACTACCTATTCTGAAGCAGTTTATATTGAATGTAGGTGGGGAAAAGAAGATGCTTTAAAATATTTGGAAGGGCTTAGAAAGAACATTGGCAACCAGTCACCTATAATTGGAGACTATGGAGTGAACAGTGAAGGTTCCAGAGATATGTATCCTAAAGGTGCTAATCTCTTAAATACTATTAGAAGTATTTATGACAATGATGAACTTTGGTGGAAAACCTTAAAAGATTACACCAGTACCTACAAGCATCAAACAATTGACACGAAAACGGTTGAAGATTTCTTTAATGTTCCAATAGCAACAGAGCTTCAACCGGTTTTTGACCAATATTTAAGATACGCTAACATTCCGGTATTGGAATTCAAAAAAACTGGCAAACGAATCCATTATCGTTGGAATACAGATGTCTCTAACTTCAGGATGCCTGTTGATATTTTTATACATGAAAAAGAAATTAGGATTGCTCCTTCAAATACTTGGATCGAATTTTCGAAGGAAGTAGAAGATCTCGATGATATTCAAGTCAACGAAAAAGAGTTCTATATAGAAACAAAATTTATAAAATAACAGAGATCACTAGATAAACACATATCTAAATAAGATGATTATCCTGTTAATAACCAGTATTTTAATCTTTACCACAATGTCGGTTCGAGATCCGTGATAAAAAAATTATCCAGCGTAGGAAATTGACGTGTTTTTTATATAAGCTGATGGGATGCTGAAACAAGTTCAGCATGACGACAATTCCGCATCGTCACCCTGAACTGGTTTCAGGGTCTTGGATTCACAAATAAATAAAAACACGTCAATGGTAGCGGAGTCGAGAACTCTTCGTTCTCTAAATAAAGGTTTTGACTTACGCTCAATCTGACAGATAGCGACATTGATAAACTTTTCAATAGGTAACTATCTACTGACCTCTATAAAATAAATTGAATCAATATTTATCAAAGCCTCCATGTTAAATTAAAAACTTGGAGGCTTTCTTCTGTAGAAATTCAATTTTTATTTTCATAAAGTCACTAATTATCAGTAACTTAACTGTTAAATTTTGAGTTATGACAACAATAAAATCTCTTAATAAGTGGGCAAATGCGCATACTTATTATTCACTGGACATTTTAAGGGTTGCACTGGGAGTTTTCTTTTTTATAAAAGGACTTCAATTTATTTCTCAAAGTCAGATGCTTATGGAGCTATTCAAGCCACTTCGCGATTTTGGAGGAGCGATGATCGTTATTCACTACGTAGCGCCAGCACATTTAGTGGGAGGCCTTATGATAGCCTTTGGTTTGCTTACACGTTGGGCATTGATTGCACAACTTCCAATACTTATTGGCGCGATCTTAATCAACTTTATTGGGGCAATGAATCCTGGGAATTTAGTACTTGCAATCGCAATATTATTGCTTACCTGTTTTTTTATAATCTATGGTTCTGGAAAGCATTCCGCAGATTATTATTTAAAGATGGGATATTAATTGGAGGGAATTAAAAGCAATTCTGTTTGGCGCCCATTAACATAACGAAAGTTACCTTCTCCCCAAAATCCGGCTTCTTCCAGCATAATGCGAAGCTTCTTGTTCCATTCTGGAAGAGTTACCGTGGTATTAAGCTCTATAGCATAAACAGTATTAGGGTATAGCAGGTAATCTCCAGTTCCGGGAACACCTCCTTGAGAATCCCACATGCCAATAGTTGGCCCAGCAGAATGCCCATAAAGTCCCAAAGGATGTGTATAGATGGAAGGATCAAGTCCTACAGATTTAGCCTCGATCAAAGATCTTTTTAAAATTTCGTTCCCTGAGTCACCGGTTTTAAAATTATTCGTAAGTATATCCTGAAGTTGGTTTCCCTTTTTTAAAGCTGCCTGTAAGAATTTAGGTGCTTCGGTTTCACCTGTTTTTAAAACATAAGCATGTTGCTGGCAATCTGAATTTAGCCTTAAATATGATATGCCGAAGTCGCAATGCAATAAATCTCCCGGCTGGATCACCGTTTCTCCATACCCATTTGAAAAAGCATCGATATGATCTTTTAAATCATCTTCTTTTCTCTGAATATCCACCGTGGGATGAAACCAAGTTTCCAAGCCCAACTCTGTTACTTTTTGGCGCATCCACCAAACCACTTCTTCAGATGTTGTTTTTCCAGGGCTTATCACTTTCCTGCTAAAAGCTTCAGCAATAATTGCATGTGTTATTTCCACCAACCCTTCATATAGCTCCATTTCCATAGGAGTTCTGGTTTCTATCCAGCCAATTGCAAGATCTTCAGCAGATACTATTTTTGGTTTCAGCTCACTTGGTAAGTTTGCAAGAAATTCTTCATGATCCGTTTTTACCAAGCCATCGGCAATTGCAAAATTTTTAGAAAAATTCAATCCAATTTTAGAAGGGTTCTTTTCAGCAATTAGATCTACAAGCGCTTTCCATTGATCTGGTTCTTTTTCTTTATCCCAAACCGAAGTAATATTATCGCCAATATTGTATCTGGCTACCGCCAATCGTTCAACACGATTCGAGCCGTTTGGTTTATAAAAAACTAAAATAGTACGCCTTCTGGCATTTAACCAAGTGGACGGCAACATTGTTTTTAAAACAGGATCTTCGTTGTATTCCCTGGAAATCAATACCCACATGTCTATTCCCGCCCTCTCCATTAAATCTGGCAATAAATTTTCGAATTTATCCTGAAGTATGTCATCTATAACTTCTGCCCTGTTTTTTTCTGAAAGGATTTGTGCGTTGAGCGAAAAACCAACACATAGGAAAAGGATTAAGTATTTGTACATAAAAACAATTGTTGAAAATTAGAAAGGGAAGTTACTTCATTTTACTTCGAAGAGTATTCTTTCTATGGATCTTCCCATTGGGAGTTTCCTCGAATTTCTGGATCAGGTAGATTTTCTTCGGAACTTCGTACTTATGAAGCTCTTTTAAAGATTGCACCTTCACTTGAAGTTCTGAAAGCAATTCTTCAGAAAAATATGCTTCTACAAACAACACCAATTTCTCGCCAAGCGCATCATCCGGCATCCCAATAAAGAAAAACCGGCCATTGATCACCTCGCTCAATTTATTTTCAATTTCTTCTGGAAACAATTTTATTCCACCAGAATTTACCACATTATCGTACCTGCCCTTCCAATAGAACTGCTTATAGGTTTTAATTTCTACTACATCGTTAGTAATTAGAACGTCATCTGAAATTAAAGGTGCCTTTATTACCAAACATTCCCTAGCATCTACTGAAATATGCACATTTGGCATTAGTTTAAAAGGAGAAGTTTTTTTCTTTTTACCATTTAATCGTTTCGCCGCAATATGTGAAACGGTTTCTGTCATTCCAAAAGTTTCATAAACCTTGGTGTTCAAACCCTGAACCATTTTCTGTAAGTTCGGGGAAACCGCTCCTCCCCCAACAATTAATTTCTTGATAAGGTGCAATCTACTTATAGAATTATCCAATTGAAACGGGGTCATGGCGCAAAAATCGTAGGTTTTATAGAGATTATCCAGCGGGTTTGAAGAAGGTGGAACCAAATCTAGTTCCCAGCCCAACACCATTGCGCGCACCAACATCATTTTTCCCGCTATATATTTTGCAGGTAAACACATTAAGGCAGTGGAACCTGCCGGTAGTTCAAAAAATTTACCTGTAGCTAAGGCAGAATTGATCATGTGTTCTTTCCTTACCTTTATTTTTTTTGATCCACCGGTAGAACCAGAAGTTTTTACTTCAATAAATTTAGAAGATTTTACCCAATCTAAAAGAAATTCTCCAACCTCTCCTTCATGTGGCTCTCCTTCTTTAATGAAGTTATAGGCCACTTTCGCCAAATCTTCATTGGAAAAATGCAACTTGTTGATCTTAAAATCTTTATGAGTATCTGGAATACTGAATTTTTCAAGCATTAAACCTGTTTTTTAACAAATTAGTTAATATTAATGTTTAAATTTAACAAAAATATTTATGGATTTTCTATATTTTGAATATAATTATCAACAACTGGAGCTTCTACCCTTCCTGTTAATTTCTCCTTCCAATTGCTCCATCCATATTTCTTGGCCATTATAAACAAAAACAAGGGATAGACTACGAAAATTGGGATTAACACATCTACTCCCGCTGTTGGATCTGATATATCCTTTAATAAGGAATCCGTTTGAAATGCAGTCCAATCTGCAGTGACCAGAACCACTGTTAATAAGTTATTACCAGCATGAAAACCCAAAGCCAACTCCAAACCTTCATCCATCAGCGTCATAATACCCAATAGAAAACCTGTACCAATATAGTAGATCATGATAATATTTCCCATTTTTGTCACCTCTGGATTAAAGAAATGCAGGCCACCAAATACGACTGATGTCAATATCAACGGAAACCATTTATTCTTAACCAACACCCCAATTCCTTGCATTAAATAGCCTCGGAATAGATATTCCTCGAAACTGGTTTGCAATGGGATCATGATCAAAGCGATGATGAGCATTATAAAAAATGGCCCCGACTGGAAATTCACTATATAATCCTGAGGATTGGAAAAATAATCGAAAGCTGTCACCGAAACTGAAAAAATTGCCACCAACCCAAATCCGAAGAAAAACCTTCCCCAATCTACTTTTTTGCGAGATGTGGTAACCGTCCCAATAGGTTGATAATGGATAAATTTTACCACAAAGAACAAGGCAAACAGCCCTACTGCAAAAGTAAGTAGCAATAAAAACAGGTTTAAATTGGGGTCCAATATCTTCAATATTTCATTTTCCTCCATTCCAACGATATCCATCCCACCTTCCATAAACATGGCGACTGCCAATGGAATTTGCCCGAGGATTACTGCTAAGATTATTATGGAGAGCCCCAATAAATATCTCCAAAAACTATGTTGGTAATTAAATGCTTGCTGTATAAACATGTATAAATTATAAATTAAAACCCCAAGGGGTTTCAGGGTTGTACGTAATAGTTCCGTTTTTCACTTCTAACGGGGACTCAAAATTGTTGGTATAAAGGCCACCGGTTCCAAGACCTTGTGGCAATTGGGACTTTTTCGTGTATGTCCATTGGCTTATGGCGTTTAAACCCACATTGCTTTCCAAAGCACTTGTTGCCCACCAATCTATATTCATTTCATTTGCCAATTGCAACCATTCCTCTGTGCCCCGATACCCACCAATTAAGCTCGGCTTAAAAATAATGTATTGAGGATTTATTGTTTGTAGTAGTTTTCTCTTATATGTTACACCAGTAACACCAATTAGTTCTTCATCCAGGGCGATTGGGACAGGAGCAACCTCGCACAATCTAGCCATTTCATCAAGTTGTCCCTGCTTTATTGGCTGCTCTATACTATGGATGTTGAATTTACTAAGCCGTTCTAACTTTATAAAGGCTTCTTCCGGAGAAAAAGCACCGTTAGCATCTACCCTTATTTCTATTTCTTCCGAAGAAAACCCGGATCTTATAAATTTAAGTAGATCTAATTCGGCATTGAAATCGATCGCACCAATTTTCAGCTTAATGCATTTAAATCCATTTTTGATCTTATCGAGAATTTGCTCCTTCATAAAAGATTTTTCACCCATCCAAACCAAACCATTTATTGGGATGGAATCATGTCCCTTGGTAAATCCTGAAGGGTGCAATAAAAAAGGAGTTGAAGCTTCCAAAGATCTAAAGGCCATTTCCACTCCAAATTGCAGCGAGGGAAACTCCAAAAGTTGCCCCCAAAGTGCTTCTGCACCTAGGGAGATATTTTCACACACCCAGGCCAATTTCTTTTCATAATCCGGTTTATCATCTATGCTAAGAGACCTTAAGAGTCCGCACTCTCCAATACCCGTTTTGCCTTCAGAATTTATAATTATAAACCAGGTTTCCTTAGTGGTAAGAACACCCCGGGAAGTTCCACTTGGGCGTTTAAATTCAAGAAGATGTCTGCGATAAGTTGCTTTCATTAAGAATTAAAGAATTTCAAAATTAAAGCTCGATACTTTCACCTATTTCCAAAAGCATAAGATCTTTCCCTTTTTCATAAAATTTACGCTTTGCTTCCTCGTGGTCTATTTCTATGTATCCAAAAGTATCGTAATGGCAACCTATTATTTTATCACATTCAACAAAATCACTGGCTAGTATAGCTTCTTCTACTCCCATTGTAAAATTATCCCCAATGGGCAAAATTGCCAGGTCCAGCGTAGTACTTAATGGAATAAGCTTCATATCCATAGTTAAAGCAGTATCTCCTGCGATATAAATATTCTTATGCTCCCCTTCTATCACAAATCCTCCGGGTTGTCCCCCATAGGAACCATCTGGGAAAGAACTGGTATGGATGGCATTTACATATTTCACTTTTCCAAATTCAAAATCCCAAGAGCCCCCATGATTCATAGGATGCACTTCGAAACCTTTATCCTCATAATGGGTTGCGATCTCAAAATTGCTAACAATTACGGCTCCCGTATTTTTTGCAATAGCCTCGGCATCCAGAATATGATCCTGATGCGCATGCGTAAGCAAGATAAAGTCTGCTTTTAAATCTTGGATATTTATTACATCTTTGGAAAGTTTATTTCCTGTAATAAATGGATCTACTATAATACTGCTATCACCTATTTTAATTCCGAAGGAATTTTGACCGTAAAAAGTTATAATCATTGGAAAGACATTGAATTTCAATAAAACTGTATATCCGCTAATATGCCTAAAAGGCACAATGGAACTAAAAATGCCACGTCGAGCGCAGTCGAGACGTCTTTGTTTAACCCTTCGACTCCGCTCAGGGAGACAAAACCTATTTTTAGGTGTTTAAACGGATAAGCATAAAAATAAACATTGAAAAGGGATTAAACCTCAACCCGATGTTAAATTTTAATTCCTGTTAAATAATTAAACCAATCCCAAACAAAACAGCTATTGCAAAGGTTGTTAAAGCCAATACTTTAAGTTCTGGATCTAGTTTTTGGGGATCCTCATTTTGTACCACTCTCTTTAAGTGAAGGACCAAAGGAATAAAGGCAATTATATAGATGAAATTATTGAGCTCTTTGGACATTAACACACTAAATATAATAAGGGAAAATATAGCACCCAGAATCAAGGAATAATGATAATTTTTAGCCCATTTCTGCCCCATTTTTACCACTAGCGTGATTTTTCCAGATTTTTCATCGGAAATTCTATCCCTCATATTATTAAGGTTCAGTACTCCCGCACTTAGCATTCCTATAGCGGTTGCGGGCAATAAAGCAATCCAATATATCTCACGGGCATAAAGAAAATAGGTCCCCAAAACGGCCACCAGCCCAAAGAATATAAATACAAAAACATCTCCCAAACCCCTGTAGCCATAAGCATTGGTACCAACGGTGTATTTAATTGCTGCCACAATAGCACTTACCCCCAATAGAAAAAAGATAATAGCATACCAAAAATGTTCCTGTCCAAAAGCTGAATAAATTAAAAGCACCGCCATGAACAAGGTTAATATTGCCGTAAGTACAATTCCCTGTTTCATCTCCTTTTCAGTAATCATACCGCCCTGCAAAGCTCTAGTAGGGCCAACTCTATCCTGATTGTCGGTTCCTTTGACCCCATCCCCATAATCGTTGGCGAAATTGGATAAGATTTGGAGTCCCAGTGTGGTTCCCAATGCCAGGCTAAAAATCACTATATTAAAATACCCCTGATGAACCGCAATGGTTGTCCCTACAATAATTCCACTTATCGATAAAGGTAAAGTTCTAAGTCTTGCTGCATCTATCCACGTTTTAAATCCCCTCATTTAATTCATTATTTTTACAACCAATTCCTTTAATAGATCGCCAGCAGGCATATTTGCAGCACCAACTCCTTTGCTTTTCACATCTGTTTCCCGCAAATAGGTAATGATCTGGCTCACCTTTTTCATTGGATAATTCCTGGCTGCCAAAACATAATCTGCCACAAAATAAGGATTCACCTTTAGTACCTTGGCAACGTTGGCCTTGGATTTATCGGCTGTGCCGTGATATTGCAATATTTGGGAGAAATATCCAAACAATAAGGATACTGTTACTACCATAGGGTTGTCCTTGGTGTTTTGTGCGAAGTAATTTATAATTCTATGCGCTTTAACAGAATCGCGCATTCCAATAGCCTTTCTGAGTTCAAAATTATTGAAATCCTTACTTATCCCAATATTTTCTTCAATGAGCTCGGGAGTAATATTGGTGCCTTTTGGGGCTATTAATTGTAATTTTTGCAGTTCATTATCGATCTTGCTTAAATCGGTTCCCAAAAATTCCACCAGCATTTGGGATGCTTTTGGAGAAATGGCATATCCGCTAGCTTTTAGTGTTTTCTGAATCCAATCTGATACCTGATTCTCATACAGCCTTTTACTTTCAAAGATCACCCCGGCTTTAGCCACCGACTTATATAGCTTTTTTCGTTTATCGATTTTTTTGTACTTGTAACATACCACCAAAGTTGTTGTAGGTTGTGGATTATCGGAGTATGCTTCTAATTTCTCAATAGTTCTGGAAAGGTCCTGTGCCTCTTTTACAATAATCACCTGCCTCTGGGCCATCATAGGATATCGCTTGGAATTACTAATTATTTCATCAACTGTAGTGTCCCGCCCGTACATCACCATTTGATTAAAACCCTTTTCCTCCTCCGGCATAAGATGAGCTTCTATATATTTGGCAATCTTATCTATATAGTAGGACTCTTCGCCCATTAAAAAATAGATGGGTTTTACCTGTCCGTTTTTAATTGAAGTAACTATTTGAATTGCGTCTTCCATAAGGGTGTAAGGCAGTTTGGCGTACTTAATTGAAGTTTTTTTACTTCAAAAGGTATTAATTATACAAGATCACTTAGGTTCCAACCCGAGATTAAATTGAAAAATTCCTGAGCTATAACTTTATAATTTTGTTTATTTGAACTGATGCAAAAATTGAATTTTCCGCAATATACATTTCGCTTCAAAAATAGCGAAAATAAAATAGCCGTTTTCGATGAGATCAGGAAAAAATTTATAATCCTTACTCCTGAAGAATGGGTGAGATTACATACCGTTCAGTATCTAATTTCAGAAAAAAAATACCCCAAAAGCCTTATTAATGTTGAAAAACAACTCAAAATAGGAAAGCGAATTAAAAGGTACGATGTAGTAGTTTATAATTCAAAAGGGGATATCCATATAATTGTGGAATGCAAAGCACCTTCCATAAAGATCACCCAGGACACCTTCGATCAAATTGCCAGATATAATATGAGTTTGGATGCCACCTACCTTATGGTCACCAATGGCTTGGACCATCATTTTTGTCAATTGGATTACGAACTGGAAAAGTATCAGTTTTTACAATCCCTCCCAGAATATCAATTGTAGGCCCCCGTGCTTTAACCTAAAATTTATTCTGTTTACTTTTGACGTCAGGGAATAAAAAATCAGAATATAGAATGAGTCAGACTGTTGCGGTAGTAATATTGAATTGGAATGGACTGGCTCTTTTAAAAGAGTTCCTGCCAGCGGTTGTTGAATATTCGAAAGAAGCCAATCTCTATGTGGCGGACAATGCTTCTACCGATATGTCTGTTTCTTATGTTGAAGCCAATTTTCCTGAAGTAGGGATCATTCAAAACAAAGTGAATGGTGGTTATGCAAAAGGTTATAATGATGCTTTAGCTGGATTAACTGAAGATATTTTTATTCTGTTGAATAGTGATGTAAAAGTCACGCCCAACTGGATTCCTCCCATTAAAGCTATTTTTAAAAATGACAAAAAGGTAGCTGCGGTACAACCAAAAATCTTGGATTATAAAAGACCAACCCATTTTGAATATGCAGGGGCCGCCGGGGGTTTTATAGATAAGTTTGGCTATCCTTATTGTCGGGGAAGGATTTTTGATAATTTGGAAAAAGATTTGGGACAATATGATGACGAAATGGAGGTCTTTTGGGCAAGTGGGGCGTGTTTGGCTATAAAACGGGATCAATATTACGAAGTTGGCAAATTAGATGAAGATTATTTCTCTCACCAGGAAGAAATAGATATCTGCTGGAGGCTTCATAACTATGGGCACAAGGTGGTTTACACCCCAAATTCTGTGGTGTATCACGTAGGCGGTGCAACTTTAAGTAGCATGAACCCAAAAAAGACATTTTTCAATTTCAGAAATAGCCTATTTAACCTGATTAAGAATGTGCCTTCCAATAAAATTATCTTGGTGCTTCTTTTGCGAATGGTTTTGGATGGCGTGGCAGCAATTAAATTTTTATTCGAATTTAAATTCAGTCACTTCACTGCTGTTTTTCAAGCACATATGAGCTTTTACAAGCATTTAAATATTCTTTTAAAAAAGCGTAAAAAACTTCCCAAGAAAGATAATTATTATTCAAAAATTTCCGTTGTTTACCGGAATTATGGATTGGGTCAAAAAAAATTTTCCGATTTATAATGTTTCAAGGCAAAAACTAGTTTATGGGCACTAATTTTGATAGCTTTGAAAAAATCTAACAAATAAAATTTACAACAAATTATGAAGAAAATCATGTTACTTACGGCAACAGCCGCTTTATTACTTTCTTCTTGTGTGTCACAGAAGAAATACGCTGAACTCGAAACTTTACAACAAGAGACAAAGGATCAATTAAACACTGCGACCGTTAAATTGAATTCTTGTTTGGATGAAAAAGAAAGTTTAAACGCACAAATTAAAACCCTTAATAATCAGAATTCTGCATTATTGAACAATGTTGGAAACTTAGCAACTCTTTCCACAAAAGAAGCTTCTAACCTTGAAAAATCATTGGAGAGCATCAAAGAAAAGGATATGAAGATCCAGCGTATGCAGGATGCAATTAGCAAAAAAGATTCTGTTACTTTGGCCTTGGTTACCAGCCTTAAAGGTGTTCTTGGAAACATGAGCGATGAGGATATTAGCATTAATGTCGAAAAAGGTGTGGTTTACGTTTCTATCTCGGATAAATTGTTGTTCGACAGTGGAAGGTATAATATTACCTCTCGTGCAAAAGAAGTACTAGGAAAAGTTGCAACTGTGGTAAAAAACAAGCCGGAAATCGAATTTATGGTGGAAGGACATACAGATAGCAAACCTATTAAAACTGCAATGTTCGAAGATAACTGGGACTTAAGTGTTAAACGTGCAACTTCTGTTGTTAGGGTATTACAAGACGAGTTTGGTGTACCACCAGAAAGAATGACCGCTGCGGGTAGAAGTTACTATGTGCCCTTGGCTTCCAACGACTCTGAAGATGGACGTTCTAAGAATAGACGTACACGAATCGTGATCTTGCCTAAATTAGACCAATTCTACAATCTTATAGAGCAAGGAATGAAAGAAGCTAAATAAGCTAAACCTTCTTTAAAAATTAAAAGCCCCGATGCGGGGCTTTTTTTATTTACAAATATAATTATTTCCTAAAAAGCTACATAAGCTCCAAACTCCCCTTTCCTTCTCTGATCACTTCTGGCTCATCTCCGGTAAGATCTATTATCGTAGAAGCTACATTATCTCCATAGCCGCCATCGATTACAAGATCCACCAGATTATGCCACTTTTCGAGAATCAATTCAGGATCTGTTGTGTACTCAATAACCTCATCCTCATCTTTTATAGATGTTGAAACTATAGGATTCCCTAGTTCCCTTACAATCGCCCGACAAATATTATTATCTGGCACCCTAATCCCCACAGTTTTCTTTTTCTTGAAGACATTTGGAAGATTGTTGTTTCCCGGAAGGATAAAAGTAAATGGCCCAGGTAAATTGCGCTTTAGAATTTTAAAAGTTGGGGAGTCTATTTGCTTTACATAGTCTGATAGATTACTTAGGTCTTCGCAAATAAATGAAAAATTAGCCTTCTCCAATTTCACTTGTTTTATTTGTGCTATACGCTCTAAAGCACTTGTATTTGTAATATCGCAACCCATTCCATAAACCGTATCTGTTGGGTAAATTATCAAACCTCCTTTCCTTAGCACATCAACAACTTTCTTGATGTCTTTTGGATTTGGGTTCTCGTCGTAAATTTTTATTAGGTTGGCCATTATAATTTCATTTTAATATTTTGCTTAAAACAATAACTAATTTAAGAAAGCAGCTTCAGTTTAGCGAATCTCAACAACAGTTTTTTAACACCGCCATTTTCAAAATTGATCTCCGCTTTTTTATCCTGTCCAATACCATCGATATTCAGCACTTTTCCCTTTCCAAAACGAATATGTTCAACTTCGTTTCCTGCTTCCAGTTTCACGCTGTCCTTTATCGAAGCTGTAGGATAATTTGCAGTAGTTGGCCTAAGCTTTCTGAGTTTCTTTAACTGCTCCTCATTTGGTTTATGAGCTGGGGGTGGGGTTCCTAATTTTGGTTTTGATTGCCTTAGCTTGCTTTTATCTACATCTCCAAAAATATCGATATCCATCAAGGGCTTATATTTATAATCATCCTGCGGAATCATATAATCCATATAGGCTTCATCTATTTCCTCAATAAACCTACTTGGTTCTGCATCTACCAATTTGCCCCATCTATATCGGGATTGTGTATAAGTTAAATATGCTTGCTTTTCAGCCCTGGTTAATGCCACATAAAACAATCTTCGTTCTTCTTCCAATTCAGAACGCGTGTTCATACTCATTGCAGAAGGAAAAAGGTCTTCTTCCATTCCTACTATATATACAAACGGAAATTCCAGTCCTTTTGCCAAATGTATGGTCATAAGTGCCACATGGTCCTCGTTGGTTTCCTTGTCCATATCTGTTGCCAAGGCCACATCTTCCAAGAATTCCGCTAAAGAACCTGTAACATCTGCTATCTCCTGCTGTCCTTCCACAAAATCCCTGATCCCGTTAAGGAGTTCTTCAATATTTTCGATTTTTGCTATTCCTTCTGGAGTTCCATCTTTTTTAAGCTCTTGAATGAGCCCGGTTTTCCGAGCTACCGTATCTGCAACCACAAATGCATCTGCATTTTCAGTAAGGATCTTGAAACTCTTGATCATATTCGCGAAGTTCGCCAGCTTGTTCCTGGTTCCCGAATTTATCTTGAGATCCAAATGATCCAGATTTTCGATGATCTCAAAAATGGATTTACCATATTGATTGGCGGCAATGGTCAATTTATCGATGGTAGTAGAACCTATTCCTCTAGCAGGAAAATTAATGATCCTCTTTAATGCTTCCTCATCATTTGGGTTTACCAACAATCTTAAATAAGACAAGACATCCTTGATCTCTTTGCGTTGATAAAAAGAGAGTCCGCCATAAATTCTATAAGGGATTTCCCTTTTACGCAGTGCGTCCTCCATAGCCCTGCTCTGGGCATTGGTTCTATACAAGATTGCAAAATCCCCATTGTTCATTTGCTTTTGCATCTTGTTCTCGAAAATAGAGCTCGCTACATACCGCCCTTCATCTCCATCGGTCAGCAACCGGTTTACAATAATCTTTGGCCCATCGTCATTTGCGGTCCAAACCACTTTATCCAGTTTGGTTTTATTCTTTTCTATGATGGAATTGGCCGCATTTACAATGTTCTTGGTGGAACGGTAATTTTGCTCCAAACGGTACATTTGTACATTATCGTAATCCTTCTGAAAATTCAGGATATTGTTGATGTTCGCTCCGCGAAAGGCATAAATACTTTGCGCATCATCCCCCACCACACATATATTCTGAAATTTATCTGAAAGCGCTTTTACAATAAGGTATTGGGAATGGTTGGTGTCTTGGTACTCATCTACCAAAATATAACGAAAACGATTCTGATATTTCTGAAGTACTTCCGGAAACCTGTTCAATAGCTCATTGGTTTTCAGCAATAAATCATCAAAATCCATGGCGCCTGCTTTAAAACAGCGATCTACATAGTTTTTATAGATTTCCCCAAGCCTGGGTTTCTTGGACATCGCATCAGCCTCACGCAACTCAGGATTCTGAAAATAGGCTTTAACAGTGATCAAGCTATTTTTATAGGAAGATATTCTCGAGTATACCTGCTTGTATTTATAGATATCCTTGTCCAGCCCCATCTCTTTGATAATTGCTGAAATAAGGCGCTGTGAATCTTGGGTATCGTAAATGGTGAAATTTGAAGGATAGCCTAATTTATCGGCCTCGAAACGCAACATTTTGGCAAATATAGAGTGAAAAGTTCCCATCCATAAATTCTTTGCCTCACTACTTCCAACAATCTGGGAGATCCTTTTTTTCATTTCCCTCGCTGCCTTGTTGGTAAAAGTTAGCGAAAGAATATTAAAGGGATCTACTCCCTTGCTCATCAAATAAGCGATCCTGTAGGTCAGCACCCTCGTTTTCCCAGATCCTGCTCCCGCAATCACTATCATTGCACCATCTTTCTGAAGAACGGGAGCCTTTTGGGCATCGTTTAATTCTGCTAAATAAGATTCCAAATTTATACTTTCTTTTAAGCTGTGAATTTAACCAATTAAGATGTACTTTAAAACTCCTTTTGGTCTTACTTTTAAACAAAAAGGCTGCAAATTATGACGTGCCTATTATTTTAAATATATTTAGCTTCGGAAAAAAACTGTATATCCGTAAAGTGTCATAAATTGATAAAGTACGTCATTCTGTCCCGATCGTTCGGGAGTTTCAGAATTTTAGAACAATAAATTGAGACCCTGAAATAAATTCAGGGTGACGAAAGAAGTTTATGTCTAAAAGAGGATATACAAAAAAAATTACCAATTTTAATATTATAAACAAAATGATAAGAAGCCTTTTTATTCTAATAAGCCTTGCTATTTCTACCGCATCTTTTGCTCAAGAAGCACATTCCGGGGAGGTGATCAAGGAATACGGAAAAATCTATGAAGTTTCCAATCCTGACTTTAAAACAGATACTACTGCGCAATTCAAAGTGGTTTTTGATGTGGCCAAAAATTTTGATAATCCTTCCCAACCAAACAAGCTTATAGAAACGGCAGCCAGGTTTATAAATATGCACAGGGCTGCCGGTATACCTGCTAAAAACATTCAGGTTGCATTGGTAATTCATGGAGGGGCTTATCCTGAAATATTAAAGGACGAATTCTACAACGAGAAATTTCCTGAAATCTCTGTAAATCCGAATGCCGAATTAATTTCACTTTTGGCAAATCAAGGAGTCCAGGTGATTTTATGTGGTCAAACTGCTGCTCATAGAAAAATCACAAAATCTGAAGTATTACCGGAAGTTCAAATAGCGCTTTCTGCAATGACGGCCTTGGTACAGCTTCAAAATAAAGGCTATCGCCTTATTAATTTTTAAATTTAAGCACACACCTATGAAATATACCTTTTTCTGTTTGTCTTTCTTGTTTGCAACAGGAACTCAAGCCCAAATGACACCCGATATGGAATCTCAAATTAACGAGATTGAACCAAAAGTGATAGAATGGAGAAGGGATTTTCATGAACATCCAGAACTTTCAAACCGGGAATTTAAAACTGCTGAAAAAATAGCAAAACATCTTGAGAGCCTAGGACTAGAAGTACAAACCGGAGTTGCAAAAACTGGGGTCGTTGGTATTTTAAAAGGGAATAATCCAGGAAAAGTAGTTGCTTTAAGAGCCGATATCGATGCCCTACCGGTAACCGAAATAAATGAGTTGCCTTTTAAATCTGAAGTTACCACAGAATTTTTAGGAACCAGTACTGGGGTTATGCACGCCTGCGGTCATGATACCCACACCGCAATTTTAATGGGAGTTGCCGAAATACTTTCCAAAAATAAAGATAAGATAAACGGTACGGTAAAATTCATTTTTCAACCAGCAGAAGAAGGTCCACCCCCGGGAGAAAAAGGAGGAGCTTCGGTAATGATTGAAGAAGGAGTGCTTAAAAACCCAGACGTAGATGCTATTTTTGGGTTACATATAAATTCTAGTACCCCTGTTGGGACCATTCGGTACAAACCAGAAGGCACCATGGCAGCGGTAGAACGTTTTGTAATTAATGTACAAGGAAAGCAAACCCACGGTTCTGCCCCTTGGAGCGGTACCGATCCAATCCTGATTTCAGCAAAAATCATAGACGGTTTACAAACTATAATAAGTCGGGATTCCAAACTGGTGGACGGCGCAGCAGTGATCACGGTTGGTAAAATAACCAGTGGTGTGCGGTTTAATATAATCCCAGAATCTGCGGAATTAATTGGAACCATAAGAACCTTGGATGCCGATATGAAGGCTAAAATCCTAAAAAGAATGAGCGAAATGGTACCTGCAATTGCTAAGGCTTATGGCGGGGATGCTAGCATAGAATTTCAGAATAATACGGCTATCACTTATAACGATCCTGCTTTAACAGAAAAAATGCTGCCTACCTTACAAAATATTGCGGGAAAAAATAAAGTGGAATTGGTTAAAGCTACAACCGGGGGAGAAGATTTTTCATTCTTTCAGGAAGTGGTGCCTGGATTTTACTTCTTTTTGGGAGGACAAACTCCAGGGGCCACAGATGCTGCACCGCACCACACTCCAGACTTTTTTATCGATGAAAGCGGCATGTTGTTGGGGGTAAAAGTAATGTCCCAATTGGCACTTGATTATTTACACAATTAAGATGAATGATCTATTAGATATACTTGGAAGTATACCTTGGTGGGCTTGGGTTCTAATTTTCCTAGTCCTTGTAACCATAAAGGATATCTTCTTCAGTAAAGAACATATTATAAAACACAACTTTCCGGTGGTGGGCCATTTGCGCTATTTCTTGGAAAGCATAGGTCCTGAACTAAGGCAGTATATTGTTGCCAGTGACAGGGAAGAGCTTCCTTTTAATAGAAATGAACGCGGATGGATCTACGCCTCGGCTAAAAACGAGAATAATTATGAAAGCTTTGGTACCGATGAGGATATCTATAGGACCAATTATATTTTCATAAATAATTCCATGCTTGCCTATAAACTGGAAAAATCACATCCTAATTTTGAACATCCTTATTTTATTGCCTGTGCCAAGGTAATGGGTTCTTTCAATAAAACGAGAAGGCCTTATAGACCTACATCCATCATCAATGTTTCTGCCATTAGTTTTGGATCGCTCTATGCCAAGGCTGTAGAATCCCTAAATAAAGGTTGTTTATTGGCCAATGCATACCATAATACGGGAAAAGGTGGACTTTCCCCTTATCACAAAATGGGAGCAGATGTGGTGTTTCATTTTGGGACAGGATATTTTGGGGTTCGTGGAGATGACGGGAATTTTTCCATGGACAAGCTATTAAAATTGGTTAAGGAGAATCCACAGGTAAGAGCCATTGAGGTTAAGTTATCTCAAGGAGCCAAACCGGGAAAAGGGGGTGTGCTGCCAGCTTCTAAGATCACTCAAGAAATTGCTGAAATACGCCATGTGCCTCTAGGAAAAGACATCCTATCCCCACCAACTCATTCTGCTTTTATCAACGTAGCTGAAATGGTGGATTTTATTGAAGAAATTGCAGAAGCTACAGGCTTACCAGTGGGAATAAAATCGGCTATTGGACATTTAAAACAATGGGAGGAATTGGCACAAATAATGAAGGAAACCAATCGTGGACCGGATTTTATTACCGTAGACGGTGGCGAAGGTGGTACTGGAGCCGCTCCCCCAAGTTTCGCAGATCATGTTTCCCTGCCTTTTATAAATGCATTTACAAATTTGTACAATGTTTTTCTGAAGCAAGGAATTACAGAAAGAATTGTATTTATTGCTAGTGGTAAGCTCGGTTTTCCCGATAAAGCCGCGATGGCCTTAGCGATGGGAGCAGATTGCATTAATGTGGCCCGGGAAGCGATGATAAGTATTGGTTGTATCCAAGCACAAGCTTGCCATAACAACACCTGCCCAACAGGAATCACCACCCATAATAGATGGTTACAAGCGGGAATCAATGTTAAGGATAAGGCAGATAGGGTGAATTTCTATTTTACAAAATTCAAAAAGGAACTGCTGGAGATTACCCCTGCTTGCGGTTATGAACATCCTTCACAATTTACAATGGACGATGTAGATATTAATTTAAGTGATAAGAATATAACAAAAACCCTAGCTTCAACGTTTAAGTACCAAAAAACCAGGGTGCCATTTACCTCTGTACAGGCACATATGGACTGTCCATATCTGGGTGGAACATACTCCAAAGGAAAAGAAGTAAAAACCAAAGAAGCAGAAACCGAAGAAACCTCTGTATACAACACAAATTAACTATGACCGACATCAATCTCCTACAACTTTTATTTTATCTACTACCGGCCGTAATTATTGGTTTGATCTCTTTTTATTTTTTTCAAATGCATACTTCCAATGAAGAAAAAAGAAGACTGTATCAACTAAGGATAGAAAATCAAAAAATCGCTCTCCCCATTAAATTACAGGCTTTTGAGAGAATGGCCTTGTTTCTGGAAAGAATTTCCATGGGAAAATTATTGCTCCGGATAAAACCAAAATCCAATGATTTGGGTGCATACGAGGATATGTTGGTACAAACCATAGATCAGGAATTCGATCATAATCTAGCGCAACAGATCTATCTTTCTTCAGAATGTTGGAATGTTATTAGAACATCTAAAAATGCCACTATTGGCATTATTCGGAAAACAGCAAAAAAGGATAGTGTGACCAATGCCGATGAATTGAGACAAAATATTTTAAGCGCCTTGATGGATCAAGTACCACCTACAGAAGCGGCTTTGGATTATATTAAAAAAGAAGTGCGAAATACAATTTAACCCCTCAGGGAGGGCTTAATTATTGAATGGTAGGGTCTAGGATAAATTGCGTTTAAAGAATCTTCTTAAAAGACAAGGTTTGCTCATTTTTCTTTTGAATACCGCGCTCCATGGCATAATCGAAACCTTGTTGCCACCAAGAAGTCATCGCTTTTTTATTAAAAACCAAGGAATTCTCGGTTAATTGAACAGGGGTGTAATAAGTGTTCAATTTTACCTGTTTGTTCATAGCGGCAAGTTTTCCTTCCACCACATCGTGGTATTCTACCTGATCCAGTAAAAATCCGAAGAGGTTTATCATCAATGAAAAAGGATTTTTACCAAGCACTTTGTTGTACTCCATATTCTCGGCCTCCAAAATAATCGCATCTACTTCGGTTGCGCCGCGTTTTATAGCTTCCCTAATAGGCACAACGCAGCCCAAACCCCCATCGGCATACTCATAACCATTTTTGGTAGCAAGGCTCATAAAGGGAATATAGTTGCAAGAGATCCAGATCCAATCGCAAAAATCATCGTAAGAAAACTCCTGGATAGATTTATATTCCACCCTGTTTTTGGACAGATTGGATACCGTAACAACCACATCTTTTGCTTTGTTTTTTACTGAATTAAAATTTTCTTCAGAAAAATGCTTTTTAATGTGTTTTCGCAAATTCTTGCTTTCTCCAAACGTTCGCTTCTTTTTGGCAAACTGTAGAAACATATTGAAATAATTGATGGTCACATATTCCCGACCATCTTTCTTTTTTACCACAAATGGATTTATGCTAAAGATCTTTTTTTGATTAACATTCGTGTAGATATCATATACTTTTTTAATGTTGCCATCTGCTAAATGGGGAATTAGCAAACTACCCGTAGAGGTTCCAAGAAACAAGTCATATTTCTTGCCTTCTTCTTCCATTAAATATTGGGCTACCCCCCCGGCGAAAGCTCCTTTACTTCCGCCACCTGAAATTACCAATGCTCGCATTAAGGTTCAATTTGGTTCAATTCTTCATTTTTGTATTTGGCAAAACTAAAGCCACTCTCCCACCAACGTTCCATCTTTACCTTATCAAAAATAAGGGAATTTGTGGTTAACACCGTGGGAGTATAATAGAAATTTATAATCACGTCTTTGTTGGCTGCCGCGAACTTTCCGATCCTTATATTCTGATTTTCGATTCTATCCAGCATAAAACCAAATAAATTGGTGATGAGCGAAAACACGTTTTTTGATGGCAATCTATTAAAATAGGTTACTTCTGTTTGAAGGATGATCGCATCAATTTCTGTAGCGCCTCGTTTAATTGCTTCTTCTATTGGTACCATAGATCCAAAACCCCCATCGGCATATTCACATCCATTCTTTTGGACCAAGCTCATAAACGGCACATAATTGCAAGAGATCCAAATCCACTCGCAAAAATCCTCATAACTGTATTCATGTATGGATTTATATTCTATTTCATTCAACGAGATATTGGAAACTGTTACCACAATCTCCTTATTGCTGGCTTTAAGCTCTTCAAAATCTTTTCTGGAAACTGTGTCCATGATCAATTTTTTAAGGTTGCCACTCTCCCCAAAAGTTTTCTTGCCCCTCCAAAAATTACGAAGGACATTAAAATGATCTATAGAAATTTGATCTTGCCCATGTATTCTTTTAATTAAAAATGGCCTATTGCTAAAGATGCTGTTTTGAGTAACTGTGGTATAAACCTCCTTGATCTTCTGGGTCTTGTTCAGCGCTAAATGAGAAATCAATAGACTACCTGTGGAAGTACCCAAAAAGAGGTCGTAGTCATTGCCCATTTCTTCAATTAAATACTGTGCGACCCCTCCCGCAAAAGCTCCTTTACTGCCACCTCCAGAAATTACCAATGCCCGCATTAGTTTTGTAATCTTTTGGTTAGAAATTCTAAGTCTGGATTTTCCATAACAGTACTTAAAGCTACATATTTTGTGCGGTATTCTTCTTCTTTCAACAATTTATCCAATAAACTTCTACAATAATTTCTAAAGCTATATGTATGGTGTTGCGCTCCTTCCAAAAGGTCCAATAAATTCTGCTCAGTAAAAGCATTTATTTGGTACAGATATCCAAAGGCGTTTTGCCTTAGGCCAAAAGGTAGCGTTTCACTCGTATATCCCGATAATTCTTCAAAATAGGCTGGTTTTTTTTCTGGATCTATTTCCGGGCTTACCAAATTAATGACCAACCACAACAGTCTTACATTCTTGTTTTGAAAGCCGTGAATGCCTTGGGTACTATTTAAAAACCTCAAGGTTTCTTCAGGAAATTGAAGCCATGATTTCAAAAGTGCATTTTCTTTTGTGATATAAGAGTCATCTTCTAACAGCTCTATAAATTCTGATTTTAATGCTGAAGGAATCGAATCTATACTCACGGCCACGGCTTGCCTAAGCATCACATTATTTGTTTCCAGCGCTTTTTTATAAAGCGGGACTGTCTCCTGAAGGCTCTCCCCAGACAACTGAAAAACAGTTTCTTGTCCTATGTATTCGTTCACAGGAAAATCCAGGGCTTTTTCTAAATATTCTTTTTTATTTAAAATTGAAGTTTCCCTCAAAGAAGCCAGTTCCATATATTTTGTGATAAATCCAGATCTCTTTAAGGAAACCAATGCTTCGGTACCTTGAAAAGCACTTTGTTGCAACCAATCTTGTTTCCAGGCAGAAATATCGATTTTTGATACTTCCTCTACTGCTCGTACAAAATCTTCAGTAGTTACATTGGAATATGCATTTTCTATGAGATAACTTTTAATCGCTTTCCTAAAATTATCTTCCCCAATCAATTCTTTTAAAATATGCAATGCCCAAGCCCCTTTCTGATAAAACGTGAGGGAACTCGCCTTCGGGTCTAACAAAGACTCTCCTTTCCCGGAATCGCTTAATTCTTTCAACTGTTCTGCAGATTCGTATAATTTCCAGTAAAAATAATCTTCTCCAAAAATCCCTTTTTCGGCCATCCATGCATAATACGTTGCGAAACCTTCGTGCAACCAATGGTGTTTTCCATTGGTTTCCGTAACCATATTACCAAACCACTGGTGGACAAGTTCATGGGCATTCACAAAAACATAGTTCTGATCTACGAAAGCCGTAGAATCAATTACCAAAGCATCTGAAAAGATGGTTGTTCCCGTATTTTCCATCCCCGCAAATAGGAAATCCTGAACGGGAACCTGTTTGTAGTTTTCCCATGGATAGGGCACTCCTATTTCTTCTTCAAAAAAATCGAAGATTTCTTTAGTATGTCTATAGGTGGGTTCTGCCTTAAGGGAATCCTTAGGTTCAAAATATAAATGAATGGGAACAGCAGTTTTAGATTGCAGAGTGAGTTTATCATATTTACCCGCAGCAACAGCCACCAAGTAACTGCTCATAGGTTTCTCCATCTTAAATTTCCATTGGGTAATGGAATCGTTGAGCGCGGTTTTTTTTGCTAATCCTCCATTCGAAATAACCTGATACCCCTTATTAAAATTGATTGTGAGGTTGAAAATCAATTTTTCGGTCATATCGTCAAAACTTGGTAACCAATTGGAATTATCCCTCCCTTGTCCTTGCGTCCACACTTGTTTACTCCCGTTTGAATTGTTGGGAGCGTCCCAATTGATAAAATACATAGCTTGTTTTGGTTTGGCAGTATACTTTAAATGAAGCTGGTATTCTTTTTTAGGTGAAAAAGCAGATTTTATCCAGATTCTAGAGCTATCGTTAGTGTATGGCACTTTTTTACCATTTAGCAGCACTTCAGAAAACTGCATGTTCTTGGCATCGATAAAAATAGAATCTTGCGGATCGAGTATTTTAAAACGATAAACTACCTTTCCTTCTACACTTTTCTTCTGCGGAAGAATACTTACTTCAGCATCCATTTGTAGAAAATCGACTTTATTGGTTTGCTCCAATGAACCATCATATTGTGCATATCCAACAACATAGAATGCTAAAGAAAACAATAGGAATAGTTGTTTCATGAATTGGGACTTCAATAGGGAAGCAAAATACAAAATCCATTTATTATATTAGAAATCTTCCCATTAGAATCTAAGCAAGTTTTCATAATACAATAAAGTTCTTTAAATAGGTTTCAGGTTCCAGTAAAACCCCGCAGAATTAAACCTTGAATGCGGGATTAAAAAAGGAATTTAATATCTTCGTTTCATGAATGCCAATTTGCTACAAACCCCCATCGATTATTTAAAAGGAGTTGGCCCCAACCGGGCAGAGCTGCTTCGCAAGGAACTTGGCATTCACACCTACCAAGATCTCATCAACTTCTTTCCCAATAGGTATTTGGATAAAACCACCTATTATAAAATCAACCAACTTCAGCAGAATTCCGCTGAAGTACAGGTTATAGGGAAAATTGTTGGTCTTAGGACCATAGAACAAAAAAGGGGGAAACGACTTGTTGCCGATTTTGTGAATGAAACCGGAAAAATGGAACTGGTTTGGTTTAGGGGTCAAAAATGGATTCGGGAAAACCTAAAGATCAACACTCCTTATGTAATCTTTGGAAAAACAAATTGGTTTAACGGGCTATTTAGCATGCCCCACCCAGAAATGGAATTACTGGAAGAACATGAAAAAAGTTTACGAACTGCAATGCAACCTGTATATCCTTCTTCAGAAAAACTCACCAATAAAGGAATTACAAATAGGGTGATCAATAAATTAATGCAACAATTATTTATTGAAACCAAAGGAAAATTTTATGACACCTTACCACAAAATATTCACGAAGATCTTAAATTAATTTCCAGGGCAGAAGCACTTTTTAATGTTCATTTCCCAAAGAGCCAGGAGCTATTATCCAGGGCACAATTTCGATTAAAATTCGAAGAATTATTTTATGTTCAGCTTCAACTTTTGGTTAAAAACATGCTCCATAAAAAAAGGATTAAGGGTTATGTTTTTGATACCATCGGGGATAATTTTGAAACCTTTTATAAAGAACATTTACCCTTTGAATTAACAGGTGCCCAAAAGAAGGTGATCAAGGAAATTAGGAGCGATCTTGGGAGTGGGGCACAAATGAATCGGCTTTTACAGGGAGATGTGGGCTCCGGAAAAACCATAGTAGCGCTCATGTCAATGTTAATAGCACTTGACAACGGATTCCAAGCTTGCTTAATGGCTCCTACTGAAATTTTGTCAGTACAACACTATTCTGATTTAGTTGAATTATGTAAAGAACTGAACACCAGTATAGAACTATTAACTGGCTCAACCAAAGCTTCAAAGAGGAGGGAAATTCATGAAAAACTTGAAAACGGGGAATTAGATATCCTTGTCGGCACTCACGCCCTGCTCGAAGATAAGGTAAAATTCAAAAATTTAGGCCTTGCAATTATAGATGAGCAACACCGGTTTGGAGTAGAACAACGATCTAAATTATGGAAAAAAAATGAGCTTCCTTCACACATTTTAGTGATGACTGCCACGCCAATTCCAAGAACCCTTGCGATGAGTTTATATGGCGATCTTGACGTCTCTGTTATAGATGAACTTCCCCCTGGAAGAAGGTCCATAAAAACAGTTCATAGATTCGATAGTAATCGTCTAAAAGTTTTTAGATTCATAAGAGATGAAATTGAAAAAGGGCGGCAAATTTATATCGTGTACCCATTAATTCAGGAGTCCGAAAAAATGGATTATAAAGATTTGATGGATGGCTACGAAAGTATCTCAAGGGAATTTCCAATGCCCAAATATCAGATCTCCATTGTGCATGGGCAAATGAAACCTGCCGACAAGAATTACGAAATGGATCGCTTTATAAATGGGGATACTCAAATAATGGTGGCTACCACCGTAATAGAAGTTGGTGTGAACGTGCCTAATGCGAGTGTGATGATAATAGAAAGCGCCGAGCGCTTTGGGCTTTCTCAACTGCATCAACTTCGTGGGCGCGTGGGACGAGGTGCAGAGCAGAGTTATTGCATACTGATGTCTGGACATAAACTTTCCGAGGACAGCAAAACCCGGCTTCAAACTATGGTGAGCACCAATGATGGCTTTGAATTGGCCGAAGTAGATTTAAAGCTCAGAGGTCCCGGTGACCTTATGGGAACCCAGCAAAGCGGAGTTCTAAATCTAAAGATCGCAGATATTGTAAAGGACAATCAGATCCTTAAGACTGCACGGGACTATGCTAAAAAATTATTAACTGAAGATCCAAACCTGGAACTGCCCGAACATAAAATGGTAAAATACACCTACCAACAAGTCACTAAGCACAAAAATATTTGGAATTATATAAGTTAAATCCTGCCAAACCCGTTCTTGTTTACTGATTATTAGTTATTTGAAAGTTATTTCGTAACTTTAAGCCCTTGCGCAACTCCTAAAAAGGCATTCGCCATTCCTATTCTAATTAATTTTAAGATCCTCAATCTTAAGTTTTGAATTCAATATTCCTCCCAAAAATATTTTAATACTAACATTAAATTAAAATTATGAGAGCACATTTAAACCTTAAGGGGTTTATAGGCGTATTGCTTATAAGCCTGGGTCCATTAGTTCTAGGACAAGAAAAATCTGAACCAAATTTATCAGATAAGTTACATACAGAATACAAGGCAAATGGTATAGACCAGAGCCTTAACATGTATGATAAATTAAATGACGACAAAAGTTATAACGGTTTTGAAGAACCTTAATGCTGGAAGACCAGGATCTGGATGCTGCAAAAAAAGTATTTGAAGCTCAAATTGCAGAATATAGCAAAGAAGCTAATCCTTACGATTCCTATGCAGATCTTTTGTTAGAAATGGGAAATAAGGAAGAAGCTAAAAAAAACCTGAAAAAGTCTGTTGAACTAGCAGAAAAAGGAACTACAGATCTTGATGAGCAAATTTTCAATCAGGGAAACAATCCTGTTGGAAAAAGAATAGTAGTTTATGATGCCATGGAAGATAGATATGATATGGCTTTTATCAACCCTACAGATCCTCTAGGAATAAATGTTTCATATATAAAAGTTAAGGACCTTGGCAACAACAAGGTCGAGTTAATGGAAACTTATGTAGATAGAAAAGGGAAGGATCGTAAAGTACGTCACGAGGTCATGAAGAATTCCAATAATTCCATAGAATGGGTAGTGTTTCAGCAAGAAGATGGCTCAGATAAATGGGGAAAAGCAACTGTACAGAACTATAATAAATCTATGTAAGCTCAGGAATCCAAATTGACAATTCTAATGGAGGCAATTTTGTCTCCATTATTTTTTGCCATAAAACCCGTTAAAAAACAATTTTGTAATTATGCCAATACCTTTGGTAATAGTATCTTTGCAGCTTGAAAAACCTATTCGATGAAAATTTCATATAACTGGCTTAAACAATTTATTAAACTTCCTAAGAACCCTGAAGAAACAGGATATTTACTTACAGACCTAGGTTTGGAAGTAGAAGGAATTAGCAGTTTCCAAAGTATCAAGGGAGGATTGGAAGGTATTGTGACAGGGCATGTGGTGAGTTGTCTTCCCCATCCTAACGCAGATAGATTACAACTTTGTAAAATAGATGTTGGGAATGGAGAAGCCTTGCAAATAGTATGTGGCGCACCAAATATTGAGGCGGGTCAAAATGTACCGGTTGCAACCATTGGGACGACGTTATATGATGATAAAGGTGAAGCTTGGGAGATCAAGAAAGGGAAAATTAGAGGAGAAGCCAGTTACGGAATGGTTTGTTCTGAGAGTGAACTAGGGCTAGGTAGCAGTCACGATGGAATCATGGTTTTAAAAGAAGACCTAAAACCTGGTATACCAGTAACAAAGATCTTCGAAATAGAAAATGATCAAGTTTTTGAAATAGGACTCACTCCAAACCGAGCCGATGCTATGAGCCACTGGGGTGTGGCACGAGATTTAAAAGCGGGTTACCAACAGCAGGATCTAAGTCTGGAATTGATCACCCCTTCGGTGAGTGGTTTTCATGTAGACAATAGAAGTTTAAAAATTCCAATAAATGTAGAAGATTCCCATTTAGCACCCAGGTATTGTGGTGTTACAATGTCCGGTATTCAAGTAGATGAATCTCCGGAATGGCTTCAAAATAGGCTAAAAGCTATAGGAATTAACCCTAAGAATAATATTATAGATGCCACAAATTATGTAATGCACGAGCTAGGACAGCCGTTACATGCTTTTGATGCCGATAAGATCACCGGAAAAGAAATCCATGTTAAGACCTTAAAAACAGGAACAAAATTCATCACATTAGATGAAGTTGAAAGGGAACTTCATGAAGAAGATTTAATGATTTGTGATACAGAAAAGCCTTTGTGCATAGCGGGTGTTTTTGGAGGGATAAATAGTGGGATTTCAGAAAATACGAGCAAATTATTTATAGAAAGCGCCTATTTTAATCCTGTAAGCGTACGAAAGTCAGCTAAACGACACGGATTGAATACAGACGCCTCTTTTAGATTTGAGCGGGGGATAGATCCCAGCATCACCGAGTATGCGTTAAAACGTGTGGCCATATTAATTAAAGGAATTGCCGGTGGTGAAATCACCAGCGAGATAGATGATCTTTATTTTAAAAAGTTTGAGGATTTTCAAGTGTTTCTAACTTTTGAAAAAGTGAATAAATTAATAGGACAAAATTTAGCTGAAGAGACTATCAAATCTATATTGGCATCCCTGGAAATTCGCGTAAACAATGTAACCGAAACAGGAATGGGCCTTACCATTCCTTCTTACAGGGTAGATGTGCAAAGGCAATCTGATGTTATTGAAGAGATCCTACGAGTGTATGGATACAACAATATCGAATCTGGGACCAAGTTGAATGCCTCTATAGCAAATTCAGGGAAATTTGAGGATTACAAGCTTCAAAATATAATTGCCAATCAGTTGGTTGGTCAAGGTTTCTTTGAAACTATGGCGAATTCTTTAACCACGCCCAATTATATAAAATTATCTGAGCAGTTAAAAGAAGAACAAAATGTGGCAATGCTTAATCCGTTAAGTCAGGACCTTTCAGTTATGAGACAATCCTTACTTTTCTCTGGATTAGAAGCGGTGAATTACAACATCAATAGAAAACAGGCAGATTTAAAGTTATTTGAATTTGGCAAAACCTATCATAATTATGAAAGCGGAAGAATTGAGAACAAGCACCTTAGTCTTTTTGTTACGGGGAACAAGTTTTCTGAGAGTTGGATAACAGGTACAAGCAACGGAAATTTCTTTTATACAAAAGGAACTATCGAACGTATTCTGGAAAGGCTCGGGATCAATTCGATTAAAACAGGTGAGGTGAAATCTGATATTTTTTCTGAAGGAATTTCTATAAGCTCAGGGAAAACGAAATTGGTGGAATTTGGAGTGGTCAAGAAATCCATACTTAAACATTTCGGGATTCAACAGGAGGTCTTATTTGCAGATTTTAACTGGGACCTGGTACAAGAAACCGCAAAAAACCAGAAAACAAAATTCAATGCCATTCCCAAATTTCCTGCCATTCGTAGGGATTTTGCGTTGTTGATTGACAATTCTGTCAACTATAAACAAATTGAAGATATTGCCAAGCAAACAGAAAAACGTTTATTACAATCGGTGAATTTGTTTGATGTGTATCAGGGAGATCATCTACCAGAAGGCAAAAAAAGTTATGCGGTAAGTTTTAAATTTCAGGATGAAAACAATACGCTTACAGATAAGCAAGTAGATAAGATCATGAATAAACTTCAACAACGCTTCGAGAAAGAATTACAAGCCGAGTTGAGATAAACTTCTACAATGATTTAATATATGAGCATCCATTTCTAAATTGAAATGGATGCTTTTTTTATTGATTAAACTTAGTTTCATTCATTATTATAAAACTAGGGCATACCCTTTTTTACCAGAATTTTTTTGAAAGTCACATCGAGCGTAGTCGAGATGTTATTTTTTGACCCTTCGACTCCACTTTTTGGGCGAGAGTTCACATCAAAAACCCCGAAATCCTAGGATTTACGGGGTTTTTCATTTTATATGATATCGTTTAATGGCATACAATATCATATAAAAGGGGACTAATACGGGACCCTTTATGAACACTACAAAAACGGTCCCTTTTAGCGGTTTAATACATTGATTTGCAGTGAATTGTAAAGGTTAAAGTTTTTTATAATAAGTTTTCTTTTTACTAAATTGAGAGAATAATTCGGGACTTAATTTAAACAAACTATGGAAACTTCAATTTATCTTCGATTTTACATTAAAAAAAGTAAGCTTAACAAGAAAGGCCTAACCCCAATTTTAATGAGGGTTACAATGGATAGTAAGCGTTCAGAAATCAACATTGGGCGCAGTGTAGATCCTGAAAAGTGGAAGATAAGGACAAATCCAAAATGACTTTAGAGGTCTTTAAGCAACACAATGAACAAATGGATAGGCTTTCCGGTAAAAGATATTTCTAAAAGCACGGCTAAGCGTTACTGGACATGTTACAATCATGTAGAGCAGTTTATCAACGAAAATTATAAGGCGGAAGATTACCGCATGAAGGATATCGACCACCAGTTTATCTCTAAATTTGAATACTTCCTTAAAACCAAAAGGGAATGCAATCATAATTCAGCATTGAAATATGTAAACAATTTTAAAAAGATCATTCGTATTGCATTGGCAAATAAACTGACATAGTACGCTCTTCCAGCGTTAACGATTCAATACTTTGATAAATGCCCTTTGCTTTATCTTGTTCGCTCAATGCTACGGCCCTGTTTGATTTAAGGGCCATTATAAAATCTGAATTGCAGTCTTGTGCGATACAGCTCATATTCTCTGACGATGAAAACCAGCTGTCTGCCAAAACATACTTAAAACCTATGTTGTGGTTTGCTTGTACCACCATGCGGCGCATCATTTCGTTCTTGGTTTCCTTGTTTTTAAAAGTAGGTTTCCTTTTTTTGTTTAAAACGGCTACATCTTTCTTTACAAACTCAACACCTACAGGGAGGCCAATATCATACTTGGGACTATAATAATAGGAACTCACAAAATTTACACCTTTAACGTTTTTACCGCTACAATGGTCGTAGTGCCAATTTATTAAAGGATTGGTTTTTGTGTGTTTTTTGGGCTCAATGGAATCGTCAATAATCAACAACCCTTCTGATGACCTAATTTCGTGAACCATAGCTTTAGTTTCCAACCACAAGGTTCTTGAGTCTATTTTACTGGATAGCAGCAACCGCGTTATTTGCTCATGACCAACACTATTACCCGTCATTAATGACAAACCGGTCGCTGTAATATAAGTCGGTGTAACCAACAAATAACCAGTATATAAGTCTAAAAGGTTATTAACATTCATAAATGGAATTTAATACTTTTGTGCGTAACATCAGTTAATAATAGCATTTTGATTATCCGTAAACTATGATAAACTTATAAAGACGCCATTCCGAACGCAGTGAAGAATCCCTTAACAAAGTAATTCAATACAAAAGTTGAGACCCTGAAATAAATTCAGCGTGACGAGATTACTATAATGACAAAAAACGGATAAACATTTCACAGTTAAGATTAATGACCCTGTAAGAGTTAACTAACTTTTACAGGGTCATTAACTTTTGGTACTCGCAACAACAAAAATACCCCAGTAACAAAAAACACGATTAAAAACAATATGGCATTTCGAACACTTCCTGTTAATTGCGCTACAATTCCGTACATCGACATCCCTATTACAATCCCAATCTTTTCAGAAACATCGTAAAAACTAAAATAACTTGCCGTATCCAACGTGTTCTCGGGAATCATTTTGGAATACGTAGAACGGGATAAGGCTTGAATTCCACCCATTACAAGGCCTACGGCTGCCGCAGCAACATAAAACTCCTGTGGGGTGATTATGAAATAGGCATAAATACATATAAGGATCCAGAAAATATTTAAATATATAAGGGTTTTAATATTTCCTATTTTTATGGCTATTCGGGATGTTAAGGTTGCTCCAGCAATAGCAACCAATTGTATCAATAAAATACTTACTATTAGACCAGTTGTTGTATCCTGCTCTCCCCAATCCAATTCTTCGATCCCAAAATAAGTTGCAATCAGCATAATGGTTTGAACCGCCATACTGTAGGTGAAAAATGCCAATAAATATCTACTCAATCTTACCTGATGCTTAAGTGCAAACCAGATTTTATTTATTTCTTTAAACCCATTAAAAAGAACGTTCCTTGTAAGCTTTTCCTTCTTATTCCCTTTGGGTAAATACTTGTAGGTATATTGGCTAAATCCAATCCACCAAACCCCTGTTAATACAAAGGATAATCTAGTAGGTAAACCTGGATCTTCAAATCCAAACCAATCGTATTTCATTATCAATATCAAACAAATGATCAATAGAATAACACTTCCAATATATCCCAAGGAAAAACCTTTCGCACTAATTTTATCTTGCTGCTCTGGAAAGGCGATATCTGGTAAATATGAATTATAAAACACCAAACTGGACCAGAAGCCAATAAGAGCGAAAAAATAGCACAATAGTCCAAACCAAAGGAAATCCAGGCTAAACCAAAAAAGTCCAATACAAGATACAGCTCCCAAATAGCAGAAAAACTTCAAAAAGGACTTTTTATTCCCTACATAATCTGAGATCCCAGATAAAAAAGGACTGAAAATAGAAACCACCAAAAAGGCCAAAGCAGTAACATAACTAATCAGGGAATCGTTATTGAAATTAAATCCCATAAATCTTATGGTATCGTCTACGATTTTACCATTGCTATCTTTTACGATGGTGATAGCACCATAAAATATGGGAAAGATTGCGGAAGCGATCACCAAACTGTAAACAGAGTTGGCCCAATCATAAAATGCCCAAGCATTTAATAATTTCTTACTTCCTTTAGGAGGATATTTCATTTTTTAAAAATAAAAAAAAAGCCGCTCTAAGAGAACGGCTTTCAAAAAAGTTATAATAAAGATCCTATTTAAACGAAGTTACTCCATATTTTTTTGCTTCCGCCCTAGCTTCTGGAGCCCATTTAGTAAGATTGTTAATCCTGGTTTGAGAGGATGGGTGGGTACTTAAAAATTCTGGTGGAGCTTTACCATCACTCTGTGCGGCCATTCTTCTCCATAAATCTGCAGCTTCATCTGGGTTATATCCTGCAATAGCCATCAATGTTAATCCAATTCTATCTGCTTCCGTTTCATTGCTTCTGCTAAACGGCAACATTACCCCCACTTGCGAACCTAATCCGTAAGCTTGCGCAAAAATTTGCTGGGTTTGTTGGCTTCTTCCACTTACTGCTACACTACCAGCAACTGCACCCAATTGTTGTAATTGTGCGGCACTCATACGTTGTGCGCCATGATCTGCCAAAGCATGTGCAACCTCATGAGCCATTACTACGGCCAAGCCGGTTTCATCTCCAGCTACTGGTAAAATACCCGTATAGGCTACTACCTTTCCTCCTGGCATCGCCCAAGCGTTCACAGCCTCATCATCTACTAAATTAAATTCCCAAGCAAAATCCTTTAAATATCCTTGGTATCCATTCGCATTTAAATATCTCTCGGATGCAGTTACTATTTTCTGACCTACATTTTTTACCATATTTGCTTCAGAAGTTCCGGTAACTACCTTGTTTTCAGATAAAAACTGATCGTACTGCGCAAATGCGGCAGGAAAAATTTGTTCGTTGGATACAAAATTCAAATTCTTTTTTCCAGTAAAGGGGTTGGTTTTACAACCAAGCATTACCATCACAGCAAAAACTGCTATAAATAAATTTTTAATTCTCATGATTTTTGGTTTTAGGTTGATAAAAATACAAAACAACAGTCTCAATTAAAGAAGGTTTATGTTTGCTTTAACAATTACATATTTTCAAAAATGATACCATTAATAAAATCACCTCCTTTATTCATTCTAAATTTTAGATCCCTAAATTTTAATTAACTTCGCTTTCCCAATTAATTTTATGTCTCAAACAATAGAAAAAAAGAAACCGGTGCAAGTTTTACTCGCACCGAAATACCTTTTGGTAACTGGTAAGGTTTTAACTGCCATCTCACCATTTATAGCAAGCCGTTTTGCAGCAAGGCTTTTCCTAACTCCGTTTAAATATAAATTACCTGAAAGGGAAAAAGAAATGGATCTAAACTCCATTAAAGAAACTATCACCGTTCCTTCCATAAATAGGGATATTGTAGTATATCATTATGGGGAATCCAAAAATAAAATTTTGTTGATTCATGGCTGGAGCGGTACTGGGACGCAAATGGCAGCTATCGCCAAAGAGCTTGTTCAAAAAGGGTTTAGTACCGTAAGTTTCGATGCCCCGGCCCATGGAAATGCACCAGGAAAAATTAGCATGATGCCCTTTTTTATTGAATCTATCCATCACCTAGATAAATTATATGGGCCTTTTCATGCCGGCATAGGTCATTCATTGGGCGGTATGTCCATTTTAAGAGCAGTAAAAAATGGCATTTCCCTAAACAAATTGATAATTATAGGGACAGCCAACAGCGTTACCCATATTACAAAGGACTTTGCAAAAAATATGCAGCTGAATGAAAAAGTGGCTATAAAAATGAAAGCCTATTTCGATTCAAAATTCGGGGAGGATATGGATAATTATTCCGGGGCATTTTCTGCGGAAGCAGTAAAAATACCTACATTGGTGATCCATGATGAAGACGATGTAGATGTCCATGTGAGTTCTGCTCACGAAATAGCCAACAATCTAAGCAAGAGTCAGTTATATATCACCCAAGGATTAGGACACCGAAAGATTTTAGGGGATCCTGAAGTAATTAACAAAATAACAACATTCATAGCGGTATAATCTTTGTAGTTTTAACAATAAAAAACATGAAAAATCTATTTTTTGCATTTTTAGCAATTGTAGCTGTTAGCTGTAATAGCAGTGCTCAAAAAAACAAATCTGAAGCAAATTCAAAAAAAGATGTAGCTGCTACTTTTGAAGTATCAAAAACAGATGCTGAATGGAAAGGGATTTTAACTCCTGCACAATACCACATATTGAGGGAAGCAGGGACAGAAAGGCCTTTTTCCAGCGAATTGAACGATATTAAAAAGCCAGGAACATTCGTATGTGCTGCCGATGGTACTGAATTGTATAAAACAGCACATAAATTTGATAGCGGAACGGGATGGCCAAGTTTTGATAGAGCCATCGAAGGCGGAATTGCCATGGGATCGGATGCCAAATTGGGCTACTCCAGAGATGAAATTCATTGTGCAACTTGTGGAGGGCATTTAGGGCATTTATTCAATGATGGCCCACAGGGAACCACCGGAAAAAGACATTGCATCAACGGAGATGCGATGAAGTTTATTCCTGAAACAAAATAAGAATATTTAAAATGAAAAAGTATACTATAGAAAAATCGGAAGAAGAATGGAAGCAAGAACTTTCTGAAGAACAATACAGGGTGCTTAGGCAGAAAGGAACCGAAACTCCAAATTCCGGGAAATACAATCTTCATTTCGAGCATGGGGAATATCAATGTGCGGCCTGCAAAACAAAACTCTTTGAAAGCAACCATAAATTTGAAAGCGGTTGCGGATGGCCAAGTTTCGATGATGCCATAGAAGGAACTATAGAATATGTGCAGGACAAAACATTTGGAATGCTAAGAACAGAGGTTCTTTGCGCCAATTGTGGAAGTCATTTAGGTCATGTATTTAATGATGGCCCTACCCCCACGGGTCAAAGATTTTGTGTAAATTCAGCAAGTATAGATTTTAATAAAAAACCATAACCTTAAAAATCAAATTATGAAAAAATCAGCTACTCTTATTATATGTGCTTTTTTTGCACTCGTCTCGTGTTCCGATGATAGCGTACAAGGACCTCCTGGACCTCCTGGGCCCTCTGGAGAAAATGGTTTTATTGGAACCGCAATTGATTTGACTGGAGATTTTACAGCTGCTAATTCCTATACACTTGAATTATTTTTTAATGATCCTGAAATAAATTTAGAGGTACTTGAATCGGATGCTGTATTAGTATACGTAAAAGCCTCCGATGGGGAAGACTCTAACGGAAATCCCGTTGAAATATATAATCCTCTACCTCAAACATACTTCTTAAGCAATAAAACTGTTCAATATAATTTTGACTTCACTTACGAAGATGTATATATATTTATAGACGGGATCAATACAGATGGTACACCCTTAGATTTCGCTGCATTAGCTCCAGCTTTTAGATTGAATCAAAAATTCAGGATTATTGTTTTACCAGCAAATTTCGCTCAGACTAGGCAACAGTTAGATTTAAATAATATGAATGCCGTAATGAAGGCATTGAATATTAGGGAAGCAGATGTTATTAAAGCAAATTAGGCTCTCCTATAATAGGATATATTTTCTATGGCTCTTTCTAACTGAAAGAGCCATTTTTAATCCCTCATTGAGGGTTTAATTCCTCGATGCTTGCCTCGCAATTTTTAAAAATATTTTCCAAAACATACCTCGCGGGCTTGCCCCAAGATTCTTGATTTTACTGTATAACCGCTTTTGTCCCTATTACTGTTTTTTTAACCAGCAACTTCTATTTTTTTATCATGCTGAACGTGTTTCGGCATCTAATTAAGTATAGAGGAGAACCTAAAACTCCCGCTGCGAACAATATTTTCAAAATTTTATTCTAAGAAAATGGATATACATTTATTATTAATCAGTAGTGTCCGGTAAAAAAATCCTAAATTTGGGTGAGCCTGGAAACAACGCAGATTTAGACGGTTTTCAATAGTTGGGGCTTACTATTGCCGCACAGAATTATTTTTTCTGTTTGAAGAACCAGTACAGATCAAAACATTCATTTTTCACATAGTTAAAATCCAGTCTTTGTTCTTGTTTCTTTGAGCAAAGCGGTCTTTAATCTTTAACCAGACGTCAATGATTATTAATATTTAAAATTTCACTAATTCCAATCCTTTCAATTTAGGCTTAGATTCCTTAAATTCGCTACTTCTAAAAATGTCATAAAAATTTCGAAATATGAGTAAATACGATATCATTGTTCTAGGAAGTGGCCCAGGAGGTTACGTTACCGCAATTCGCGCTTCACAACTTGGTTTTAAAACCGCAATCATCGAAAAGGAAAGCCTTGGGGGGGTATGCTTAAATTGGGGGTGTATTCCAACAAAAGCATTGCTTAAAAGTGCTCAGGTATTCGATTATTTAAAACATGCCGAGGACTACGGACTTAGCCTTGAAAAACCCGATAAAGATTTTAGTGCTGTAGTAAAACGCAGTAGGGATGTGGCCGATAGTATGAGCAAAGGAGTTCAGTTCTTAATGAAGAAGAACAAAATTGATGTTATTGAAGGTTTTGGAAAACTTAAAGTTGGAAAAAAAGTTCAGGTTACAGATAAGGATAATAAGACCAAAGACGTTGAAGCAGACCATATAATCGTGGCAACCGGCGCCAGATCCAGGGAATTGCCAAATCTTAAACAAGATGGTAAAAAAGTAATTGGGTATCGAGAAGCAATGACTTTAAAGACACAACCAAAATCCATGATCGTGGTGGGTTCTGGAGCAATTGGAGTTGAATTTGCCCATTTTTACAATGCCATGGGCACAGAAGTGACTTTGGTGGAATTCCTTCCCAATTTAGTGCCTTTGGAAGACGAAGAAATATCCAAACAGTTTGAAAGAAGTGTAAAGAAAGCCGGAATCAAGGTAATGACGAATTCTTCTGTAGAGAGTGTGGATACTTCAGGAAAAATAATAAAAGCCAAAGTTAAGACCAAAAAAGGCGAAGAAACTTTAGAAGCAGAGATCGTACTTTCCGCAGTTGGTATAAAAACCAATATTGAAAATATAGGTTTGGAAGAACTGGGCATTAAGACCGATAGAGATAAAATCGTTGTAAACGAGTGGTACCAAACAAACGTTGCAGGAATTTATGCGATTGGAGACGTCGTGGATGGTCCAGCACTGGCGCACGTAGCATCTGCAGAAGGTATTACTTGTGTAGAAAAGATCGCAGGAGTTCATGTGGAAGCGATAGACTATGGAAACATTCCCGGATGTACCTATGCTACTCCAGAAATTGCGTCGGTGGGAATGACTGAAAAGCAAGCTAAAGAAGCTGGATATGAGTTGAAGATTGGGAAGTTCCCTTTTTCAGCTTCAGGAAAAGCGAAAGCTGCAGGAACTCCAGATGGGTTCGTAAAAGTGATTTTCGATGCCAAATATGGCGAATGGCTAGGTTGCCATATGATAGGTGCCGGAGTAACCGATATGATCGCGGAAGCAGTTCTAGGAAGAAAATTGGAAACTACAGGACATGAAGTTTTAAAAACTATTCACCCACATCCAACTATGAGTGAAGCAGTGATGGAAGCTGTTGCCGCAGCTTACGATGAAGTGATCCATTTATAAAACTATTTTTATATTATATTCTAATAATAATATTTAAAATGTAACATCCAGCGTAGTCGAGATGTTTTTGAACCTTCGACCAAGCTATCTAATTAGCATCATTATATAGGTTACAACAAAAAGCTCCGTAATATCGGAGCTTTTTTATTTTATTTCGGGAGGAGATCACAATACCAAAAAGCGGTATCCCAAGATTGGACATTGTTTTTAAAACAATCATTATCGGTTTTATAAGGCGTATATTTTCTTTCGATAATTTCTCCTACTTCAAATCCTACAGGCTCTTTAAAATTAGGCCCATCATACACAAAAGTATGAAATTCTCCATGCTCTCCACAAGGATCAACACTTTCTGGCAAGCTCTCTATAAATCCCAAATCAATTTCCCTTCCACAGAAAGATTTATCCAATACTTTTGCATTTACACAAACTGTAATGGCTTTAAACCCAAGGTTGATAAATTTGAGGATTAATTCCTTTGTATCTTTTTTCCATAATGGAAAAACAGTCTTGATTCCAATATTGTTCAATTGATCTTCTCTATACTTTCTAAGATCTTCCAAAAATATATCCCCAAATATAGCATTTGAATAACCTTCCGTTTTCAATTGGTTAACAATACTAATCATGACAGCATTATATTCCTTCATAGAAACCGTGCCATTCAACGCTATTAGCTGTAACGGTATTTCAAGACTAGCTGCCTGACGTTTCAACAATTCAATTCGAAGACCATGCATGGAAACCCGATCTACTTCAGAATTTACGGTAGTCACCAATTTTTCAACTTTATAGGCTTCACTATCCTGAATTTTGTACAAAGCTAAAGCCGAGTCCTTACCGCTACTCCAATTTAAATAGGATTTAGACATCGAATTACTTTTTTACAAAACTCGAGATCGCCAAATCGTAACTTTGCAAACCAAAGCCTATTATTACTCCTTTGGCCTGGGGGGAGATAAACGATTTATGCCGAAATTTTTCTCTTGAAAATGTGTTGGAAATATGAACCTCGACTACAGGAGTGGAAATTGCTTTAATTGCATCCCCAATACCTATAGAAGTATGTGTATAGGCTGCGGCATTTAATATAATACCATCAAATTCCTTATCGGCTTTTTGGATCTCATCTATGAGCTCCCCTTCTATGTTGCTCTGGAAATGGGACAATTCCACATCCCTAAACTGAAATTGCAACTTGGAAAAGTAATCTTCAAAACTCTTGTCTCCGTAAGTATCTGGTTCGCGAGTGCCCAACAAATTAAGATTGGGACCATTAATAATTATTAATTTCATAAAATATTTTTATAATAATCTCTAAGATCAGCTTACCATAATCTGTCTACAGGACTTAACCTATAACCAATACCGATCATTATATTGTTAAATTTAAAATCCTGGGAAGGCTGTCCAAGAAAATCATCCACTTTTCTCCTACTCACCTCATACGTATATCTTCCTTGGATAAAAATAGATTTGGTAATATCCATTCCCAAACCTGCTCCCAGTTCCCACCCAAATTGATCTTTGGTTCCCGTGTTGCTTCCCAACAAATAAGTGACCTGTGTTCCTGCTTGCACATTAAAACCCCTATCCCCTATTTGATATTTGAGCATGAGGGGCAAATAAACAATATTGAAATCATTTACATATGCAAAATTTGCAGCAGGTTGTAAATGAAATTTTTCGGTAATGTAGATATCCACAAAGGTACCTGCATATACGCCAGAACCGTAATCGTTCCATTTGGCATTATCTTTTTCTCCATTTACCTCGGCATACACATACCCGCCAATAAACCCAACCTTGGTATCCTTGGACCTTCTAGTTTGTGCATCCGCAATTGAGGAAGAAACTAGGATTATTAAAATGAATAGAGCTATTCTTGACATACCGCTGTTTTTAGAATCGAAAACCTCGGGGCACCAAACCCTCAACGAGGGAATAAAAGTACCAAAAATATCAATTTTGTACCTAATAAAATTGAAGCAATAAAAAAGTGGAAAATAACTTCCGCTTTATAGTCATTGAGTTAAAAAAATTGGAACATATACCCAACAGATAGTTGAATAAAAGAGTTCTGTGATTTTTCATTACCAAATTCTTCTGGAATCCAATACCAACTAAACCTGAAAAAACCTGTTAGCTACAAGGCGATGACTGAAAATTCACGTTTTCAAAAGCCCAACGCTCGAGACAGGCACATTTGTTTTTTTTCCGGCACTCAAGCCAAAACTAAAAAAACAAAAGAGCCTGTTGACAACGCACAATCCATACAAAAATTCACAATACATTTAGAAATGGTTTAAACTTTATTATCATTAAAATGAAATTTATTTTGTTTATAATATAAACTACTTTATATTTGTATGGTATTTAAAATTTCACAAAAATGAAAACAGATAAATTATCGCCTGAGAAAAGCTTTGAGTTGATTACTCAAATAATTACCCAAGCCAGAAATAAATTTGAAGAGAATGGATTTATTTATATATTTTGGGGAGGATTAATTGCTATAACCTCTGTAAGTCAATTTGTGCTTCTAAAAAATGGATATTATGATATTAATTGGTATCCCTATTTATTGATACCAGTCGGAGTAATTTATTCTACAATCTACTATTCAAAAAAGAAAGGGATAAGCAAGCAAAATTTGATTAGTAAAATAGTATCCGTACTGTGGATTGTTTTATCAATTAATATGATGATTTTAGGCTTTCTATTTTGGAATAATCTGAAAGAAAACTTAATACCCATCATTCTAATTTTACTGTCTATCGGAACAATAGTTTCAGGCTCATCTATGAAAAGCAAACTACTCCTCTACTCGGGTATTTTTATTGGTCTTTCAGCATTTTTAAGCTTTTACCTTGAATGGATTTATCAGTCTTTATTAATGGGAATTGTTTCTACGGTTGCCGTATTAATTCCAGGAATAATATTAATGGTTAAACATAAACGATAAAGAAAATGTTTAAAAATCTAAATCCATTATTGCATTCTCAATTGCGGTTAGCCATTATTTCTTATTTAGTGAGTAATGGTAAATCTGATTTTAATGAATTGAAAGAGATTACCAAAGCCACATCAGGAAATATTAGTGTTCAACTAAAGAAATTGGAAAAGGAAAAATATATAACTATAGCCAAAGGTTTTTTAAACAATTATCAACATACATCGATTGAAATTACAAATACAGGAATTGATGCTTTTGAAGAATATGTAAATGCTATTAAACAATATATTAAATAATTTTTTTGACTATTTTGTTGACAATATAAACTAATTTATAAATTTAATACTATGGAACGATTACTATTTATTTCACTATTATTTATTTCTTGCAATGGGAATATAAAAGGGTTTAACAAATCACAAATTATTAGTTATCAAACTCAGGTACAATCAATTCAACAAGACTCATTACTTGTAGGAATTCAAGAAAAAATTTATAATGCTTTTGTACAGAGTTTTATGGATGAAAACAATAATGATTTAAACTTGCTTCACGAAAAATTAGAAAATCTATATTCAACTAAAAAAAACAATATCATTTTGTATTGGAAATCATATTTGCAGTTTTACTCTTCAATTTACTATTTACAAAAAGGAGATAAAGAAACTGCTGAAAAAGAAGTTGGAAAAGGCATTGATTGGTTGGAAGAAATGAAAAATAAAAATTCTGAAGATTATGTTCTGTTGGCAATGCTTCAAGGCTTTCCTCAATTGCAATAAATGAGCACACAACTATGGGTAGTCAGAAATCGATAACAGACCTATTTCAAAACACCCAGCCCCTTCTATAATTAAAAATACTTTTTTAGTTTAAATTCCCTTTAAAAATATCTTTCGAACAGGCTTTCTGAAAATTGTTAAAGGCTTACCTTTGGGCTTAATTTTAAAAAGCTGTTTAGAATGACACCCTTAAGTGCAATTTCTCCTATAGATGGAAGATATCATCAGAAAACCAAAAACCTATCGGCATATTTTAGTGAGGAAGCCCTTATAAAATATAGAGTTCGAGTAGAAATTGAATATTTTATCTCTTTATGTGAATTGCCACTTCCTCAGTTAAAAGAAGTAAACACTTCTCTTTTTCCGAAGTTGCGCAATATTTATAAGAATTTCACATCTTTGGATGCTTCAGCTATAAAAGAAATTGAAAAGACCACGAATCATGATGTAAAGGCCGTAGAATATTTTATAAAAGACAAATTTGAAGATCTTTCTTTAAGTCAGTTTAAAGAATTTATCCATTTTGGCCTTACCTCACAAGACATAAACAATACCGCGGTTCCTTTAAGTTTAAAGGAAGCAATTGCTAATGAATATATTCCGGCACTTACCGAAATAATTGAAAAACTAGAAAACTTAAGTGCAGATTGGGCAAATATCCCTTTATTGGCACGAACTCATGGACAACCCGCTTCCCCTACCCGCTTAGGGAAAGAAATGGAAGTCTTTACTACTAGATTAAATGAACAATTATCCTATTTAAAAAACATCCCGAACGCGGCGAAATTTGGAGGTGCTACAGGAAACTACAATGCCCATAAAGTAGCTTATGGAACAATAGATTGGAAAAAATTTGGCTCTAGCTTTGTCCAAGATACTTTAGGCTTGCATCATTCTTTTCCAACTACTCAAATAGAGCATTACGACCATATGGCAGCATTGTTTGATGCCTTAAAACGCATCAATACAATAGTAATAGATCTAGATCGTGACTTTTGGACCTATGTTTCTATGGATTATTTCAAGCAAAGTATAAAAAAAGGAGAAGTAGGTTCTTCTGCAATGCCTCATAAAGTTAATCCTATAGATTTTGAAAACAGTGAAGGAAACCTTGGCATCGCAAATGCCATTTTCGAGCATTTATCATCAAAACTTCCTGTGAGCAGGTTACAAAGGGACCTTACAGACAGTACCGTTCTAAGAAATATTGGAGTGCCAATTGGGCATACCCTTATTGCATTTCAATCTACTTTGAAAGGATTGAACAAACTTCTTTTGAATGAAGACAAGATCAAACTCGATTTAGAAAATAACTGGGCTGTTGTTGCAGAAGCAATTCAAACTATTTTGAGACGAGAAGGATATCCTAATCCTTATGAAGCTCTTAAAGGTTTAACTAGGACCAACGCAGCTATTACCAAACAAAGTATGGGGGATTTCATTGAGACCCTTGAAGTATCCCAAGAGATCAAAAATGAATTAAAAGCCATTACTCCACAAAACTATACAGGTATTTAATATCTACTTAGAAAATTAAAAAAGCCCTTGAGGAAATTTCCTCAAGGGCTTTTTTTTATTATTAATCTGCTTATAGTTGATCCTTAGAAAACATTTTAGAAATTCCTTTTAAACCTTCCAAATCCAAATCTCCTTTTTGCATAGATCTTACCAACTGCAAAATATCTGATGGATTCATATTATCTCCTAAAACCCTGGCAATTCCCATTCCTTTTATTTTATCTTCCCCATAAACAATAATTTCATCTACGGCTTCTTCGCTACCCGTATAATACACCTCCATTTTAGAGTCGCCTCCACCGTATTTTATTAAAAGCTGATATTTCTCATCCTTTAAGATATTGGATATCTTGGTCTTTTCGGTTGCTATTTTAGCTTGGTTCTCTTCCTTCTTGGGTATCGCCAAAATATTGATCTTCTTAACGGTCTCCAAAGTTTTTTTCTGATCTTCAGTCAGCTTTTCAACATTTGCAAACAGGCTTGTAGGCACATCCACGGCAACAAACTCCTTGTCCCCTTGATTATCTACATAATATTCTTGTAAACTCTGATTACTATTACAAGACATCATAAGAACGACTGCACAAAAAAGACTTATATTTTTAAAAATCTTCATGATTTATATTTTAGATTTTTTATTGGCCTTCTTTAATTCTTCGGCACCTGGAACTTTTAAATCTGTAGCAAGCTTAGAAAGTTGAGTAAGATCTATATCGCCCGTAATACTAAGGATCATAGAAATTGGTTTTCCCTCTTTTTCTCCGTCCATGAACATGAACAGTTCGCTTACAAAGTTGTCGTTTCTCCCCGGTTTGGAATAAAACTTAATATTCTTCCCATCTTCATTCACCCTCATCAATTGCTCTAAGGAGCCGTTGCTTAGGTAGGAAGCAACATCAGACTGCATTTGGGATCGCACTCCCGGTGCAGCACTGGAAAACATCCTTATTTCCTTAAGATTTTCTATTAATTTGATGTATTGCTGCGCTTCAGGATCTGTGGAGCTTAAGTCTACTTTAGCCAATAACTTGAACATTTTACTGGTCATGATCATGGCATCTACTTCTTTCATGTTTTCATATTTCTCAAAACTCTGAGAATATCCTATTAATGAAACTAAACTTAAGGCAATAACTAAAATTGATTTTTTCATGGGTATTGATTTTTATTGTTCTTTGATAAATTTGTTTTTGGTTTTATTGAATTCCTCTAAATATTCCAGATCTTCCCTTCCCTCATTAAAAACCTCCGCTACCATTTGTAGGGTTTCTTTTGTTTTTAAATAAGCTTGCTCAGGGTCTTCGATGGTTCCTAAATTTTGATCTTCTAATTTCTTATTTGTTAAATCGTTAAAAAACAGAAAACTCATTATTATTAAAATACTTGCAGCTACTCCCGCATAGGCCCATTTTCTTTTAGGTTTCGATTTTAACTGAACTTTCCTCGAGTATTCAATTTTTCTTGCTTCATCATTAAAATTGAAAATACTTTTATAGACCAGAAATTCCTGTGGAACTTCATTAGAGCTAAAATACTTCTTCAAATCCCTTTCTTCCTGAAGAGATGTCTTTCCCTCCTCATATTTCCGCAATAAAATTCGCAAATCATTTAATTCCATAGCTGTGCGTTTTAAGTAACTCTTCTTTTATTTTTTTTCTTGCTCTAGAAAGTGCAACCCGAATTGCCGGCTCTTTCATCTTGGTAATTTCAGCTATTTCACTATAATCATATTCTTCAATATCCCGTAGCTGAAAGATCACTTTTTGCTGTTCCGGGAGCATTTCTACAATTCTTTCTATTTGCTCGATTTCATCATTTAATTCTGCCAGTTTATGCACAGATACTTCATTGTTCTCATAATTCGTATGAACTATTCTTAAATTATTGTTGGACCTAGCCTTTAATTGATCCAAACAATAGTTTTTAGTAACCGAAATCATAAAAGCTTCTAGGTTGGCATAGTCCTTGACCTTATGCTTTAGATTCCAGATCTTTAAGATCACTTCCTGTGTCGCATCTTCCGCTGCTTCCTTCGATATAAGCAAACGCAATGCCAAACGGAACATTTTATCCTTTACGGGATCTATTAACCTTAAAAAGGTATGCTGGTTCATTAAGTTGGTTGGTTGGTTTATAACCTTCTTATACTTAAGACGATTTATATCTAACTTTGTAACAACAATTTTGTATTTATTGCAAATTTGTCTCTATTTTTAGAATCTAAATAAAAAAAATATTTTAAACTATTATGAAAATTTTTAAAATTGTACTACTTACCCTGCTATTTGGCACATTTTTCATCTCATGTTCCAGCGATCAAGATGATGAAAAACCCACTAAAACTGCACCCACTCCGACTGCTGTAGATTTAACTGTAGAAAACTTTGTATATCGCGGAATGAATGAATTCTATTTATATAAAGCTGATGTTCCTGTTTTGGCTAATGATTATTTTGCTTCTCCAGAAGATAAGAATGACTTTTTAGATAATTATGCTACCCCGGAAGACTTGTTCTATGACGGCCTGGTGGCACCACAAGATGAATTCAGCTGGATAGTAGACGATTATGTAGCTCTAGAAAACCTTTTTAGTGGAATTAGTAAAACTTCCGGACTCTCTTATGTTTTGGTTAGGTATTGCGAAGGTTGTTCTGAAATATTCGCAGTTGTGAGATTGGTATTGCCCGGTTCCCCAGCAGATATAGCCGGAGTGAAACGTGGCGATGTAATAAATACCATTGATGGCGAACAGTTGACTGATACCAATTTTGAGGCTTTATTTGGAGCTGATACTTTTACGATAGGTTTAGCAACTTTAGAAGGAACAAACATTACAAATACAGATGAAACTTTTGAACTTACCAAAGTTCAGTTTAATTCCAATCCCGTATTTATTGCAGAGACTTTAGAAGTAGAAGGAAACAAAATTGGATATTTGTTCTATAATAGCTTTACATCAGATTATGATGTACAACTAAATGAGGCATTTGGAAAGTTCAAGGCAGATGGTGTTACAGATCTTATTTTGGACTTGCGCTATAATGGTGGAGGTTCTGTAAGAACCGCGACAGATTTGGCAGCTATGATCACCGGGCAATTTGCAGGGAAATTATTTATGAAAGAACAATGGAATGCAGAATATCAGGCATATTTTGAAAGTACGAAACCAGACTGGCTTTTGAATAATTTTAATACTACCTTAAAAACTGGGGAATTAATCAATAGTTTAAACCTAAGTAAGGTATATGTGATTACCACGGGCAGATCTGCTTCTGCAAGTGAGTTGGTAATTAACGGACTGGATCCTTATATAGAGGTGGTACAAATTGGTGAAACTACCCGAGGTAAATTCCAAGCTTCTGTAACGTTATATGATTCTCCAGACTTTGGAAGACAAAATGTAAATCCAAATCATACATATGCTATTCAGCCTTTGGTTTTAAAGTCAGTTAACTCTGCTGGGATTTCAGATTATGTAAATGGATTAAATCCAGATATCGAAATTTCTGAAAACTTCAGAGATTTTGGAACTTTAGGCGATATAAACGAGCCTATGTTGAAAGTTGCCATAAATGCCGTTTTAGGAAATAGAATTTCTATCAATAACGATTTTCAAAAATATGAATTTGTTGGTGAAAGCGGTATGAGGGATATTAACTACCAGAGAATGTATATAGATAAATTACCAGCTTTAATTGAAAAATAATAGTGTTTATCCGTTTTTTGTCCTATTGTTGTTTCGTCACCCTGAATTTATTTCAGGGTCTCTATTTACTATATTGATTCTTAGCGTTATGAGATTCTGAAACAAGTTCAGAATGACGTTATTTATCATTTTATGATACTTTACGGATATACAAAAAAAATAATCTCAAATACATTAATAAAAAAGGGTTTCGATACTATTGAAACCCTTTTTTTATTTCAAAAAACGCCCCTAGAAATTCAATGCCAATCCAAATCTTGCATTTCTGCCACGGGTGTTAAACCTATAAATTTCTTCGTAATCCTCATTGGCAACATTGCTTATTCCCCCAAAGATCTTTATGTTTTCATTCACTTGATGGCTTATATAAAAATCCAGCAGATTATAACTTTTTAAAGTCACTTGCCGGCTTTCAAAAGTTTGATTATCGAAGAAGGTATCGGTCCTGTCATCATTAAATTGGTAAGTCAGCGACACAAAAGAATTGGTTGAAATATTGTAATTAAGAGAAGCGTTCAGCTTGTGCTTAGGAATCCTCAAAGCAAATCGTTCTTCAGCTTCAGTAAAAGTATAATTGGTTTTAAGGTTCATTTTATCTGAAAATGTATAATCAAGTTCCAGCTCTACCCCATTGGCATTGAACTTTTCATCGATATTTCTATATTCAGAAATAAAATTAACTGGATCTACCGTTACAAAATCTATATAATTGGTGGTTTCCCTATTAAAATAAACCGCGCTTAACCTAAGAGCAGCCGAGCTGAATTCCAGTCCTGCTTCAATCGTGCTGCTTTCTTCCGGGTTTAAATCCAGGTTCCCATAAGTGCTATCATACAATTGATATAAAGAAGGTGTGATATATGCGGTACTATAAGATCCCAAGGCCTTTAAATGATTGTCCTTCAGTTTAAAGTTATAAGAAGGATTAATATTATAGACCAAATTGGTGCCATATTCACTATGAATATTCAATCGAGCTCCGGTATTCAAATTAAATCCATTTCCGGAGATAAATACCATATTAACATAAGGATCTATAATATCAAATTCCGCCACATCCTCATTCACAGTTTGAACAAATTCGGTTTCACCAAAAGGGATACTATAGCTATTAAAACTGCTGAAAACTCCGTTTAACCCAATAATGGTATGGAATTTATCATTGAAAATGTATTTATTGTGAGCATCGAAAGCATACACCTTACTATCATATTTATTGGGGAAATCAGAAATGATCTCCCGTTTTAGTTCAGAATAGCTATCGCTAAAGTTGAAACTTCCGTTTTTATAGGTGGCTTCCCAATGGCTTCCCGTTCTAAATTGTTGGCTTTCCAATATATTATCGGCATCGGCATACATGAAGGCATCATCGTAGGACGACTCAAAATCGTCGTAATTCCCGTAGAAGTAGAACTTCAACTTTTTACTTATCTTATATCCCACTCGTGCATATGCGTTATATTTTGAAAATGGATTGTCTTCAAAATTTTCTTCCTCATTTTCTGAAGCAACCGCAGACATGTTATCCGAATAGCGATTGCTGAAGTTGATCTGATAATCGAATTTGGAAAGTTTCCCACTTACAGCAACAGAATTATCAAATTGAGCAATATTATAATTGTCGTCGTTCTGCGTTTGATTGGTTCCCAAAACAGATTGCAATTGTAAACCAATTTTTTTATCAACAGGAGATTTAGTGGTGATATTAATAACCGCTGTAGCAGCACCAGAACCATAAAGTGTACTAGACGCTCCTTTAATAATTTCTATGGAAGCCACTTGGTCCAAAGGTAAAAGGCGTAGATCGAAATCGTTGGAAATTGCCGAAGGATCGCTTAATTGCACCCCATCTACAAGTATTACCACCTGCCGGTTTCTTCCACCGCGAACATAATACCCCAAGTTTTGGCCATCATTGCTTCTGGCTCCGTTAATTTCAATTCCGCTTACCCTATTAATTACTTCAGGCAAACTTTGTCCACTGCTTCTTTCCAGTTCTTTAGCGGTGATTTTCGCAATAACCTTCCCGCTGTTTTCGCGTTTCAATTTAAATTTCGAATCGATCAAGACCACTTCCTCCAAAGTGTCCATTGTTGTTTCTTTTTGTTGTCCATAGAACAATCCGGTGCACAACAAGGCACCACAAATCCATAATTTTTTTAGCATAATTTAATTTTTGCCAGGAAAAAAGATGTAGAAGCATCTACACCAAACTTTTGTCCCGAAAGTTTGACATTTGTGAATTATGGCAGGTCTCCTGGCTTGTGTCCTAGTGTTTACCTTCCCATGCATGCGCACAGTGGTTTTAAGAAGTAGTAACAATAGGCATCCTTAACCCGATAGCTATCGGGACGGGACTAAACTTACAGTTGCGGGAACAGCTTCGGATTTTTTAATTTCAGAACAATTATTTCTGAAAACAAATCACCAAATTCCCTTTTAATCGATGCAATCTAATTTTTAAAAGATGGCATCAAACCAAAAATTCAATACGAAATTAAACATTTATTCATCTTCGGCTATAAAAATTTTAAATAATATTACTTTTGAAGCTTAAACAAATGAACATTGTACAAATTATGCATTTTTTTGTGTCTTGTCCTTTTCTCTTCTTGCAAAAATGAAGGGTCAAAGATTGTTTATTCAAATCCAACTGGAGAAGCAGTTCCTGTTGAATATGCGAAGGGCTTTGAAATAAATCAGTTTGAAGGTTACAAATTGCTTACCGTAAAAGATCCTTGGCCAAAAGCAGACAAAACCTTCACCTATTTACTGGCCGAAGAAAATGCCAGTATTCCTTCTGAAGTCCAATATGACCTCAAAGTAACTGTTCCCGTTAAAAAAATTGTAGTGACCTCTACGACCCACATTCCATCATTGGAAATTTTAAATGAAGAGGAGAGCTTGGTAGGTTTTCCCGGGCTCGATTATATTTCTTCAGAAAAAACCAGGGCTCGAATTTCCAGAGGTCTTATAACCGAATTGGGACAGAACGAAGCGATAAATACAGAAATCCTTATTTCCTTGGATCCAGACCTGGTTATTGGGTTTGCGATAGATGGAAACAATAAAACTTTTAATACCATCAAAAAGAGCGGAATCCCAGTAATCTATAACGGAGATTGGACAGAAGAATCTCCCTTGGGAAAAGCAGAATGGATCAAATTTTTTGGAGCATTTTATAATAAAGACGAGCAGGCTGCTGCAAGGTTTAATGAAATTAGGAATTCCTATATTAAATCCAAAGAATTGGCGAAAAATGCCAATTCCAGCCCCACTGTTTTAAGCGGTTCCATGTATAAAGATCAATGGTACGTACCCTATGGCAACTCGTGGCAGGCTCAATTTATTAAGGATGCAAATGCCAATTATATTTACGGTGATACCAATGGATCTGGTAGTATTGCCTTATCTTTTGAAAGTGTTTTGGATAAAAGCAAAGATGCAGCATATTGGGTAGCGCCGGGGCAATTTCAATCTTTTCAACAACTATTTGAAACTTCTTCCCATTACAAACAGTTTAAGGCTGTACAGGACAAAAAGGTTTATACCTATAGTAACTCTTTGGGCGCTTCTGGGGGTGTACTTTATTACGAACTGGCACCCACAAGGCCAGATTTGGTATTGAAGGACCTAATTTCCATTTTTCATCCAGAATTATTGCCAAAGTATCAACCTACATTTTATAAAGCCTTGCGATAAATGCCATATTCAGCAAGATATAAAGGACTTTTGTTATTGCTTTTTGTTGTAATGGTATTAATGGCGCTTGTAAATGTTGGTCTGGGATCTGTGGAAATTCCGTTACAAGATATTTTTAGCATATTATTTACTAATGAAACTACACCGGGAAGTTCACAATATATCATCCTGGAATACAGGCTTCCAAAAGTATTTACAGCCCTATTTACTGGCTCCGGGCTTGCCGTAAGTGGATTGTTAATGCAAACCCTTTTTAGAAATCCCCTTGCCGGGCCTTATGTTTTGGGTTTAAGTAGTGGTGCCAGTTTGGGAGTTGCAATAGTTATCATGGGAGCATCCGTTTTTGGGGCAGGAACCGCTGTGTTGTTGCTTTCTAAATGGAGCTTGGTGATCGCTTCCAGCATAGGCAGTTTACTGGTGCTGTTAGCAGTTTTAATGGCTTCAGCGAAACTTAGGGACACTATGGCAATTCTTATTATTGGGTTGATGTTTGCCAGTCTAACTGCTGCTGTGGTAAGTGTTTTGGCATATTTTAGTCCTGCTGCCCAATTACAGCAATATATCTTCTGGTCTTTTGGTAGCCTGGGAAATTTATCTTGGCAAGAGGTCTCGATTTTAGCCATTTTTTGGATTTTGGGAATAGTAGTGGCTATTTTCTGCATCAAGAATTTAAATACGCTCTTATTAGGAGAAAATTATGCAAGGAGCCTAGGGGTTAAAATAAGCACCAATAGGTTTCTAATTATTATTGCCACGAGTTTATTAGCCGGTAGCATTACGGCTTTTGCAGGACCGATTGCCTTTGTTGGCCTTGCCGTGCCACATTTAATTCGGCAAGTGATTCCAACAAACGATCATAAAATCTTGTTGCCTGCCGTCATTTTTGGGGGAGCCATACTTATGTTGATTTGCGACATCGCCGCACAATTGCCCGGAACAGAATATACCTTGCCAATAAACGCAATTACTTCACTAATTGGAGCTCCTGTTGTAATTTGGCTCTTAATCAGAAAACGAAAATTTATATTTTAATATCAAAACAACTACTTCAAATAAAGTGATTTTCACCAAGGACCTAAGCATTGGATACCGAAATAAATCCGGTGATACCTGCATTGCCGCAAATATTGATCTTGAAATTGAAGAAGGCGAATTGGTGGGACTTATTGGGGTAAATGGTGTGGGGAAATCCACACTTTTAAGGAGTTTAAGTGGTGTACAAGCCAGTTTATCGGGGGAAATAACTATTCTTAACCGGTCTTTGAAAAAACTTTCAGCAGAAGATTTGGCAAAAACCATTAGCGTCGTGCTTACGGAGCAGCCAATTTCCAAAAATTTAAGTGTTTCAGAATTGATCGCCTTGGGAAGACAGCCTTACACCAATTGGATCGGGTCCCTTTCCAAAGAAGACAGAAATAAAATTCAAACCGCCATAGAACTGGTGAATATTGAAGCTCTTAAAGACAAAAGGTGTTTCGAGTTAAGCGATGGACAGCTTCAAAAAGTGCTTATTGCAAGGGCTTTGGCACAGGATACTCCCTTTATTATCCTGGATGAGCCTACCACGCATTTGGATATGTACCATCAAGCATACGTGCTTAAGCTCTTAAAAAAGCTCACAACAGAGACCAATAAAAGCATTCTCTTTGCAACTCACGAAATCAACTTGGCTCTTCAACTCTGCGATAAGATCATAATAATGGAAAAAGATAAAGTGATTGCAGGCACTCCAAAAGAGCTTATCGAAAAGAAGGCTTTTTCGAACATCTTCCCAAGCGACCTTATTTATTTCGATAATGAATCTGTTTCCTTTAAAATAAGAACTTAAACAATACCTTTAGAATTCACTATTATTCCCTTCAAAAGAAATTCAATTAAGTATATTTGAAGTAAGCAAACCTCTCTATGTCCGGACCCATTCTAATACCCCTCATTTTTAGTATAGCGCTAGTTATAGGTATATTGGTTGGATACTTTTTTGCCAAGCTTAAAATGAAAGCTTCTGTTGAAATAATCAAAGCTGAAAACTCTCAATTAAAAGATCAATTGGAAACCATCAAAATGCATCATGTCAATGTTTTGGAAGACGTAAAGGAATCGAATTCTGAAAGCAAGGACATTTTGGAAAATCAATTGAATAAAATTGAAGCCGATCGTGATTTTATAAGAAAAGAAAAGGATTTTTTAAAAACAGAACTTGCTACCCGTAATTCAGAATTTGAAAGTTTGGCGCAAAAAAACTCCGAACAAAAACAGGAAGTAGAAAAATTACAGGAGAAGTTCAGCAAAGAATTTGAGAATCTCGCCAATAAGATCTTCGAACAGAAATCGGAGAAATTCACCCTGATGAACAAAGAGAATATTCAGAATATATTGGATCCTCTTGGAGAGAAGATTAAAAGCTTCGAGCAAAAAGTAGATAAAAACAATACCGATTTTATTCAACGCCATGCCCAACTAGGCGAACAACTGCTGTATTTAAACAAGCAGAACCTAAAAATAAGCGAAGAAGCCACCAATCTTACCAAAGCATTAAAAGGTGACAACAAAATGCAGGGAAATTGGGGGGAAATGGTGCTGGAACGGGTTTTAGAGCGCAGCGGACTACAGAAGGACAGCGAATATTTTGTTCAGCAGAATTTTCAAAATGAACATGGAAAAAGGGTGATGCCCGATGTGGTGATCCATTTACCGGGAGAGAAAAAAATGATCATCGACTCGAAAGTTTCATTGAATGCTTATGAGCGCTATATGAATGAGGACGATGATCCCCAGAAAGGATTGCACTTAAAGAACCATATAATAGCAGTTAAAAAAAGGGTCGAGGAATTAGGCGCAAAAAATTACCATGCGCTATACCAAATGGAAAGCCCGGATTTTGTCCTGCTTTTTGTTCCCATAGAAGCTGCCTTTGCGGTGGCCTCCAATAGTTATCCTCATTTATATAATGACGCTTTCGATAAAAACATAATAATTGTTACCCCTACCACGCTCTTGGCCGTTTTAAAAACCATAGATAGTATGTGGCAAAACGAGAAGCAGAAGCAAAATGCCATAGATATTGCTACTCAAGCAGGGGCTTTATATGATTCTTTTACTAATTTAACCGAAGATCTTTTAAAGGTTGGAAAGCAAATAGGAACTGTGCAGAACACCTACGATTCCGCCATGAAAAAACTGACCGGAAAAGGAAATCTCGTTAGAAAGGTAGAGCGTTTAAAAAAATTGGGGGCCAAGGCCAGTAAGCAATTAGACACTAAATTGCTGGCTCAATCCCAAGAAGAATTAGATGAAAATATGGAAACCAAAAGCAATTCTTTAATTCAATAAATATATGAAACTCCTTCTAAGTTTAATTTTCCTTTCTTTCTTTTTTAATGGTACGGTGTTTTCGCAAACAACTTATTTCCCCACAGGAAGTTCCTGGGAAGTGAAAGAGCCTAAGGATTTTAAGATCGATGCAACAAAATTGAAGGAAGCAGTAAAATTCGCAAAGGAGAATGAATATTCTGGTTCGAAAGACCTACGAATTGCAATTCTTGAAGGATTTAAGCAAGAACCTTTTCATAAGATCACCGGGCCAACCAAGAAACGTGGTAGCCCAGCGGGCATTATTTTAAAAAATGGCTATATTGTCGCACAATGGGGAGATACCGAGCGGGTGGATATGACCTTTAGCGTCACCAAAAGTTTTTTATCTACCACCGCCCTACTAGCCTTGGAAAAAGGATTGATCGATAATTTTGAGGATCCAGTAAACAACTATGTTTGGGATGGCACTTTTGAAGGCAAACACAATTCAGAAATTACTTGGAAACATTTGCTGCAACAAAATTCCGATTGGAGCGGAGAACTATGGGGAGGATTGGATTGGGCAGATAGGCCACCATCTGAAGGTGATTTGGACGATTGGAAAAACAGAAAGCTGAATACTCCGGGAACGGTATTCGAATACAATGATGTCCGCGTAAATTTATTGGCGTACTCACTTTTACAGGTTTGGCGCAAACCGCTGCCTCAAATTTTGAAAGAAAAGATCATGGATCCAATCGCGGCTTCTTCTACCTGGCGTTGGTTTGGATACGAAAATGCTTGGATAGATCTAGACGGCCTAAAAATGCAATCGGTTACTGGGGGTGGACATTCTGGTGGCGGAATGTTTATAAGCACCTTGGATATGGCTAGATTTGGTTTGCTTTTCGAAAATAATGGAATGTGGAAGGAAAATCAATTACTTTCTGCTGAAACTATCCGAGAAGCAGTTCAGCCTTCTATTCCAAATTCAAACTACGGCTATATGTGGTGGCTAAATAACCCTGGAGATAGAAATTGGAAAGGTCTTTCTGAAGATATTTTTTACGCGGCTGGTTTTGGCGGAAATTTCATCGTGATAGACCAAGCCAAAAATTTAGTAGTGGTTACAAGATGGCTAGAGCCTTCTCAAATAGAAACATTTATGAACAAAGTATATAACGCCTTATAATATGAAACGATTTTTATTTTACTTCCTTGGAGCGCTTTTTTTATTTTACCTTCTTTATTTCGCATTCGTAAGCCTAGTGCCCTACAGTGAAGGGACCAGAACAGGAGAACTTATAAAATTCAGCCATAAAGGAGTGATCGTAAAAACTTGGGAAGGCGAGATTAGCCAAGGAATTAGTGGCGCACAGATCTTTCAATTTTCGGTTTTGGGAAAAAATGAAGAGGTTATTAAACACCTTCAGAAAAATGAAGGAAATTACGTAAAGCTCAATTATATAGAGCGATACGCTACATTTTTCTTTTGGGGTGATACCAAATATTTTATTACCGAAGTGGAAGAAGCACAATCTCCACATTTTAGAGATCGATAATGGAAAAGAAATTCAAAAAAATAGGAGAATCACAAGTGATCTTTTCGGAATTAATGCTTCCCTCCCATTCTAATTTCAACGGAAAGATTCATGGTGGTTACCTGCTATCACTATTGGATCAGATTGCCTTTGCATGCGGTTCTAAACACTCCAGGGCCTATTGCGTAACCGCAAGTGTGGATACGGTAGATTTTTTGAAACCTATAGAAATAGGAGAACTGGTTACTTTAAAAGCATCCATTAATTATGTGGGCACAAGTTCCATGGTAATTGGAATTAGAGTGGAATCAGAAAATATCCAGACAGGCCGGGTAAACCATTGCAATTCTTCTTATTTCACCATGGTAGCGAAAGACAAGGAAGGGAAATCGTTGACAGTTCCAGGGCTTATCTTAGAGACTGATGATGATATTCGAAGGTTTGTAAAAAGTATTAAGCGGAAAAAAATGAAATTCAAGCGGAAAAAAGAATTTCATGAAACAGATTTTTCTTCTGAAGAATATATGCATTTATTGGAAGATCACAATGTAAAAATACTCCCCTAATTGAAAGTGAACGGATTTATAATTAGTTTGGTTCTTGCCATAATATTGGCGTATTTCTTTCCAACTGCTTTACAAGAGTTACCGGTAAATATTATTACCAATATAGGAATTGGACTTATTTTCTTTTTCTACGGACTTAAGCTCGCCCCCGAAGAATTAAAGTTGGGGTTCCTAAACTACAGGTCGCATTTATTAATTCAATTTTCAACCTTTTTACTGTTCCCTTTATTAACCTTCTTGTTTATTCCTTTTTTTGAAGGTGGGATCCAATCGGACTTATGGCTTGCGGTGTTTTTTTTAGGGGTTTTGCCTTCCACGGTATCATCCTCAGTAGTAATGGTGGCAATTGCAAGAGGGAATTTGCCCACTGCTATCTTTAATGCGAGCATTTCAGGCTTAATTGGGATTCTTATCACACCCCTTTGGATGAGTTTTTTTATAGCGAAATCCGGGGATTTTGATTTCCTGGGGATCCTATACAAACTCTTTTTACAAATTGTGCTGCCTTTGTTTATGGGTTTAGTGCTTCAGCAATACTTAGGAAAAATTGCAAGAAAACATAGCAGGGAACTCGGTTATTTAGATAAGGCTGTAATCATCCTAATAGTTTATACAAGTTTCAGCAATTCTTATAATTCTGGATTGTTTGAAATAATTAAAATCGTGGATCTAATTAAGTTTGCAGGAATCGTTATCCTCTTATTCTTCGGGATGTATTCTATTTTAGGATTACTTTGCAAATGGCTGGGTTTTGATCTAAGAGACACTATCACTGCCAAATTTTGTGGAACTAAAAAATCCTTGGTTCACGGATCTGTAATGGTGAAGATCATTTTTGGGGCCAGTGCGAGTGTTGGCATTTTTTTATTGCCAATTATGTTGTATCACATTTTGCAACTCTTGGTAATTACCGTATTTGCTGAAAAATATGGAAAAAGAGAAGATTTGGTTCCAGAATAGAAACATCTATTCAACTTCTCTAGTTCGAGTCATCCCGCCCCTGTCGAAGGATCTTAATTTGGACAATCTCTGGGAGAAGAGATCCCTCCTATCGTCCTATCGTGTGGACACAATTATTTAATATTTTAAGGGATTAGCATTAATTTTACTCAAAAAATGAGAAGGGGGTTCACAGGCTTAGGGGATAAACGGTTGGTTTATCGGGGCAACAAGATTTTATCGGACCTGTTCAGCAAGAGCGTCCATTCGATCCGTCAGCTCAGCAGGAACGAATCAGACGCAAAGGCCGTTTACCGTTTTTTGCAGAACGATAGGGTCAGTGAAGGAGATATAGTAGAGAACTTGGTACATAATTGCCAGATGGCTTGTGCAGGCAAATTTGTTGTCTGTATCCAAGATACCACGGAGGTCAACCTAAGCAGCCATGGTAATAGGATCAATAAAGATGGCTTTGTGGGCACGACCAATGCGAAGAATTCCCAGGGACTGGGGTTCTTCATCCACCCAAGTTTGGTCTTGGATGCCGTGAGCGGCACCCCCTACGGCTATTCTGATATAAAGATCTGGAACAGGCCCTTGGAGTTCGCATCAAAGCATGAAAGACAGTACGGCAAGCTGCCCATAGAAGAAAAAGAGTCCTATAAGTGGATAGAAGTTTCCAAAAACACACAGGCCTCGCTAAGGGGCGTGGTAGCGGGAATGGTGATCGTACAAGATAGGGAAGGCGATATCTACGAACAGTTTGCAACCATACCAGATGCACAAACAGATCTATTGATAAGGGCCCGTACGGATAGGACCTTGGCGGATGGGTCAAAATTGTTTAGCTGCCTGGCGGACCAACCCTATCAAGGATCCTATGAGGTACAGGTGGATGCCTGTGCAAAGACCAGAAGAAAAAAAAGGATTGCAAAAATTGAAATCAGATATAAAGAGGTGGAACTTAAAAGGACCAGGGCGGCAAGCAAAGCAGTGGCACCCAGCATAAAACTATACCTGGTAGAGGCCAAAGAGGCGAACCGTACCGGGCCGGACAGGGTGTGCTGGAGGTTGTTGACAAGCCTGCCCATAGAGACTCTGGAAATGGCAGAAATGTGCGTGGAATGGTATAAGTGGAGGTGGACCATAGAAGAGGTGTTCAAGATATTAAAAAAAGAGGGCTACAATATCGAGGCGTCAGAGCTGGAGTATGGGTCATCGGTAAGAAAACTGAGCTTGTTGATAATGGAGGTCATCATCAAACTGTTCTTGATGCGGCTGGCGTATGCGGTACCAGAAGGAGAGATGAGCGCCGATAGCTGTTTCACGGAAGAAGAACAAACGTTTTTAGAGCACCAGATAATAAGACTGGAAGGTAGGACAGAGAAACAAAAAAACCCGTACAAGGAAAAAGGGCTAAAGAGATATGTTTGGGCGATAGCAAGACTTGGCGGATGGAAAGGCTATGAAAGCAAAAGGCATCCGGGCATAACGACCCTATGGATAGGATTGAAATATTTTAAGGCTGCCATGGAAGGGTGGACCATTCATAAAGATGTGTCCACACGATAGCCTATCGTCGGGATGACAATAAAATATGGTTGTTATTCTGAAACGTACTATATAAACCCTTCAATTTCACAAATAAATAGCAATTTCTGAAGCGTTTATAGCAAACAAGATCCAACCTATCAATAATAACAAACCTCCCAACGGAGTGATTGGCCCTAGAAATTTCCATTTATTGTTATTAGCAGCGCTCAAACACAGTCCATAGATACTGAAGGAAAACAAAATGACGCCCAAAATAAAACACCAACCCATAATTTGCTGAGAGGTTTCTATAAAAGGAAAGATAACGCCAGATATTATAATTATTAAAGCATGATACATCTGGTAACGCACTCCGGTCTCAAAACTTTTTTGAAGCTCTTCAGAAAACCGTTTTTTTAGAGCATGCGCCCCAAAAGCGCCAAATAAGACAGCTAAACCACCATAGACACCACCAACAATTAGCATTAATTCTTTCACATGCTAAAATTACGTGAAATTACCTATCTATAAAAGCATTAATTTTCAATAATGCATTGGAAGTCTAATCTTGTAAAAAGGGTATTATATGAAGGACTGTCGACCTATCATAAAAATTATCTAGCGTAGGAAATTGACGTGTTTAAAATTCTAAAGGAAAGTTATTTCCAGATTTTTAATATTTTAAGACCAGTTCAGCATTGTTCGGCGTTTTGTTGGTTCTCTGGATATTGCCACGAATTCACGAATAATTTTCCAGGATTGTTAAAACCAATAATTCGTGCATTTGTGGCCAATGATCCTGTTTATTGTTGGTCATCTTAAAACTTTTGCTAAAAACATAAAGCATAGGAAATTGATATATTTTAGGAATCCGTCAATGGTAGACCTATGATAAAAATTATCTAGCGTAGGAAATCGACGTGTTTTTTATATTAGCTGATGGGATGCTGAAACAAGTTCAGCATGACGACAACTCCGCATCGTCACCCTGAACTGGTTTCAGGGTCATGGATTCACAAATAAATAAAAATACGTCAATGGTAGCGCAACCAAAGGCCAGAAGATATTAATTGCGCAAAGTGAATATCATAAAACTGTAAGTTTTGAATTGAAACTGCTATAAACTGGAAACTATCATATTGTGTAATGATATCAATTATCAGCATGATCTTCCGCTTCTTCTCCCAGGCCGTGTTCTTTATAGTTGCCAGCATATAGGTGATGGCCTTGCTTGATTTAATCAAACTTAGGGTAGTCTTCACCTTTCACATAATTGTCCTATTAATAGAACTTGAGATTGGGGTTTGAAATAATTTTGGCTAATCCGCTATTATTTAGGCCATCTAGCAGGGCCTAGCAAATAGACTTTTTTTATTCATAGGTTATGGTTCTTTTTTTAAGGTTTGTATATCGGCAATTAGTTGCTGAATTGCTGTTTTATTTAATCCATTATAAATTCCTCTTATGTGTTTATTTTCATCTATTAACACAAAGTTTTCGGTGTGTAAAAAATCTTCCTCGGTTTTGGTTGCTCCTAGATCTTCTTCCACGAAATAGGAATTTCGGCCTAAATCATAGATTTCACTTCTTTCCCCCGTTACCAAATGCCATTTCTTGGAAATTACTCCCTTCTCCACAGCGTACTTTTTGAGCACAGATACCGAATCTGATTTTGGGGTCACAGAGTGGGATAGCAGTAGTACTTCGTTATCCTCTATAAATTCGTCTTGTAATACACTCATACTCGCAGTCATCTTCGGGCAAATCCCTGGGCACGTGGTAAAGAAAAAATCGGCCACGTAGATTTTATCATCAAAGGTTTTATTGGTAATACTTGCTCCTTCCTGATTCGTTAAACTAAAGCTAGGGATCTTATGGAAGGCCTTAACTTGGATGCTATTCGGCGTTAACCATTGCGGGGTAAAACTTGCTTCGCTATAATAAGGAAGGGCTTCAACCCTACTTGTTTGCCCTTCCTTGTTTTTACAACTTACAAGCATGATAAGCAATAATAGCATTCCAACTATTTTATTGATATTGTACATTTTCATCTTTTAATTGATAACATAAATTCGTTCTCTTCATACCAAAAACTCGTCCGTGCTTGGCTTCGTAATTCACATAGATCTTCCCATTTTCTAACCAAGCTTGTTGCAATCCACTCTCTTGTCCATCTTGATAGGTAGTTTTCCTTGCAAGTTGTCCACTAGCAAACCATTTCTTTTGTACTCCATGACGTACGCTATTCCTATAATTTGATTGTGCACTCTGCGATCCATCTGGCCAGTAACTATTAAGAGCACCATCTAATTGATTCTCGTTATAAAAAGATTGTTTAGCTAAAGTCCCATTTGCATACCACAACTTGGCTTCTCCTTGTTTTTTACCATCAAAATAGCCAATGCGCGATTCTAATCTACCTGTAGGATAGTAACTAATTGCAAAGCCATTAAAAGCTTTTCCAGCGTAGTACCATTTTCCTTCGAGAGGCTTAAGTTGTAGCTCTGCTTTATCGATTTGAAAATCGCTGATGGTAAGCACATCAGCTTTTTGTTTCTGGCAGGCAGAAAGCATAACCAATCCAGTAATCGATAAGAACTTAATTAATTGAACTTGGTGTTCCTTGGTATGCTCCCGGAAATATGAGGTAATATTGGTTGTTGTATAATTCATTTTCTATATGATAATGGTATTCTGTTTCTGTGTTATGTTGTGTAATGCTGGTATGTCCTCCGGAGGCATCCAGATCTGTTGGATACGCACCTGTAGAGTTACATTTTCTTCCGTAGATAAAAAAGCCATCTGCCAAGATCCCTACCAATTTATCGTCATCTTCTGTCCAAGCTTTGGGTTCTAAATGATAATGATACTCTTGTGGCCCAATATGCCCACCGGTATAATCTAAACTTGCTGCAGCCTGATCTAAAGCTCCGTTCCCTTCCTGATCATTGAAAATAGCTGCACCACTTATTGCAATTCCAATAGCTCCCAAACTTGTTGAAGTTGGGGAACTCGCTTTTTGAGGGTTTTGTGATACCGTTAATGTGGCCGAAGCATCATAATTTGGGATAATACTTGGTGTTAAATCTACATTAGGTTCTTCTTTATATAAAGCATTGCCTTCTCCCCAATATACTGTTGTATGATTTGGGTTTCCAGTGGTTTCAATAACCACATTACTTCCACTCAAATAAATTGAAGTTTCATCGGTATCAAATTCTGCAAATGCAGCATGTAGCTCTCCTGTCGAAGTAACTTCATCGATACTTTCTTCATCGTTACTGCAAGCAATAAAAGCAAATACTGTCATTGTAATTGTGCTTAAAACGGCTAGTCTGGCTTTGTTTATCTTTTTCATGATTTCTATTACTATAATTTTAGTTTACTTTTTAATTATTTGTTATGAATCTTAAGTTTTAATGCCTTATTTCTAAAATACTATTGTTAATTCTCTAATTCTTTATTTAGTTTGAATGCTATCATTTGAGTTTTGTCTCTTAAACTATTGCTTATAATCAATTGATTTTCTGTTTGTAATAACCTATCCACCAGGATGTTTTGAAATCTTCTGCTATTCAACAATTCCTCATAATCAGCTTCATTTGAAACAAACTTAACCTCTGTATTTTTTTTGTCTCGTATTAAAAGAATGTCCAATAGTGAAATATGGGTTTCCAATTCTGGTTGCAAACGGTTAACAATCAGATTATTAATTTTTGCTTCCTGAATTTCGAAATTGTCTAATTCATTTGGATAGGCTGCAATTAAATCCCTTAAAGAATCACTTTCAATGAATTCAAATTTGTTAGTACTATTAATGGAACTCATGGATCCACTGTGCAATTTTGTGGGTGTATAATTAACCCTAACAATCCCATCTTTTATTTCTTCTGTTAATTCGAGAGGCTGCGAACGAATACTGTTAATCGTATTTTGAATAGTCTGTATATTTTCTGCATACCTAAAAATTGAAGAATCGAGAAGGCTTAAATTAGCATTTAACTCATCATTTAGACTTTGGTAGATTTTCACTTCTACTATTCTATTTTTATTTATTTCATTTAAATCATTGATTTTCCAGGCAATTAATATCCCCACTACTATCAAAAAAATTTCTCCAAAAGCATAGATCAGGTAACTTTTGGTTTTCCCAGAGATCAATAAGTTTTTTCTGATTTTTCTGAACAATTTCATCACCGGGATTTTATATTATGCATTTATATACTTTGTTGCTTTATAAAAAAGGCTTCACAAGTTCAACATTGTGAAGCCTTTAACCACTACTAACCACAAAAAAATTATTTTAATATTTAATTTTATCCTTTAATTCAAAAGGCGGTAATATGTTGTTTTTCTATTAGGCATTCTTATTAAAAACTTTAGTACTATGAAGTTTGATCAACTTCTTCCACCATGGTATATACTCCAAAATATTGTGGCCCTTCCCCATGGTCTACATACACAGTATAAAATGCCTTATTAGAAGTTTCTATAACCTCATCGCTAAGTTCACTGGTTGCTGTTTTATCTTTTAAAATTAATTTATCACTAAAATTATTTTTGAGACTTAATTTTTTAAAGCCATAAAAACGCTGATTTTCAATTTGGGGATAAGCATCTTCAAACTCATCAAAATCTAAGTTGAAGGGTAATTTTAAAATACCGCTTTGCCAACTTTGTTGTAAACCAGAATTTTCCTTAAAACTTACCCCCACACGATACCATTCCAGTCCATTATAAAATATCTCTGCAGGAATAGAAATAGGGTCTATGTCCCCGCCACTTGGACTGCTTGATACTCCAAAAGCGCCGTAGATTGCAGTCATATCATCTAGCATACTTTGCCAACGCGCTTCTGTAATAACTATATCCAATCTTTTTACAGCATTATCTCCAAAAACTTCATCAAAATTAGGACTTACAAAATTACTATGTGTTTCTATTGTCCAATCTGTTGTCTCAAAATCTGGGTCATCTACTTCTCCTAGTTCGTTGATTATACTATCATCGCTACTACATGAATTAAGACTTATTAGCAGTGCACCAAAGCTTAAGGCTTTAAAGAATAGGTTTATATTCTTCTTTATTTTTTTCATTTACTTCGGTTTCCAATTTCTTCTAAAATTTATTTACCTTTTCTCTTTTCTTTTTGGCTTAGGCGCTTTTTCTAATTCCTTGATAGTTAAAAAGCCATCCTCATTGGTATCTATCTTTTTAAAATCATCTTTCAATGGTCCTTTTACTTCTGCTTTAGAAAGTTTCCCGTCTTCATTTTTATCCATTTGTTTGATAAGTTCCTTAGCCGTAGGAGGCGTTTTAGGTTGATTGTTTTCTTTAGATTGTGCATTGGTGGAAACTATTCCAAAAACCATCAATAGTGCACTAAAAATCAGTTTGTTTATTGTTTTACTTTTCATGATAAAATATTTATTGTTATTGTTTTACACTTCAAATATCATAAATAAAGACATACACTTTTTAGGCTTTCAGTGAATTGCCGGTGCTTTTAAGTGAATGGGCAAAAGCATTCAGTAAGCACCTATTAAGTAGGTCTTAAATGCCCTCCATTTTAGAAAATGTTGATTTTTAATTCCCTTTATTTGTAGTATGAGCAAAACTACAAGACTCCTATTTCAAGTTATAATGTGGATATTTATTTGGCTTGCATTATGGTTTGCAGCAGACAAGAACCCAATGTTTTTCCAAAGCAATGTCGTGGCATTTTGTTTTCAGATAGTGCTTATTGCAGGTTTAATCTATTATGCTGCTCCGGCCCTGCTCTTTAAGAAAAAATATTGGTTTTTTGTGCTGATTTCGGTTTTGGCGCTCGGAGTAAGCTTGTATTTTGCTTCTAATTTTTTCCAATCCCCTCCAATTCCACGACCGGAAAATTTACCGAAGCTGCAAGGAAATGAAATCGAAGAGCTAACTAGACGGCCACCTCCTGGCGGCGGATTTTTAATTCATCTTTTACTATTAAGCATCTCTTATAGTATCGCTACATTTTTAGAGACTTTTATATTTGCACAAAAGAAAGAAGAGGAAATTATTATTAATAAGAATGAGGGCCTGCAGTCGGAACTAAAATTTTTGAAATCCCAGATCAACCCTCATTTTTTATTTAATTCTTTAAATAATATTTATGCGCTGTCTGCCATAGATACTACAAAAACTCAGCAAAGTATCAGCTATTTATCCAATATGTTGCGATATGTGCTTTATGAATGCGACAAATCATTGGTTTCTATTAGCAAAGAGATTACTTACATAGAAAATTATATCAACTTATTCAGCCTTAAAAGCAGTGAAAAATATCCAATCACACTTGATGCTAAAATTGAAGACCCCAATGTTTCTATTGCTCCAATGTTGCTGATTCCTTTTGTAGAAAACGCCTTTAAACATAGTAATATTGATAAGAGGACCAGCTCATTTATCAATATTTCAATAGTTTCCAATACTAATGAAATCTCTTTTAAAATTGAAAACTCGAAGCCGGAACGTCCCATGAACAAGGATGATGTTGGCGGAATAGGCATAAATAATGTAAAAAAAAGATTGTCTATCTTATATCCAGAAACCCATACTTTATTAATTACAGATACCGCTGAAGTTTATAAAGTAGAATTACAATTACATGTCTAGAACCAAATGTTTAATAATCGACGATGAAGAGTTAGCAAGAGGCTTACTGAAAACCTATGTTGATAAAGTAGAATTTTTAGAGTTGGTTGGTTCTTTTGAAAGTCCTCTAGATGCTTTACCGATCTTAAAAAGTGAAACTATCGACCTTATATTTTTGGATATACAGATGCCGGATCTAAAAGGCACCGATTTTGCCAAGTTGCTAGCTCCTGAAACGAAAATAATTTTCACTACTGCTTATGCGGAATATGCACTGGAAGGTTTTGATTTGAATGCTCTCGATTATCTTTTGAAACCAATTACTTTCGAGCGTTTTTTAACGGCCGTAAATAAATTAGAATCCAAAAATCCTACAGAATCCCAGACTACAATAACCGTGAAGTCCGGTTACGATTTACATAAGATCAATTTAGAAGAAATTACACACATTGAAAGTGATAGCGAATATGTGATTTTTTATACCTGCAGTAAAAAAGTGATGAGCAACCAATCGCTAAAATCTTTAGAGCGTACTTTACCAAATAATTTTATGCGAGTGCATCGATCTTTTATAGTAAACAAGAACAAGGTAACTGGCTTAAAAAGCCGGGATCTTCTGCTTTCTGAACTTAGGATCCCGGTTAGTGATTCTTATTTTGCACTGGTAAAAAAAGAATTGTTTTAAGACAAATAATAATCCCTGTCCAATAGGGCTTTAATACATAAATTGCCTGTAATACCAGAGAGTTATTGGGAGATTACAGAGCCATCTTCTCGGAACTCCACATCCATATTCTTGCCTTTTTGTTTGAATTCCACATCGTAAAAAATGCCTTTTTCAGCACCATCTACTCGCTCCACTTCGGTGATCTCACGATCTGAATATTTTTCAGTGATTACATTCTTAATAGCTTCTGGTAATTCGCCATCTTTTATACTGTTTTCGGTTTCTACCCAAGAACCATCTGCATTAAAATCGGCGCGGTATTTCTCTCCATCTTTCTTAAAATGCGATTCCCAATATCCGTGTTCATCTTGTTTCCAGTCTGGATCGTTCTCTCCTGGATATTTCTTTTCAAAAGCTGTTTGCACCGCTTCGGGCACATCGCTCTTTTTGTCTGCATCTTTTTTATTCTCCTGACAGCTTACAATTCCTATGCTTAAAAAGCTAAGTGGTATCAAATATCGTTTCATATCTATGTTTTTAGATAGTAAAGCTAACAAGACCAAACAGAAATTTCGCTTAACGATATCATAAAATCCCGGAAATGCGTGTTTGGCTTTTCCATGAAGCGCTTTATATTTCCCTAAACTTCCGTTGCCCCACCTTTATGTAAAATGACACATTTTGCCCCTATTTTTTCCACTTCCCTCTTAAACAGCATATCGTTAGCAGGGTTGTGTTTTTTTGAAAAGAAAGCTGGGCAATTGTAATAACAGGGGATCACAAGTTTTGGGCGCATTATTTTACCGTTTGCAAGGCCTCTTGTACACCCATGGTGTTATGGACCGTTTGTCCACCAATGGGGATCATCAAAACATCAGGGTTTTTTATGGATTGCCATTCCCGTGCCTGAAGAAGGATGTCCCCAAGATTAACAACCGTCTTTCCGTCAAGTTCAATATTAAATCCAATTGCTCCCCACCCGATCCTCTTTTTTGGCCCTGGCTTTAGCGTTTTGGAAAATGGCCCCAATTTAAGAAGGAGCTGCCCATGAGTCTTCTTTATTCCCGTAATTAGCACGCCATCAAGCTGGATGGTTTCACCCACCGAAATGGTATATAGCTTTTCTAGTGGCGTTGTAAATGCCAGTCCTTTATTTCGCGGACCAAGCATGAGAGTTTTATCTTTTACATTTTCCACCATGGATTTATTGCAAATTACAGGGGCATTAGAGACTGCCGAAACTTTATCTATATACCAATAATGGTCAGGATCTCCATGAGTCACGAAGATGTGTGATGCTTTTCCATTTAGATTTGGGAATTAAAGTCGTGAACCTAAAAAAATAAAAAAAGAGGGCACCCGGATCAATGGCGATTTTTATATCTTCTGATTCGATGATAAATGCATTGTAAAGGTAGTAGGTGATTTTCATGGGATGTCTTCTTTTTTATCCTTTAATATCCTTTTTTGCTTATTTTCCTTTTATTATCTCTTGTTAAGGATTTCAATTGCAGATGATTTTAGGCCCTTTGGTATCATACCTCCCAGGCTTGGAAAAAAGCCATTTTCGGGACCGTCGAAAGCCAAAAAACAATAAAAAGTGAAGCCTCTGCCCATACGAACAATACACCCACTGGTATTGTGACTTTTCCAATTGGGCTTATTGGACTTAAACTAGAGTAAATGTAATTGTATAAACAACTAACAATCAATGATATATATCATTTTGTGATCCTGTTTTCTAGTCTGTTTTTAAGGATAGGGGATTTTCTGATAAAATCTATTGCCCAAGCTCTTCAGAAACACCCATGGCATTAAATAAATTAGCATGCGCATCCAGAAACTTGATTTGCAAAGTATTTGCTTTCAATGTAGCTTCAATTAATTTCTGTTCTCTGGAATTAATTAAAAACAGTGAACTTTCCCCTAACTCGAATTTACGCTCCTCTGCTGCTAACATCGTTTGGTAATCCACCACGATCTCGTAAATAAGCTCGTTTTGTTGCTGCAAGGATTCAATTTCAATAGCAACAGCTTTAATCTTGTTTTGAAGGCTTACTCCCGTTGCTGACCGCTCAAAATTAGCGTCCTGAAGCTTTAGATTTGCCAGCTTAACCGCTCCCCTTTCCTTCCTAAGAAATAAGGGCATGCTAAAGCTGGCTCCTGCTTTATAATTTTCAGTATTAAAAGTGTTTAATTGTTCTGCTTCCGGGCTTAGGAAATTATATTGAAAGTCTAATTTTGGTAATAATTTGTTTCGTTTTAGCGATCGTTCTACTTCCAATCCTTTCACCTTAGCGTCTATACTTCTTATCTTTGGATGATTCACACTGGATTGGCTTTCACTGCTAATTCCTTCCAGGTACAACGAGCTCGATAAAATGGCATCATTTGGTAAAATCGGCACAATATCTTCGTTTATCTCTACCGGCACATCGTTCACCCATAAAAAATTACTGGCTTTTAAAGCTGCTTTTTTGGTTTTAAGCTTCGCCGCTTCTAAATTCAACTTTCTGGTTTGTAGCGTTATTTTTGCTTCGGTGGCATCTATCGCTGCTTTATCTCCTTCTTCTACGCTTCTTTTAACTCCTTGAAACCGTAGTTGGGCATTGGTGGTAAAATCTACATAGATAACTTGTTCATTATAGGCTTCCACCCATTCCAGATAAGCCTTGCTTGCTTCAAAAATCAGGTCGTTTACCATCAAATCACGTTGGGCTTTCGTTTGGTGTATATAAAAACGAGCTTTTTTCAGCATTGCCATACGTTCATTCATCAATAATCCTTGCGCAAGGGAAAAAGAGACCCCCGCACTATACAGTCCCCCTTCTGGAACTTGTAAACTCGGATTTAAATACTGCCCCGTATTCTCTTCAAAATTGGCTTTAAATTCCACCCCATACCAGGTAGGTATTTTAAAGGTTGCATTTAGCAAATCGTAATATTCGACACTTTTAAATTGCTTGCGGCCATAATCTACCTCGATCTTAGGATCAAATCCACCTCGAGCCTCCAACAAATTGGCTTCGCCAAAACTAAGTTGCAGGTTGGCTTGCTTTAAAAGGGGATGATGCTGCTTTACATATCCCAAATACTCTTCAAAAGAAAGTACTTCACTAACTGAATTTGTGTTCTCTTGACCTCTAGTACCAAGAGTAGAAACAAATACAATTGCTACAACTACAAGTAAGTTCTTCATTTACTTTTTGGTTTTTGTTGAATTGGAATCTTTTGGGGTATAATAATTAGGGGGAAATCCATTAAGCTTTCTCCAGATCTCGTACCAGATGGGCACATCTTCCAGTAAGGCAAAAGTAAGTGCGCCAGATCCTACCCTTACATTTTTGGGCCAAGGTTCATGCTCCTTATCTGGAGCAATAAGAATTCTAAATTTACCATTGGCACTTATAAAAGTTTCTATTGCTACTATTTTTCCAGAGTATGTTCCAAAGGTAGCACCAGGCCAACCGCTAAAAACAATTGCCGGCCACCCATCAAATTGAACGCGCACACGCTCATCCAAATGCATTAAAGGAAGATCTATTGGGTTTACATATGTTTCTACGGCGAGGTCGTAATTAGAAGGCATGATCCCCACTAACTTTTCACCTTCTTTAAACGTCTCCCCCAATCCTGCCCTTAAGGCCTTATTGATATATCCATTTTGTGGGGCGGTTATATACATCATGGCACTGCGCAACTCGTAATTGGTAGACCTGTTTTCCAGTTTGCTAACCTCTGCCTCTGCTTCAAATTGATTCGATTCGGCTGTAAACCTCTCGCTACTGGCCTTTGCTATTTTATCTGCATATTCAGCGGCTACCCGACTTATTTCCACTTCGGCATTGATTACATTGTTTCTGGTGCTGAGCAGTTTATTCTCTTGGGAATTTAATTTGGCTTCTGTTTCCTGAAGTTTCAGTCGCTTCTCTTCCACCTCTGTCATGGCTTTTAAACCTTCTGCTTGTAAAGTCTGCGTTCGGGAAAACTGGCGCGCTGCAATATCCCTATTGGTGTTGGCTGCCTGTAGATCTATACTATCGGTTTTTACTTTTAAACGCGCTTGCATCAATTTATTTTCTGCTTGCTGTAATTTCAATCTGCGTTCTTTGTTAAGCGCTGAAATTTGACCTTGCAAAGCAGCTATCTTTCCTTGATAAGAAGTTACAGACCTATTTTTGGCATCCCGTTGATCTCTGGTTCGCTCCACTAAAAGCGGATCTTGATATTCATTTTTAATTTCCGAAATAAATAAAATAGTATCTCCTTTCTTAACAAAATCACCTTCCCGAACATACCATTTTTCTATCCGTCCCGGGATAGGAGATTGTATGGTTTGTGGCCGTTGATCTGGTGTGAGCGTGGTAACATAACCATTTCCCGACACATTTTGTGTCCAAGGTAAAAACAGGATCACCAAAGCTATAATTCCCAAGGCGAGTAAAAACCGATTGAATATTTTAAAATGCTTGGACTTAAATGCTTTCTCAAAAGCCTTATATCCCACCAATGTTACGTTCTTGTTGAGCTGATTTCGGGAGATATTAAGCATTTGTAGTCGTTTTTATGGTTCCATTTGTCATCTTTATGGTTTGGGTACAATATCTCCTCCACATAGCATTTCTGGAAGAAACAATAATGGACCATGGCTGTTCATTATGGGTTAGGTAAGTTATGATCTCTTTAGAGTCCTGTGTTTCAAAATGTTCCAAAGGATCTTTGAGCAACAATAATTCTGGCTCATGCACTATTGCTCTGGCAAGTACTATACGCTTTGCAATAGTATAGGGAATTTGTTTCCCTTCCGAGTATAACTTGGTTTTTAAACCCTTTGGTTGTTCTTTAATAAAACTAAGTAAACCTAAATTTTTACAAACTTCGTTCACCCTGGTTATTGTGATCTCAGGGTCACCAAAAGTTATATTTTCCAAGATAGTTCCTTCAAAAGGATGTTGTTCTGGTAAGACTTGTCCAATCTTTCTTCGGTATTTATTGGGCCATATTCCCTTTATTGAATTTTCATTAATATATAAGGAACCCTTGGTGGGATAGATCAATCCCGAAACTAGCTTTAATAAAGTTGTTTTTCCCGAACCTGTTGTTCCTTCTAAAAGAATGCGCTCTTGTTTACCAATAGACAAATTGATATCCTTTAAAATATCCATTCCATCTGAAGTAGTGTAATGAACATGTTCCAATTCCACCTTTAAAGGCTGTGGGTTGGCAAAAGGATTTATCCCATCTTGGGGTTCTAATTTTTTATCTACAACCTGACCTATTTTCTCTAAGGAAGTAAGCACATCGTAGAAGGTTTCCAATCCTGTGATTAATTTTTCTACGGAAGTAATCACCAATAAAATAATAATTTCTGCAGCTACAAATTGACCAATGTTCATTTGTTGATTAATAACCAGCAAACCACCAATTACTAAAAGTCCAGCAGTTACCAGAATCTTAAAACCAATCATCTGAATAAATTGAAGCACCAAAACTCTAAAATGACTTTCTCTGGCAACTAGATACGAAGTTGTGAGCTTATCATTTCTATCCATTGCAAGGGAAGTTTTTCCAGAGAGCTTAAAGCTTACCACAGATCTGGCTATTTCTTGTAACCAATGTGCCACCTTGTATTTGTTCTTCGATTCTTTAAGGCTTGTTTCCAATCCTTTCTGGGCTGTGAATTTAAAAACAATGTAGATGAGCAGGATAAGAAGGATCCCATATATTATAAAAAAAGAATGATAGAATGAGAGCAATATAATCCCAAATATAATCTGTAAAACAGCTGCGGGAAAATCTATTAATATTTTGGATAATCCTTTTTGAACTGTTAGCGTATCAAAAAATCTATTTGCTAATTCTGGTGGATAATAGTTATGCAATTCACTGGTTTTTATTTTAGGAAACCTATATGCAAATTCGAAAGAAGATCTTGTAAATATCTTTTGTTGAATACTTTCCAAAATTCGTATTTGCATAAGTTGCAAGGCTCCTTGAAATGCAACGCCCATGGTAACTAGTACCACAAGAACTATCCACGAAGAAGATATTTGTGCACCTTGAATTAAATTAATGATCGCTTGTATTCCCAAAGGGAGGGAAAGTGCAACAATTCCTGCTGTTAAAGCGTAGTAAAATATGTGTTTTAAATCTCGTTTATCCAGCTGAAGCAAGCCAATAAATCGTTCCCAGGGAGACATTGTATTTTTCATTTAAGATACTATATTTAAAGACTTAAAAACCAGGTTTTTATAAAATTCTGAAGGGGTGATCGATTCATTGCAATCGGTTATATTTGGGAAATGTTCTTTTAAGAAATGCTGGTGCAAAGAACCTTCTACAAGGGTACCAGCCAAACTAATCGGATATTTATAGGAGGGGTCTACTGCAGCTATTGCTTCTTTTATACGCAGGATCAGTCGTTTATAGATAGAAAAATACCCTTCTTTATTTTCTGTATCTACCTCTTTGGTCAAAAAAGATTTTGAATATTCATTGATCACGATCTTACTTAATTTAACCTCGTTGATATGAGAAAAATTGGAATCTGTTTCTATAGATTTAGTGACCAACAGAATAATTTCTTCCAGTTTTTTCTTTGGGTTGGAAATACTAAAAGTTTTAATAACCATTTGATATTCTAGCCAGGCCCAGTACCAAGATGTTAGATATAGCAATAACTTATGTTTATTCTCAAAATAGCGGTATATGGAGCTTTCATTGGATTTTATAACGATGCCCAACTTTTTAAATGTAAAGGCTTCAAAGCCTATTTCGTTAATAAGATCTATACTATTGGTAATAATACTTTTCCCTAATACTGACGATTCCGGATCTTTCAGATAAGTTTTGTCATTGACATTGATCCTCAAATTTTTAAGTAAATCTTCCATATTAATATGTTTGATTGCAAATATAATAGTAATACTATTATATTCAAATAGTTTAACTTTCATTTTTGATATGATGAAACAATTAGAGGATAGAATGGTACATAGAAAGCTTATTCACATTCAAGATAATCTAGGATAAATATTTGAACTAAGTCCCATCACTTTCATTTGATGCCTCGGGGCAAAGAACCTAAATTTTGTATTTCACCTTACCCAGAACCGCCAAAAAGGACAGTTCTGACCCTTTGCATTCCTCTCGCTTTGCTCGTCGGATGCATAAGGAGAGGTGAAACGGAAACCCCGAGGCAGAGCCATCGGGGAATTTTATAGATTAAACCCTCAATGGGGATTAAAATTTATACTTTTAAGAAGGGTCTTATTTTTAAAATTTATTTGAATTCAATTCTAAGATTTCTGCTTTTTCAACAATCCCGAAACCTGATTATAATCCAAAAAGTATTGTAGTTTTAATGAAAATACATGATTAATGGGTTGTTCGAACAAGGTATCTAGACTTTGGGTATAAGAATCCCGTGCTGCAGTATCGAAATTAAACAACTGGTTTCTGTAAAGTGCAGTTACAAAACTCCCCGGGGCAAATTGCCAGGAATAGCCAAGATCGAAATTCCAAGTTGTAAAATTGATGTCTGGATTGTCCGGGATAGTAGTCTTTGTATATCCTGTGGCATTGGTAACCCTACCATTATCCAATAAACTGAACAGTTGATCCTCATAATCCACAGTGCCCCAGTAATTTCTCAGCGTAAGGGATAGAGTGTTATTAGGATTAAAATTATAACTGGCATTAAAGGTTTGCTCGATCTCTACTCGATCCCTATCCCCAAAGATCACCTCTTCTCCTATTTGAGCAACATAGCCCCGATCTCCAAGATAATGATCGCGATAGAAAAAATAGGAGATCGTAAATTTATCGTTAAAACGAAATCTAGGTCCAAACCCAAACCAGTAATCAAAATAATCACGTCCATTTTCTAGAAATGTTTCTGTACCTATATTTGCACTTAACGCTACTTTCTTGTTGTTGTTGGATTGCCACCACCCATTTACGTTCACACCATTTTCAGTAATAAAATAACTGCCGGCTTTTCTGGGTTCAAAATAATCATATTGTTTCCCCGGTCTCAAATTAATATTGAATCCCATTTGGTTTAATTTTTTGAAGGTTCCATTGGCACTTATTCCCATTCCAAGACCTGTAAAAGAGCTTGGATTCGCCAACCTTGTATAATTAACATAGAAATTAGCAAAATAACGGTTCCATTTGCCAGAAGGCTCAAAGGTTCGGTAGTTGATATCGATCCCAAAGTCGTTATAATTGTTCCTATACTGTAAACCAAGATCGTTGGGATCGTATTTCGTATCGGCATAACTGTGATCTATGCTATATCTAAAATTACCATGTGCTTTACGGGCCGCAAAAAATGAACTAAACCCTGTTTCCATACCAGACTCCAAATTGAGATTGCTCATTTTAAGATCGCCACGAACCTGATAGGTATTACGCTTATTGGTAATATCAGAGGTAAGTGCGGTAACATTGGCATCTCTAAAAGAACTTTCCCGGGTTACATTGGTATTGATGATCCCTATGGAGGAATTACCATTAAATTGCTGATCTACAACGATGATGTTATAGTTGGTAAAGGGTTCTACCACTTCTAGCCTTCTCTCTTTGGTATCTATATTTTCTATGGTCGCTTCCGCCTTTTCTGTAAAGGAATTGAAGAAGCCCAGTCCCAATCCTTTTTTGGTCCTTCCTGAAACTTTAATGGCATTCAGCACCTTTACAGATTCCGGATAATCCACTACTTCTTCATTAACGGAAGTTACAGGATCTGTAATGGGCGCGCCCCCTACCCTTCTGGAGAAAAATAGGTTTCCTTTAGAGAAAAGATCTACTCCTTCAGTAAAAAATTGTCTTTGTTCAGAAAATGTTTGCTCAAAAGGCCCCAGGTTTAAGGTGATATTATCGAAACCAGTCTGTGAGAAGTCCGGAATAAGGGTAGCGTCTAACGTAAAGTTTTCGGTAAGTCCAAATTTCACGTCCAGGCCTGCATTGAAATTAGACTCATACACGCCATCAAAACTGTTTTGCACGGTTGAAATAAATGGATATAATGAAAGTCTTGTTGGGGGATCCAGATCGCTTAGACCCTTTAATTCCCCATGGTACAAACCAATATTCCCTTTGGAAACATCTATGGGGTTCCAAGTGTATTGAGATTCATCCCTTCTAAAACGTCTATGAAACTGGATTCCCCAGGTTTCCACATTGTCATTATCGAATCTCAGGCAGCGATAAGGGATCTTCATCTCCACGATCCAACCATCATCCACGATCTCTACGGCACTGCTCCAAACGCTGTTCCAACCAAAATCTTCCCCTACACTAGGGTTAGAAATGGCATCGGCTTGGGTTCCGGAAGCAAATACAAAGAATTCGGTATCATTTTGAGCATCATTATTCGGGTTTACGATAAAGCCGAAGAAATCTGAATTCCCAAAATTATCTCGACTCGAAAGTTGCTTTGATATTTTGGAAGGATCGTCATATAAATGGGCAGCGATGTATAGCGCGGAATTGTCATAGGTCATTTTTACCACCGTCTTATTTCCCTCGGTATCCCTAACATTTATATTTGGACGAAACTGAATAAAGCCAGCAGCTTCCTCTGCGGTAGCCCATGCAGCATCATCCAAGATCCCATCGATTTTTGGAGCTACTTGAGTTCGTTGAATTTGAAGTTGTTTTTTTGCTTCTTGTGCATTTACATTAAAACAAAATGTGATTAAGATGAAGGTTAAATATGGTAGTTTCATTAAAAGATGATTGATGTATCTAAAAGACCCCTTTAATCTCTGAATGTTACAAAAAAGCATGATTTTTTTATAATTAATCAGTTTTTTATCAAGCTGAGGCCCCATGATAAAAAATATCTGGCGTAGGAAATTGACCTATTTTTTGAATATTTAATGAAATGCTGAAACAAGTTCAGCATGACGGCAATACAGCATCGTCACCCTGAGACCTGTGATAAAAAATTTATCTAGCGTAGGTTTTTGATGTAATTTTCGATTTTCTAATGAAATAGATGCTGAAACAAGTTCAGCATGACGGCAATACAGCATCGTCACCCTGAACTGGTTTTAGGGTCTATTAATTGCAAATAATTAAAAATACGTCAATGGTAATTTATTTCAGAGCCTACCCCAACATTTATCCGGGGGTCTCAATATTGCATTGATTTACATTGAAATGAGATTCTGAAACTCCCGAACGGTCGGGACAAAATGACGTCATTTTTCAGTTTAGGATACTTTACGGACAAGCGATATACACATTCTATTTTCTAAGTATTCACCAATTCTTTTTGAACATTTATGGGTACGGGTTGATAAGAAGAAAAGGCCATTTTAAAGGAAGCCCGTCCTTGAGTTAAGGATCTTAGATCTGTAGAAAATCCAAATAATTCTGCTTCTGGAGCAATACATTTTAAGACCTGATAAGTATCACTGGATTCAATTCCTTGAATGATGGAACGTCGTGTTTGCAACTCTGTCATCACATTGCCCACCATTTCATCTGGGACTTTTACCGTGAGTTCCATAGTAGGCTCTAGCAATTTAGGATTTGCATTTAAAAAAGCTTCCTTAAAAGCATGAGCTCCTGCAATTTTAAAAGAGATATCGTTAGAATCTACCGAGTGCATCTTACCGTCCAGAGCCATTACCCGAACATCCCTTATATAGGAACCTGTAAGCGGGCCCTCCTCCATCACTTCCAAAACACCTTTCATAATAGAAGTTAAATAACGCAGGTCTATGGCACCACCAACAATGCAGTTATAAAACACCAATTTCCCTCCCCAGGGAAGATCTACTTCCTCTTTTCCCCGTATGCTAATGCCTTCGGGTTCTGGAATTCCTTCATACCAAGGTTCAATTTTCATATGAACCTGTGCAAATTGTCCCGAACCTCCCGATTGCTTTTTATGCCGATAGTTGGCCGCGGAAGCTCTTTGAATGGTTTCCCTAAAAGCGATCTTTGGCTTTTCAAATCGAGCTTCTACCCCGTAATTGTTTTTTAAGATCCAATCTATTATTGCCAAATGTAATTCTCCCTGACATTTTAATATGAGCTCATGGGATTCATCTGCAAAAGAGACCGCTACCGTTGGATCCTGACTATGGATCTTTTTTAGTGCCTCGTTCAGCTTTTCTTCATCTTTGGTGTTTACTGCAAATACTGCTTTTCTTATTCTAGGTTCGGGGTACTGGATAGTATTAATTTCCAGTTTTCTATCTGTTGTCGCAAGCACATCGTTGGTTTCGGTATATTTTAGTTTTAAGGTAGCTCCAATATCCCCAAAGTTTAATTTATTAACAGGATTCCTGTTCTTCCCATCCATAATAAATAGCTGGTTTAAGACTTCTGATTCTCCATTTCGGGAATTCCATACCCTGTCGTTTACTTTTATCTCCCCATTAATTACCTTAAAGAAGGTTATTTGTCCCAGATTGGGTTGATGTACTGTCTTAAATACAAATAGTACTGTAGGATTCTCCTCCTTGGTGGCTAATTTTTCTTTTCCAGCTAGGTTTTGTGTTAGTTTTAAATCGGTGGCGGCAGGAGCCACATTATCTATAAAACCCATTAACCGACCACTTCCCATATCGTTTAAGGCAGACATACAAAACACTGGGAAAAGGTCATGGTTAAGCATACCAGCTTTTATGCCCTTCCGCATTTCGTCCTCGGTGAGGCTTCCTTTTTCAAAGAAGAGTTCCATCAATTCTTCGTCATTTTCAGCTGCTTTTTCCACTAGCTCATTGTGCAGCTTTTCAGCCAATTCTTTCTGATCTTCCGGAATCTCCAACTTTTTAGGTTTCCCGCCATGGGCCGAAAATTGGTACATTTTCATCTTCAGTAGATCTATAATACATTGTAGACCATCTATGACCAATGGATACTGCATCTTGATGGCATTCTGCCCTACTAATCCATATAGGCTTTTAAAACTTTCTTCAAAATTGAATGCCGGATGATCTATTTGATTAATAACAAATATGGTGGGCTTATGGTATTTATTGATATAACCCCAAATAATTTCGGTGCCCACTTCTACCCCATGCTGTCCATTTAAAACAGTGACCACCGTATCTGCCACATGAATGGAGGAGATGATTTCACCGATAAAATCGTCAAGGCCTGGAGTATCTATGATATTAATTTTATAGTTGCGCCATTCGGTATGCAAAGGGGTGGCAAAGACGGAATTCCCTTTTTCGTGTTCTATTTCATGAAAATCTGATACTGTATTTTTGGTTTCTATACTGCCGCGCCTATTAATTAGCCCGGCTTCGAACAACATGGTTTCTGCCAAGGTGGTCTTGCCAGTGTTATGGGCTCCTACAAAAACTACATTTTTAATGTGTTTATCGTCGTATATTTTCATCGGTATCTTTTTAGAGATGTTAAAAATTGTATGGAATTATTTTTTTCTGAAATTTTCAATTCTAATTAAAATCAAGGATAGATATCGCACGGTTTAAACCGCTTATATTGAAACACCTAAAGATAATAAATAAGTGCCTTTTATTTTATTGCCAATCCCAAAAAAAACCTATAAAACGTGAAGCTTTTTACTTTATTCTCAAATCTGAAGCTATGTTTTCTAAAAATTGTTACAGTAACACTTTTAGTTTTGGAGCTATAAAAGATTTACGAAAAGGTTTTTGAGGATCATTGCGGTAGTAATTATGAAGTTCTTCCCTGGAGGCTTTCAATGCTCTAAAAGGATATACTTGTGCTATAAGCTTATTTTTGAAATCTGGCTGAAGATTTTCTATGATTTTTGACGCATTCCCATTTTGGATATTAGAATATGTGTGCCCCCCAGACCTCATTTTTTTCCGCATACTGTGCATAGAAGTAGTTTATGAGTGTAGAGGTGAATTTCTATAAGTCGTTTGAGAGGTATCTCTTCTGAATCGAAATGTACGAGCACAGCTTCAGGAAAATTGGAATTATCACCCCTACAGGCCACATGGCCCTGCGCTACTTTTTTCAACCCCGATCAGCGATTGAAAAACAACTTCGGTACACCAATGACAACCACCTCCTAATGCAATTATTTCAAAATAATTCGGCATCTTCTATTGATTATGTGGTTAATTTCAAGAAATTTGGATAGTATCAAAAAAGTATTTTCTTCTATTCTATCTCCACGTTTCTTGGTCTCACCCGACCTTTAAACCTAGATAAAAGGATTAGCTTCTTTTTAGTGTTTATAAAATACACCCCCGTTAGAAGAACGACAGCTGCAATAGAAGACTGCAGGGTAATTTGTTCATTTAAAAAATACCAGCCCAGTGCCATTGCAATAATTGGATTTACATAGGTTGAAGTGGCTACTTTCTCTGGGGATACCACTTTCAAAAGATAATTGAAAGACGTAAATGCAACAATACTTCCGAAGAGAATTAATAGGATCATGGAAAGCTGCACTTCCCCACTCCAAGTGGTTGGGAGCGACCAGCTTTCTCCCACCATAAAACTAACCAACATAAGCATGATCCCGCCAAAAAACATCTGATACCCGGTATTCACAAAATAATTGGTAGGAAGATCTGCTTTCCCAACAAAAATGCTTCCGTAGGCCCAACTTAACAAACATAGAAAGATCATCCCCATTCCAATCAAGGAATTTTTATCGCTTATAATTTGTTTTTGACTCACCAAAAGGAACATCCCGATTATTCCCATACCAACACCAATTAATGACATGGTTTTTATTTTCTTGCCTTGTAGGATTCGTAATAAGAACAATACGATCAAGGGTTGTGCAGAGATTTCTAAGGCCGCAAAACCGCTATCTACAAACCTGAGCGCCCACACCACAAATCCATTACCGAAAGTTAAAAACAGAAAGCCTACAATTATGGTATTTTTCAACTGTTTTTTGGTAATGGAAAGATTTATTCCTAAAAACTTACAAAGGATAAATATTAGGAGTCCTGCAGTAATAAACCGGATAGCTGCTAACATGAATGGAGCCAACTCGCTTACCGCAATCTTATTTAAAAGGTAGGTAGATCCCCAGATAACATATATTGAAAAAAAGCATAGTATAACAAGTATTTTATTTGGCGTCTTTCCCATCTGGCATTGCATATTTAAGAATGTGCAATATTAAGCATAAACTCTAATTCATCGTTCAAATAGATTTTAGAATTTCAAGTTTCCTTATCCAAAATTTGTAGTGATCCAAAATCTAATTTTTGGCCAGTTAACCTCATGGTATCTTCGATATTGCCTACGTTAAGTCTATATTAACAGTACTTTATATAAAATTTATTAAAATTAAAATTCCATCTCAGTAATTTTATTGGTGTAATAACCAATCAAAAATAAATTATGGCCGAAATAAAAATCAAGAAAAAGGCACCCGTATGGCCTTGGATCCTTTTAATATTAATAATTATTGGAGGACTTTTCTTTTTATTCTTTTACGGAAGTGAAGAGGAAGGCAATCTCATCGATGATGATACCACCGAATTTGAGGAAGTAACTTTCTTGGATTCCCATCACTCCGAAGCAAGAGTGGGAAGAATTGAATACTCTTAAGATTTTTTTTTTGGTAGTTTGCCAAGCAATGACTTACGAAAAATGGCATTTTTCGAGATTCTTGAAAATCCCACATCCCTACCTAAATCGCAACAGATTTCCTATACCTGTTTAATTTTTAAATTGAATGGAAATTATAATTGCTTTCAATCAACATGGGAGCTTTGCTAAATTTCTTCATTTATACTTATAAACATAAAATATTAATGATCATGAAAGAACAAAAAAAACATTTATACTATCTCAACGAATTATCAGATTATAAAGTAGACAGTCATTACCCAGATGTACGGGGATGGTCCGTAAAAGATCGTGATAACAGGGTTATTGGAAAAGTGGATAATCTCTTGGTAAACAAAAATTTGATGAAAGTGGTCTATCTGGATGTAGAAGTAGATAAAACAATCCTCGATGCTAACTATGATCCCTACCGCAATGCCCAAAATTCAGGAGTGCGGGAATTTGTGAACAAAGAAGGAGAAAATCATGTGATCGTGCCAATAGGTATGGTGCATATACATGAAGAGCAAAAATATGTACATACAGAAAGTATCAATCACCAAACCTTTGCAGAAACAAAACGGTATAAAACCGGTGATAATGTAGATCGAGAGTATGAAGTTTTTGTTATGGATAGCTATAACAGGCATAGTAAAAAACATGCAGTCATGCAAGACACTCCCGATCCTATTGCACACAAGGAATCCCCATATCGCGCAGATCGAGAAGCAGATCGAATGGAAAATAATAATGAAAATTTAAATACTGATATTGAATGGAGCGAGGAGCGACGAAAATTGGAGGTGGAGCGCCATAAATTAAGGGAAGAACGGCTTAAGTTGGAAGAGGAACGCAGAAGATTGGAAACTGAAAGAAATTTGAGAGACCGGAACCCCGATAGCAACACACAGAGGGATACCTCAAATCAGGATGCAAGAAGAGGGAGAAATATTTCTTCTGATGATCTCTTTCCAGACGATGATTCCTTCTATGACAGAGGAGAATTTGAAAGAAAAAATTATAGGAAAAGTTAAAATAAAAATCAAATAGGATTCAATTTAATTTATAGATTGGTTGTAATCTGCTTTATGTCCTATAGTTGTTTCGTCACCCTGTCCCGAAAGTTTTCGGGATTATTTCAGGATCTCAATTTACTATATTGATTCTTAGTGTTATATGATCCTGAAACTGCCGAACGGTCGGGACAGAATGATGTTGTTTATCATTTTAGGATACTTTACGTATATAGAGATTATTACGATTCCCCGCCACCTTACCAGTAAAGGAAAAAATATCTATTGATGGATTTTTGTCAGCTTGGGACCCGTGATAAAAAAAATTATCTAGCGTAGGAAATTGACGTGTATAAAATTCTATTAGAGGAAATTTATTTCCAGGTTTTTAAGATTTTCAGGCCAGTTTGGCATTGTTCGGCGTTTTGTTGGTTCTTTGGATATTGCCACGAATTCACGAATAATTTTCCAGGATTTTTAAAAGCAATAATTCGTGCATTCGTGACCAATGATCCTGTTTATCGTTAGCCATCCTAAAACCTTTGATAAAAGTATATAGCATAGCAAATTGATGTGTTTTACGAATCCATCAATGGTAGACCTCTACACAATTTTGAAAAATAAAACTGGTTTTTCAGCTTTTTTGATTTTCAGTTTGATAATAAATTACTTCACGGATAACGGAGGCGAAATGTGAAATGAATTATTGATTATAAATTTTCCGCAGATCTCACAGATTTTCGCAGATTTATTTGTGTTTATCAGCGTAATCTACGGGATTACTATTTATCACTTTGAGATTGTTTGCAAAAATTTTTAAAATCAAAACTGGTTTTCAGCTTGAAGAATCTTTTAGAGCTTCTAACCCCTTAAATCAATAAAAAGCACAGGTTTTCTGCTTCCTATTGGATTCTTTAAATTGTTTATTTCTATATCGTTTGTCATCTCAATTTTAGGAATTACTTGCAATCGTGTTTGAAAATGTTGTTTTAAACCTTCTTGTTCTAATTTGGATAAGGAATTGGAAATTTTAATAGTCAGTAAATCCATTTCGGTTTCATCTTTTTGAACAACGACCACAAAATTGGAAATGGTATTAAATTCTACAAGCACATCTAAAATATGCTGCGGATATAAGCTGGTACCTTTATATTTGATATGCTGTTTTTTCCTTCCCAAAACCGGACTTAATCTCATGGTATTTCTTCCACATTTGCATGTTTCGTTTGTATAGCTTACCAAATCCCCGGTTGCAAAACGCAACAGCGGCATAGTTTGCACTTGCAAGGTGGACACTACCAACTCCCCTATTTCATCGATTTTCACTGGCTTTCCTTCCTCATCCAAAACTTCTGTATAAACCAATTCGGGCTGAATATGGTTTCCTAAGTGATGTTCACATTCCGTAAAGGCCGTAGCCATTTCTGTAGAAGCGTAGGTAGAGAATAATTCGATATCCCAAAGTTCTGTGATTTTTTTTCCCAAAGCATTCAATTCAAAATTCCGGTCTCTAAGAGGTTCGCCTATACAAATAGCAGCTTTTACAGAGGAATTTTTATAATCTATTGCGTTCGCTCCTGCATACTCTATCATTTTCAACAAAAACGAGGGCACCGCTACCAAATAATTTGGTTTAAAGCGCTCTATGGAATCCCATTGTAAATGTGGCATTCCGCTACCGGTTCTAATTATTCCAGCACCTAGCTTTCTTAATCCAAGATAATAAGCCATACCCGCAATGAACCTTCTATCCAAGGTAGTTGTGATTTGAACCTTATCCCCCTTTAAAACACCAATCAATTTAAAAGATTGCATTTCATTAATTGCCAATCTTTCCAGATCGGCTTCATTCAATAAAAAATTCACAGGACTTCCCAAAGTTCCAGAAGTGGTAACATGGTCTATGATCTCTTCTTCGGGCACGCAAAGGAATTCTTTATTATATTGCTGAAGGTCCTCCTTGGTTGTTAACGGAATCAATTTTAGAGCTGCTTCTGTCTTGATTTCACTAACATCTATACAATGCTCTTTAAAGAGCTTCTTATAGAATTTGGAATGCTTTTGAAGATATAGTAACTGCTTCTGCAATTCCAACCATTGGATTCTTGCAATCTTCTCTACGGATTCGGTTTGGATAGGAGTCATATTTTATAGTTTTCGGATGCTTTTAGCAATCATCTTTTCCAGATAATTCAGGTCTGTTAAGGTAGTCACTTCCCTCTTTTTAGCTTGTTTAAAATTTATAATTGCTTTTTTATACTTTTTTTGCTGAAAATAATAATCCCCAGCCAAGGCATATGCTTTCCAATAATTTGGGTTTAACTGAATCAATTTATCGAAATCTTCAGTTTTTACAGTTTTTACAGGTTTTCCATCTGCCACTAACTGATAGAGTTTTCTGTATAAAATCCTGAATTCTTCATAATCCCTAAACTCATCTGAATAGATAAATTCATCAGCAGAAATAGTTTCCGAGGCATTCATCACACTTTTTAGATTAGGACCTTTTTCAAAAATATTAAAAGCAGCATCAAGATCATAAGCCACAAAAGCCCCCAACTGGTAAGGATTTGCGCTCACCCATACTTTTCTTTCTTCAGGTTTAAAAATAATGCCATGGTGCGCAAGAAGCTGATTGATTGCTTTCTCATTTCCAAAACCTAAATCGGCACCTAAAAGACCATCTTTGTTTCTCAATATTGCGGCTGCCTTTTCTGGGTTCAAAGAAGTATTCGTAGCTAATAATTCCTTCATTCTATCATATCTATACTGGGTATGACTTTCCAAAATTGCTTCAGAATTTCTTTTGTCGTCCTGAAATTCCTCGCTCTGAAAATGATTGCTACAAATTAGCTGCTCTGAATTTGGCACTTCATAAACCCCAAAATTATTCGGGGAGACTTCAATTAAGATCGCCTTGTTTTCCGCAGCACTTCCAATCATAATGGATTCAGAAACAAAAACCTCCCTTTTTCGAGCGATTGCAATGGCCTCCTCTGTGTTTTCAGCATATTGAAGGATTTCTCTTGCCACTAGTGAAATAGGTGTTTTAGCAATCAACGGAATCTTGGATTTTGCTGCATTTATGGTAACGGTAAGGCCTCTTTCGTTCATACCGCTCACTACTCCAATCATTCCTCCCCATGTGTACATCATAAATTTATGACCTTCATCCGGGTTTATAAAGGCTATTATCTTTTCTTCTGCAAACTCATCTCCGGCATAAAAATCAAAATTCCTGCCCAACAATAATTTTCCGTCATCGGTATTCGTGTCCCAAGCAGCAAAAGAGGTGCATCCAACAAGCATAAGGTCTTGCAAGGCATGGCCAATATCGTGCGCTCCATGTAAATACAGCATTCGTAGGTAAGCAGGAGCAAAAGAATTGTGTTTTGGCAATGCAAATCTTGAGATTCCATAAATTTCTTGCTTGTATTCCTCTGGGATATACAAATAGATTTTCCGATTAAACCAACCTATCATTTTGCTTAAAAAATTCTGATAACCACCAGAGGGCACCAAGGATTCTATCTTGGTCATAAATGCCATTTCCTGCTTATGCATTAACTCGCGGGTAAGGGAGCCATTTATAATCCCCCGTTCCAGGGCACCTCCTTCTATATATAATTCCCAGATCCCATATTTGTTCTTTAGAAGTGTGTTTTTTCCTATGGAATAAAGACTGTCGTTATGTTTGGTTCTAAGCGTATCTACCTTTTCCAACCCAGAAATATCGGGTCTGCTCTGCATGGATTTATTAATCCCACAGGAGAATTGTAAAAGGATAATAAAAAGAATAGCCCCAACACGAATTATATTAGAGGTCAGTAGACAACTATAACTACATACAATTTTTATCATTATTTTATTGATTTTCAAACAGTTAAAACAATTCGTTTTGTCTGGTCGAGATGCTCTACAAAAATTTTGAAAAACGGAAATCTTAACGTACACTTGTTTTTGAATGTTAAAAATCATTAAGGTCAAAGAGGTCTCGACTCCGCTCGACCGCACAACGAACTGTCTCCTCGAGCGGAGTCGAGAGGTTTTTTTGATGTTCAACAAAACCTGACATTTCCACTACACATTATAAATTGATATGCACATAACTATTGACCTTCGTATTTTCAGTTTCATCTTTCGGTTTGTTAAACCATTTTTTGAAGCAAGATCACTCCATTTTGGCGGTAAAGGATCTCGAAATTTGAGTCTACAATCCATTGATAAGCGTAGGCTTCATCCAAAATAATCACTTTTTGAACTTGTTTCGCAACTAATTTATGGATTTCCTTTTCAAATTCTTTATTATTAGATTTAGAAATTACAATCGACTTGAATTCCGAGAAATTTTCTGAAAGTTCATTTTTAAACGCTACCCTATCAGATTGTGCTGCGTAGCAATTGTTTGCAATTTGGAGTTTCTCAGGATCTAATTCCAATCCGGTAACCAAATTCCCAGGGTTCTTGAAATGTAGGTAAATTGGCAGTAGCCCAAAACCTGAATAAAAATGAAGGATATTTTCATTTCCCATTAAATCTGCAAGCTTAAGGTAGCGATCCCTGTTCTTTTCAAAATCCTTTCTTACTGCGCTGAACGCTTTTTTATACCTGTAATTGGCAATAATCTCTTTCTTGAAATATAATCTATCTTTTGTGAAGTTTTTATTGAAATTAATAGATAAACCTAAAGCAGTATAGGGTGCTAAACCTTTCTCTCTAGGCCTAAGAAACAGGAAATCGAAGATAGCGCCTTGTAAAATAAAAGCAACCGATACCGCCGAAAAAACCCCTATTATGGAAACTATGGAAATTGACTTCAAGGCTGGGTGCTTCGCAAAGAACAACGCGCCAATCCCCAATAAAGTGGTAAATACCGATAGTAAAATGGAAATGCGGCAGGTTTTAAGCACTTTGGTTCCAAATTCATATTCCTTCAAAAATGCGTTGGTGATGAAAATGCTATAATCCAAGCCCAATCCAAAAATAAACGTGGAAATTATAATGTTTAAAATATTGAATTCAATATTGAAGAAAGCCATCATCCCTAAGGCGATCACCCAACTAATCCCTATGGGAAGCAGCGTGAAGAAGCTTAGAACAAAGGATCTATAGCTAAGTAAAAGAATTAGAAAAACCGCAAGTATCGAGTAACTTATTAATTGATTAAAATCACTCTTTAAATTCCCTAAAAAACCCTGGCTTATTTGTTTTCTATCTATCACCACTACGTTTTTGGATTCCTTTAAAGTAGAGAGGATATCCTCAGCCTTTTCTGAATTTAAATTTATAGAAGTAGTTACCGTCGCCAGGTCTTGCTTGGAAGCTAAAAAATCATCTAGATATAAGGTCTTTGTATTTCTATAGTCATCTAGATAAATAGGATCGAAATCTTTGGAAATTTGATGATATAGGCTTTCAAAACTCTCTGGTCTAAACCCGAATTCTGACGATTCAGCGACTAATGTTTTTTTAAGGAATTCTTGACGTTCCTCTGTCCAAAATTCTTTCCATTTTTTGATTTTCTCCAGTTGAGTGTTTGTAGAAAGCACCACTCCCCCAATGCTGCTAAATTCTTCAAGCTCCCCAGATTTTTTAAGCAAACTTAGCTTCTCATAAAGTTCATTATTGGCTTCCAGAGCTTCGTCTGTAGTAATTCCATAGGTAACCAGATAGATGGATTTTGCTGCGTTCCCTGCTATAGCCTGAACTTCCTTTTCAGCTTGTTTGATCTCTATAGGTTCAAAATTAATCGCTGAAAGATCATTGTTGAATTGAACCTTGGTAAAATAAAAAAGGCTAAAAACAAACAAGCCTAAGATTATAATTACCAATGGTAATTTCTTGTGATAGGCTATTCCTGCAATTTTATCTATAAATGTCTCTTTTACAGTAAGCTTCTCTTTTGGAACTTTATACAAAATAGGGATTAATATTAGTGCAACTAAAGAAGCTACCAGCACACTTATTGCAGCAAATATTCCGAGATCGTTCATTGCCTCACTTTTAACGAACAACAAACATAAAAATGCAACTGCGGTTGTACTGCTGCTCATTAATATAGGAACTGTTACATCTTTGTATAAATGATCAAGGTCGTTGTTGTTCTTATAATGCGTTAGAATATGTAAGGCATAATCTAGACTGATCCCCAATAAAATAGCTCCAATTCCTACTGAAATTGCTGAAATACTTCCTTTAAAGACATATAACACTGCAATGGCAGTTGTTCCTCCTATGATACTTGGAATAAATAATATTAGTGGAATATAAGTCCTTTTGTAATAAAAAATCAAAAGCAGCAAGAGTACGCCACTGGCAAAACCGAGTGTTAGTTTAATGTCTTTTTTAATCTGGTTTGCATTTGCAACAGAATATAAAACCCCTCCAAAGAACTGTGAATTCACCCCGGAATATTCAGAATTCAAGGAATTTTGAATTTCCTTCAATTTTTCAATAAAAATGGAATTCTTATCCGTTTCTGAAGCTGGAAAAGTTGGAGATAGGAAGAGCAATAAATGCTTTTCATCTTTAGTTAACAGGTAACTATTATATAGTTTAAACTCGTCACCTACTTGTAATTCTTCCAGTTTTTTCAAACCAAGGTTTGTAAAGGAAAGTGGATCTTTAAAAATAAAATCCTTGGTTACCAGTCCAGTTGGGGAAATAATGCTTTTATAATCGTCTTTTAAGCGCTGCTGAATGGTGTCTATTTCCAGCCAGTTATTTATTTTTTCATAATCTGAATTATTCAAAAACAAAGGCAAATTATTATAGACAAAATCATAAATCTCCAAGATCCCTTCCTCCGGCACTTTTCCTTGAATGTTTTTTACGTATTCTGGTAGATCAGAATTTATCCTGTCTATAAAACCTTGTGCATATTTAGTAAGCTCCTCTGGAGAACCCTCTTCAGAAGTTGAAGAAATTGTAAGGATTATTTTATCTGAAAACTCGGTTTGATCCAGTACTTTTTTAAGCATGTCCTGCTGTGCTCCTTCAGGAATAAGGCTGGTGATATCCTCTTCCAAACTTATCTTGGAAGCTAGAAAGATCAACAAGGATAAAATCAGGATTCCTGAAAATATCGCGAGAAATTTATGTTGCTTTAAATACCGGTTAAAGTTGAACATTTATGGCTTGATAACCTGTTTTGGATTAGTTATCGAAAATAAGAAATAAAAGACAATCCACAGTATGAAAGAGATGAATGCTGCCAATGCCATGCTTCCTAAAATATATTGCCATAAACTTTCAACTATTTTAGAGGTAGAATCAAAATCGGTTAAGTTCAACTCCCATCTAAATCCATGGCCCGTGAGCACAGATCCAGCCTGATAACTAGCATAAATTATTATTGGTATAAGTGGCGGAATACTGATATTGGAAAACAGAAAAGCAATTACTTTATTCAGTTTAAAACTTGCGGCAAGCACAAATACCAGCAAAGTATGAAGTCCCCAAAATGGGGAGATCCCAACAAATATCCCAAGTGCAATTGCTGCTGCTTTTTTATGTGCAGGCTCTTGACTTTTCAATACATCTTCTTTCCAAAATTTTCTAAAGCCTTTTTCCTTAAAATCCTGATATTTATTCTTGGGATGAATATATAGAAAACTTACCAATACAAACCATATATATAGAATCACGATCCTAACAATATCTTTAAAAGGCCTAAAATGCGACACCCGCTCTCCTCCTTCTTGATATAAAACTTTTATGGGAATGTTTTTCACATCTACTTTTCGCCATACGGCTTTTACAATAACTTCGATTTCAAATTCGAATTTTTTGGTATATAGTGGGATTTTATTAACTATTTCCAAAGGATAAAGCCTGTAGCCACTTTGGGTATCGTGTAATTGCTGCCCTGTAACCACCAAATACCAAAAGTTGGAAAATTTATTGCCCATAGAACTTTTTCCAGGAATCCCATCTTGCCCCATATTGCGATCACCAACCAACAATATTTCTTTCTCGTTTCTCCCTTTTTTTTCTAATTCTGTTAAAAAAACATCCAGATCATCAGCATAATGTTGCCCATCAGAATCTAAGGTGATCGCATATTTATAGCCCCCATTTTCGGCTAACTGCAAACCTTTTTTAAGTGCATTTCCCTTGCCTTGATTAGCGGGTTGATGAAAAATAGTAAGTTGAGGGAAATCCTTTAAAATACTGACGGTGTTGTCCACAGAACCATCATTCACTATAATTATATTGTTGGTATACACCAAAACACCCCGGATTACCGCAGCTAAAGTCCTTTCATTATTGTAAGTTGGGATCACTACACAACATTGCAAGGCATCAAATCTGGATTGAAATATAGGTGCAGCGCTCAAACAAAAAAGGTTTAAAAAAACAAAAGTATTGTTTATAAATGGAACAGATTAGCTCCAATTCAATTAATTGTATTAAGAAATTGCCTTATACGTAGCACTGATCTTTAAAGAGATCGTCTCGTTTTGTTTTGCAATCCCTTTAAGGCTAAATATCCCATTTTCAGAAACTATCGAAGATTGCAATATTAGCCTTTCACAAATATTCGGGTCAACAACCGCCATAAACTTTACATTCGCAGCGGTTGCCAATTGCAGCTTTTTATTGGTTCTTCGCTCGGCTTCCTCCTTGAATAGTTGCATTAAAATCACTCCTGGAGTTACGGGCCTATCTGGAAAATGGCCTTTGTAAAGTTCATGATCCTTATTGATCTTTACTTCAGTTATGAATTCCCCTTCTAGTTCGGTTGAACTTATTACTGAATAAAAATCTTTTAAAAGCATCTTCTAAGAATTTTGAATTGCTAAAATAGATAGAAAATTGAATTTGTGGCAAGAGTTGTCGAATTTTTAATTCTGAAAAACTGCTGGATGTATCGGTTGGTTGAACCTGATGTTTTTAAAATCAATCTCTGTATAATCCCCGGAAGCTTCCATAAGCCTTACGGTTATCACTACAAAATTCCTATCGAACAGCAGGATTATTTGATTGAACATTTCTCTAATACCACTGTCTTTTGGGACAATAACCGCAGAAATTAGATTGGTGGTCTTAAAATAGGAAACCTCATAATTCTTTTGGTCTTCCAACAATTTACCATTAATGCTGCCGGAAATCAATGTTACCAGTTTTTCGAAAAGCTTATTGGATTTTAGATCGGTTACAGATTTATAACCATCGTCATCAATTAAAAGCTTATTTGCTTTGAATAAAATCTTATAATTATATGGTCTTCTATATTCCCATTTAAGAATATCCGGGGCTAGATAATAAAGTTTTCCGTTGCTAATAGCGGTCCCTTTCATCATTTTAATATACTTGGTCTGGATAAACTCACTGGACAAACTTTCCAACGCGTCGGAACGCTTGGAAACAATTTCTTTGAACTTGACCGTCTCAGCTTCCGTTAAAGGTGTCTGAGCAAAAGTTGCGACCGAAATTAGAAAAACAGCTAGTCTAAGAATATGCATCAATTTTAAATAAATTATCTACCCTAACGGATCTATAATTGTTGGTTTGCAAAAATAACAACAATTGTTCCAATATTTCTACCGTTAGAAGATTGTTATCATGTAATAAAATAACATCTCCGGGCTTTATGTTTTTTATGATCCTTTTTAAAATAAAATTTTTAGAACTTAGAACTGCATCATAGGACCGCAGGTTCCAGCCAATCACCTGATGTCCTGTAGTTTCCAATGCCCTTTTTACCTTCGGATTAATGATCCCAAAGGGCGGACGAAAAGTTTTTAATTCAACTTTACCCACCTCCAATGCAATCCCGTTACACCTATTAATCTCTTCAATTATTTGATGCGTCCTTAAAAATCCCATTTTTCGAGTATGTGAAAACGTATGGTTTCCAACCATATGCCCCTCCAAAATTATCTTCTGAAAAATTTCTGGATTCTCTTGAATATGCTTGCCAATACAAAAGAAACTCGCTTTCATCTCAAACTTCTTCAATAATTTCAATATTTCCAGGGTATTTTCAGCAGGACCATCATCGAAAGTAAGGCCGATTTCTTTGTTTTTTAAATTCGGATGGCTGTTATGAGCTTTCACGAAAAAGTTCCATTGCACATTCGTTGAGACCAACAATAAAAAGATTAGATAGGCTAAAACAGCGAGGAACAAGGCCCAAATAGAAAGCAATTCAAAAAATACCAAGGACACTCCCATAAAAAATAGTAGGATGACCACGATATTAAATGGTTTGTAATTCAAGGTTTTTGCAACAAGATTAAACTATGATTGGTACTTGAGGACAAGTTATATAAAAGAATATTCTTAGGATTTGCGCAGGAAACATCATTGAGTTTTATTATAGCCGGAATTTCCTGTCTTTTGAAAATTAAACAACTCAACCAAATTGCAAATCCGGTGACTGTATTAAAATCTCCTGACAAATGTTTATAGGCAAGTTTGCAAGTTTCAATAAATATGGTATTTTGCAGTTCGTCATAGATTTTATCCTGTTCCAAATCCCCATTTTTCCCCAGAAGAACAAGATCCAAATCGTTTAATTTTAAACTATTTCCAGATAGAAACTGCGTTATCTTTTCTGAAGTTTCTATGGGTGATTCGCTATTAAAATTAAATACGGCTTTTAATTGGGCATACGAACCTGGTTTATTATTAGTCGATAAGTTAAAGAAAAAAGCGCCTTCCGAAGTAATGGTTCCGTTGGAACGATGTAAAAACAAGCTTAAGTTCCCTATTTCCTGTTGCTTTAAAAATCCATTCAGATATCCAAATGAGGTGAGCTTATTAGAAACTTCATCTACACCTCCTACCAAAACCGAATTTAAAGAAGGTTTTTCGTTCAGTAATAATATGGAGTCTATCAGGGCAGCTTCTAGAGAAGCACTTTCATGGGAATAGGTAACATTATATCCGGTACATTTTAAATTCAAAGCCATCTGTCCTCCTACCGTGTTATGCGTAGATTGAATAAAAGAAGTAGGAGTCAATAGCTCCTCTTCTTGAGAGAGCAGGCTTTCCAGAAACTTTTCAGTATTCTGCTTACAGCCCTCACCCGTCCCGGTTATAATAGCATCCGGGAGTTCTACACTTGCATCCTGTAATGCCATTTTTCCTGCTGTAAGACCCATTTTAATCGCCTTGGACATTCTCCTTAATGCCATTGCAGGAATATATTCTTTGAAATTTGGTGAAATCGCCTGAAAAATATTGGAATTATACATCGCCGGTTTTTCTGAAAAAATAGCTTCTTCAGTTTGAGCGGATATCGCTCCAATCCCAGTTATATAAATGCTTTTACTCATTTTTACTGAAGATTAATGACGTACAATTCCCTCCAAAACCAAAAGAATTGGAAAGCACATAATTAATTGGTTTGTGCTTTACTTTGGTTATTGGGAGTAATCCTGATTCCTGCATTGGTGTCGCAAAATTCAAATTAGGGAAAATCACATTATTCTGAAGGGATAAAATACTAAACACCGCTTCCAGTGCTCCAGCCGCAGCTAAGATGTGGCCGGTAAAGGCCTTGGTAGAACTAAAATCTGGAACTTCTGAACCAAAAATTTGCTTCAAGGCATTGCTCTCTGAAAGATCGTTGTTTCTGGTTGCAGTTCCATGCGCATTGATATAATCTATCTTTTCAGCAGCGGTACCAGCAATTTCAAACGCATCCTTCATCGCTCTATAGGCGCCCTCACCTGTTGCGGAAGATGCGGTTTGATGGTAAGCGTCATTTGCATTGCCATAACCAAGTACCCGACCAAGTACTTTTTTGTCTTTTATTAAATGTTCTGCTTCCAAAACTAGATAAGCAGCACCTTCCCCTAAATTCAACCCATTTCTTGAATCATCAAAAGCTTTGCATTTTTCTTCGGAAAGAATTTTTAATGAATTGAATCCATTTAGCGTGAATTTTGTTAAACAATCTGTCCCTCCCACAATCACACGATCCAATTCCCCTGCCTTAATAAGTCTAGCACCCAGCATGATCGCATTGGCACCTGAGGAGCATGCTGTACTAATAGTGGTGGTAAAACCCTTTATATCAAGAAATCCGGAAATCTTTTTTGTCGTAAACCCGGGATGTTGGGCAGCGATAAATTGATGATGTGCAGTAGAACTTTCGTATTCCAAATAATACTTTTCCGTAGCATCCATGCCACCTACGCTAGAACCCGAAATAAAACCTGTAGCAAGTAACTCTTTTTGGGTTAAACCAGAAGATTTTATAGCTTCTTTAGCTGCAATTATTCCTAGGAAGGTAGCGCGAGTGTATGAATGATCCCCTTCTAATTGAAGTTTCTTTTCAAAATCGGAATTAGGGACTTTTATTTCCCCTACAGGAAGGTGGGTATGTTTGGTATTTAAAATTTCAGGAAAGGAAAGACCGTCTAGTGATTTAATTAACGCATTAAAATTTTCTTCTACCCCGTTGCCCAAGGCCGAAACAATTCCCATTCCTGTTACGGCAACTCCTTTATTCATGGACTATTTAGTTCGGTGCGATTCTATATATCCTGCCATTTTATTAATGGAAAGAAAGATTTCTTTTGCTTGGTCGGGATCGGTCAATTTAATTCCGTAATCTTTCTCCAGCAACACGATTAACTCCAATGCATCAATAGAATCCAATCCCAATCCGTCTCCAAAAAGAGCATCATCGTTGTCTATATCTTCAATGTTTAATTCTTCTAGATTGAGTTGTTCTATAATACTTTGTTTAAGCTCTGTGCGTAAATCACTCATTTTCAAATTTGTATAATTCCTCTAAGTTATCTTTGGTAAACGGGATCTCACCATTATTTGAAACCAGGCACAAAAGTACATCATATTGCTCATTTTTTAGTTCTATCCAGCCACAAACCACACTGGAAACTTTTCCTGAATTCAGTAATGCTTCAGAATAATCCCATAATAATTCCGCATTGAATTTATCTTCAATAAAAAACACATTCTCGCTTTGTAGCTTATATTTAATGCTTATTTCTCCAAGAACAATATTTGGCAAGGTATATACAAAAACAGTGGGAGAAACAATGCTTTCCATAGATTGTTTATGTTTTAGGTCTATATCATGGCTAGCAGAGGTATTGGAAAAAACCAAAGCGGTATCTGCATCGAAATTTTGATCCTTTAATAATACCGAAGAACCTAAAATCCCCAATTTGCATAACGAATCCATTTTATGATATTTTGGGTATTTCAGCCCTAATTTTTTATATGAATCTTTTAAAAATTGAGGGAAGCCTATTTCAGAATCAAAAGAGAGAACAGTTTCCTTGTTCAGGAAGATCTTTTCATTCTTAATACGAATGGAATTGGTGATAAAATGATTTCTAGATTTACCCATTAAAACTCTTTTTAAGGATCATGGCTAAATTACAGCCCCCAAAGCCAGAAGCTGTTTTTAATGCTGTTTGAAGTTCTTTATTTTTGATCTTCTGAATTATATTGAGTGCTTTTGAAACACCTAACTCTTCGAAATTAAGCGAAGGATATAATTCATTATTAAGCAATGAATGTTTGGTAAGAATGGTTTCTATAAGAGCCGAAGCGCCCAAGGTATGTCCATAATAAGCTTTAAAACTATTTAAGGGAACATGGGCTAAGCCTGCCCTATTAAAGGCAACCGCTTCCATCTCGTCATTAAATAAAGTTGCAGTTCCGTGAGCCGAAACATATTCTATTTCTGAAGATGATAGTTTTGCTTCCTTTAAAGCCTGCTGAATACTTTTATACAAACCTTCCCCGGTTCTCGAAGGACCGGAAATATGATTGGCATCATTCGCTGAAGCATCACCAATCAAACTGATATTATCGCCTTCTCTCTTCATATTGCTTACTAAAATTGCTGCGGCTCCTTCCCCCAAACTAATCCCATCCCTATTAATTGAAAAGGGTCGACAAGGCTTAGCACTCAACGCCTGAAAAGATTGAAATCCGGAGACTACAAAGTCGGAAACCCGATCTCCTGCAACAACTAGTGCATTATTAAATTTCCCGGCCTGTATAAATCTTTTCGCAATTGCAACTGCCAGTCCTCCTGAAATACAAGCATTGGAAACAATAATTGGTTGAAGCTTAAAACCAAAAAATGCCTGAATAATCTTGGCCAGGGAATTTAAACTTGCCCGATCCTTGGAAAAATTTTGTGGATTGTCCAACAAATCTATATTTCCCTTGGTACTGGAAATTATAAGGGCTGTTTCACTTAGATCTAACTGATTATTATTTAGAACACTATGGGTTGCGAGCAACATCATTTGCTCCAATTTTGTGAATTTTGTAGGATCACCAATTTTAGAAAAATTATCAGCTAACCAAGTTTTATCAATGATTCCTGCATAATAACCTCCTTTTTCGAACCTCGAATTTTCATGAAATTGAAGCCCAGAAATCCCAGCTTTAATCGCTTTTATATTTTCTGAAGTAGAAAAACCAAGTGGGGAGATAATTGAATCTTCCTGTAATAAAATATCCATCATTTAAATCAAGTCCATTTTCTTTTTCCAATCTAAGAAAAATGGGGGAGCAATCAATACAAGTTCTTGGCTTTCATTGAGAAAAACCTGCGTTGTTTCGCCAATGCAAACCAATTTATCATCTTTAAAAATTTTATAGGTGAAAACCAATTTCGCGGCATCTACAGGATGGAAGCTTGTTTCCACCTCAAAAGTGTCGCCATATTGTAACGGCAGTTTATGCTCACAATTTGATTTTATAATAGGTGTTGCAAGGTCGTACTCTTTCATATCCAAATAAGAAATTCCGTGCTGGATACAAAAATCCTCTCTTCCATCTTCGAAATATTTTAAATAATTTCCATGCCAAACGATCTGTAAAGGATCGCATTCATTGAATCTTACTTTGAGCTGGATTCGGGATTTAAGGGACTTTGAGGACATTTATTCTACCGTTACTGTTTTCATTTCTGATGTTGCTACAACTTCTCCTTTTTCATTCAAGGTTTCTGCAACTACAAGGGTCACACCCATTACTTCTTTTAAAATTTCAACATTTGTGATAAGCTTGGAACCAGCTTTAGGTAAAGATTTTATTTCAAGAGTTGTTATAGCTCCAATAAATCCTGTTTTTGGTTTATCTAAACCAGACAAAAACCCTTGATACCCGCGATGTAACGACATACTTTGCGCCATGTGTTCAATTAGGCCAGCCTCAGAAAAGCGCCCGTCTTCAACTAAAATATTGTCGATTGGAATTAGAAATCCTGTTTTGCCTGTAAGTTCGGTATATACAAATAAAGAGTCTACCATCACAAAAGGTGGTTTCTGTGGAATAAGCTGAATAATTCGTTGAGGATCTAAAATAGGTTCTGTTAGTAAGTTCTGTGTCATAAACTTTAATATCAATAACCCCGGTGCTAGACTTTTGAGGTATAAATTGGATAATATTTTTAAATTTGAGATATAAAGATAACCAATAGAACAGATAATCAAACCCTCTATGAGGGGTTGAAATCGTTCCAATAATCGTAATAATTATACCATTGATGCGGGTATTTTCCCACCATCCCTTCCAAGTCTCCAAGATAGGCTTTTAATAATTCTTTTGGGGAATCTGAAGTTCCTTCATAAGGTCTTGCATAAAAATGATAATGAAAATCTTTTTCCCTCATTATATGTACAAACAACACCTGTATCTGGTTGCGTGCTGCAAGTTTAAAAGGACCCTGTGGGAATTGAACCGTTTTGCCAAGCAACTTTTCAGTGTAAGTTTTGGCATTTTTATAATACCTGTCTGCTGCAAAAACCAAAAGTTCGTTTTTCTTTAAAGCATCGTTCATCAGAAAAATATGAGAAAGATCGTCTTTTAAAATAATCGTTTTAATAGCAGCCTTTCCTGTAACCGATTCTAAATAATCCTTAATCTCTTCGTGTTCCAAATCGGTCATAATTAGGTTTACAACTGCCGAATCGTGTTTATCACTAAAGAAATGTTGCGCCAAATTAAAATTCCCGATATGAGCGGTTAAGAGGATTCCCCCTTTTTTCTTTGCCAGCAATTCATTAATATGCTGAATACCGTCAAACTCAAAACTGTATTTATTTTTCAAACCTGCCCCGATTGCAATTCTATCCAACTGGATTCTTCCAAAGGTAAAATAGCTTCTATAAACCTGTAAAGCAGCACTCAATCTTGAATATTTCAATCTTCTTCGGAAAAGATAGTACGTGCTTTTTGTAGAGTTGAAGGAAAAAAAAATGAAATAGGCAGCAACAAATAGGAGTACAAAATAAGAGGCATACAATCCGAAAGTCTTTATTATAAAGACATAGATCCTAAATCCTAGAACGGTGCCCCTAGATTGTCCTTTCCATTCTGCCATAGTTAAGAATACAAACCGCCATTGATATTGATAATTTCTCCTGTAATATAAGACGACTTTTCTGAAGCAAGAAAAGAAACCAGATTTGCCACTTCCTCTGTTTCACCAAACCTATGTAATGGGATTATTTTTTTAAGACTGGTTTCGTCAAAATCGGCTGTCATATCAGACTTTATAAAACCAGGAGCTACTGCATTTACTGTGACTTTTCTTTTCCCTATTTCTTGAGCTAATGCTTTAGTTGCTGCGATCACAGCGCCTTTTGCAGCAGAATAGTTTACTTGACCCGGATTCCCCTTAAGCCCCGAAAGTGAAACAATATTGATAATGCGCCCATAGCGGTGGGTGAGCATATTTTTTAAAACCGCCTGAGAGCAATTATAAAAGCCATTAAGGGAAGTGTTTATAACAGATTGCCAATCTTCTGGCTTCGTCCATATAAATAAACCATCCTTTGCAATACCCGCGTTGTTTATAAGTACTTCAATAGTGCTTTCTGGATTTTTAGAGCTCCATTCTTCCAGTATTCGTGAAACTTCTTCGGTATTGGAAACATCAAATTTTAGAAGTTCGCAACGTACATTTTTTTCAACAATTAATTTTTGGGTTTCTAACGCAGCATTTTCATCAGAATTAAAATTCAGCAAAATATTATAACCTAGATCTTCTGCCAGTTTAAGAGCAATGGCCTTTCCAATTCCTCGGGATCCTCCGGTTACCAACGCATATTTTAATTTCATCTTAGACCTTCTTTAAATTTCAAATGTTTAACCTTTTTTGTCATAATTGTATTTCGTCACCCTGAATTTATTTCAGGGTCTCAATTTATTAAATTCTTTAAAAGAAAATGAGATTCTGAAACTAGTTCAGAATGACCTCTCTTTTCAGTTTATGACAATTATGAAATTTATTAATAAGCATCTTGGGTTTTAATAAACTCCTTGATCATTTCCTGAATTTTATAAAGTGGCAAATCCTCTTTTATTTTTGGAACTAATTTATTCAAAATTTCAAATTTTTCACGAGTTGCTGTAGATAAGCTTTCTTTTATTTCAAGGTGCCTCAAAGCTTGTACTATAGTTAATAATTCGACGCTTAACACCTCAAAAGCATTATCTATAACTGTTTTAGTTACTGTGGCTGCGTTGGTTCCCATACTTACAATATCCTGATTATCGTTATTGTTGGGGATACTGTGCACATACATGGAGTTGGAAAGCATCTGGTTCTCAGCTGTTGTAGAAACAGCACTAAATTGTGCGCCCTGCATTCCGAAGTTAAGGCCTAGAACGCCTAAATTCACAAAGGGTGGCAAAATATTATTCAGTCGGTCATTCAAAAGATAATTTAATTGGCGCTCTGCAAGCATGGTTAATTTAGTAACTACCAATTTAAGCTTATCCATTTCCAAGGACACATAATCTCCATGAAAATTTCCACCGTGATATACCTGTTTTCTTTCAACATCTATTATAGGATTGTCGTTTGCCGAATTCACCTCTTCGATCAAGATTTTTTGTGTATGTTCAATCGTATCGTAAACGGGACCCAAAATTTGTGGCACACAACGTAAACTATAATATTCCTGAACTTTTTCTTCAAAATATTCATTCTCAGGATTTTTTCCGCTGTATAAATGCTCATTTCTATCACGGGTAAGAGAAGAATCTTTTAAATGTTCCCTCATTTTTGAAGCTACTGCCTGCTGCCCAATATGAAGCTTTGTTCCATTTAATTCTGAAGATAAATGATCATCATAAGCCTCAACAATTTCATTGATTGCGGAAGAACAGAAAATAGACCAATTAAGTAACCTTTTGGCATAAATAACATTTACGATACCAATCCCCGTCATAGCCGAAGTTCCATTCATCAAGGCTAAGCCTTCCCTTTGCTCTATTTTAATTGGTAGTATATTTTCTTCTGAAAAAACTTCTGCTGTCTTTCTTTTTTCTCCCTTATAATAAACTTCACCTTCCCCAATAAGCACCAAGGCCAAATGTGCCAATTGCACTAGATCTCCTGAAGCTCCTACCCCACCGTGCTCAAAGATCAAAGGAGTAATATCTTTATTTATAAGCTTTTGCATAGTTTCTACTACAGAAGAATGCACTCCAGACTTGCCTAGTGCCAAGGTGTTTAACCTAGCAAGCATTAAAGATTTCACATACAAAGGCTGCATAGGTTTTCCCATTCCTGAGGCATGACTTCTTATAAGGTTATATTGAAGTTTTTGTCTGTCCTTGTCCTTGATCTTGTATTGAGCCATCGGCCCAAATCCCGTATTTACTCCATAAATCACTTTGTTTTTAGAAAATTCCTCTAAAAATTTAAAGCTTAAGGACATTCTTTCGATTACCGAAGGATCCAAAGTTATTTTGGAATCTTCAAAAAGTACTTCATAAAAATTTTTAAAATCAAGAGCAGTTGTTATTTGAAGCATACGATAGAAATCCGGGTTATTAGTAGTGTATCCTTTGCAGGAACTGTTAATTCTCTTAACAAATGTACTATATTTGCAACGCAAATGAAATGGAATGAAAAAGGAAATTGCAGAAATTCTTATTATTGGCGCAGGTCCCTCAGGAATGGTCTCTGCCTCTTATCTTCATAATCAAGGAATAAAGGTGCTAGTGGTCGAAAAAGCTACTTTTCCCAGGTTTCAAATTGGGGAGAGTTTAATTCCGCAGTGCATGGATAACCTGGAAGAAGCCGGGTTATTGGAAGCTGTTAAGAAAGCTGGATTTCAAAAGAAATTCGGAGCTCGTTTTATTAAAGATGAAAAAATAGGAGAATTTGATTTCTCAGAAAAGCATGGTGAAGGTTGGGATTGGACCTGGCAGGTTCCCCGAGCCGACTTTGACAATTGCTTAGCGCAAGAAGCACAACGAAAAGGCGTTAAGATCTTGTTTGATACAGAGGTGAAAAGTGTCGAATTTGAAGGCAGTCGTTCTAAAACCATTGTTAGAAATTCCAATGGAGAACTTACCGAAATACATGCAGGATTCATTATAGATGCCAGTGGTTTTGGAAGAGTTTTAGCAAAACAATTACATCTGGAAGCGCCTTCACAAATTGCTGCCCATTCTTCAATTTTCACTCATATACAAGAACCCGATCGTCCTAAAGGAAAGGAAGGGGAACTCATCACTTTTGAAGTATTGGAAACTCAAGTTTGGTTTTGGTATTTTCCGTTTTCCAATGGAAATTCCAGCTTAGGCTTTGTAGCACCTACAGAATGGTTCGATCAATTTTCGAAAGATCCTGAACTCGCCATGAAAGAGATGATCAAAAAATTGAAGTATTATGATCATCGATTTGAAGACTATGATTATCTTTTTAAACCCATAAAAATCGATAACATAAGTAGAAATGTCACTCAGCTTTATGGAGATGGTTTTGTTCTCACGGGAAACTCTGCAGAGTTTTTAGATCCTATATTCTCCTCTGGGGTAGCTTTTGCAACAGTTTCGGGATTATTGGCAGCCAAACTTATTGTTAAGGAGCGAAATGGCGAAAAAGTTAATTGGGAAAAGGAATATGTAGGTTACATTAAAAAAGGCGTAGATGTATTTACCAGTTATGTAAAGGAGTGGTACTCAGGGAATCTTCAAAATATCATTTTTCATCACGATCCCAATCCAGAAATCAAAAAACAAATTTGTGCTGTGTTAGCAGGTTATGTTTGGGATACGAGCAATCCCTTTGTGAAAAAACACGATCATATACTTCAAAATTTATCTAAATTAATTGAATTGGAAGAAGCATCTAGTAAAAGTTTATAACTATTTTTAAGCTTAATTTTCTGACCCCGACCCTTTTAATTAAATCTTAAAGTTTTTATGCTGAAAAAAGGGATAAAAGGTTTGGATTGTTACTAGGTAAAAGTTAGATTTGCAACCGCAAAATACTTGCGATAAGTTCTTAAAATTTAACGGAGAGTTGCCAGAGTGGTTAATGGAGCAGTTTGCTAAACTGTCGACGAGCAATTGTCGCATGAGTTCGAATCTCATACTCTCCGCAAAACGATTAATTCCAAACGAATTATTCGGGGTGTAGCGTAGCCTGGTTATCGTGTCCCGCCTAAAGCGGGAAGGTCGCCGAAACGTAAATCTAGAAAATATGTTAGTATACATTCTTTTTAGTGAAAAAAGTTCAAGGTATTATGTAGGACAAACTATAGATATCAAAGAAAGGTTGAAAAGACACAATTCAGGGAGAGTTAATTCTACAAAATATGGAATGCCCTGGAAGATTGTTTTGCAAATGGAGGTATCAAATCGTTCTGAAGCAATGCTTTTGGAAAGTAAGATCAAGAAACGAGGAGCAAAACGATATATAAATGACCATCGGGGTGTAGCGTAGCCCGGTTATCGTGTCCCGCTGCGGCGGGAAGGCCGTAGGTTCCTTGGGAACTTTATGCGGCAGGGTTTTGGAATACTGAATAAATTTACACCATACGGGGTGTAGCGTAGCCCGGTTATCGTGTCCCGCTGCGGCGGGAAGGCCGTAGGTTCCTTGGGAACTTTATGCGGCAGGGTTTTGGAATACTGAATAAATTTACACCATACGGGGTGTAGCGTAGCCCGGTTATCGTGTCCCGCTGCGGCGGGAAGGCCGTAGGTTCCTTGGGAACTTTATGCGGCAGGGTTTTGGAATACTGAATAAATTTACACCATACGGGGTGTAGCGTAGCCCGGTTATCGCGCCTGCTTTGGGAGCAGGAGGCCGCAGGTTCGAATCCTGCCACCCCGACCAAATGGGTATCAAAACCCACTAAAACACTGTTAATCTATTGATTTTCAGTGTTTTTAGTTTTTAATGATATCAAACAATATCATATAAATACATAAGTCTGGTGAATCATTCGGTGAATCATTTATTACAGATATTTACGTAACTTCATAAAGCATTTAACTGATTTGACTTTCGTCTTTGCAAACTGATTGTTTCATTAAAGACGCTTGAAATGCCTAATTACACTACCTTTTCCGTATTGTTCTTTGTTCGTAAACACCATAACGAGACAAAGAAATTATTTATTTATGCCCGGGTTACCGTAGATGGAAAACGCTCAGAGATCAGCCTAAAAAGATCAATTTCGGTGAATCATTGGGACGCCTCAAAAGGACGTGCCAAGGGAACTACTCCAAAATCTCGAATGCTAAATCAGTATTTAGACCAGATCTATACTAAATTCTTGGACTGCCACAAGCAACTTTCCTCAGAGAACAAAGTAATATCTGCCCAAAGTATCAAAGCTCGGTTCTACGGAAATGATGAACACCAGAAAACTTTGTTGGAATTAATGAGCTATCACAATTCCCATATGAAAAACGTGTTGAAGCCCGGAACGATGAAAAATTATCGTACCACCGAAACCTATTTAAAAGAGTTTTTAAAGCAGAAAATGAGCTGCAATGATATCGACATCAAACAGATCAACTATCGGTTCGTAACCGACTTTGAACAGTTCCTACGCCAATATTCTACTAAGGTTTCTCGCAAGACTTGTGGCAACAATGGCACCATGAAACATTTGGAACGTTTTAAAAAGATGTTGAATCTTTCAATCAGGCTGGAATGGCTGGTCAAAAACCCTTTTGACAATTTTAAATTCAGGTTCGAGAAAAACGAGCGGCAATATCTAAGCAAACGGGAACTTCAACTAGTAGAGGGCACTGAATTTACGAATAGCAGCTTACAAAAAGTTAAAGATGTTTTCATATTTTCCTGCTATACCGGGCTTTCTTATGTAGATATAAAAGAATTGACCATTCATCAGATTATTAAAGGGATCGATGGTAGCAACTGGATTTATACCAAACGTGAGAAAACAGACGAAACGGTAAAAGTGCCACTTTTGCCCCAGGCCCAAAATATTATGGATCAATATGCCGATAGTATAAAAGACGAATTTTTATTCCCGGTCTTTTCGAATCAAAAAGTCAACAAATATCTAAAAGAGGTGATGCTGCAATTGAAAATAAAAAAAACAATTACCTTTCATTCTGCCAGGCACACTTTTGCGACCACTGTTACCTTATCCAACGGGGTACCTATAGAAACGGTCTCTAAGCTTTTAGGACATACCAAATTATCTACCACCCAGATTTATGCACGGGTTTTAGAAAATAAGTTGAGTGAAGATATGTTGCTACTGAAAGAAAAACTAGGATCTTAATTTTAATAACGAAGATGTGTGCCTATTGCCTATATCTTTATACTACCGATGGTCACGTCACGTTTAAAAAATTCAGGCTTAGAGGAAAGTAGATGAATCTCTGAAAAGAAAAATTGAGCTTAAAAAGAAAATTTTAAACTTACCAGAAGTTGGGTAGGCCTAAGTCTATAGGTACTCTGAATATATGAGAACTCCGAATTAGATACTCTCACAAATTCATTGGTATTTAAAACATTATTCCAACTAGCTCTTAAATCAAAAGCCGGTTTTTTAAAGGTGTATTGATAATTTAAATTCAGGAAATAGTTATTGCGATTTCTGTTTGAAATACTATTGTAATAATATTCAGAATTTGCACTTAAATATTGCCGCTCACTTAAATAAAAGAAGAAATCTACGGAATGTGATTGAGTTCTTATTGGTTCAGTCTCTCTACTTTCTATAATAGTGTATAAATAACTTAAATCAGCATTATAAGTAGTGCTTAACCAATCTGTAATTTCAGATTCCAATTTCGCATTAAAATTCAAATTTTGATTTTGTATGTCTGCAAAACGCTCATTTAACAATTGTTCCCGTTCAATGCTTGAAAAAGTAGAGCTTAAACTTAAAGTAGTATTGATTTTGCTAAAATATTTACTGCCCCTAAGGTTTAAAGTATGTGAATTAGAATAATTTTCCTTTACCAACGCTTCAAAAACGGTAGCTCCATTTTGATTTATAAGGTTGCTATATAAAAGGTTGTTTTTTGTTTGGGAAAATGAATAAGAGCTACTGGCAAAAATGGAATTAATAGGATTACGGTAGGAAATTCGCCAGCTATAATTTTGTTGAAAATTCTCTGATATTGGTGCATTGTACCGTTGTAAATTCCGGTAGTCGGTAAGGATAAATCCGTAGTATAAATTAGTAACATCGCCAAAATTATTCTTAAGATTTGCGTATATGCTAGCTTCCCAAAATGCTGAAAACTCTTTTTTAATAAATAAATCAGGTTCAAAAGTGAAGCGGGTTAAGTTTTGCTCTTTATCTAAATCACGATCTTCAATATTAAAAATTCGATAATTGAAAGGTGTTTGAAGGCGTATATTCCAGCTATTTTTCTTGTAGATAAACTTGCTTGTAAAATAAATACTTGAAGAAAAGAAATTGAGATCGTTACGAAAATTTCCCTTAAGGGTATCAGTTTCATTATTTTCAATTAGAATTAATTGACTATCCAATTTTTGATTTTGTATTGCGAAACCAATCTCAGGTGCAATAGTAATATCTTTTAATCCTTTGGTTAAGCCTGCGGAGTTTTCGGTAAAAAAAGTAGAAGATTTTAAAATCTGATTTGTTGCTGTATAAGGCTGATTTTCATTCAATAATTCTTTGTATCGACCAGGATTTACATTTAGATTTTGGGAGGATTCTGTATAGCCGGTATTAGATACAAAGGTAATTAGTTGTTTTCCGAATGGTTTAAGAAGTTTTAATTTATTTCTAAATGCCAAGAATGGGTTGTTGAGTGCTTGTAAGATATTTTCATCTTGGGTACGAATATTACCAAACTGTGAATCCCAAAAACTATTGATTTCCAATGTGTTTTTCAGGTAATTATCATCCGTGTTCTTTTCCAAAATAAATTTAGACTGTAAGTTTTCGATATAAAAATTATTATTCACTCTTTCTGAAATAGAAATGGTATCATTCTGTGTAAAGAAAAGGGTTTGGGTATTTCCTATTTGTTGTTGACTATCGTTCAAATAAGATACGTTTATCTTTAGGTCAATATCCTTTTTAAGCCGAATCAAATAGTTAGCTGATCCTAAATGTACATTATTGTCCAACCAGCGTTCCTGGGAAAAAGAGGGCGCTGCAATTTTACGAATTGAAAGCCAATCCCTTTTGTTGATATTAAATTCCTGTCTTCCAAAATCTTCAAAGGAAAAGTCCCTGATCTCGAGAGATACATCGTTACCTGTATTGTTGCCTTGATAAGAAAAAATTGCTTGTTGTTTTTTGGTAAAAACCATCGGGGTAATATTTGCTTTCCAAAGAATGGGTGAAATACCGCTGCCCAGTTCAGCACTTCCTGTGAGGGTTACTTTTTTTTTAAGTTTTATATTTAAAGAAGCCCTTTCGGAAAACTCCAGACTGTCCAATAGCTTTATGGGTTGGTGGTTTTCCAGTATTTGAACCTGTGATACATCATCTGCCGAAAGGTTATTGTTGGCGAGGTTATACCTGCCTTCCAAAAGATCAAGGCCTTCTATATAATATTTCTGAATGGGTTCCCCTTGGTAGTAAATTTGACCTGAACTGCGTATTTCTATTCCTGGCATTTTTTTTAGCACATCGGCTATTACCCGGTCTTTTTGATTTTTAAAAGCTGAAACGGAATAACTAAGGGTGTCCCCTCTTTTTTCGATTATTTTTGATTCTATATGCACCTCTTTCAATTCTTCTGATGATTCTGTAAGTTGCACTGTAATATGTTGGGTTTTATTTTGAAATTTATTATTCCAATTTTCAAAGCCCAAGTGTGCAACTTTGACGAAAAAGTATTCTGAATTAGTCTTTACATCTATCTTAAATTTGCCATAACTATCTGAAATACCATATGCAATTATATTTGAAGTTGAATCTTGACTTAAAGTAATCGTCGCCCCGCTCAAATGTTGCTTGTCTTTATCAGTAATTTCCCCGGTAATAACTGTTTGCGAAAAACCGTTATAAAAGATAAATAACAACAAAAGGAGAAAGCAGGATTTTATCTTCATTTACTTTATTCAAGTTCGATAGGATTATTTTGATTTTTAAGTTCTTCCAAATGCTCTTTTTGCATTCTTTGTCGTTCCCCTGAAGGAAAAGAAAACGACATTCCTGTTCTCTCTAACGCTGCTATAGGATCTATATCGTACTCTTTTTTTACTCTTTTGAACCTTTCTTTGGTGGTTGAAATATATGCTTTTTCATTGAATGAAATCGAGATAGGAATTTCTAATTTTTGCAATTTTAATAGTTCAAAACTATAGTGATTTTTATTGTCACTGATCTTCAGAATTAATCCTGGTAAGCCGTTGAATTTATAAGGACCATCAGAAATTGGAATTTCAGATGTAAACCAAGCTGTGTAGTTCCTGCCTGCATAATATGTAGTAGCTTTTTGAACTTTGTAGCTATTTATTTTTTTTGTATCAGCATCAATATTCCATTTTATTTTATCTAAATCTTCAATATATTTAAAATTATCTTTAACTATTTTTCTGGTAAAAGATAATTTTCCCTCGGGAATTCTTTTATATATATAGTAATCGAAACTGGTGGGAGGTATCTGCGATTGAATTTTAGCATAATTAGCTTGGCTTTTACTTTTTCTATCGATGCTGTTCATTAAAGAATCTCCTATGGCCTTTCCTGCACTTGAAAATCTAGATATATTGTTTCCAATATAAAGTACCATTTCCTCTGATTCTACTCTTTGAATATTTGTAGAATCAATTTGATATGTCATTAAATAAGTGATTTTGTATTCTAAGTTATCTGTTACTTTTTCGCTGTTTTGTGACCAACAGCATGATAATGCAAAAAAAGTGAATAAAGGAATTAAATGTCTCATCAATATCTATAGTTTAATAATGATAGGCAGTTTAAACTGCCTATCATTAATTTGTTTAAAAATTAATTACCACACCAGTAATTTTCTGCCCAGGCTGCATTTCTAGCCAGTTCGTAAATTGTACCACCACATACATCACCTGATGGTCCACATGATGTAGTCAAAGTTGTACAATACCTAATAGGAGCGTCGTCTATTTCTGTGTGATTAGCATTTCCAGCAAAAGAAATTGAAAATACAAAAGCAAATACAAAAAATAAATTTTTCATAATGATAATTTTAAGATTATAAATATTTTTTTAATGTCTGCGAAGAATGCTACATTTGCAGCATATTCCTCTGGTTGGTTAAATAATATGTTACATAGGCAGATTATTTAAGAGATTAATAATTAAGCAATATTAAGAACTCCCCAATCAGGGGTTTTTTATTTTATAGAATAAGATTAATTAAAAAATTAAGGATTTGAAGTAGGGTGTAAATCCTTAAAAATTAAATATATAGAAAAATTTTATAAAATCAATCTTTTCGATTAAAGAAATTTCTTACAGAGTTGAAAAGTTTTTCACTGAATTTATGTAGTTTGTGCTGTATTACTGCATTTAAGCATTCCACAGAACAATATAAAATAAATTTATCAGACGAATTACTTTTCTTTTTCCCCTTGCAACCCCCGGGCGCAAAGCAAGATTGTCATGACAATGACACATCTTGCTTTGCTAATTTGAATCGTCAATAGTTAATAATGGCAACGGCTAATCTATACAGCTAACCACACTATAAATTCTAACATTAATTTTAGTAAAATTAACTTTAAAAGCATTTTTTAATAAATATTGTCGCAAAAATGAACCTATTTATAGGAGTTTTAAAGCCATTTGTCGCAAATTCAATAAAATAGCATAAGATTAAATAGTGTAAATAACTTAATATCAATTAATTAGGAATATGTAACATCGCATCGCGTGTTACCCTCTTGCTATTCCTAATTTCATTTTTAACCAAAATAAAAACGGAATACTAATTGAAAAAATAACCTCACGGTGCTCCATACAATTTACTTTTTTTATCCTGAGCACTTTCCTTTTTTTTGATTAGCTTAAAAATTTTCTGATAGTAGGTTCTCCTTAACTATTTTATCAATTTACTTCTTCCAGTGCCTTCGCTACTACCTTTTTTTGATGCTGTTCCTTTCAAGATTTAGAATTAGGAAAGGACTTATAAAAGGGCAAAGCATGAAGCCCGGCTTATGCAGTCCGGCTAACTTCTAAATCTTGTCCATTTGCATCAACTAAAAAAAGTAGTAGGAAAATGGAAAATTAGTTTTTAGGAAAGTCTATTTTAAAGAAAATCATATCTTTATAGCACAAAGACGATCAAATAATATGAAAGCTCTTTGTTTTATGAAGTTTGGTGAATCATTCGGTGAAACATCAAATTGATTTTCAGTGAAAGTACTGTGGATAGGGCGTTTGTTCTTGAATAAATTATCCTGCCACCCCGACTTTTAATGTTTTAAATGACATTAAATAATACCTAAACAAATGATTTTCAATACTTTAATAGAATTGAGGATCATTTGTTTTTATTTAAAACCATCCTTAAAGTGACCTAATCGGTCACCTGTTCGGTTACCTTTTTTTTTCTTAACTTCAAGTATCCTACTGGACTTTTCAAAGTGATTTGATTTTCGTTTATCTCATTTTTTAACTTTTAAAAGAGAAGGCAATGGAAACAAAAATCACATTCACTATCCTATTTTGGCTCAATATCACAAAATCAAAAAACGGAGCCGCCCCTATCTATGTTAGGGTAACGGTAAATGGTCGGCGAGCGGAGATCAGTTTAAAACGGAGTTGTCCTGTTAATTCCTGGGACAACGATTCCCATCGAATTAGAGGGCGAAAGGCAGAAAAATCCTCGATCAATGCCTATTTGGATAGGACTTATTCTAGATTGCTGGATTGTCAGGAAGCACTCCAAAGAGAAAATAAGCTTGTAACCGCCAAAGCCATTAAAGCACGTTTTTTAGGTTTGGATGATAAGAGTAAAACCCTCCTTGATATACTCGATTATCACAACGAACATATGAAAGATGTTCTAAAGCCCGGTACTTTAAAGAACTATACCACCACAGAACGCTATCTAAAAGATTACCTTAAAAAGGAAGTCAAAACTTCCAATACTTATCTTAAAGATCTGTCATATGGATTTGTGATCAACTTCGAAAATTTTCTACGACGAAAGAAGGATAAAAATGGAAAGTCTCAATTGACCAATAATGGAATCATGAAGCATATGGAACGATTCAAGAAACTCCTGAACCTCGCCATAAAATTAGAATGGATGCCAAATAATCCATTCCGAGAGTATAAGATGAAATTCAAAAAGTTTGACAGGGCATTCTTAAGCAGGTTGGAGCTTCAAAAACTGGAAGAAACTATATTTACCAGTACCACATTGGAAAAGACTAAGGACATCTTTCTATTCGCTTGCTATACTGGCTTATCTTATGTAGATGTAAAGAAACTTTCAAAAAACCATTTGGTGAAAGGTATTGATGGACGGGACTGGATACACTGTATTCGGGAAAAGAGCCAGACTCCTATGAAAATACCGCTTTTAGAAAAAGCCAAAACAATATTGAATAAATATTCTACCTATAATAATTTAGGGTTTTTACTGCCTATATTTTCCAACCAGAAAACCAATAAGTACCTTAAGGATATTGCCAGCCAGTGTGGTATTCATAAAAAGCTGAGCTTTCATGTTGCCAGGCATACCTTTGCCACAACTGTAACGCTCTCCAATGGCGTACCTATAGAAACAGTTTCTAAATTACTGGGACATACTAAATTTTCGACTACCCAGATTTACGCACGGGTAGTTGAACAAAAGATTGGAGAGGATATGGATAAACTTCAATTAAAATTAGGAGGGTAATCCTGAATAAAAAAAAAGTAGTTTTTCTAAAGAAGGGGAAATACGCTGTTACTTGTATATTCCCCTTCAATTTCACTTACAGGTACACCCGTGGGTGAAATTATAATTCTCCAAAAAAAGAGAGAAAAATGCAGGGATCTTAGCTCCTTTATAAAAAGAATGTGAATATACTAATTTGAAATCATATAGACAATGTGTGGAAATGAATTCTTCAAGAACCAGTAATCATTATTATTAAAGCCCCTTTCGTTATATATTAAATGATAAAATAATATTAACCTGCGTTTATCCCGTAACGTTTTGGAATAAATAAGTATATTACTGCTGATATAACACGTTGTAAAAAATAACAACAGAGAGATTTTTACTAAAAAAAAAGTAAACGGAAAAATTTATAGTGAAGTACGAAAACTGACAATTTGCTCAACTATTCTAAATCGGACTTTAAGAAGAAAAAAATCTACTCCGATTTAGAAAAAAATAAAAATCTATTAATGATAATTTCTCGGTAAATAGCGGACAAAAAACGCTGACTATATAAAAAGAAAAATCAGACTTTGCAAAAAATTTAAAAGAATAAAAAAAAGAAAGTTTTTGGATAATTGACAAAAATCACTCCGATTATTTAAAAGGAAAATCCAGCTCTAAAACAAAAAGTTCTATTGAATAAATTGAGTAAAAAAGAAAAAGAAAAAAGAGAGTTTTGAACTAAGAAACCGACTCTTACTCAGTCCCAAAAAGGGTGAAAAACGAGAAAGATAATTTTAAAGTTTAGGGAAAAAGAATTTCCAAAAAAGCGAAAATGTTTTAGTAAACTATCAGTGAAAACCACAAAATTCGAACTAAATGGAGTAGATTTTCAAAACAAAATTAATAGTGTTGTTACATTTTACAACAACGGTTCATCGCAAATAACGGGTAGTTTGCTAAAAATAGTTATTTTAGAGACCAATTATTAAAACAACTAAGCCGACAAATCCGCGTCCTTAATCCCGCAACTTGCGATAACCGGGACCGTTGCAAAGCATTACTCAGAATGAAAAACGTGAAAAAATAACGGCAAATCTGAATGAAAAAACCACTCTTTCGCAACTGTTGCGCTGACTTTTTTAAGATTTTAGAAAAAACAAAAAACCACTCAACCGCAAGTTGTACGGAAAAGTTTAAATGACAAAAAATGTGAAAATTGGAGACCTTTAAAACCAGTACGCGGATCCTTACGAAAAGGAGGAAATTTGAATTGATATGAAGAACAAAAAATCGATGATTTTTAAATGCAGAACGCTGAATTTCTTACTCGGGCGTGAAAAATGTAAATTTTAATGCCTTTAGATTTTTAAATCTGACTTTCTATGAAACCTAAAAAATGACCAAAAGAATTTAAAACAAAAGAATTTAAACGGAATCTTACTCAAACGTGAAAAATTGATTTGAGATTCAGAAAAGATCAAAAACAAAAAAAAGGCATTCAACAAAATAACATGTTCCGAGGATCGTAACGCTATGCAACATCGTTTAACAGCAAATAGCGGGCATTCTTCTGAAAAGTGTTATTTTAGAGACCAAGTAAAAAACAACAAAGCCGACAAGAAAGCGTCCCTACTCCACGCCACTTGCGTTAAACAAGACCGTTGTAGCAAATTTTGCACGAAGGAGATTAGAAATTAATATATTAATTACAAAATTATGAGATTATGGATATTAAAAAAATGACAATAATTTTATGTTCAATATTTCTGTTTAATGGTTGCTCTAAAGATGAAAACCCTGATGGAATTTCTTATGAAATAATTAAAAAAAATAGTTTAAGTTATTCAGAGGATCCAAAAATTGAAAAACAGTTTATCGTATTTAAAACTGAGAATGAATGGTTGAATTTCATTCCACAAATTGAAAGAGTAAATCCCAATCAAGCAGAAAGTTTAAAAAATTTAAATTTCGACTTTACTAATAATGACTTAATAATTGTAATCGGAGAATTTTATAATTATTGTTGTAGCGAAATCTCAATTAAAAGAATTTATGAAAAGGATAATGACATAGTTGTAGATTTTGAAGAAAGCGGACCAAGGGGCTTCACAGCACTTAGTCAAGCATATCTGATTTTAAAAATCCAAAAGACAACTAAAAAATAATGTTGGCGTTTACAAAACTTGCAACAACATCGTTTAACAGCAAATAGCGGGCATTCTGCTGAAAAGTGTTATTTTAGAGACCAAGTAATAAACAACTAAGCCGACAAAAACGAGTCCTTACCCCACGCCACTTGCGTTAAACAAGACCGTTGGCATTCATTGTTTAGAAAAATACAGATCATTATGAATTTAGAATCCGGGAATTATATTGAATTATACAATCCCTTAAAATATAATTTTTTTCCAGTACGCATTTTAGAATCGGATTCTAACAGGATAAAGGTAAAAATATTATCTACCGAAAAAGATCGATATTTCGACAATTATTATCTAGATCAATTTGGTTTTCGTATACCATTTATTTCTGAAAAATTAATAAATTATTGCGGTTTTAATAGAATTGATAAAAGCCCAATATTTAATAACAAAGATTATGATCTCTCAATTATTGAATGTTATCAGGGAAAAATAGATAGAAATCAATTTTTAAGAACTCTGGATATTGAAACTCGGTTTTTAGGATTTAAGATTTTAGAAAAAAATAAAGAAGAAGAATTTATAGAAATTTTGAAAAAACTACCATTTAATTGCGATTTTAAATCTTTTCAAAAAGAAAATAAATTAATTAATAGTGGAAACGCAAATATTCTTTTCAAAAAGTTAAATGAATTTGGGATTAATGACATCAACACCGATAAAATAATTTTGGAATCTAAATCCGAATAATATGAAGCAAGCGAAAATCACATTTATATTATTAACAGTTGCCATATTGGTTTTTAGTTGTAATAACAATCGTACTTCCAAAGACAAAACTTTGAATCAAAATATTACGAGTATTAAGTTACCCTCCACAAATTCTGATAAGGGAATTATAAAAAATTTGGAAAGTGGATGCTCTTATAATGAAGATAGCAAAGGTGATGAGATCGAGATTTATTTAGCAGATAAGAAAGAAATTGATGTAATTCAAAATATAACTTCATTTTCTGGTATTCCATTAAATTTTAAAATTTACCAAGCAGATATTGAAAATGCTGTAGCAACCATAATTAATAACGAAAGATTTATACTTTACGATAAACGACTTCTAGATTTTGCCGATTCAGAAACAAATTCCTATTGGAGTTCAATATCAATCTTGGCTCATGAAATTGGTCATCATTTATCTGGTCATACATTAAAAGAGTTGGAAGATAGTCACAAGGCAGAATTAGAAGCAGATAATTTTTCTGGTTTTGTTTTATATAAAATGGGAGCTTCACTAGATCAAGCAACTAAGGCTATTAAAAAACTTGGATCAAACGTAGAATCAGCAAGTCATCCTAAAAAGGAAGATAGAATCCGCGCAATCAAAGAAGGTTGGGAAAAAGCATATAATTTAGATTACAAATCTGCTATTCCTCCACCTTTAAGCGAAAATCCTAATGATTTTTACGAGTATACAATGGATATGCTATATAACCAAGAAAATTTAGAGTTCTATTCCAGAATCTCAGATGGTTATGATTTTATGTATGGAGTTATAACCGATTCAAATTTAGAAGATCAAATGGTGGAAAATGTTGTTATGGAAATAATAAAAACTGGTAAGAAATGGGAAACTAATTATGGGAGTTTAAATGGCAAGAGAATAAAATTTAATCTAGATTATGGTTATGGTCCAAATATGTGTAGTGCTTGTATGCGACAATTACCTGAATTATTAAAGGCTGGTCGCAGAGTAAAATTTGCTTTTGATGAAGGTCGACCAGATGGGGGAAGTTCATTAAATGGAGTATTCTTCTTATCATATGTTAAAGCAGTTGAACAAGAAGAAATTGATTTCTATTTGCGAAACAGTAATAATCTAGGTTTCAAGAAAGTTATTGAAGATTTCCTTTTAGCAGAGGAAAATCGAAGTTTTGAAAAAATAAATCAATACTACTCTAGTAATCTAAAAAGATATTGGAACACTAATTATCCAACTTCTAAAGAACTCTATACACAATACCAAAACGCTTGGAGCAATACTAAATTTGCTCAAAATATCATTCAAAAAATTCAAATAGTTAATCCTACCACATATATTCTCTACACCAATTTTAGATTTTTTGATCTTAAAGCTGGCACGTATAAAGACATTAAAAGTGAAGTGAAATTTGTATTTAACAAAGAGGGTAAAATTGTTGAAATATATGGAGTATAGAAAAACAACGAAATGCCAACATCGTATAACAGCAAATAGCGGGTATTCTGCTGAAAAGTGTTATTTTAGGGATCAAGTAAAAAACAACAAAGCCGACAAAAACGTGTCCGTACCCACGCCACTTGCGTTATACAAGACCGTTGTGGTGCATTATTCAGCATGTTCAGAAAACCTAATTAAATTTTATTCATTCAAAAAAATAATGTAAATTTGTATCCAAGTAGATACAATATTTATGTTCTTTATTGAAAAAACAATTGAATTTGATAAATGGCTGAGAAAGCTAAAAGACTTAAAAGCTAAATCAAAAATCTTATTCAGAATTCAAAAAATAGAAAATGACGAGCATTTTGGCGATTGCAAACCTGTAGGCGATGGAATAAGAGAAATGCGTGTGAATTTTGCGAAAGGATATCGTGTTTATTTCAAAGAAAAGGACGGTAAAATAATTGTTTTGCTAATTGGTGGAGATAAGTCATCTCAAGAAAATGATATAAAGAAAGCAAAAGAAATCTGGAAAAAACTAAACAAATAGAAAATATGGGAACTTCAAAATTTGACATTGCAGATTATTTAGACAGCAAGGAGATGATCGCTGAATATCTCAATACTGTTTTAGAAGAAGGAGATAATGCAGATGTAATTAATGCAATCGGTCATATTGCAAAGGCGATTGGGATGACTAAAATATCAGAACAAACAGGATTGAGCAGGCCAAGTTTATACAAAGCTTTATCAGATGGAGCAAAACCTCAATTTGCAACAATAATGAAAGTTTTAAAAGCGATTGGAGGACAAATTCAGGTCAACCCAAAAATGTCTGCTTAATAAATAACGCACCACAACATCGTTTAACAGCAAATAGCGGGCAGATTGCTGAAAAGCGTTATTTTAGAGAGCAAAAAGAAAACAACAAAGCCGACAAAAACGTGTCCCCATTCCACGCCACTTGCGTTAAACAAGACCGTTGTAATTCATGGCTCAGAATGAAAATACGCAAAAAAAATAACGGCAAATCTGAATTTAAAAACCGATCATTCGCAACTGTTACGCTGACTTTTTTAAGATTTTAGTTAAAACAAAAAACACTCATGCTTAATTTTTATGGAAAATTAAAAAGAACGAAAAATGTGAAAATTGGATGCTCTTAAAATCAGTCCGCGGATTTTGATTAGATAAAAAATAAATGAAAAGAAGAAGAAATACTCGAGAATTTTTAAAATCTGTACGCAAACTTTTACTCGGGCGTAAAAAAAAATAAAAATAGATGCCTCCAGCTTATTATTCCGACTTTTACTCAAGCATGAAAAATGGAAAAAATGAATACCTTTAGATTTACAATTCTGACATTAACCAAGACGTGAAAAATGACAAAAATAAGTAAGAACAAAAAAATTAAAAAACTGGGTCTTGCTCGGACGTGAAAAATAAAATCAAAATTCAGAAAAGAACAAAATGACTTAAAAAGGCTGGCGACAAAACAACATATTCCGAGGATCGCCACGAAATACAACATCGTTTAACAGCAAATAGCGGGCATTCTAGTGAAAAGTGTTATTTTAGAGACCAAGGAAAAAACAACAAAGCCGACAAGTTCGCGTCCTTACCCCACGCCACTTGCGTTAAACAAGACCGTTAGGCTTTATATGTAAAAATCATTCAACTATAAACAAATTGAATTGAAAAAAGAGTAAAAATCACACCTTCTTAGAAGGTGGCTTTGGATAGCCCCCATAGGGGGCGGCAAGGCGATGGTCAGAAATCAAATCTTTGTTGCTGCTCCTCAACCCGCTTTTCTTCTTTCTCTTGGAACTTGACGTATTTTTTAATCATTTCCTCATCCAGTCCAACTGTGCTCACAAAATAACCTCGAGACCAAAAATGATTGCCCCAATAGGGTTTCTTTTTCAATTTCGGGTAACTCTTAAAAAGTTTTATTGCAATCTTCCCTTTCAATGTACCCATCAATTTTGAAATAGAAACTTTGGGGGGAACAGACACCAGCAAGTGAACATGGTCTTCTTGAACGTTCAGCTCCTCAACTTCACAACTTTTCCATTCACAAAGCATTCTTATATCTTGCTCGACCAATTCCTTCACCGCGCCCTTCAATATCCGGAGGCGATATTTTGGAACCCAAACAATATGATAGTCACATTTATAAACAACGTGACTAAGTTTCTTATATTTACCCATAGTGCAAATATAAGGCACAGCCATCAGAACATTACCACCTGCAAAGCAGGTGGATTTTTAAGGTAAATTAAATTTGAAAATAAACCTTGAAAAGATGAATTATCAAACCATATCTGTAGATTTTCCGTACGATATTCTTTTGGCGTTGAATGAATCAGAAAATGATTTAAAAAAACGTATTAAAATAATGTTGGCCATTCAATTATATAAAATTCAAAAATTGACCATTGGTAAAGCCGCTCAACTTTCTGGACTTTCTCGATTAGAATTTGAGACTGAACTTTCCAAAAATAAAATTTCAATATCTAGCTTGACAGAAAAAGACGTACTAAAAGATATTGAAAAATTAAAATAGAAATGAAAAACGGACTTGTAATTGCCGATGCAGGGCCTATTTTTTCCCTTGCCATTATTGATAAGCTGGAGATTTTAAATAGTTTGTTCGATGAAATCAAAATACCAAATGCAGTTTGGGAAGAAATAACTTTAAAGAAAAACACCGAATATTATAAGGAAATCAAAAGTTTTTTTGAACTAAAAGTTGTCAAAATATCCAGTTTCAACGAATTGACTTTTATAATGGATTATGGAGAATCGGAATCATTAATCCTTTATAAAGAACTGAATGCTCAATTTCTTCTAATAGATGATAAAAAAGCACGGACAATAGCTGAAAATTTCAATATTGAGTGTATTGGAACTTTAGGTTTGTTATCAATAGCAAAATCTAAAGGATTGTTAGATAATTTAAGACCTTTATTTGTAAAGTTTATCCAGAGCAATAGATATTATTCTATAAAATTATTGAACAAATTACTAGAGAATCACAAAGAGCAGAAGATAACATACAAAGCATAACATCGTTTAACAGCAAATAGCGGGTATTTGAACAAAAAGTAATATTTTAGAGACCAAGGAAAAAACAACAAAGCCGACAAGTTCGCGTCCCCATTCCACGCCACTTGCGTTAAACAAGACCGTTATGCTTCACCTAAAAAAAATTCGAACTTCAAATTGAAAATAAACATATGATTTTAAAAAAACTTGGTATAACTAATTTCAAAGGGATAAATGGAACAGCGAATATTAACTTTGAATTATTCAATGCTATTGTAGGACAAAATGACGCAGGGAAATCTACCATTTTATTAGCAATTGATACAGTCCTAAATAATAGAACGCTTATTCTTTCGGATTTTAATGTTTCATCTCAAGACACAGAATTAGTTATTGAATTAATGTTTGATTGTCAAAATGAAGAATACAAACTTGGTGAAGAAATATTTACAAATATCGAAAATGAAGAATTGACTAATGAAGATAATCTATTAGTTTGGAAAAAAATTTGGAAAATAAATGGACAGAATATTTCTAAACCAAAAACTTATATCATTAGAAAGAAATATGAAGGTGCTAATGATTTTATTTTCAAAACAGAAGCCCAATTAATTGCTCAATGTGTAGCAAATGGAATAGAAACATCAAAAGGTAATGGGCAAGATTACAACAATGTAGAAAAACGAGAAAAATTAAGAGATTACAATCAAACTAACAATATAGAATTTGAATATGAAACAATAGAAATCCCAAGTGCGGGAACTACTAAAATAAAAGCTATAGGGGATTCTATAAAAAGAAATTTACCCTCATTTCAATATTTCAAAGCCGACACGTCTCTTTCTGATACTGACAATGCTATTCAAAAATACTTTAAGGATATGGCTTTTAATCTCATTAAAGAGAAAGTCGATACAGATTTAATTGAAACAACTGTACGGACTCAATTAGAAGGAGTATTAGAAAAAGTAACGGATAAAATAAATGATGTGGTGAAATCAACGGAAAAAGTTGAACCTAAAATATCATTTGACTGGAGTAAATTAATCAACACTTCTTTCATAACCACTTCTTCGGGAGATGAAATCCCATTGAGTTCTAGAGGAGATGGATTTAGAAGAATTACTATGATGTCCTATTTTGAGTATTTAGCAGAATCAGACAAAAAAGATGAAAGTCAGAAAATCATATTTGGATTTGAAGAACCTGAAACTTTCTTACATCCTTCTGCACAAGAAAATCTTTTTGATAAACTAAACTCATTATCTACCAATGGATACCAAGTAATAACTTCAACACATTCACCAACAATTGTTGGAAACACTAAGCGTGAAAACATTATTCACATTTCAAATCCAGAATATATATATACTGTAAACCAAACCGATGTTAATTACAAACACTTGGCAATCGATTTAGGCATAAAGCCAGATAATACATTTACACCATTGTTTTCAACTTCAAGACTTTTATTTCTTGTAGAAGGAATAAGTGACGTGGTTGCTATGCATCATCAGGCAAGGATATACAAGCAAAATAATCTTATAGATAATACTTTTGATGAACTAAACATCAACATTATACCAATTGGAGGTTGCGGAGAAGTAAAACATTGGGTTAATCTTGACCTTTTTACAAAACTTGGAAAACCATTTTTTATATTATTAGATAGTGATAAGGAAAATTTGACTCAAGTTTCTCCGAATCTAACTGCGTTGGTTAAATATGGATTAATAGAAAATACAGATTTTCAAATTACTAAAAAACGCTTATTAGAAAATTATATTCATCCAACTGCATTAGAAAGACTTGTCCCGGGAAGCAACCTAGCGTATGGGGATTTTGAACATGCTAAAAACCTATGTAAAAGCCACCCTGACACAACAATAAGAGCGAGACTTGGAGGAAAAAGTGTAGCTGAAAAGCATTACCCGAATTTGACCTTGAAAGAATTAAAAATGACTTGGGATGATGGAAACGAAGATGAGTTTTTGAATTTATATCGAACTATAGAAGATAAATTAAACTAGTAAAAAGTCGAGTAGGTAAAGGGGAATTGCACCCCTAAACCTCTCTCAGAACCGTACGTGATGCTCTCACATCATACGGCTCTTCTTAACAAGTCTAAGGCGTAAAACCATATTGCCAATGCACAAATAGATTGGGAAACTGCTTGGCAGTCTCCTGTAACCATTTGTAGGCAAAGAACCAATGTTTACGCCTAAATCGCCGATATTTGTTGCGTACCCATTTAGCCAGTCGCATATTCAAAAAGCGGAACACATAATGTAGTTCGCTCATTCGCACCTTGCCGTAATAATGAATCCACCCTCGTACTTTGTTCGCTATAATGCCTGCCAAATCGGGCAGGCGCAAGTGAACCATACGGTGCAGTTTCATCTTGAACAAGGTTTGATTGATTCGCTTTTGACTTTGGCGGCTGATGGCGGGCGTGAAACCCAAATGAAAGTTCCCGTAGTAGCCCTTTACCATTCTTGGTTTGAATGTAAAACCTAAAAAACTGAAGGTTACATAGTGGACCTTGAACGGTGGGTGCTTCTTTTGGTTGCGCTTGCAATAAACAATATTGCTCTTGCCTTTCTTTATCTGCAACTTGCATTGCTCAAATCTGGCTTTTACCGCTTCCAAAGTCCGCAGGGCTTGTTTGAAGTTTGCACAATGGATGATAATATCATCTGCATATCGTTCAAACTTTACTTCGGGATGGTGCTGTTCAATCCATTTGTCAAAAACAACGTCTAGGAAAATGTTTGCCAATAATGGGCTTATAACACCTCCCTGTGGTGTGCCTTTGCTACGGGGATGAACACTCCCATCTTTCTTTTGGACACTGGCTTTTAACCAACGTGTCACGTACAAGTGAATGTGCTTCTCTTTGGTAAAGTGACCCAATGCTTTGAGCATTAAATCGTGGTCTATCTCATCAAAAAAACTCTTGATGTCCAAATCTATTGCCCAATCCATCGCCATACAGTTTTCCCTGCATTGCTTTATGGCTTGGTGCGCCGATTTGTTCGGTCGATAGCCAAAGGAACTTTTGCTGAACCGCTTATCTGCAAGCTGCTCCAGCTCCTCTCTAATTACCATTTGAGCCGTTCGGTCTTGTACCGTCGGGATGCCCAGTTTCCGTATCCTGCCATCTGCTTTGGGTATTTCTACTTCGCGAACGGGCTTGGGAAAGTAACTTCCACTCGCTAACCTGTTCCATACGGGATAAAGGTATTTCATAGGGCGAGCGGACACTTCGGAAATCGATACTTTATCGACACCCGATGCACCCTTGTTACTGCGTACCTTCTTAAAGGCTTCCATTACCTGTCGCTTATCTATCGGTTGCGACTTTTGTTTCTCTTTGAAAATCATCCTAATCTACATTAGTTGTAATACAAGTTAAAACTGTTAAGTCAGCCCCTTCGCTCCCATCCCATTACAGGATGCTCATCGCTACTACGGGATAATCCGTCACTAATGGCACGTATGGCTAATTTCTTCCTTGCCCTTCGGGGTTGTGGAATTTTCGCACCTGCCATTAGCTTCTCCTGTTCCGTAATTGAGCCGTAAGTAAAGCTCCTGCCCTCTTTATGCCGATTGCCACTTGACCAGTAAATAGGTTACTCCCGTCAAGTCCTGTCTCTCGGGACCGCCCATCCCTCGATTTTGACAATACTAAAGTTGTTTACGACACTTCTACAAGGGTTCACTCACATCTCGTTCAGCTTCTTTACCCCCACCATAGCAAACTACATTACCCTACAAGTGGCAGTAGCGCCTTTGACCTTATCGCTCAAGACCAACCCGTGAAAGGTAAGCCCCATAAGGCGGTTTGACCGGTATGCCTAAACATCCCAGCCGAGAGACCAATCCCCAAAACCTTCTTGCGTGTTTCCACCCGAAACAAATGCCGGGGTCGTTTCCAGAAAATTATGAGACTCTCATCTCAATTACAGTTTTGTTGCTCCTCAATTTTACTTAAATTGTATCCCGAAGCAACACAGGACACACAACGTTGGGTAACATCGGTTAAGCGCAAATAGCGGGCAGTTTGCTGAAAAGTTTTATTTTAGAGACCAAGTAAAAAACAACAAAGCCGACAAGTTCGCGTCCTAATTCCACGCCACTTGCGTTAAACAAGACCGTTGTAAACAAGAACTACTGAATAATTTTTGTCTTTTAAGAAAAAAAACAGGCGACAATTATAAAACTTAGAAAGAATGATAATTAACATAAAAATGAGGTATTATTTTTTAGGTAAAAGTTCACAAAAGTAAATCTGTTCAAATTAAATACAGACTTGAAAAATTTAAAAAAGAAAAATCTTAGGTTACTTTCGTTAACAACAACGCTATGGCAAACAGTGAGAAGGCTGAAAATTATTATTTTAGAGACCAAATATGTTAATCAACTAAACCAATAAATCTTCATCCCTACTCCCGCAATTAGCATTAATCAAGCATCGAGAAAACCGAAAATTTAGAATAAATTATGGACAATGAATTAAAACCCATATGGAGTAAAATTTTCAATTTCAACTGGAAATTTGGATTTTTTTTAATTCTTCTATTATGTATTCCTCGTATTATTTTGGTCTTGCACGGTAACGTAATAGGCAATATGCAATATGTAGGAATAACTATGCTTATTATGGCTATCGCACCGTTCGTGTTTTTAAGTAAGTACGGCAGAAAGAAAATCGGTATTAAAAAACCATCGAATAATCGTTGGTTAATTATTGCTTTTTTAATTGGTATTGTTTTTAGCATTTTACTTTACTTCGTTGGAGAAACGTTTTACGGTAATTCTTACGAAAATTGGTACAACTATATTGGGAAATCTTATAATATTCCTCAAACAATCGACGAGAAGAGTAAGCTTATAATGTTCGGTATTTCAGCCTTAATTGCAATGACATTTAGCCCGATTGGAGAAGAACTTTTTTTCAGAGGAATAGTCCATTCAAGTTTTGCAAATTCCTTGGGTAACAGAAAGGCATCTTTAATAGATAGTTTAGCATTTGCTACTGTACATATTTCACATTTTGGATTAGTCTTTCACAATCAAAAATGGGAATTCCTTTTCGTACCAACTCTGATATGGGTTTTAAGTATGTTTATCGTAAGTATTTTATTTTACGTTTGCAGAAAACGTTCAGGTTCGATTTTAGGAGCAATAATATGTCATTTGGCTTTCAATTTGGGAATGACTTACTGTATCTTCTATCCAATAATCACGAATTAAAACTTCCACTAAAAATGTATCATTATTTAGGACTATTTAAGAAAAATAATAATTTGGGAAATCAAGATTTGTACTAATAATTTGTAGTTTCAAAAACGTAATTAGAACTGTAGTTCCTGTTAACAACATCGTTTAACAGCAAATAGCGGGTATTATTGTGAAAAGTGTTATTTTAGAGACCAATTAACAAACAACAAATCCGACAAGAAATCGTCCCTACTCCACGCCACTTGCGTTAAACAAGACCGTTAGTAGCAAGTTAAAAAAAACCTTACTATTACACTATTACATGATTATTCATAACAAAACTTTTTCACTTCTGAATAAAGAGGTATTCAGTAAGATAACTTTAAAAGCTCCTTTTGAAGTTAATAATAAAATGAATAATGAGGCTTGTCTTTCATATGTAATTAGTGGGCAACAAGAAACGATATCCTCAATAAATCGAATAACAACCAATCAAGGAGAAGCTGTCTTAGAGAAATGTGGTAATTACTTAACCAAAATAAAAAACACAACTCAGGATTCCTATTCTGAATTAATTACCATTCATTTTCATCCAGAAACTTTAAAGTTGATTTATGATGATAAGATTCCTGATCTATTTAAAAATGCTAACAACAGAAACCCAAAATCTAACGCAACAAAAATCAAAGGAAATACATTACTACTAAAATACTTTGATAGCTTATTGTTTTATTTTGACAATGACGAATTAGTAGATAATGAATTACTAATTATTAAATTAAAAGAATTAATGCACCTTCTTCTCAAAACTCAAGAAGAAGACACAGTTTTAGATATACTAGCCAACTTATTCACTCCTGATAAATATTCATTTAAAGAGATTGTTACTTCTCATCTTTATCTTCAAACAGATATAAATGAACTCGCTAAGGTCTGTGCTTTAAGTCGCTCTACTTTTCTCAGAAGGTTTAAAGAGGAATATAATCAAACCCCCGCAAATTATTTTAGAAATAAAAAATTAGAAAAGGCCGCTGAATTAATCAGACTTTCTAATAACCCAATTAGTACTGTTTGCTTTGATGTTGGATTTAATAATACTTCACATTTCACTAGGCTATTCCAATCTAAATATAAAATTTCTCCAAAACATTATCGATTGAAACACTTGGTCAAGTAAATGGATTAAACAGAAAACTATTTACGAATTTACTTTTTAATCTTTGCACTATTAATAACTAAAATAGAAAAAATGATTAAAACAGAACAACAAGTAACGCTTACAATTGATGTAAATCCAGAAGATGCATGGAAAATTATTGGTTCAGTAAAAAATGTAGACAAATGGTTTCCTGAAATGATAAAAACTTGTGAATTAAAAGGAAATACTCGAATTTGCGGAACAGAACAAGGAGATATTATCGAAGAAGTTTTGAAAATTGACAACGAAAATAAGGAATTCAAATACGCATTTATCAAACAAAACATGGTTCCTGACATTGATGATTTGATAGGCAGTATGAAAGTTTTAACTGATGAAAAAGGGAAAACCGTAGTTAATTGGAAGTGGACTTTTCATGCAAAAGACATAGAAAGTGCTAATCAAGCAAAAGAAGCATTTAAAGGAGCTGGAAATATGGGAATCAAAGGAATTGAATCCTATGCAAAAGAGCTAAACAAATAAAGTCGAGTAGGTAAAGGGGAATTGCACCCCTAAACCTCTCTCAGAACCGTACGTGATGCTCTCACATCATACGGCTCTTCTTAACAAGTCTAAGGCGTAAAACCATATTGCCAATGCACAAATAGATTGGGAAACTGCTTGGCAGTCTCCTGTAACCATTTGTAGGCAAAGAACCAATGTTTACGCCTAAATCGCCGATATTTGTTGCGTACCCATTTAGCCAGTCGCATATTCAAAAAGCGGAACACATAATGTAGTTCGCTCATTCGCACCTTGCCGTAATAATGAATCCACCCTCGTACTTTGTTCGCTATAATGCCTGCCAAATCGGGCAGGCGCAAGTGAACCATACGGTGCAGTTTCATCTTGAACAAGGTTTGATTGATTCGCTTTTGACTTTGGCGGCTGATGGCGGGCGTGAAACCCAAATGAAAGTTCCCGTAGTAGCCCTTTACCATTCTTGGTTTGAATGTAAAACCTAAAAAACTGAAGGTTACATAGTGGACCTTGAACGGTGGGTGCTTCTTTTGGTTGCGCTTGCAATAAACAATATTGCTCTTGCCTTTCTTTATCTGCAACTTGCATTGCTCAAATCTGGCTTTTACCGCTTCCAAAGTCCGCAGGGCTTGTTTGAAGTTTGCACAATGGATGATAATATCATCTGCATATCGTTCAAACTTTACTTCGGGATGGTGCTGTTCAATCCATTTGTCAAAAACAACGTCTAGGAAAATGTTTGCCAATAATGGGCTTATAACACCTCCCTGTGGTGTGCCTTTGCTACGGGGATGAACACTCCCATCTTTCTTTTGGACACTGGCTTTTAACCAACGTGTCACGTACAAGTGAATGTGCTTCTCTTTGGTAAAGTGACCCAATGCTTTGAGCATTAAATCGTGGTCTATCTCATCAAAAAAACTCTTGATGTCCAAATCTATTGCCCAATCCATCGCCATACAGTTTTCCCTGCATTGCTTTATGGCTTGGTGCGCCGATTTGTTCGGTCGATAGCCAAAGGAACTTTTGCTGAACCGCTTATCTGCAAGCTGCTCCAGCTCCTCTCTAATTACCATTTGAGCCGTTCGGTCTTGTACCGTCGGGATGCCCAGTTTCCGTATCCTGCCATCTGCTTTGGGTATTTCTACTTCGCGAACGGGCTTGGGAAAGTAACTTCCACTCGCTAACCTGTTCCATACGGGATAAAGGTATTTCATAGGGCGAGCGGACACTTCGGAAATCGATACTTTATCGACACCCGATGCACCCTTGTTACTGCGTACCTTCTTAAAGGCTTCCATTACCTGTCGCTTATCTATCGGTTGCGACTTTTGTTTCTCTTTGAAAATCATCCTAATCTACATTAGTTGTAATACAAGTTAAAACTGTTAAGTCAGCCCCTTCGCTCCCATCCCATTACAGGATGCTCATCGCTACTACGGGATAATCCGTCACTAATGGCACGTATGGCTAATTTCTTCCTTGCCCTTCGGGGTTGTGGAATTTTCGCACCTGCCATTAGCTTCTCCTGTTCCGTAATTGAGCCGTAAGTAAAGCTCCTGCCCTCTTTATGCCGATTGCCACTTGACCAGTAAATAGGTTACTCCCGTCAAGTCCTGTCTCTCGGGACCGCCCATCCCTCGATTTTGACAATACTAAAGTTGTTTACGACACTTCTACAAGGGTTCACTCACATCTCGTTCAGCTTCTTTACCCCCACCATAGCAAACTACATTACCCTACAAGTGGCAGTAGCGCCTTTGACCTTATCGCTCAAGACCAACCCGTGAAAGGTAAGCCCCATAAGGCGGTTTGACCGGTATGCCTAAACATCCCAGCCGAGAGACCAATCCCCAAAATCTTCTTGCGTGTTTCCACCCGAAACAAATGCCGGGGTCGTTTCCAGAAAATTATGAGACTCTCATCTCAATTACAGTTTTGTTGCTCCTCAATTTTACTTAAATTGTATCCCGAAGCAACACAGGACACACAACGCCACATAACATCGTTTAACAGCAAATAGCGGGCAGTTTGATGAAAAGTGCTATTTTAGAGACCAAGTAAAAAAGAACAAAGCCGACAAGAACGTGACCTTACCCCACGCCACTTGCGTTAAACAAGACCGTCAGACTGTCTAAAAACCCCTTGCTTTCTTAATAACTATGTTGATTTCTTATTTGCTGAGCTGTTTCCTATTGTTAGGCTTAACCGTATCTTTTAGGTATGAAATTCATTATACCCAAAGACCGTAAACAAGCCAGCCTGTTCCCAGTTTCCCTGGATGAAGCCATTGACCAAGAAAACGAAGTCCGAGCCATTGATGTGTTCGTTGATGGCCTCGATCTTGAAAAGATGGGCTTCAAGGTACATTTCCCCGAAGGCGGAAGGCCGGCCTATCATCCAGCAACGCTCCTGAAATTGTTCCTATATGGATATATGAACCGCCTGCGTTCTTCCAGGATCCTCGAGCGCGAGTGCAAACGAAATATGGAGATGATGTGGCTCCTTGGCCAACTTGCCCCCGACCACAACACCATTGCCAATTTCAGAAAAAACAACCCCAAGGCCATCAAACACGTGTTCCGCGCCACGGTGGAACTGGCCATGAACTTCAAACTGATCGGCGGTAGGATCATTGCCGGGGACAGTACCAAACTGCGTGCACAGAACAGTAAAAAGAACAATTTCAACGAAAAGAAGATAAAACGCCACCTGGAATATATCGACAACAAACTCGATCAGTACAACCAGGACCTGGCAAAGGCCGATGGGGAGACTGAAAAACAAGAGGTCCAAAAAGAAATACGAAAGCATGCCCAGCGAAGGGAAAATTATACAAAGCTCAAAAAACAACTGGAGCAGACCGGGGAAGAACAAATTTCAACTTCCGATGGGGAAAGCCGCCATATGGTCCTGCGGGGGAACATTACCGAGGTGGCCTATAACGTACAGTCCACTGTGGACGGCCTGCACTGCATCCCTATTGATTACCAGGTCACCAACCGAAATGACTCCAAGGCCATGGGCGATATGATAAGAAGGTCCAAGGCCATACTCAGGAACAATACCTTTACAGCACTCTTTGACAAAGGCTACCACACAGGATCGGAACTCGAAACCGCTCAAAAGCTCGGTATCAAAACAATGGTGGCCATTCCCGCGCCCGCATCCACGGCACCACACCCGGATTACAACCTACAGAATTTCATTTACGACCAACAACAGGACCAGTATACCTGCCCACAGGGACACGCCCTGAAGACCAACGGCAACTTTTATACAAACCATCAAGGCAAGCCCAACCAAAGTAAGTTCAAACAATACAAAACAAAGGCCTGTAAGGGGTGCCCCGTGCGAGACCTATCGTGTGGACACATCTTTATGAATGGTCCACCCTTCCATGGCAGCCTTAAAATATTTCAATCCTATCCATAGGGTCGTTATGCCCGGATGCCTTTTGCTTTCATAGCCTTTCCATCCGCCAAGTCTTGCTATCGCCCAAACATATCTCTTTAGCCCTTTTTCCTTATACGGGTTTTTTTGTTTCTCTGTCCTACCTTCCAGTCTTATTATCTGGTGCTCTAAAAACGTTTGTTCTTCTTCCGTGAAACAGCTATCGGCGCTCATCTCTCCTTCTGGTACCGCATACGCCAGCCGCATCAAGAACAGTTTGATGATGACCTCCATTATCAACAAGCTCAGTTTTCTTACCGATGACCCATACTCCAGCTCTGACGCCTCGATATTGTAGCCCTCTTTTTTTAATATCTTGAACACCTCTTCTATGGTCCACCTCCACTTATACCATTCCACGCACATTTCTGCCATTTCCAGAGTCTCTATGGGCAGGCTTGTCAACAACCTCCAGCACACCCTGTCCGGCCCGGTACGGTTCGCCTCTTTGGCCTCTACCAGGTATAGTTTTATGCTGGGTGCCACTGCTTTGCTTGCCGCCCTGGTCCTTTTAAGTTCCACCTCTTTATATCTGATTTCAATTTTTGCAATCCTTTTTTTTCTTCTGGTCTTTGCACAGGCATCCACCTGTACCTCATAGGATCCTTGATAGGGTTGGTCCGCCAGGCAGCTAAACAATTTTGACCCATCCGCCAAGGTCCTATCCGTACGGGCCCTTATCAATAGATCTGTTTGTGCATCTGGTATGGTTGCAAACTGTTCGTAGATATCGCCTTCCCTATCTTGTACGATCACCATTCCCGCTACCACGCCCCTTAGCGAGGCCTGTGTGTTTTTGGAAACTTCTATCCACTTATAGGACTCTTTTTCTTCTATGGGCAGCTTGCCGTACTGTCTTTCATGCTTTGATGCGAACTCCAAGGGCCTGTTCCAGATCTTTATATCAGAATAGCCGTAGGGGGTGCCGCTCACGGCATCCAAGACCAAACTTGGGTGGATGAAGAACCCCAGTCCCTGGGAATTCTTCGCATTGGTCGTGCCCACAAAGCCATCTTTATTGATCCTATTACCATGGCTGCTTAGGTTGACCTCCGTGGTATCTTGGATACAGACAACAAATTTGCCCGCACAAGCCATCTGGCAATTATGTACCAAGTTCTCTACTATATCTCCTTCACTGACCCTATCGTTCTGCAAAAAACGGTAAACGGCCTTTGCGTCTGATTCGTTCCTGCTGAGCTGACGGATCGAATGGACGCTCTTGCTGAACAGGTCCGATAAAATCTTGTTGCCCCGATAAACCAACCGTTTATCCCCTAAGCCTGTGAACCCCCTTCTCATTTTTTGAGTAAAATTAATGCTAATCCCTTAAAATATTAAATAATTGTGTCCACACGATAGGTGCGAGACCTGTGCACCAGGGCAAAAAATGGAAGGCTCCTTGCCCGGAATGTCTTTGCGCCATTCTACGAGGAGAACCGAAAAAACATGGAACAAGAAAAAGAACTCTACCGCCGCAGGCAGGCCATTGTGGAACACCCATTTGGAACCATGAAAAGGCAATGGGGGTTTGACCATATCCTTACCAAAAAAGGAAAGAAAAGGGCCTCTGCAGATGTAGGCTTCATCTTTATTGCCTACAACCTCAAAAGGATCATTAACCTGATAGGCCATAAAGCCCTACAAGAAGGTAGCAATACCTTGTTTGATAAAATTTTGGGCTTAATAGCGCGATTTTACCGCTTTTTAAGAACTAGTTTCCTTTTCCAATATAACGCAAAGTTTTGCTGGCACCATGCCATACAGCCTTAAAAAACGTATTTTAGGACAATAAAACCATTGTCAACCATGTTTTTAGACAGACTGCCGTTGTGCCTTATAATTTGAGAATATGAATATTTCAGACGCCCAAAATTTTATTGAGACAAAACTACTAGAGCAAAAATTCAAAGCTAGTACAGTCAAAACTTATATGATCTGGCAGAATAAATTCTTTGAGTATCATAAGCCAAAAGATATAGAAAATCTGAATTTTGAACATATTACTGAATATATTATATATCTAAAAAAAGAAAGTTCTTATAGTAAGCCGAGTATAATTCAAGCAATATCGAGTTTAGAATTTTTATATAATCGTGTCTTTGAAAGAAATTATGCTTTCAAAAAAAGTAAAAATCACACCTTCTTAGAAGGTGGCTTTGGATAGCCCCCATAGGGGGCGGCAAGGCGATGGTCAGAAATCAAATCTTTGTTGCTGCTCCTCAACCCGCTTTTCTTCTTTCTCTTGGAACTTGACGTATTTTTTAATCATTTCCTCATCCAGTCCAACTGTGCTCACAAAATAACCTCGAGACCAAAAATGATTGCCCCAATAGGGTTTCTTTTTCAATTTCGGGTAACTCTTAAAAAGTTTTATTGCAATCTTCCCTTTCAATGTACCCATCAATTTTGAAATAGAAACTTTGGGGGGAACAGACACCAGCAAGTGAACATGGTCCTCTTGAACGTTCAGTTCCTCAACCTCACAACTTTTCCATTCACAAAGCATTCTTATATCTTGCTCGACCAATTCCTTCACCGCGCCCTTCAATATCCGGAGGCGATATTTTGGAACCCAAACAATATGATAGTCACACTTATAAACAACGCGACTAAGTTTCTTATATTTACCCATAGTGCAAATATAAGGCACAGCCATCAGAACATTACCACCTGCAAAGCAGGTGGATTTTTAAGGTAAATTAAAATTAAAAGACCCGTACAATCTATACATTCAACAATTTCAAAATCGGATTTAAGAACTTTACTTGATTCAATAAAAAACATTAAACATAGATTAATCATTTCGCTTATATATTCTTGTGGATTAGATATCAGTGAGCTTATAAAAATAAGGAAGGAAGATTTCTCTTCAGTAAATAACACTTTACAAATAAGAAAAGATGATAAAATATATAGAGAATCAAGTATAGGTGATGTATTAAAAGATAGTATTAATTCTTATCTGGAAAAATATAAACCTAAATTTTATCTTTTCGAAAGTAGAACTACTTATGACCCGTATTCAGCCTCTTCAATTAGAAGTGTATTTAAGAGAGCTTTACGAAATATTGAAAATGGTGAAAATTATTCTATAAAGCATCTCAAATTCTCTTATGTTAAACATCTAGTTAATGAAGGGTTTCAACTAACGGATGTTTTAAATCATATTGGATTAAAAAACTATGAAGTATACTCAAAAATTGATGGATTACATAGAGAGATTAATTTTTCCCCTATAGATTCTCTGTACAATCAAAAAGATGCAAGTAAACTCAATATAAAAATTACAGATGAACAAGCAGAAAATATAGTATTTACAGACGTACAAACAAAAAAACTTCTTGAAAGAAACCCAAATATTCTTAAGTCATTTATTGAAAATGATTTAAATCATTCTGATATAACTGCACTTGGGTTTAGAAAAAAACAATTAAAAAAATTCGAAAAACTGCTTAATGACCAAAATTATTTTAATGAACAATTAGATATTCTTAGTAATAGTAGTAAAGAAAATCTATGGCAGAATTTTTTTGAACACAATACTTGGATTTTTGGTTTTGGGCTAAATTATGTATTTGTAAGTAAACTTGATGGTAAAAAATTTGAACAAGTAGTTACTGGTTATTCTTTCAATTCTTCAGGTAAAAGAGTAGATGGCTTACTTAAGTCACGAGGAATTATAAGTACACTGTGCTTTGTCGAAATCAAAACAAATGATACACCGCTTTTATTAAATAAACCATACAGAGTTGATTGTTGGAGTCCTTCACAAGAGCTTTCAGGTGCCGTATCACAAATTCAAAAGACTGTGCAAAAATCAGTGAATAATTTACCTACCAAAAATATTATAAATGACAATATTGGAAATCCTACAAGCGAAATTGTTTTCCTATATCAACCAAAATCTTTTTTAGTAATAGGTGATTTATCGGAATTCAAAACAGAATATGGTATCAATGAAAGTAAATTTTCGTCATTTGAACTATATAGACAAAATGTAAATGCACCAGAAATTATTACTTATGATGAATTATTTGAAAGGGCAAAGTTTTTAATACATAATGAGGAAAACAAATAACAAGGCACAACATCGGTTCCTATGAAAAGCAATAATCTTCTCTCTTAAAGATAATATTTTAATTTCTCTTATTTCATTCTTATAAAATTTTAACGTGTTGAATTTTTGATGAAGCTTCGCTTCAGTAAGAATTCAACACAAAAATAACCTGCTCAGCATCCTATTTGTGGTCACTTCCTGAGCGCCACCAGCATCACTATGATCATGGTTAATAAACCTGCCCACTGGCTAACAAAAAATGTGGTCCAAGATGGCCACCACCGATGTTTTGTGGTACAGGCTTGATATTTAGTTTGAGCTTGGTCATTGTATTGATTTTTATTTATGCGATCACCCCTACCTCATAAGGGATTTCGGTTTTTATCACTGCTAAAGTGCGGCTCAATAATTTATGGGCCACCTTCACTATTATTTTCTTCACATCTTTGCCCATATGCTTGCGGTAATACGCCTGAATCACAGGGTCTGTTCTTATCGCCTGCCAGGAAGCCTCCACAAAATACGATCGGATAAGCCGATGGCAACCTATCGTGTGGACACATCTTTATGAATCGTCCACCCTTCCATGGCCGCCTTAAAATATTTCAGTCCTATCCATAGGGTCGTTATGCCGGGATGCCTTTTGCTTTCATAGCCTTTCCATCCGCCAAGTCTAGCTATCGCCCAAACATATCTTTTTAGCCCTTTTTCCTTGTACGGGTTTTTTTGTTTCCCTGTCCTACCTTCCAGTCTTATTATCTGGTGCTCTAAAAACGCTTGCTCTTCTTCCGTGAAACAGCTATCGGCGCTCATCTCTCCTTCTGGTACTGCATACGCCAGCCGCATCAAGAACAGTTGGATGATGACCTCCATTATCAACAAGCTCAGTTTTCTTACCGATGACCCATGCTCCAGCTCTGACGCCTCGATATTGTAGCCCTCTTTTTTCAATATCTTGAACACCTCTTCTATCGTCCACCTCCACTTATACCATTCCACGCACATTTCTGCCATTTCCAGGGTCTCTATGGGCAGGCTTGTCAATAACCTCCAGCACACCCTGTCCGGCCCGGCCCGGTTAGCCTCTTTGGCCTCCACCAGATATAGTTTTATGCTGGGCGCCACTGCCTTGCTGGCCGCCCTGGTCCTTTTCAGTTCTACCTCTTTATATCTGATTTCAATTTTTGCGGTCCTTTTTTTCCTTCTGGTCTTTGCACAGGCATCCACCTGTACCTCATAGGACCCTTGACAGGGCTGGTCCGCCAGGCAGCTGAACAATTTTGACCCATCCGCCAAGGCCCTATCCGCACGGGCCCTTATCAATAGATCTGTTCGTGCATCTGGTATGCTTGCAAACTGTTCGTAGATATCCCCTTCCCTATCTTGTACGATCACCATTCCCGCTACCACGTCCCTTAGTGAGGCCTGTGTGTTTTTGGACACCTCTATCCACTTATAGGACTCTTTTTCTTCCATGGGCAGCTTGCCGTACTGTCTTTCATGCTTTGATTTGAAGTCCAAGGACCTGTTCCAGATCTTAATATCAGAATAGCCGTAGGGGGTGCCGCTCACGGCATCCAAGACCAAACTTGGGTGGACAAAGAACCCCAGTCCCTGGGAATTCTTCGCATTGGTCGTGCCCACAAAGCCATCTTTGTTGATCCTATTACCATGGCTGCTTAGGTTGACCTCCGTGGTATCTTGGATACAGACAACAAATTTGCCCGCACAAGCCATCTGGCAATTATGTACCAGGTTCTCTACTATATCTTCTTCACTGACCCTATCGTTCTGCAAAAAACGGTAAACGGCCTTTGCGTCTGATTCGTTCCTGCTGAGCTGACGGATCGAATGGACGCTCTTGCTGAACAGGTCCGATAAAATCTTGTTGCCCCGATAAACCAAACGTTTATCCCCTAAGCCTGTGAACCCCCTTCTCATTTTTTGAGTAAAATTAATGCTAATCCCTTAAACTAGTAAATAATTGTGTCCACACGATAGGATGGCAACGGGGGTTCATGCCAAGTGCCTTAGAAGTAGCCCCGCTTTGATAGATCCCAGGAGCCAATCCAACATAACCCGCTAAATGTTTAAGCGTGTTGAAGCGCCTTAGATCCCCTAGTTCAGCCAAAATACCTACGGCTACAATGCCTCCAATGCCCGGCACACTCCTTAACAGATAGTAATCTTTTTTGAAGTGTTTTCGGCAATAGGCTCTCAACTGACTTGAGACTTCCCGAAGCTCTTTATCAATAAACCGGAAAGTCCGCATTTTGCTAGCCATCGTTTCCTGTGCGGTGGGATAATGGAACTCTTGGCTATCCACCCAGTGACGAAAAGCATGGCTCCAATGATCATTATCGAACTCTGCAGGAATTTTAATCCCGAAATAAAGCAAGTGCATCTTGATCCTACTTTTGATCCGACGAAAGTCCTTGACCAGTTCATTGCGACGGCGAAACAGACTACGTAATCCTTCTCGTTCTATATCTGGAACAGTGATACCATCCAGACGGCCATCTTTAAGCTCTCTGCTAATGAGTTGCGCATCGATACGGTCTGTTTTAGTATAGCGCTCCTTTCCTTTACGGTGGATATCAGCTGGGTTCACAACCAGGGATTTCCAACCAAAGACCTCAAAACTGCGATGGGCAGAATAACCACAGCAACCAGCCTCATAAGCAGTAGTTACTTGGTGATCACAGAAATGTTTCTGAACGTACTCATATAACTTCTCAGGTTCTGGAGGCATCGTAAAAGATTTACCTCCAAAGAGATCGGTGCTGCAATGTATTTTCCAGCTTCTCTTGTGAATATCAATTCCTATGAATAACTTTGGTAATGCAGTAACTCGGGTTTCCATATCTTTAGTTTTTATCGTGATTATTAAAGATACTCGATTACTGCTTTTTCATGGATGCTAAGCGCAAATAGCGGGCTTAGTCGAAAAAGTGTTATTTTAGAGACCAAGTAAAAAACAATATAGCCGACAAGTTTGCGTCCCTTCTATGTTGTATATCAAATTTTAGACAACTTTTTTCCTATATTTAACATGTTAGCCTGAAGGGGAAGTGAGCGCTGCTGGAGAGCAACTCAACAGCAATAAGGCTTTCGACAGTGAATACGGTTCCTTCTCTAAAAAGGGACCTTTTTAAATTTATTCATTGTCCTCCATGGCTAAGAAAACTCAAGGTCTTATAGCTTTATCTTAATCAGTAATTGTAATATTATAAAACAGCCTTCTATTAACAGACTCTAAGGAGCTGCATCGTCTTGTTTAGTTTATATAAATAAGTGCGCCGCAGTCTACTAAATGACAGTCGTTAACGCTGCAGGGACGCGGAAACGGTCACACTTGAAGATAGCTGTTTTATAAATTACTCTTTTAATATTATTTATATCCCAGTTCATATCGGGTTTGGTTATTCAGGACGAATCTCATCCTGCTCAATATTTTTTTGGTAATGCGTATGATCGCCTTGTTGGGTTTCATTCTATGGCCGAGTTTCGAATATGTTGCTCCCAAGGCCGGATCTTTTCCTATTGCCTTCCAGGAGGCTTCTACCAGTATATCCCTGAGAATACGGTGGCCCCTGGGAGTGATTTCTCCTATTCTTTCGTTTTCTCCCGAGGAATTTGTAGACGGTACCAAACCTATAAAACTGCATAGCCTGTCCAGGCTTTTGAACCTTTTTATGTTTTCTATCTCTGTGAGAAAGGTTATGGCCGTGATATAGCCTACTCCCGGTATGGACTGCAGAAGTTCCATATTATCCTTATACTGGGGAGTGGCAGAAAGCATCTTGACTTTCCGATTAATAGCTAGCTTTTGCGCATAAAAATAATGGTACTTAGCTAAATGACCCTCCAGGGTTTCCCTGAAGGGTCCGATCTCTATTTCTATAAGCCATTTGATGAATTTCCTGGTCCAGTTTTCTTTGCTCAAATCATCTGGGATATCGATCCCGTTGCAATGAAGGAAAGATTTGATCTGCGTCTTTGTTTTTGCCAGGTCCCTGGCAATCGTTTTTCTCAAGCGAACAAGGCTCCTATCCGCCAGGGTCTGGAGCGAGGGAACATAAATTGGGGTCAATTCACCGTTCTTTAGCGAACGGGCGATTTTTTTACTATCCCTCGAATCATTCTTCTGAACCTTTTCTTTTCCGGTCGTGGGAATATCTGCAGGGTTCACCACAATAGATTCAATACCCAGGCCCATTAAACGGTAATGAGGCATAAAACCCGCAAAGCCAGCTTCATAAGCACTAAAGTAACTACCTCCGGGATAATTCTCATGTAGATGGTTGAAGAGGGTCTGGGCATTGGCATTCTGTGAAAAGGTTTTCTGGTAATAAGGATCCATCATAACCGTTACATTCCAGCTCTTAAGGTGCGTGTCGATGCCTACATAAATTTTTTGGCCGGTGAAGTCGAATTGTGTACTTTGTGTCTGCATAGGTTTTGGATTTTAAAGTAATTAAGTGACTAGATATTACTATGTTATAATAAATACCTGAAACTTATGCTTTATACAAACATAGGGCCTACTCCACGCCACTTGCGTTAAACAAGACCGTCAGACTGTCTAAAAACCCCTTGCTTTCTTAATAACTATGTTGATTTCTTATTTGCTGAGCTGTTTCCTATTGTTAGGCTTAACCGTATCTTTTAGGTATGAAATTCATTATACCCAAAGACCGTAAACAAGCCAGCCTGTTCCCAGTTTCCCTGGATGAAGCCATTGACCAAGAAAACGAAGTCCGAGCCATTGATGTGTTCGTTGATGGCCTCGATCTTGAAAAGATGGGCTTCAAGGTACATTTCCCCGAAGGCGGAAGGCCGGCCTATCATCCAGCAACGCTCCTGAAATTGTTCCTATATGGATATATGAACCGCCTGCGTTCTTCCAGGATCCTCGAGCGCGAGTGCAAACGAAATATGGAGATGATGTGGCTCCTTGGCCAACTTGCCCCCGACCACAACACCATTGCCAATTTCAGAAAAAACAACCCCAAGGCCATCAAACACGTGTTCCGCGCCACGGTGGAACTGGCCATGAACTTCAAACTGATCGGCGGTAGGATCATTGCCGGGGACAGTACCAAACTGCGTGCACAGAACAGTAAAAAGAACAATTTCAACGAAAAGAAGATAAAACGCCACCTGGAATATATCGACAACAAACTCGATCAGTACAACCAGGACCTGGCAAAGGCCGATGGGGAGACTGAAAAACAAGAGGTCCAAAAAGAAATACGAAAGCATGCCCAGCGAAGGGAAAATTATACAAAGCTCAAAAAACAACTGGAGCAGACCGGGGAAGAACAAATTTCAACTTCCGATGGGGAAAGCCGCCATATGGTCCTGCGGGGGAACATTACCGAGGTGGCCTATAACGTACAGTCCACTGTGGACGGCCTGCACTGCATCCCTATTGATTACCAGGTCACCAACCGAAATGACTCCAAGGCCATGGGCGATATGATAAGAAGGTCCAAGGCCATACTCAGGAACAATACCTTTACAGCACTCTTTGACAAAGGCTACCACACAGGATCGGAACTCGAAACCGCTCAAAAGCTCGGTATCAAAACAATGGTGGCCATTCCCGCGCCCGCATCCACGGCACCACACCCGGATTACAACCTACAGAATTTCATTTACGACCAACAACAGGACCAGTATACCTGCCCACAGGGACACGCCCTGAAGACCAACGGCAACTTTTATACAAACCATCAAGGCAAGCCCAACCAAAGTAAGTTCAAACAATACAAAACAAAGGCCTGTAAGGGGTGCCCCGTGCGAGACCTGTGCACCAGGGCAAAAAATGGAAGGCTCCTTGCCCGGAATGTCTTTGCGCCATTCTACGAGGAGAACCGAAAAAACATGGAACAAGAAAAAGAACTCTACCGCCGCAGGCAGGCCATTGTGGAACACCCATTTGGAACCATGAAAAGGCAATGGGGGTTTGACCATATCCTTACCAAAAAAGGAAAGAAAAGGGCCTCTGCAGATGTAGGCTTCATCTTTATTGCCTACAACCTCAAAAGGATCATTAACCTGATAGGCCATAAAGCCCTACAAGAAGGTAGCAATACCTTGTTTGATAAAATTTTGGGCTTAATAGCGCGATTTTACCGCTTTTTAAGAACTAGTTTCCTTTTCCAATATAACGCAAAGTTTTGCTGGCACCATGCCATACAGCCTTAAAAAACGTATTTTAGGACAATAAAACCATTGTCAACCATGTTTTTAGACAGACTGCCGTTGGCTACAATGGGAGCATTCAGCAAAAAAGAATATTAGTCGTTTCAAATTAACAATCCAGTAACTGAAAAATACAAAACTGAATTACGAAAAAGTAGATTTTAAACATAGACTTAAGAAAAATCAAGGTGATCTAATTGGAAAAAAACCAGCGGTGCGGAAAAGAATGAAAAAAACTAAAAAGATCAAAACTTCAAATAAAAAGTAAGAAATGAAATAAAATTTAAAAGATGAAAAATGTAAAAATTGGAGGTCTTTAAAATTTAGATCTTGAACTCTTACTCAAACGTGAAAAAGGCATTGAAAGTTATTATTCTGACTTTTACTCAAGTATGGTAAATGTAAAAATTGGATGCTCTTAAAATCAGTTCGCTGACTCTTACTCGAGCGTAAAAAATATAAAAATTCAATACTTTCAGTTTAAAATACTGGATTTTAATCGAATAGGAAAAAAGCTTTTTTGAAAATTATTGATAAGAACAAGAAAATCAGAGCGGAACAAAACGCAGGATAGATAAACACTTCGCAAAAACCACTGTAGCCAACATCGTTTAACAGCAAATAGCGGGCAGTTTGCTGAAAAGTGTAATTTTAGAGATTAATTAAAAAACAACAAAGCCGACAAGAACGTGTCCCCATTCCACGCCACTTGCCTTAACCAAGACCGTCAGACTGTCTAATAACCCCCTTCGCTTTTAATAACTTTGTTAATTTCTTCTATTATTGTTTTATAGCACAATGAGCTACTGTTGTATCTTCATGCCATGAGATTTATAGAAGGAAAAAATCGCAAACAATCCTCGTTGTTCCCTGTGTCCCTAGAGGACGCCATTAATCAGGAAAACGAGGTCAGGGCCGTAGATATCTTTGTAGATAGCTTGGATTTAGAAGACATGGGGTTTCGAGTAAATTTCCCAGAAGGAGGTCGTCCTGCTTACCACCCAGGTGTGTTGCTCAAGTTATTTATCTATGGATATTTGAACCGACTGCGTTCCTCCCGAAATTTGGAGCGCGAATGCAAACGAAATATCGAATTGATGTGGCTCCTTGGGCAACTCTCCCCAGACCATAACACCATTGCCAACTTTAGAAAGGACAATCCTGAGGCTATAAAGAAAGTTTTTCGTGCCACAGTAGCACTGGCCAAACACTTCAATCTCATTGGAGGGAAACTTATTGCAGGGGATGGCACCAAGCTAAGAGCCCAGAACAGCAAAAAGAACAACTTCAATAAAAAGAAGATCGACCGTCACCTTCGATATATCGATAACAAGCTTCAGGAATATAACCAAGCGCTAGAACAAGCCGATGGTACTGTAGAAAAAGAAAATATCCATGAGCAGATGGATACCCAGAACAAGCGCAAGGATACGTATCATAAACTCGAGCAGGAATTGGATCAAACCCAAGAAGACCAGATCTCAACCTCGGACAACGAGAGCAGACATATGGTCTTGAGGGGCAACATTACAGAGGTAGTCTATAATGTCCAGTCCACCGTAGATGCCAAGCACTGCATCCCCATTGATTATGAAGTCACCAACAATAATGATAAAAAAGCGATGGGAGCCATGATCAGAAGAGCAAAATCCATTATAGGGAACAATGATTTCACCGCTCTTTTTGACAAAGGATATCATACTGGATCTGAATTGGAAATTGCCCAGGGTTTAGGGATCAAAACCCTGGTTGCTATTCCTGCCCCCGGTTCCAATGCACCGGATCCCCTGTACAATGTTAAAAATTTTACCTACGATACGGGGAACGATCACTACATATGTCCCCAAGGTAATTTTCTGAAAACCAACGGCACCTTTTACGTCAACCACCGAGGGAAATCAAACGAGTCAAGGTTCAAACAGTATAAAACAAGAGCTTGTAAGGGATGCCCGGTGCGGGAGTTATGCACCACGGCCAAAAACGGGAGGCTCCTGGCTAGGAACCTATACACTCCTGTTTATGAAGAAAACAAAAGAAATATGGAAGCTGATCCTGAATTGTACAGACGCAGGCAGGCTATTGTAGAACATCCCTTTGGAACCATGAAAAGGCAATGGGGATTTGATCATATCCTTTCTAAAAAAGGCAAGAAAAGGGCTTCTGCAGATGTTGGGTTTATTTTCATTGCCTACAATCTCAGACGAATTTTGAACTTGATTGGCAAAAAGGCATGGAAGGAGTTATTGAACACCTTATGTGCTTGTTTTTATACCTTTATAAGAGCGTATAAAGTCATATTAAAGCTAATACCCATCTTTAATTTCAACATCTCTGATTCGCGTTTTATTCCTCAGCATACCATAAAAAGCCTTATTTTAGTCACAAATCGGTAAATAACCTAAGTTATTAGACAGACTGCCGTTATACCGCATTAAAAACAGTGAGAATTGAACTTAAATTTATTTAATATTCATTATTTTTGTTAGAAATGACTTGCTTATGAATATTCAAGCTGAAAAGATAGAGTTGGCAAAATTGTTATTAAATACTGATAATCCTAAGATCATTAAGTCTATTCAACAAATTTTTAAAAAAGAAAAAACTACCGATTTTTGGGAGGATTTATCTTCTGACCAAAAAAAGGAAATAAAAGAAGCAAGGAAACAAATAGAACAAGGAAAAACCACTGACTACGAATCATTTATGGCCAAACATAGATAATGAGTAGAACTGTAGTTACATCAGATATTGCGAAAGAAAAACTAGAAGACCTATTTGAATATTTGATTAAAAAATGGTCTTACAAAGTAAAATCTGAGTTCGTTCAAAAATTAGATAGAAATATTGAAATCATAAAAGAGCAACCAGAAATATTCCCGGAATCCACAAAAGAAAAGGGGTTAAGAAGATGTGTAATAACAAAACAGACAACTCTATTTTATAGTTTCAACGAAGAAAAAATAAATATTGTTACAATATTTGACACCAGAAAAGATCCCGAAAAATTAAAGAGAGATTTGTAATTTAACGCGGTATAACAACGTATATCGCAAATGGCGGGTTTAATAGAAAAGTACTAAATTAGTTTCCATAACAAACAAAACAGTTAAGCCGACAAATCCGCATCCATAATTCCGCGCCACTTGCGTTAAACAAGACCGTTGGCTACAATGGGAGCATTCAGCAAAAAAGAATATTAGTCGTTTCAAATTAACAATCCAGTAACTGAAAAATACAAAACTGAATTACGAAAAAGTAGATTTTAAACATAGACTTAAGAAAAATCAAGGTGATCTAATTGGAAAAAAACCAGCGGTGCGGAAAAGAATAAAAAAAACTAAAAAGATCAAAACTTCAAATAAAAAGTAAGAAATGAAATAAAATTTAAAAGATGAAAAATGTAAAAATTGGAGGTCTTTAAAATTTAGATCTTGAACTCTTACTCAAACGTGAAAAAGGCATTGAAAGTTATTATTCTGACTTTTACTCAAGTATGGTAAATGTAAAAATTGGATGCTCTTAAAATCAGTTCGCTGACTCTTACTCGAGCGTAAAAAATATAAAAATTCAATACTTTCAGTTTAAAATACTGGATTTTAATCGAATAGGAAAAAAGCTTTTTTGAAAATTATTGATAAGAACAAGAAAATCAGAGCGGAACAAAACGCAGGATAGATAAACACTTCGCAAAAACCACTGTAGCCAACATCGTTTAACAGCAAATAGCGGGTATTTTGGTAAAAAGTGTTATTTTAGAGACCAAGTAAAAAACAATATAGCCGACAAGTTTGCGTCCCTTCTATGTTGTATATCAAATTTTAGACAACTTTTTTCCTATATTTAACATGTTAGCCTGAAGGGGAAGTGAGCGCTGCTGGAGAGCAACTCAACAGCAATAAGGCTTTCGACAGTGAATACGGTTCCTTCTCTAAAAAGGGACCTTTTTAAATTTATTCATTGTCCTCCATGGCTAAGAAAACTCAAGGTCTTATAGCTTTATCTTAATCAGTAATTGTAATATTATAAAACAGCCTTCTATTAACAGACTCTAAGGAGCTGCATCGTCTTGTTTAGTTTATATAAATAAGTGCGCCGCAGTCTACTAAATGACAGTCGTTAACGCTGCAGGGACGCGGAAACGGTCACACTTGAAGATAGCTGTTTTATAAATTACTCTTTTAATATTATTTATATCCCAGTTCATATCGGGTTTGGTTATTCAGGACGAATCTCATCCTGCTCAATATTTTTTTGGTAATGCGTATGATCGCCTTGTTGGGTTTCATTCTATGGCCGAGTTTCGAATATGTTGCTCCCAAGGCCGGATCTTTTCCTATTGCCTTCCAGGAGGCTTCTACCAGTATATCCCTGAGAATACGGTGGCCCCTGGGAGTGATTTCTCCTATTCTTTCGTTTTCTCCCGAGGAATTTGTAGACGGTACCAAACCTATAAAACTGCATAGCCTGTCCAGGCTTTTGAACCTTTTTATGTTTTCTATCTCTGTGAGAAAGGTTATGGCCGTGATATAGCCTACTCCCGGTATGGACTGCAGAAGTTCCATATTATCCTTATACTGGGGAGTGGCAGAAAGCATCTTGACTTTCCGATTAATAGCTAGCTTTTGCGCATAAAAATAATGGTACTTAGCTAAATGACCCTCCAGGGTTTCCCTGAAGGGTCCGATCTCTATTTCTATAAGCCATTTGATGAATTTCCTGGTCCAGTTTTCTTTGCTCAAATCATCTGGGATATCGATCCCGTTGCAATGAAGGAAAGATTTGATCTGCGTCTTTGTTTTTGCCAGGTCCCTGGCAATCGTTTTTCTCAAGCGAACAAGGCTCCTATCCGCCAGGGTCTGGAGCGAGGGAACATAAATTGGGGTCAATTCACCGTTCTTTAGCGAACGGGCGATTTTTTTACTATCCCTCGAATCATTCTTTTGAACCTTTTCTTTTCCGGTCGTGGGAATATCTGCAGGGTTCACCACAATAGATTCAATACCCAGGCCCATTAAACGGTAATGAGGCATAAAACCCGCAAAGCCAGCTTCATAAGCACTAAAGTAACTACCTCCGGGATAATTCTCATGTAGATGGTTGAAGAGGGTCTGGGCATTGGCATTCTGTGAAAAGGTTTTCTGGTAATAAGGATCCATCATAACCGTTACATTCCAGCTCTTAAGGTGCGTGTCGATGCCTACATAAATTTTTTGGCCGGTGAAGTCGAATTGTGTACTTTGTGTCTGCATAGGTTTTGGATTTTAAAGTAATTAAGTGACTAGATATTACTATGTTATAATAAATACCTGAAACTTATGCTTTATACAAACATAGGGCCTACTCCACGCTACTTGCCTTAACCAAGACCGTCAGACTGTCTAATAACCCCCTTCGCTTTTAATAACTTTGTTAATTTCTTCTATTATTGTTTTATAGCACAATGAGCTACTGTTGTATCTTCATGCCATGAGATTTATAGAAGGAAAAAATCGCAAACAATCCTCGTTGTTCCCTGTGTCCCTAGAGGACGCCATTAATCAGGAAAACGAGGTCAGGGCCGTAGATATCTTTGTAGATAGCTTGGATTTAGAAGACATGGGGTTTCGAGTAAATTTCCCAGAAGGAGGTCGTCCTGCTTACCACCCAGGTGTGTTGCTCAAGTTATTTATCTATGGATATTTGAACCGACTGCGTTCCTCCCGAAATTTGGAGCGCGAATGCAAACGAAATATCGAATTGATGTGGCTCCTTGGGCAACTCTCCCCAGACCATAACACCATTGCCAACTTTAGAAAGGACAATCCTGAGGCTATAAAGAAAGTTTTTCGTGCCACAGTAGCACTGGCCAAACACTTCAATCTCATTGGAGGGAAACTTATTGCAGGGGATGGCACCAAGCTAAGAGCCCAGAACAGCAAAAAGAACAACTTCAATAAAAAGAAGATCGACCGTCACCTTCGATATATCGATAACAAGCTTCAGGAATATAACCAAGCGCTAGAACAAGCCGATGGTACTGTAGAAAAAGAAAATATCCATGAGCAGATGGATACCCAGAACAAGCGCAAGGATACGTATCATAAACTCGAGCAGGAATTGGATCAAACCCAAGAAGACCAGATCTCAACCTCGGACAACGAGAGCAGACATATGGTCTTGAGGGGCAACATTACAGAGGTAGTCTATAATGTCCAGTCCACCGTAGATGCCAAGCACTGCATCCCCATTGATTATGAAGTCACCAACAATAATGATAAAAAAGCGATGGGAGCCATGATCAGAAGAGCAAAATCCATTATAGGGAACAATGATTTCACCGCTCTTTTTGACAAAGGATATCATACTGGATCTGAATTGGAAATTGCCCAGGGTTTAGGGATCAAAACCCTGGTTGCTATTCCTGCCCCCGGTTCCAATGCACCGGATCCCCTGTACAATGTTAAAAATTTTACCTACGATACGGGGAACGATCACTACATATGTCCCCAAGGTAATTTTCTGAAAACCAACGGCACCTTTTACGTCAACCACCGAGGGAAATCAAACGAGTCAAGGTTCAAACAGTATAAAACAAGAGCTTGTAAGGGATGCCCGGTGCGGGAGTTATGCACCACGGCCAAAAACGGGAGGCTCCTGGCTAGGAACCTATACACTCCTGTTTATGAAGAAAACAAAAGAAATATGGAAGCTGATCCTGAATTGTACAGACGCAGGCAGGCTATTGTAGAACATCCCTTTGGAACCATGAAAAGGCAATGGGGATTTGATCATATCCTTTCTAAAAAAGGCAAGAAAAGGGCTTCTGCAGATGTTGGGTTTATTTTCATTGCCTACAATCTCAGACGAATTTTGAACTTGATTGGCAAAAAGGCATGGAAGGAGTTATTGAACACCTTATGTGCTTGTTTTTATACCTTTATAAGAGCGTATAAAGTCATATTAAAGCTAATACCCATCTTTAATTTCAACATCTCTGATTCGCGTTTTATTCCTCAGCATACCATAAAAAGCCTTATTTTAGTCACAAATCGGTAAATAACCTAAGTTATTAGACAGACTGCCGTTGTAACGCATTCAAAAACAAAATTTCGGACAAACCACAATCGATAGAATTTTTTATATTTGTAATACTTCTAAAATATATAACAATGTATAACAAAATAGATATAGACCGAAATAAACTTACTATTATGGGAGTAAAATTTTCTGATTTAAAAACATTGGAAAATACAGCAAATGCTATTGGAAGCAATATGTTTGAAGGTTTCAAACCTACTCATAAAAATATCAAAATTATAAGAGATTATATGATAGGTAAGCTATCATTAAACGATTTACTAATATTCGCCAAGGAAAAGACCTATGTCTAATTCTTACAAGTACATTGATTCTAACTATACTTACATTGACCCTAAATCTGGAATATTAAAAAATTTAGTTGATATTACTGACGCTGATGACTTACTTTTCTTCGAAAGTGTTACGGTAACAAAACGAATAAGTGAACTACATATTAAACCCATCAAAATAATTGGAATTGAAAGTCTTTTCTCAATACACAAGCAATTATTTCAAGACATTTATGCTTGGGCTGGTAAAGAAAGAACTGTAGAGATAAATAAAGATGGAAAACAATTTTTTCCAACGTCAAACTTCGAAAACGCATTTCGTTTTATTGATGAATTAATATTGGATTTTAAGAAGACAGAAAAGAATGACAAAAATCAAATAGCCGAAAACCTATCTCAAATTCTAGACAATATTAATTATTTACATCCTTTTAGAGACGGAAATGGGAGAGCACAAAGGGAATTTATTCGAATGTTAGCTTTAGAAAAAGGAATAGACTTGAACTTAAATCCACCTGACAATAAAGACGTTTATGAAAAATATATGCAAGGCACAGTAAATAGCGACACTAAAATATTGAAAGAATTAATCTTAAGCCTAATTGACTAGGATAAAGAACGAGGCACAACATCGTTTAACAGCAAATAGCGGGCAGTTTGCTGAAAAGTGTTATTTTAGAGATTAATTAAAAAACAACAAAGCCGACAATCCCGATAGCTCGGGAGCGTCCCCATTCCACACCACTTGCGTTAAACAAGACCGTCAGACTGTCTAATAACCCCCTTCGCTTTTAATAACTTTGTTAATTTCTTCTATTATTGTTTTATAGCACAATGAGCTACTGTTGTATCTTCATGCCATGAGATTTATAGAAGGAAAAAATCGCAAACAATCCTCGTTGTTCCCTGTGTCCCTAGAGGACGCCATTAATCAGGAAAACGAGGTCAGGGCCGTAGATATCTTTGTAGATAGCTTGGATTTAGAAGACATGGGGTTTCGAGTAAATTTCCCAGAAGGAGGTCGTCCTGCTTACCACCCAGGTGTGTTGCTCAAGTTATTTATCTATGGATATTTGAACCGACTGCGTTCCTCCCGAAATTTGGAGCGCGAATGCAAACGAAATATCGAATTGATGTGGCTCCTTGGGCAACTCTCCCCAGACCATAACACCATTGCCAACTTTAGAAAGGACAATCCTGAGGCTATAAAGAAAGTTTTTCGTGCCACAGTAGCACTGGCCAAACACTTCAATCTCATTGGAGGGAAACTTATTGCAGGGGATGGCACCAAGCTAAGAGCCCAGAACAGCAAAAAGAACAACTTCAATAAAAAGAAGATCGACCGTCACCTTCGATATATCGATAACAAGCTTCAGGAATATAACCAAGCGCTAGAACAAGCCGATGGTACTGTAGAAAAAGAAAATATCCATGAGCAGATGGATACCCAGAACAAGCGCAAGGATACGTATCATAAACTCGAGCAGGAATTGGATCAAACCCAAGAAGACCAGATCTCAACCTCGGACAACGAGAGCAGACATATGGTCTTGAGGGGCAACATTACAGAGGTAGTCTATAATGTCCAGTCCACCGTAGATGCCAAGCACTGCATCCCCATTGATTATGAAGTCACCAACAATAATGATAAAAAAGCGATGGGAGCCATGATCAGAAGAGCAAAATCCATTATAGGGAACAATGATTTCACCGCTCTTTTTGACAAAGGATATCATACTGGATCTGAATTGGAAATTGCCCAGGGTTTAGGGATCAAAACCCTGGTTGCTATTCCTGCCCCCGGTTCCAATGCACCGGATCCCCTGTACAATGTTAAAAATTTTACCTACGATACGGGGAACGATCACTACATATGTCCCCAAGGTAATTTTCTGAAAACCAACGGCACCTTTTACGTCAACCACCGAGGGAAATCAAACGAGTCAAGGTTCAAACAGTATAAAACAAGAGCTTGTAAGGGATGCCCGGTGCGGGAGTTATGCACCACGGCCAAAAACGGGAGGCTCCTGGCTAGGAACCTATACACTCCTGTTTATGAAGAAAACAAAAGAAATATGGAAGCTGATCCTGAATTGTACAGACGCAGGCAGGCTATTGTAGAACATCCCTTTGGAACCATGAAAAGGCAATGGGGATTTGATCATATCCTTTCTAAAAAAGGCAAGAAAAGGGCTTCTGCAGATGTTGGGTTTATTTTCATTGCCTACAATCTCAGACGAATTTTGAACTTGATTGGCAAAAAGGCATGGAAGGAGTTATTGAACACCTTATGTGCTTGTTTTTATACCTTTATAAGAGCGTATAAAGTCATATTAAAGCTAATACCCATCTTTAATTTCAACATCTCTGATTCGCGTTTTATTCCTCAGCATACCATAAAAAGCCTTATTTTAGTCACAAATCGGTAAATAACCTAAGTTATTAGACAGACTGCCGTTGGCAGCAAGCTAAAACAAAAAAATTGACAGAAAAGAAGAAAATTGCAATTTTGTTTCAAGCACAGAAACCACCAATTCAAGGGGGAATTCAAAAACCAATGAAACCAGGTGGATATTCTGATAGCGGAGCTGACATTGCTTTTTCTTTAAAAAATATAAATCTTGCCATAATAACTCCTGTTGAAAATCCTAATTTAAAAAATGACTATGATTGGGTTTTTCCAGACACGGAAAATGGTATCCAATCAGCTTTAGATAAAGGCGCAACTATATTTTGGTTAAATACCATTTTATATAAAAATCATCCAATAGAAACTTTTTTTGATGGAAAAATAGAAATAGTAGGCCAATGTCCAAAAGATGTAGATTTATTCGATGATAAATGGAGAACAAATCAATTATTAAAAGAACAAAATTTACCCATTCCTAGAGCAAAGATTTTTTCAAAAAAGAACTTAAAGAATAATAAATTTGATTTTCCTTTTCCAATTGTAACAAAACCTATTAGAGGTCGAGGCAGTCAAGGCGTATATGTTGCCCAAAATCAAAAAGAATTATTTCAACTAATAAACGAGTTAATCGATTCAAATAAATATGGTAAGGAAGTCTATATAGAAGAATATTTGTCCGGACAAGAAATTACAATAACCGTGATGCCTCCGGGAAAATATATTTTTCATAACAAGGAAAAAAGAATTCATTCTTATTGGAGTTTGCCAGCTATAAAAAGATTTAATCACCATAATGGAATTGCTCCATATAATGGAACTGTTGCAGTAATTGAGAATAGTTCAATTTTAAATGATGCTGAATTACAACAAGATGAAATTAAAATAATATCAAAACATTGTGAAAAGGCTGCAAAAATCATAAAAGCAAAAGCCCCGATTAGGATAGATTGCAGAGCAAATGACCAAGGTGACTACTTCATTTTTGATTTAAATATGAAACCTAATATGACTGGATCTTCAAGACCACATAGAAAAGATCAAGATAGTTTATCTTCCTTAGCCGCGAGAAAAATTGGTTGGAATTACGAGGACTTATTGATAAATATATTAGAACAAAAATGGACTGCGCCAGCTGCCAACATCGTTTAACAGCAAATAGCGGGCATTCTGCTGAAAAGTGTTATTTTAGAGACCAATTAACAAACAACAAAGCCGACAAGTTCGCGTCCCTTCTCCACGCTACTTGCGTTAAACAAGACCGTTATGTGCAATAAAATCAGAATACTATGAAAAAAGCATTATTGGTTTTTAGTTTGTTTTTTATCCTGAAAATAGGATACAGTCAAAGTCCAGATTATAACACAAACGAAGTTTCAATAGGAATAATAGACCTAACTGAATCTCCCAAGAATCAGGAAGTCTTATTTGAAAACTCATATTATTTAAAGCCTTTTAGTAATTTAACTTATAAAAGATTTTTAAATGATAGAAACGCTATAAGGCTAACTTTTTATAGACCAATTAACAAATCTTATGATAAATCAGGTGGTAGCTTGATTAATAAGGGTGAGTATAAAGAACAAGTTATGAAAATAGGATATGAATATGTTTTTAAACAGAAAAGACTTACACCCTATTTGGCAATTGACTTTAGCTACATAAAATCTAAATCTTTAAGAGAAACTGGGGGAGGAATTGCTGGTAGTTTCAGTGAAACAAAAAGAGACTTAAACGGATTTGGATTATCTCCAACAGTTGGAGTAAATTATAATTTCTATAAAAATATTTTTATTGGACTAGAAAGTAACCTTAATGTTATAAATCTGAAAGAAGAAAAAACATTGACTCAATCTACACTATTACCAGAACCCAATGGTTCAATCACAAAAGAAACTGATAAATCCTTTGAATCTATATATAATCCGATTGTGTTTTTAGTAAAATTTAAATTTTAGTATAAATTAAAGCACATAACATTGGTAAAAAACATATCTGGTATATAAATTAACCGCATAAAACCAATTTTAACCATTATCCATATTTTAAACTTTGACACCCTTTATTATTTTGTTATAAATAAATGATTTAGTATTCCCCGATAGAAAGTTAACAATTAAAGAAACTCACTAACATATAAATAAACCCTAAATAAAGCGTGTTCGCTAAACTAAGGGGGAATAGCAAGAGGGTAACATGCTATACGATGTTACATATTCCCAAAACTTTTATTATCAGATAGTTATAGTTTTTTAGTTTGTCCATTTTTACTGCTTTTGCGACAAATGCCTTGAAATCTCCTATAAATAGGTTCATTTTTACGACAATATTTACTAAAAAATGCTTTTAAAGTTAATTTTACTAAAATTAATGTTAGAAATTATAGTGGTTGGCTGTATAGATTAGCCGTTAACTTTATTAACTATTGACGATTCAAATTAGCAAAGCAAGATGTGTCATTGTCATGACAATCTTGCTTTGCGCCTGGAGGTTGCAAAGTTTAAAAATGCTCTGAGTCTTACATTCTAGTTTTATTGTAACTTATCCCCATTCACTTTTATAACCCTACTGGAAGTGAACCAAGGAAATACAGGTAAAAACGTATTTCCTTTTTTATTTAAATAATTTATTCTTAAAGGAATTGATCTATTTCATAAAAGCTGTAGAAAGGTTACCCACATTTTAAGTTTAAGGTTATAATCAACTCGAGTAATAGCAATAACTACAATAGTTATTCTCTTATCTCTCTTAAAGTAAGACCAGGTGTATGGTATTGGTCAGTTTTTAATTGGGTGATATATGTTTTTGACAAAGATTTTCCTTTGTCTTTTTCCATATTCTTTAAAAAATTAGCTTTTGGCATAATATTTATTATTAATTTACTGATTCAATGTAGTTTAAAAACATTGGCTCCATAACCTAAAATAATTTATACATGAAAAATTTAACCACGCTTTTTTTTACTATCTGTGGGTTGCTCTTATTTTCTTCTTGTTCCTCGGAAGATAAAAACGCAGGAGAGGAAAACCTAAATGCTATTGCCTTTTCGGCAGATGCACATATAAGAACCTCCACACTATCCCAGAGAATCTTGGATTTTATTACCATCAATTATCCTGGCCTTACTATTATAGAAGCTGAAATTGAGGATAATAATAATTTTGAAATTACTTTAAGTGACCATACTGAGTTAATATTTGATTCAGAAGGTAATTTTTTAGGCGAGGATCGAGATGATGAGGATGATTTTGGAGATGAAGATTTAGAAGTCTCGGAATTGCCCCAAAACATAATTAATTTCATCAATGAACATTTTCCTGGCGTGGATATAGATGAGGCCGAAAGGGAAAATAATGGCCATTATGAAGTGGAATTGGACAACGACATGGAATTAATTTTTGATGCTGATGGAAATTTTCTCGGAGTAGCACATGACCAGAACGAAGATGAAGATGAACAAGGTGAAACAGATATCAATCCTAATGACCTGCCACAGGCAATTAAAGACTATATCAGCGTGAATTATCCTGAAGATATCATTATTGAGGCAGAAATAGAAGAAGATGGGTCTTATGAAGTGACACTTGATAATGGAATAGAATTAGAATTTGACGAGGAGGGAAATTTTCTTAGCGCAGAAGATGGAAACGGAGATGATGATGATGATGATGATGATCAAGATGAAAATGATTAATAAAAAAATAATAAAAATGAAACTTATCAAAAAAATTATTTTTATTCTTTCATTGGTTGCGCTGGTGACAGGATGTAGCAGTGATGATGACAATTCAAGCAGTGCTACCATTAGGGTAAATGGCCAGGCCTTGTTTGAAGATGTTGGTGACTTCAATGGCGATATTGATGGTGATTTTACAGGAGACGGCGGAAGTGTAACCAGAACTTTCCAGTGGAATAATGCCTTGAATACAGCAGATTATAATGCAGATATTACGGCTGTATCCCAGGGGACTTTTAAGATGGTAGTAGAAGATGCAAATGGAAATAGTGTCTTAGATAGATCCCTAAATGGGAATTCCGAACCTGATTCCTTTTCTGGAGTGACCTCTAGTGGTGTATCTGGGATTTGGTCGGTGACCATTACCTTAAGTTCCTTCAATGGCGACGGGAGCTTTTCTCTTAGTGAAGGTGACTAAATAATTATCAGAACTAAATCTATCTTGAAATCGTAGAAATATCTATTTTCAAAAATCAAAGCACTGACTATCTATTATTGTTCAGTGCTTTGATATATCAGCTCTGATCATCGATAGTGGCTGTTGGGGCATTCTTCTTTACCGAATTGATTCCATTCTCCATGGAAGCACTGGTTGTATAAGTTTCACTGGTTCCTATTACCTGACCATTACTGGACTTTAAATTAAACCTATGACCACTTGAAGTTTGTTTACGCTCGAAAAGTCTATCGGTTTGAGAATTTTTACGTACCGATTCAATTCCATTTTCACAAGAAGTCTTTGCCTTATAACCTTCGCTGCTTAAAATGACCTGGCCATTTCTTGCTTTTAGGTTAAATCGGAATTCACCTGTCCGGTCCTTTTTAATTTCAAATTTTCCCATTGTTTAGTTTTTTGTTAAAAAATTGGTGTGCTAAAAAAGTAATTAATTAGTGACTTAATACTTTGAAATATACAACTTATTTGAAACTTGAATTATGAGAAGCTTCTACTGCTTATCTATCCTCATTTCACACTTACTCTTCTGAAAGAAGTAAAAGAGAAAGCACAGAAAGTATTTTAAATAATCTAACCTAGGAAAGCACTAAAAGAAAATGTTCCAGATAAAAAAGTAAATCCTTATGATAGAATTGAGGTTGTTTTTTATTTATGTATTCCACTTTTAGTTTTGTGAAAAAGTAAAATTAGGAATAGCAAGAGGGTAACGGGCAGAGCCGCGTTACATATTCCTTATTATTTGATTATCAGTGTTTTACATTGTATTAATCTTTGCTTTTTTACTAAATTTGCGTCAAATGCTCTGGAAAACCCTATAAACAGGCTTATTTTTGCGTCAAACATTACTAAAAAGGGAATTTTGGATTCAATTTCATGTGAGTCCTCATCATATTCCCTTGCATTTCATTTCAGGGAAAAAGATTCGTCCAAAGGTCTTGGACACGAACCAAAAATATTTGATATTTTATTACTTGATGGTATAAATCTTTTTGACTCAAGTCCGCTATTTTAGAACTTTAAACTATACTCTGATAAAAGAACCCGATCTTCAATTCTTACAATTTATAATGCTTTCAAAGAATTACCTTTTGATACCAAAAAAAAAGGATTTGAAATTAGCGGCCTGCATAAAGCCGCTTTGCTTTTTATAAGGCCTTTCCTAATTTCAGATCCTGAAAAGATACAGTATCAAAAGGTAATGCATACAGCTCTGAAAGAAGTAAATGAGAAAGCACAGAAAGCATATTATTTGATCTATACTGGGAAAACACAAAAGGAAAATGCGCCAGGTAAAAAAAGTAGATGGGTTATACTATGGAATAAGCGCAGGGGTTTCTAATAGCAAAGAATATTCTAATTAACCATCATTGTCTCCGTTTAGGTTATCTAGTAAGTCTACGACCTGATCAATAAATTGGTGCTCCTCAAAGGGAATAAGTTGCAATGTGTGGCGCAATACTTCATTAACATTATATTTCGGTTGGGGTATTTGTTTATCGTTTAAACATTCATTTTCCTCTAACGCGAGGATACACACTTTGATAAGATTAGTAATCAAATACATTAGTTCTAAATGATTCTGAACCTGAAAAGTTCCCGAATAATACTTGCCTTTCTTGTTCTTTCGTGGAGTCAAATGGATAAGATGTTCTTGTTTGATCTTATTTAGTTTTTTGAGTATTCTTTTCCTTTTCATTTTAAAGTTGTTTTTATTGAACTTTGAATTCTCTGTGGAGGGATTCTAATTCTTGAAGTTTCTTTTCTCCTTCATTAGCCACTTTTTCAAGAAACCTACGGCATAATCGCTGTGCATAATTACTGTCCTCTATAGAAACGTCGTCAACTGATTTAAAATTAACATTGTACTGGGCATGGCATAGCGCATGAAATACTCGCTTTGATCGAAAAGACTTTTTAGGGAATAGTATCTTAGGGCTATTGCAGAAATTACCGCAAAGATTTATTAGAACCCGTAGATCATAGTAACTAGGTTTATACTCCCAAAAGACATATAATAATGCGGCACAAGATTGCGCTAGTGATTGAGAGATTAAAAGCACCCTTGCTGTTTCATCATAGATATCGTCGCACACATCTACTTTATCTTTAAAGTAATAAGCCCGGTTCATACGAAATTACCATTCTTTTTTAATCATGGAATACATTTTTGGATGATAGCAATATCCACAAGGCAACAAGCGTTCAGAACAATATATTTCATTTTCAGAAGAAAGAATACGACTGATAAAATTGTCGCCATGCCTCAATCGGTACTTTATATCATTTAACGTATAATGAATAGTAAACACTTCACTTTTCTCCCCTGTTTTATTGAAAACATCATTCATGAAAGTTTTTGGGTCAGAAACAAACTCGTGGGTGATAACCAAAAGTGAATAGGAGAATTCACCTTTTTTAATATTTCCCAATTCTGGATCAAGGATATATTTCTTAGAAATAGTCTTTTTACTCGATCCTATTAGATAAATAGAGTGCAACTGAACTTTGCACTTAATAATGGCTACTACCTGAGCTAGGTTTTTATCTAAAGTGGCATAACTTTTCATGACTTCAAATTTTTAAAATATTTCTTTTTGCGTTTGTTTTAAAAATTGTTTGAAGATTTGATTAATTCTTCAATGTGATCTAAACATTGCATCTGACCATATGGCAATAATTCAAGGGCGAATTCAAGAACAATCGTGGCACTTACTTTAGCGTCAACATTAATCTTGTGGAGAGGTGTAAAAGAATTTTCACCCTCTAAGGCAACTACGCAAACTTCAATCATTGCTGAAACTTTCATCAGTAATTCTTGATTATCTTTAACTTGAATTACTTGCTGTTTTAGCTTGTCTTTCTTTGGATCAATTTTTAATAACTCTTTATGATTATCCAGTAATTTCTTAATTCCTAAAAGCTTTTCGGTTTCAATATTTTGCTTTTCCATAATTTGCTCCTTTTATTATTATCAAGTTAAGATTAGGGAATGCCGTACCGAACCAAAAGACTTGGTAATTTACCCGTGAGGGTTTGTTTTATACCCGAGAGGGTCATCCATTTATTTTTTGAAAAAGAATACTTATATTTGAGTTATGACAACAACAAAACCAAATCATATAGGCCGTAAGATTGCCCGCATCAGGGAGCTTCGTGGCATGAAACAAGAAACCCTTGCAGAACAATTAGGTATTAGCCAACAAAGTGTTTCTCATATAGAACAGAGTGAAACTTTAGATGATGCTAAGCTTAAGGAAGTAGCCAAAGTTCTTGGTGTTACAAAAGAGGCTATTGAAGCATTTTCGGAGGAAGCAGCAATAAATTTCTTTAATAATTTTCAAGATAGTAGTGAAGGAACTTTTAATAACCACTGCACTTTCAATCCATTAGATAAAGTAGTTGAACTATATGAAAGACTTGTCCAAGCTGAAAAGGATAAGGTGGTTTATTTGGAAGAGCTTTTGAAGAAAAAATAATTTTAGTTTTCATAATAGTTGACCCTGTATAGAATGTTTTTTATGCAGGGTTTTTTTATTGTGGAAACTACCCCCTTAAAAAAGTTGACAGAATCAGGTTTATATATTGTACCTGATCCAACTTCACAATATTACTTCGATAAATGGTGTTATGCTAAAAAGATTGATCATTCTAAACTGATAAATTAACCCAGTTAGTTAATTCTATTTTTGTTTTGTGTTCTATTTTTATTTAATTTACACATAAATAAACCTATTTCATATCATTTTAAAAGTTACCTAATCGGTCACCTGAAGAAATAGAAATTAAGAGAAGTATTGAATTTAAAGGGATACGGGGAATCACGATCAAGTCTGCCACCCCGACCAAGACCATTACCAAATGGTATCAAAACCTTGTTAATCTTATGATTATCAAGGTTTTGTGATTTTTGGTCATTCATAGTATTTGATGCTAAATCATATAAAATGAGTCCGATTCGGTGACCTCTTATTATTTTGGGATATTGCCCAGATTGTTGATTTGACTTTCGTTTTCACGCATTTGTTTAACCTGAAAACGATTATTATGAGAAATTCGGTGACCTTTGGGATCGTCTTTATCCCAAAATCCAGTAAAGCCAAAAATGGCAAAGCTCCCCTTTATGCTAGAATTACCTTAAACGGTGAGCGAATTGAACTGAGCTTGCAACGTAGAATTACCCTAAACCTATGGGATGAGCGCAAAAGCCGCCTCAGGGGGAGCAGCTCAGAAAGTATCCAAGTGAATGGTTCTTTGGATAGAATCTACAATAAGATCTACGAGTCCTTCCGGCAGCTTCAAAACGAGAACAAGCTTTTAAATGTTAGCGCTATAAAGGAACGTTATTTAGGAGCAGATGATTCTTTTAAGAAACTCTCAGAGCTTTTAAACTATCATACTGAAAATATGAAGTCCATATTAAAGTATGGTACAATGAAGAATTACTATACTACCGAACAGTATTTATATAAATTCTTGATCAAACAGTTTAAGTCCGAAGATATTTACCTCAAACAGATAAATTACCAGTTCATCACAGACTTCGAACATTTCTTACGAACCTATAAGCCAAAAAGGACTAGAAAAGCTCCAACGAACAATGGAGTGATGAAACATTTGGAGCGTTTAAAAAAACTTATAAACCTTGCTCAGAAATTGGAATGGGTAGAAAAAGACCCCTTTGCAAAATTCACACTGAAATTCAAAACATCTGAGAGAGCATTTCTAAACGAGGCTGAATTAAAAAGCATAGAAAACCAACCTTTTAATAAACTAAACCATCAGCAAACCCGGGATGTCTTTATATTCTCCTGCTACACAGGTTTATCTTGGATAGATGCAAAGAATTTAAAACCGGAGCATATTGTAATTGGAATTGATGGCAGAGAATGGATATTTACGGCAAGGGAGAAAACTGCAAAACCAGTAAAAATTCCAATTCTTCCCAAGGCTATGGAAATAATAAAAAAATATGTAATACATGCCGAATGTTCAGGATGTTTGCTGCCAGTTTATTCCAACCAGAAAACAAATGAATATTTAAAGGAGATTGCTAAAAGTGTGAAATTAAAAAAGAAATTGACTTTTCATGTAGCTCGACATACATTTGCCACTACTGTAACTCTTTCAAAAGGTATCCCTATAGAATCTGTTTCGAAATTATTAGGGCATTCTAAGCTTTCAACTACACAGATTTATGCCAGGGTATTAGAAAGTAAATTAAGTGAGGATATGTCAAAATTATTTTAAAGATCGGTTACGATTATTGTAAATTAAATAGATGCATCCTTTAATTAATATTTTATTCAATTCAAGTACCAGAAACGTGTCTGGATATAAACGTAAGTCTGTCTTACCCCTTAAAAAATAATGTTCATCAAATGTGTTCGTACCACGGCGGTTATAATGGTAAAAGTTCAGGTCATCGTTAAGATAGGTCCGTAATTTATAAATATGGTTTTTCAGATATTTTATTTGTGATTTACTGCTCCTCCTGGGACGTTTTCCTTCTATATTGAACAATTTGACATAATAAATGAGCTTGCCTATATATCTTAGGTTTGATGTTCTTGAAGAAATAGATTTCTTCCTGTTTCTTTTCAAACTCATATTCAGCAATAATAATCCTAATTTCCTTTAAAGCTTGCTTTGTGAGTTTGATTCCTTTTTCTGCTTTTGGCAAGGTGTCTTCTATTTTTAATATGTCCAATTCATCATCTAGTTTTTTACTAAAGCTTTATAAATTTTCATTTTGTATTGTGTTTAATATGAAATAGAAAATTCCTTAAAATTTAATGACAACTGGTATCTGCAACCCATACTATTTTTACTGCTCACCCATACCACAGTTACATTATCTTTAAATATATTTTGAGGCATATTTATGTATCCCGATTTTGAAAAATTATATCATCATAGAAAAAGATGTTAAGGCAACAAAATGTCTAAGAACTATAGTGGATAGTTTTGATGAGATTAAATTTTTGGGAAGTTTTAAAAATCTAGAAGAAGCACTTATCTTGATACTCAAAAACACTCCAGACATTGTCTTTTTAGATATTGATGATACCATTGATAACTTACCTGAATTTCTTTTGGATATAAATCAGCATAGCAAAAATCTGCCAGTTTTTATTGGGTTATCATCTTCAGAGGAATATGCTTATAAAGCTTATAGATATGATTTTTTCGATTACTTGTTAAAACCTTTAACGGAACTCGCAGTAAGTAGAAGCGTTTTAAAATATATAAAAAGAAAGCCATCAGAAACGTGTGAAACGATATGCCTTAAATCGAATAAAGACTATCAATATTTAAATATTGATGATATACTGTTTTTAAAGGCAGATAATAATACGACTGATTTCCATATGCGGGATGGTTCTGTAATTGGAGCTTACAAAACATTAAAGACTTTTGAGGATACTCTGCCACAAAATTTTTTAAGAATCCATAAAAGTTATATTATAAACAGTAAATTCATTTCAAGAATTCATTACGGCAAGGCAGTTTGCATCATTAAAAACCATTCTTTTAAAATCCCGTTTACAAAAACCTTTATACATAACATCGATTTTATTAATGCTTCACTGTCAAATAAGGCATTTATTACCTTGAATTGATTTCCCTATATAAAATGGCGGTTTCCCTCATAGGTGTGAGGGTTTTGCTAAACATCTCTTTTTAGGGAGGTTGCCTTCTCTTTTAGATATTATTTTAGTTTTGAAGCTTCACTAGCGTTACAAAAACAACAACGCTTTTCATTGTGCGCAATTTTATAAAACTGCTGTGTGTACGGCATGGCAGACTATTGTTCAATCTTAAAATTATGTATTATGAAAATCTTAAAAAGTTTCTTTATTTTAATCTTATTCTTCAATCTTATTGTTTCTTGTACGGCCGATGATATTACAGAGAAAACTGAAACAAACGCAACAAAAAACGTACAAGCAACAGGGGAAACTGACGATCATGTTGACCAAACGGAAAAAGGATAACAGAATTTTAAAAAACAACAGCCTTTAGCACAATTGTTAAGGGCTTTTTTTAGTTTTGTTCTTTTAAATATTATATAATTAAAACACGAAACAAAATAAATCTCATATTGTTATGTCTCATTTTAATGAATTGTGGTCATGATAACGAAAACAAGTTTGAACTGCCTACCAGTTTTAAAAATGATAGCATCTCCTTGTGGATTACATTTTCAAAAAATACAACACTTCCTTTAGAAAAACGACGACTTTATTTAGAAAAGGCACATACAGCCTTAAAATCCGGGGAATTAGATACTTTTTATATGCGAACCTTGAGCGCAGTTGCCTATCAATATTTAAAATTGAAGGACACCCTACGTTTTAAGGAATTAAATAAAGAAACTTTTCAATCAGCACTAAAATTAAAAGACACTTTCGCTTTAGCTGATATCCATTGGAATGAAGCAAATTACTATAAAAAAATCGAGGTATATGATACTGCCTACTATCATTATGATCAGGCATATAAATATTTTGAAAGTATAGACGAACAAAATTATTCGGCGAAAATGCTGTATGGCATGTCATTTATCAAAGGGAGATTCAGAGACTATTCTGGGAGTGAAATTTTAATTGTTAAAGCGATTTCAAAATATAAATTATTAAAAGAGAATGAAGCACTATATGCCTCATACAATCATTTGGCATTGTTACAAAATGACATTAAGGAATATAACAGAGCATTATTCTATCATAACAGAGCGTTAGAATATTTAGATAAGTTAGAAAACAAAATTGATTTGTATAAAATAAGCTTGAACAACATTGGCAATGTATATGTTGAAAAAGGAGAGTACGGAAAAGCATTGTCGTACTATGATAAAGTTTTAGAAGATGATAGCTTGAAAATAAAAGATATAGAACGTTATGCCAGAGTTTTGGACAATATAACGTATTGCAAACTTCTAAAAGGGGACACGACCAATTTAAAACAAGATTTTTATAGAGCCCTAAAAATTAGGGATAGTACTAATAACAAAGCAGGAATTGTCACCAGTAAGATTCATTTGTCAGAATATTTCGCTATAATCAAAGATTCTTTAAAAGCTATTAATTACGCCAAAGAAGCAAATGTGTTATCATGGGAAATAAAAAACAGTAAAGATTATTTAAAGTCACTTAATTTATTATCTAAACTAGATTCTAAAAATGCTGAAGACTATTTGGGTAAGTATATCACATATAGTGATAGCTTGCAAAATATCGATCGTAAGACCCAAAATAAATTCACCCGAATAGCCTATGAAACAGATGAGTATATTGAGGAGACCAAGCGTCTGTCGCTACAAAAGACATTAATATTGATAAGTGCTTTAGTACTCATAATAATTATCTCACTTGTCTATTACATAATGGTTCAAAAGTCAAGGACCGAAAAGTTATTGTTAGAAACCGAACAGCAAAAAGCCAACGAGCAAGTTTATATTTTAACCCTGAAACAGCAGGTTAAATTAGAAGAAGAGAAAACAAAGGAGCGCAATAGGATTTCCCAGGACTTGCACGACGGCATTCTTGGAAAACTGTTCGGGGTACGGATCGATCTGGGATTTTTGGAGATTAAGGGAGATAGCGATACCTTAAAAAAGCATGAGTCGTTCTTGGAAGAGCTACAGGGTATAGAGGCAGAGATTAGGGAAGTTTCCCATAGGTTAAATACTGACTTCAATAGCTCTGAAATTGATTTTAGCTCTATATTAGGGCAGCTTCTTGAAAATAAAAGCCGGTTGGGTAACTTTACATATCAATTAGATATTGACGAAAATATTGGATGGAGTGGAATAAATGAAATTATTAAAGTAAATCTATATAGAATATTACAGGAGGCATTACAGAATGTCGTTAAATATTCAAGAGCACAAAATGTCAGTTTAAGTTTTTCATTTCAAAAAAACAATTTAACCGTAAAATTAAACGATAATGGGGCGGGCTTCAATATAAAAAAACAAAGAAAAGGAATCGGGATTAAAAACATGAAATCCCGAATAGAAAAATTGAATGGTAGATTTAACGTTCAATCTGAAATAGATAAAGGGACTACAGTACATTTCACAATTCCGATACATTAGAAAATTATGGAAAAGAAATTATACACTGTACTATTGATTGATGACCACCCCTTGATAACCAATTCCTATAAAAGTGCGTTCCATTATATCAAGAAAAATAACGATACTCTTTCATTCAATATCGATGAGGCCAATAATTGCGAAGATGCTTATAAAAAAATAATGAATTTCTCGTCAAGCAATAAAAACCTTGATATTGTTTTTTTGGACATAAGTTTACCACCATCAAAAGATAGGAGTATACTTTCGGGTGAGGATTTAGGTTTGAAAATCAATAAATTGATGCCCACTACAAAAATTATAGTATCAACAACTTTCAATGATAATTATAGAGTTCATAGCCTTTTTAAAAATCTTAACCCTGATGGGTTTTTAGTTAAAAATGATATCAATCCCAAAGAATTGGTTAGGGCGATTAAAACAGTAATTATGGACCCACCGTATTATAGTAAAACGATTATCAAATTGCTGAGAAACGAAGTTTCTTCTGATTTGATTTTGGATGCTATTGATAGAAAGCTATTACATGAGCTTTCTATTGGTACCATGATGAAAGACCTTCCGGAAATTTTATTACTTTCTCTTCCTGCAATAGAAAAACGCAAAAGCCGTATGAAACAAGTTTTTGATGTTGTAAGCCCTTATGATAAAGAATTACTACAAAAAGCTAAAGAAAAAGGGTTTATATAACATAGCATTCAGACATATATTTAATGTTAAAAAAGTAGGGGCGATCCATACTTTTTTTATGGATTGCCCATACCTGTATTTTACAAGTAAGCTATAGCTTTACAAGTATAAGAGCATGTTTAAAAACAAATTTGGGTGAAAGTTTGTAAAAAAAGTTGGGCAGTATAAACTTTGTAGTTCACAAATAAAACAGAGTTTATGAAATCGAGATACACCCGATCGACTGCCCAACAGTGGGAAATTATGAAAAAATTCCTTCCCGTTAAAATCAAGGGCCACTATAAGTTGCGCGACATTGCCGACGCCATCCTTTGGATATTGCGCACCGGCTGCCAATGGCGGAACCTACCGGAATGCTTTCCCAAATGGGAGAGCGTCTACTACCATTTCAGGAAGTGGGGCCGGGACGGCACCCTTTCAAGGCTGAACGCAGGGCTGAACATGATGGAGAGGAAGCGGCAGGGAAAGGGGGCAACGCCCAGTATGCTGTCGATCGACAGCCAGTCCGTCAAGGCGGGGCCGATGACCTCCGAGTCGAAGGGCATCGACGGGAACAAGAAGATAAACGGACGGAAACGGCACGCGATCACCGATACCCTCGGCCTGGTATGGGGCGTTGTGGTAGGCGCGGCGAACCAGGCCGACGGGGCGGTGGCCGAGAGGGTGGTGGAGCCCCTGTTGGGCTATCTGGACCGGATGGAAAAGATACTGGCCGACCATGCCTACAAGAAGGTGTTCATGGAGTGGGTCGAGAGGACGGTAATAGGGCTGGAAGTGGAGATCTCGTCATGCCCGCCATCCTCGAAAGGCTTTGTCCCGGTAAAGTGGAGATGGGTCACCGAAAGGACCTTCGGGATCTTCAATTTCTTCAGGCGACTGGACAAGGATTATGAAAAAACACCGGAAAGTCAGGAATATTGGGTATTGTGGCAGAATTGTCAGATTATCCTCAATAGAATCGAATGATTCTTGTGAATCGTTTTTAAACATGCTCTAAATCACTTATTCAGTGAGATTTATATGAATATACGGTTTATAAGATAGGTAGAATAACGAATCTTTGATAATGAGTTGTCTGAAAAGTAAACAGTAGAGTCCGCTCATATTATGCAAATAAATATACCCTGATGTTGGTAGTCATTAGAACCGAATAAACAGAGTAAATTTAAGAACATTCGATTTACGGAATTAGTACAAAAAAAAATTAACTCTCTGGAAAAATGAAAATCTTAAAAAGTCGAAAATGTGGAGAATCTACAACGAAGAATAACGGCTAATTAAATTATTCTCAAACTAATTTTTAATATTTTTAATATTATGAAAAATTTATTTTTTGCTTTAGCATTTATGCTAACTGGAACCTTTTCTTTTGCTTCAAATGAAGTAAAAGAGAGTAACGCTGTGGTAGAACAGGATACAGAAATTACAACAATTTCTACACAAGTAAAATGCTACGCTAGAGTAGTAGGCGTTTCAGGAACAATCTATATAATAGAGATTGCGTGTCCTAATGATTGATAGTAATTAAACTATTTTTAAACTAAAAATCAAACCCTAACTTTTATTAGACTAGGGTTTGATTTATTTTAATAATCCAATTATGAAAAAAATATTTTTAGTATTATTGATACCTTGTTATTGCTTATCACAAAATAATATTTCTACCTTAAACTATGACCTTATTAGAACTAAAGGACAATTTACTTTTAATGCCGATGGGATATTAGAGATAGATTCTAAAAATAATATCTCAAAATTTAAATTATCACAATATGTAAATTTGTTGAAACCAGATGACTTTGTTAAAGATATTACTACCGAAAACGATTCTATTAAAGTTGTAGGAGCAAAGAAAATATGTCAAGATGATAAGATTTATTATAATGATTTTAAAAAAGATAGTACATACAGCATATTATATGACACTCGCTGTAAAAGTAAAGTGTTAATTAAAGACATCATCAATTATCCAAAATGGGAAATTAAAAATGAATTTAAGAAAATAGGAGACTATAATGTTCAAAAAGCAACTGCTTTTATTAATGACAGAACTTGGACAGCATTTTTTACAAATGAGTTAGGAATAAACGGAGGTCCTTGGAAGTTAATTGGCTTGCCAGGTCTTGTTCTTGAAGCAACAGCAACTGAAAACACTTCTACTTATGAATTTAGGTTAACTAAAATTAATAAAAACATTGAATGTTTTGAAATAACAAAACCATATTATAAAAATCAAACAACTTTTAATGAATTTGAAAAAAAATCTATAGAACGATATAAAGAACAGATGTTCTTTATATTTTCACAAGTACCGGGAGCATTAGTTGATGAGATTGATAAAAATAGTTTTAAACTCTATGAAACTTTAGATTTTATTGAAAAAAGAGATTAGAGATTTTAAATGAGGTTGCAGATGTATGTATATAAAAAATATTTTTCTTATTCCACTTATTTTGAGCTCAACTATTATTGGTTATTCTCAAACTATTTTAGGCACAATAACAGATGTTGAACAAAATAGTTTGGATTACTCGTATGTTTTAATTAAAGACTATGATAGTATTAACGTTAAAGAATATACGATAGCGAGAAATGGAAAGTATGAAATAAACTTAAAAAAAGAGTATTTAAAAATAATAGTTGAAATACAGTCAAGTGGTTATATAACAGCAACTAAAACTATAAAAAATCCTAATAAAAATAAAACCTATAATTTTAATTTTTTGTTAGATAAAGATACGATAGGAAATCAACTTGATGAAGTTATAATAACTGCAAAGAGAAAACCGTTTAAAATAAAAAAAGATACTGTGAGTTACAACGTTAACTCCTATCGTGACGGCTCAGAAAGAAAGATTGAAGATATAATAAAGAAACTGCCAGGAATTGAGGTTGATAAAAATACAGGAGCAATAAAATACAATGGTAAGTTAGTAGAAAATGTAACTTTGGATGGCGACAATTTATTTGGTCATAATTATACGCTCGGCACAAAAAACATTAATGTAGATATGGTTGAGCAAATAGAAGCAATAGAAAACTATTCGGAAAATGCGTTACTAAAAGGAATTGAAAAAGGAGATAAAGTTTCAATAAATTTAAAATTGAAAAAAGGGAAAATCAACTTTTCAGGAAATATCGATTTTGGTAGTGGTGTTTCAGAAAATCTCAAAGAATTTTTTGATATAAATACAAATTTACTTGGTATTACAAAAACCTATAAATCTTTTGCCACATTATCATATAATAATATTGGTATTAACCGTTCTCCTTTCAATTATTTTGGATTTAATCAAAACAGAGAACAGATTATAGAAAAAAAGTTTTTAACAAAAAAAATAATCCCAGAAACTCGTTTTTTAAACACCTTAGATGAAGAAAGAGTAAATATAAATAATCAATATTTTGGGAATTATAATGCTCTTTTTAAAATAAATAGACGCCTAAAGGTTAAAACAAACTTATATTATGTGAACGATGGAATTACAAGTGAGCAATTATTTGAAAATCAATTTACTATTAACGGTCAGTCATTTACGACAATTGATAATGTTTCAACTGAAAAAAAACCAAAACAATATCGTGGCGATTTAGACGTAAAATACAACACTTCAAAAATTTCGTTGCTTGAGTTTAATTTAACAATACGACAAGAAAATATACAAACGCCATCATCTGTTGTTTCAAATAACAATAATAGTTTTACAACTATCCTCAATTCAGAAAGTTTTTATTTAAGACAAAAATTGCTTTACACAAAAAAGATTTCAGATAAAAAAGCGTTTCAATTTTTTGTTTTTCAATCTACTAATAATATTCCACAGAATTTTCAGATAAATCCTTCAATTATTGACCCAATTAATTATGAAAACGACATTCAAAAAAGTGAATATTCAAAAAATTATTTGGAAGTACAATCAATTCTTTTAGGCTCCACTATAAAGAAGAATAAATATACATTTTCTTTTGGAGGAATTATAGACAACAATAAACTTCAATCCGAATTATTTAGTCAAAATTTAACAGGGAATAGTACAGTAGAAAATGGTATAAATAATTTAAGATATTCAAAAAAAACTATTTATCAGTTGGGTTCTTACCAATTTAAAACTGGCAAATGGAAATTATCTTCTGCTTATAGATTTACATATTTAGACCAAGAAATTGACGACAAAGAAAGTGATATAAAAAACACCCAAGCAAATTTTTTATTTGAACCTTCAATAAATATAGAGTATAAATTAAACGGGATTTCTTCCTTTCTTGGAACTGTAAATTATAAAAAATCATCAATAGTTGATGATTTTTTATTTCAGAACCAAATTTTAATAAACAATAGAACATCTGTTAGTAACATTCCAAATTTAGAATTACAAGAGGCTTTAAGTTATGGTTTTTCCTATCTTCATAATGATTTATATAATTTAGTAGAAGTTACTATAGGAATGAATTACCAAAATAGGAATGGTAATTTTTTTACAAATTCTACCATTAATCCAAATACAACACAGGTTAATTATTTCTTTTTACCACAAGATAATAACAATTTAAAATTTAACTTTTCGGCAACAAAATATATTCGTTTTTTAGAATCTACTGTAAAATTAAATTCAGATTACTCCATTTCACAATATAAGAATATTGTAAATAATTCGGAATTAAGAAATAATGAAAGTCGGTTTTTTAATACCGAATTATACTTTAGAACAGCGTTTAGACTTTTTGTTAATTTTGAGAATACAATCAATTTCTCGCAATCAATTTCTCAAAGTGATAATAGTAATGAGTTTTTAAATGAATCTTTAAATAACACTTTTAAAATTATATTAAAACCTGTAAAAAATTGGTTAGTATTACTTTCATCAGATTATTTTTTACCAAATAGAAATCAGAAGTCAGAAAATTATATGTTTCTTGATGCTACAATAAGATACAGACCAAAAAATAAAAAATTAGAGTTTAATTTTACTGCAAAAAACTTAATGAATGAAGATAATTTTGAACAAATACAAACTTCTGACTTTTCCACAAATATATACAGAACTAATATTTTGCCAAGATATTATCTATTGAATATGACATACGATTTTTAGATTATGAATAATAATCAACAACGACTACCAACACTGTATAAAAATATATTGGTTTTAGTGCTAAATTCAAAGGTCGTGTTTTTGTACAAAGTTTAGCGATGAATTGAAAGGTCAGTGCCTTGAAAATCTGCTATTATTCTTATACTAAACGTTATGCCAGATAAAACCAAAATAATGGTCGAAAAAGGACTGACCATCCAAAATCGGAAATGTGAAAATTGAAACCGAAATAAAACAAAAAGTAAAACGAAGATGTTGAAATTATAACATCTCATCTATCAGAGAATCGAATGTCTTTGCTATAAAATGTACATAATCAAAGAAAGACCTAAAACAAAAAACAGCTTTTTGAAAGCAAAAGTCGTTTAGGTGGTTTTTCTCCCAAACACCAGACTAACGTCCTTATAAATCTTTTCAAAATTCAGTCGTAAATCTTCATTAGAATACGGGGTATTTTTTTGGGCAATTCCTTTTGAATATGCTGTAGTTTAAACTGCTCCCTTTCACCCCTGCCGTCTGTAAAAGTTATAAACTTGCCTTGTTTTAGACGAAAGAAAACATCTGCTCTATGTTTCGAAACTTCTTTTTCGCCCTTGGTAATTCGGGTGTCAAAATTAAGGTTATGACCACGGTTGATACTTGTGGTTTCTTTTCGGACAATCTCAAAAAAACGTTCATAGTATTTTGCAGTATCAGGGTCATTGACCTTCCCGAAGAACTGATAGGGAAAATTGCTTAAAATGACTTTACTCGCTTTGTCTCCATATAGCATATCATTTTGGATTTTGTCTTGCATCATAACCCCAATCCTAAAAAGGAAAGTTCAACAGTGAATTCTTATAAACTAATTTTATTGATTATTGACGAGGAACACATTGGACAGCCAAAGGAATTTATGAGTGAGGTGTTTTCTAAAATGAACGAAAGTGTAAGAATTGATCCCATTCATTATACTTTAAATGATGTAAAGTATCGGTTAAAGCATGGTGACAATTTTCTGAGCCGAATTCTTACCCCTGAGAAAGCAATATACGCTACTGAATGCTTATTTTCTAGTGGTTATTGTTATCATCCAAAAATGTATGCCACAATTAAAAAAGAATGGGAATTCCGTATGAACCGGGCCTATTACTTTAAAGATAAAGTAGATGTTTGCGACGATATCTATGATGAATCTGCAAGGGTACTTTTAATCTCTCAATCACTGCAGCAAGCTTGTGCCGGGTTGTTGAATGTTTTTTGGGAGTATAAACCTAGTTACTATGATCTTAGTCATCTTTTAAATCTTTGTGGTAATTTCTGCAATAGCCCTAAGTTATTATTACCTAAAAAGTCTTTTCGCTCCAAGCGGGTATTTCATGCGCTATGCCATGCTCAGTACAATGTCAATTTTAAATCAGTTGACGACGTTTCTATAGAGGACAGTAATTATGCACAGCGCTTATGCCGTAGGTTTCTTGAAAAAGTGGCTAATGAAGGAGAAAAGAAACTTCAAGAATTAGAATCCCTCCACAGAGAATTTAGAGTCCAATAAAGACAACTTTAAAAGGAAAAGAATACTCAAAAAATTAACTGAGATTAAAGAAGAAAATCTTAATCATTTGACTCCACGAAAGAATAAGAAAGGCAAGTATTATACGGGAACTTTTCAGGTTCAGAGTCATTTAGAACTAATGTATTTTATTACAAATCTTATTAAAGTGTGCATCCTCGCATTAGAGGAAAATGAATGTTTAAACGATAAACAAATACCCCAACCGAAATATAATGTTAATGAGGTATTGCGACATACCTTACAACTTATTCCCTTTGAAGAGTACCAATTTATTGATCAGGTAGTAGACTAACTAGATAACCTAAATGGTGACAATGATGGTTAATTAGGACATCCTCTGCTATTAGAAACCCCTGCGCTCATTCTATAGTATAACCCATTTACTTTTTTTATCTGGAGCATTTTCCTTTTGTGTTTTCCCAGTATAGATCAAATAATATGTTTTCTGTGCTTTTCTCATTTACTTCTTTCAGAGCTGTATGCATTACCTTTTGATACTGCTTCTTCTTAGGATCTGAAATTAGGAAAGGCCTTATAAAAAGCAAAGCGGCTTTATGCAGGCCGCTAATTTCAAATCCTTTTTTTTGGTATCAAAAGGTAATTCTTTGAAAGCATTATAAATTGTAAGAAGTGAAGATCGGGTTCTTTACACAAAGTATAGTTTTAAGTCCTAAAATAGCGGACTTGAGCCAAAAAAATTTATTCCATAAATCTATAAGATATCAAATCTTTTTGGCTCGTGTCCAAGACTATTGTTAGTGAACCTCTTTTTCTGAAATGAAGCTTTTGCGAAATGAAAGGAAATGGGGTGAGTTGCAAATGACATTTAATAAAATAAATAAACTATTTATTCGTAGAAACAAGTATTTCACAAAATTTTAAACCCTGAAATGGAGGTTATAAAAGTGTTTGAGATAATTTTTTTAAAAAAAAACAAGATATTCAATCAGATATAGAAAATTCCCTTATCAATTATGTTGATTGACTTTAAATATTAAAATAAAATTAGTTTTATAATAAGTCTATTTTTTTATCCTTCTTATTTTATAGAATATACTGTAATACATAGAATTTATTGTTTTAAGATCTAATACTTTTAAAAAAAAAGAATATTTTTAATGTAATGTGATTGGAAAAAATTAATTAAGCGGGTGTTTAAAAATTGATCTAATCAAAAAAGTTCGGCAAATGTTTCCGTAGAAAAGTTATTATTAAATATTATTGCCTTAAATCTATCTCACATATATCTTAACTAACTTTTACTACTGTGGCAAACTGTAAATAAAAAATATCCATTGCAGAGAATAATAGTGGAATATTATAAAGATACGGTTTTATGGACTTTGTTTTTTGAATTCCCTTATGAGTAACTATCTCAAAACCAAGATTTAAATACATTTCTTGAATACTTTTAGTGGTAAAAAATCTTAAATGAGTAAAATCCATAGTTCCACTATCTGTGTATGTCCATTTTTTATCTATTACTAAATTCTTAAAAGTTTTATAATGTCGCATGTTTGGGATAGAACTAATGATAACCCCATTTGGAGATAATTTTGATTTAATAAATTTTAAAACTTCATAAGGATTTACCATATGTTCCAATACATCATTGAAATAAATAGCGTCGAAATAATCATTAGGTAGTTCATGCATCAATGTTTCGCAATTACCTGCTAACACTTTATCAAGTTTTTTTGATGCTTTCATGGCTTCCTCTTGCATTAATTCAATTCCCCACACTTCAACATTCGCATTCTTTTTCAAAGTGCTCCCAAAAGCTCCATCTCCACAGCCTATATCAATAATTTTATTAGCAAATGATGGTAAATATGCAGACATTTCTGTCCGTTGATTATTATAATATTTCTTTGATTTATTTTTATAATCCATATAGGAATTTTAATGCTTTAATGAATCTATTATTCACATAGATTATCGGTAAAATTAGTCAAATTTTGAAAATAATAATTCATTTAAATCAACTATTCTAAAATTAGAATAGTTGATTTTTAATCACTTTGGACTACATTAATTCATCCAAACCATAAATTAGTAAAAATAAAATCTAACCTTAAAACCTTCTAATCTTAAATCTTGATTTGTAGTGCCTGATATTGCACCATTAGTACTCCAAGAGCTTTCCCATCCTCGATTTTCAATATAAGATTTATAATAAGCAATTCCACTTCCATCATTGAAATATACTCTAATTGCTTCAATTTGTCGTTGTTGTCCAGTCGTACCTGCTGTACTTCCCTTACATTTAGTTCCTTGCCATCCAACAAGGGTTAAATGAGCTTCGTAGCATATATCCAAACCATTCAAATTTAAATAAAACGCTTCTAATCTTTTACTTTCAGCAATTGTCCCTAAAAAATATTCATTCGGTGAAGAATCTGCTACAGGGTCACTAAATGAAGACCAACCATATTCCTCTACATGATAACCATAATAAAAATCTGTGATTTTTTGAGGCCCTTGCTCTGGTTTACTTTTAGGTTTTTTCGGTATTAAAAATCCCTGTTTGTCATACGTATTTAAAAATGCTTTCGCATCTTCAATTCTGTTATGAGATTTTAGATCTTCAAAAGTTAAATTTCTCATTTCTGGTTCAATATTTATAACTACTGAACCGTCAGCATTTTTCAAGTAAAAATACTCTTTGGTTTGCTGCTTTTCTAATTCCAAATTCTCTTCTTGCTCTGTACTGCATGAAATAAAAATGATTGAATAAAAAAAAGTGGATAAAAGAATTGTAAATAATTTTCTCATAATTTTAATTTTAAACAAACTTATAAATATTTAATAAGGATGTTACCTTATTAACCGTACAAATAGTAAGGTTGTTTTCTGGCTTTTATATTTAATTTTTTTGAAATTTTAAATAATGGAATTATTTCTATATTTAGTTGGATTTAAATCGAAAGTAAATAGGTAAGTTTTTTTTGAGTTCCCATTACAGATGAAAAAATCTGAGAAATCCAAATTATTCAGTTCTTACATTTATTTTCCAGGTGTTTCCATGTTTGTAAGAATATATACGATAAAGCCTCCATTTTTGCCATAAACGAATATGATGTTAGCAGAAGGATAGATTTAGCAATTCTATCGACCATTGCCACTGACTACGTCCTCTTAAAATTTTCACTTCCCTCTTTTAGTTACTCCTAATATTATATCCCTTTTCAGAAATGCGATTTATTTATATTCTAGAATTAAATAAGGAAACTAAATCTTAAAAATTTAAGACTTCATTTACTTTTTTTACCTGGAGCATTTTCCTTTTGTGTTTTCCAAGTACAGATCTAATAATATGCTTTCTGTGCTTTTTCATTTACTTCTTTCAGAGTTGTATGCATTACCTTTTGATGCTGCATCTTCTTAGGATCTGAAATTAGGAAAGGCCTTATAAAAAAGCAAAGCGGCTTTATGCAGGCCGCTAATTTTAGATCCTTTTTTTTTGGTATCAAAAGGTAATTCTTTGAAAGCATTATAAAGTTTAAGAAGTGAAGATCGGGTTCTTTACACAAAGTATAGTTTACAGTTCGAAACAAGCGGACTTGAGCTAAAAGTTTATTCCATCAATCCATACAATATTAAATTATTTTGGCTCGTGTCCAAGACCTTTGGACGAATTTTTTTCCCGAAATTAAATGCAAGGGAATATGATGAGGACTGTTTTGAAATTTAGCCCAAAATTCTTTTTTAGGAATGTTTGACGCAAAAATAAGCCTGTTTATAGGGTTTTCCAGAGCATTTGACGCAAATTCAGTGAAAAAAGAAAATTTAAAACAATGTAAAATACTGATAATCAATGATTTATGAATATGTAACAGCGCTCTGCGTGTTACCCTCTTGCTTCTCAAATCCGTCCCGCCCTGCGGGGCAAATTTTCTTACCATTTCCATTACTCTTGTTCTATTAAAAATTCTAGTATGTGCAGTGTTTGGTGACACTGTATCTACGAAAATTAATTTTATCGCTATATTCTAAAAAATCACCTTTTTAGGTTTTTAAATTTATATAATCTGTCAGAAATTCAAGAATTTCCAAGAAACAAATTTCGGAAAACAATTAAATGAATCAGTTAAAAATAAAATATAATACCATTTCAACGTATTTATATCTTGGCAAGCTAAACTACTTATATCATTTGAAGTAAATAAATACTTGATTATTTGGGTACAAATAATTATTATGGTTTCCTACGGACAGAAGAAATCTGAACTATCCCATGAAACATTCTTGAAGTTTTGACCTTTTATGAAATCTTTTTCTTTTAGTCTTAATATATTATTTGATTTCCAGTTACTTGGAACCCTAAATGCTCTTTAAAAGAATCCTTAATTTTATAGACATTTCTGCCTTAAATATTCTCATTTTATAAAATATTGTATAATCTCCTTTATAACTCAAAATTAAAGACATCTTGAAACCTAATTATACAAAAATATCATTTGCCTTCGCCACGTTTCACTTTGAATGGTTCTTACTATGAATTGAGTCAAATTGATAAGGCTGACTTATACTTTTTAAAATCAAGTATAAAATTTATCAATGATTTCTTGAAGCATTTCTCCCTCATTGGTTAGTTCATAATCTTCATCAAAACCAACAATTTGTTGTTTGTCCATTGCCCAATCCCGAATCACATCAGCCAAATCTTCTTCAATTTTAAAGTTGTATCCAGCAGAATCCAAAATACTTTTTTCATTCAACTTAAGTTGTAAGAAAATATCTTCATTCTCCCTATTTAATGCATTGAGAAGATAATCTATTGTGTTTTTCTTTAATCTAACTTCCATTCTCATTTTCTTTTAAGTAAGCGAGCTGCTTTTTTTGATGCTGTTGGATTACCTGAAATAATTTTACCTGTCTTGGGATTAACTACAATTTCACCAAATTGACCAATAAATCTTTGACTCTGTCTGCCTAATTTATCTATAACAACTTCACCAACTTTCAATGGGTTTTTTAAAGCATCTAAAATACTTCCTGGACTTACTCCTCGTTGTATAATACGATTTAAACCATGTTTTACAAAACCATTTATTTCAAGACCATTTGCAGCCTTTATTATTTTACCAGTACCTTTAGCTACATTTTTTCCACCTCCTGAAAGTAAGCCATAATCTTCAATTATCGCAACATCTTGATAAGGATTTTTTAAACCTGAATCTAATAATTGTTCAACTAACCCATCTTTAAGATAATCTAAAATATTAGAAATTCTATCTTTCGAAGTTTCTCCGTAAAGCTGATTATTATAGAAACTTTCATATTCAGAAAATTCTTCAGGAGTATAGTTTTCTTTATTTACTTCTCCTTTTTTAGAGTATTTCTTTGCTTTTTCAAAACCTTTTTCATCTACAACAATTGTTTTATCAACTCCATCATCGACTTCTACAGTTGCACCAGTAATGCTATTTTCATAAATAGTTTCTGGTGCTAAACCAGTTGGATCAGTAAAAAATATAGGGTTGTCATTCGTAAAAGTGTAAGGAGACCAGTTCGGAAATTCATCTGAAAGCGGGTCAGGATTCATCCATCTACCCAAAGCAGGGTCATAGTTTCTGGCTGAGAAGTCATACCAGTCCAGGCTGTTACCAGAAATATTATCGTCCTGTAATTCTTTCCCACCAAATTTATATTTTTTAGCTGCCGCATTCCCTAGGCCATTGGTTCCACCGTTATAGCCTGAGTGGGTCAATCCAAAGGGATAATAGTTATTCTCTTTACTAATTTGAACATTCGGAGAACTGGAAGTCCCAGTATTTATATAGCTTAACCTAATGTTGCCTAAGTGGTCTGTATAGTTATAAATATAATTAAAACTACCTCCATCATATTCCACATAGCCTTCTGGATGGTTAAAGAACTGTAAGCTACCATTTTGGTAAATGTAATTCCCTGCATAGTCTGTAGTTGTTCCTGCTGCCACTTTTCGTTGTTTTACTCCCGTTGCATCGTAAATATACGAAATTGTTCCACCCGGTAGCGTGACACTTGTGGGAAGGTTGAGATGGTTGTAAATGATCCCGTTGGTTGGTATCCCTTTATTGGCATCGGATGTTAAGTTGCCATTGGTATCGTAGGTGTAGTCGTTTCCAGATTTATTGCCGTCCTTAAAACCACCATCGCCAGGTATCGAAAGAATTGCATCGGTTACATTTATTAACTTATTACTATTAGTTTCGTAGTTATAGGACAATACGTCCATAGTGCCAAAATCTGTGCTATTAGTTGAAACCGGATTGGCTACAATATGTCCTTTTCTGGTTAAGTTAGTGATATTACCATTTTTATCATATGCCATACCACTTAAATTGTAACGGCTGATATTATCTGTTGCAGTGGTAATTCTATTCAAAGCATCATAGGTATAGTCATAGGTTTTTAAACTACTGTCTGTATTAGCTGTTTTCCATTGAGTTAATGCAATGTTTCCATTATATAATGGATTAATTCCTTCATTATATCCTATCTTAAAGCCAAACAAGTTCGTTCCCAAACTGGCCGGGTTGTTTATTTGTTTTAACCAACCTCTTATATTATAGCTATAGGCAATGTCCTGAAGCCTGTTAACACTGGTCTCGACATTCCCAACTCCTTTTTCTACCAATTGTCCCAACTCATCATAGGTATTGGAAGCGATCACTTCTATAGCTCCTTCATTAATTTGTTGGGTATGTTTAGTTAAACGTTTGGCATGATCGTACTCAAAATAATCGGTGGTTGCAATGGATGGATCTGAACTGCGCCTATGATAGGTTTGTGTTCCTATTACATCTCCCGGAAAATCCAACTCATTTTTCACAGTTTCTTTTACTAGCAACAAATCGTTGTAGCTGCCAGTATAAATTGCACGACCTTTATCATCATAATGTATAACAGTGGTAACCCACTCACTTGTGCTTTGATCTAAAATTTTTATACGACTACCGGTAGGAAGCCCCTTAACATCATAGCTTACCGCCTTTCCAAAGATCAGGGTTCCAGATGGTAATTTCAAACCATTCCCTGTAGCATCGAAGGTGTAGTTGTCGTAATAATTTAAAGTGAGTACTTCTGCTCCAGTAGTTGGGTAACTATTGTTAGTATAATAATTATAGGTAGCGCTGGTAGTTTTTTCCTCCCAAGCTTTGGTATAATTGTTTGCGTAAAAATTATCCACAACGAGTTGAAGGGAAGGTCGAGAAGATGAATTTGTAAAAATTCCAGTAATAATAGGTCTGCCAAAGCCATCATATTTTGTAAACAACCATTTATTCTGTGCATCTAAATTTGCATCCTGAATTAAAATAGGTTGATCTAAAGTATTATACACTATGAACTCCCAATATTTGCCGGGTATTTTTTTTTCAATCAATCTATTTCGACTATCGTATTTATACTGATAAACCAATTCCTTTAATTCCGTTAAATTGGGAATTCCATTTTGAGAATCTGTTTTGGGAGGCAATACAAAACTTAAATTTCCAAAACGATCATAAATAAAATAGGTGTCATGAATGGAATTTGTTTCTCCTGCATCTAAAGTATCTCCATCCATATTAACATCAGAACTACCGTAAGTACGTTTGAGTACAACCTGTCCCATTTTATTTTTAAATTCTTCCATAGTATGTAATGTTCCTGAAGAGTGGTTTTCATCCTTTATAATAGTTTTATATAAGGTGCCCGCCGGATGGTAAGTGGAAGTCCCTACCGCAAGTATTGGCAACTCTGTATTACCGTTAGAAAAATTTACCCGGTACATTCGAACCTCATTTGCTTCATTTACCTGATACTTATATTCAATCTCTTGACCGCTTCCCATTTTCCAAGTTTCACCTGGTGCCGATTGTTTAATTGGTTTATTAAGTGGAGAGGCTTCAAAGTCGGTTTCACTAAAAATGTTAATTCCAGCAGAAGATGTTGCCGATGGAAAATCTTGAGAATAGTTATTATAATAATAATTTTCAATTTCGTTTGAGGCATTTTCCCTATAATTACCTACTAAAGAGTCAGCTGGATAGGACAGGTAACTATATTTTTTATAACCTCTACCATCATATTCAACAGGTCGCACAATATCTGCTCCTCCAGGAGATTGCTCAATATCAATATACTGTTCCGGTCTTCCCAAACCATCATAATATACAACTTGAGAAATCATATCTTCTTTTGATTCACTGGACGATTGCAATGCCCTTTGATAGTTTTTAACTAATGTATAATTTCGATTACTAAATATCGGCCCCTGATGACTGGCACAAACATCTAAATTTGTTACTGAGCCTTTGTATAAATTTAAACTTGTATTATCACTGGCTGAAGAATAACTTATTTGATAATATGAGATACTTCCTGAAAATGTGGTTGTTTCTATAATGGTCCCTACGGGTATGGCATTAGGAACATCCAGTCTGGATTCTACTTCCAGACCGCTTATGGTTTGATTGCAATATTGCAATGCATCTGTTTGATTCGAACCTATGTAAATCATCCTGTGATATTTTAAGCTATACGACTGTGCATAATCTTTAAAGCATATAAGAAGGAATGTTAAGAATAAAGCAGTTTTTACACACTTTGAAAACATAATCTAATCTTTTAAATTATAAATAAATTCAGAAATTATATAACTCATTTCGTCTACAATCTTACTCAGACGGTTATGATTATCATACTGATAAGATGTGGTTTGACCTCTGGGATTCGTCAATGAAAGTAATCCTACCCTCGATTTTTGTTCATAGGTATTTATATATGATTTAGAAAGATTAGTTCTTAATCCATTAATTGAATTTAAATCATTCTCGTCGAGGTTTTCCAACTGATTGACAGTAATTCCTAATTGAGCAGCTACCTCAGAAGAGGTTGCATTTTTTATTGATGCTATAGGATAGATATAATCATCATCCCAGAAAAAAAGGGAAGAAGGGCCATTGTTCTGATAGCTTTCCCTTAACCTGCCGTTATTATAATACTCCAGAAAAATTCTTTCTTCAAAATTTCCTGATTTAGACAGAGATATCTTATAAGGTAGGATTGGACCACCTGCAAATAATTCCTTAAAATCATATTGTTTTTTGAACACCAATTCATTTGATGAATAAGTAACAGGGTTATAAAATTTTTCAGTCTTTACTATTTTTGACAAACAGTTGTTATTAACAAGCTCTTGGGAAGCACCTACCATGTTATCTTTTGGGTAATAATAAAATTCCTCTTCGATATTTTGATTGTCATAAGTGTTTTTAATTTTCCTTAATAGGTAGTCTACCGAACTGTCATATGAAAATTCTTTGGTGGACTGGGACTGAAGCCCGTTTGTGAAAAATTCAGTTTTGGTTATTGCACCAATATTCCCGATACTACCTGTTGCCTTAACTGATCTGGAGAATAAAGGACCATATTTTCTATCCATATGGCCAGCATAATAATTTTGCCAATTGGTTACATAATTGGGTAACGCACAACGCACTGTGGGGTTATCGCAATAAATAGGATGCCTTTCTATAGAGAAATACGTTCCATTATCTTTTATAAAGATTTCGTTATTGTTATAATTTTCATTTAAATAAAGAACTAATCCTTCGGTATAAACACCTTGATAATTCTTAAAATAACTGTAAGTATCCTCCGAAACCATAGAATTATCCTCAGAATACCTATCATTTGATAGTGGTTTGCCACTTTCTACGTCGGAATTGATATAGTTCTCATAAGGACTAACAATCCAGGATTGCATACCAGAACTTGCAGGATAAAATTTATAAAAAGTATATCCGTTGCTTTCCCCGTTCTCATTGTAAATTATTTCTTTTACTGATTTGTAATAAATATTAGGAAGTTCACCTTTGGGAATTCCAGAATTTCTAATTAGTCTTTGATAGGAGTTATTGTCTCGACCGTTAAAAGTTACAGTAGAAACCAAGCTTGGTAAAGAATTGGTTCGACCGCTTTTGAGACCCTGTTCGTTAACGTAACTATAAGTTCTTTTGCTAAATAAATCACCTGTTTCTTTGTAGTCTTCAATTTTATAAATTCTAAGACCTGGCTCTAAATTGTTGTTATCGTCTCGATTGCCTTCATAATAATATTGAGTGAAGCCTCTAGTAGGATAAGTGATTTTTGTCAATATTCCATTATCTGCACTAGATGAAACAGGATCTCTGTTTGCACCTTGAAAAACACAACTACCTAATATTGCTTTTGGATATAAAACATTATTAGATTTTCCATTATATAACCCAATTAAATCTTGACTTTTAGATAACCTTGATGGTACAAAGTCCGGAGTATTATATACAAATGAATAACTCTGAAAATCTACATCTGAACTACTATAAATATCTATACTATTTAACTTTAATCTAATATCAAATGGAGACTTTGTAGTTTTATCCCCCCCATCTAAATTGAAATAATCATCATTGTTAAATACTATTTTGTTTAATCTTTCTCCTTTAGTATTATAAACTAATAGTTGATCTAATCTCCCATTTACTGCTGCTGTATGAACATCATGGCGAATGCCTTTTGTAAGGCTAAAGATTAAATTCCCATTGTATAATACTTGTGTTGGGAACTGATGTTCAATATAGTACCCGCCTGAAGGATATTGGGGATTTATTTCAGGATAAGTTGTATTCGTGCAATTATCAATTAAATCTATAATTACCCGCGAGGCATTTGATTGAACAACATCGGTATCCCAATATCCCGGTGTCGAATAATTAAAATCGTATTGATCCATTCCATTAGGAGAAATAATTTTTGTTAGAACCCAGGATGAATTATAAATTACATTAGTTGCTCCATTCGTTACAGCATCATCCCCATCCATTTTTGTTTTTTCTCCCTTATTGAAATAATACTTGGTCCCATCTTCATAAGTTACCAACCATTCGTAGAACTTTCCAAAGAATTAGAATATCTTTCAATTTTTATTCTTGGATTTCCAATAACATGAGCCTCTTTGTTCGGACTACTGATATCAATTACAAATTTTTCAGAAATTCCTGGCAGACTTATTTGATAGTAATCAGGCTGGGAATCTATAAAGTTCATACTTATGTCATACAGGAAATTTAAATATTGTTGTGCCTGGAGTACACTTTCAAATTTTTGATTTAAACTCTTGTATTCTATTATATCTTCGGAAACATTAGGATTATATATACTATTATAGGAACCTCCGGAAATATAATCATCTGGTAATCCATTAACGATTCTAACGATTCGTCCACCTAAGTTTAGATTCCATTTTAGCCCTACCCAACTTGAAAGTTCTTCTACTTTTACTCCTGATGCATCGTAATTTAAATTTACCGGTAGACTAGCTTCTAATCCTTTAAATTCATATAATGGAATAGTTACATTTGGTGTTCCAGTTATATAATTAACGGGGGTATTGCCATAGGTTTGGAATGCCGCAGCCTCAGGAGAAATTGGGTCTTTACCTATTTTTTGTAATTCCTGAATATAGTAATCCTCTCCTTGCTGCTCCTGAGCTATAATTAATTTAGTAGATATAAAACTTAACGCTAAGACTGTTAGGAAAATTTTTTTTAAATGCATTCTTCCAGACATATCGGTAGATTTAAATTAAGTAAACTATTTCTTTCAAAAGAAACTAAAATTCAAATCATTATGGATTAAATAACCGTACAATAATTACGGTTTAAACTTTAATTTAATTAGTCCAAAAAAAGAGAATGAGGCCAGTAATTTATTTTTAAACTAAAATGGGAGGAGGATGTAATTTGGGAACGAAAAATTAGTTAGTTAAAGTATCCGGAAATTTTTAATGATCTCTTTTTTATACGCGAGGGTTAAGCCACTAGAGCTATCTTTAAAACCATAGGTGGTATTTCCGGTATCATTTACATTCAGCAACTTATTACTATAATTGGAATAGCCATAGGTAAGGACATCCATATTGGTATAGGTAGATGGGGTTTGCCAAGCATTACGAGTAAGGGTTTTAATATTCCTATTCTTGTCATAGGTGACGCCACTTACATTGTAGTTGCTGCTGTACGCCGTGGCGGCTGTTATCCTATTTAAATTGTTGTAGCCATACCTGTACCAACGCAGGACATTGTCGTTCTGTGTCTTCCATTCTGTCTCTGCAATGTCCCCATTATACAATGGTGTTGCTCCATGACCTGCCGTTTTGTAATTTATTTTAAAGCCAAACAAATCTACAGTACCCAAACTTGCCGGGTTGTTGATTTGTTTTAACCAACCCCTTACTTTAAAAGCACAATTCGTAATCCTATAATTTCTGAAATTGATAAAGATGATAGATCCATTATCTTTAAGATGATTGATAAAATGCTCACTTCTAAAAAGTTCAAGGATTTCTTTTCCAAAAATGTTGGTTTACTTTAGGGCATACAAAAAAACCACTCCTAAGAGTGGCTGTTACTTCTTTTTTTTTAAACTTTAAAATTTCAATGTTTTTAAATTCTTATTATTAATATCATTATAATAAGAGATAATTCTTTCTCTACTTACTGATTTTAGTAATATCAAATCTTCCTTTTTATTAAGCACTACACATTCTTTAGTACTTAAATCTATGATTGCAATTTTAAATTTAGTAAAAAAAAAACTTCTATATAATACAGGGACAATTACTTTATTCAAATTTTCTTGAAAAATTAAGGGTCCACTAAAATATTCATCTTTTAATATCATTTCATTATTTAAAAATAATTTACCAATTTCTGGACCTCCTTGAGACATTTCCTTGAGGTCTCTATATTCTAATAGATTGTCTTTAAAATTATATTTGGATGGATAATTTACTGCGGTTAACATCATTATTGATTTATAAGTTTAGATTCCTGATTTAATACATTTTTTGGATTAGCTAATATTTGAATATTTCCTCCAGGATATTTTAAACTTTGCGGCCCAACAATTCCAAATTTAATAGGCGTTCCTTTAGGTATTATTCCTTTCGTAAATAAATCTAATGAATTAAATTCAGGTTTTATGGCATTAAAAGTTCTATTAAGAAGTTTGCTAGAGCCTATTTGAGGACTAAAATGATTTACTCCATCCACTTTCATTAATCCAAATCTCTGTACAGGAATATTAAATGGTGCTTTTATATTTACACCTCCTAACAAAAACCCTTCAGCTGTAGTGAGTTTATTTAAAGTAGAAAGTCCTTTAAGTGCCGTTGTGGTTCCTTTAGTGACAGCAACAGCTCCTAATACTTCTCCAATTACTGTACCTCTTTCAAAACCGTTACCATTTACTACATCATTTACTGCTCCATCTAGAGCTTGGCTCATTGCTGCACTTGTTCCGAAACTATCAGAACCAAGAGCATTATCTAATGCTAACATACTTGAAGGATTACCTTGTGATGCTCCTACAATCATCATATTAGCCATTCCTTTTAAAGTTTGCCCAGGGTTTGTAACAGCATTCCAAGTTCCAGTAACTGTATTTGCTAATCCATTACTAATTCCAAAAGCGTGAGCACTTACGCCATTTGGGTTTGCTGCTGCATCTGCAACCATCCAAGGATGCGGTAATAATTCCGCTCCTTCAAGCTCTGTACCCATTCCCATTTTGTTCTCTTGAAATGCATACGTTGAATTATAGGTGTAATCCTCCGCCAATGGGTCTATTTGCCAAAACCTACCTATGGACGGATCACTCATGCGGTATTTCCATTCGTGGGTATTCAGTCCTAAATCTTCCGTAAATTCCTGTCCTTGGTATGTTTTCAGGTTATTCTTAACCCCGTAAGAAGAACCATTATAGCCTTTATGCTCCAATCCATAGGGATAGTAGTTTTGCTCCCTCCTTATCTCTGAACTGTTCACGCTCCCATTGTTGTTGTCGTCCGCATAGGTTATCCTCGTGTTCCCCCAAATATCTTGATATTGGTACACATATTGGTAAGAGCCGTTCCCGTCAGGTTCGACATAGCCCTCTGGTTGGTAGAACTGCTTCAGGACGTTGTTTTCGTAAATGAAATTGCCCGCATAGTCCATTGTGGTTACATTTGCTCCAACTGTCTTTTTCTTCTGCAATTTTATTCCATCGGCAGAATAGGTGTAATCCAACACACCTGCATCAGCACCCGTAACAGTAATCTTGGTCGGCATGTTCAGGTGGTTGTACAACACACTGGTAATCCCCTTATTGGCATCGGATGTTAAGTTGCCATTGATGTCATAGGTGTATTGTGTCGTTGCTCCAGAACTATCTTTAAAACCATAGGTTGTATTTCCTGTATCATTTACATTTAGCAACTTATTACTATAACTAGAATAGCCATAGGTAAGTACATCCATGTTCCCAAAAGTCGAAGCAGAAGCATTGGTTTGACCTCTTCTGGTTAAAGTTAGAATATTCCCATTCTTGTCATAAGTGATCCCGCTTACATTATAGTTAGTACTATTGGCAGTTCCGGCGGTAAGTCTGTTCAAATTATCATAACTATAATTATACCATCGCAGCACATTGTCATTCTGTGTTTTCCATTCTGTCTCTGCAATGTTCCCGTTATACAATGGCGTTGCTCCGTGACCTGCTGTATTGTAGTTTAGTTTAAAGCCAAAGAGATCGCTTCCCAAACTCGCTGGATTATTAATTTGCTTTAACCAACCTCGAACGTTATAGGTGTAATCCACCGTTTGCAGTCGGCTGCTGCTGGTAGCGATATTTCCTACCTTTTTACTTTTTAATTCTCCCGTTTCACTATAAGCATTTTCTGCAATCAGCTCTGTTCTCCCGTTTAGGGTTTGGGTATGCTTTAGCAGTCTATTTACATGATCATAGGTGTAGTTATCCAATGTAACAACATTCATACTTCCCTTGGTATGGGTGGCTTCTGTAGCAAGTACATTCCCAATAAAATCCAGGTCTTGTTTTACTTTATCTGTGCTTCCTAAAAAAGCATTGTTACTAGCACTGTAGATTACTCGCCCTTTGTCGTCATAATGCATCACACTGGTGATCCAGCTTGTTTGTCCCAAAACTTTTACCCGGCTTCCCGTTGGAAGTCCTTTGGTGGTATATTCCACATTGTCATCAAAAACAAGGGTACCTGCATTTAGTTTTAACCCTGCGGTATTAAAAGTGTAGTTATCATAATAATTTAAAGTGAGCACTTCAATACTAGAAGTTGGGTAACTTTGGTTGGTATAATAATTATTAGTGCTGGTGGTAGTCTTTTCCTCCCAGGCTTTATTAGCCGTTCCATTGTAATGATTATCTAAGGCGGCTTGCATAATGGCTTGTGAGCCACTGCTATTAGTAAATAATCCCGTGGAGACCACCCTTCCAAAAGCATCGTATTTGGTATACAACCATTTGTTTTGAGCCTTTAAATTAGCATCTTGGGTCAATACGGGTTGATCCAGTTTATTATAAACAATAAATTCCACATTCTTTCCCGGGATCTTTTTCTCCACCAATCTATTACGCTTGTCATACTTGTATTGGTAGCATAGTTCTGATAATTCCGTAGCATCTGGTTTGGCAGATTGAGGCTCCGATTTTGGGGGCAGCACATAGGTCAGGTTTCCATAAGCGTCATATACGTAATAAGTGTCATGTGGAACACTTGCATTATAAGTTCGTTTTAGAACTACTCGTCCTTGCTTGTCCTTGAATTCTTCAGTCGTATTGTTCACTCCACTGGTCCAATTCTCATTCTTTACGATTGATTTATACAATTCACCAGCCGTGTAATACCCTTGAAGATTTAACGTAGGAGTGTAAACAGTGTTCAGACTCACATTATATAAACGAACGTTATCATTTGCTGAACTAGTTGGAGAGGCTGGGTTATGGGTATTGGCCTTGTATTCAAATTTAACACTATGATCTGTATCGCTTGTGGGATTTATTTCCCAAGCGTCTCCCGGGGCTCCTTGCTCTATCGCACGGTTCAAGGGCGAGTCCTCAAATCGGGTTTCGGAATAGGGATTGGAGGTTGCCGCAGTACCTAAAAAATCTGATCCATAGTTTGATTTATAATAGGTTTTTGCCTTTAATGCAATATCCCCTGTTTTAAAGCTTCCTGCAGTCCCTGTAGCATCTGGAACTGGCAAATATTGCTTGTCCTGCCTGCCATAGGCATCATAGCCAATAAAAGTGACAATATCTTGAAGGCTCGGAGATTGATCTACTCCGATGGTTTGCTTTGTTCTTCCCAATCCATCGAGATAAGTGATCTCCTCGATTACATTGGTGTTGCCAGATAGGGCGGTAGAAGACTCCTTCTTATAGGTTTTTTTCTGTACATAGTTCTCTGTACCGGTTTGAGCAGATACAAGGCTACCAAAAAAAATGAAGGATCCAAATAGTAGTAATGATTTCATAATTTAATTGGATTTATAGTTGTATTTGTACTCATTTAAGATTTTTCCATTGGCGTCCTTAATGAATTGTAAGCGATTGAAAGTGTCATAACTATAATAACTGATATAACCCTTGGTATCGGTAACACTAGTAACTCCAACCAAAGGATCATAGGTATAAGTAGTGATCATGGCATCGCTTAACGCTGTTGTATTTCTAAGGGTTGTTAAAGCTGAGCGTAGTGCTCCTTCGGTACCCGAAGTTCCTATGGTTCGATCTGTATCCAAATTAGATTTGGTTTGTAGATTTCCTACTTGAGAGGACACCTCTGAATAAGTGGCATTTTCAATTTTAGCGATCGGAAATTGCTGATTGTAACCCCAGATATAAACAGTCGTTGGGCCATTTACCATCGATACCTCTAGAGGATTACCCTTGTTATCATATTGTTTGTATACCATTCGAGATTCAAGAGGATCTGATAACTTTGAGGATTCCATAGAACCCGGTAAAACCAATGTTCCATCATCCTTAAAAATTGTTCTTTGAGCAGTTTTAGAAAGGACAGTTCCTGAGGAGTTTTTTAATTCAGTTAAGGTTTGAATAGGAATTGCTATACGATGTTCGTTAGCAACTTTTAACTTTGAGATTGCAGCATATTCCGCAGTTGTCAAATTATCATATCCCAGACTATTTACTGAGTTCACATCATCTGCATAAAACATCGTAGTAATTGATGTATTGCCATCGCTAGTAGTTAGTAGTTGTCTGGTTAATTGCAGGTTCTTAGGATTCTCATAGAAATTCTCTATTACCTTGGAGTTTATTTCCGTTCCATTTTCATCATAATTACGCTCAACTGTTTTATCCAACGTATATCGTTCAACGATATAATTGTATTTAATCGCTTCTACATGATTGATGTTAAATGCATCAATAGCCACAGTTTGCCCAGCAGATTTGTTTTGTCTATTACATGGATGTTCTTTTATTATATTTTGATTATTGGCACCACTAGCGATGCATGAGATATTTGGGAGCTGTTTCCAAAAATGCACATGATTGGTTGCACAATAGCTATAAGTATAAGTTTTATTAATATCAGAAGAGGTACACGTATAAGGCTGTGGGGTAGTGAAAATGTTTTCCTCGTATGCTTTCTTTACTATATAGCTCGGAATCTCTTTACTGAATAATGGATCACTAGAAAAAGTGAACTCCTTTTGATATGCCTTTTTTAAGACCCCATTAATTTTCCTATAATATGCCACAGTTTTTTCAAAACCATTATTCAATGCATTTTGATTGAACAAAGGCAATTCTAAATATATTCCTCCTCCATGAATGATCTCTGCAGTACTAAGCCTATTTATTATAAACTCATGTTCCTCTGCGCCGTTTTCAAAATTATTACCCCCAATACTCACGGTTACATTTGAATAATTGACAATGCTACCGCGTTGATTAAGTAATGATTGTGAACTGCTTGAGGACAGTATTTCTTGAAAACAATCGATAGATGCTCCTAAAGGGAATGGACCACTTCCTTCACAAATTTTCCTTTGAATAGCTTCCGATAAATAGTCCGGCTTAACCCCTTCGATACCGGTTGACTGTTGCAGGTTATTTAATTTTGCATAATAATAGCGCTTGATCATATTCTGTCCATCATTAAGATAATCCTCTGTTTTTTTTATGCGCATCCCAGAGCCAATTTGGTTTTGCTGCACATTCTGTTCATCATAGAATTCCAGTTTTCCCATCCAATGAAGCGATCCTGATAAAGCACTAACTCTCAATTCATAATCCCTGCTAGGAGAAAGACTAAATTCTACATCAAGTAAATTTCCTTTTGAAAAATCATATCTATTTTTGAGCTGTGGGGATCCTGTGACATCCCAAAGTTCAAGTCTCCCACTACCACTACAGCCAAAACACCCGAAATTATCAATATCTTCATAGCCTAGAAGGCGTGTGGGGTAGTTACTAGTATTGCTGTAATTTGAACTTGTCGAAAATGATGCAATTGCATTATAAGGAGAATATGGATTGCTGTTCACAAAAATCGTGTTATTCACATATTCTCGTTTATAGCCAAAATACATATTAGGCTCATAATAAAATTTAGTTTTACCACCAGTTGGAAAAGTAACCTCACTTAACAATCCATAGATAGCATAGGTAGCATTGGGTTCTCGGTCTGCCCCAATATTTTGAGGATTCTGCCATAAAGTGGTATTAGGTCTGGGCAATAAAGAGGGGTTGTTTGTTTGTCCATTATAAAATCCCCAATGATCGAGGCCTTTACTATCTCTCTTAGGAAAATTTGAGGAATTGTTATATGAAAATGTATGCTTTTTGGTTAAATCCTTATAAGTGATATTATCTAGAAATACTCTTTTATTGGAGTTGAAAAAGTAATTCAATCCTACCTTTTCTAAAATTGAGCCGGTTGAATTTAGAATTTTTATCTCCTCAACTAATTCATAGGACAAAATATCTGGATGTACAAGATCAGATTTAATAACCACCTGGCCATCTAAAGGGTTGTTAGTACTTATAGTTGCCAATTTCACTCCAACTACTCTATAATGAAGTTCACAGTAAGAGTACCCCCAATCATCGCACGAAATATCTCCACAAGATTTATAAGTTTTTGATCTCCCATAAGTTTCAGACTTACCTTGATAATAGGTATATGTATTGGATACATAACCGAGATTGATCTGATCTCCAAGAGGATGTGTGATTTGAGAAAGATACCATGCAGTAATCGGTCTAGGCGCATTTGCTGCATCATTGCAAATAGAGATGGTTTCTGATTCCTCTACAACTGAAAAAGTGTATTTTATTCCAGATTCATCTGTGATCTGAAATGTTGTAGAATCGAGACTGCCTGAACTTGTAATCTTAAGAGCCTTATCATTATTCAATAATACAATACGGTCATACCCATCGATCACAAATTGACCTTGAAAACCCATAAAATTAAAATTATAAAGATCATGCTCTGCATCCTTACCATTAATAGAGTTTTGATATAGAAATTTATGAACATCTGGATTTAACTTAGAATTATTAACCCCCTCAGTAATCTCTAGGTCTGGAAAATCCCTATTAGATGAATTACTACCTACAGTATTATCCGCATGTCCTTTAACCGTTCGCGTTATTACTCCACCAATATTCAAGTTCCAACCTAAACCTACCCAGCTTGATACTTGATTCACCCTAATTCCACTGTTATTATAGCTAAGAGAAATTGGGAAAGAAAGGTTTTTGCTCTTAAAATTATAAAGAGGAATATTAACATTGGCAGTTCCAGTAAACATCCCTACAGGGATATCACCATATTTACCTAATTCAAATGCAGTTGGTGAAGGGGGTGTTACTTCTGGTAAGGTTTGTTGAGAGAATAAACTCAAACAAGAGAATAAAACAAGTAAGAAACAAACATTAGTTTTTAAATCCATATCAATTTTATTGAAAATTTTTCAGATAAAACAATGATAATGGATTAACAACTGGAAACTATCAATTGAAACCGTAGGATTTTTACGGTTTTAGTGATAATCCAATAAAAGAGTTATTAAACAGTCGTGTGATTTTTATTTTAAAAAATCAAATCATATCTTTAAGATGAAGTCAAAATAATTAACTTTATTTAAGTTTAGTTTTAGTCTGTAAATAACAATTTGTAACTTAAGATAAGGTATTTACAGATTTCAAAATATATGCAGATCAAAATCTTAGATCAGTGAAATGAATGAATTTATGGATGCGAAAAGATGATAACTAAATCCAATGATTATGAAATAAATGGAACCGATTCGGTGACCTTTTAAATCAGAAATATTGAAAAGTCTCTATTAACAAGGGATAACAAATAAGAGGTGCGTTCTGCCACCCCGACTTTTAATGTTTTAAATGACATTAAATAATACCTAAACAAATGATTTTCAATACTTTAATAGAATTTAGGATCATTTGTTTTTATTTAAAACCATCTTTAAAGTGACCTAATCGGTCACCTCTTCGGTCACCTTTTTTTCTTAACTTCAACCTACCGGACCTTATAAAGTGATTTGATTTTCGTTTATCTCAATTTATTAACTTTTAAAAGAGAAGGTAATGGAAACAAAAATCACATTCAGTATCCTGTTTTGGAAAGCTACAACTGACCAATAATGGGATCATGAAACATATGGAACGGTTCAAGAAATTACTGAACCTCGCCATAAAATTAGAATGGATGTTCAAGAACCCATTCCGGGACTATAAGATGAAATTCAAAAAGTTTGACCGGGCTTTTTTAAGCAGGTTGGAGCTTCAAAAACTGGAAGAAACTATATTTCCAGTACCACATTGGAAAAAACCAAGAACATCTTTCTATTTGCTTACTATACCGGTTTATCTTGCACAGATGTAAAGAAACTTTCAAAAAAACCATTTGGTAAAAGGTATTGATGGACGGGACTGGATACACTGTTTCCGGGAAAAGAGCCAGACTCCTATGAAAATACCTCTATTGGAAAAAGCTAAGACTATATTGAATAAATATTCTGCCTCTAATAATTCAGAGTTTTTGCTGCCTATATTTTCCAACCAGAAAACCAATAAGTACCTTAAGGATATCGCCAGCCAGTGTGGTATCCATAAAAAGCTGAGTTTCCATGTGGCTAGGCATACCTTTGCAATGACGGTAACGCTCTCCAATGGCGTACCTATTGAAACTGTATCGAAATTATTGGGGCATACCAAACTTACCACTACACAAATCTATGCTAGGGTAATTGATACCAAGATTTCATCTGATATAGATATACTTCGGAAAAAGTTGAAGCCTTCTCTTCGTAAAAGGGAATCCCAATGATAAAAAATAGTTGTTTTAAGCTTTAGAAGACGGCAAAGTCCTCACCCCATTTCCCTACATTGCGTAAAAACTCCATTTCAGGAGAAGCGGTTCGTCTAAAAAATCTTGGACACAAGCCAAAAAATAGAAGGTGCTTTTATATTACATTTCTTAAAGTACATTCCGGATAAGAGTAATGTAAAGCTGCTTTAAAATATTTTTTGGCTCAAGTCCGCTGGCATTCGTAGTTATATGAAAATATAGGAGATAACTTTCGTGCTGTATTTCAAGGTTGGCCCTCCAACTTCCCACCTACCATTACCTTTTGATGGAAAAATTACAGGATTTAAAATTGGACGGCAGCATAACCGGTCGCTGCGCTTTCCCTTTTATAAGCCTTTGCCAATTACAAATCCCGTGTAAAAAATCACCAAAAGGTAACGGATGGCGCTATGGGAAGTAAATGGAATTGAAAAGAACATCCATTTTCAATTTGCACTTTTTTTTAACTTTTTTACTAAAACAAAAGGAAAACGTTCAAGATATAATAAGTATATGGTTTTTATTAGGAAGCGTTTTAATGCCCATTACAGAAGCTACCATTTTTAGTAGCGAAGCGGATAAAAATGAGTAGCAAGAGGGTAACACGCAGAGCGATGTTACATATTTTTAAATTATTGATTTTCAAATACTTGTATCTGTTTTTAATTTTGTATTTCCAGAAATTTGCGACAAATGCGCTCGGAATTGCTATAAACAGGCTCATTTTTGCGACAAATTCAAAAGTTGAAGTGAAATTTATGCGTGTACTAATCATATTTCCCTACATCCTGTTCTAGGAAAAAAGGTTCGTCCAAAAAGTCTTGAACCCAAAGCCAAAAATTCAATTTTATATCCATTTGAAATGGGAATTTATTTTGGCATACGTTCACTAAAAAATAAAGACAGTATCCAAAATTTTGTGTAAATAGAATTTCTATGGATATAGCTTTTAAAGTTTAATCCAATTTTAAAATATAGTCCAAGAAAAGGATTTAAAATTATCTAGTTCATAAGGTGATAAGCTTCACTTTCCTTTTTAAAATATGATTATTTTACAAATTCTTGCAATTCATCTAGTATTTCCATTTCTTCATAAGGCACATACCCCAAGCTTTGCTAAAAAGACAATTTGTTAAGGCTCGACAGGAATGTTGAAATTAATTTCAAATCAGTAAAGATAAATCAAAAATCTCTCCCTATTTTAGACACATTATGTCAATATAGATTATGTCAACAGAAACAATAGGCGAAAAGTTAAGGCACATACGAGAAGTAAAGGAACTCCCCTTGCGGAAAGTGGCTGCGTTGCTCGACATTGATGTAGCTATTTTGAGCAAAATGGAGCGTGGAGAGCGGAAAATTACAAAAGAAGTTGTTTTGAAACTTGCCGACATATACAATTACAACACAGAGGAACTTTTGATTTTGTTCCTAAGCGACAAGATTTTGAATGAAATTAAAGACGAAGATTTAGGAATAGAAGCATTGAAAGTAGCCGAGGAAAGGTTGAAATATATAAAAGCTAATAAAAAGTAAAAGAGTCAAAGAAAAAATTGGTTAGCGTTTTTGGATATCCCCATCAATATATGATGAAATTATAGTGAAAAATTTTAATATGATTTAAATAAATAATGGCATTACCCATAAATATAGATGAATTACTACACGGCAATACGGTTGAATGGGATCGGATTGAGTTAAAAAAAGGATGGAATCCAGAGGATGTCATTCACTCTTTATGTGCCTATGCTAATGATATTAACAACTGGGATGGAGGTTATGTCATTATTGGAGTAGAAGAAGAAAATGGCAAAGCTAAATTACCGCCAATTGGTTTAGAGGTTCAAGAATTGGATGCTATCCAGAAAAAACTGATTGAACTGTCTCATAAATTAAGCCCTGTATATATTCCTGTTTTTCAGCCTTATTTAATGGATGAGAGGCATATCCTGGTTGTTTTTGCCCCCGCGGGAGATAACAGACCCTACAAAGCCCCCATTGGTTTAAGCAAAAAAAGAACTGAAAGAGCAATGTACATCAAGCGAGGTTCAAAAACGTTAAAAATAAAAGATGGTTCTGATGACGAGAGAAGGTTGATTGAACTCACGGCACGCATCCCATTTGATGACCGAATAAACCAAACCGCTTTGTTAGATGATTTGAATTTGCGTTTGATTCAAAACTATTTGAAAGAAGTGATGAGCTCCTTGTATGAGGAGAGTACAAAAATGCCATTCCCTGAATTGTGCAGACATCTAATGATTGCCAAAGGTTCAGACGAACTATTACGACCTACAAATGCTGGTTTGCTCTTGTTTAATGAACATCCCGAAAAATATTTTTCCGGAGCGACTATTGAATTGGTGATTCATAAAAATGAAGTTGGGAAAGATTATACCGAAAAAATATTTACAGGTTCTATTATTCAGCAGATTAGAGATGTTTTGCAGTATTTTAAATCAACTATTGTCGAAGAATTGGTGGTTAAATCAGCTAAGCAAGCAGAATCCATACGCTTCTTTAACTATCCCTTTCAAGCTATAGAAGAAGCGGTGGTCAATGCCGTTTATCATAAAAGCTATGAGCATGAAAACCCTGTTGAGATTCAAATACATAAAGATAAAATTGAAATATTGAGTTTCCCTGGTCCTATGCCACCTATTAACCAAGCGATGTTAAAAAAACAAAGAGTAGTGGCACGTGATTACAGAAACCGTAAAATAGGTGGATATTTAAAAGAGCTGAAACTCATGAAAGGCAGAGGAACCGGATTGCCTATTATTCACAAAAGTTTAGCCGAAAATGGTTCACCTCCACCCATTTTTGAGACGGACGAAAACAATGCTTATTTTTTGTGTATTCTATCCGTACACCCACTCACAAATTCCATCCTAGGTCAGGAAGACGACCTAAGAAAGGACAAAGATAAAACATTGATTTTAAGATCATTAGTCGAAATAGACAAACATCTTAGGTCGCAAAAAACACCAAAAAGAGATCAAGTAGAGCCTAAGTTACTTGAACTTTTAGAATCTATTTATCTAAAGGTATTAAACTATTGTGAAAAGCCACAAAACCGTTTATCTATTTTGGAAAACTTGGATTTGTATAATAACAGCAGAAATTTCGATAACTACATAAAACCTCTCTTGGAGGTTGACTGGTTAAAACAAACGTTGCCTGATAAGCCAACAAGTAAAAATCAAAAATATTATACTACTGATTTAGGTAAAAAAGTGCTCGCTATCATTTCAGAAGACAGTATTACAGGAATAAAAAGAATTCCAGTAGACTCTTCCAACATTGCGGCTGTTGGTTATGACAAAGAAGCACGCATTTTAGAAATAGAATTTCACCACGGAGCTGTTTACCAGTATTTTGATGTTCCAGAAAATGTGTATAAAGAATTAATGAGTTCCGCAGCAAAGGGAAGTTACTTTATGAATGAACTAAAAGATGAATTTAATTATCAAAAGAAATAAAACTTGCGGATAGTATTTGGCAGAAGTTGTCAGCGAGAAGATTAAATAGAAATAAGAAATAATGGATACAGACGATTTATCAATACCGGCTTATAAGGGAATCATCGCAGGGGCAGAAAAATTCAATCACGACTTGACTTTGCAATTCGGGGTATTGGCGTCTAGTTGTTTAGATGATGACCACTATTTGAATCAAGCAGAAGCCAAAATAAAAGATTGGCTTCAGTTGGATGATTTCGAAAAAATAATAGATGATATTTTCTATGGTGAATCTGTAATCGAAAAAGAGTTTAGAAAGACATTAGACAAAATATTATCCAATATTGATGAAATAAGAAAAACTCCTATGGAACAACGTGATTATGACGATTGGGGTTGAGTAATTTTAATGATATGGTTTCAATTTCTGAAAATATCAATCTTTTTCGCTACCTTTTCAAAGGGCGTGAAGATGTGTTTGCAGTCCGTTGGGAAAAACCTGCCCGTCCGGCAGGCGGGGGGAGTAAATCGGGCTATATGCCAGCCGTTTTTTACGACCCATATCGTTTTCGTACACATAAAATGAACGGTGGTACTTTTCATAATTTTAAAGAGAAATCCTATCTAAAATTTACTGATGAACAAATTCAAAAGCACTTAGATGGATTTCATCAGATTGGAATTTATCCACTATTACAAGACAATACCACTTGGTTTTTAGTAGCAGATTTTGATAAAGCCAATTGGCAAAAGGAAGCTATTACTTTTCTAAACGCCTGTAATGATAAAGACATTCCAGCTTATTTGGAGCGTTCCCGTTCTGGTAATGGCGGACACGTTTGGATATTTTTTGACAAACCATATCCTGCCATAAGAAGTCGCAAAATATTCATTTCTATTTTAGAACAATCTGGGGCATTTTCAATGTTCGACAAAAGTTCAAGTTTTGATAGATTATTTCCCAATCAGGATTTTCTCTCAGGTAAAGGCTTCGGAAACCTCATTGCTTTACCGCTTTATAAGCCAACCTTTGAAAAGGGAAACAGCTGCTTTGTTGATCCCGAATCATTTGAACAATTTACTGATCAATGGAATTTTTTGAAAAATGTTCAAAAGGTTTCCATAGACTATTTGGACGAACTTTATAATAGATTAGCGCCTGATGCTGGGAAAATAAAACCGCAAACAACAAATGGAAAACTTAGTATTTATTTAAGCAATACTATAAGAATTAGCAGAATTGGATTAACGCCAACGCTTACGCATTTTCTGAAAGAAGAATTGAATTTTGCCAATTCCGAGTTTTTCATCAAAAAGAAATCAGGAAGGAACACCTTTGAAACAGCTCGTTATTTTAAAATGATTGAGGAATCGGAAAGTGAAATCTTTGTTCCTCGGGGATTTATAGGCAAGCTTTTGAGGTTTTGTAAAGAATCACAAATCGAATTTGAATTTGTTGATGGAAGAAAACTTAAGCCATCAATTCCTTTTGCGTTTAATGCTGCGTTGCGAAATCATCAACTAGGTGTAATAAATACGAGTTCTAAAAAGGATTACGGGGTAATTGTAGCCCCACCAAATTCTGGAAAAACAGTGATTGGACTAAAAATAATTGCCGATAAAAGACAACCGGCACTTATTATTCTTCACCGAAAACATTTATTGAAACAATGGATAGAACGGATTGAAGTATTTCTGGGTATTCCGAAAAGAGATATTGGCGTTATCGGTCAAGGGAAGTCAAAAATTGGTAAACAAATTACTGTTGCAACAATTCAAAGTTTACCAAAACAAATAGAATCTGTTCAAAATCAATTTGGAACCATCATTGTGGATGAATGCCATCACGTTCCTGCCAAAACTTTCAGAAATACGATTGAGAAATTAGAAGCCTATTATTTATATGGATTAACCGCTACTCCTTTCAGAAAATATAACGATGGTAAAATGATTTTTACACATTTGGGAGAGATTATTGCGAATATTCAACCCACCGAAATTGAAAATTATAAAGAGGCAAAAATCATTATTCGAAATACAGAATTAGATGTTCCCTACAACTCTAAAACTGACATTTTTGAAGTGTTCTCAAAAATATTGGTTCACGATACCACCCGAAATAAACTGATATTGGAAGATGTAAAAACGGAACTGAACCAAGGTAAAAAAACAGTAATCATTACCGAACGAAAAGAGCATATTGATACGTTGTATTTGTTTTTAAAACAATCGTATGAAGCCATTACGCTGAGCGGAGAAGATTCAGAAACTTACAAAAAAACTAAATGGAAAACATTACAAGAAGGGAACTTTCAGGTTTTAATTACAACAGGACAATATTTTGGGGAAGGAACAGATTTACAAAATATTAGCTGTTTGTTTTTGGTCTATCCCTTTTCTTTTGAAGGCAAACTAATCCAATATATAGGCAGGGTACAACGCTCTGAAATAAACCCAATCATTTATGATTATCGAGATTATAAAATTGATTATGTCAACAGACTTTTCTTAAAGCGAAATACTTATTATCGAAAAATTGACCAGCAGGCAACTTTGTTTGATGAACTAAAGGATGAAATCCCAACTTCAAATCACGTTATAACTATAGAAAAGAAAATTAAAGTTGCAATTGAGGAATTAGAGTTTCATTATGGAAGTGTGGCGTTCAAATATGCAGTTGTCGAGATGAATACGGAACTTCAATTTCAGGTTGAAAACAACGAAATTAGACCAGAATTTGAGGTGCTTAAACCCTATTTTATCAAAACTCTAAAGTCAAAAAGTGTTGCTGTAGAATTGTTTGCTGAATTTGAAAACGGGAAATTGGTTTCTCAATTGGCACTATCAACTGATATGGACCGAATCAATAAAGAAGTGGTTGAGGGCGTGAAATTTCAGTTTCTAAATAAAGGATTGCTCAAGAAGTTCAGTCCAAAAAATCAAAACATCCTGACTTCTGATGAATTACAAGAACAGGAGAAAATTTATGCTCACGCAGAAGATTTGTTGAATGAAATTCTGAAAAACAAGCAATACAAACATTCACAGAACATTCGATACTTGGCTAACAAACACGAAAGTCCGATAATGAAAATTCGTTTTGTATTAAATCCATTTTCATTTGTTTTTCTGCTTGCCGGAGAGAATAATTATTTTATTATTTTGGAAACTTTGGACACTGAAGAAGCCACTTATATTTGGTATGTCCCTAAAAACAAAGCATCTTTAATTGAGGAAGTAAGACAAATTGATAACCAATTAAGTATTATTAGAGAAAAAGGAAGACAGACATTTTTAGAAAAAAGCCCTGAAAACTTTACGAGAATTATACACGATTATTCAGATGACAAAAAGGGATTTATAATATGGAAATCTGCATTAGAAGAAGTAGTTTAGTACAACCCACAGATGTAAGCAAATTTGCAATTACTCATAAATTTTCTATTGAGTTTGTAAATCATCACAATGACACATCTTGCTTTGCTACTCAAAAATGAATTCCTCCCGGAGAGAATTTACCGGTGTAATTTATATTCCTCATTTGAAATTAATTTTTCTTCGAATGGAAACCAGCTTTTTTTAGATCTTTCTTTTCTTTTAAAACAGCTGAAAATTTGACTTGACCTATCATAAAAATTCACTTTTTTTACCTGGCGCATTTTCCTTTTGTGCTTAATTACGCAGCGTATTGAGATCAAAATGAAAATAGTTTTTTTCCATATTCATTTACTTATTTCAGAGCCGTATGCATTACCTTTTGATGCAATCTCACTTCAAGTAAAGGCCTTATAAAAAGCAAAGCAGTTTTATGCAGGCCGTTAATTTCAAATCCTGTTTCTTATGCAATAAAAGTTAAAGCTATGAAAGCTGAATAAAAATATTGAAGGAATGATCATTCTTTTGAAGCCAGAAGTTAGTTATGAAAATGGAACAAGCGCACTTAAGTCAAAAAAGTTTTCCTCCTAGGACTTATAGAATGATGCAAATACTTTTTTGACTTGTGTCCAAGAGCTTGTGAATGAACCTCTTTTTCTGGAACGGAGCTTTTGCGAAGTGATGAAAGGAGATGTGGTAAACGTTCTTTGTTGTTAACTAAAATCTACTAACATTTTCAATAAGTTCTTAGATATTATATCCCATACAATTTGTAAGAATTCCCTTCTAAAAATGGTGTTTTTTAGTAAAAAGTTCACCAATTTTACTGGGCTGTGAGCATTTTTTAGTAAAAAAGTTTGAAGGGATTTTTTTATTTCATACGATTCATCACTATTCACTATTAAATGAAAGCAAAACTAAGGGGAAATGGATTGTAACGCGGCTCTGCCCGTTACCCTCTTGCTATTCCCCATTTGTTTTTATGTTCATTAAATTTAGACATTGATCATAATTTTTATATACCTTAATAATTTAAATCGTTTGTCCGTAAAGTATCCTAAACTGAAAAATGACGTCATTCTGAACTTGTTTCAGAATCTCATTTCAATGTACATCAATGCAATATGGAGACCCTGAAATAAATTCAGGGTGACGAAAGAACTATTAGGACAAAAAACGGATATACAAATAATTTAATTTTGGGAATACATTTATTTTGATTTAATAAAATTTATGTCCCTAAAGATTTTTCGAGAGCCTAATTTGGGGCTAAAATAATTATTTACATATGTTTATAAATTTATAGATGAATATAAAAGAAGGAATAAATTAATCAATTTAACATGGCAAATTCATCTTTGCATTCTAAAATAGTAAGATCGAAGACCTGTAATAAATAGAATTATTGGAACAAACCCTGAGATAAAAACCAAAATCCTACCTAGTAAGCCTGCGATTTCTCCAATATGAATTGGGTACATTTGTGCTGCTATTTGTTCACTAATCGGATGGCTGTCAAAGGAGGTCGCATTAATAACTTTACCATTTTGATTTAATTTTAATTCCTTGGTTTTTCTAAGGCCGGGAACAATAAATCGGTCTTTTATATACCTAAATTGATATACTTCATTTGGATCTTTAGGAAAGTAAATTGCACGAAGTGAATATTTTTTGTCTGGATTCTCTAATAAGTCTAGTATGTCTAACGTAGTGCCCACCTTCTTCTTTTTTTTAGGTTTGGTATTTATGGTAGAACCATCTGCAAACTTAAAACCTTCTTTATAGTAGGTGTTATAAGTGAAATATCCACCAGAAAAGGCCATGACGAGCAACGGCAAGAAAAAGAGGATACCAAGTGTTTTATGAACGTCGTAGTTAAACCTTTTTTTATTTCGTTTCCATTTAATTTTAATCCCTTTTTTAAAATTCGATTTATACTTTTTCAACCATAAAAATAATCCAGATGTTAGAAGAAAAAAGAAAAATAATATGGCACTCCCACCCACAATGTACTTACCAACTTTAGGAATGCCTAAAGTTCGATGGATATTTAACAAATCCTCGAAAAATGATATAGAAGCTGATTTTTTTCCTAGAACCATTCCATTTTTTGGATGATAATAAAGAGTTTGGCCATTATTATAGACAATAGAAATCGTCTGCTGTTCTCGATAAGGGAGGAATATCTTTGCTACAGTATCTTTTTGGGATTCATAAAGCGTCAGGGAAGTTTTTAAAAGTGCTTCTTCTGAAATATTATTGACAGTATTTACCTTGAGTAATTTTGGATTTAAAGCGGTCGTTATCTCTGGCTGCCATACATACATAGAACCAGTAAGCCCTGATATGGAAGCTAAAATTCCACAGGACAATCCTAAATAAAGATGTATTTTCTTAACTATTTTTGAGAAAGGTTTCAAGAAATAAATTTGATTATGAAGAAGTGCCGTTATTTATGAATTGCCTTGCATAAATAACGGCGACCACTATATATTTAAAAATTATAAGTTACACCAAGACGTGCATTAGTTCCTTCTCCTACCACAGTAAAAGATCTTAACGGAGCAGCCCACTGTGATCTTGCAGGTAAATAATACTCATTCAAAAGGTTATTTATTCCTAAGGAAACATCAATATTGCTCTTTATTTGGTAAGTCGCCGATAGATTGACTAACGTATACCCATTTACAGGAAATTCAGTATGCCTGAAGGCATAATTTCCTTCCGTGTCCTGAAATGGATCAAATCTTTTTCGATCTCCCAAATTTATCACGTTCAATGTAGTACTTATCTTCTCAGTTGGCTTCCAAGTAATATATGCTGTTAATTTGGGAGCAGAAATAACATCTCCACCTACGTAACTTAAGTTATTTTCATCTCCTTTAGGATTTTTAAGTCCTTCTACATAGGAATAAGAAGCTCCCAGAATTAATTTATTATTTGGAAAAGCATAGTCTATAGCAAGTTCCCCGCCGAATATTTTTTGCGGTTGTTCAGAAGGTATAAACGAATTCAGCTCATCACTAAATACAACTCCGGTGCCTAAATTTGAGGTACTATAATATCCTACTGCCTCTAAACGGAGATTATTAAATTTTGAAATAAATCCGAATTCATAATTATTAGTAACAGCTGGTTCCAATTGGATATTATCTATACTTTCAGCACTCGCCGATCTCAAAATGGAACCTAAATCGGCTATGGAAAAGCCTTGGGAATAACTGATGTAAGGAATGAATTCCTGATGCTCAATATATCGGATTCCCATATTAAAAGCAAGATTATCGAAAGCTAGCTCTCCCCCTTGCACTGATACCGAAGGGTTAAAGTTGCCATCTCCCTTAGGCGAATAGGGAAGGGTATTATAATCGGCAATATCCATTTTCAAATCATCATAGCGCAATCCAACTTTAAACGCCCACTTTTTGTCTAGTTTCAAAGTAGTTTGTAAATAAGGAGCGACACCCATAAGTTCAATATTTGGCACCCAGAGCCTTCCATCTAACAAGCCTTGATTAGTTTTATCCCTTAATAAATCCAAACCATAGATAAATGAGAGATCTATGCCGTTATACGAATTGATTCGAGTATTGAAATTAGGCCTTACACCATATTTTTCCGAATTGATTACGGATTGGCCTCCATTTTCAAATTTATCGGAATAAAAGAAAATACTTTTGGCTTTCGAATAATAGATGTCGGTTTCAAAATCGGTAGTACTTGAAAAAATAGCGTTCAAATTATATTTTAACCTTCCATTTATCAATTCGGAACCCGTAGGTTGCTCTCCCGGAATGGAACCCTCGATACCATAGCCTGGCTCCAAGGTGTAATCTCCTTCCTCATTAAATACCTGTACATCTGCAAAAACTGGAATAAAAGGGGAGTCTTGGAGCGATTTGTAAAAGTTTCCATTAAGTGTTAATTTTTGATTTTCAGAAAGCAAATATTCCAGTTTACCGTATGTACTATAAATATCTGTATTATCAAACCCATATGTAGGAAGAAGCGGAACCCCATCTGCATCATATTTATTTCCGGTTCGTTCTACACTACCACTAACGTAATAATTGAATTTATCTAACTGGCCTGTAAAAGATTGATAAGCCCCATACCCTAGTGCATCTTCCGTATTCGAAAGTTGGGAGGTTCCCCAAATATTGGTAGTTCCGCTTATTGTTTTTGTGGAATTCGGATTTTTAGTAATATAGTTGATAAAGCCTCCATTTCCTCCGTTACCGAATATAGAAGTGGCTCCTTTTATTACTTCAACACTGCTTATATCATTGGGATTAATACTTTTAATTCCCAATTGCCCATTTCGCAGCGGGGTGGATTGAGGAATTCCATCGACCATTACCAACAAGGATCGGCCTCTTAAAGTCTGTCCCCAATTGGAAAATGTTCCTGTACTCACAGCAAGACCAGGAACGGTATAAGCTAAAATTTCATTAATATTGGATGTGAATTTGGTAAATTCTTTAAGTTTTGCTGAATTCACCACCGTAATGGAAGCAGGAATTTCAGAAAGGTATTCCGGGTTTCGGCTTGCAGAGATTACAACTTCGTCCAGACTCCCGTAATCTTCCTTCATTGTTGTACTATAAGTTTGGAAGTTATCGGTAGTAAATTCTACCTTTTCTTTTTTGGTTTGATACCCTAGCATTCTCACTGTTACTGTCCAAGTTCCTTTGGGAATATTCTTTAAAGTATAAAATCCGTCGAAATCTGTTGTGGTTCCTTTTTGTAATTCCTGTAGATAAATTGTGGCTCCTGCAAGAGGTTCATTTAATTCATTTTTAATTTCCCCCTTTAATCCAGATCCAGATTGGGAAAATGCACTCAGGCTAAGAAGCAGCAAAGCTGATAAAGTAAGGTATTTCATTATTCTTATTTGGATTTATTAAAAATAGTGACAAATATAGTAGGTAACTTTTGACTATCCCAAGAAAATTTATAATTATTTTTAAAAATATATATTGGGATAATTAGAGTCCATTTGAAGATAATCTGACTATTATTTTTTTGAATTTAATAATGAGGTTACAGCTCCAATTTAATTTCAGGTAGCTTGTCTAAATATCTTATATGTTTCGTCGAAAAATAGGTCCATTAAGGGGATAATTATCTCAATTTTAAAGAGAAATTAGAGGTAGTTAACTAATGATAAAACAATTGATTGTATATCCGTTTTTTGTCCTATAGTTGTTTTGTCACCCTGTCCCGAAAGCTTTCGGGATTATTTCAGGACCTCTATTTACTGTATTGACTCTTAGTGTTATAAGATTCTGAAACTCCCGACGCGGACAGAATGACGTTATTTTTCATTTTATGATACTTTACGGCTATACAAAAAATTTTCTATTTCTATTGCCTACCAAAATTATTAATAAAAATAATTCAGATGGATAGTATTACTATATTTAATGACATGTATACGGGAATGCTTATAAAGGAGTTTTCCGATGGTATTGATTGCCTAACCTCCATGGAATATTTTTTTAATGCTATGGATGCAATAAAATATGTGAATGAGAATCCAGTTGACCTTATTTTATTAGACCTTCAACTCCCTGGATTTACCGAATTGATTCAATCTTTAAAGAAAACTCCAGAGGCAATTATTATTACCTCATATTTGCCATCCGTTTATAAAGCACCTGGATTTCCTTGTCAAGTAGAGTATTTGATAAAGCCTTTTTCCAAGGAAAAATTCGATGTAGTACTAAATAAGGTTCAACGTTATAAGTCAAGAAATAATGATTTTTTTCCAATGGGACTTGCAGGGAAAAGTTAAGAATCTAAAATGCCAATTGTTAATAGCCTCTATTTTTTCAATTATTAATGTTTCTTTGTTCCGTGATGAAACGAAATGCCGGTAAAATTACCGGCATTTCTGTATTAAAAAGGTTAAATATAGGAATTGAATAATCTCCTTTTGCTACATGTTTTAATTGAGTTTTCATGAAGGGAAAATAAGGAAATTAATTTTGAAGTAGTTTAGACAGTGCCCTAAAAGAAGGCATATGAGTTAGTAAAATTAGAAATGAAAGACATCTCTTAAAACTTTTTTATATGCCAAATGTGAAGAACATTAAAACATACAAAAAGTAACTACTAATAAGCTTTAAAAGCTTTTACATTAAACTTCCAACAACGGTATAATAAATATCAAAGTTACTGGGCGTGCCGGGAACCAATGCACTTGCTTTAATTTTGAATTGAATAGGAATATCAGTTCGGCAACCTATAAACTCAAATATTTTTATAGCTTGAGATCCCATATTTGGAACCGTTATATAAGATCCACCGTTAGAGGGCGTAAGGTCTCTAGGTCCAAGTGGTTGTAAGGGAAGTAAATCATAAGTGCTAAGCGTTGGAAAACGCATTCCGCTATTAAAAGTTGTTTTCGCTTCAAGTGTTAATCCTACTGGAGCATTGGTAGTATGAATATAGACACTATATCTAAAAACATTTGTTTCACACATTATTTCTGAACTCAGTAGGAGCTGCGGGTTTAAAACAAAACCAATTAGAGTTGCATCAAAATTACTTTCAAAGCCGATTGCAGTATCATCCAGACCGGCTTCCATTACCACATCATCTATAGATTGAATAAAATTTGGCATTCCTGAAACATCTAATGTTCCTGGTAATAATTGCGAATATGTAGTTTGTGTTAAACTTAAACAGATTATAAAGAGGATTAGCTTTTTCATAATATAGAGATTTATCTAATTTCAAAAATTATTTCAAATCCTGTTGGTAAGGATTGAAAACTTGGATTTTCTATTGTGTATCTTATTAAGTACCCAGTGTTTTCTCCATCACCTGTATAGCCACTGGCAAAATCATTAACAATAACTTGATTAGAAATGTTTAAGGTTATAGGATTGGTATTTGGGTTGGCATTATATACCCCACCAATATTTGCGGTAGAAATTATTTGAATAATTACATTTATGCCTTCAGGGATGGGTTGATTTGATCTAGTGAATATCTTGGCATTTTCATTATTTCTGGATCTATAGGTGAAATTAAGCCAGAACTCATCAGTTGTCGGGCTTCCTACATTAATATAAGGCTTTCCGGCTTCTATAGGCGTGGCACTGGAGGATGATCCTGTATGTGGATCCGGTTCAATATCTGTTATAGCAATTCTCTGCAAATCCATAAATGCAATATTGGTTTCTTGGCCTCCTCCTAAAATAAATGTATCTGGATTAGAAGCGTCAATGATTTCTTGAGAGAAGCTATTCACTATAAATAGTGAGAAAATAGCAATTGATATGAGTTGTGATTTTTTCATGGTTACTGTCCTATTTTAAAATTCTTATTGGTAAATTTCACTTTTCGCTCCTTAGTGATTATAACAAAGGGAACATCCATTGTTTCTCCCGCCCCCACAGATATTTGTATATCCTTTTTTATTTCGAAGTCATCATTTTCTTTGAATCTTATTAAATTAAGGGTGTAGGTGCCAGGTACAATATCTTTGAACTGGAAGATTCCTTCTTTGTTCGACTCTACATGATAGGTGAAATTTTTATTTTCTATTTTGAAATATTTTTCGAGCATATTGGAAGCAGTTTTATTACCAGCAATGCTAATTGCTCCATTGATGTTGGCAGATTTAATAAGTTTGAACGTAATATCGCTTTCTCTTTCTTGACGGATTTCTAATTCAATAGATGTTTTTTGTGAAGAAACTATGCCCATGGGAAGGGATGATTCATCAATTAGAACGTAATTTTTTCCTAGCGGAAGGTTATTCAATTGAAATCTTCCATTTTTATCGGTTACTATGGTTTGCCCCGCAGCGATTATTTTAATTCCAGATACTTTGATGGATTCGTCTTCTGCATAAATAACTCCTCTTAAGCCGCCTTGTTGTAAAAGTCTTTTTAAGGGAACTCCAAAAGAATAGGTGTATTTACCTAATGCTAATAATTCTTTTTTATTCACACTTCCGGCATTTTCATAATAATTTGCCTTTACTTCAAATTGATGGTTTTTGGTGAGATGTACTAAAAGATTGGCATTAATAAAATCTCGTTTTAAATAATTTTCTTCCGGACTAAATCCGCTGTTGTATGAGGCATTTACTCGTAAAGTTTTGTTCATGTTATAATTAAAACCAAAGCTATATCTTAGATAGTTCATATTAATATTAGAATTACCATACCTGTTACTGTAATTATGATTGATGCTTCCTCTTAAAGTTAGTTCATCCAAAATTCTGTAAGAAGAATTTAAGTTATGGGAATAGGTATTCCTATATTCTAAGCTTTCATTTAATAGGTTTTTAGTTCTGGACAACCTTCCACTAAAGTTTAATACAAATGCTGGAGAGGAATAAAGGTACCTATAGTTAATACCATGTTCTTTATAATAATAGGATTTGGGTTCCATTTGATCTTCTCTCGTTCTTTGTTCTAAACGAATGTTTACTAAATGACGATTTTTAAATCGGTAACCCAGCATCCCGTAATAATTTTCATAATAAGGTTCTGCAGCATAAAATAAAGGATCCAAGCGTCTATTAACTTTGGAAATGGTTTGCCCTAATGCAAAATTCCAACGATTATTTTTATAATATAAGTTGTTGGAGTATTGTAGGCTATTGCGTATGCTTCCAAAATAATCTTTTCCTGCAATGGTAAGAGTTCCTGAATATGTTAAATTTTTATACTGCTGTACCAAATTGATATAATTGGCCAAGGCAGTAGCTTCATTTGTCAAACTAACCGAAGTTTCTGCATCTATATAAGTACCCTTATTTCTATAATGTAAATTAATAGTACCTATTTGGCCAGATTCGGTTGGATTGGCTTCAATATTATTGCTTGCGCCTTGAATGGTTCCTTGAGATCTTTCTATAGCAAGACCAATTTTTAAGGAATCGCTAACATGATATACCGATTTTACACCATAAAGAGCTGAAGAGTTAAAGCTGTATAATCTAGGTTTAGAATAAAAAGTTGAAAATGTCCATTTTTTTATATCCTGATCTATTCTAAAACCCATACCATATCTACTATCAAAACCCAAGCGGTTAATAAAGTAAGCATGATCCCCAACATAAATGTTCGTTTTGTTATTGTACCTATATATAAAACTATACTGATCTGTTACTCCAAATCGTTTTAAATTTTGTTGTTGAGGGGCTCTTATTATAAAATTTAAATGATGCTTTTTATTTAAGTCCAAGTAACCATCTCCCATAAGTTCTGAAGAGATTGTAGAAAAATGATTGTTTTTATAGGTATGACTGTTGTAATTTAAACTAGCTCTAATTGGAAATCTAAAAAAAGGATCTTTTTTCTCAATTTTACTAGGAAATATTTGAGTACTGGTATACGCTCTATAGGTTTGTTTAGAAGTTTTACTATAAACATCTAACTGAGAACCTACATTTCTCAAAAAGTAAACTTTAGAATCTGTTTTCTTTGAAACTTCAATTACAAGCGTGGAATCTGGAGCAATAGAATATTTTTTATCACCAGTTATAGTTCCTGTAGAATTTAACTCTATTTCTTGTTTGATATTTCCATTATTTTGGATGCCAAATCTGGCATTTATCGTTTCTCCGGCTTTTAAAGTTTGGGGAGCTGAAATAGTATATACCTGAAGTTTATAATTTTTATCTACCTCAAAATTGATGTCTAGAGTTTTTACAATAGTGCCTTCGGCGTCAACTAAATTAAATACCGCATTAGATTTTCCCGGCTTAGCTTTGGCAGGAATATTAAAGCTTACAAGAACAAGTTTTTTCTCGTTGGGTTTTAGGTTTTCAATATCCCCAGCAGATACTAACTTCCATGATTCAGGTAAAGTTTCATTCAGAAATAAATTTTGTATAGTGTCAGTTTCATTGGTAATTTGTAAAGTAATAGTATGGTTAGACGCGGTTTTGTAAACTTCTTGTTGATTAAGAAAATCCATTTTTATAAGGATGTTCTCTTTCTGGTTTAAAGGTCTAGTTATTTGCGATCCGTTATTAGATGAGGTAGGGGAATTTCTCTTTTTATTTATTCTAAGTGCAGTTGTATTTTCTTCATATGAGGTTTCATCAACATTTACTATGCTGTCAACCTTATTTTTTAAAGTTTTTGCAGAAGGGCTTTTCTTTGAATCTTGTACTTGCTGAAAATTATCTTTAGAATTTTTATAGGATATGGTTTTTACAGTCTTATTAGGGGCATCTGAAAATACCTTTAAACCTATCACACTGTCATTCCTTGATTTTTGATCTAAAAAGATGGTCGATGGAATATTATATATATCACTAGGATTTGCATCAAAACGTTCATTTTGCACATCTCCCTTGCATCCTACTATTAGGACAACAAAAAAATAGCTGAATTTTAATGCATTTTTCATGTTTATTGATTTTATAGGGTAGGTAATTCTTTTTAATTTATCGTTAAGCTAACGTTGGTGCCTACAAATTCCTTTCTAGCATTGGCTATTAGAATACATTCATAGTCACCTTTTTCTAACTGTGAAATATCAATATCATATTTCTTACAAAACCCCGGGAAGACCATATTTCTCTTCGTACTAGTTTCCAGAACTTTTTCTCCATTTTGATTGTATACTTCTAAAGAGAGTTTTACACCTTCTATAAATAAACTTTCATTTATTAGTTTGATAAAAAGGCTTTTTCCACCCGTATTGGTGTTTTGTTCCAGATCCAATTTTTGAAAATCTAAATTAACCTCACTGTAATTGTTTACATTGGTAAGTAATCCTACAGCATATCTTATTTTAGTGTCTAGATCTATGTTTTGGGTAAGTCTCTCTTCTTTAATGGGTTTTTCTATATCGAGCATTAATGCTGTCCAGAAAGAACCTCTTAATGTTGGATCTTTAGGAATATTAATAGAGAATCTGTATACATATTTTTCTTTTGGTGCCAATACTTTATCCGTAAGGCTTCCATCAAACCATGTATTTGAAGATTGACTGTGGGATATTTTTTCAGAGAAAAAGCGATCGCTATCACAAGAAAAAATAGCATCATTAAGTTTAAAACTTACTCTTTGTTCAAATTCTGTAGTATTAAGTAAAATAATCTCCCCCTGCAGTTGATCTCCAGAAGACCCTGAATAAACATGGGTCAATCCATTGATAATAACCACACTTGAATAACTTTGGTTGACAATTAGTAATAATAAAACACTTGTGAAAAATACATGTCTCATGGCAGTAAAATTTAAGATTTGCTTTAGATAGACCTTCTATACAAGTAAATTTACCTGTCCATGGGTGTTTTCAATTGTGGGATTCGCTAGCGAGCACGTTTCTGTAGATAAGTGGGAATAAGCTAATTTTATAGGAAAATGGATATAAATAAATTTCTATCCATTTTCCTATAAAATAAAAAGGCTCCTAATAAGGAGCCTTTTTTAATGGAGCAAAAAAAGAATTAAAAATCTGTAAGCGTGTACTTTACAGTAGATTGGTAAGTTCCAGCATAATATCCTGCAAAATTCCCATTTTGCTCTAGTGTATAAGTTAATCTTACACCATGTTTCTCATCTCCAGTATATACACTTTCAATGCTATCTACTAATAGAGCGTCTGTTCCAATAGGAGTTGTTGCTCCTAATGCTACACCGCCGGGCATTACAGTCCCTGCAGAATCAGCAGTACCACCATCTACGATAATTACCGGTGCTTCTGGCATTATTCTTAGATCTAGGTTTCCTGGAAATGTACTTCCAGCTTCAAATTGAACATTGATTTTTCTATCCAAATCAAAACCATTTACGTTGGCAGCTCCTGCTACGACACTGGTGTAATTCAAATATAAATCTGAATAACTAACATCTTGAAAGGCATATAATCCGGCCTCCGCATTAGTGCCTGAAAGCGTGACATTTGTCATATCGAACATAATGGCAGCGGCTTCTGTTCCAGTGTTGTCATCATAAATATCCAATAAGGCTACTTCTGGAACATTTACATCCAATATATGCGTCGCAATATTGGTGTCATCATTGTCTTGGGCACTCAGGCTTTGTGAAAGTACAATTGTAAATGCACCAACTAAAAATTTAACATTTTTCATAATAAAAGGGTTTAAAGATTAATTTTGATAAATTTACTTTGAAGGGTAGCAAGAGTATTAGATTTTTCGTTAGATGAACATTAAGTAAAGATTATAGTGCGAGAAGTTTAGGTAATTACATTTGAGATGGTGGCTAAAAAACTAACTAACCAACTATGCTGGGCTAAAATTGATAAAAGGTTCAGAGAATTAACTTCTTGAACCTTTTTTAGCTTTAAAACACCTATAATCAATGAAGGTTTTTTTGATACTATTAATTATTTATGCCACTCCAACAAATATTCTTCTAACTCCAGCAACGGACATTGCTGTTTTAACAACTTGGTTGTCTAGACCATGAAATACAATTTTTTTCTTTTTTTCTTTAGCTTTTATAATAAGAAGGTACAGCATAAATATGCCGGACATATCCATGGAGCTTATAGAATTTAGGTTTATTATTACGTTATTGAATATCTCTAGAGCATATTCAATTTGTTGTTGAGTTTCCGTTACATTTCCACAATAAAGTTTTCCCTTTATTTCTAATATTCGCACAGTAGAGTTTAGTACAGACATAGTAAATAGTTTTAAAATTATAGGTGCAAAATTGGAATTCAATTCAAGAAAATGAACTTTTATTCGATAGTAGGAATTTTGATGTAGATGAACAAGCGGAGATATATCGTTAAATTTGATATGAAAAATTTTATCAACCTACTACCACATCAACAAATAAATTTTGTTATTTATAATGACGAAGCCAAGGCGGAAACCTTGGCTTGTTAAACTAAAATCAGCAACTACTTAAATAATTAAATTCGGCTGAAATTTAATTTTGATACATTAAATGCATAAATATCGATGTAGGGTCGAGCGTATTAATATACCATATGTTAAATATAAAATATATAAACTCTTAGAACTTTATATTTCGATGAATACTGTTGTTACATAGATAAATATCACTAAAGTAGCGCTGAATAAAAAACTTGTTTTATAGCAAATTGAGCCTTTTCATTAACTCAGCTCTGTTGGACCGGCTTATTGGAATAACATTTTTTTCAATGAGTACGCTGTTATCTTCAATGTCAATAATTTTTAGAAAATTAATTACGTAAGATCTATGAACTTTTAGAAATATACTCTCGGGCAGCTTGTCCTCAATTTTCTTTAAAGTAGAATGTACGGTATAATTCTTTTTTTCCGTTTTAATCAATATATAATCACCTTTAGCCTCAATTATATTTATAGAAGGAATGTCAATTTTGATAAGCCTCCTGTCTATGTTAACGTAAAGGATCTTATTGGTTTCATCTTCGAAAGGTTCTATTTTATTTGATAGTACCATATTATTAAAAGAGAGCGTTCTTTGTACCGCTTTATTGAATCGCTCTACGGATAATGGTTTTACCAAATAATCCATTATAAAGTCATACTCAAATGCTGTTAGTGCAAAATCTTTATCGGATGTGATAAGAATTATTTTTGGTGGATTTTTTATGGTTTGGATAAAATCAAATCCTGTAAATGCTGGCATATGGATATCTAAGAAAACAAGATCGACCTCATTTTGGTTCAAAAACTTCATAGCTTCTATCGCATTGGCAAAACTGCCCGCTAAAGATAATTCAGGAGTATTCAAAATCATATCCTCAATAATTACTCTGGCCATTTGTTCGTCATCTATAATAATACATTTCATAAATTAGGTTTTAAAGTTGGGAAGTAAAAATTAGCATCGATTTTAAGATTTTATCAAAATCGTTTTTTCTTTTTAAGTCAGAATTCCTTAGATCTTGCTCAAAAAGAACGGCAAGCTCATAGGATTTCTCTAAGCCTAACACACTAATTTTATGCTTCAATTTATGAACGTTTTCTGCACATTCTATATAGTTCTCCATAGAAATATTTTTTTTGTACACCTCTACTTCTGAGATCAGTTCATTCTTGATTACTAATATTAGTCTTTCTCTATAATTTAAATTATCCCCGCAAATTTTATTTATCTCGGTAACGGTAGGTTGTTCTTTCATACCTGTTAATTATTTCTAGGTAAGGTAAAGAAAAAGGTACTTCCAATATTTGGCTTACTCTCTAGCCATAACTTTCCATTATAAAAATCTATGATTTTTTTCACTATGGAAAGTCCTATTCCAGTTGCTGCTTGATCATTTTCTATTTTTTCAAAAATTTGAAAGATCTTTGTATGATACTCCTGAGGTATTCCTCTACCACTATCTTTTTTGGAAAATATCCAAAATGCACCATCTTCTACTACATCGATTTCTATTTCACCAAAAGGTTTATCAATACTTTTTATCGCATTTTGAATTAAATTTTGGAATAACTGCTGAAACCTAAATTTGTCTCCTTTAATAATAGGTAAGGTTTTATTTATAGTAACATTAATATGTTCGGGAATATGGAGTGTTTGAATGATATCTTTGGTTAAGATATTTAAATCTACAGGATAGCTGTCTATAACGGCTTGGTCTATTGTAGGGGAATTTAAGATCCCATCTATTTGGGCATCCATTTTTTCAACATTTTGCAATAAAAGCTTAAACTGTTCTTTACCTGCTAAATTAATCATTTCAACATTGTCTTGAAGTAACCAGTTGGCAAAAACCCAGGGATTTTTTAGTTCTATGTTAGCAGTGGTTAGGCAATTCCATTCCTTACTATTAAATTTTTGGGCTTGAACTATTTTCATTTTCTATTTTTTTAAACTGAAGTAGAATGTGGTTCCTTTTCCTAGCGTGCTTTCCAACCAAATATCACCTTTATATAAATCGACAATCTTCTTAACTATACTTAATCCTATACCTGTGGATTTATCGTGATTCCCTAATGATTTAAATATCGTAAAGATCTTTTTATGATCCTTTTCTGCAATTCCAATTCCGTTGTCTTTTATCGAAAAAATATAATGAGATTCATTTTCTAAATAATCTATCTCGATTAGCCCTTTTTCCTTATCAATATAATTTACCGCATTGCTAATTATATTTTGAAATAGTTGTTGCAGCCTTGTAAAATCTCCTTTAAGGATTGGCAGTTTTGAAATGATTTTAATTTCAATATGCTTTGGAATATATATAGAAGCTATAATATTATCTATGGTGTTATTTAAGTCGATATCATCATGTGAGAGTTCTATATTATTGGAAATGCTGGAATATTTTAAAATATTTTCTATCAAGTAATCCATTTTTTCTATTTGGTCTTGCATTAAATCAAGATTTTCCAAGCTTTCCTTTCCTAGTTTTTCATTCAAGTCTTCTTTTGTCCAAGTTAAAAGAGCAGAAATATTTCTTAATGGAGATTTTAAATCATGAGAAACTATGTGAGCATACTCATTTAATTGATCATTTTGTTGTTCTAAACTTTTTAATAGTTCTTCTTTTTGCAATTCTAGTTTTTTCTGATCGGTAATATCAAGATGGATTCCTATAGAGCCTATTACCTTCCCATGAACATCATAATTTGGAGCGCCACTTAATAGCCAATGCCTAAGTTCATTGGTTTTGGTTCGAACTGTGATCTCATAAGAATCGGAAATTCCCTTATTACGTTTATTAATAATATCTTGAGCTCTTTTTTGATCTTCAGGTAATAACATTAAACTGGTAGCTTTTTGATTTAGCAATTCTTCTTCAGAAAAACCACTAATTTCACAAAAGTTTTGATTTACATACCGAATTGAGCCTTCAGTATCAATTTCCATTAAGCCCAGTTTCATATTAGCAATAATATTGCTATATTTTTCCTTTTGAGCTTTAAGACTTTCTTTATAATTTTTCTGGATGGTCACATCTTCATAACTCCATAAATGCCCTTTATAAGCACCATTATTGTATATAGGAATATAATTACGTTCATAAATTTTCCCATTTACCAGTTCAAGTTCATCGCCAATAACGATCTCCTTTTTCTCCAACAACTCTTTTATCCTCTTTACAAATGATACCGGATTTTTAAAGAAGCGCTTTGAGTTTTCCGCTGCATTTGAACAATCACTTCCTATAAGATCATTTGGAGATGCATTAATGGAGAACATCTTGCAGAATTGTTTATTGGTAAGGGTTATTTTTCGATGCTCGTTTTCCAGTAAAACACCTACTTGTAGATTGCTAATTAAAGTTGAAAGCCTGTTTTCAGACTCCTTTAATTTTTCTTTTGCTACTTTTTCTTTGGTGATATCTTGTATAGTAGCTACTTGATATTCTATGTTTCCCTGTTCATCTCTAATTGCTGTCACAATTGTTTTAGCCCATATGACTTTATTGGTTTTTGTTATATATCTATTCTCTAAACTAAATGTATCTATTTCTCCGATAAATAACTTTCTCAGGAATTTTTCAAACTCCGTTTTGTCTTTGGAATGAGTAAGATCTTGGAGCCTAATATTTTTAAATTCTTCCTGAGAATATTCAAGTATGTTACAGAGTGCATGGTTGGCGATAAGCAATCCAAGTTGATGCTGAGAGGAAAGGGAAATTCCGATTGAAGAATTATCCATAATTAATTTTAGCTGCTTTTGCTGAGCTATCACCATCTCTTTAATGGCTGTTTCTTCTGTGATATCTCTTGCTATACCTTGTGCTGCTATTGGTTTGCCCTCACTATTATATATTAGACATGCATTTATTTGGACAATTTTTTCTTTTAGATCTTTGGTGATAATAACTGCTTGATAATTGGAATAAGATCCTAATTCCAGCAATTGTTTAAATGCACGTATAGTATAATTTTTATAACCTTTCTTTAGTAATTTAAAGAGGTTAATAGTTTCAAGTGTTATATTATAGCCTATTAAATTAATGGCAGCCTCATTCATTTTAATAACATTCCCTGTAAGATCCATTACTATATAGGCATCTATAATATTTACAAAAACCCCTTCAAGTTCAGATGATTTTTCATCAAGTAATTCCTTTAGTTGATTGTTGGATTGGGTCAAGGCATTGGAAATACTATAAAGTTCATTTGATTTTGCCTCAAGTATTTTTTCCGCTTCTTTACGAGCGACCTTTTCTCGATTAAGAGCTCTTTTTAATATTTCATTTCTTTCGGTCAAGTCCATGAGGTTATGAAATTAAAAATCTCACTTTAGTTCCATCTTCCTTTAATTTTATGTAGGTAATATTTGAATCCTGATCATAATGTTCAAATGTTTTATCCATTAATGCCTTGGCAAACATGTACATGGCATTATTGGAATGATAAATCATTTCCAGATAATCATCCTTGAATTTTATAACTTCAAAAGTTGGAAGATCTGCACCTGGATAGAGTTTTTTAACTTGAACATGAATATGATCTTGTACGGAGGCAAGCATAGTAAATGGCGAAGAGTAATGTTTAAATATATCTGGATGGATTCTTAAAAGGGTATTAAAAAAATAACAACCATAGGTATAAATTAAATCTTCTTTAGAAATATTTGTTTTTTCACTTAGATGTATAATTAATTGTTGCATTTCAAAAAAATCATACACTCCCACAGAAGTATATGCTCCTTGGGATTTTAATTTTGATTCGGTAATTATAAAGTCTACGGTTTCCAAACCAAATAAGGTTTCTACCATTTCTAAAAATTCTGTAAAAACAATTCCTTTCATTATTTATATTTTATCAATTCATTTATTGTCCAATAATCGAAGACCACTCTAATTTTTTCCACATAATCCTCATATTTTAGGGGCTTAACTATGTAACCTGATATCCCAATTTTATAACATTCCATTAAATCTTTGTGATTTCCAGAGGTAGTTAGGATGATTACAGGAATCTGTCTAAGGTCTGAGTTAGATTTTAACATTTCTAGAAACTCTATTCCATTTATTTTTGGCATATGTAAATCCAGTAAAATAATGTCGGGTAATTGATTGGTTTGCTGTAATGCCTCCATTGCTTCTTCTCCATTGGTCGCTTCAATAATATTATGTGGTAAATTGAGGCCTGTAATTGCCCTATTCATTTTCATAACCTCTATGAAATCGTCTTCAATAAGAAGAATATTTAATTTCATTTTCATTTTAATAAGAATAAGATATGTTATAAAAATCTTTCTTTAATAATAAGGCTCCTGTTTTTATCGCTGAAATTATTAATAAGCATCGATGAAAGTTCCTTCTCTATCGATGAATGTAATTTTTTTTTTTAGATAATTTTATTTAGTTGAAGTGTGTTAAAAAGAAAAACCTACGTAAATGATGTTTAACATTAGAATGATTAATTCAAAAATTGAATAAACTATATCTGTAAAGCCACTTAGATGTAATATTTGCCTAAACCTCAATATGGTCGTGGCAGTAAAATCAAATTCCTGGAAGACCACGTAGCAGACGGAGTAAAAAATGTCATGAAAAAATCGATTGACTATCAGCACCCCATGTGTTTACTCACCAAAGCACATCCTAGTTCGATATTGCAGATTATGTGGAACTGCGCATTCCCGAAAAATCAAACGAACAAACAACAAGGAAACACTTAAATGGGGACACATCGCAATACATAATACAAAAAGGAATCTCGTGGACACCTACCATAAGATCAGGAAAAACACCTGCAATTATACCTCAATTGTGATAGCAGGCATTACAGCGAGTGGATACTAAATAGATACCAATTATTTTCTCAATCAATTGGCAAAAAGCTGACTTGACACAATTAAATAAGAGAAAAAAAGGTTTATATTTAAACTTAGTGTGAAATACATAAAGTTATTTCAACGAATATTTATAATATGAGCCCTATTCGGTGACCTTTTAACACTATAATTATAATAAGTCTCTATTAACAAGGGATGACAGATTGGAGGTAACTTAACCTCCACTGTCAACGTTAGCTAGCTTATTCATTTACTAAAAACCTTATAAAGCTCGAATGGCATGTAATCCTTTTGCACCTAGACCTCCATAAAAATAAATTTGTCTATCCGTAAAGTATCATAAAATGATAAACAACGTCATTCTGTCCCAACCCTTTGGGAGTTCCAGAATCTCAAAACACTAAGAATCAATGTAATAAATTGAGACCATGAAATATCCCAACGCTACGGGAAAGGGTAACGAAACAACTACATGACAATAAACGGAGAGACATAAATAAAAAACACATGACTATCTGCCCTATACATTAGCTTTACATAAAAATGAAAGCAAAACAGCAACAGTAAATCCATTATAAGCTCTAAGGAAACCTTCTAACGAAAGACAATATTTAGAAGAAGAATTTGAAAAAATTGTTGGAAGAAAAACCCCTTTTATTAATGCAAGATTACGCAAATTGAGTATAAAATGTTTCTTACTTTTGATAAAACATTAGAAATGAACAAAGCCATCTATATTGCCACGACAGAACCCAACAGTGGCAAGTCTATTGTCTCTCTGGGATTGATGCAATCGCTATTGGGAAAGGCAGCAAGGGTAGGCTATTTTAGGCCCATTATTGACGATTTCGAGCCAGGAAAAATAGACAACCACATCAACACCGTCTCCACCTATTTTAATTTGGATATAAAGTTTGAAGATGCTTATGCTTATAGAAGAAGCGACGTTATTCGAAAAAAAAATGAAAACAAAGACGATGAGATTATCAGTAAGATAATTGAAAAGTATAAAGCCATTGAAGAGCGTTTTGATTTTGTCCTGGTAGAAGGCACCAGTTTTACGGGCGAAGGGTCTATTATAGAATTCGACATAAATGTACTAATTGCGAAAAATTTAGGAGTTCCCGCAATTATACTGGCTACAGGCACTGGCAAAACATTGGAAGAACTTGTAGGGAACTTGCAAATGGCTTTTGATTCTTTTAAAGAGAAAGGTGTGGAAGTTTTGTCTGTAATTGCCAACAAAGTTGAACCAAAAAACGTAGATCTGGTGGTTTCTGAACTGGAAACATACTTGCCTTCCGAAGTAATTGTAAGTGCAATTCCGTTAAATCCTATATTGGCAAATCCTTCCATCAAGGAAATTGTGGACACCTTGGATGCCAAGGTGCTTTTTGGCGAAACTTATATCAACAATCAAGCTGGTAATTTTAGTGTAGGTGCTATGCAACTGCGCAACTATCTCATCCATTTAAAAGAAAATGGCCTGGTAATTACACCTGGCGATAGGGCAGATATTATCTTGGGAGCTCTGCAAGCGCATGTTTCAGGCAACTACCCATCTATATCGGGGATTGTACTTACGGGGGGATTGATACCTGAAGATTCAATCATCAAACTTATTGAAGGACTTTCGGAAATTGTTCCAATTATTTCGGTAAAAGGAGGAACATTTTCAGTTACCAATTGTATTGGGAACATAAAATCGCAGATTTATGCTCAAAATACAGAAAAAATAAATACCTCCATCAATGACTTTGAAAGGTATGTTAAGGTAGATGCGCTGGTTGAACGCCTCATAAGGTTTAAATCCAACGGGATTACGCCCAGAATGTTTCAGTACAACTTATTAAAAAGGGCAAAATATAACAAAAAGCACATTGTTTTGCCCGAAGGATTGGACGAACGTGTTTTAAGGGCAACCAAGCAGCTAATAGATTTGGATGCCGTAAAAATCACATTGCTTGGAGATAAAAACCAGATAGAAGAAAAAATGGTATTGCTCGATATTGCTTTGGATTTGAACCGTATTAATATTATTAGCCCCATTGAATCTGTTCATTTTGAAGTATATGCAAAAACCCTTTATGAACTTAGGAAACACAAAAACGTTAACCTTGCCATGGCTAAAGATTTAATGGAAGACGTTTCCTATTTTGGATCGATGATGGTGTATATGGGAGATGCAGATGGGATGGTTTCTGGAGCCATTCATACTACGCAGCACACTATTCTCCCAGCACTTCAATTTATAAAAACAAAACCCGAAGCTTCCATCGTTTCTTCAGTGTTTTTTATGCTTTTGGAGGATCGCGTTTCAGTATATGGGGATTGTGCCATCAATCCGAATCCTACATCAGAGCAATTAGCGGAAATTGCCATTTCATCTGCAGCTACCAGTTTGGCTTTTGGAATAGAACCTAAAATAGCAATGCTCTCTTATTCTTCTGGCACTTCGGGGGTTGGAGAAGATGTGGAGAGGGTGAGAAAAGCAACAGAAATAGTTAAAAACAAAAGACCAGATCTCAAAGTTGAAGGCCCTATTCAATATGATGCGGCGGTAGATATAAAAGTGGGTAAACTAAAACTTCCAAATTCTGAAGTAGCAGGACAAGCCAATGTATTTATTTTTCCAGACCTTAACACGGGAAACAATACTTACAAAGCGGTTCAAAGAGAAACCAAAGCATTGGCCATTGGGCCCATTATTCAAGGTTTGAACAAACCCGTTAACGATTTAAGCCGAGGCTGTACCATAAATGATATTTTTAATACCGTTATCGTAACGGCTATACAGGCACAAGACGTTCAAAATAAAAAATAAGCATGAATATATTGATAATCAACGCTGGGAGCTCCTCCATAAAATTTCAGTTAATACAAATGCCTTCCGAAACATTGCTTTGTAGTGGATTGGTAGAACGTATTGGTCATAAAGATGCCATTCTAAATTATAAAACAAAAACTGCCCACCTTCAGGAAACAGATAACATAAAGACGCACAGCCAAGGGCTGCACAAAATTGTGGATTTATTGCTGGATGAGAAAAATGGAGTAATTCAGGATACCAGCGAAATCGAGGCAGTTGGTCACCGCGTGGTACATGGAGGAAATTCATTTTCAAATACCACTATAATAACTGCTGAAGTAAAGAAAAAAATTAAAGAATATGCTGCTTTGGCCCCATTGCACAATCCTGGTAATCTTGAAGGTATCCTAGTTGCTGAAGAATTTTTTCCTTCGGCACAACAAATTGCGGTTTTTGATACTGCTTTTCATCAAACCATTCCAGAGAAGGCTAAAAAGTACGCAATTCCAAACCATCTTTATCAAGAACAGGGCATACAGGTATATGGTTTCCATGGAACGAGCCACCAATATGTTTCTGAAAAGGCGATTGAATATTTGGGACTCAAAACATCCAAAATAATAAGCGTTCATTTGGGCAACGGCTGTAGTATGACGGCGGTTGTGAATGGAAAAAGCATAGATCACAGTTTGGGGTTCACTCCTTCCAATGGATTAATAATGGGAACCAGAAGTGGCGATATAGATCATGCCATCATTTTTCATTTGGTCAATAATTTGGGCTATGGTTTGGATGAGGTCAAAAACCTGCTCACTAATAAAAGTGGAATGTTGGGACTAACTGGACACGCAGATTTAAGGGAGATCGAGGCTGAAGCTGAAAAAGGTAATAGAAATTGCGTCCTAGCCCTAGCAATGAACGCTTATCGCATTAAAAAATATATTGGTGCTTATGTTGCCGCAATGAACGGTCTGGATGCCATTGTTTTTACTGCTGGAATTGGCGAGAATTCAAGTACGATTCGAAAACTGGTATGTACAGATATGGACTACTTTGAAATTGAATTGGATGAAGTTAAAAACGAAGTTAAATCCAAAGAGTGGCGGGAAATCCATACCCCTTCTTCCAAAGTTAAAATATTGGTTATCCCCACCAATGAGGAACTGGAAATTGCAAAACTATCCTTTGAGCTGCTAAATTAATTCCTTCTACTCCTAGTGCCACTGCTTATATTGGAGCTACCTCTTTTTGTATTGTTTTCATTATGGTAGTCCCGTATATTATCATTTCTATAACCCGTACATGTTTGCTACGGTCTAAATTTATATGGTGGAATTGGAGTGGCAGCACTTTAACACGCACCCAAATACCATTTTCCAAATACAAATAATTGCTCAGCGAAATCATAATAGATGGAGTGTTCTGGGAAGTACACATAACGCACCTCTTCTACCCTATTGGGATAAAACCATGGTAGTGGAGGATGGTTTGGTCTTGAGGTTACAACTATGGGACCACAACTTGCCATGATCAAAATAAATATTAATAGTAACTAAAGAAACTTAATATTTTTCCTGACAAATCATTTTATACTATAAAGAAAATGTATGGATAATCCATTGCAAATGACTTGGATCATTTTGAATGATGCTACTTTCAAATAATTTTGAAAATATATAATCTTGATTATTTTAAAATGAGCACAATAGCGCCTAAGCTTTTAAATCTTAAGACCTCATGAAGTTAGAGCCCGTTCAGAAGAAATTATGGAAACCATGGAGGTAGCTGTGATGATGGGAGGTGAGCCTGCCGTGGTATATGGTTGTGAGGCGATGGAAGCTTTCAATCAATTTATAGTATTGAAAAACTAATGAACAACAGCAACAAACCATTTGCTAATAAAACAAAGGACAAAAAACCCAAATCACCTTCAAAATAATTTTGGTTATACATGTTGTTCATTGTTGTCCTATTTGTTTTTTTACCGTTTTAAATTCTACATCGACTAAAGAAATAAGTTGGTCCTATTTAGAAAAAAGGGTTGTTGCCACAATGCGGGATTGAGAAAATAGCGATCGTAAATAAAGAAGAAGCAGAAATATATATCAAGAAAGAGCCACTTAAAAACCATTTTAACTAAGCTACCAAAACACAATCTTTATAAAATAAATGCTAAAGACACATTATAATGAAAACAAAAGTTTTATACGACGACAATATGCATTTTGAACACCAACAATGGAAAGGGGAACTCGATTTTTGGAAAGACGAGTTGAAATCTTTTAACAATAGGTTAAGTGAACTAGTAACACGTTGGGAAGATAAGCAAGTGCTAGCACAACTAGAGCACTATCAAAATCAATTTATCCTTCATGGAGGTGTTATTGAAGATTTAGAAGAAACCATTGAAAAACATGATATATATATTGCTGGAAGAAGCAAAACCGCTACAGATGCCCTAGATACACAATTGGCAAAACAACATATTGAGTTTAGAAATCACATAGAAACGCAAAGACATATTTATGCCGAACTTAAAAAGGAGTTTTTTAGGTTTCTTGAAAAGTACATGTAGCACCTCATTCTGGCTTTTACCAAAGGAAATTTTTAAAACCAAATGCAAACATACCCAGAACTCATTGCATTAATCGGTTCCTACATGCTTGGTGTTTTTAATTGGCACAGGCGTAGGGCTTATTATTGGTTTAGAACGAGAGTTTGATAAACTTAAAGAGAAAGGATTTGCAGGCATTCGCACCTTCCCTATTGTAACCATTCCAGGGTTTTCTTTGGGAAACCTCACAGCGCAATTTACTACTTGGTTGGTCATTATTGGCTTGGGCTGTTTTATTTTGTTTTTGGCCCTGTACCATTTTTCACAAAAACATGAAGAATATGGTCAAGGCCTCACCACCAATTTAGCATTAATAGCCATCTTTATATTGGGCGTAATGGTGGCCGCAGCATTCTATAGAGAGGCAGTAGCTACGGCTGTTGTTATAGTAACTTTACTTTCCCTTAAAACCAGATTTCATACGGTTATAAGTAATATTACTTCCGAAGAACTCTTTGCCTTTATAAAATTCTCAATAATTGCATTGCTGATACTTCTTTTTTTACCAAACAAAACTTTTGGCCCAAATGGTTTATTGAATTCTTTTGAAATAGGTTCCACCATCGTCATGGGTTCTCTTATAAATTTTATTGGCTACTTTTTGGTAAAATTTGAAGGTTCTAAAAAAGGCATTACAATAACAACCATTCTTGGCGGACTCATATCCATCACTTCAGTAGCGTGGCACTATGCCTCAAAAAAGCATGGAATCGCCAGAATTGGCTAATAAATATAGCACAGGTATAATTGTGGCCTCGGCAATTATGTTCCCAGACTTGCCCTTATATGAAATTTTAAAATATATAGCGATACCCTTTGGATTATTAACCTTGGCTTGTATAATAGCCACTTTACCATTAACTAGAAAGGATGATAATAAACCCGATATCAATATTAAGCTTGGCAATCGCTTAAACATACTAAATGCTATTGGGTTTGGTGCAATATATCTGCTTATTCTTTTTACGGTTTTCTATAGCAATCAATTTTTTGGAGAGCGTGGTTTGTACTATTCGGCATTCATTGCAGGCTTGGCAGATACCGATGCCATTACCATTAGTTTGGCAAAGTTTTCCTTGGATGGTGAAAAGCTGCAACTTGCTGCATCGGTTATCATACCTGCTACCATGAGCAATATGTTGGTTAAACTTGGTATAGTGATATTTATTAAAAAAAAACAGGCAAAATGGTGGGCTATGCTTTTGGAAGTGTTATTTTAATTGGCATACTATATATACTGGCTAGTACCTAGCATGCCCCATGCTATTTGATTTAAAAGTATCTTCCCCAAAAATTCGTCAACATACAACAAAAAATATCCTTTCTGATCCTGTCCAATAACAAATCAACTGTTTTTACAAGGATCCGATTTTGTGGATAAAACTTTCGATTCAAAATAATTGTACAAGAAAAATGGCAAATATGATCGTTGTAATATATATGGATTATGGGTCATCCCCATTTGCTCTTTCCTAAAGTCTTTTTTACAGTCAGTTCATATAATTTTTTTGGGCTATTTCTAAGTAAGGTCAAATTCAATTTATGCCAAGAGAAAGATTTAAATCTTAAACTCAGCTATAATTACGTATGTAAGCATGTAAAATGACCAGGGTCATTTACAATATTTTCATTACTTGATATATTTACGTGCAGAAATGTATGGAACAGGTAAAAGCGGGGTATTTCTGAAGAGATACCGTTGTTGTGGTTTCAATGAAGTGCAGAAACATGTGGAAGCCATAAAACATACAAGTACAAAAGGAGAACCGCAGTGTATGTTCGATGTCGTAAAACACTTATAAATAACTGAATATTAATAAATTAAGATGAATTATTAACTATAAAAATTATTAAAAAAATGAAAGCATTAGTTTATTATGGCGAACATAAAATCGCTTTAGAAGAAAGACCAAAACCAACAATTATTAAACAAACAGATGTAATTGTAAAAGTTTTAAAAACAACTATTTGTGGTACCGACCTAGGCATCTACAAAGGAAAAAACCCAGAAATTGAAAGTGGACGTATTCTTGGACATGAAGGGGTTGGAATTATTGAAGAAGTTGGAGATAGTGTCTCTCAATTTAAAAAAGGAGACAAAGTTTTGATTTCATGTATTACTTCCTGCGGTTCTTGTGAATATTGCAAGAAACAAATGTATTCACATTGTAAAAATGGGGGGTGGATTTTAGGATATATGATAGATGGAGTCCAAGCAGAATATGTTAGGATTCCCTATGCAGATAATAGTTTACATAGAATTCCCGAGAACATCGATGATGAAATAGCTGTTTTGTTAAGTGATATTCTACCAACAGGTCATGAAATTGGTGTCCAGTACGGAAATGTTAAACCCGGAGACGAAATTGCCATCATTGGAGCCGGTCCCGTTGGAATGTCTGTACTTTTAACAGCTCAATTCTATTCGCCTTCCAAAATAATCATGATCGATATGGATGAGAATAGATTGCAGTTGGCAAAAGAATTAGGAGCTACGCATACCATTAATTCTGGAACAACCAATGCAGAAGAAGCCGTTAAAAAGATTGTTGGCGCAGAGGGTGTGGATGTTGCAATTGAGGCGGTTGGAATTCCTGAGACTTGGAATATTTGCCAAAATATTGTGAAACCAGGTGGGCACCTTGCAAACGTAGGAGTACATGGCAAAAAGGTAGATTTTGAAATTCAAAAGTTATGGATTAAAAACCTTACCATTACCACCGGACTTGTAAACACAAATACAACTCCTATGCTTTTAAAAGCCACTTCTACCAATAGTTTGGATTTGAAAAAAATGATCACCCATCATTTCCCACTTAGTGATCTGGAACATGCTTATCAAGTGTTTTTAAATGGTGCAGAAGAAAAAGCTTTAAAAATCATTATTAACAATGAATAACTAATGTCAACATTGGTAACCGTTCGGCAAGCCTTAGAGGATAAAGCACCAGAACTTATTTTAAACCACGGTAAAAATTAGTTTCTGGTGTTTGGGCCCTCTTGAGGATCCAGGATTTGATGAAAAAATGATAAAATATGATAAGTCGAAAATCAAGAGCCTCGGAGCCGCAGGCCCATGAGGTATGTCCCGATAATTCTCGAGAGAAACTACTTTTAAAAAAATCGATGCAAGCCTCAGGAAATTAAGCCCCCAATGAGGGATTAAATGCCCACATGAGGACAGTAAAGTGGATATTGAAAAATCTGTATCTCGAGCAGGGGGTAAAGCTCAATTAAAGACATACCGAAAAATAGCTGGAAATTTAAAACCTGACTGTGCCCAATTTGAAGAACTAGAAACATTTGCTCGCCTTGGCATCCACCTAGCTAAGAAAACCTCGAAAAACAATTGAGCGTGGAAAAAGAATATGAGCAATTTTTTAACAGTCCCAAATACAACCTGTTTCTGTACCAGAACAACTGCTTGTCCCGCTTGCGCTAATAAATGGCCTTTTTGATTGTATTCCCCGCCATAAAATAACCGTGGCAGAAACCTATTCTTAATTGCATCTTCAAAATTAGTTTTGGAGCTCCCTAATATTTCAATCACTTTTAAAACAGGCATAACTTCTTGTTTTCATTATCAACATGAAGTAAAAATATAGTCAGTACAAACAACACAAAATGACCCCGGTCAGACAGTAAAATAATAAGGTACTGACAGGCATCATTTCAAACCTCTTGTACTAGAAGTACTTTTGGAACTATATAAACTGAAAGATCCAAAAAGATGAAGGCACAAATTAAAAAATTTGATGAGATTGGTATTAAGGATGTAGCTATGGTTGGGGGCAAAAATGCATCTTTGGGGGAAATGTACAATCAGTTAACTTCAAAAGGAGTTCGTATTCCCAATGGTTTTGCAACCACCTCGTTTGCATTCTGGGAATTCCTAAAAGAAAATGAAATTCAAACACGTATAGAAAATGTCTTGACCCAACTGGATCGGGAAGCGTATTCCAATCTTGAAGAAATAGGAAAAAAAGCACGTAAACTTATTTTAGGCGCAACCTTTTCAACAGTTTTTTCCGAAGAAATTTTCAATGCATATAGCATTTTATGCGGTGAAGATTTAAAAGAGGTTGCGGTAAGAAGCAGTGCCACGGCGGAAGACCTTCCCGAGGCAAGTTTTGCGGGACAGCACGACACCTATTTAAATATAAAAGGAAAAGAAGCCCTTCTGGAAGCGGTAAAAAACTGTTTTGCATCGTTATATACCAATCGCGCCATAAAATATCGGGAAGACAAAGGGTTTAAACATGATACTATTGCTTTATCAGTGGGGGTGCAAATCATGGTGCGCTCAGATAAAGGATGCTCGGGAGTAGGTTTTACCATCGATCCAGAATCAGGGTTTGAAAATATAATGCTGTTGTCCGGGATTTGGGGACTCGGCGAAAACATTGTTCAAGGGGTTGTTACCCCAGACGAGTTCTATGTTTTTAAACCGAGTTTGGCACAAGGGAAGTACCCCATTGTTCAGAAGAATTTGGGCGACAAAAAACTAACCATGGTGTATGCCGATAAAAAAGAAAATACAAGTATTGTAAATATAAAAACCCAAAAAGATAAACAGCGAGCATTTGTATTGTCTAACTATGAAGTAATCGCTTTAGCAAAATGGGCTATAATTATAGAGCGCCACTACCAAAAACCAATGGATATAGAATGGGCAAAAGACGGTATCACCAACGAATTGTTTATTATCCAGGCACGCCCGGAAACTGTGCACAACATAAGAAACAAGAACATTTTTATGGAGTACAAACTCTTGAAAAAAGGAAAAGTATTGTCCCAGGGAAATGCAGTGGGTTCCAAAATAACGCATGGAACGGCCCGTCTTCTTGATTCCCCAAAAAATGTAGGCCATTTGTCCCCAGATACGATTATTGTTACAGATACCGTAACCCCAGATTGGGACCCGTTACTAAAACAAGTTGCTGGTATTGTAACCAACAAAGGAGGCAGAACAAGCCACGCAGCCATTGTGGCGCGAGAATTAGGTGTTCCGGCAATTGTTGGTTGCGCAGATGCAACAACTACTATTAAGGAAAACGAGACGATTACCGTTTCCTGTGCAGAGGGGAAAACAGGGTATATCTATCAAGGAGAATGTGCCTTCACTAAAATCGAAATTGACTTTTCCAATATTAAAATGCCGGCGACGGAAGTAAAAATGATCCTTGCCGATCCTGATAATGCTTATCAATTGGCAGGGTACCCCAATAACGGGGTGGGGCTTCTCCGAATGGAATTCATTATTACCCATAAGGTTAAAGTGCATCCAATGGCATTGGTGAAATTCGATAAACTAAAAGAGGAGACGGTAAAGAAAGAAATTGAAAAAATTACTGAAGCATATCCAGATAAGGAGGACTATTTCGTGGATAAACTATCACAGGGCATAGCAACCATTGCCGCTGCGTTCTATCCAAAAGAAGTTATTGTAAGATTGAGTGATTTTAAAACCAATGAATATGCAAACCTTATTGGTGGAGAAGATTTTGAACCTATAGAAGAAAATCCGATGCTCGGGTTTAGGGGAGCATCCAGATATTATAATGATCTGTACAAAGAAGGTTTTGCATTGGAATGCAAAGCGATCAAACAAGTAAGGGACGAAATGGGCCTTACCAACCTTAAGGTGATGGTGCCATTTTGCAGAACTGTGGAAGAAGGTAAAAAAGTACTGGCTGTAATGGAAGAAAATGGCTTAAAACGAGGGAGCCATGCTTTGGAAGTATATACAATGATAGAAATTCCAAGTAACGTGATTTTAGCTGAAAAATTTTCCGGAATTTTTGATGGTTTCTCAATTGGTTCCAATGACCTCACACAGCTTACTCTTGGTATTGATAGGGATTCAGAATTAATGATGGATCTTTTTGATGAAAACAATGAAGCACCTAAACAGATGATCAAAATGGCCATACTCGCTGCTAAAAAAACCAATACTACAATTGGGTTGTGCGGACAAGCACCCAGTGACTATCCTGAATTTGCCTCTTTTTTGGTAAAAGAAGGGATTGATAGTATTTCCTTTAATCCAGACGCTTTGTTACAGGGTATTGAAAACATCAATAAAGCGGAAAACATAGGTGAATGATAAAAGCTTTGTCCCCAGTTTAGAAAAATAGATTTTTTTCCACAATAGATTATTATTAACATTTTAAATTTAAAAAAGATGAAATCACTAAAACTTATCACCTTGATACTGTTTGTAATTCTATTTTCATCCTGTGTTAGTATTCAAACCACACTTCGACAAGCCCGATAGCATCGGGAATGTGTGCCAAAAAACTACTTTTTGGTATGCCTTTTTTCCAGCACTTCAACAATATCTTTTAGACCAAAACCTTTGGCTTTTAATAATATCATATAATGAAAAAGTAAATCTGCACTTTCATTCAAGAAAAGATCATCATTATCATCCTTGGCCTCAATAACAGTTTCTATAGCCTCCTCACCCACTTTTTGGGCAATCTTGTTCATTCCATCATCAAAAAGGGAAACCACATAACTAGCATCCTCTTTTGCTCTCAATTCAAAAGCTATCTCACTTTTCTTCTTACGATCTGCTATAATTCCTTCCAGTTCAGAAAGAAATCCAAAATTGGAATTGTTCGTTTCTCCCCAGCAAGTATCTGTTCCTTTGTGGCAAGTTGGACCATGCGGAATCACAGAAATCAATAAAGTATCATTGTCGCAATCATTCTTGATATTCACTACTTCAAGAAAATTTCCACTTTCCTCCCCTTTCGTCCATAAGCGGTTTTTGGTCCTGCTGAAAAATGTAACTTTATTACCTTGATTGGTTTTTAAGTAGGCTTCCTCGTTCATATATCCCAGCATCAACACATTTTTCGTGTTATTATCCTGAATAATTACAGGTACCAGACCATCTTTATTTTTATTGAAATCTATTTCCATAGTTTTATATTTTCTTCTGAAAGTAAAATTTTTGTGTTCTAAATTCTTATAATATTAGTTTGCACTGAAACAAGTTACCATTGACGTATTTTCAAAAATTCACAAATTCTAGACCCTGAAACCAGTTCAGGGTGACGCTGAGAAATTGTCGTCATGCTGCCCCGATACTTCCTATCGTGTGGACACATCTTTATGAATCGTCCACCCTTCCATGGCCGCCTTAAAATATTTCAGTCCTATCCATAGGGTCGTTATGCCGGGATGCCTTTTGCTTTCATAGCCTTTCCATCCGCCAAGTCTAGCTATCGCCCAAACATATCTTTTTAGCCCTTTTTCCTTGTACGGGTTTTTTTGTTTCCCTGTCCTACCTTCCAGTCTTATTATCTGGTGCTCTAAAAACGCTTGCTCTTCTTCCGTGAAACAGCTATCGGCGCTCATCTCTCCTTCTGGTACTGCATACGCCAGCCGCATCAAGAACAGTTGGATGATGACCTCCATTATCAACAAGCTCAGTTTTCTTACCGATGACCCATGCTCCAGCTCTGACGCCTCGATATTGTAGCCCTCTTTTTTCAATATCTTGAACACCTCTTCTATCGTCCACCTCCACTTATACCATTCCACGCACATTTCTGCCATTTCCAGGGTCTCTATGGGCAGGCTTGTCAATAACCTCCAGCACACCCTGCCCGGCCCGGCCCGGTTAGCCTCTTTGGCCTCCACCAGATATAGTTTTATGCTGGGCGCCACTGCCTTGCTGGCCGCCCTGGTCCTTTTCAGTTCTACCTCTTTATATCTGATTTCAATTTTTGCGGTCCTTTTTTTCCTTCTGGTCTTTGCACAGGCATCCACCTGTACCTCATAGGACCCTTGACAGGGCTGGTCCGCCAGGCAGCTGAACAATTTTGACCCATCCGCCAAGGCCCTATCCGCACGGGCCCTTATCAATAGATCTGTTCGTGCATCTGGTATGCTTGCAAACTGTTCGTAGATATCCCCTTCCCTATCTTGTACGATCACCATTCCCGCTACCACGTCCCTTAGTGAGGCCTGTGTGTTTTTGGACACCTCTATCCACTTATAGGACTCTTTTTCTTCCATGGGCAGCTTGCCGTACTGTCTTTCATGCTTTGATTTGAAGTCCAAGGACCTGTTCCAGATCTTAATATCAGAATAGCCGTAGGGGGTGCCGCTCACGGCATCCAAGACCAAACTTGGGTGGACAAAGAACCCCAGTCCCTGGGAATTCTTCGCATTGGTCGTGCCCACAAAGCCATCTTTGTTGATCCTATTACCATGGCTGCTTAGGTTGACCTCCGTGGTATCTTGGATACAGACAACAAATTTGCCCGCACAAGCCATCTGGCAATTATGTACCAGGTTCTCTACTATATCTTCTTCACTGACCCTATCGTTCTGCAAAAAACGGTAAACGGCCTTTGCGTCTGATTCGTTCCTGCTGAGCTGACGGATCGAATGGACGCTCTTGCTGAACAGGTCCGATAAAATCTTGTTGCCCCGATAAACCAAACGTTTATCCCCTAAGCCTGTGAACCCCCTTCTCATTTTTTGAGTAAAATTAATGCTAATCCCTTAAACTAGTAAATAATTGTGTCCACACGATAGGATACTTCGGGGGTTTCAGCATCTCCTTTAAGAATTGAAAAATATCATCAATTTTATACGCTAAATACACTTTTTAATCAAACAGATGAATCCAATTAGATATTATTGTCAAATTTAAAGCCTTACTGGAATTCCGTTTTTCCTCAACTCTTCTTTTAAATCCTTTATTTCGATCTCCTTAAAGTGAAAAACACTCGCAGCCAGAGCAGCATCTGCCTTTCCTTCTATAAATGCATCACAAAAATGCTGCATATTTCCAGCTCCACCGGAAGCTATTATCGGGATATTCAATTCTGTAGATAATTTGGCAAGGGCTTCGTTTGCAAAGCCATTTTTTGTGCCATCATTGTTCATGGAGGTGAACAAAATTTCCCCCGCTCCACGTTCTTCAACTTCTTTAGCCCAATCGAAAAGGTTCAACTCTGTGGGCACCTTCCCTCCTACCAAATGCACGATCCATTCTCCCTCAATCAATTTCGCATCTATCGCCACAGTAATACACTGGCTCCCAAATTTAGCAGTTAATTGATTGATCAAATCCGGGTTTTTCACCGCAGAAGAATTAATGGAAACTTTATCTGCTCCATTTTGAAGTAAAATATCCACATCTTCAACAGAAGAAATCCCACCTCCAACCGTAAAAGGAATATTGATTTTTTCGGCAACCTTTAAAACCAAATTAGCCAAGGTTTTTCGTCGTTCTTCGGTAGCCGAGATATCCAAAAACACCAATTCGTCTGCTCCCGAAGCTGCATAAATAGCCGCTAATTCCACGGGATCTCCAGCATCCCTAAGATCTACAAAATTTACTCCTTTTACGGTTCTTCCATTTTTGATATCCAAACAAGGAATTATTCTCTTAGTTAACATAGGTTTTGAATTATTTAGAATTCAGAATAAAGGATTCCAATTGCTTCAAACTGATTTTGTTCTCATAGATAGCTTTACCAATAATAGTGCCTTCACAGCCCATTTCTGCAAGTCTTGGAAGTTCCTCAAAAGTTGAGATTCCGCCGGAAGCGATCAACTTAATCGTGTTTTTATTATCAGATGTTTCAGCAAGGATCTTCTCATAGAGATCAAAAGAAGGGCCTTCTAACATGCCATCCCTAGAAATATCGGTACAAATCACATACTGCAAGCCATCCTTTAAATAGGCCTCAATAAAAGGAACTAGTTCTTCTTTAGACTCTTCCAACCACCCACTGATTGCCACTTTTTCGTCTTTTGCATCGGCACCTAAAATTATTTTATCACTTCCATATTTCCCGATCCATGAAAGAAACAGGTTTCTATCCTTTACTGCGATGCTTCCTCCGGTAATTTGCTGTGCGCCACATTCAAAAGCGATTTCCAGATCTTTGTTGGATTTTAATCCACCTCCAAAATCAATTTTAAGATTGGTGTTGTTCGCAATTTGTTCCAAAACCTTATGATTCACGATATGGCTGGACTTCGCACCATCCAAATCTACAAGATGGAGGGATTCAATGCCATGGGCTTCAAACTCTTTGGCAACCTCTAATGGATTCTCATTATATATCTTTTTGGTATTGTAATCTCCCTTAGAGAGCCTCACGCATTTACCGTCTATGATATCTATTGCTGGAATAATTCTCATTTACTTTTAAATTATAGTTCTAAAAAATTCTTTAAAATCTGCTCTCCTGCATCACTGCTTTTTTCAGGATGAAACTGTACTCCATAAAAATTACCTTTTTTCAAGGCAGTACTATATTTCAATCCATACTCGGAAGTTGCAATTGTTTCTTCACATTCGGGTACGTAAAAGCTATGCACCAAATACACATATTCGAGTTCTTTAATATCCTTGAATAAAGGAGAATGCAAATCAGAAATTTGATTCCATCCAATTTGTGGCACCTTAACCGAATTGTTGAATTTTATAACGGGAACATCAAAAATGCCCAATCCGGTGGTATCTCCTTCTTCAGTTTTAGTGCACATTAATTGCATTCCCAAACAGATCCCCAATACAGGCTGCTTTAAAGTGGGAATAAGCAGATCCAATTTAGATTGCTTTAGCATTCTCATTGCACTGCTCGCCTCTCCCACTCCTGGAAATATCACTTTATCGGCAGTTTTAATTTCTTGCTCGTCACTGCTTAAAACTGCTTCAAAACCCAATCGCTGAATAGCAAACTTGATGCTTTGGATATTTCCTGCTCCGTAATCTATAATTACTATTTTCATTGTTGTTACTTGATCTAGGCTTCTCACCTATTAAAATTTATAGCATCTATTTCTGTCCTAATAGTTCTTTCGTTATCCTGAGACTCGTGATAAAAAATTTACCTAGCGTAGGTTTTTGACGTTATATTCAATTTTCTAATGAAATAGATGCTGAAACAAGTGCAGCATGACGACAATACCGCATCGTCACCCTGAACTGGTTTCAGGGTCTATTAATTGCAAATAAATAAAAATACATCAATGGTAATTCATTTCAGGGTCTCAATGTACTTTATGAGATTCTGAAACAAGTTCAGAATGACGTTATTTAGCACTTTATGATAGTTTACGGATATACATTTGATTATAACATTCCTTTTGTTGAAGGAAGGATCATCTTTTCGGTATCCCTTTTTACCGCCATTTTAATAGCCTTTGCAAATGCTTTAAAAATTGCTTCTATCTTATGATGTTCGTTGATGCCTTCTGCTTTGATATTCAGGTTTGCTTTAGCTCCATCTGCAAAGGATTTGAAAAAATGAAAAAACATCTCTGTTGGCATTTTCCCTATCATTTCCCTTTTGAATTCAGCATCCCAAACCAACCAGTTTCTTCCGCCAAAATCGATTGCTGCCTGGGCTAGACAATCATCCATTGGTAAACAGAAACCATAGCGTTCAATCCCAAGTTTGTTCCCTAGTGCCAAACTAAAAGCTTCTCCAAGAGCAATGGCAGTATCTTCGATCGTATGATGTTCATCTACTTCTAAATCCCCTTTCACTTTAATCTCCAAATCCATTTGGCCATGGCGGGAAATTTGATCCAGCATATGATCGAAGAAATCCAATCCGGTCGAAATGTTGGATTTTCCTGTCCCATCCAAATTAAGACGGATAAAAATATCCGTCTCATTGGTTTTTCGGGATATTTCCGAAGAGCGTTCTTTCAGTTTTAAAAATTCATAGATTTTTTCCCAACTGGAAGTTTTGAGGGCTATCGAATTATCGATTTGTTTCTGCCCATTTTTCAGCTCATCGGCGCCAAGTTTTTCATGCGTATCAATAAAGATCCCTTTCCCACCAAAATTAAGGGCAAATTCCATATCTGTCATTCGGTCTCCAATCATATACGATCCAGCAAGATCATAGGCATCGTTATTCAGATAATTTTCTTCCAATAAACCAGTATTGGGTTTTCTGGTTGGGGAATTGTCCTTTGCAAAAGTTCTATCCATGAGCACCTCATTAAAAACCACACCTTCATTTTCGAATGTTTTTAAAACGAAATTCTGAATGGGCCAAAAAGCGGTTTCCGGATAGGCGTCGGTGCCCAAACCATCTTGGTTCGTTACCATTACAAATTCGTAATCCAGTTCCTTTGCTATTTTGGACAAATAGAATAATGCCTGAGGATAGAATTCCAGCTTTTCTAAAGTGTCTATTTGATAATCTTCCGGCTCATGAATCAATGTCCCATCCCGATCTATAAAAAGTATTTTTTTCATGTTGTTTTCTTCTTGTTTTAAAATGATAAATTGAACTGTCACATCGAGCGGAGTCGAGATACTTTAAAACCCTTCGCCTACCCTCAGGGTGACAAAACGGACAATTTTAAAAATTTAATTCAAACTTTTCAAAACCTTAATCAATTTCAAATTTTCCTCTTTTGTTCCTATGGTAAATCGCAAGGTATTTTTACAAAGTGGTTGGGTAGTTCGGTTTCGAATCACCACTCCTTTTGCAAGAAGTTGATTATATCTTTTTAAAGCATCATCTACCTTAACAAGTAAAAAATTGGCATCAGATTTAAATATTTTCTCAATATATTTAACTTCAAGTAATGCTTTATATAAAACCTCTTTTTCTAGCTTTATATCAGCTACTTCCATATTTACTTCTGGGATATTTTGAAGCCGGTACAAAGCCCTGTTCTGAGTTAATTCATTTACATTGTATGGCGGCTTGATCTTGTTTAAAATTGCCATGATCTCTTCGGAAGCATAACAAATCCCCAATCTAATTCCTGCCATTCCGAATGCTTTGGATAGCGTTTGGGTAATAATCAAATTAGGATATTTATTTAGTTCTTCTATCCAACTAGCCTGTTCAGAAAAATCGATATAAGCTTCATCCAAAACTACAAGGCCTTCAAATTTTTCTACTATTGCAGTAATTTTATTTCTCCTAAAAGAGTTTCCGGTGGGGTTATTTGGGGAACATAAAAAGATCAATTTCGTATTTTCATTTACACTTTTAAAAATCTCATTTACGTTAGGCTGAAAATCTTCTGTGAGCAAAACTTCCCTGCTTTCCACATTATTGATCCCAGCTAAAACATTGTACATCCCATAAGTTGGGGGTAATGTGATTATATTGTCTATCCCAGGTTCACAAAAAGCCCTAAATATAAGGTCCAAAACCTCATCGCTACCATTTCCCAACAAAATATTATTTATAGGAATCTTTTTTATTTCTGAAAGCTTCGCTTTTAATTTCTTTTGCTGCGGATCTGGATACCTATTCACGCCCGTTTCATTCGGATTTTCATTGGCATCTAAAAAGATCATTTTTGATCCCTCAGCAGTATATTCATCCCTGGCTGAAGAATAGGCTTTTAAAGCCAAAACGTTAGGTCTCACCAACTTGTTTGTTTCGAAAACTTTTTCCATTATTCCTTCAGCTTGTTAAGTCTTAGGGTCACTGCATTTTTATGTGCCTGTAGCCCTTCGGCTTCGGCCATTATTTCTATTGAAGGACCAATATTCTTGATTCCTTCTTCAGATATTTTCTGAAAAGTCATGCTTTTCATAAAACTATCTAAGTTAACTCCGCTATATTGTTTAGCAAAACCATTGGTTGGTAAGGTATGGTTTGTTCCAGAAGCGTAATCCCCAGCGCTTTCCGGCGTATAATTCCCGATAAACACGGAACCTGCGTTTGAAATATTTTCAATATAAAATGCATTATCTGCGGTGCAAACAATAAGATGTTCTGGACCATATTCGTTGATTATTTCCATCGCCAGTTCTTTACTTTTTAAATAGATAAGTTTAGAATTCGCAATGGACTTTCGAGCCATGTCTTTTCTTGGTAATGCCTCTAACTGTATTTCCAGTTCCTGCTCCACAGCTTCCAACATTTTTTCTGAAGTAGAAATAAGGATTACTTGGCTATCTGCCCCATGTTCTGCTTGGCTAAGAAGGTCTGATGCAACAAAGGCAGCATCGGCACTATCGTCTGCCACCACAAGTAGCTCAGAAGGTCCTGCCGGCATATCTATCGCTACATGGAACTTCGTAGCCAATTGCTTTGCAACGGTCACAAACTGATTCCCGGGACCAAATATCTTATAAACCTTCGGAACAGTTTTTGTCCCAAATGTTAGAGCTGCAATAGCTTGGATCCCACCAATCTTGAAAATTTTATCTACTCCACAAAGTGTGGCGGTATACAGGATAACCGGATTTATCTCTCCATCCTTATCTGGCGGGGTACACAATACGATCTCTTTACAACCAGCGATGTTGGCAGGAGTAGCGAGCATTAAAATAGTTGAAAATAACGGTGCACTTCCACCAGGAATATAAAGCCCAACTTTTTGGATAGGCCGTTTTTCTTGCCAGCATTCTACTCCTTTGGTAGTGGTCACTTCAATTTTTGGAGTTTTTTGTGCCCTATGGAATTTTTCAATATTTGATTTTGCCAACTGAATTGCATTCTTCAATTCAGAACTTACAACGTTCTTGGCCCCCTCAATTTCTTCAGAAGAAACCTTAAAACCTTCCAACTTCACGCCGTCAAAAAGATCGGTGTACTTTGCAACGGCAACATCTCCTTTCGCCCTTACCTCAAAAAAAATATCATTTACGGTTTGCTCGATATCTTCCAAAGTTTGGGTTGGCCTTTTTAATAATTCCTCCCAAGCTTCTTTTTTAGGATTATATAATTTGTTCATGATCCTTTTAATTAATTATAATACCATTTTTTCAATTGGGGCTACCAAAATCCCTTCGGCTCCAAGCTCTTTTAGCTCATGTATAATTTCCCAGAATTTATTTTCCTGAATTACGGTATGGATGGAACTCCAGCCTTTTTCTGCTAAAGGAAGTACCGTAGGACTTCGCATTCCAGGCAGTAATTTAATGATCTCTGCTAATTTAGCATCTGGCGCGTTCAAAAGTATATATTTTGAAGTCCGCGCATTAAGCACCGATTTTAACCTAAATTGAAGTTTTGCTAAAATCTCTTTTCTTTCTTCCGAAATATTAGGAGCAACAGCAAGAACCGCTTCACTTTTCATCATTACCTCTACTTCTTTCAAATTGTTTTTGAACAAGGTATTTCCACTGGATACAATATCACAAATGGCATCTGCCAAGCCAATATTTGGCGCAATTTCTACAGAACCATTAATGATGTGCAGATCTGCCGTGATTCCTTTTTTCTTCAAGAATGAATTTAAGGTATTTGGATAGGAAGTAGCAATCCGCTTCCCCTCCAGATCTTCAATTCCATTATATTTCATAGATTTTGGTACTGCAATGGAAACCCTGCACTTAGAGAAACCTAATTTTTCTGCTTGGATAATATCATGGCCTTTTTCTTCCAATACGTTCTCGCCCAAAAAGGCAATATCCACAACTCCATCCCTAAGATATTGTGGAATATCCCCATTCCTTAGGTACAATACTTCTAAAGGGAAATTAGGGGAAGTAGCTTTAAGCTGTTCTTTTCCATTATCTATCGAGATTCCGGCATCTTTCAATATTTTCAGGGAATCTTCATTGAGCCTTCCTGCTTTTTGAATTGCAATTCTTAATTTTTCTTTGCTCATCTTTAAATTTTGAATAATTATTGATTTGAAAACCAAACAGGAAACAAAAAACCCGTTCGATTGCTCAAACGGGTTTTTATATATGTTGAATTTACTACATATCAAATCACCTCGCCAGAGCGCAGTAGTGAAAATGATGATGATGTAGTTGAATTGTTTTCATTTATAAACGCAAATCTAGCATATTTTATTAGAAACAAAAATTCGTTTCGAATATTTTATGATTTGATTACAGCAATCCTAGTTATTTCCTAATATTAAAGGCATTCCATCGCCACCAGATCCTATTACTACCACCTTGGCATTAGGCGATTTAGCTAACTCTACAGTTGCTTGGATCCCTTTTTCTCGTAAGATCTTGTCGTTCAACGAAGCACTTAGGATTTCATTGGCCTTGGCTTTTCCTTCAGCATCAATACGTTGTCTTTGTGCCTCTTGGGTAGCTTTGGTCAATCTAAACTCATATTCCAATGATTCTTGCTCTTGCCTCAACTTTCGCTCAATTGCTTCCTTAATGTTTTGTGGAAGGGAAACATCCCTTACCAACACCTCATTAACTTGCACATATTGATCTTTTAAAAGCAACCTGGTTTCATCCAAAATTTCCTTTTGAATCGCTTCACGCTTACTTGCATACAATTGTTCTGGAATATACCTACCAACTACGGCACGTGCTGCAGATCGAACAGCTGGTTGCAATACTCGCTGCACATAATTCTCTCCTTTATCTTGGTGCAATGCTCCTAGATCTTCATATAATGGTTGATACCAAACCGAAGCATCCAACTTAATTTCCAATCCATTAGAGGACAATACTTGCATATTCTCTTCTAAAGATTGTTGACGCACCTCATATACAAAAACCTTGTTCCAAGGGGCAACCACATGAAATCCTTCTCCCAATGGTGGTTGATCTGTTACAACTCCGCCTCCAAAGGTTTTATATAAAACACCAGCTTCACCGGAATTGATTGTAACTGTAGATTTAGCTATTAAAATAATTAAAAAAACTACAAAAATTAAAATTGGCAACCCAATCTTTGGTAATTTATCCATAAATAAAAATTTGTGATTACTAAATTAAACCGAAATACTTTCTTGTAAACCACTCGGCACTAAGGCTTAGCATCAATAGGATTAGTAAATATTTCCAATCGATTAAAGGTACGGTTTTTTCACGGCTTTTTTGCACAGAAACAAAGCGTTTATCTTGAATTAGGTTCGTAATTAAATCTTTTTGTTGATCTAGAAAATAAAGCTGACCTTGATTATTTTTAGCCAAGAAATCCAACTTAGTAAAATTAGCAGATGTGTGTTGCTGTTCCACATTAAATTCCAGTACAGTAAAACTTCCTTTTTTCTGGATTCCGGAGCTTCCTTCCCTTATGTTAAATTGATATTCTCCCGGTGCGAGATCTTTTATTTCCACACCATAGAAATTTGAGTTTGGCAACATTTGGGCTTCAAAACTCTTTTCTTCGGAAGGGTTATATATCTGAATGGTTAGATCAGCATCCGCATTAAAAACATAGTTTTCATCGAAATACTGGGCAGTAATAACTATTTGGTCATTTTCCAAATAAATGGGTTCCGATTCATACGTCAACCGATCGCGTTTTTTATTTGAAGATAAATACTGAATATACTTTCCCATAAATTCATCAAATTTTTCAAAACTTTGATGTGTTCTATAAATTGCTGATCGCCACTTCCATATATTCTCACCAAACAACACTCCTGTTTTTATGGTATTGTCCTGAAAAACACCTAATAAAGCTTGCTTTGTATTAACCCCTTCAATTTTTTGATATAGTAAGATATTGGAGTTTTCTGAATCTATATCTAAAGTTCCAAAAACATCTTCCAGGGGTGGCAATTTACCGAAGCCGAAATCTTCAAATTGAAATTGAAGATAGTTCCCATTATATATTGGAAACAAATCTTGGGTTTGATTGGAGGCACTTTTAGAAAAGTTCCGCTGAAGGGAATTAAGGAAAACCCAATCTGTTTGAGTACCCGTAACTATAAATTTGTTGATTTTTTGCTTATCTGCTTCAGTGATTAAGCTATTGAACTTATTGTTCGGCTGGTATAATATAATTAATTGAAAACCAGTTAATTCTAAAATATTAATATTATCTACATCTTTCAAAATCACCTCCCTTTGCTCATTCTTTTCGATGGATTTTTTTAGTGCTCCCAGATCGGGATGAGAAATATCGGACACCAGCAAGATCTTCGATTTTTCATCGATCACTTCAACCGCAAAACTCCTTTTATTATTAAAGCGGTTCTTTTCATTTTCCGAAGAAGAAATGGAAGCTTCATAAATTATGGTTCCAATTTGTTTTGCCGTTAAAGTTGTGGTAATAATTTCAGAAGAGCGGTCTTTATCAAAATCTACGGTTTTACTGAATAAAACATTTTTTCCCGCTTTTAGCTGAAAATCCCCTTTTAGGGTTTTATTTCCGGAGTAATTTAAAATTACCTCTACAGGGAACTTATTATTTAAAAATGCATATTTGTTCACATTGAGGCCAGCGATGTAAAGATCTAAGGTTGCTGTGGTGTCCCCAACTATAATGGGAAGGATTTTTATGCTTTCATTTGTTTTAAAAAATTCATAATCTTGCCCATAAGTAGAATTTCCATCGGAAAGAATTATCAATGCCGAGGGAGTGGATTTATGGAGCTTATTTAATTGATTGAGGGCATTATGGATATTTGTTTTCTTCTCATTAAATTGGTAATTATCTCCAGTATTTTGGTTTAATTCCTCCCCAAAGCCATATTCAGTAATATTGAATCGTTCAGCTAGTGCATCATTTTTTTTCAAAGACTCCACAAAAGAACCAACGCTATCTGCCTTTTCTAAATTTGCAATCGAGGCAGATTGATCTACTACCAGAATCAAATCTGGCTTTTCAATTTCAAATTCCAGTTGTTTTATTTGAGGGTTTATAAGCAATAATAACAATATAAAAAGCGTCAGAAACCGTGCAATGGCTAGAAAATAGGTTTGCTTACCGTTTTTTTTACTTCGGAAGAAATAGCTAAAAAAAACAAAACCCAGCGAAAAAATTGCAGCTAGGCTTATATATAAAATTGTCGCTATTGGCATTTATAAAAATTGAATTCAGCTAATAAATAATTTCATTTACCTGTCAAAAACCTAAATGCACATCCTTTGGTTCCAACAAGGCACTTTACAATTTCGTCACCCTGAACTGGTTTCAGGGTCTAAGCCCCGACTTATTGGGATGCTCAAACCCCCGAAGCATCGGGGCAGCATGACGACAATTCCGCATCGTCATTCTGAACTTGTTTCAGAATCTCATAACAGTATAAATCATTAAAACAAATTGAGACCCTGAATTAAATTCAGGGTGACGAGATAATTATTATGACAAAAAACGGATATACTTAAATTTTATTTACCAAAAAAACCAATTTTCTATATATTTCATGAGAATTGATTTATATTCTTAATATCACTAGGTAAGCATCCCACCATTTACGTGAATTACTTGGCCTGTCACATAACTACTAAGGTCACTTGCCAAGAAAACACATGCATTTGCAATATCCTCTGGAGTTCCACCCCTTTTTAACGGAATGGATTCCCTCCATCCTTGGACAGTTTTCTCATCCAATTTTTCGGTCATTTCTGTTTCTATAAACCCAGGAGCAATTACATTGGTCCTAATGTTTCGAGATCCTAACTCTAATGCCATGGATTTAGAAAACCCTATGATTCCTGCCTTAGAAGCTGCATAATTTGCCTGACCAGCATTTCCTTTAACCCCTACTACAGAACTCATATTGATGATACTTCCCGAACGTTGTTTTAACATGGTACGCTGCACTGCTTTGGTCATATTAAAAACCGACTTTAAATTCACTTCTATTACAGCGTCAAAATCCTCTTCGGTCATTCTCATCAATAAATTATCTTTGGTAATTCCTGCATTGTTGATCACGATATCTATCGCACCAAAATCCTCTGCAACATTTTTAATGAGCTCTTGAGCTTCTTCGTAGTTTGCTGCATTCGATTTATAACCCTTTGCTTTCACACCAAGGCCGTTTAATTCTTTCTCCAACTCATTCGCCGCGTTTATAGAAGAGGCATAGGTAAAAGCCACATTTGCTCCATGCTTTGCAAACACTTCGGCAATACCTTTCCCAATACCCCTACTACCTCCAGTGATAATAGCATTTTTACCTTCTAGTAACTTCATATAAAAATTTCTTTTTTAGTTGATTCAAATATAGTAAAACCCAAAAGCAATAAAATAAAAAAACCTCTTGAAATTACTCATTTAATGAGAAATCAAGAGGCTTTTTTAAAATATAGTGACGTTTACTTAATTATGCATTCACAGTTTTAAGTACTTCAGCAACTTTCTTTCCAATTTCAGCTGGAGAATCTACAACGTGGATTCCGTTTTCACGAAGAATCTCTTTTTTAGCCTGTGCAGTATCTTCACTACCACCCACTATTGCTCCTGCATGTCCCATGGTACGACCTGCTGGTGCAGTTTCTCCCGCGATAAATCCAATAACTGGTTTTCTGTTCCCATTGGCCTTGACCCATTGTGCAGCATCTGCTTCCAACTGACCACCAATTTCACCAATCATAACGATACACTCGGTCTCATCATCATTCATCAACAATTCCACTGCTTCTTTCGTAGTTGTTCCAATAATTGGATCCCCACCAATTCCAATTGCAGTAGAAATTCCCAAACCTTGTTTTACAACCTGATCTGCAGCTTCGTAAGTAAGAGTTCCAGATTTGGAAACAATTCCTACTTTTCCTTTTTTGAACACAAAACCAGGCATAATTCCAACTTTTGCTTCTCCTGGAGTAATTACCCCTGGACAGTTAGGCCCAACAAGTCTACATGACCTATTTTGAATATAATTATTTGCTTTGATCATATCTGAAACCGGAATACCTTCAGTAATTGTAATAATTACTTCAATCCCAGCATCTGCAGCTTCCATAATGGCATCTGCAGCAAAAGCTGGCGGCACAAAAATAATGGAAACATTGGCTCCCGTTTCTTTTACAGCTTGTGATACCGTATTGAAAACAGGCTTGTCCAAATGAGATTGTCCACCTTTTCCTGGAGTTACCCCTCCAACAACATTGGTTCCATACTCTATCATTTGTTCAGCATGAAATGTACCTTCACTTCCCGTGAAACCTTGAACTATTATCTTTGAATCTTTATTGACTAAAACGCTCATAATTGTTATAATTTTTTGCTTTGCAAAAGTATGTTTTTAAATAGAAACCTTAAAGCCTTTTTAAAAGTTTGTTCCCATAAAGGAACTAAGGTTTTCCGAAGAATCATCTGCTGGTTGGCTCATTTGGTATCCTTTGAACATTTTTCCGTCCTTAATTTCCCAGATAGCAACCATATGCGCTAAAGGAATTTCTTCGTCCGGATTCTCAATGGTTTGTGTAAAATAGGTAATCCTTATGGTAACCGTTTTATCATCTTGCAGCAAATGGCTGATTACAGGTCGTAAATATTCAAAAGATTTCGCCATTTCAGCACAAATTCCTTCCAGCTTTTTTACATTCATTTTATTAAAACCTGCACTGCTGTTCCAATATAATTCGGCATCGGTATGAAAATGCTTGGAAACTTGCGAGGGATCTTTATAAAATTCCGAAGTATAAAAAGATTCTACAAGTTGTTTTTCGCTCAAACCCATGATTTTCTATTTTAATTTATCTATGATTCCCGGAAGCATTTTTACGGCTGCCATCTGTCTTAATTTTGTCCTGAATTCCTGTGCTGGCGATCCCCAATAACTGGTATTTTCTTCAGTAGTTTTGGAAACCCCACATTGAGCCATAAGAACGCTGCCTTTTTTAATGGTAACATCGCTTCTAATTCCAACCTGTCCCCAAATACTTACTTCATCTTCCACTATAACACAACCGGCAATACCTGTTTGCGATGCAATAAGGCATTTTTTACCTATAATGGTATCATGACCTATTTGAACCTGATTATCCAGTTTGGTTCCAGCCCCTATGAAAGTATCTCCAGAAACACCTTTATCTATTGTACATAAAGCTCCAATTTCCACATCATGGTCTATAACCACGCGGCCTCCAGAAAGCAGTTTATCGTATCCGCTGGGCCTGCTTTTAAAATAGAACGCATCGGCCCCCAAAACAGTACCTGCATGAATAATTACATTATTGCCAATAATAGTGTTATCGTAAATACTTACATTGGAGTGAATCCTACAGTTATCACCTATTTTCACATCATTGCCTATAAAAACGTTAGGCTGAATAATGGTATTTTTTCCTATTTGAGCTGAATCTGCGATCTTAAAATCAGATTTTTCAAAAGGTTTAAAATATTCGGTGAGCTTATTAAAATCCCGAAAGGGATCCTCTGAGATAAGCAGCGCTTTTCCCGGAGGGCATTCCACTTCTTTATTGATCAAAATAATAGTTGCGGCAGAATTCAATGCCTTATCATAATATTTTGGATGATCTACAAAAACAATATCCCCCTCTGTAACTACATGGATCTCATTCATTCCAAACACCGGAAAATCAGATTCGCCAACATACGTAGCGGAGATGATTGTAGCTATTTGTTGAAGCGTATGCTTCTGAGGAAATTTCATATATTTTTATAGTTTATGTGATGTTGTGACGCAGTAACGTTGTGATGTTGTGACGCAGTAACGCTGTAACGTTAATTTGATCCATCTTTCCAGGTTCACTTTGCACTTTCTCTCTTCACTCTTCACTCTTCACTCCTTCACTCTTCACTCTTCACTCCTTCACTCTTCACTCCTTCACTCTTCACTCCTTCACTCTTTCACTCTTCACTCTTTTACCCGCTCCTTATAAGTTCCCTTATCTGTCTCTATTTTAATCTTGTCCCCTTCATTGATGAAAAGTGGCACATTTACCTCTGCCCCGGTTTCCACCGTTGCAGGTTTTGTAGCATTGGTAGCTGTATTTCCTTTTACTCCCGGTTCTGTATGGGTAACCTCAAGGACAACACTTGCCGGCATATCTACAGTAAGGGGCATGTTGTCTTCAGTATTGATCAATACGGTAACAACCTCACCTTCTTTAAGAAGTTTAGGCATATCCAGGGCAGTTTCCAATAAACGTATTTGTGTATAATCTTCAACGTTCATAAAATGATAAAATTCCCCATCGTGGTATAGGAACTGAAATTTATGAGTCTCAACTCGCACGTCTTCAATTTTATGCCCTGCAGAAAACGTATTGTCCAACACCTTTCCAGAGGTTACACTTTTTAATTTAGTTCTAACAAAAGCAGGTCCTTTCCCTGGTTTTACGTGTAAAAATTCTACTACCTTATAGATGTCATGATTATAACGGATACATAACCCATTTCTAATATCACTTGTACTTGCCATTGCTTTTTAATTTAATTTGATGAACTAAAATATCCTTTCATAATTCCACGTTGGGAGTTCTTGATAAATTCCAAGATCTCATCACGCTCCGCCGTTGCTTGCATCTCTGCTTCAATTATGGCAACTGCCTGAGAATTGTTATAATTTTTTTGATACAAGATCCTGTAGATATCTTGTATCTCCCTAATCTTTTCAACATTAAAACCACGGCGCCTTAGACCTATGGAATTTATACCTACATAAGAAAGTGGTTCCCGTCCTGCCTTCACGAAAGGCGGCACATCTTTTCTAACCATAGATCCACCAGTTACAAAAGCATGGTTTCCAATGCTACAATATTGCTGTATAGCAGCCATTCCTGCTAAAATCACATAGTCCCCAACATTAATATGTCCCGCTAATGTACTGTTATTGGAAAAAACGCAATTATCCCCTACCACACAGTCATGCGCAATGTGGCAATAAGCCATAATCCAACAGTTCTTACCAATCACGGTTTTCATTCTATCTGAAGTTCCACGGTTTATGGTCACACATTCCCGAATAGTTGTATTGTCCCCTATTTCGGTTGTGGTTTCCTCGTCATTGAATTTCTTGTCCTGTGGTACTGCGGAAATTACTGCTCCTGGAAAAATGCTGCAATTTTTCCCGATCCTGGCACCTTCCATAATAGTTACGTTAGAACCTATCCAGGTACCTTCCCCTATCACCACATTATTATGAATGGTGGTAAAAGGCTCTATCACCACATTTTTTGCGATTTTTGCTCCAGGATGTACATAAGCTAAAGGCTGATTCATACTGACTTATTTGTTTTTTACGATTTGAGCCATCAATATAGCTTCTGTTACTAATTTACCGTTTACATAGGCATATCCCTGCATTTGGCAAATTCCTCTTCTTATTGGCGCCAATAGTTCTAGTTTAAAGATCAATGTATCTCCAGGGACCACTTGCTGTTTAAATTTTACATTATCTATTTTCATGAAAAATGTAAGATAGTTTTCTGGGTCGGGAACAGATTTCAACGCCAGGATCCCACCTGTTTGCGCCATTGCCTCCACTTGTAAAACTCCTGGCATCACCGGTTTCCCCGGAAAATGTCCAACAAAAAATGGCTCGTTCATCGTAACGTTTTTCATCCCAATGACACAAGTTGGGGAAAGGGAATAAATTTTGTCCACCAACAAAAATGGCGGACGATGCGGCAAAATATTCATGATATCGTTAACATCCATCAAAGGAGCCTTGTCAAAATCTATTTTAGGTACATTGTTCCTGCGTTCGGTCTTTATTATCTTCGATAATTTCTTGGCGAACTGGGTATTGACTTCATGACCGGGTTTGGTAGCAATCACCTTTCCCCGGATACGGGTTCCAATTAAAGCCAGATCCCCAAGCACATCCAACAATTTATGTCTTGCTGCTTCATTTGGATAGTGCAAAGTAAGGTTATCCAGGATTCCATTGGGTTTTACAGAGATATTGTCCTTTTTAAAGGCATCCCTTAGTTTGGACATGGTTTCCGGGCTCAATTCTTTATCTACATAAACAATGGCATTATTTAGATCACCTCCCTTAATAAGGCCATGCTCCAATAATGTTTCAATTTCATGTAAAAAACTGAACGTACGTGCATCTGCAATCTCCGATTTAAAATCGGACAATTTATTTAGAGAAGCATTTTGGGTGCCTAGGACTTTGGTGCCAAAATCTACCATAGTGGTCACCTGATACGTATCTGATGGCATTACAATCAATTCACTGCCAGTAGCTTCGTCCTTATAAGAAATAACTTCACTTACAATAAATTCGTCCCGATCAGATTCCTGAGCAATTATTCCTGCTTCTTCCAAAGCTTCAACAAAAAATTTGGAAGAACCATCCATGATTGGAGGTTCAGATGCATCGAGCTCTATAATAATATTATCTATTTCCAGGCCTACACAAGCAGCAAGCACATGCTCTGAAGTTTGGATAGTTATTCCATCTTTTTCAAGATTGGTGCCGCGCTGTGTATTTACCACATAAATAACATCTGCATCGATGGTTGGTTGGTTATCCAAATCCATTCTTTTAAAAACATAGCCCGTGTTTTCAGGGGCAGGTTTAAAAGTAAGGGTTACTTCTTTTCCAGTATGAAGTCCAACTCCTTTTAGAGAGATCTCATTCTTTATAGTTTGCTGTTTTGAAATGATTTCAGCCATGCTATATTTTTTTTTCTATTTTATTCAATCTATTAACTATTTTGGGAAGGTTCTTAAAGTGGACATACGACTTGTTGAAATCTCCATATCCAAATGCGGGCGAGCCCTGTACAATTTCATCGTCGCCAATATTTCTTCCAATTCCAGACTGTGCCTGGATTTTTACTCTGTCCCCAATTGTTAAATGGCCTGCAAATCCAACTTGCCCACCAATCAAACAATTCTTGCCAATTTTCGTGGAACCAGCAATCCCCGTTTGTGCCGCAATCGCAGTATCATTTCCAATTTCCACGTTATGCGCAATCTGTATTTGGTTATCCAGCTTCACACCTTTTCTAATTATAGTAGAACCTAAAGTTGCCCTATCTATGGTTGTTCCTGCTCCAATGTCCACATTATCTTCTACAATAACATTTCCTATTTGAGGCACCTTATTGTACTCTCCATTATCACTGGGGCTAAAACCAAAACCATCGGCTCCCATCACAACCCCCGCATGGATCACACAAAATTTTCCTATAATAGTTTCAGAATAGATCTTAACTCCCGGAAAAATAACAGTATTATTTCCAATAACAACATTATCACCTATATAAGTGTTGGGAAATATTTTTACATCGTTTCCAATTTTCACGTTTTCACCTATATATGAAAAAGCTCCTAAGTAAATATTCTCACCATAAGTTGCAGATTCAGCAATAAAATGAGGTTGCTCTACCCCAATTTTAGTCAATTTCACCTGATTGTAATACTCGAGCAAGGTAGAAAATGCTTTATAAGGGTCTTTAACCCTGATCAATGTAGTATCGATTTCTTGATCTATGCTGAAATCATCACTAACTATGGCTATAGTTGCATTAGTAGAATAGATATAAGAGGTATACTTAGGGTTGCTTAAAAATGTTAGCGAACCTTCGGTACCTTCTTCAATTTTTGCCAACTTATCCACTTCTGCTTCCGGATCCCCCTCGACAGTACCATTTAATAACTCGGCTATTTGTGCTGCAGTAAATTTCATTCTGGCAAAAGTAAAAAAAATTGTTAATGTATGGTCTTAGGATAACAGATATAATATTTAGTGACTTCTGTGGACAGCGCGACCAGGTTTAATTGGTCTGAAGCCTTCGCCACATCACTGATTTTGCCATTTCTATGCAATATCTGAATATTATCATTCTCGCTGGAATAGGCCACATTGGAAATCTCCCCACTAAACACGAAATAACTTGCTTCCTCTTCGGTTATATTATATTTCTTCTGAAGTGGCAGTGCATACTTCTTGAGTTTCCCTGGATCGATCTTTTTCTTTTTCAATTTCACTTTTAGCAGATCCCTATTCAACAACATCTTACATAAATTGCTGAGTACAAAATCTTCATGTTCCATCCATTCTTTCATTGCTGAAACAATATCGTAGTCATCCAGTTTTGCAAATGTTCCTAAGGTATCTGAATCGAACTTATCTATAGTTACTTTATTATGTAAGAAAAAAGCCAGGGCGGGGCTACCAGCCAGGTTTTCTCCAAGATCGATCAATTCTTTCGCTCTTTTTAATACCCTTATCAGGAGTTGTTCCGCGGCAACCCCGGTTTTATGGAGATAGACCTGCCAGTACATAAGCCTTCTTGCCACCAAAAACTTCTCTACAGAATAAATCCCCTTTTCCTCGATAACCAAGTGATCGTCCACCACATTGAGCATAGTGATTATACGTTCGCTATTTATGTTCCCTTCGGGCACTCCCGTATAAAAACTATCCCTTTTTAGATAATCCAACCTATCCATATCCAATTGACTGGATACTAACTGATTCATGAACTTTCTGGAATAGCTACCTTTAAAAATTTCAATTGCCAAAGTTAAACTTTGGTTAAATTCAGCATTCATTTCCTCCATAAACAAGAGCGAAATACACTCATGCGAAACCCCTTCTACAATACTATGCTCCATTGCATGGGAGAAAGGTCCATGCCCAATATCATGCAACAAAATAGCTATTTGCAAAGCTTCTTCTTCCTCTTTATTGATCTCAACCCCCTTAAACCGAAGAATCTCTATTGCCTGCTGCATTAAATGCAAGCCTCCCAATGCATGGTGAAATCTAGTATGATGAGCTCCCGGGTACACCAAATACGACATTCCCATTTGCGAAATACGGCGCAATCTTTGAAAGTAGGGATGTGCAATAATCTTAAAGATCCGTTCCGATGGAATAGTAATAAAACCGTAAATTGGATCGTTAAATATTTTGAGTTTTGTTTTGTTGGCCAAGCTTAAAATTCTTTACAATTATAACAAATATACATATATGATGTCCAAAAAGGGCAGCTCCTAAACTAATAGCCAGATAACGGTAATTATATGAGAACCGTATTCGCTTATAAATTCAATTTAAATGAATAAAATAAAAATACTTTGGGCAGATGATGAAATCGACATGCTAAAGCCACATATCATCTTTTTAGAATCCAAGAATTACGAAGTAACTACATGTAAAAGTGGTACCGAAGCAATAGAACAAATAGATACCCAGAATTTTGACATTGTATTTTTGGATGAGAACATGCCTGGATTAACCGGCTTGGAAACCTTATCTGAAATAAAGGAAAAGCGTGCCGACGTCCCCATTGTGATGATCACCAAAAGTGAAGAAGAATATATCATGGAAGAAGCTATTGGCTCTAAAATAGCCGATTACCTTATAAAACCTGTAAACCCTAATCAGATTTTATTGAGCTTGAAGAAGAATCTCGACCACTCCCGGTTGATTACCGAAAAAACCACGTCCAACTATCAGCAGGAATTCCGTAAAATTTCCATGGATATGAACGATATAAACTCGTTTGAAGGTTGGGCAGAACTATACCAGCGTTTAATTTATTGGGAATTGGAATTGGAAACGATTGAAGATAGCGGGATGTTCGAAATCCTGGAGTCCCAAAAACTGGAAGCCAACAATCAATTTTGCAAGTTTGTGGATAAAAATTATCCACATTGGTTCGAAGAAAATGCCGATGCCCCCATCATGTCCCATAGGTTGTTCAAGGAAAAGATAGTTCCAGAAATCAGTAAAACCCAGCCTACCATACTTATAGTAATAGACAACATGAGGTACGATCAATGGAAGGCCTTCGAACCCACCATTAACCACTATTATAAAAAAGACCAGGAAACCACATTTTACAGCATCCTTCCCACCGCCACACAATACGCGAGAAATGCCATTTTTAGTGGCCTGATGCCAAGCGAAATGGAAAAGCAATTCCCTCAATATTGGTTAAACGATACAGAGGATGGCGGAAAAAACATGTTTGAAGCAGAGTTTTTGGAGGCTCAGCTAAAAAGATTGAGGTTGGATATAAAATCTGAATACCATAAAATTACCAGCCTTAAAGCCGGAAAACGTTTGGTAGAAAATTTCAAAACTCAAAAAGATAACGATTTAACGGTGGTGGTCTATAATTTTGTAGATATGCTTTCGCATTCCAAAACCGAAATGGAGGTCATCAAGGAATTGGCATCCAACGATAAATCCTACAGGTCCTTGACCCAAAGTTGGTTCAAGAACTCTCCTTTGCTCGAAATCATTCAGCAAGCACAACAATTGGGATTCAAATTGATCTTGACCACAGATCATGGAACCATCAATGTAAAGACCCCTTCTAAAGTAATAGGGGATAAAAATACCAGCCTCAACCTAAGGTATAAGACTGGAAAGAGCCTTACCTATGATAAAAAAGAGGTTTTGGAAGCAAAAGACCCCAAGAAAATCCACTTGCCAAGCATCAATATGAGCAGCTCATTTATTTTTGCAAAAGGCGACTCCTTTTTTGCCTACCCAAACAATTACAATTATTATGTTAACTATTTTCGAAATACCTACCAGCATGGAGGGGTTTCCATGGAGGAAATGATCATCCCGTTTGTGGTCTTATTGCCTAGATAAGAATAAATTACATATCTTTACAGAGCCTTAAATCTAATTTTGAATGACGTTAACCTACGAGCTATCAGAAATTGATAGAATAGCTATGCGATTACTTTCCGAAGTTAATAGCAAAACGCTGTTATTTTATGGGGACATGGGAGCGGGTAAAACTACTCTTATCAAAGCGCTTGTAAAAGCCCTTGGCGCGCCAGACTTGGCGTCCAGCCCTACTTTCTCACTAGTTAACGAATATCAAACAGATCAAGGAAAGATCTTTCATTTCGATTTTTATAGGATTGAGGACGAAATGGAAGCCCTGGACATGGGGATCGAGGATTATTTGAACCTCGACACCTGGAAATTTATTGAATGGCCTCAAAAAATAGAAAAACTATTGGATGGGGATGTTCAAAAATTGGAGGTTTTGATCCAAAACAATGGTGCCCGAACGTTAAAGTTTTGTTAATTAATTCGACAAGGCGTCGGAAACCTGCGTGAACAGTATTGTAAGAAAATTAATACAAAATGAGCCCGCAAAAAAGGTGGGATTTTAAAAATTTCGTAATTCAGCGAACGAGGGTGATTTTTAGCTTATTTTTGACAGGTAAAATTGTTGAAAATACAGGCTATTTTTGCCTCAAAAAAAGGTGCAAAGGTACGATTAATGCGGTTAGTGTAAGCATTTTATAAAATTATAGGTTTGTTTCAGAAATCAATACGAAACCAACATTTAAAACCTATAATTTATGAAAATTAAAGCTATCTTATTCGCCGCAGCCATTTTTGGCGCAACTTTTTTTGTAACTTCAACTACAGAAAACGATAATAGTAATAATGACACAATTCAAAAAGAAGCCGTTCTTAGGTCGAAAATCCGTATTCCTACTAACGGGTAGTTTAATTGGGTTTTCAATAGCTTTTTCACCTTATATCTTTTATTTATACGAAATTTTCCCAAGCGGTCCCGTTTGGGAAAATTCTTTTTTTACCTACGAAAGTAAGTATTATGAAGATGTAATGACCGCTATGTGGACCTATTTTGGCAAAATCACTCCATTATTCCTTCTTTTAATTTGGTTTTTCACCTGCAAGCATTGGTGGTATCATTCTATTTTGATCCCTATTTCAATGTATGTTTATCAAATTATAAGCACAGTTTATGATGATGTTTATAAGGTTAAAGATCCAATGGATATCGATGGTTTGATATATTTAGCTCCATTCTTTTTTGGGATTTTGGTTATTGTATATCTTGTTCGAATACAAATCTTCGATAGGATCTACGGGATAGATCTTAGTGAATTGAATGAAACCGATGTGACTATTTTTTCCAAATCGATGTCCACCAGGGAACAAAAGGAATTCGATGATGTAAAACATAAAGGTTTTAACTTTAGGCCCGAGCCCACAGAGGATTACTACCAAAAACTTTAACTAAAAATTCCTCCACGGCTCTAGCTCGGGGATGGTTGGTTTCAAGAAATTTTTTATTTAAAAACACCTCCTAAATTGCCCAAAAATGTTGTAATTTGAATCTTTTGTACAACCTTAGGCATGATAGAAAAACCAACTCCATTTACCAAAGAACAGTTAATTCCGCAGGAAGAAACCCTGGAAATCTATAAGAATAAAGGCGAGCTGTTTATTGGCATCCCAAAGGAAACTTCGTACCAGGAAAAAAGGGTTTGTTTAACTCCAGATGCCGTTGCGGCCATTACCGCACACGGGCATCGGGTGATCATAGAATCCAATGCCGGAAAATGGGCCCGGTTTAGCGATAAGGATTACTCCGATGCCGGTGCCGAGGTTACCAAAGATACAAAAAAAGTATTCTCCTGCCCTACCATTCTTAAAGTAGAGCCCCCTTCCAGCGAGGAACTGGAAATGATAAATACTCAAACCACCATAATTTCTGCCTTGCAGTTAAAGACCCAGTGCAAGGAATATTTCCAAAAACTGGCTGCCAAACGTATTACCGCATTGGGCTTCGAATTTATTAGGGACGAAGATGGATCGTACCCTGCGGTACGGGCTTTAAGCGAGATTGCCGGAACGGCTTCGGTATTGATCGCTTCAGAAATTATGAGCAACTATACCGAAGGAAATGGGTTGATGTTTGGAAACATCAGTGGGGTGCCTCCCGTAGAAGTGGTGATTTTGGGAGCGGGAACCGTGGGGGAGTTTGCTGCCCGATCTGCCGTAGGATTGGGAGCAAATGTAAAAGTTTTTGATAGCAGCCTTACCAAATTGAGGAATATCCAAACAAATATTGGCAGGACGCTTTACACATCTACCATTCAGCCTAAAAATTTAACGAAAGCTTTAAAACGTTGCGATGTATTAATTGGTGCTATTCGGGGCAAGAACCGCTCTCCTATTCTAATTTCAGAAGCAATGGTACAGAGCATGAAAAATGGCGCTGTAATTATTGATGTAAGTATAGATATGGGTGGCTGTGTGGAAACAAGTGAAATTACAACACACGACAAACCGATCTTTAAGAAACACGGAGTAATACACTATTGTGTGCCCAACATTCCATCCCGATATGCCAGAACTGCTTCAGTTTCAATAAGCAATATTTTTACGCCTTATCTTTTGCATATCGCAGAACAGGGTGGTCTTGAAAATACCTTGAGATATGATAAAGGTTTGCGAAATGGATTGTACTTTTACCACGGAATTTTAACCAACAAATCTATTGCAGACTGGTTTGATCTTTCTTACCGGGATATCAATTTACTTATATTTTAATTTATGAATTTTATTCAAAGACTTGGGTTTTTCTCTGTGGGTCTTATCATGGGAATTGGCATATTAATGTTTTTTCTTGGAGGAAAAAAGGCTTCTTGCGATTACTCTCCAAATGCCAGGACACTTAAAAACATCAGGAATAAAGAGCGTGTTTTTTCTGAAACTGTACTTACCTATTTCGCCAACCATAAATTGGACACTGCTGTTGTTTCAACCATCTTAAAAAGCGGAAACGTGGATTTTGGAAAAAGTGACACTAAAAAAGAACCCTGTAAGGTCTATTTCATTTCTGAAGAGCTGGAAATGGGGGAATTCGAGTTGGAAATTGAAAACTGTTTGGAGAAAGCAGTTATTAAATCTGTACAAAGAGTAAAGTAGGGATCCCTCCTTGTCATCCCCTCCTAAATCCTCCCCGAAGGGGAGGACTTAAAATCAATGCTATTTTTAAACAAAAACCTTAATATTTAAATGTCATTTCGAGCGGAGTCGAGAAATCTGCATCTTGAATTGTGGGAGTTCTCAATCGCTCAAAAAGCTCATTTCGAAATGACTTGGGTTGTCATTTCGAGCGGAGTCGAGAAATTTCAATGGAGCAGAAACTCTTTGAAAAGAGATCATGTGATTGTAACAAACTTCGACAGGCTCAGTTTGACAAATGAACAAAAATGTCATCCTGAAGGGAGCGCAGCGTACTGAAGGATCCCAACCCAGCAGAATCCTTTACATTGAGATCCCTCCTGACGGGATGACAACCAACAGTCATCCCCTCCTAAATCCTCCCCAAAGGAGAGGACTTAAAATCAATGCTATTTTTAAACAAAAACCTTAATATTTAAATGTCATTTCGAGCGGAGTCGAGAAATTTCAATGGAGCAGAAACTCTTTGAAAAGAGATCATGTGATTGTAACAAACTTCGACAGGCTCAGTTTGACAAATGAACAAAAATGTCATCCTGAAGGGAGCGCAGCGTACTGAAGGATCCCAACCCAGCAGAATCCTTTACATTGAGATCCCTCCTGACGGGATGACAACCAACAGTCATCCCCTCCTAAATCCTCCCCAAAGGAGAGGACTTAAAATCAATGCTATTTTTAAACAAAAACCTTAATATTTAAATGTCATTTCGAGCGGAGTCGAGAAATTTCAATGGAGCAGAATCTTTTTCTAAAGAGATCCCTCCTATCATCTGGATGACAAAGAACTATCATCCTCTCCTAAATCCTCCCCAAAGGAGAGGACTTAAATCAATACTATTTTTAAACGAAAACCTTAATATTTAAATGTCATTTCGAGCGGAGTCGAGAAATTTCAAAGGAGAAGAATCACAGAATATACCAGTTACAATATCTGCGCTGTATGGTCTTTGGTTTTAACTTTCGTAATAATATCCTCGATTACCCCTTTTTCATCAATGACAAACGTAGTTCTATGAATTCCATCGTATTCTTTTCCCATAAATTTCTTTGGTCCCCACACCCCATAGGCGTCAATCACTTTCTTGTCTTCATCGGCCAATAAAGGAAATGGCAAATCATATTTATTTTTGAAATTAGCCTGTCTTTTTTCGCTATCGGCACTTGCACCCAGAATTTGATAGCCTTTTTCCTGAAACTGTTCCCAATTATCCCTTAAATTACACGCCTCTGCCGTGCATCCAGGAGTGCTGGCTTTTGGATAGAAAAATAGGACAACTTTCTTGCCTAAATAATCTGAAAGCTTTATAACATTTCCATCCTGATCTTTTACTGAAAATCCCGGAGCCTTATCTCCTACTTTTAATTTTATCATTATTCTTATTTTAGCCATAAATTTAGGCATTATGAATAAACAAGAAAAGGTGCAGTTCGTTATAGATACGTTAAATGAAATTTATACTGAAGTTCCTATTCCTTTAGATCATAAAGGTCCTTACACATTATTGATTGCAGTGCTTATGTCTGCACAATCTACAGATGTAAAAGTGAACCAGATTACTCCATTGTTGTTTGCAAAGGCAGATAATCCCAATGCGATGATTAAACTTTCGGTGGAAGAAATTCGGGAAATCATAAAGCCTGTTGGTTTGTCTCCAATGAAAGCAAAAGGAATCTACGGGCTTTCCCATATTCTAATAGATAAATACAACGGAGAAGTCCCTATGAGCTTTGAGGCTTTGGAGTCTTTGCCCGCCGTTGGCCATAAGACCGCGAGTGTAGTGATGTCTCAAGCTTTCGGGATCCCGGCATTTCCAGTGGACACGCATATCCATAGATTGATGTACCGATGGAATTTAACCAATGGCAAAAATGTGGTTCAAACCGAAAAGGATGCAAAAAGATTATTTCCCAGGGCGCTCTGGAACAAGCTCCATCTTCAAATAATTTATTATGGTCGCCAATATTCCCCAGCTAGGGCATGGAATTTAGAAAAAGACATTATCACAAAAACTATTGGGAGAAAGCAAGTCCTTGATGAATATTACAAGAAGAAATAAAAGATATATATCTATTGTTTTAAGAAGGAGATCCTGCGATTTGTGACAAACTTCGACAGGCTCAGTTTGACAAATTAACAGAAATGCCATCCTGAAGGGAGCGCAGCGTATTGAAGGATCTCAAAGTAGCAGAATTGCCTCAAAAGAAGATAGCCCTCCTGAGATCGGGATGAAAATGAGGTGTCTTTTCGAGCGGAGTCGAGAAATCTCAATGAAGCAGAATCTTTTTCAAAAGAGATCCCAGCAATCGGGAGGTTAGGTTGACAACTAACTGTCATCCCCTCCTAAATCCTCCCCAAAGGGGAGGACTTAAAATCAATGCTATCTTTAAACGAAAACCTTAATATTTAAATGTCTTTTCGAGCGGAGTCGAGAAATCTCAATGAGCAGAATCTTTTTCATAAGAGATCCCTCCTAGCGTCGGGATGACAAAGAACTATCAAAAAGAGCATATGCGGTTTTTCACAAACTTCGATAGGCTCAGTTTGACAAATGAACAAAGATATCATCCTAAAGGGAGCGCAGCGTACTGAAGGATCTCATTGGAGCAGAATTGCCTCAAAAGAAGATAGCCCTCCTGAGATCGGGATGAAAATGAGGTGTCTTTTCGAGCGGAGTCGAGAAATCTCAATGAAGCAGAATCTTTTTCATAAGAGATCCCAGCAATCGGGAGGTTAGGTTGACAACTAACTGTCATCCCCTCCTAAATCCTCCCCAAAGGGGAGGACTTAAAATCAATGCTATCTTTAAACGAAAACCTTAATATTTAAATGTCTTTTCGAGCGGAGTCGAGAAATCTCAATGAAGCAGAATCTTTTTCATAAGAGATCCCTCCTATCGTCGGGATGACAAAGAACTATCAAAAAGAGCATATGCGGTTTTTCACAAACTTCGATAGGCTCAGTTTGACAAATGAACAAAGATGTCATCCTAAAGGGAGCGCAGCGTACTGAAGGATCTCATTGGAGCAGAATTGCCTCAAAAGAAGAGATCCCTTCAAGTTCGGGATGACATTTGAATAGAATTGTTCCAGCATCTCAATGAGTTGTTAAAAACCCTTAAACTCCTGATACCTCGCGACAGGGTACACCAGGCGGTAAAATGCTTTACTTGATGCAAAACTGGATATACATAAGAAATTTTAAAAGTATTTGGGAGTAAAGCATAAAAAAGACCTATTTAAAATAGGCCTTTTTTATGCTAATTTAAGATCGTATCGAAGCTCAACTGCTTGTATTTAGTGATTCGCAGGGCTTTAGAATAATTTAAAAGAAACTGAAGGGTTTCCTTTTTGGGGTTTAATTTGTTCAATTGTTCTTCTTTCGAAGATTTTGTGTAAAGGTGCTCCATTTGCTTAACTTTAAGTTAGTATAAATGAAGAACGTATTTAAAACAATCTTATTGTAAATTAATTTGTTAAAATGAGGTTATGTTTTTCAATTAATTTTCTCAAATTAATTAGGGCATAGCGCATTCTTCCCAAAGCAGTATTAATGCTTACTCCGGTACTCTCTGAAATCTCTTTGAAACTCATATCTTTATAGATCCGCATCGTTAAAACTTCCAATTGATCTTCTGGAAGCTCTTTGATCAATTCCTGAACATCGCATTCAATTTGATCTTTAATCAGCTGCTTTTCGATATTTAGATCATCATCGCTAAGTACCGAGAAAATATTAAAATCCCCGGTGTTCTGAAACTTGGGCATTCGCTTGTTCTTTCTAAAATGATCTATCACCAAATTATGTGCAATACGCATTACCCAAGGCAAAAACTTACCTTCTTCATTGTATTTTCCCCTTTTTAGGGTATTGATGACTTTTATAAAAGTATCCTGAAAAACATCTTCAGAAATATCCTTATCAAAAACCTTCGAATAGATGAAACTGTAAATACGTTGTTGATGTCTATTTATTAGAGTGGAAAGGGCATTTTCATTTCCTTGAATATACTCTTGCACTAGCGCAGCATCAGTTGCCTTAATGTAATCCATAATAGTTACTTTGTTATCGGGTATATAAGAATACCTTCAGGTTAGGTTTTTAACTTACAAAAGTAACTTTATGCAATAGGCAATAGATTTTTGGGATGTTCGTTGATGCTCCAAATATAGCAACATATATTTTACTTAAGCAAACTAAATGCCGATTATTTAACAAATCATATAGAATTTGTTCACTTTTTACACTGATTCTTATTGAGTACCTTTGCGTTTTATTTCGACAAAATAATTTCATGGCTGTAGATATTTCAAAGGTTAACCCCAAAGAAAACATAATAATCAAAGGTGCAAAACTTCATAATCTAAAAAATATTGATGTTGTAATACCGAGAAATAAATTAGTGGTAATCACCGGGCTTTCGGGTTCCGGGAAATCTAGTTTAGCTTTCGATACGCTGTATGCTGAAGGACAGCGCCGGTATGTAGAAAGTTTATCCTCTTACGCAAGACAGTTTCTTGGAAGATTGAACAAGCCAAAAGTAGATTATATAAAGGGAATTGCTCCTGCCATCGCTATTGAACAAAAAGTAAATTCAACGAATCCCCGTTCTACCGTTGGCACTTCTACAGAGATCTATGATTATTTTAAATTATTATTTGCTCGTATAGGCAAAACCTATTCCCCTGTTTCTGGGGATGAAGTTAAAAAAGACACCGTAACAGATGTTATAAATTATGTAAAGTCCTTTCCTGAAGGCGAAAAAATGCTGCTGCTCTCCCCTATCCATTTAGAAAATGGCAGGATACTGAAGGAGAAATTGAATGTCCTCTTACAACAAGGCTATAGCAGAATAAAGGTGAAGGAGAATGTGGTAAGAATAGATGAAACTACCCTGGATAATTTAAATGCTGAAGATGTTTCCTTGGTTGTAGACAGAATTGTAACCAAAGATGATGAAGATTTTCAGAATAGATTGGCTGATGCAACCCAAGCTGCATTTTTTGAAGGAAAAGGGGAAATCTACCTTCAAAGTCTATCTGATAATAAATTAAGGCATTTCAGCAATAAGTTCGAACTCGATGGAATCTTGTTTTTGGAGCCCAATGTGCATCTTTTCAGTTTTAATAATCCTTATGGTGCTTGTCCCAAATGTGAAGGTTATGGGGATGTCATAGGAATTGATGAAGATCTTGTTGTTCCAAATACAGCCCTGTCGGTATACGAAAATGCAATATTTCCCTGGAGAGGTGAAAGCATGAGTTGGTATCGGGATCAATTGGTGAACAATTCACATAAATTCAATTTCCCAATCCATAAACCCTATTTCGAATTAACTCAGGAGCAAAAAGATCTTATCTGGAATGGGAATTCCCATTTTGAAGGATTAAATACATTTTTCGAATTCCTGGAATCTAAAGCTTATAAGATTCAGAATAGAGTAATGTTATCCAGGTACAGGGGAAAAACCAGGTGCAGCGTTTGTAAAGGAAAGAGACTGAGGCCAGAGGTGAATTATGTAAAAGTTGGTGGGGCTACCATTACCGATCTTGTTGAAAAACCTATAGACAAGGTTCGGGAATTCTTTAGTGGGCTTCAGCTTAATGAGTATGATACCCAAATTGCAAAGCGCCTTTTAGCTGAAATTAATAATCGACTGCAATTTCTTTCGAATGTTGGATTGGATTATCTCACATTAAATAGAAAGTCAAATTCCCTCTCTGGAGGAGAATCGCAACGCATCAACTTGGCGACTTCTCTGGGAAGCAGCCTTGTAGGATCCATGTATATTCTAGATGAGCCATCTATTGGATTGCATCCAAGAGATACCAAGAAATTAATAGAAGTACTCAAAAATCTTAGGGATTTAGGGAATACAGTAATTGTGGTTGAACACGATGAGGATATCATGCGCGAAGCCGATGAAATAATTGATATAGGACCCGAAGCCGGAACGCATGGTGGTGAAGTGGTTGCAACTGGTTCCTTTGAGGATATATTAAAAGCTAATTCACTGACCTCTAAATACTTAAACAACACCATGCGGATTGAAGTGCCGAAGAAAAGGAGAACTTCCAAACAATTCGTGAAAATTATTGGAGCTAGGGAAAACAACCTTAAAAATATAGATGTAACATTTCCATTGGGAGTCTTTACTGCTGTTACTGGAGTTTCTGGAAGTGGTAAAAGTACCTTGGTTAAAAAAATACTGTATCCTGCATTGCAAAAAAGCATTGGGGGCTATGGTGAAAAAGCAGGACAATTTACAGATATCGAAGGGGAATATAAAAACACCAAATCTATAGAATTTGTAGATCAAAATCCTATAGGAAGATCTTCCAGATCCAATCCTGTTACCTATATCAAGGCTTACGATGATATCAGGAACCTTTTTGCCAATCAGAAACTATCTGTTATTCGCGGATTTAAGGCAAAACACTTTTCTTTTAATGTAGATGGAGGAAGATGCGAAACCTGTAAAGGAGAAGGAGAAGTGACCATAGAAATGCAATTTATGGCCGATGTTCATCTGGAATGTGAAACTTGTAAAGGAAAACGTTTTAAGAAGGAAGTATTAGAAGTTCAATTTGCAGACAAAAATATAGATGACATTCTAAAAATGACCATTAATGATGCTATTGACTTCTTTACTAACAACGATATTTCAAAAATCACTAAAAAGCTGCAGCCTCTGCAGGATGTTGGATTAGGATATGTGCAACTGGGTCAGAGTAGCTCTACCCTTTCTGGCGGGGAAGCCCAAAGAATAAAATTGGCTTCGTTTCTTGTTAAGGGAACAACCAAGGATAAAGCGCTCTTCATTTTTGATGAACCAACTACCGGTTTGCATTTTCATGATATTCAGAAATTATTGAAATCTTTTAATGCGCTTATCGAAAAGGGGCATTCCGTAATTGTAATAGAGCACAATATGGATCTGGTAAAATGTGCCGATCATATCATAGACCTCGGATTGGACGGTGGAGAAAATGGAGGATATCTAATTGCTGAAGGAACACCGGAAGAAATTGCCAAGAATAAGAAGTCCTATACTGCTCCTTTTCTAAAAGGGAAATTATAGAAATCAATCATTTAGTATCTGGTAAAGATTATAGATCGCTTGGCTATTAGAAACAAGAACAAAGACTTAATTGTAGCTAACTGATAATGCAATGAAATTTATATGATGATTTTTTTAATGTGTTCTAACCAAAATAGTATCAAAAGCATGCCCTTAAATACACCCGATGGAATGAGCTAGGGAAGCTGGTTAGCAGCTTCTAATCATTATCAATATTAGTTACTCGCAGATTTCCGAGATTTTTATCCGACGACACTCTTGGCTCTGCGAGATGGGCCTCGGAGGATCAAACCCTTAACTAGGGATTAAATCCATTAATATTTTGATTGAATTTATAACACAAGGGAAAATACCCATATTTTGGCACGTAGTTTGTAATAGTTGAAGCATCAACCACCAACTAAAATTAATCTGTTTAACCTAAAATCGCCCCTATGAAAAATATAGCACTTTTATTTTCGATGCTTTTCGTTGGATGGTCGGCTTCTGCCGGTGCTACTGATAATTCTAGTTCGATTCCATCTAACAACTATGGGGAGTCGTTTATTTTTGTTGAAGGCGGCGTTGAATTTGCAGTTTATCCAAATGGGGAATTCGATTTTTATTACGATCCGCAATTTTCAAGGAATGCAGGTCGGATCTCGCCCCCAAGAGGAAATATCAGTTATAATTCAGGTTATAACTACGACCCTTATGTACAGTATGATGATTATGGTGCTGTAATTCAAATTGAAAATGTGCCTGTATATTACGATTACTACGGAAGAATAATCCAAGCTGGTAATATCTTTATAGATTATAATAGATACGGAAATGTTTCTAGGATTGGAGGTTTAAATATTAGGTATAACAGCTTTCATAGACCTGTACATTACTCAGGATACATAAATGCATATAATTCCAGATATGTATACCAACCTTGGCATAAATATTATGCAAGGCCCCACAGTTCTTATAGAGTTGTATACTATGAGCCTTATAGGGCATATTATGAGCCAATAAGAGTTAATTATACACAGTATGTAACATATTATCAAAGCAATAATTATCAACATAAGAGCAAACAAGATTATTATAGACCAAGTAATAGTAATGTTGCGTATAACAATGGAAGAAGGACTTCAGAGGTAAGAAATATTCGTTCTACATCTGGTAGATCTTCGGTTGACGCAAGCAGTAGAAATAATTATGCCGCTTCAAGAAATAGTTCAGCTCGTTCTAGTAGAGGTGCAAGTAGCAACAAATTGAGGGAAAGAAGTTCTAATTCCAGAAGTACTTCCAGGAAAGAAATTTTCAATAATGAGCAACATGAAGCTGCGGTGAGATCCAATAGAAATTCCTCTGGTGTTGCAACTAGAGCTACCAGCACTATTAATGAAGGAAGAACTATTTCCACACAAAGAAGTTCTAACGGGCGTACGAATGTTGCCACAAGTAGACAGCAGGATTCACGAACAGTAAATAGCGCTCCTGAAACTAGAAAAAGCAACGCTGTAGCTACCCGAACAAGTTCCCCTAACAGAACGGTTACGGTACAAAGAGGAAGAACTTCAAGTGCTTCAAGAGCTGCCACAACCCGGCAGTCACAAAATAACAATAGACAGGAAAGCGTTCGAGAGAGTACAGACGCACAAACCTCAAGATCAGGAAGATCTTCTTCTTCCGGTGATGATGCACGAAGTTCTGTAAGAAAAAGATAAGTTTAAATTTTTTGGTTGGTTAGTTAGAAAATCCCTACGGATATTGAAAAATGTCGTGGGGATTTTCGTTTTGCCCTCATTGAGGGCTTTTTCAATCCAAATATCCTCTCAAGGTAAGGAAGGATTTTAAATAGAAAATTTCTATTCCTTTGAGATTCTTCACTATGTTCAGAATGACATTTGACTTTCTTTGTCATTCCAACAAAGGGGAAATTATATTTCTTGAAGTGCTTTTTTAATGCCACGAATTCACGAATATTTTAAAAAAAAGGTCATTTCGAGATCCGTGATAAAAAATTATCCAGCGTAGGAAATTGACGTGTTCTTTATATAAGCTGATGGGATGCTGAAACAGGTTCAGCATGACGACAATTCCCCATCGTCACCCTGAACTGGTTTCAGGGTCTTGGATTCACAAATAAATAAAAACACGTCAATGGTAGCGGAGTCGGGAACTATTTTTATAACGAATTGCTGCTTCATTTAGAACGACATTTCTCTCATTTGTCATCCCGACGCTAGGAGGGATCCCAGGGAAACCAATAACTCCGTTGAGGTCCTTCAGTGCGCTACGCTCCCTTCAGGATGACAGGGCTGCGTACATTGTTATTTCGACAAAGGAGGAATCTCAGGGAAAAACCAATAACTTCATTGAGATTCTTCACTGCGCTACGCTCCCTTCAGGATGACATATTATTGTCATTCCGACAAAGGAGGAATCCCTATTATATCGAAGTGTTTTTTTAATGCCACGAATTCACGAATATTTAAAAAAAAGGTCATTTCGAGATCCGTGATAAAAAATTATCCAGCGTAGGAAATTGACGTGTTTTTTATATAAGCTGATGGGATGCTGAAACAAGTTCAGCATGACGACAATTCCGCATCGTTACCCTGAACTGGTTTCAGGGTCTTGGATTCACAAATAAATAAAAACACGTCAATGGTAGCGGAGTCGGGAACTATTTTTATAACGAATTGCTGCTTCATTTAGGATGACGTTCCTCATTTGTCATTCCGACGAAGGAGGGATCCCAGGGAAACCAATAACTCCGTTGAGGTCCTTCAGTGCGCTACGCTCCCTTCAGGATGACATATTATTGTCATTCCGACAAAGGAGGAATCCCAGGGAAACCAATAACTCCGTTGAGATCCTTCAGTGCGCTACGCTCCCTTCAGGATGACAGGGCTGCGTACATTGTTATTTCGACAAAGGAGGAATCTCAGGGAAAAACCAATAACTTCATTGAGATTCTTCGCTACGTTCAGAATGACAAAAAATGTTAAACCGATGCGGCACTGAATGATGAGCGCATCAGGAACCTTTTAGATGAAATTTGCACACGCATATATTCTTACTTATTACCTATATATTTTCTTACCAACCGATTTATATCTTCAGAAAAACCAAATCTAAGCGCCACAAATCCATAAATAGCGGTTACTGATATAGATTTCAGAATGATATTTATGATTGGATGGAATTGAAATTCCCAAAAGTAGAAGGTGGCAGTTAAGACTGCTGTAAACAACAGGATATAAACTGTTTTTAAGGTAAAAGGTTGCATCTTAAATTTATTGAGAACAATCAATAATTTTGAAACATTATAAACTGAAAAAGCCAAAAAACTGGCAATTGCAGCACCAAGAATTCCATATGCCGGGATTAGAAGCAGGTTAAAAACAAATGCAACAATCGAGAGTATAATTCCAAATACAAGCACCAATCTGTAATAATCGGAATTAAAGAGAATACTGTTATTATTGCCCAGCATATTATCAAACAACTTCACAACCGCCAAAAGCAAAATAATCACCGTGCTTATTTGATATTCCTGGGGAATCAATAAATAAAGCTGATTGATATTTACAATGATCAGCACAAAAATTATTGCACTTATAACCAACAAGGTCAATGAACTTCGCTTGTATAAATTTTCCAATGACTTTTTATCGTTATTATTTAACAAACTTGCTGTAAGCGGATGAATAATTTGATGCATCGCCTTTTGGGGCACCGAAATCACCGTAGCAATATAAACTGCAATTCCGTAAATCGCCACATTTTCAATTGGTAGGTAATGTTCAATCATCACCTTGTCCAGATCCAGTAAAATTGTTGCCACAGATCCCGCAATTAAAATAAGGGCTGAATACTTCAAAACTGTAATTAAATTATTTGGAAGTGAGAAATTAAATTTCGGCTTGTATAAAGAGAAAGCATAGACTTGCATCGAAATCGCCCTTAATACGAATACCAAAACCATAGCATATATAAAATATTCCACTGTAATTATTGAGAAGTAAACCAAGAATAATAACAGAGTGATGCAAAGCCTATGAAATACTTCTTTCATAAAATTACCAAATACGCTCTGATAGTTAATTTTTGACCAAGCGAAGAAAACTTCGAAATAGGCAGTTGCAAAGGCTATGATAAAGATAAGCCAGATATAAGGCTGTACGAGCTGGTTACCCGCTTCAAAGTACGCCAACAACCATTTATAGCTAAAAACTCCTATAAGACCCAATAAAATTGAAACTCCACCAGGTAAAAGTAGTATCAGGTTTAATAATTTATCCTTTTCTTCTTTTGTTTTATAGGAGGTGTAAAATTTTACAAGGGTATTGTGAACTCCAAAAGCCATAAATGGCCAAACCAAGTTGGCTGCAGACAGCAAGAAGCTAACAAGTCCATAATATTCCTTTTCCAAAAAATAGGTGAACAAAAAGAGCGTATTTATCGCCCCGATCCCAAACCCAAAATAGGTGGTGATCATGTTTTTAAAAGACTGCTTAATTATAACTCCCATTGGTTAAATCTACTCTTTTAAAATTTTAGCCAATTCCCAGGCAAGCTTCTTTCGACTATATTTTTCAATGTTTACGGAGTTAACATTTAATTGCTGGGTTTTGTATAATTTATACATACTCAAAATATGGGCTTTTAAACCCGCTTCCTCCAGATACCCAAAATAAGTTCCCGCATTGGTTTCCTTCAATATGTTATTTACGTCCCAATCTTTTGGCCCCAATGCCAAAATAGGGCGTTTTGCGGCCATATACTCAAACAGCTTCCCCGGAATAATCCCTTTGGTTTCAGGACTATCAATTTCCATTAAAAGCAATACTTGTGATGTTTGCTGAATTCCATTGGCTTTTTTATGGGAAACATAACCCGGTAATTCTAAATAAGTCTCTAATCCATGAGCTTTAAGCGAAACTAAAACATCTTTACTTACCGTCCCCACTAATTTCAAAACAAAATCTTTTTTAAAATCTTTATTTTCTGAAGTCAGTTCTTGTAGAACTTTCCACAGGTTTTCAGGGTTTCTGCCAGAAAGTAAAGATCCTATGTGCGATAAAGTGAATTTTTGATCCAGTTCCGAAGAAACCCCAGTACTGGAATCATACCCATTAGTAATTACAGTTACCGGTGTATTGGTTTTTGATTTGAATTCTTTTTGGGTTGAAAAACTTGTGGTAATTATATGATCTGCGGAAGTTAAGACCTCCGTTTCCAAAGCAATATGTTTAGCTTTGGCTGAAGCAGATAATTTCAACTTTTTATGATATCCTATTTCTGTCCAAGGATCCCGAAAATCTGCGAACCATTTTAAACCTAACTTTTTCTTCAAACCAAGGCCAATAAGATGAAGACTATGTGGCGGCCCAGTGGTCACAATGGTATCTATATTATTTTCTGAAAGATAATTGGAAAGGTACTTTACCGATGGCTTGATCCAAAATTTCCGCGCATCCGGGATAAAGAAATTTCCACGGATATATAAAAACAGCTTTTGAAGAAAATTTTGAGTATTCTCTTCTTTAATTATCCCGCTGCTAATAGTGGAAGTCTCCTTTTTAGAGAAGAACTTGGCTAAAAAGTAGGGTTCAAAAATGGTTTTTTTTAGTATGGTTATCCCTTTTGGAACCTCTTCTAAAAGGCTTTTATCGAGAATTGGATAATCCGGGTTCTCCGGAATATAAACAATAGGTTCTATATCAAAATCTTGTAAATATTTTACAAATTTCAACCAGCGTTGCACCCCAGGACCTCCAGCCGGTGGCCAATAATAAGTTATAATTAAAACTTTTTTCATAGGGGAAGTTTAGATCGATCCTTTATAAAGATAAAGAGATACCTCTCTTTTGAGCTAAAAAGTTCTCGACTGCGCTCGAACTGACAAAACAACATAATTTAATTGTTTTAAAACCAATAGAATAAAAATCATAAATATTTATATACTGACTTCTAAAAATCAGTTACTCCTTCTTCCTAAAGGAAAGGAATATTCCGCCAAGAGTTAGGAGCCCAAGCAAAATTGAACTGGCAAGTGCAATACTGCTTCCCGTTTTAATAACCTGTGGCTCGAATTTAAAAGTAATTGTGTGCGCTCCAGCAGGAACTTGCATTCCCCTTAAAACATAATCTACATTATAATGGGGTGTTTCTTTTCCATCCACAAAAGCTTGCCAGCCATGCTCATAATACATTTCAGAAAACACTGCAAATTGGTCTTTTGAAGAAACAGATTCATAAACCAATTCATTTGGTTGTTGGGAGATCAACTTTATGCTGGCAGTGGAATCTTGTGCTTTGCTCACCTTAATTTCCGGCGTTTTAAATTCAGAATTAATGACCGCAGTAGATTTTAAATCGGTTTCTGCCAGGCTTAAAATCTCTTCATCTGGAGAATTCACCCATTTTATGTTTTCAACAAACCAAGCATTTCCAAAGGCATTGGGATTTTCTTGTGCAATGGGCCCTTCTTCTGTTGGCACTATAATATATGTGACATTAAGCATATTTAACACCGACATGTTGTTTTTCGAAATATAAAAATCGAACAAATCCTGCATTCTGCCAGGCTTAGCCGCATGATAGCCCCCAATGGAATTATGAAAATAGGAAGTCCTACCCGTATTAAAAGGGCTTTCCGCAAGATCGAAAACCCTATAATGGCCTTGATCTTCTAAAATCATATTATCTGCAGCAGTTTTCTGGAAAGGTTTGTTCATCACCCTTGCGGCAACAAAATCTTCGTTATTCACATATCTTCTGTCCACACCTACTAGATCGAATAAAATTAAAAAGGCAAAACCAAGGATAATTAAGTTCTTGTTCGCGAGCTTTTTTAAATAGGCGTATATAAAACCTGCAGCAATCAACACCAAAATAAGGGATCTAATGGCATCGGCAGTGAAAATGGCCATTCTATCTTCTTTCAAAGCCCGAACGAATTCTATTCCCATTTGCTCTATATAAACCGAGTCACTCCCTCCACTAAAACTAAATAATACCGACTTCAGAACAAGTAATACTAATGCTAAACCACCTGTGATTATAGTTGCCCATTTTAAAGCATGAAGTTTTTCTTCCTCATCTTCAAAATTATTGAAGAGTTTATGCAAACCAAAAACTGCAAGGATAGGAATACACAATTCGGCTATAACTTGAATGGAAGAAACCGCACGAAACTTATTATAAAGCGGTACAAAATCTATGAAGAACTCAGTTACAAAACCAAAATTCTTCCCCCAAGATAAGATGAGGGATAAAATCGTTCCTCCTACGATCCACCATTTTAATCTTCCTTTAATCAAGAATAATGCAAACACAAACAAGAAGATCACACTGGCCCCAATATAAGCCGGTGCTCCAACAAAAGGCTGTTTTCCCCAATAGGTTGGCGCATTCCCTGCAAAATCTTTTGCTTGGGCAGGGGAAGCTCCCATACGCAACAATTGTTTGTACATTTCGGAACCTTCCCCAAGCTTTTCAGAACTGGAACCACCCATAAACCTGGGAATAAAGAGATTCAGGGTTTCAGTTATTCCGTAGCTATATTCGGTGATATAATCATAAGTTAAACCGGCAGTTTCCTTTTGTTTTCCTTCCGCAGTAATACTTAAACCCGTATCGCCGCGGGTACTAAACTGAGTATATTCCTGAGTGGCCATTAAATTTGTGGCATTCGTTGCAATTGCCAATAAAACGGCAAGTGCCATTACCCCCAGTGCTTTAAAAAAATGTGGGAGTTGTTTTTTTCTGAAGGCATCAATTAGGTACACCAAGCCCAAGACCAAAACCAAGAGCAACAAGTAATAGGTCATCTGAAAGTGATTTGCACCAATTTCCAATGCCATGGCAAAAGATAAAAGCAGAAATCCACCGATATAGTTGTTTCTGAAACACAATAGAATTCCGGCCAGCACCATGGGCATATAGGCAATGGCATGTGCTTTCGCATTATGACCAACTCCAAGAATTATTATTAAATATGTTGAAAACCCGAAGGCCAAGGCTCCTAAAAAGGCGATCTTATAATCCAGTTTTAAGACCAATAAGAGAATATAGAAACCTATGAAATATAAAAAGAGGTAATCTGCCGGTCGAGGTAAAAAACGTAAAGCCGAATCCAACTTTTTAATATAATTATGAGGATAGTAAGCACCCAATTGATAGGTTGGCATACCACCAAAAGCAGCATCTGTCCAGTAAGGTTCTTCCCCGGTTTCGGCTCTAAAGTCATTTTGCTCCTTTGCCATCCCCGTATACTGAACGATATCACTTTGAAAAATCTCTTTTCCTTGGAGCACAGGACTAAAATAGGCTAGGGAAATAATGATAAAGCCAAAAACCACAAAAAGATGTGGTAGAAAACCTTTTAAGGATCTAATCATGGATAGAATTTAATAGGAACGAAAATTAATCAATTTCTTCGAAATCAATGTACTCCCCTACTTTTTTATTGGATTTACTTGTTTTTGGGATGTCTGAATTTATCTCAACTTTCCCCTTCTTTTGACTTTTTTGAGCAGTTGAACCATTAAATTGTTGTTGGAACTTTTGTCCAACGCGTTTCAGGAACCATTTTAAGATCAGTGGTCCAAACCATTTTATAAAAATTTTAAAACCGAAATATATCAACAAGATTATTAATACGGTTTTCAAAATACTTTCGAATGATGCTTCGTGCATTTGTATAAAGTTTATGCAAAATTACTATTCTGAGGAGACAAATAGGGTATCCATATCCATAAAAAAATAATAAAATCTTCTATATTTGACCAGACTAACAATAACCTATATGAAATACCTTCGAACCAATCTACTTACAATTCTTTTACTCATAACTTCTGGTTTTATAGCCAATGCTCAATATACCGAAACCATAAACTCCAATAGGCCAGGAGCTTCTCAGGGAGCATTTTCTGTGGGTACGGGAGTAATTCAATTGGAAGCCGGCGGATATTATGGGAATGATACCCACACCTTATTGCGCACAAGTACAGATATTTTAGGAGCCGATTATTCCCTGCGTTATGGATTGTTCTTTGAAGCTCTCGAGATCAGTTTAATTGGTTCTTTTGAGGATGATACAGAGTTTATAAGAATTGGTGCCAATGATGTAGAATTTAAGACCCGTAATTTTAAAACCAACACCTTTGGTGCAAAATACTTGATATTCGATCCTAGCAGAACTATAAAGCCAGACCAGCCAAATCTTTATAGCTGGAAAGCTAACCAAAAATTTAAATGGAAAACATTGATCCCTGCGGTATCTATTTATGCAGGAGCAAATTTTTCGCAATCCACCAATCCTTTTTTATATGAAGGGGAAAAAGCCATAACACCCAAAGTTGCTTTAATCACTCAAAACAACTGGAGGGGAAGCTGGGTATTGGTGATGAACCTTATTTTAGATAAATTAACTGAAGAATTTCCTACCTACACAGGAATTGTAACCCTTACACATGCTTTCACCCCAAAATTTGCAGGATTTATGGAGTATCAGGGGATTATAAGTGATGTTTATGCAGATGATATCGTAAGAACTGGAATGGCTTATTTGGTTTCAGATGATCTACAGTTTGATATTTCTGGATTGATTAACTTTAAAAACACACCAGACAGATGGCAATTAGCTGCCGGAGTTTCATACAGATTGGACCTACATAAGAAAGAGGAATACTTGGATGATTCTTATGAGGGTGATAGAAGAAGAAAACGAACAGAAAAGAGGCAAAATAAAGATAAAATAGAAGATATTCCGGAGGAAAATTAATAATAATTCCTGACAAAAAACCTCTCGACTCCGCTCGAGGAGACAATTAGTTGTCTGGTCGAGCGAAGTCGAGACCTCCGTGACCTTAATAATTGTTAACATTCAAAACAAGTAATAAAAACGTATGTAGTTATCTCCTGATCTCTGATTATAAAACAAAAAATCCACCTAAAAATTAGGTGGATTTTTTGTTTTACAATACTTGCACAACTATTCGCCTAACGATGCTGTAACCGCAGCAGATAATCTTTTATATGTTCCGTTCTCCAATCGTTCTCTAATCGCAGAGAAAGCAGTTAACGTAAGTTCTATGTCTTCCATAGTATGCGTAGCAGTTGGAATCATCCTTAAAAGGATCAATCCTTTTGGAATTACCGGATACACTACAATAGAACAGAAAATACCATGGTTTTCCCTAAGGTCTCTCACCAAAGCCATAGCTTCTGGAATACTACCTTTTAAATAAACCGGGGTTACACAACTTTGTGTAGTCCCTATATCGAAACCATTGTCTTTAAGACCCGTTTGTAGGGCATTTACATTCTCCCACAATTTTTCTTTAAGTTGTGGCATTGTCCTAAGCATATCCAAACGCTTTAAGGCACCTACAACTAATTGCATTTGTAAGGATTTTGCGAACATTTGGGAACGTAGATTATATTTTAAATAATCCATGATCTCTTTATCTCCGGCAATAAAAGCGCCTGTACTAGCTAAAGATTTCGCGAAAGTTGCAAAATACACATCTATATCATCTTGTACTCCCTGCTCCTCACCTGCTCCTGCTCCGGTTGCGCCAAGAGTACCAAATCCGTGCGCATCATCTACAAAAAGCCTGAAATTATACTTCTTTTTAAGCTCAACGATTTCTTTCAATTTACCTTGTTCTCCCCGCATTCCAAAAACACCTTCAGAGATAAGCAAGATTCCACCTCCTGTTTGCTCACATATTTTAGTAGCTCGTTGTAAATTCTTTTCGATACTTTCCATATCGTTATGCCTGTAGGTAAAACGCTGACCTAAATGCAATCTCACCCCATCTATAATACAAGCATGCGCATCTACATCGTAAACAATCACATCTGCTTTGGATACCAATGCATCAATGGTAGATACCATTCCTTGATACCCAAAGTTCAAAAGATAAGAAGCTTCTTTATTTACAAAGGAAGCAAGTTCATTCTGAAGCTTTTCATGCATATCTGTATGACCACTCATCATTCTGGCACCCATTGGATATGCAGAACCATATTCGGCAGCAGCCTCAGCATCCACTTTTCGCACTTCAGGATGGTTGGCAAGGCCCAAATAATCATTAATACTCCAAGTGATCACCTCTTTCCCACGAAATTTCATTCTATTGGAAATTGGTCCTTCCAGCTTGGGGAACACAAAATATCCTTCTGCTTGTTGCGCCCATTTTCCTAAAGGTCCTTTATCCTTATATATTTTATCAAATAAATCTTTCATAGATTCTTTTTATTTACAAGTTGCAAAAGTACTTAAATACAACTCAATTTTACAATATAATATTTAACCACCTGCTCCCGCTATTAAAACAAAAAGCATCCTTCTTATTAGGATGCTTTTTGTTTTAATAAGTGTATAAATATCGCATCCTTATTTTATTATTTCTATCGGCTGCGACTCTGCCTCTCTTTTAGCATCAAAAAAGCCTTGAGCCTCCATCCAGTCATCATTGTAAATTTTACTCATATACCTAGAGCCATGGTCAGGAAAAAGAACGACTACTTTACTATTTTCATCAAATTCTCCTTGTTCCTGCAATTGTTTTATCCCCTGCATTGCTGCTCCACTTGTATACCCAACGAACAATCCTTCGGTTCTTGCAAGCTCTCTGGCAGTATGGGCACTATCTTCATCTGTTACCTTAATAAACTCATCAATAATTTCGAAATCGGTTGCAGATGGAATTAGATTTTTACCCAAACCTTCAATTCTGTAAGGATATATTTCATCTTTATCGAGCGCTCCGGTCTCATGAAATTTCTTCAGCACAGATCCAAATGCATCTATTCCTATAACTCGAATATTAGGGTTTTGCTCTTTCAAAAATCGTGCGGCTCCAGAAATAGTACCACCAGTTCCACTACATGCAATTAAATGAGTTAATTTTCCCTCTGTTTGTTCCCAAAGTTCAGGACCTGTAGAATTGTAGTGAGCATCTATGTTAAGCTCATTAAAATATTGATTGATATATACCGAACCTTTATTTTCCAGATGCAATCTTTTAGCAACCTCATAATAAGAACGTGGGTCGTCTGCTGGAACGTGCGCAGGACACACATAAACTTTGGCCCCCATTGTTCTTAGCATATCTATTTTATCTGCAGAAGATTTAGAACTAACTGCAAGAATACATTTATATCCTTTTATAACGCTCACCATTGCAATACTAAATCCGGTATTTCCAGAAGTAGTTTCAATGATAGTATCTCCAGGTTTTAAAATACCTTTTCTTTCTGCCTCTTCAATAATAAATAAAGCAATTCTATCCTTGGAAGAATGCCCGGGATTAAAAGCTTCAATTTTTGCGAAAAAATCTCCGTTAAATTCTTTGGTAATGGAATTCAACCGAACCAAAGGTGTATCTCCTATTAATTGCAATATATTATCGTAAACCTTTTTCTTTTCTACCATAAAATAAAATTCTTTAACCAATTTAAGGATTAAAAATTTAGAATAAATTATTAATCCAATTTTAATCCTAAAAAACGCCCAAATTTAAGGCGAATTTTTTAATTACTGTGTAATATCTTCTAAGTCTAATAAAAAGGCATACTCCTCTGCTACTTCTTTTAATGCTTCAAATCTTCCAGATGAACCTCCATGCCCTGCATCCATATTTATATGAAACAGCAATTTATTGGTATCTGTTTTTAATTCCCTCAATTTAGCTACCCATTTTGCAGGCTCCCAATATTGAACCTGGGAATCATGTAATCCCGTTGTAACCAGCATATTGGGATAGTTATGCTTTTTAACATTATCATATGGCGAATAAGATAACATATACTTATAATACTCTTCCTTGTTTGGGTTTCCCCATTCGTCATATTCCCCAGTTGTAAGCGGAATGGAGTCATCCAACATGGTAGTCACCACATCTACAAAAGGAACTGCAGCAATGATTCCATTGTATAATTCTGGAGCAATATTCATTATAGCCCCCATCAACAAACCACCGGCAGAACCACCCATCGCATATAGATGTTTTTCGGAAGTATATTTTTGGTCTATTAAATATTTTGAAACATCTATAAAATCTGTGAAAGTATTCATCTTTTTAAGCAACTTCCCATCTTCGTACCAGGCTCTTCCCAAATATTCTCCCCCTCTAATATGAGCAATGGCATAAATAAAACCCCTGTCCAATAAACTCAATCGCACACTGGAAAAATAAGGGTCTATAGTAGAACCGTACGATCCATAGGCATATTGTAATAATGGATTGGAACCATCCTTCTTAAGATTTTTCCTGTAAACAAGAGAAATAGGGATTTTTGTCCCATCTTGGCTAGTGGCCCAAACACGCTCCGTGGTATAATTTTCTTTCTTGAATTTGCCTCCTACTACTTCTTGTTCTTTAAGTACCAATTTCTCTTTGGTAGTCATATTGAAATCTATGACCGAAGTTGGATTGTTTAAGGAATTGTATGTGTATCTAAGGATGTCCGTGTCGAAATCGGGATTGATACTGGTGTAAGCAGTATATGTTTCATTATCGAAGGGTAGATAATAGCTTTCATCTGAATGCCATTTGATAATTTTAATTTTATTCAAGCCTTCATTTCGCTCACTTATCACCAAATAGTGTTCGAAAATATCTATATCCTCCAGTAGGTAATCTTCCCTATGGGGAATTACCTCAACCCAATTTTCTTTGCCAGTCTTATCTACCGGCGTTTTCATTAATTTAAAATTGGTTGCGCCATCTTTATTGGTCAAAATATAAAATGAATCTTCAAAATGCGTAAATCCATATTCTAAACCTCTTTCCCTGGGTTGTACAATTCTGAATTCCCCATTTGGAGTATCTGCCTCCAATATTCTGAATTCACTGGTCAACGTACTATGACTGCCTATTACCAAGTATTTTTTCGACTTGGATTTGTAGATATAGGTATTGTATGTTTCATCTTCTTCTTCAAATACCAACTGACCATCCTTGGATTTGGTTCCCAATACATGTTTATAAATTTGATTGGAACGTAAAGTTTTCTCGTCTTTTTTGGTATAAAAAAGGGTTTTATTATCATTGGCCCAAGTGGAACCTCCGGTGGTGGTTTTAATCTTTTCGTTTAAAATTTCCCCTGTTTCAAGATTTTTTACCTGAATGGTATACTTTCTCCTACTTACCGTATCTACTCCAAAGGCAATCAGCTTATTATCCGGACTCACATTTAATCCACCTAAACTATAATATTCGTGACCTTCAGCCATTTTATTCACATCGAATAAAATTTCCTCTGGAGCATCCAGACTTTCTTTTTTTCTGGAATATATCGGGTAATCCTTCCCTTTTTCAAATCGTGTTAAATACCAATATCCATTCAACTTATAAGGAACAGATGAATCATCCTCTTTGATCCTAGCTTTCATTTCCTCAAAAAGATCCTCCTGAAACTGCTTGGTATGCGCAGTCATTTGCTCATTATATTCATTTTCCTTTTCGAGATAATTAATCACTTCCGGGTTCTCTCTGTCATTCAACCAGTAGTAATCGTCGATTCTCACATTATTATGAGCTTTTAATTCTTTGGCAATCTTTTTAGCCTTTGGAGGATAAATTTCAGTTTTCAATATAGGGTGATTTTGTGCTAATGTATTAGAATTTACAAAGGTAAGGCTTCCTAATAAAAAAAGTAAGAGTCTTTTCATTTTTAGTGTTATATCGTATTGTAAATTAATAAATTTGTATTTAATAATTTTAAAAAAGAAACTATGTTTGGAGATATGATGGGGATGATGAATAAAATCAAAGAAACCCAAGAGAAAGTGGAAGCTACAAAAGAGCGCCTTAAAACGGTATTGATAGATGAGCAATCCAGCGATGGCCTTTTAAAAGTAACTATTACGGCAACCAGGGAAATTAGAAATATTTCTATTGCAGATGAGTTGTTGGAAGATAAAGAGCAATTAGAGGACTACTTGGTTTTAACTTTGAACAAAGCAATTACCAAAGCATCAGACATTAATGAAGCTGAACTTGCAGCAGTTGCCAAAGATGGAATGCCGGATATTCCCGGATTGGATATGTTTAAATAAGAAAAGACTCCTATTGAAGTCCTTTAGAGTAGAATTAAACTGAGCCAAAACAAAAGCAACTTGCATTTTGTTTGGCTCAATTTATATGTTTTTTTTTGTACATCCGCTAATACGCCTGAAAGGCATAATGGAACTAAAAATGTCACGTCGAGCGCAGTCGAGACGTCTTTTTTTAACCCTTCGACTCCGCTAGGGAGACAAAACCTATTTTTAGGTGTGTAAACGGATAAGCATATGTTTTTCATTACAACTATTAAGCTTCTCCCCTAGCTGGATACTTTTCATTCAAAATAAATGTAATGGATTTTAAAAGCTCATCGAATTTTGGCCTTGCAAACGGCATACTCTGGATAGATGCGGCATACAAAGTATTATCTGGTTTTATTAAGAACAATCCCGGCTCAAAGAACCTTTCTGGCTCCTTTTCGTTGATACCTTCAGAAATATAAAGATCCCATTTTCTCGCATTTTCAATAGAAAAATCGAAACCTATAGTTAGCTTTTCGATATCCCATTTTGTTGCTGTTTTTTCAGCAAGCGAACCTGTATTGGAACTTATGCATATTACGTTTACACCTTTGTCCCTAAACCTTTCTATTTTAGAATTTAGTTCTTCCAAATAAGATTTACACACTGGGCAGTGCAAACCTCTATAGAAAACAACTAATGTAAAGTTCTTGGGTTGCTGGTCGCGAAGATTCCATGTCATCCCATTTACCGTATCTACAAGAAGTTCTGGAACTTCTTTTCTTGGTAATACATTCTTCATATTTCTGGCTAATTTTAATTTTTTGGGAAATTATATAAAATATGAGGGTTTAGGGTGCTCTTGGCTTATAATCTTCTGTTAAGCTTTTTTGGTCTATTTATAACTGAATGTTTTTCAGCACCTTTAGGAATTTCTGATGGAGCTCTTCTGTATAGTCCAAATGTGTAACTATCCGAAGCTTTCCTTGCCCCATATTGCTTATTCTAATATTTTCCTTCTGAAGCTGTTTCATGAAGCTTTCTTCGTTGAAAGCATCTTTTAAGTAGAAGATCGCGATATTGGTTTCTACAGCTTCTACCTTCAGTATATATGGCAAACCAGCTAGAGTATTTCCTATTTCTTTTGCCCGCTTATTGTCCTCGGCTAATCTTTCTACATGATTATCCAATGCATAGATACCCGCAGCTGCCATAAACCCAACTTGGCGCATTCCACCACCTAATACTTTTCTCACTCGAATGGCATTTTTCATAAGATCTGAATTCCCAATCAGCACAGAACCCATGGGGGTTCCTAATCCCTTGGAAAGGCAAATCGAAATAGTATCGAACAACTTCCCGTAATCTTTGGGGGATTCTCCCTTTGCAACCAGCGCATTAAACAATCTAGCCCCGTCCAAATGCAAACCTAGTCCGTGCGAATTACAAACCTTTCGAATTCTTTTGATCTCTTCCAGATCGTAACATGCACCTCCACCTTTATTTGTGGTATTCTCCAAGCAAACCAAGCTCGTTAAAGGACTATGGTAAAAATCTGGCGGATTGATATTCTCTTCTACTTGTGCCGCAGTGATCATCCCGCGATCTCCATCTACGAGTTTACAGGAAACGCCACTGTTAAATGAAACTCCTCCTCCTTCATAATTGTACACATGGGCCCATTTATCACAAATTAATTGCTCGGCTGGTTGGGTATGCAACTTTATTGCCGCCTGATTTGCCATACTCCCTGTTGGGAAAAACAAAGCTTCATCCATACCAAACATATCGGCTAACTTCTTTTCCAACTCATTTACAGAAGGATCTTCTTTATAAACATCGTCTCCCACCTTTGCCGAGATAATAGCTTGTAGCATTTCTTTTGTTGGACGGGTAACGGTATCGCTACGTAGATCTATTTCTTTCATATATTTTTTCTGAATTTATTTTATAAAATTTATTTATTCATTTATATCCACTTTTTGTACAGCCAGGAATTGATTAGCTCGTCATCCAGTCCGGACGCATCGGGAGGTGCAGGGTCTCCTCCTTGCCTATTGGGATGCTGAAACCAGTTCAGCATGATGAAAAGCCTAATTATTTCTAATTAAAACTTCCAATAGGTGAGCCATCCGGGATTTTTGGTACCTGAATAAGTGGCTTAAATAATTCTGGATGTTCTTTAAACTGTTCAATTTCAAATAAAAGTTGCGATCTAAACACCTCATTATTAGAATTGGATATTAACCAAGATTCTAAAGAAGTAATTGTCGAGTGGGTAACCGCTTTCACTTGAGGAATAGATTTCTTATTCACTGCCAAATTAAACAGGTGCTGTAAAACATTATAGTTTATAGTGTTTTGAACTTGCTGCAAATATGGATCTTTAAATGTTTTTTTAAGGGTGCTATTAGTTAATTCGACCAACATTTCATCTAATCCTAATTGTGAATGATTTAAAGCTTTTTGCTGAATCAATCTGGCAGCTCGTTCTGGATGAAGCAAATATTGCAAACTTAAATTACTGGCAGTTCCGGCTGCTCCCAAGGCATCGAAAGCAACACCTGTATTGCTTTTAAAGGATTCCCTACTTCTTCCAAATCCATAAGCTCTCGGCGGAAACAATTCCAATTTATCTTTCGGGATCGCTAAAACTTCGGCATCCAATGTTTTAAGGTATACCGAAAATGCCATTTTTTGATCTTCAGCAGAAATGGTCTTCACGGGGTTTGGCTCGTTCCCTTTTACCGCATACGAATAATCCAAACCTCCAATAACTTTTGAAACTGCTTCGGTTTGATATCTATGTAAAAAATACAAGGGAACAAACACATCTTCCAAAGTGGAATAGGATTCTCCTGCTCTTATATTATCTACAGAAAAATTAGCGATCGCTTTCTTTCTTATTTCTAACAAATCTTTTAAGCCTTCAGCAGGAGAACTTCCATTATCCCATAAATGCCCAAAAGCATTGGCTCCTCCAGAAGCCCTTGCATCACTATCGGTTATAAATCGAAGTTCTTTCTCGGATGCTTCCGCTAATACGGAATTTAAAAATTCCTTTTCTTTTACTTCAGAAGGCAGATCGGCATACGAATATTTTACGGTGATTTTATCCCATGCTCCAATTCCAGTACTGTAGGCATCAGCTACCACAATCTCATCATTCTCCAATTTGAATTGTGGATGCGGATAATCCATAACCGAAGCATTTTCATTGGTGCTCGCTGCAAAATTATGAGCAAATCCCAAGGTATGTCCCACTTCGTGTGCAGATAACTGCCTGATTCTGGCAATTGCCATTTCCATCATTTTAGAGGGGTTTTCGTCTCCTTCGACAAATGGTCTATTCAACAATGCTTGAGCTATGAGGAAATCCTGCCGAATTCTTAAGCTCCCCAAACTCACATGTCCTTTAATGATTTCCCCTGTTCTTGGATCTATAACGCTAGCTCCATAGCTCCAACCCCTAGTTGACCTATGCACCCATTGTATTACATTATATCTCACATCTAATGGATCTGCACCTTCTGGCAACATCTTAACCTGAAAGGCATCTTTATATCCAATAGCTTCATAAGCTTCATTCCACCAATTCGCACCATCTAAAAGAGCAGATTTCACAGGCTCTGGAGTTCCGGGATCCAAATAATATATAATAGGTGCTACCGCTTCACTTACATCCTTACTAGGATCTTTCTTTTCTAAACGGTGCCTGGTAATATATCGCTTTTCTATAGGTTCAAAAACCGGGGAGGAATAATCTAAATAAGAAATATAGATCGCTCCACTTCTGGGATCGAAAGCCCGCTTTTTATAATTATCATCGGGTAACTTCACGAAGGAATGATGTTGGGTAACCGTGATAGCATTATTATTGGGCAGTACTTCTTTAAGGGTTTGGCTTGTAGCTTCCCCATCAAAAGTCAATAAAGCCTCAAATTCCACATTTTCGGGAAATGCCTTGGTTCTTTCCAGAGACAGCACATTTTTGGATGTGTTCAAACTAAAATTTCCATGATTTCCCCGTTTGAGTTTCGTTGCAACGCCATGGGCATCTTCCATTAGGAAAGGAGTAAAATCTATGATATAGGTATTGCCTTTTTCCTCTTTGATTTCAAAACCATATAAAACAGAAGTTGCAAATGCTTCCTCCACACTCTTCTTCTCTAAAACATTTTCGGTAATCGCCCTATATTTTAGATTTGGCTGAATTAAAAGCAATTTATTACCTGCTTTTATAAATTTCACCACAGCTTCATTTCCAATTTGACCTCTGTCCAGTCCAACATCATTAGATCCAATTCCTGTGGTAAGGGAATGCACATATAAGAATTCAGTATCCAAATCTTTTACTTCTAAAAAGATCTTATCCTCTTTCCCGGAATATTCAAAATTGAAAAAACCCTTATATTTCTGAAGATTTTCTTTTTCTGAAGAAGTTTGGCCGTAAAAAGGGCTTGTGATACTGAGGTACAGGAAAATAGCTAAAAATGGCTTCATAGGCTAATATTAAAAGTTGCCTAAAACTATAAAATTATTGTAAAATAGTTTTAAGAACCTGTGTTTAATTCTATTTTTACTGAAATTAAAAACAGATATGATCACTTCAGAACATATAAAAGATCTTAAAGATCGCCTGGTAGCGTTAAGGAGGTATCTTTGACGTTGATGCCAAACAAATAGAAATCTCCAATTTAGAGGAGAAGACATACGCCCCAGATTTTTGGGACAATCCTAAAAAAGCCGAAGCCCTAATGCGTGATCTTAACGCTGAAAAAAAATGGGTAGACGATTATTTAGTCGGGGAAACGCTTGTTGAAGATCTCGAGGTCATATACGAATTCTACAAGGAAGACGAAGCCAGTGAAGAAGATGTAGAAAATCGGCATGAAAAGGCCCTAGGATTAATTGAAGACCTTGAGTTTAAAAATATGCTTTCTGAAGAAGGTGATAGTTTAAGCGCAGTTTTACAGATTACAGCCGGAGCCGGTGGTACAGAAAGTTGCGATTGGGCAGAGATGCTTATGAGAATGTACCTTCGTTGGGCCGAAGCTAAAGGATTTAAGCTTAAAGAATTGAATTATCAAGGTGGGGAATCTGCTGGTATTAAAACGGTGACAATAGAAATTGAAGGAGAATATGCTTTTGGTTGGTTAAAAGGTGAGAATGGCGTACATAGATTGGTACGTATTTCCCCTTTTGATAGTAACGCCAAAAGACATACTTCTTTTGCCTCGGTTTATGTGTACCCTCTTGTAGATGATAGCATAGAAATAGATGTAAATCCATCGGAGATCTCTTGGGAGACCATGCGCTCTTCTGGTGCAGGTGGACAAAACGTAAATAAGGTGGAAACTGCTGTTAGGTTACGCCACGCCCCCACTGGGATTGTGATAGAAAATTCTGAAACCCGTTCGCAATTGGAGAACAAAACAAAGGCGATGCAGCTGCTTAAAAGTCAACTTTATGAGATTGAACTTCAAAAACAACAGGCACAGCGTAGAGAGATAGAAGATTCCAAGATGAAAATAGAATGGGGCTCTCAAATAAGAAATTATGTGATGCATCCTTATAAATTGGTAAAAGATGTGCGAACCGCAGAAGAAACAGGAAATGTGGATGCCGTTATGGACGGCGCGCTAGACCCTTTTTTGAAGGCATACCTCATGATGATGGGCCAACGGCATGAAGATTGATATTATGCTATCTTTTAAAGGAAAAAGTAATAATAATTCCGTATTTTAAATTTAAATAATGATTACAGTTTATCACAACCCCAGATGCAGTAAGTCCCGAGAAGGATTGGCATTGGTCCAAAGTTCAGGAAAAGATTTCTATGTTAGGGAATATTTAAAAATTCCCTTATCTGAAGAGGAATTGGAGAATTTGATCGAAAAGCTTGGAATGACTCCTCTTGAATTGGTGAGAGCAAAAGAAGAAATTTGGAAAAAGGAATTTAAGCATAAGGAATTAAGTAGCGAGGATATTATGTTGGCATTGATAAAATATCCAAAACTAATTGAAAGGCCTATTGTCGAAAATGACGAAAAAGCAGTTGTAGGAAGGCCTACCTCAAAAATAAGTAAGCTATTATCCTAAATGGGATTTTATATAATTATTTAAAATGGTGAATATGAAAGTTAAAAATAGAATTCAACTACTAGGTCTTTCGACTATTTTGGTCGGAGGTTTTGTTTTTGCACATGTATATACCCACAATAAACACTCTAAGGAGATCAAAGAAATCGCTGCTGAAATTTCTTCGGAATGGACCGGAAAATTAGGCCTGACTCCAGAACAAACTAAAAAACTGGAGGCGACCATCATTGAATTTACAATTTTGAAAAATGAGATTATCAACTCTAAAAGATCCCAAAAATTTGTTATTAGGGATCTCCAGACAACTCAGCAAAGGGAACATAAAAAATTGGAAAAATTCTTAACTAATGCCCAATTTGCTGCCTATGTGGGAATTAACAAAAAAATTCCAAATGAGCTGATGGATGCATAAAATTATTTTGGAGGTTTAAGTGATTTTTAACAAAGATCATTTAAACCTTCCTTTATTTTATGGGTCTAACAACAAAAGTTTGTTATGACCTTCAGAAAATTCCTAGTTTTCAGCTTTGTGCTGATTTTTTTTATTTCCAGCTCCTATTCGGGCTACTCTCAATCCAAAGAATTTACAATTTCAGGTAAGGTAATGGACGATGCATTAAATGTTCCACTGGAATATGCAACCGTAGCAATCACGAGACCAAGTGATCCCAAATTCCTTGATGGAGGCGTTACCGATATTAAAGGCGAGTTTGCCATAAAAGTTCCCCCAGGAGTTTATAACATTACTATAGAGTTTATATCCTATACTCCAAAAAGCTTTAAAAATCGAACAATAGAATCAGATCTAGACCTTGGAACTATCAAATTAGGGATAAGTTCTTCCAGTTTAGATGAAGTGATTGTACGTGCCGAAACTACACAAGTAGAAGTTAGGTTGGATAAAAAGATCTATAATATTGGAAAAGATCTTACTACCAAAGGCGGTACCGTAAGCGATGCATTAAGTAATGTTCCTTCGGTATCCGTAGATGTGGAAGGCGCAATTAGCCTTAGGGGAAATGAAAATGTTCGTGTTTTAATTAACGGAAAACCTTCTGCAATGGCAGGATTTGGTTCCACCAATGTTTTGGGACAATTGCCCGCGGAAGCCATAGACCGTGTAGAAGTAATCACTTCTCCTTCTGCAAGATATGATGCCGAAGGTACCGCTGGAATCCTGAATATTATCCTAAGAAAAGAGAAAACGCTAGGTTTTAACGGCTCTCTAACCGCCAATGCGGGAACTCCAGCTGATTACGGCCTTAGCGCGAATGCCAACTTAAGAAAAGACAAATTCAATCTTTTTAACACCACTAGCTTAAACTACCGTAATGGGCCTGGAAATGCCTTTTTTGATACTCGATATTTTAATGGAACGTTCGACAGGGTTGTGGAAGACAGGGATTATAATAGGCTAAGAAGAAGTTTTAACACAAATCTTGGTATAGAATATTATATTACAGAAATGTCTTCACTTACGGCAAGTGCATTTTACAGATTGGGGAATAATAATGATTTAACTGAAAATTATACAAACAGATTTATAGATAATGACTTCGCGGTGCAAACACTTAGGCGGGAATTTGTAACCGAAGATGGTAACAGCTATCAATTTGCCTTGAACTACAGCAATAAGTTTGATGAAGAAGGGCATGAATTAACTGCCGATTTTCAATATGAATATGATAAAAATGAACAACCTTCACTTATTTCTGAAGATGTCCTTTTTAGCGATTCGTCGCAAGAAATAGGATTTCTTGCAGACGAAGAAACAACCTCAATAGAAAAGCAAAATGAATTCCTTATCCAAGTAGATTATGTTCGACCAATTGGGGAAGATTCCCAATTTGAAGCCGGGTATCGAGGAAGCTTTGAAAATGATGTTACAGATTATACCTTAAAGCAACAAGATCCTGAAAGCCTTCAACTTTTGGTAAATGATACGCTAACGAATGTATTCGATTATACCGAAAATGTAAATGCAGTTTACACACAATACGGGACAAAATTTGGTGACTTTTCTTTCCTTTTGGGACTCAGGCTAGAGAACACACAATTAAAGGGAACTATAGATTCCAAATTAAGCGAGGAGGAAATCACGGCATCTTTTGGTTTCCCAATAGATGTTAACTTTGATAATAATTATTTGGGACTCTTTCCTACCGTTAATTTGATTTATGAAATAGCAGAGAACGAAAATATTACGCTGGGCTATAATAGAAGGATCAACAGGCCTAGAGGTTGGTTTATAAATCCATTTCCATCCAGATCCAGTAGAACAAATGTCTTTCAAGGAAACCCCAACTTGGCTCCCGCCTATGCAAGTGCTTTCGATCTTGGCTATTTAAAGCGGTGGAAAAAAATAACGCTTACCTCTTCAATTTATTATCAATATGAAACTGATGCTTTTGAACGCGTTCAGCAAGGTACCGGGGAATTTATTGATGGAATAGAGATTATTAGAACCATTCCCATAAATTTAGGAACCAATGAACGTATTGGTGCAGAGGCCGGCATATTGTACAATCCAGCCAAATGGTTACGTCTTAATGGGAGCATCAATTTCTTTCAGTTTAAAAAAGAAGGAGACTTCAATGGAGTAGATTTTGGATCGAAAAACGAAAGCTTTTTTGCAAGGTTTAGCTCTAAAGTAAGCTTGCCTGCAAAAATTGAATGGCAAACAAATGCATTTTATTTTGGTCCTTCAGAAAATTCACAAACAAAATCTGATGGGATTTTTAGCATCGATGTCGCTTTAAGCAAAGAGATCCTTAAGGACAATGCCACTTTATCCTTAAACGCACGTGACCTTTTAAATACAAGAAAACGTTCTTCGGTAACAACTACAGATAGATTTATTCAGGAAAGTGAATTTCAATGGAGAGAAAGGCAAATTACCTTATCGTTGATCTATAGGTTCAATCAAAAGAAAAATCAGCAACGTAAAAGAGAGAGCACTAACGGTGATGATGGAGGAGAGTTTGAAGGATAATTTCCAATATCGATTAACAAATAGAGGTTGCCAAATGGCAACCTCTATTTGTTTGTATAAAAAAGATGAGTAGCACAAGCTACGGTATTGTATAGATTAAAAAGTAAAAGCTAAATACTACGCTTTTAGCTCCTTTTCTTTTTTCCTTTTTTCGCGCATTTCTTTAAGCATTTCAGTAACAGATCCACCAATCCAATATGGAACTATTGCTACTAAAAATATCATCAACCAAAATCCCATGGTTAAAATAACTAAAAATGCTAAGAAGCCTAAATATTGATCAAATTCAAACATATTTTCTGGAGATTTTTAAATCGAAGCAAAGATAGGAAGTCTTAGGGCGTTTTGCCAAATAAAAATCGATTTTTTAGTATAAAAGTCGATTTTTTGGTAAAAACATGCCATATAAAATATTCAGCAGAAAAACTTCAAAAATTTGTAGGAAAATTAAAGAAATAAAAATCTTGAAACTGTAAATTTGTAACCTAATTTAAAAAAACTATGGACTACAGAATAGAGAAAGACACGATGGGAGAGGTTAAAGTGCCTTCAGATAAGTTATGGGGAGCACAAACCGAGCGTTCTAAAAACAACTTTAAAATTGGTGCCCCGGGAAGCATGCCGTTGGAAATAGTGTATGGTTTTGCATATCTTAAAAAAGCAGCTGCCTTTACCAATTGCGAACTTGGAGTCCTACCTGTAGAAAAAAGAGATTATATAGCACAAGTTTGTGAGGAGATCCTTGCCGGAAAACACGACGATCAATTTCCTTTGGTGATATGGCAAACTGGAAGTGGTACCCAAAGCAATATGAATTTAAACGAAGTGATCGCTAACCGCGCACATCAACTTGCTGGAAAAATTATTGGAGAGGGGGAAAAAACCCTTCAACCAAACGACGATGTAAATAAATCCCAATCTTCCAACGATACATTTCCCACTGGAATGCACATTGCTGCATATAAAAAGGTGAGTGAAGTTACTTTACCGGGAGTTACAAAATTAAGGAACACGCTTAAAAAGAAATCTGAAGAATTCAAGGATGTGGTCAAGATTGGCCGTACCCATTTTATGGATGCCACTCCCCTAACCCTGGGACAGGAATTTAGCGGGTATGTTGCGCAATTGGACCATGGGATAAAAGCTTTAGAAAACACATTGCCACATTTAGCAGAGTTGGCGCTAGGTGGAACGGCGGTAGGGACCGGCTTAAATACTCCAAAAGGATATTCCAAACGCGTAGCTGAATTTATAGCAAAATTCACAGGACTCCCTTTTGTGACTGCTCCCAATAAGTTTGAAGCTTTGGCGGCTCATGATGCATTCGTGGAGTCCCACGGTGCTTTAAAACAATTGGCAGTTTCCCTAAATAAGATTGCCAATGACATTAGAATGCTTTCCTCTGGGCCTAGAAGTGGAATTGGGGAAATAAGTATTCCTGCAAACGAACCTGGATCTTCTATTATGCCTGGAAAAGTGAATCCAACGCAATGTGAAGCATTAACCATGGTTTGCGCACAGGTAATGGGGAACGATGTTGCTATAAGCGTAGGCGGTATGCAAGGGCAGTTTGAATTGAACGTTTTTAAACCTGTAATGGCTGCCAACTTCTTACAAAGCGCACAACTAATTGGAGATGCTTGCACTTCTTTTGATGAAAATTGTGCTAAAGGTATTGAACCAAATAAGAAAAGGATCAAGGAACTTTTGGATAATTCGTTGATGTTGGTCACTGCTTTAAACACCAAGATTGGATATTATAAAGCAGCTGAAATCGCAAACACAGCTCATGCCAATGGTACTACCTTAAAACAGGAAGCTGTAAATTTAGGGTATGTTACAGAAAAAGAGTTTGACGAGTGGGTAAAACCAAATGATATGGTTGGAGGCTTGAAATAATTTAATCCCTCAATGAGGGTTTAATGTCCCGAGGTTCTTGATTTTTTAAATTTTCAACAACACCAAAGCTGCCTTGAGAGAGGTGGCTTTTTTGTTTTCCAATAGAAACTTCGATAGGCTCAGTTTGACAATCCAATTTTAATTTGTTGTCATTCCGACGCAGGAGGAATCTCAGGGAACCCTATTAACATTAATTAAGTCAAAATTAAATGAGATTCTTCAATCCGCTTCGCTCCTTTCAGAATGAGAACTTAAATAAATGTCAGGCTGAGCCTGTCGAAGCCTCTTAAGAACTACGACCACAATTCGACAATCCCGATAATTAACTATCGGACCAGTGTGATAAATGAAAAAGCCTGCTTCCAAAAATTGAAGCAGGCTTTTTTTTATTAATTTTCAAAAACTACTTTGCATAATGCTTTTTATATTTCCAGTAAGAAACGGCTCCTAACAAAGCTACTCCGGCAATAGTGTAATAAATAAATGTTGGGGTGATCACTTTATCTCCACTTGCATAGGAATGTAGCCCTGCCAAGTAGAAGTTTACACCAAAATACGTCATCATAATACTCGAAAAAGCAACGATTGCCATTAAATTAAAGAACCATCTACTTCGCAATCCCGGTACCAATCGCATATGAATTACAAAAGCGTATACCATAATACTCACCAATGCCCAAGTTTCTTTTGGATCCCAACCCCAATATCGCCCCCAGCTTTCATTTGCCCATTGTCCACCTAAAAAGTTTCCAATGGTTAACATTACCAATCCAACGGTCAAGGCCATTTCAGTAATAATAGTAATTTCTTTGATATTTAAACTCATTTTCTCCTTATTCTTATCGGTAGTGAAGATCATGAGCATAAGAGATACTGCTCCTAGAATCATTCCCAAAGTAAAAGGACCATAACTTCCCACAATAACCGATACGTGGATCATTAACCAATAAGAATCCAATACAGGAACCAAATTAGCTATTGCAGGATCCATCCAATTCCAATGGGCGATCATTAAGATCATGGCCGTTACAAAAGAGGTGGATGCGATGGTTAAAAAACTTTTTCTTCCAAAGGCCAGACCAAAGAACATGGTGGCCCAAGCAACATAGATCATAGATTCATAAGCATCGCTCCAAGGGGCATGACCAGAGATATACCATCTTGCAGCAAGGCCCAAAGTATGTACAATGAATAACAGCAAAACCACAATAGCACTGGTCTTGATCAAGATTCTAATGATTTTGGAATCTTTAAAGATTTGCGCAACCACTATTACAAGCATGATAAGGCCTGCAAACATGTACCACTTATAGAGGCTACGGAAAATATCATATTTATTATAAAGCACCTCTGCATTTATCTTTTCTTCTGAAGGCATTACCTCAGCTCCAAATTTTTTCTGGTACCCGCTAATGCTTCCAAGTAATTCTTCAGAATTTGTATAGTCTCCGGTAGCTTTGGATTCCTGAAGGGCATTCATATAAATTGGCAAGATCTGTCTTGCATACACAGAATCCATCCCGGTCAAATTAGATTCAGGCACCTCAGGAAAGGAGATCCACTTGTTGTTTTCGTCACCTGGAATTGGGAAAATCCGTAATACTTTGCCTTGTAAAGCATTAAATAGTAAATTCACTTTTCTATCGGTTTCTATGAAATCTTTCTGAAACTGGTTTGGCACACTTGCCTTATAAGCACCTTCCAAATAAGGAGAAAGTTTATAGGAACCCTTAGCATCAAAGAAATTTGTTAGCGCAATATATTTATCATCTTCACTCACCCCTGCAATATGCCTGATACTATCGTTGTTTGGTTTTACGTAAATCAATGGGACATTATACCACAAAACCGGATTCTCGGTCATGGAGATCAAGATCTGGTCGGCATTTAAACCTTCATAAGAATCTTTTTTACTGATTTTTCGAAGTAGTTCTGAAGAAAATGTATTTGCCGGCTTCATTCTTCCACCTGCATCCTGGATAACCAATTTCCCGAATTTTGCCGCATGCCCTGCATCTACGGCAGAAGATTGGATCAGTGAGTCTACCATGGCCTTGTTAGAGGCAATGTGAGCAGGATTGTCCTCTTCTTGAGCATTGGTCTGGGCAAATCCATAACTAATACTCAAAAACAATGCAGCTGCTAAGCTAAGTGCTGCTTTCTTTTCCTTCACTTTATCCAACATCACCTTTAATTTACCAAACCTACTTCCTTTATCGAACAAGATCAACATAAGGCCTAAATACAATAAAAAATATCCAATATAAGTGATCCATGTTCCCCAAAAATCATGATTTACAGAGAGTACAGTTCCCTTTTCATCTGGATCGAACGAGGCCTGAAAGAACCTATATCCTTCTTTATCCAATACATGGTTCATAAAGATCTCGTATGGTTCAGATCCATTATCATCAATTACTTCTACCTTACTTTTAAACGCGGCATAACTTGGAGTAGGATTACTCTCTGTACCGGGAAATTTATCGGCAATAAAATCGTTTAACTTGATAGAAAACGGCAATTGCATTTCTTTAGAGCCATAATTAAGATAAATATCCAATCCACCAACTTTTAAATTTTTGGGAGCGTTCACAACACCTTTGGTACCAAGCATGGTAATATTTTTGGATTCCCCTCCAGTAGTTACTTTTAGGGTAACCGCATTAAGTTGGTTTGGTGCTTTTTCTTCGGTAGGGATAATATCGTAATTCCCCCTGGCCATTGGTTCTGGAACCACAAACTGCACCCCACCAATATTATATAAAGACCTTAACATTAAAATTTGTGTACTATCTGCTATTACCTCGCCTTTTAACTGATCTGCCATTCTCATGAAATCTCCTTCAAAAGGAGTTCTTAATAGATAGGTTCCCTCCTCTTCACTTACCTCAATGTTAATGGCACCATCGGTAGGTTTATTTAGGGCAAACAAGGTATTATGTATATTGGCTATTTCACCTTCCTTTAAATAATGCTCATGCCTGCTGCCATCTCCAGCTTCAACAATTTTCAAATAATTGTCTCCATTTTCTGCCAGTATCAAGCCTTCTTCTGCTCCATGGATAAAATTGATTACCTCGATAGTAACATCTTGACCGTTAAAATCGGTGTTGATGGTGATATCATTTTCTGTTTCGGGAGCTAAAAGAACTGCTTCCTCCACTACTCTTCTACGTGGCTCCCCGTCTATTTCTCCATCCAAATAGGTGGTTAAATAGGTTCTTTCCGAAAGAAATGAACTGGTAGTTTCTCCTTCACGAATTGGCATTATACCTTCGTAACTAATATATCTGGTAACAAAAGCTCCAATTAATATTAAAATAAACGAAAGGTGAATTAATAAAGAGGACCATTTTTCGCGTTTATGCATTCCATATCTAATGATATTTCCGCAGAAGTTGATAACAAAGAACAACATGATTCCCTCGAACCACCACGTATTATAAATTAACACGCGAGCGGTTTCTATGGTGTACCAACTTTCTATAAAAGTTCCCAGAGCCATTGCGATGGCGAAGACAATGAACAAGACTGCCATTATTCGGGTAGAAAATAAGACAGACGTTATTTTATTTTGCATTTAAAACTATTTTAAAACGTTGCAAATTTAACTAAATTTAAATACTTAGCGGGCTATAAACACAAGCATTTCCCATCGTTATATGTTAATTTTAAACCCAGAAATTTTGGTATTTTAGCCAAATGAAACGCATTGTACTTTTTGGGACTGGAAATGTAGCCACTCATTTATTTGAGGCGTATAATAATTCAGCTAATTATAAGATCATTCAGGTTTATAACCATGCTTCAACAAGCCTTCAACATTTTAAAGATGAAGTTGAAATTACTACAGATCTTGATGAAATCACTCCCGCCGATATCTATATTCTTGCCCTAAAAGACGATATATTGGCTAAAGTAAGTCAAAAAATGAAAGAAACGGACGCTTTGGTTTTACATACTGCGGGTGCCGTTTCTATCGAAGTACTCAATAAGTTCAAAAATCATGGGGTGTTTTACCCGCTTCAAACCTTTTCCAAGCATAAAAAAGTCAATTTTACCAAAATCCCCATCTGCATTGAAACCAACACTATTGCAAATACAATCATTCTAAAAGAATTGGCTTCAGAAATTTCAGGAAAAGTATTTGAGATCTCTTCAGAACAAAGAAAATCCCTACATGTTGCCGCGGTTTTTGTGAGCAATTTTGTAAACTTTCTATATACCGAAGGCGAAAAAATCTGTAATAACAATCAAGTCCCTTTTGAAATTTTGCATCCTTTGATACTTGAAACCGCTTCAAAAGCAATAAATATGGGCCCAAAAGACGCACAAACAGGTCCTGCAAAGAGGGAAGATCAAGAAGTTATCAATTCTCATTTAGAATTTCTGAACGAGGAACAACAAAATATATATTCACTTTTAACCTTATCTATTCAAAACCTCCATGGAAAAGAATTATAAAGAATATTTGAATCATGTTAGCACGTTCATTTTCGACGTGGATGGCGTGCTTACCGATGGCAGCATTCAAGTAAATACTGCGGGAGAATTGCTTCGAACCATGAACATTAAAGATGGTTACGCACTAAAAACCGCTGAATTGGCCGGGTACAATGTGTGCATAATATCTGGAGGTAAAAATGAAGGCGTTAGAAAACGATTGAGGGATCTTGGAATTACCAACATTTTTCTAGGAGTGTCCGATAAGGTGGAGCAATTGAAGGAATTTATGGATATCTATGATATAAACCCAGCGCACGTTCTTTATATGGGCGATGATATTCCGGACCTATATGTGATGAAACTCGTAGGAATGCCGTGTTGCCCTCAAGACGCCGCCGCAGAGATCAAAGATATTAGTCGCTATGTTTCTCATAAAAAGGGCGGAAAAGGCTGTGTGCGAGACGTAATAGAGCAGGTCCTAAAAGTGCAGGGGAAATGGCTTCAAAATCTTGATGCTTCCAAAAGCTAGAAGATTTTAACTATCAATATAAAATCGGTTCAATATAAATAGTCCTATGCTATTAGCAGTTTTGAAATTGGTGAGGGTTCCAAATCTAGCAATGATCCTTCTCACACAAGTCCTAATTAAATATGGCTTGTTGGATAGTTTTGGCATAAGCATCACCCTAAGTGGCTTGGGTTTTTCTTTGCTAGCAATCGCAACTATCTGCATCGCTGCTGCAGGAAATATTATTAACGATATCCATGATCTGGAAACCGATAGCATCAATAAACCCGAAAAAGTGCTAGTAGGCACCAAAATCCCATTCAATTTAGCGTATATACTTTATATTCTATTAAGTATCGTGGGAGTTGGAATTGGGTTTTTTATCTCCAATCTTATAGGAAAACCGGGCTTTTCATCAATATTCATCACTATTTCTGCGCTGCTATATCTCTACGCTACCTATCTAAAACATATTATAATTGTAGGGAATCTGGCAATTAGTATGTTGGTTGCCTTCAGTATTATCATTGTGGGACTTTATGATCTATTACCGGTCATTACCCCAGAAAACCAGCAAACCCAATCCATAATATTTTCCATTATTTTAGATTACTCGCTATTTGCTTTATTACTGAACTGGCTTCGGGAAATGGTGAAAGATCAGGAGGATATCAAGGGGGATTACAATGCTGGAAGAAATACGCTTCCTATAGCGATCGGGGAAAAACGAACGAACTTGGTGATATTTCTTATTGGCCTGTTACCGCTCATTGCGGTTGTCTATTACCTTTATAATTACTTGTTCGAGAATTTATGGGCGGTCTTGTATGCCTTATTTCTTATCGTGGCCCCTTTGCTTTATTTCATGATACATATTTGGACTGCGGAAAACAAAAGGGATTATACCAAACTCAGTCTGCTCTTAAAAATAATCATGCTTCTCGGGATCATCTCCCTGGGACTTTATAAATTCATATTACGTTAAGCTATGCTGAAGGAAAAATTAAAAAATCATCGAATTATATTGGCCTCTGGTTCTCCAAGAAGGCATCAGTTTTTAAAGGACCTAAATATCCCATTTATCATCAATGTGAAAAAAGTAAAAGAGGTTTACCCTGGGCGATTAAAGCATTCCGGAATAACCGATTACCTATCTGAACTTAAAGCAGGGGTATTTAGACATGAACTAAGAAAAGAGGATATTTTAATTACCAGCGATACCATTGTTTGGCATGAAAATGAGGCTCTTGGAAAACCGGAAACCACCAAGCAAGCATTTGAAATGTTACGATCCATGTCTGGGAAAACCCATGAAGTAATCACTTCGGTCACCTTTACAACTTCAACCTTTCAGAGCACGGTAAATGCCACCACAAAAGTCACTTTTAAGGAATTAAGCAAAGAAGAAATAGACTATTATATTCTAAATTATCATCCTTTGGATAAAGCTGGCGCCTACGGAATTCAAGAATGGATAGGTTTAATTGGGATCACAAACGTGGAAGGCAGCTATTTTAATGTTGTTGGACTCCCTACACATTTGGTTTATGAAACCTTATTGGAGATAGCTTCGCTATAAATTTTTCGTAATTTTAGATAAAAGTAAATTTATGAGCTCTAAATTTCAGCCTCTCCTTTTTGGAACATTTCTATTGTTCCTTTTATCTGGATGTGAAGAAAATACTTCTACTGAAGAAGTCTTGCTTCCCGAACGAAAACTTTCAGAAAAATTCAAATCCTATTGGTTCAATGGGGAAGCAGAGATCACTTCGTATAAATTAGATCAATCCAGGTATGGCGAACCTAGGGAAGGAACTGCCGTGCTGATGTATGTTACCGAAGAATTCCTGCCGGAAGCTCAGGTAAAGGCCAACACCAAGAGCGACAAGACGATCCCTGTACTTAAACTAAATGCCACAAAGAATTTTAATACAGGGATTTATCCGTATTCCATCATGCAGAGCACTTTTTATCCTTTAGAAGGAAGGTCGCATGCGTTAAAAGTTTCCGCCTCTATCCAAGAATGGTGCGGTCATGTATATATTCAGCTAAATAACAGGGACAATTTTAAGATAGATTCGCACTCTTATTTTGAAGGGGAAGCAGATAAAGAATCGGAATTATCTAAAACATATTTGGAAAATGAAGTTTGGACACAATTAAGAATTAATCCCGATCTTTTGCCAACCGGAGATATTCACATGGTTCCATCTTTCGAAACTTTGAGACTTGCACACAAAGAAACAAAGGCATACGATGCAATGGCCGAATTCTATCAGGATGGGGAATGGAGCGTGTATAAAATAAGTTACCAAGAACTTAAAAGAGATCTAAAAATCTATTATTCCAATATCGCTCCCTTCAAAATTGAAAAATGGCAAGAAGATTCAGAAGTGGATGGGAAACTATACACTACTACTGCCACAAAAATGAAAGAGATAAAATCTGATTACTGGACCAAAAAATCCAATAAAGATTTACATTTGCGGGAGCAACTGAATTTAAATTAATGATGGCTATCTTCTACACGTACCAAAATCAAATAATTTATACCACCATCATCGTGGTTTCGCTACTTATCATTCAGTTTACCATGAAAAAAGCAGCACATCGGGTTGGAAAGCAAAGTGAAATCCATATTACCAGGACCCGGTTAATGTTCAAATATATCAACATCCTTATTTTCTTGGTATCGGTATTCTTGTTGTCCCTTGCATGGGGAGTAGGAGTAAAAGATCTTTCAATATATTTCTCCTCTATATTCGCTGTTATTGGTGTGGCATTATTTGCTATTTGGTCCATTCTTAGCAATATCACTTCAGGGATTATCCTATTCTTCTCTTTTCCGTATAAAATTGGAGATAAAATAAAGATCCATGATAAAGACGCTCCTATTGAAGGAATTATAGATGATATAAAAGCATTTCATATCCATCTTATAAATGACCAAGGAGAACTAGTGACCTATCCAAACAATCTAATTTTACAAAAGGCGGTTTCCCTAATCAAAAAAGATGTCTATCTGGATGAAGGGAAAGACAGCCTTTAGATTCTCCCTATATAAAACCTTGGAACCCCTTGGAAATTTATATATTTGAAATTATTGAACCAATATTTTCCGATGCGCAAAATTCTTCCATTTATCTTGGTTTTGTTCTTTATTACAGCACAAGGACAAGCTCCTAAAAAATTAAATTCCGTAGAAATAGATCAAGCTCTTAAAAAATTGAATTTTTTAGGCTCTGTACTTTACATAGCTGCGCATCCCGATGATGAAAATACCCGGCTAATTTCCTATTTGTCCAGTGAAGTAAATGCAAGAACAGGTTATTTATCCATCACTCGTGGAGATGGTGGGCAAAACCTAATTGGGCCCGAGCTAAAGGAGCTATTAGGAGTTATTAGAACCCAGGAACTTCTAGCTGCAAGAAGAATAGATGGTGGCAAGCAACGTTTTACGAGGGCAATCGATTTTGGCTATACCAAAACTCCCGAAGAAACTTTACAAATATGGGATAAAGAAGTGGTACTGGGAGACGTGGTTTGGGCGATCCGGACTTTTAAACCAGATATAATTATTAATAGGTTCAACCATCGTACATCAGGAGAAACCCATGGGCAACATACCGCTTCTGCTTTGTTAAGCGTAGAAGCATTTAAGCTTGCGAATGACAAGAATGCCTACCCGGAGCAATTAAAACATACCGAGGTATTTTCCCCTACCCGTCTTTATTTCAATACGTCTCCTTGGTTCTACGAAAGTCAGGATGCGTTCGACAAAGCCGATAAATCCAATTTTATACAATTCGATACCGGCGTTTATTTCCCTTGGAACGGATTATCCAATCCAGAAATTGCAGCTTTAAGCCGAAGTCAGCATAGATCTCAGGGTTTTGGCAGTAGCGGAAGCCGTGGTAGCCAGCTTGAATATTTGGAATTAATTGATGGCGAAGTACCGGAAACAAAAGGTGATCTTTTCGCAGGAATCGATACTTCTTGGAACCGGTTAAAAGGAGGTGCAGCTATTGGAAAAATTTTAATGGAAGTAGAAGAAAATTATAACTTCAGGGATCCTTCGGAAAGCCTGCCCAAATTGGTGGAAGCTTATAAGTTGATCAATGTTCTTGAGGATGGGTATTGGAAAACCATTAAAACTTCTGAAATAAAAGAGATTATATTAGCCAGTAGCGGAATTTATTTAGAAGCTATAAGTAACACACCTTATGCTACTTTATATCAATCTGTTGAGGTTGAATTTGAAGCGATAAATAGAAGTGATGTTTCCGTGGAACTAGTCTCGATAAATGTTGTTTCTGGAAGCTCTTCCGCAGAGCCTAAAAAAACACTTAACAACAATGAGGCCTGGAGGGAAAAACTAATTTACACCATCCCAAAAGATGCAAAATACACATCTCCCTATTGGTTAGGTGAAAATCCGAATTTAGGAACTTATGTGGTGGAAGATCCAAAACTGGTTGGTTTGCCGGAAGCTCCAAGAATGACGAAAGTTATCTTTAACCTGAAATTTTACGGGGAAACTATCCCTTTCGAAAAAGAACTTGTCTATAAAACTACAGATCCTGTAAAAGGGGAAATATACCAGCCCTTTGAGATTATTCCTCCTGTATCAGCATCCTTTAATGATAAGGTGCTTATTTATACGAATGGGGCAGCCAAGCAAATAAATTTAACTGTGACTGCTCAAAAGGAGAATACAAAAGGTAAAGTTAGCTTAAAGGCTTCTAAATCTTGGAAAATTGAACCAAAAGAGGCAAATTTTGATATAAAGAACAATGGCGGAACCGCCACACTTGTTTTTACGGTAACTCCCCCAAAAGAACAAAACGAAGCGAATTTAATTCCTGAGATCACTTTTGAAGGCCGGGTGTATTCAGATGAAGTTTTAAGGATAGATTATGAGCATATTCCTTTACAAACATTGGCGCTACCAGCTGGTACTAAATTGGTGAAGTTGAACATCAAGAAAAAAGGAGGGCTGGTTGGTTATATTGAAGGCGCAGGAGATGTAATTCCAGAGAGCTTGGAACAAATTGGATATAAGGTTGTTAAAATAGTCCCTGAGGAAATTGATGCTGCTGCTTTGGCAAAATTTGATGCGATCGTATTAGGGATCCGGGCATACAATACCTTGGATATCCTAAAGTTCAAACAAGGGGAGTTATTAAAATATGTTGAAAATGGTGGCACCCTGATCTCTCAATACAATACCAACCGCGGTTTGGTTCTGGATAATATAGCACCTTATAAATTGGAACTTTCCAGGGATAGGGTTACCGAAGAAGATGCAAAAGTGGAATTTTTGGATCCGCAACATCCTGTTTTAAATAGCCCAAACAAGATCACTCCAAAAGATTTTGAAAACTGGGTACAGGAACGTGGTTTGTATTTTTCAGATTCTTGGGCTCCAGAATTTACTCCGATCTTTGCAATGAAAGATACAAATGAAACTAGCAGCAAAGGAAGCTTGCTTATCGCTAAGTATGGAAAAGGCCATTATATCTATACCGGGTTAAGCTTTTTTAGACAGTTCCCAGAGGCAGTACCAGGAGCTTTTAGATTATTTGCCAACCTAATCTCAATCGGTAAATAAATGGAAACTCCTAAAAAATATATTTGGAAAAAATCATATACTATAGTACTTCTAGCAAATTTGGCATATATAATCTTGTTCTATTTTTTAATGAACCTATTCTCCTAATATGCAATTAATAGATTGGATCATTTTAATAGGAACCCTAGCGTTTATAGTTATTTATGGGGTCTACAAAACAAAGGGGAGCCACAGCGTAAAAGATTATATTGGGGGCGGGAAGGATTCCCAATGGTGGACTATCGGACTTTCTGTTATGGCAACCCAGGCAAGCGCGATTACATTTTTATCTACCCCAGGCCAAGCCTATCACGATGGGATGGGTTTTGTTCAATTCTATTTTGGTTTGCCAATTGCCATGGTAATAATATGCATGGTATTTATTCCCATTTATCATAGGTTAAAGGTTTATACCGCTTACGAATTTTTGGAATCCAGATTCGATCTTAAAACCAGGACTTTAACGGCATTGTTGTTTTTAATTCAGCGGGGACTATCTGCCGGAATCACCATTTTTGCACCGGCTATTATTTTATCGGCAGTCTTGGGATGGAACCTTACAACACTCAACATTATTATTGGGGTGTTGGTTATTATCTATACCGTTTCTGGTGGCACCAAGGCAGTTAATGTTACCCAAAAGCAGCAAATGGCAGTAATCTTTGCCGGGATGTTCGCTGCATTTTTCTTGATAATTCAATACCTACCTGCAGATATAAGTTTCTCCAATGCGTTGGATATTGCCGGAGCCAGCGGAAAGCTCGATATTTTGGATTTTTCATTCGATCTGGATAATAGATACACGGTTTGGAGCGGAGTGATTGGTGGGAGTTTTCTAGCCTTATCTTATTTTGGAACAGATCAAAGTCAGGTGCAGCGTTATTTAACCGGGAGATCGGTACGGGAAATGCAATTGGGACTTATCTTCAATGGAATCCTAAAAGTGCCAATGCAATTCTTCATTCTTTTGGTGGGGGTTATGGTATTTGTGTTCTATCAATTCAATCTGGCACCCTTAAATTTTAATCCGGCAGCTCAAAAAGCGGTGTTGGAGTCTGAATATTCGGAAGAGTACCGGCAATTGATGGTTAAGAATGAGGATATTCAGCAAAAAAGAAAAGAAACCAGTATACGTTTTGGCAATGGCCTGGAGACCGTTTCCGCAAGAGAACTCAACCAATATAAAACCGAACTTTTAGAACTCGACTCCCTAGAAGAAGCCAATCGGGAAGAAGCAAAAGCCATGATAAGCAACGTAAGCGAGGATTTGGAAACAAATGACAAAGATTATGTGTTTATCCATTTTATTCTGAACAACCTGCCAAGAGGCCTCATAGGGCTGCTACTAGCAGTAATACTATCGGCAGCGATGTCCTCCACCGCTTCAGAATTGAATGCTTTGGCTTCCACCACCACCATAGATCTTTATAAAAGAAATGTTTCTAAGGAGAAATCTGATGAACATTATGTGAAAATGTCCAAGTGGTTCACTTTGGGCTGGGGCTTGTTGGCCATACTTTTTGCCAGTTTTGCCAGTTTGTTCGACAATCTCATTCAGTTGGTGAATATTATTGGCTCTATTTTCTACGGAAATGTACTGGGAATATTCTTGCTGGCATTCTTTATAAAACATGTAAACAGCAATGCAGTGTTTATTGCCGCCCTTATTACCCAGGCTTTAATTATTTTAATCTACAAATTAGGGGTACTCCCTTATTTGTGGCTTAATCTAGTGGGATGTGCTTTGGTTATGTTGCTAGCACTTGTCCTGCAGAGCGTAATTCATTCACCAGATAAACTTAAAAACAATGCAGACTAAAACTTATAATTGGGGAATACTGGGTGCAGGGAAAATTGCCAAAAAATTTTCCGAAGATCTCTTATCGGTACCAGGAGCAAATCTTTACGCAGTGGCAAGTAGATCGCTAAATAAAGCTGAAGAATTTGCTGAAAATTTAAACATTGCAGTTTCTTACGGGAGTTATTTAGAACTGGTTGAAGACGAAAAAGTAGATATTGTTTATATAGCTACTCCACATACATTTCATTTCGAGCATTCCCTACTGTGTCTTCAGCATAAAAAAGCAGTACTCTGCGAAAAACCTTTAGGGATAAATTTAGATCAAGTAGAAACCATGATCACCGAGGCTCGAAAAGAGAAGGTGTTTTTAATGGAGGCTTTGTGGACCCAATTTCTTCCACATTTTAATTATGTTCTAGACTTGGTCGAATCCAAGAAATATGGAGAACTAGTAGGTCTCGAAGCAGATTTTGGATTTAACGCCCCCTTCGATCCAGAAAAACGCATTTACAATAAAAAACTTGGCGGGGGGAGCTTGATGGATGTGGGTATCTATCCTGTATTCTTGGCTTTAAGCTTATTAGGAAAACCTCGAGAGATAAAAGCGAACGCAAAAATCGGAAAAACGGGCGTGGATGAAAATTGCACTATCGAATTTTCTTACTCCAATGGTGTAAAGGCTCATCTTTACAGTGCTATAGATGAAACTACTCCAACCATGGCCACTTTAAAATTTGAAGAGGCAGAGGTAGTTTTAAATACCAGATTTCATGAACCTTCCTCTATAACAATCCAGTTGGATGGGAATGAAGAAACCATCGAATTTCCGGTAACTACTCATGGCTATAATTTTGAGGCAACACATCTTCAAACTATGCTAGCAGAGGGCAAAAAAGAAAGCACTAAAATGACTTTCGCCAAAAGCCTCGATCTAATTGAATTATTGGATGCAATTAGAAAAGAAATTGGTTTGGTTTATCAATAAAGTTATATCCATTTTTCGATCGCTATACCGGCCTTCCGATGAAGGAGGAACCTCAAAGCAAATGTATGGCTTCATTGAGATCCTTCAATTTGTTTCACTTCTTTCAGAATGACAAAAAACGCTGTACTGTCATTCCGACGAAGGAGGAATCTCTAGGATAGTAATAAACAGTATTATTACAACATAGGAGATCCTTCAATTCGCTGTGCTACTTTCAGAATGATCAATTAGATCTTGATAATTATCGTGACAGAACGACATTTAAATACTAAGTTATGGTTGGGAAGCAATAGAAGGCTTCTCGTCTACGCTACCATTGACGTGTTTTTATTTATTTGTGAATCCAAGACCCTGAAACCAGTTCAGGGTGACGATGCGCAATTGTCGTCATGCTGAACTTGTTTCAGCATCCCATCAGCTTATATAAAAAACACGTCAATTTCCTACGCTGGATAATTTTTTTATCACGGATCTCGAAATGACATTGTAGTACCAACTTGTTATCCTGACGGAGGAAGGATCTATTTTTAAAAACATGATTGCTGTTTCTTAGAGATCCTTCAATCCGCTGTGCTACTTTTAGGATGACAAACATATAAATTAAAAAAGCCTGCTTTTCAGCAGGCTCTTTAATGTGGTAATTTAAAATTACATAGCGCCCCATTCTTTTAGAGAGTCCTTGTTCATTTTAACATAATCTGCATTTTTAGCTTTTTCTGCCATCGCCAATGATTTTTGTGCACTGGAAATAGCTTCCTTTTTCATACCTAGTTCAGCTTCGATAAGTGATCTTTTTCTCCACATCCAGAAGGCATCTTCCTGCATTGCAGTTGCTTTCTTGATCCATTCATGCGCTTTTTTAAGATCTTTCCCACTTTCCTGATAAAAACTAGCTGCCGCAAAAAAATCGTTGGCTCCCGGACCATTCATAACTTTTTCTATGCTTGCCATGGTCTTGGCATCTGTTGGTACTGTAAATGGCAAAGAAGCTGCGGTATTGGACCATACAAAATCCAAAACGGCACCATCATTCTTAATTTCATTTACGAAGATCCCAAAAGATTCCATAGAGAAAGGCATGGATTCTACCTTTGCCGTTGCTTTTAAAGCCACTTTAGCTTCATCCCATTCTTGTGGAACTCCCGAATTGTTGGCATCCTTGTAAAACACTACTTCCCAAGAATCTTTATTTGGAATTGTATATATAGCATAAGTTCCTTTTGCCAGCTTCTTTCCTCCAATTTCTACATCATCACTAAAAGTGATTTTTGTGTTTGCATTGGCTCCTGTTCGCCATACTTTCCCAAAAGGAACCAGGCTTCCAAAGATTTCACGACCACGAACTGCCGGACGGGAATATTCCAAGGTTACATCTGTAAGACCTACTTTTTGCTCAATTTTTGCCAAAGGACTTGGTTGAGGGGCTTCAATTTGTGCAGAGGCTCCTAATGAGATTAATCCTGCGCACATGAATAAAAAAACTTTTTTCATAATATTTAGTTTGTTGATTTTTTCAAAGATACGCATTCCAATGTTTCTAAACCTTTACCAACAAAGAGATCAAAATTAAACTTTGTTTAACAATAATCATTTTAAGCTAAACAATTAATACCCTAAATTTGTCCCGAAATTAAAAACCATGAAATTCCACACTTTACATACCACATCGAAGTTGCCCATTTCAGCAAATGAAGCTTGGGAATTTTTACCTGATCCCAAAAATTACTCTCCAATGATGAAAAACGAGTAAAAATGGGAGAACGCCATCCTGTAAAAAGAGCTGGGACTCCAGAAGATGGCAAATGCAGTAGATTTTTTACTATCCGAACAAAGCAGTTGGATGACAGGGCAAATACTAGGAATAGACGGAGGAGTTTCCACTTTAAATGTACATTGATGAATAAAAAAATATCGATATTTTGGTTTCGAAGAGATCTTAGGTTAGATGATAATGTTGGATTGTTGGAGGCTTTAAAAGGTGATTTTCCAGTGCTTCCCATTTTTATTTTCGACACTGAGATCTTGGAGGATCTTCCTAAAAATGATGCCCGTGTTAGTTTTATATACAATACGCTTCAAAAAATGCGAAAAGAGCTTCAAGCAAAAGGAAGTTCTCTTGCTATGTATTCTGGTAAACCACTAGCTGTTTTCAAGGAGCTTTTTGAGCAGTATGATATTCAGCAAATCTATACAAACAGAGATTATGAGCCTTATGCAAAACAACGGGACGAAGGGATCGACAAATTAGCCAAAACTAATGATTCAGAACTTCTAACCTTTAAAGATCAGGTGATCTTCGAAAAAAATGAAATTGTAAAAAGCAATGGAGATCCCTATATGGTGTATACTCCTTACATGAAATTATGGAAGGCGGAATTCAAAAAAAATGATCTTGAAATAAAATACACTTCCCCATACTTGGATAATCTAATTCAAAATTCAAGGTTGCCCAATTTAAGTCTTAGCGAGCTTGGTTTTGAACCCTCAAGCCAAAAAGTGCCAGATTTCGAGGTCACCCCTAGCCTGATACAAGATTATGAAGCTAAGAGAAATTATCCTGCAAAAGATGCCACTTCCCATATCGGGCCACATCTTAGATTTGGCACTGTGGGGATCCGGAAGATAATGAAAAAGGCTATTTCTGAAAAGAATGAGGTATTCTGGCAAGAACTTATATGGCGAGAGTTTTTTATGCAGATATTATATCACTTTCCCGATACGTCGACGAATGCTTTTAAAAAGAAATATGATCGGATAGCATGGCGGAATAATATAGAAGAATTCGAAAAATGGAAATCGGGAAAAACCGGTTATCCTATGGTGGATGCAGGAATGCGACAATTAAATGAATCTGGTTTTATGCACAATCGAGTGAGGATGTTGGTTGGCAGCTTTCTGTGCAAACACTTGTTAATAGATTGGCGCTGGGGAGAAGCCTACTTTGCTGAAAAATTGTTGGATTATGAAATGTCCTCCAACGTGGGTAATTGGCAATGGGTAGCTGGTAGCGGCGTAGATGCAGCTCCCTATTTTAGGATTTTTAATCCTTCAACTCAAACAAAAGATTACGACAAAGACCTGGAATATATCAAAAAATGGATTCCTGAGTATGGTACAGCAGATTATCCAGAAGAAATAGTGGATCATAAAGAAGCTCGTGAAAGGGCGCTGAGCGTTTATAAAAAGGCCGTTTCAGCATAATTAATCGGAAGGGAATAATTTTCGTGCTTTTTCAAGATCTTCTGGAGTATCTATACCAATGCCTTTAAAATTGGTTTCTACCATTTTTATGCTTTTTCCATACTCCAAATACCTGATACATTCAATTTTTTCAGTAGCTTCCAATTCCAGCATCGGCAAACTGTAAAAGTCCATAAGTGCCTCTTTTCTGAAAGCATATACCCCGATATGTTTGAAATATGTGACTCCAGAGTTGGTATCTCTTGGATAAGGCAGCGGAAACCTGGAGAAATAAAGTGCAAGATTATCCTTATTGGTGATCACCTTCACATTGTTTGGATTGGTGATCTCATCAGAATCCATCATGGGCGTTTTAAGCGATGCCAAATCTATGGTCTTTTCAGGATCGTTAGTAAAAACCCCTAGTAGTTTGCGCAAACTTTCTTCATCTATAAGTGGCTCATCCCCTTGTATATTTACAACGATATCCACATCCATGTTCATTACAACCTCCGCAATCCTATCGCTTCCGCATTCATGTTCTTTAGTGCTCTTGATGCTCTTGCCATTATTGCTTATTATTTCATCGTGAATAAGATCGCTATCGGTCACCACATAAACTTCATCAAATAAATGGGTATTTAGGGCAGCTTCATAGGTTCTTCTAATAACCGTTTTTCCATTAAGATCTTCCATTAATTTTCCCGGAAAGCGGGAAGCTTCAAATCTTGCAGGAATCATTGCTATTATTCGTAATGGCTTGGTATTTTTCATTGTCAAAAATTCTAAATTTATTTGCTCTTTTTATAAAGGATAATCTTGCTAAACATCTCGACTCCGCTCGATGTGACAATAGATTTGTTTTAATTTTCAGTAAAAAAATCGTCTTTAAAGCCTATCAAATAAAGCTTATCACTGGCTCTCGTTACGGCGGTGTAAAGCCATCTAAGATACTCTTTATCCACCCCATTAGGCAAATATGGCTGCTCTATAAAAACAGTATGCCACTGCCCTCCCTGGGATTTATGACAGGTCATTGCATAAGAGAACTTAATTTGAAGCGCATTAAAAAACTTGTTGTTTTTCACCTTTAAGAATTTCTTGTATTTTGAAGTTTCATCTTCATAGTCTTTCATCACTTCTTGATAGAGTCTATTGCTGTCGTCATAAGTTAAAGAAGGCGTATTGCTTTCTAAAGTATCCAAGATCACAACAGTTTCAAAAGGAGCCATTTTTGGATAGTCCACCATTTGCACTTTTACTTCAGCAAAACGAAAGCCGTACAGCTCTTTAATAGCAAATATCTCCAGCACCTTTACAATATCCCCATTGGCTATAAAACCAGCTTCAGAAGAGGGTTTTACCCAAAAATAGTTATTCTTTACCACCATTAAATAATCCCCGGAAGAGATTTCTTCTTCCTGAAACAATATCCTGGCTCGTATTTGCTGGTTGTATTGATTGGCCCGTTTATTAGATCGCACAATGATACTTGTGTCCTCATGACCCAAATTATCATACGAATCCTGAATGGCATCCAAAATCTCATCTCCATCCATTAATCGAACCAGATCTGCCTTTTGAGTCAACTTAAATTTGAAAGATTCATAAAATTCTTCAGCCAAAGCTTCCCGAATTCTTGTAGCATTTAAAAGGATATCACTCTCTTCGCTCTGCCTTACCACTTCATCCAGCTCTATATGGATCACTTCCTTATCATAATCCCGAGCTAAAGACTGCTCCATCAGTGCAGGACTTAAATCTAACTTCACTGGAGGTAATTGGGCGGTATCCCCAATAAATATCAACTGGCAATTTTGCCCGGAATCTACATATTGAATGAGGTCTGAAAGCAATCCTTTATTTTCGAACAACTTGGAATCCAGATCCTCATCTGGGATCATCGATGCTTCATCTACAATAAACACTGCATTCTTATGTCTATTTGGTTGTAATACGAATGTGACCCCGGCTCCACCTGTCTTCTTCGGAAAATAAATTTTCTTATGAATGGTCTGTGCTTCTTGATTGGAATACAACGAAATTACTTTTGCAGCTCTACCTGTTGGAGCCAATAAAATACCCGCTCTTTTTAACTTCCAAAGATTTTTTACTAGGGAACTTATGATGGTAGTTTTACCGGTTCCTGCGAATCCTTTTAGTAAAAACAACGAATTTGGAGTAGGATTTACCACATAAGAAGCTAATTGTTGCAATGCAATATCTTGTTTTGCTTTCGCCTTAAAGCCTAACTCGTTGATTAGCAGATCGTAAAATTTATTGGTAGTAATCGTTTCCATGGGCTATCTTGCAATTCTCAAAGATAGCAATGGATTTTTAGGGCAGAAACTTTTACGAATAAAAAAAAATTGTAGATTTGCGAGGAACTCTAATAACTAAAAAAGTCAACCGCATGAAACTTGTCATTCAATTACTCCTTTGGATTGTGATCATCTTCTTGGGATACATGGTGTTTAACGCAGTGTATGAGCCCATTAAATTCAATAAAGTTAAAGAGAAACGTTACGCTAAAGTAATCGATCGGCTTAAGGATATTCGTGCTGCACAATTGGCACACCAAGAAATCACAGGAAGTTTCGAAAAAGATTTCGACAAATTAGTGAGGTTTATTGATACTGCGGAATATACTTTAACACAAAGAAGGGATTCTACAGTTTTAGATGAAGAATACAAAAAAACTTATGGGGTAGATCAATATAAAGATATTGTGATCGTAGATACTTTAGGTACTGCATCTGTAAAAGATTCTTTATTCAAGAATTCTACTCGTTATAAAGATATGATGAAAGTTCCTGTAGATGGTGTAGATGCCCAATTTACGATGGATGCTGGCACTATCCTTAAAAATGAAATTAAAATCCCTGTATTTGAAGCTAAGGTTGCTAAAAAAGTTGTTTTATTTGACCAAGACAAAGATCTTATCATGACAGAGAATCAAGTAGTTTCTGTAGATGATGTAAATGGTCCATTTATTAGTGTTGGTTCCATGACCGAGGTTAGTACTAGTGGTAATGGATTTGATAACTATGGTGGAGACAAAGACAATTACTAAAAATACTATAAGTAATATGAAAATGTCCATTCAGGTTCGCCTGAATGGATTTTCTTTTTGTATTCTAAATTGCAGCAACAACGAGATAGCTTGGTACAAAAAGATCGATCTTGGCAAAGAGCATAGCCCTATTCAAATTTTAAAGGAAATAGAAAAGCTTTATACCGAAGAAATCAATCTTGAAAATGAATTCCAGGAAGTAATTGTACTTTTCTCCAATAATTTATACACCGTAGTCCCAGGGGCTTTTTTTATCGAAGAAGAAGCTTCAACCTATTTAAAATTCAATACCAAGATCTTAAAAACCGATATCGTAGCACATGATATGTTAGCTCACGATCTGGTAAATGTTTATATCCCGTATACCAATATCAATAATTACTTCTTTGATAAGTATGGAGAATTCGAATTTAAGCATAATATCTCTGTTCTACTTGAAGCGGTTCTGGCAAAAAATAACGAGGGTAAAAATGCGCAGGTTTATTTAAATGATTATTCCGGTTATTATGATCTTGTTATCGTAAAGGACAATAAATTACTGCTGGCAAATACTTTTCAATACGATACTAAAGAAGATTTTATTTATTATTTGCTGTTTACGGCAGAACAATTACAAATAGATCCTTCAGAATTCAACCTTTGGTTATTAGGGGATATTTCAAAAGATTCAGATAACTTCAGCATCGCATATACGTATGTTAAAAATATGGATTTCTTGATCCCAGATTTTAACTTTACTTCCAAATTGGAACAATCCAAAACATTTCATAGAGAAGCTTTTTCTCTTTTAAAAACCCTTACATGCGAATAATATCTGGCCAACATAAAGGAAGAAGAATTACGGCCCCTAAAAAACTGCCCGTAAGACCAACCACCGATATGGCCAAGGAAGGTTTGTTTAATATTTTGAACAACAACTTTCATTTTAATAAATTACACGTATTGGAATTATTCTCAGGTTCTGGAAATATTTCTTACGAGTTTGCCTCTAGGGGTGCGGTTTCTGTAACTTCCGTAGATGAAAATATGGACTGTGTAAAATTCATAAAGAAGACAAGCCTGGAATTGGAAATGGATATCACTCCGATTAAAAGTGATGTTTTTAAATATTTGGAAAGAGCCCCAATAAAAGCAGATATTATTTTTGCAGATCCTCCTTACAATTTCGAAGATAATCAGTTCAAAAATATAGTAGATCTTGTTTTCGACAAAGAACTATTGAATAAAGAGGGCATGCTTATAATCGAGCATTCCAAATATTCAAAGCTTTCTGGTTTTCAAAATTTTGATGTGGACAGAAGGTATGGAAATTCAGTTTTCAGCTTTTTTAAAATCAAAATTAAAGAATGAACAGGCTATTAAAAACAGTTGAATTGAGTTTTACTTCGCTTGAATTTTATGAATGTTGTGTTGTATCTACAATGCACGAAGGGATGGTTTTTAATAAAGATTTATGCCAGATAATGATAGACGTTTGTTTAGAGAACTTCCCCGATACACCATTCATCTATGTTGCAAACAGGAAAAATGACTATAATGTAGTTCCCACCATTTATTTGGGGTTAGGCAATTATCCCAATTTTAAGGGAATTGCAATTGTAGATAAAGTAAAGTCTACTACAGATATGCCACAATTCGAGAAAAAATTCACAAACTATCCTTTTGAAGTTTTTGCTGAGCTGGAAGAAGCATTTAACTGGGCAGAAAACATAATAAAAAAGTAGGCCTATAAGCCGGATTCTGTCTCCCGATCAAGATCGGGATCCTTATCATTTATCTACGATCCTTGTTGCCAAGAACCTCTAGCTGCCTACCCTCCAGCAACGGGCGAGTAACCCTTAAATGCCGGTATACATGGCATTGCACCGCATAGAGTTTACCTGGTTTCACTACAGCTTCACCTGTACATACTTTCTGTTGCACTTGTCCTAATCTCACGATTGGTGGGTGTTACCCACTATGCTGCTCTATGGTGTCCGGACTTTCCTCCACACCGGGGGTGTGGCGATAAGGTAGCCTACTTTGCTGCAAAGGTACTGTAGCATTTTAAATCTAGCATTATCAAAGCACTATAGAATTTCAGAAAAATCGGGTAAATATTATTGATAAAAAACCGGCAATAGGTTTACATCTTCGGGATGGTATTTCTATATTTGTTTTTCAAAATTTATCTATGGAGCATTTTGTTGTATCGGCGCGTAAATATCGCCCACAAACATTTAAAGATGTGGTGGGACAACAAGCTATTACCAACACGCTTTTAAATGCCATAGAACACAATCACTTAGCCCAGGCTCTATTATTTACGGGCCCACGAGGAGTAGGAAAAACCACCTGTGCACGTATCCTTGCCAAAATGATCAATCATGATGGCACTCAACAACCAGATGAGGATTTTGCCTTTAATATTTTTGAACTCGATGCGGCTTCCAATAACTCTGTAGATGATATTCGGAATCTGATAGATCAGGTTAGGATCCCACCGCAGGTTGGAAAATATAAGGTTTATATTATAGATGAAGTGCACATGTTATCTGCTTCAGCTTTTAATGCTTTTTTAAAGACATTGGAAGAACCGCCAAAACATGCCATTTTCATCCTTGCCACTACCGAAAAGCATAAAATTATCCCAACGATCCTTTCCCGTTGCCAGATATTCGATTTTAAAAGGATCACGGTAAAAGATGCGAGAAAATATCTTGGTTACATTGCAGAACAGCAGGGAGTTGAAGCTGAAGAGGAAGCTTTGCACATCATTGCTCAAAAAGCCGATGGTGCCATGCGTGACGCTCTTTCTATTTACGATAGGGTCGTAAGTTTTACCGGTGCAAAACTAACCAGGCAGGCAGTTACAGAAAACCTTAATGTACTGGATTATGAAACGTACCTAAATATTACCCAGCTAATAATAGAAAATGATATCCCACAATTATTGGTAGATTTCAATACCATATTATCTCATGGATTCGATGGCCATCACTTTATATCGGGAATAGCTTCTCATTTTAGGGATCTTTTGGTGTGTAAAGATCAAAAAACAATAGACCTTCTTGAAGTTGGAGAAACCGCCAAGGCGAATTATTTTAAACAATCCCAGCAAACTTCTCATTCCTTTTTATTGAAGGGAATAGAAATGGCCAACGATTGTGATCTTAAATACAAAGCAAGTCGAAATCAGCGGTTGTTGGTGGAATTATGCCTTATGCAGCTTGCCTCTATCAATTTTGATGGAGAAAAAAAAAAGCCTGAGCCATTCATAATTTCTCCAAGTCATTTTAAAAATACCAAAGTTGCTCCTGTTTCAATCCCTACGGAAGCAAAAAAAGTGATTTCCGAAAATGAATTTTCTGAAAATGCGGAAAACTCAGATTCTTCGACAATCATTCCTTCAGAAAAAAAAGAAGGGAAAACTGAAGCTTCTACCAAGATTGAACGAAAAGAAACTTCTTCAGAAAACACAGTTATATCTGCTTCAGAAAAAAAAGAAGATCTAAAAGAACATATTTCAACAAATACTCAAGAAAAAACTGAAGCAACTTCACCTAAAAAAGTTTCTGGACTATCATTAAAAAGTATCAGACAGAAAAAAGAGATCCTTGCCAAAAAACATGGAGAAAAAGCTCCTGTAAGCGAAGTTTTAGATGAGCCTATCAACGAGACCCAATTGCATGCCGCTTGGGATGAATACATACATAGATTAAAGAATAAAGGGGAAAAAATTCTGGCTTCTATCATGGAAACCGATATGCCGAAGCTAACCGGGAAAGTGATTTCTATAGAGTTACCCGCAGATACCATGAAAAATGAATTAGAGAGACATACCCATCCTTTGATGAGCTTTCTAAAAAAGAAACTTCAAAACACACTTATAACACTGGAAATTCATGTGAACGAGCAGGTGGCGAAGAAATATGCATTTACCGATATGGAAAAATTCAATAAGTTGAAAGAGCAAAACCCATTATTGGAAAAGCTCCGTAAAACTTTTGATCTAGATATATAAATATGCTTGGCTTAAAACTACCTACAGATCCGCGTTGGGCTTCTATTGCGGAGAAAAACCTGGAAGAAATCCTTACAGATCATGCCTATTGCGAGCAAAAAGCGGCTTCTACGGCAATTTCTTTAATTGTTTCTTTTCCAGAATATTCACGGCTGGTTTCAGAAATGACCGCTTTGGCGAGGGAAGAAATGGGACATTTTAAAATGGTACATGATAAATTGCTGAAAAGAGGCTATATCATGGGGCGTGATCGTAAGGACGAATATGTCCTGCAATTGCTGAAATTCTTCCCAAAAGGAGGCTCCCGTGTTACACAATTAGTACATAGATTATTGATAGCAGCGCTTATTGAAGCCAGAAGCTGTGAACGCTTTAGAATACTTTCAGAAAAATTAGAGGAAGAAGAATTAAGGGATTTCTATAGGCACTTAATGGTAAGTGAGGCGAATCATTACACCTTATTTTTAAACTTTGCCAGAGAATATGGAGACCGTAAAGAAGTTGATCAAAAATGGGAGGAATTATTGGAATTTGAAGCGGAAATCATGAAAGGTTTAAGTAAAAACCAAAGCATTCACGGATAGCAAATCAAGAACCTCAGGGCAAGCCCACGAGGTGTATGTCCAGATAATTATCGGGAGGAAAAATATTTATAAAATCGAGGCTGAGCCACAGGGAATGAGATCCTCAATGAGGAATTAAATTTTTTCCTGATACAATGATTTTATAATCCCATCTGCCAATCCTATCTTAGGTACATATATGCGTCTTGCTTTGGTCCATTTCATGGCAGAGAGATAAATGCGCGTTGCAGGAATAATAACATCGGCGCGGTCATCGTTTAAATTCAATTCTGTAATTCGCTCTTCATAAGTAAAGGAATTCAATAATTGATAATAAGAACTTAAATATAGAAAACTAAGGGGTTTACCAATTGCTTTTCCACTGCTCTTAAAAATATTGTTGATGTTCCCTCCAGAGCCCACCAGATCTATTCTATGATAATTTTTGGTTACGGTTTTTATCCATGTTTCCACCTCTTGCCAAATATCAGGGTCCACTATATTCTTGAGCAATCGAACCGTTCCTAATTTAAAAGATTTTGAGGTGATGTTTTCTCCATTGGAATATAAAGTGAATTCTGTACTACCACCCCCAACATCTACATAGAGATATGTTTTGTCGTTTTGAAGCAGCAGGTTTAGGTCTGTAGTGGCAATAATCGCTGCCTCATGGCTGCCATCGATAATCTCAATTTCGATCCCTGTTTTTTCCAAAACTTCTTCGGCAACGAGAACCCCATTTTCTGCTTCCCTCATTGCTGAAGTTGCACAGGCTTTATATTTTTCGATCTTATGGGATTTCATTAATAGTTGAAATGCTTTCATCGTATCTATCATTCTGATCTTATTTTCTTTAGAAATCATGCTAGTGATAAAAACATCGGCCCCCAAACGAATAGGAACTCGTACCAATGAGGTTTTTTTGAAAATAGGCTCTTTTCCTTCCTGCTCTGTTATTGTGGAAATCAATAACCGAACCGCATTGGAACCTATATCTATAGCTGCATATTTGTGTTGTGTGATCAAACTTTTACTTCTTCTAATTTTTGTTCGTAATAATCGTATAATGCATATTGGGACCGGATGGAAGGAAGCTGCTTTTTCCTGTAAGCATTCTCCTGGTTTGCACTTAAAACACGAGCTTTTACATTGTCCTTCCAACTAATCATGAACGTATCCAATATCTCTTTTTTTATATCCTCGTCATATATAGGACAGGAAACCTCAACCCGGTAATCCATATTTCGAGACATCCAATCGGCAGATGATATATAGACCTTGGGATTGCCAGTATTTTCGAAGATAAAAACCCTTGGATGTTCCAGGAATTTATCCACTATACTAATTGCTTCAATATTATGGCTCATTCCAGGTACTCCTGGAATTAAGGAACATATTCCCCTCACGATGAGTTGAATTTTCACCCCCGCCCTACTGGCATCGTACAATTTATCTATCAAAGCAAAATCTGACAGGCTATTAAGCTTCAGTTTGATTCCCGATTCTTTGCCGTTTTGGGCATTCTCGATCTCCTTAGAAATAAGTTTGATCAATGCCATTCTGGTATAATGTGGAGAAACCAATAAATGCTTGTACCTACTTACCTTATAATTAATTTCAAAAAAATCGAACACCTTGTTTATTTCTTTAAGTACCTCTTGATTTCCTGTAAATAAAGTATAGTCTGTATAAATTTTAGAAGTAGACTCGTTAAAATTTCCGGTACTTATAAAGCCGTATTTATGTAATTTTCCCTTTTCCTCCCGCTCGATAATACAAGTTTTGCAATGTACTTTTAAGCCCGTAACACCAAAGATCAACTTCACGCCTTCCTTCTGCATTTGCTCGGCGTATTTAATATTTGCAACTTCATCGAACCTCGCCCTTAACTCAATTTGTACAGCCACTTTTTTACCGTTCTTCACAGCATTAATAAGGGAACTGGCAATATGTGAGACCTTGGCAAGCCTATAAATAGTTATTTTAATAGTTCTCACTTTAGGGTCTAAGGCGGCCTCCCTTAGAAATTTCACCACATAAGCAAAGGTTTGATAAGGAGCATAAAGCAAATAATCCTTTTTAGCAATCATTCCCAATAAACTCCCTTGGAGTACCAATCCTTTTATTGGAAGTGGCTCTATAGCAGGATAAAGTAATTTATCATTGCCGAGGTTTGGGAAGTTCATATAATCCCTTCTATTATGGTATCTACCTCCCGGAATAATACTATCTGTAGAGTCAATTCCCATTTTTCCCAATAAAAAGGCAAGCGTATCCTCTCCTATATTCATATCGTACACAAACCGAACGGGATCGCCCTTTAATCTATGTTGAACACTCAAAGTTATTTTTTCAATAAAACTCTTGCTTAAATCACTATCTATATCCAGTTCGGCATCCCTGGTAATTTTTATCATGTGGGCTGTAATGCTTTCATATTCAAAAATATTGAAGATCGTTTTAAGATTAAATCTAATAAGATCATCCAGTAGAATTATATATTGTTTCCCATCCTCTGTGGGAAGTACTACAAACCTGTCTATACTTCTTGGGATTTCAATTAAAACATATTTCTTATCGTGGATATGACGATTCAATAATTTTGAAATCCCTTGCTGTGGGATCTCCTCTTCCATCACCATTTTTACCGCTAAATATGCAGCGCTATCTTTTAAGCTGGGAATATCCACCAAATCGTTCAAAATGATGGTCACCAGGGCAGGACTCACTTTGGATAGAAAATAATTCTTTATAAATGCTTCTTGAGATCCTGAAACCTGTTTTTCATTGATGATATAAATATCATGGTCCTTCAGTTTTTCTTGAATACTGTGGAGCACCTCTAGGCTTTCTGACTGTTGCTCTATTACAATTTGGGTGATCTCTTCTAAAAGCTTACTTGCTTTTATTCCCCCTAAAATACTCTTTGCACTTTTACCCGCCAGATCTATTCGTTTAATGGTAGCATATCTAACTTTAAAGAATTCATCCAAGTTATTGGAAAAAATCCCTAAAAATCGCAGTCTTTCAATCAGTGGAACAGATTCATCTTCTGCTTCTTGAAGAACACGCGCATTAAACTGAAGCCAACTTAGCTCTCTATTGATGTATTGGTTGTTACCCATTAATATTATCGTAAATTTTTAGGGAATAAACTTAGAATAGTTTTTCCGTTTTTGAGGTTTTCCCAACTATCTGTTTTAAAATCTATTACTGTTAATCCTGTGGTAGGCACATTGTCTACGTAGGAATCGCCAAGATTATTTACAAGATTTGTCATTGCAGGATTATGCCCGAAGACCATTAAATAATCTATTTCTGAATCACAACCCTGAATTTGCGAATATAGATCTCCACTGTTAAATGTGTATAGGGAAGGTTTAATATTAAAATGTTGGTCTTCTATACCCAATTCATTTTTGAAAATTTTTGCGGTAGACAGAGCCCTAACAGCTGGGCTGGACCAAACTGTTACAGGTTTCTGAAAAAATGCTGAAAAAGACCGAGCTATAAGCAACCCATCTTTTTCTCCTCTTTTTTTTAGAGGCCTCTTTTCGTCTGGCAGATTTTGATCCCAAGCAGATTTTCCATGTCTAATTAATATAAGCCTTTTCATATTTATGGTGCTAAGCGTTTAAAACTCCAATTTTTGCCCTCTTTTGTATATAAAATACGGTCATGCAATCTATTTGGCCTTCCCTGCCAAAATTCAAAGTCTACTGGTTTCACTAGAAAACCGCCCCAAAAATCGGGTTTTGGAATGGGTTTATCATGAAATTCCAAGGTTAATTCCCTTAGTGTCTTATCTAAAACTGCTCTTGAAGCAATTTCAGCGCTTTGATGGGATGCCCAAGCTCCCAGCTGACTTTCCCTTGGGCGGGAATTAAAATAAGCAATCGCCATGGCTTCTGAAGCTTTCTCGGCAATTCCCTTAATAATTACCTGCCTTTCCAGTTCTGGCCAAAAAAAGGATAAACACGTATTGGGATTTTCCATAAGTGCTTTTGCCTTATCTGAACCAAAATTGGTATAAAAAATAAAACCTTCCTCATTAAACTCTTTCAAAAGAACAATCCTGTTTTTAGGAAACCCATCCGAACCAATACTGGAAACATTCATGGCATTAATTTCCGAAGGGGTTTTTAAAGCTTCCATTTCTTCAAACCAACTTCTGAATTGAACAAAAGGATCTTTAGAGACATATTCCTCCAACAACTCCATTTTACTATAGTCCTTACGGTAATTTGCTAAATTTTTACTCATTGAATTGTCTTTATTGCAATTTAGTGATTTGCACAGAATTTGAGTACCCTATATTAAAATAATACTATCTGAAATTATACAAATCAAATCAAGAATTGTTAATAACTTTTTAATAAATCAAGTCGTATTTAACTTCGATTTAACATGTTGTATTTTGTCTATTTTTTCGATGATTACGTCTAAAATTTTGATTATTAATGTTTTGTAAGCATTGATTCCTCTATGTTTGTCCCAGATCAAAGTTTTCCCAAAAGATTTTGCTCTTTTAACCTACGATTAAAAAAATTTAAAAATTTTTAAAGTAGTCCCCCTATGTTAAAATTGAGCGACGCTAATTTAGGCTTGCCTAAATTGTTCACCCCTTCTTCTTTTGTAAAATTCATTTTAATTTCATTTTCTTTCTTTTTAATAACAAGTTGTTCTGTGCCTGGTATGCTTGATGCCGATAACTATGGTAGAAATCATACCGTGTATGCTGTGGATTTTAACCCAAAAGATCTTAATAGCTTCGCCCTATATAAAATGGACGAAGGTAATTGGGACGATATGGGAAAGTTCAAAAACAATGCAACTGCAAAATTCCAAATTAGTTTAGAAGGGGATTTTTTAACCGTACAAGCCAACGAAAAGGTGATGGATGTTCCAACCTATCAAACCTGGTTAAACTATGCAAGGCAAGAATTGGGATATACAGAGGAATCTGAGTATGATGTTTTCAATACTGTAGAAGACGGATGGATTTATGAAATAGATTTAAAAAAGTTCCCTTTGATCGAAGGAGATTCCCATAGATTATTAATGTACGAAAGAAGATAGTTCAACTTAAAATACATGTTAAATGCTATCCAATTTGGGTAGCATTTTTCGTTTGATTATTTCAAAAAAACAGGAAGAAAATTTCCTGTATATTCATATTCTTGCTCCATTGCCTTTATTTCTCACAAAATTGTTGTGAACCTGGTGGAAATTAGTGATTTATGCAACTAATTACTGTATTTAATATTATAAGTTTTAGTCCTAATAATTGAAGATTTCTTTAGCTATATAATAAACTGCCTTGATGCAAGCATACAAGGTATTTATTGGAAGAAGAGGTTTTTAAACTTTCCCCTTCGTACAATGCAAGCATCAGGGAATCATATTCTCACAAATTAAACCCTCAAGGAGGTATTAATTGACTAATCTAATTAATAATAATTGGGGTAAATAGAACTATTATCTTCTCATAAAGATATTGGTAAAATAGTTCTTACCATTTTTATCTTTACCTACAGAAATTCCAAAATGTGTATAATCACCTTCAATATTAACACGGTGACTTTCACTGGCAATCCAGGCATTTACTACAGCATCTGCACTACCATAACCAACAGCAACATTCTCTGCTACTGCCTTAGCTCCAACACCCGTTACTAAGTTGCTATAACGTACATTAAAATTATCATGATTTACCACTTCATTATCTGTCATATATGCTGTATGATCATCGGCCTGAAAAGTAACTTCATCCGCTCCAACGAGTGTATTTAAACTTTTACTTTCCCTGTACTTATTTATAGCCTTTAGAATATCGGATTCTATTGCCGAATATGCTATAGAGTTTATTAGCTCTACAGATTGTAATTGTACTTCATTTTCTGAAATTGTACTGTCTTTTGAGCAGGACACAAGTGTAATAATGCACACTATAGCAATACAAAATTGCTTTGTAGAAGTTAACATAAGTAAGTAGGTTTAATGATTTGGCAAAGCCAAAATACAAATATATCCGACTAAATACAGTATTAATAATGCGGTTAAGCGATTTTATTAATATTTTTAACAATAAATAGTGCTAAAACCTACATATATTGGTTTATAGCATAAATTTCTTATGGGATTTTGTAGAAAAATGCATTAAAAAATAAATATTTTGCCATCATCGGCTAAGTCTACATTTGGAAAAACGGTAAGTGCTTCTTCTTTAAACAATTGAATACTTGAATATCTCGTAGAAAAGTGACCAAGGATCAATTTATTGACCTTGGCTTCCTTGGCAATTAAAGCGGCTTGTATGGCTGTAGCATGTTTTGTAGGTGTTGCCAGCTCCTTGTTGATTTCGAGAAAAGTAGATTCATGATATAAAACCGTAGTATTCATGATCTGGGATACCATTTCAGGATAATAAGCAGTATCACTACAAAAGGCATAACTCATAGGATCCTCGGGAGGTCCGGTTACCAAATGATTTGGAATTATTTCCCCATCATTGGATTCTACATCCTTGCCCATTTTTACACTCTGGTATAATGAAACATCAATATTATATTTCATGACCTCATTGATCAACAGTTTTCTAGGACCGGGTTTCTCTTTAAATAAAAAGCCATTTGTATATATTCTGTGATTTAATGGAATCGTTTCAACGGTAACTTTCTCATCTTCAAAAAGTAATTGAGGATTTTTACTTTCTAGCTCATGAAAAAGCAAAGGATAGTTTGTCCAAGATTTAGACAACTTGAGCTGTAAGGTTATTATCTCCTTTATCCCCTTTGGTCCATATACATGAAGCTCGGATTCCCTATTTAACAATCTAAAAGTCGAAATAAGGCCTACCAATCCAAAACAATGATCCCCATGTAAATGCGATATGAAGATGTGCTTGATGCGGGAAAATTTGATCTTATTTCTACGCAATTCAACTTGAGTGCCTTCTCCACAATCTATTAAAAATAAATGATTGTTTATTTCGAGTACCTGGGAGGTAGGATTGGTAAAGGTTCTTGGGGTCGCCGCATAACAACCTAGTATTGTTAATTTCATGCCTATGTTTTTATGGTCTTGCGCCAAAACAAGAAAGCCCATAATATATTGCTTCTTAAAACCCTAGTTCTCTCTCCAGATCATCCATTTTAATAATATCTCCTGCTTCCTGAAGACTGGGAACCACAATTAATTCGTCTGGAATAACATCTATAGAGAGATTTGAATTTACAATTACAAACGATTTGTTTTCTGCACGATGTATGTTGGAAATTTCTAAAAAAAGAAGCGCATCTTTCAAATCAAAATTTTGATTGTTAAGAAGATTTACTACCACATTATCATTTCTATATTCCGAATAGTTTTCAGTGATCCTCTCTGCAAAATCTATAAGGTTATTTTTATTATCCTCTAGAACAATAAATTCTTTTTTTCGTGTAATTTTCATTTTTGACCTTTTAATCTACTATAAACTTATCGATTTATTTTTGAAGCTAAAAGATAAATTACTGCCATTCTAACAGCTACCCCATTTTGAACCTGCTCTAGAATAATCGCCTGTTTAGAATCGGCTACATCACTTGTTATTTCCACTCCCCTATTTATTGGACCAGGGTGCATTACCACTATTTGTTTATCAAGAGCATCTAAAATTTGCTTATTTAAACCAAATTGCTGTGTGTATTCCCTGGTGGTTGGGAAATAGCTGATTTCCATTCGTTCATTCTGAACTCTTAACATATTGGCAACATCGCACCATTCCAAAGCTTTGATAAGATTGGTTTCTACGGTTACCCCTAAAGATTCTATATATTTTGGGATTAAAGTTTTGGGCCCACATACTTTTACCTCTGCTCCCTGTAATTTTAAAGCAAAAATATTGGATAATGCTACCCTACTATGTTTTATATCTCCTACTATTAAAATTTTCTTGCCTTTCACTTCACCTAGTTTCTCCCGAATGGAATAACTGTCCAATAATGCTTGGGTTGGGTGCTCATGTGTTCCGTCCCCCGCATTTATAATACTTGCATCTACATGTTTGGAAAGGAAAATTCCTGCCCCGGGATTGGGATGCCTTATCACCACCATATCCACTTTCATGGCAAGGATATTATTTACGGTATCTATTAAGGTTTCCCCTTTTTTTACTGAAGAGGAAGCTGCAGAGAAGTTAATAACATCTGCGCTCAATCTTTTTTCAGCTAACTCAAACGATAATCTGGTACGGGTACTGTTTTCGAAGAATAAATTGGCAATGGTAATATCACGTAAAGAAGGAACCTTTTTGATGGGCCTATTGATCACTTCCTTAAAATGATCGGCGGTTTTAAAGATCAGGTCGATATCTTCTTTTTTAAGATATTTAATTCCCAATAAGTGATTTACACTTAATTCGCTCATTTAGTATCCTTTTTCTGCGGAATCGCTTCCTGTTCTATTTTCGAAGTTGGCAAAAGATAAACGGCATCTTCCCCATGTATTTCTTTCCAGTGCACTTTTACCTGCTCATTGTTGATTGCATCTACCTGCCTCCCATTATAATCTGGTTGGATAGGCAAATGCCTGCTGAATCTTCTATCGATAAGCGTAAGCAATTCGATTTCTTTTGGTCTGCCAAAAGACTGAATCGCAGTTAATGCCGAACGTATGCTACGTCCTGTATAAAGAACATCATCTATAAAAATCACCTGTTTATCTTCAACAATAAAATCGATCTTGGTTTTGTTTGCTTCTAAAGGCTTTGTACTTCTTCTAAAATCATCCCTATAAAAGGTAATATCCAATTGTCCCGATTCTATATCCCTAAGACCGTATTCCTCTTCTAATAATTGAAGAATTCTATTGGCCAAAAAGACACCACGAGGCTGAATTCCTATGATTACGGTGTTTTCAAAATTAGGATGGTTTTCTACCAACTGGCAAGCCAAACGACGAAGAATAATGTTGATCTCTTTGGAATTAAGCAACATTTTTTGGCTCATAATAGAAACTGATGATGTTCGGGAAACAAAAGTAAGTTTTTTTTGATTAAAGAAAGTATAGTTTATATTCGATCTCCTGTTTAAAATTCACTTTTACTTCAAATTCATATTCATGCAAGTATGTGAAATGTACTTCTAGTTAAAATGATACATTTACTACCAATCTTTTTTGTACTGAATGAAAAAAAATAGATTTACTGTTTTTATAATTGTATTGGCTCAATTTTGTTCCACTTCGCTTTGGTTTGCCACAAATGCCGTTTTAGGTGATCTCATCTTAACTTTTGAGTTAGATTCCAAGGCCCTAGAACATTTAACTTCTGCGGTACAATTTGGTTTTATCCTGGGAACCCTTCTTTTTGCACTCTTTTCTGTAGCCGATAGGTTCTCCCCTTCCAAGGTTTTTTTTATTTGTGCAATGCTGGGTGCGGGAATCAATCTTGCTACTATCCTAGATACAAATAGTTTCTTCAGTTTACTTTTAATACGATTTTCAAGTGGCTTCTTTCTTGCCGGCATTTATCCGGTTGGAATGAAAATAGCTTCGGACTACAGGGAAAAAGGTTTAGGAAAAGCCCTTGGTTTTTTGGTTGGGGCATTAGTATTGGGAACGGCATTTCCTCATTTATTGAATGGAACGATTTTCAAGATCTCATGGCAAGCTGTAATAATAGCTACTTCAACAATTGCATTGTTTGGTGGCCTTTTAATTTTATTATTTGTTCCCAACGGTCCTTATAGGAAAAGGAACTATAAACCGGCGTTTAAGACTGGAATGGTGATTTTTAAAAATCCCGAATTAAGAACCGCCGCATTTGGTTATTTTGGCCATATGTGGGAACTCTATACATTTTGGGCTTTTGTGCCAATAATCTTGACAACCTATTTGGGGTTCCATAATTCTGCACCTCTAAATATATCCTTATTTTCCTTTATCGTTATTGGAGTGGGTGGCATTTCATGTGTGCTAGGAGGCTTTTTAAGTAGCAAGTATGGCGAAAAAAGAGTAGCACGAACAGCACTTTTATTATCTGGCTGTTGTTGTTTTTTATCTCCTTTATTGTTTTATACGGAATCAGAAATTCTATTTATTGGTTTTCTTGTTTTTTGGGGGATGGCCGTGGTAGCCGATTCTCCCTTATTTTCGACCTTAGTGGCAAAAAATACACCTGCTGAATACCGGGCCACATCATTAACTTTAGTAAACAGTATCGGTTTCACAATAACCATCGTAAGCATTCAATTCATTTCTTTCATCAGCAATTATCTAGATCCAAAATTTCTATATTTAATATTGGGAATTGGGCCAATACTAGGGGTCATTGCTTTATTTCAGGAAAAAAAATCAATACAGTAATAACTACGGATTTGGAAGAAGTTAAAACTGAAATTCCTTGATAACTCAATTTTGAATAAATAAAAAATGTATATCCGTAAAGTATCCTAAAATGATAAATAACGTCATTCTGAACTTGGTTCAGAATCTTATAGCACTAGGAATCAATATAGTAAATTGAGACCCTGAAATAAATTCAGGGTGACCAAACAACTATAGGACATAAAGCGTATATAGAAAATAAAAACATACTATATGAAGGTTGCCAGTATTAAAGAACTTAAAGATGAACTTAAGCATAGGTCCAAAGAGGAACTGTTAAATTATTGCTTACAGCTTTCAAAATTCAAAAAAGAGAACAAGGAATTGCTTACGTACATCTTATTTGAGTCTATTGATCAAGAAGAGTTCATCGCTCAAATAAAAAAGGAAGTGGAAAATCAGTTTGATCTTATAAACAGGAAGAATTTTTATCTCATCAAGAAAAGTGTGAGGAAAATTCTAAAAACGATAAAAAAGTATATTCGATACTCTAAAAAAAAGGAAACCGAAGTTGAACTATTGCTCTTTTTTTGTGCGCAGTTATCCGATTTTTCCCCTTCAATTAAAAGGAACACGACCCTATTGAATTTGTATAATAGACAGGTAGTGTTAGTTAAAAAAGGAATTACAATGCTACATGAAGATCTACAATATGATTATGAACTCGAACTGGAAAACTTAATGTAATTGTCCCATTTCTATAGGAAAATAAAAAAATTATTGAAACCGACTATCCCCCGACGCAAGCCGTAGGGGGTATTTCGCTATCCGATAGCTATATCGGGGTCATTTTGGTGGCAGGGACCAAAAACCATCCCGAAAGCTTTCGGGATTATATTTTCCATCATCCGGAACTGCAGAAAAAGAAGTTTCGACCCTTTGCATTCCTCTCGCTTTGCTCGTTGGATGCATAAGGAGTGGTGAAACGGAAACCCCGGCGCAGAGCCATCGCGGAATTTTGAGATTACCCCTTTAATGACGGATTGAAATTAATTGATAATATTTTTGAACAAATAAAATTATGGGTGTTATTAAAAATAATATTTTTTGCAATTATATTTTTTCAATATAGATTGGATCTTTCTACTAAAATTCAATCAAATTAATTAAATTGGCTCTAATCATTTACTATTGTCAATAACAAACAAAATTAGTTTTAATTCTGTGCCACCAGAGTTTTAGTGTTTTTATTGTAAAATATTCACTTTATGAAGAAAAAATTAAACTGTATCCTACTTGTTGATGATGATTTACCCACAAATTTCATCCACGAAAGAGTTTTAAGAAAAATAGATTGTACCGAGAAGATAATTGCCGTTCAAGGTGGTTTTGAAGCCTTGGAATATTTAAAATCCACCGATAAAGAAACACATCCCCAACCAGATCTCATTTTATTGGACATTAATATGCCCGGGATGAATGGGTGGGAATTTCTTGAAAACTACAATCAATTGGAAAAAAAACAAAAAAGCAAAGCTATTGTGGTGATGCTTACCACTTCATTAAATCCAGATGAAAGGAATAAAGCAAATCAAATTCCTCAAATCTCGGCATTTCTTAATAAGCCATTATTGGCAGATGGAATTCGGGAAATCCTGGTACAGAAATTTCCGGAATATGTTTAATGAACGCTAGTGCATAGATGTAAGATATACTATCTTATTTTGTTATAAACGATGTTTACAACCCCTACATTAATGTCTGTATTAAAAAAATCCCTTTATACTATTATTCAAGCAGAAGAATCAGTTTTTAATTTTATTCAGGATTTTGCAATAAATGGGTATTGGTTCTTGGAATTGGAAAAACCCAATGATATTTATATAGATCCAAAGCTCCTAAATTCCTTGGGCTTTGATTCCGAAACAGGTAAACCTAAAACGCTCTTTACCAACAACATATTAAAGCCCCAGGAACTCGAAAGGGTATTGCGCGCCATAAAAAGCCATTTCAAGGATTTTTCACATCCCGTTAAATTACAAGTTTCCTATACTCTGCAAACAGGACATAATTTTAGCTTTAACTGTAATGCAATTGGAATACGGAATTCAGAAAATATTTTAACAGCGGTTATAGTAGCTAATACTTCCTGTGCAAATGGATCTGAAAACCTGAAAGCAAGGCAAGAAAATATAAAACGCCTTAAGCATATTATTGATGGTACCAACATTGGTACTTGGGAATGGAATGTGCAAACGGGTGAAACTATATTCAACGAAAAATGGGCAAATATTTTGGGCTATACCTTGGCAGAGATCCAACCAATCACTTCGGATACCTGGGAGAAATTCGCACACCCGGACGATCATGATAGATCCAATAAACTATTACAAGAACATTTTCTAGGTAATACGGAATATTATGAGATAGAATCAAGATTCAAAAACAAAGCCGGAGAATGGATTTGGGTAAAGGACAGCGGGAAAGTAGTTAGCTGGACCGAGGATGACAAACCAGAATGGATGACGGGTAGCCACCAAGACATTACAAAGCGCAAAGAACATGAACTGCTTTTAGAAAAATACCAAGATCTGTTAGATAGATCCAACCGTGCCGCAATGATTGGGACATGGGAGGTGGATCTTATAAAAAATAAAGTTACATGGAGTGATGTAACTAAAGAAATTCATGAAGTTTCAGAAGACTTTTCTCCCATATTAGCAGAGGCATTAAATTTTTACCCAAAGGGAAAACACAGGGATCTTTTAGAAAATTCCGTGAAAAATGCAATGGTTAAAGGTGAAGATTATGATATAGAAGTTGAAATTATCACAGCAAAAGGAAACCTTAAATGGGTACGAGCCATCGGCATATCTGAATTTCAAAATGGAAAATGTAAACGCTTATATGGTCTTTTTCAAGATATTCAAAAAAGGAAAGAAGCAGAGAGATTAAACCATGAACGGCAAACCTTACTCGAAACTATTTTAAATACGATAGAGGTTGGGGTGGTTTCCTGTGATCGCGAAGGAAATCTCACCTTATTCAATAATGCTACCAAAGAATGGCATGGCTTACCGGCTAAACCGATTCCTTCGTCAGAGTTTTCCAATCATTATGGGCTATTTCATGTAGATGGGAAAACCCCATTAAAAATGGAAGAAATCCCATTAATTCAAGCATTATATACCGGAGAGGTAACCAATAAAGAATTTATAATTGCTCCAACAAAGGGAAGTAACCGTAGTATTATAGCTACTGGATCCCAACTTGTGGGGGAAGATGGAAATGTATTTGGCGCAGTGGTAGCAATGCAAGACGTCACCAATATTAAGAAGACCGAACAAAAACTTAAAATAAGTGAAGCTGCCTTTCGTGGTAATTTTGAAAATGCAGCTATTGGTATGGCAATCCTTAATGAACATACCGCATGGATGGAAGTAAATGATCAGCTCAGCAAAATAGTTGGTTACACAAAAGAGGAATTACTTGGCTTAAATGTATTTGATATTACTCATAAAGATGATATTGCCAAGAATGTACTTTTATTAAAAGAATTTATATCAGGTAATAAATCCTATTTACATAATGAGCATAGATTTATTCATAAAAATGGATCTTTTGTCCATGTAATTATGTCTGTTTCGGTAGTTAAAAATGATGATGGAAGCCCTTTATATTTTATTGGTCAAATTACCGACATTACCCCGAGGAAAATAGCCGCTCAAAAACTTCAAGAAACACTAGCCAAACTAGAAGCAATTTTAGATTCCAGTACACACGTAAGTATTATAGGAACAGATATTGAAGGGACAATAACCACTTTTAATAGAGGAGCTGAGAATTTATTAGGGTATTCGAAAGAAGAAATGATTGGAAAGGAATCGCCAGTTAAAGTCCACTTGAAAAAAGAGATCATAAAAAGAGGAAAGGAGCTTTCTGAAGAATTAAATGAAAACATTGAGAATTTTGAGATTTTCACTGCCTTAGCCAATAGAGGTCGTCATGATACCAGGGAATGGACATATGTACGAAAAGATGGGATGCATTTTCCAGTGCAGCTTACTGTGACGCCGGTGAAAGATAAGGATACTATAATTGGATATTTAGGAGTTGCAGCGGAGATCACAGAAATTAAGAGGGCAGAAAAGGAAATAAAATCATTATTGGCAGTAACCAGTGATCAAAATGAACGATTAAAGAATTTTGCACATATCGTCTCTCATAATTTAAGATCTCATTCAGGGAATTTCGATATGCTCTTAATGCTATTCCTACAAGATTATCCAGATGCGAATGAGAATGAAATCATGAGTATGCTGAAAATGGCTTCAGATAATCTAAAAGAGACAATTGCACATCTTAATGAAGTGGTTTTAATAAATACAAATATAGATGAAAGTTTAATCCCTATCAATATCTATAAAACCACTGTTCAATCCATCCGTAACGTTGCAGGAATTGCTAATGAAGCTGAGGTAGAGATTATAAACAATATAGATCCCGAGCATAATGTATTGGGTTTACAAGCCTATCTAGATAGCATTGTTCTAAATTTCTTGACCAATGGGATTAAATATAGATCTCTTGAAAGGGACTCTTTTGTAAAGTTAGATTCCAAAATTGAAGAAGAATATGTAGTGATAAGTATTGAAGATAATGGACTGGGCATCGATTTAAAAAAGCACAAAGCAAAAATCTTTGGGATGTACAAAACCTTTCATAAAAACAAGGACTCTAGAGGGATTGGCTTATTTATCACCAAAAATCAGATAGAATCCATTGGCGGCAGAATCAAGTTGGAAAGTGAAGTAGACAAAGGAACCCTATTTAAATTATATTTGAAACATGAAGAAAATTGATATAGCCTGCATCATAGACGATGATCCCGTTTTTGTATTTGGGGCGAAGAAGATTATGCAATATGCAGATTTTTGTACAGCTTTTATGATATTCCACAATGGAGAAGAAGCTCTTACAAATCTTAAATCCATAATAAAAGCAGGGGAAAAATTACCAGATATCATTTTATTGGATCTTAACATGCCCATTATGGATGGATGGCAGTTCTTGGATGAGTTTACAAAGATCAAAACCCAGAAAAAAATCACTATTTATATAATTACCTCCTCTGTAGATCCCACCGATGTTGAAAAAGCCAAAGAGTACGATAATGTAAATAACTATATTGTTAAACCTATAACACTGGAAACGTTAAAGGAGTTGTTGCATGAAAGTGTAGCATAGTTAACTTTAAAATATCGTGACCAAGAACCTCGTGGGCAAGCCCACGAGGTATGTATTGGAAAATATTTTTAAAAATCCGAGGCAAGCCTCGGGGAATTAAACCCTCAATGAGGGATTAAAGAAGCCTCCTTAAATTAAGGAGGCTAGGACTATCTCATAATAAACTTACACACTTTAAGAGATAGTCCCTTTTATTTACTCAAATACATTTTTCTTCTTGCGTACAGATCATAAAAAACATCATCTTTTAAACTGTCTATAAAAAGGATACTTTCTCCGGTACTCTTCATTTCCGGGCCTAATTGTTTATTCACATTATGGAACTTATCGAAAGAAAAAACCGGTTGTTTAATCGCGTATCCATTCAATTTCGGATTAAAATCGAAATCTGTAACTTTCTTTTCTCCCAGCATTACCTTAGTTGCATAATTCACATAAGGTTCCCCATACGCTTTCGCAATAAAAGGAACTGTACGAGAGGCTCTGGGATTGGCTTCTATGATATACACAACATCATCCTTGATAGCGAATTGAATATTGATTAGTCCAACCGTATTTAAAGCCAATGCTATTTTATGAGTGTGATCTTTTATTTGTTGCATTACCAGATCTCCCAAGTTAAAAGGAGGAAGTAAGGCATTGGAATCTCCGGAATGAACCCCACATGGCTCTATATGCTCCATGATCCCGATGATATACACATTTTCACCATCGCAAATAGCATCTGCTTCAGCTTCTATCGCGCCATCTAAATAATGATCTAAAAGCAGTTTGTTATTTGGGATCTTTCTAAGAAGATCTACCACATGTTCTTCCAATTCCTTTTTGTTGATCACGATCTTCATTCCTTGTCCTCCCAAAACGTAAGAAGGTCTTACCAATATCGGGAAATCAAGCTCGTCTGCTATTGCCAAAGCTTCATCGGCAGTTTCAGCAACTCCAAATTCTGGGAATGGAATATCATTTTCTTTCAACAGTTTAGAAAAACTGCCCCTGTCTTCTGCTAGATCCAAAGATTGAAAACTGGTTCCAATTACTTTGATCCCATATCTATCCAATTTCTCAGCCAATTTAAGGGCTGTTTGCCCACCTAATTGAACAATTACACCTTCTGGTTTCTCATGTCTTATAATATCGTAGATATGTTCCCAGAAGACCGGTTCAAAATATAACTTATCGGCAACATCAAAATCTGTGGAAACAGTCTCTGGGTTACAGTTGATCATTATGGTCTCGTACCCACATTCTGAAGCAGCTAGAACCCCATGCACACAACTATAATCGAATTCTATTCCTTGACCAATTCTGTTTGGACCAGATCCTAGAACTACTATTTTCTTTTTATCGCTTACCTTACTCTCATTGTCTACGTACCTAGTTCCATCTGCCATTTCAATTTCGGCTTCAAAAGTGGAATAATAATAAGGTGTTTCCGCTTTAAATTCGGCAGCACAAGTATCTACCAATTTAAAGATTCGGTTAATGTTCAGTTCATCGCGCCTATTATAAACCTGACTTTCCAAACATTTAAGCATATGTGCGATTTGTCTATCTGCAAAACCTTTTTGTTTAGCTTCCAACAATAAATCTTTAGGCAACGTGCCTATATTGAATTTAGAAATTTCTACTTCTAAGGCATATAATTCCTCGTATTGCTTTAGGAACCACATATCTATTTTGGTAATCTCATGGATTCTGCTCAATGGAATTCCTATCTGGATTGCATCATAAATCACGAACACCCGATCCCAACTCGCATGAGTCAGTTTATCTATGATTTGATTGTAATTTGTATAGCTCTTCCCATCGGCTCCCAGTCCATTTCTTTTTATTTCCAAAGATTGGGTGGCTTTATGCAAAGCTTCTTGGAAAGATCTTCCAATTCCCATCACCTCCCCTACAGATTTCATTTGAAGTCCTAACGTACGATCACTTCCTTCAAATTTATCGAAATTCCAACGCGGAATTTTTACGATTACATAATCTAAAGTCGGCTCGAATAATGCAGAAGTAGATTTGGTGATCTGGTTCTCCAATTCATCCAACGTAAATCCAATAGCCAACTTAGTAGCGATCTTTGCAATGGGATAACCCGTTGCTTTCGATGCCAAAGCTGAAGATCTTGAAACCCTTGGGTTTATCTCGATGGCAATAATGTCTTCATTTTCATCTGGACTTACTGCAAATTGCACATTACACCCCCCGGAAAAATTACCAATTTTACGCATCATCTTGATGGCAAGATCCCTCATTTTCTGAAAAGTGACATCACTCAAAGTCATCGCGGGTGCAACCGTAATTGAATCTCCCGTATGGATTCCCATTGGATCCATGTTTTCAATAGAACAAATAATTACAACATTGTCGTTTTTATCCCTAAGAAGCTCTAATTCGTATTCCTTCCAACCAAGTAAGGCTTTATCTATTAAAACCTCATGAATTGGCGAAGCTTCCAATCCGCGAGTAAGAAGCTCATCAAAATCTTCGGCTCTATGAACAAAGGCGGCACCACTTCCCCCTAAGGTGAAAGAAGCACGTATAACCAAAGGAAAACCAAATTCCTGCGCCACCTCTTTCCCTTGAAGATATGAGGTAACAGTCTTAGCAGGTGCAACTGGCACATCGATCCTGCCCATTAGCTGCTTGAACTTCTCCCTATCTTCAGTGATATTAATTGCGTCTATATCTACCCCAATAAGTTTTACACCAAAATCTTTCCAAATCCCTTTTTCATCTGCTTCGATACAAAGGTTTAATGCAGTTTGTCCTCCCATTGTAGGCAGCACTGCATCTATATTTGGATGTTTCTTAAGGATTTCTACAATGGATTTTGTTGTAAGAGGCAATAAATATACATGATCGGCCATTGCGGGGTCGGTCATAATTGTTGCCGGATTGGAATTGATAAGCACGGTTTCAATCCCCTCCTCCATAAGCGATTTAAGGGATTGGGCACCTGCATAATCAAACTCACAAGCTTGACCAATCACAATTGGTCCAGAACCGATTAATAAAACACATTTAAGCTGGCTGTTTTTGGGCATTTTAAAGTGGAATTTAAGAGTTATATAATACTAGGAGAAACTTAGATATAAAAAAAGGCGTTACTTATAAAAGTAACACCTTGTTATTTAAATACTAATTCTCACTAGTGTTTGTGTCTAGTTTCTGAAGATACAGATATTTTCTTTCTACCCTTGGCACGTCTTCTCGCCAACACCTTTCTGCCATTCACACTCGCCATGCGCTCCCTAAATCCGTGTTTGTTTTTTCTTTTTCTCTTAGATGGTTGAAATGTTCTTTTCATTTTAATTATCTTTAATCTTCTGTGGAATTCTTGGTTTAACTAGTTTAGACCTATCTCTAAAACTGCGGGCAAATATACAAAGACTTCTATATCTTCCAAAAACAAAATTGAAATAATTTCCAATTGTTTTTAGTAACTTTGCGCTCTCAAAAAATAGGAAACTCATGTTCAATAAAAATTTCAAATTAATATTAGCCGGAATCGTCTTTATTGCCTCTATCTGGCAATTTATTGAAGGTCACATAGGCAACGGAATAATGTTTGTTCTATTAGGGCTAATTTTCATATTCCTATATTTTAAGAACGAAATGATCTTGATGGCATTTTTAAGACTTCGGAAACAAGATTTCCCTGGGGCAAAAAAATGGCTGGATAAGATAAAAGATCCAGAAACAGCCTTAACTCAAAAACAGCAAGGTTATTATTGGTACTTAAACGGATTGATGCTTTCTCAAACCAATATCACCAAGGCTGAAAAATATTTCAAAAAAGCGATCAAATTAGGTTTGGCTATGGATCAAGACCTTGCCATGGCAAAATTAAATCTTGCCGGAATAGCCATGACAAAAAGAAGAAAAAGAGAGGCTCAAATGCTTCTTACCGAAGCTAAAAAATTGGATAAACATGGAATGTTGAAAGAGCAAATAACCATGATGAAACAGCAAATGAAAAAAATATAAACCCATAAGTGTTAATAACTTAGGGCATAACTTTTCAAATACGCACTTTAACTAATATACGTACTCTTTGGCGATAAAGTTTCGCTGTCTTCTACATCTACCATACCTTTGATATTGTAAGTGTAAATGCATCGAATGATAAAACTATTACCTCTATTAAGTTTACTTCTATTGGTTTCTCCAATTTTCGCTCAACAGGAAGAAAATAAAATTTTCTTTTCTGATGCCCTTAGCTTGCATCTTCCAAAATATGAATCCAATGCAGAAAATGCCTATAGCCGACGGGATTATAAAGAAGCTACTAGACTTTTCGATTCTTTAGTGGAATATGGTTTAAACGGAAGTTATATGAACAACTTTCAATTTAATCAGCTTAACAGTAAAGAGGTTTCTTTATACGATTTCAAAAAACCCACGTATCTTATAACATATGCCTCTTGGTGCGTAACTACCGAAGGGGAAATTCCGGCAATTAATGAACTTGCCAATAAGTACAGTGATGAAATTGATTTTGTGATCCTTTTTTGGGATGATCAAAAAACAACAAAGAAGATGGCAAAATCATATAACAAGAATATTACAGTACTATATGTAAATGAATTAAACAACAGGGACGCGCATGTTGTAAGCAAGCTAAAGCATTCTCTGGGTTTACCAACCACTTTTTTATTGGACAAGGACAAAATGGTCTTGGATGTAAGAAGAGGGGTTACACACGCTTTAAACAAAAGTTTTGAAGAGTCTTTCGACTTAAACTACACTTCGATGTACGACGGTATTGCCAATCACTTATTGGGCAATAAAAAATACAGCACGAATCAAGAAACTGTTGCAACTAATTAATGTATGGGTTATTTGCAGATTAAAGAAGCTGCACATTTAACAATGTGCAGCTTCTTTGTTTTAAATGAATTCCCTATTTACTTGTAGTATCCTTTCTCGGGGATATCTATAAAATAGGTTTTACCGGACTTATTATTTAAATGTGAATCCCTTAGCCAAGGATTGTGGATCTTCAGTATTTTATAATTAATATCCATTTCTTTAGCAAACGCAGCAAAATCTGTTACAGCCGTATCCACTTTCACCTTATAAGTTGGAATATCCTTATACAATTGATCTTCATTATAATTAAATCCATATTTTAGGGGATTGCTCATAATTTCTTTAAGAGCCAGGATCCTAAACACATAGCGCCCAGTTTCTTCCCCTAACAACAAATCATAATACTTGCTCGCATCTTGTCTCTCCAACTGTCTTATCATTCCTGCATTTCCAGCATTATAGGCTGCTGCAGCCATCGTCCAAGTACCAAACTTTTCTTTGGATTTTTTTAAATACTCACAAGCCACTCGGGTAGATTTTTCAATATGGTACCGCTCATCCACATTATCATTGATCTCAAGTTTAAAATCTTTTCCTGTCCCTTCCAGAATTTGCCAAAAACCAACTGCTCGCGCAGGGGAAACAGCCTGAGTAAGCCCACTTTCTATAACTGCTAAATATTTAAAATCATTTGGAACATCATACTCGGCAAGGATAGGTTCTATTACCGGAAAATATTTATTGGCCCGCTTTAATAACAATAAAGCATTCGATTGCCAATAAGTATTTACCAACAATTCCCTATCCATCCTTTCATAGATATCAGGGTTCTCAATAGGTACGGGCTCCCCCGCAAAATTTAAATTTTCAGGCATTGGTAAAGCATAAATTGCATAATGTTCCCCAACAACCTTTGTTTTTGAACCTGCCATAAGTTCAGCTTCTGGACCATCTTGGACTGCCTGAATGCTTATTGCACAAACACTTATAAATCCGATGCTCATCAATAATACTTTCAAAATTTTCATATATATTAAATTTAATTTTTAGTTTGCATTTTTCCTTTTAAAATAAGGGAAGGAAGATGCACATTGAACCATCTAAACCTATTTACAACCATTATATGAGTTCCTCCTTTTACGGTTATACACCCATTGATGTACTTATAAGGAAAAACAATATCTTGATCTCCATGGATATGTACAATTCCAGGGATTGGATTTTTGCGATCCCAATTGATCATATTCTTGAGTGCCCAATCTACATAATTCACATCTCTTATAGATAAATACTTTTTATAAAGTTCTGCTCTTTTTTTTAAAAAATCTCCAAAAGCCAATTTTTCAAACTTGTCTATATGATTCAATAAACTGGTGGGAATAAATTTTACCAGGCCTTTATTGGACGCATACCTCATCCTTCTAGGCAATTCCCTTCTACTTTTAACGCTTGAAATTATGATCAATCTTTTTAATTTCAAATATTTGCTCATCTCCTGAACAACCATCCCTCCAAAAGACACACCAATCAAAGCAATATTATCATGTTCTATAAAAGAGTTCATTCTTAAGGCATACTCCTTTAAAGATTCATTAGGTTCTGGTATAAGCCATTCTAACCAATGAATTCGGAATTTATCCTCAGGTAATTTTATATGTTCAAAAATCGAAGGATTAGCAGCCATGCCCGGCATAAAATATACATGGACAATTTTATTGTTAATCAGCATTTTAACAGGTGTGTAACATTAATAAGGAAAGTTTTATTGTAAATTTACTATCCAAATAACCACTATTTTTTTTGCTTTCGCAAATAAGATCTATTAAAATATGATCGAAGAAGTACACAATCCTTTCCTTTTCAGAAACAGTATAAATTACGGTTGGATTATGTGGTATTTTACTGTTTTCAGGTTTAAATTAAGAGAATTGAATTTAAGGAGACCCATCTTCTGAATTTAAAAACATAGGGTTTCTTCCCAGAAGTGTCTAAAAATGATATAATACGGCTAAATCCATTTTTTAAAACAATTGAAAATACCAACATAATTAAAATGAAAGTTAAACAAACCTTAAAATTGCTTCTTATTGAAGTATCTTTGGATTAAAACCTTACGATGATGATGGATGTAGAAATTAAGATTACAGACAACGAGTTTTTAAGACAATTTGAATCTGTGATCAACGAAGAATTAGTGATTGTGGAATATTCCCAGCAGGAGCGAAAAGTATTCTTAACAAAGCTTAAAATGACGGACGCACTTAAAGATGGTGGATATTTAGAACCATTTTTAGAGTCTCTTTTAAGCTATATTCAGGAAGGAACACATAGAGTGGTACCCACAAATCCCGAAATTGCCAAATATATGCGCAAGTACAGAAGAAAATATAAGGATCTTCTACCGGTGGGAATGAATATTTAATCCCTCATTAAAGGTTTAATTCCCTGTGATTTGCTTTGAATTTTAAAAAGTATTTTTTCATTTATGCCTCGTGGGCTTGCCCGGAAGTTTATGATTTTAAGATTTCCAGCTCACTATAAGCAAAGCGAACGATTCCATCTTCATCTATTTTATCCAATTTAATTTGATGCAGGGTATTAACCAACTCCGGATTCCACGGAGTTTTTACTTTTACATAGTTTTCCGTAAATCCGTGAATATATCCTTCTTTGTTTTCTCCTTCGAACAAAACCGTATGGGTAGTTCCAAGCTGACTTTCATAAAAAGCCCTTCGTTTTTTAGCTGAAAGTCCCCTAAGCATCTTACTTCTCTTTTTTCTGATGCTCAATGGAACAACTTCATCCATTTCGGCAGCCACTGTGTTTTCTCTTTCAGAATAGGCAAAAACATGTAAATAGGAGATTTCCAATTCATTTAAGAAATTATAGGTTTCCAAAAAATGTTCATCTGTTTCTCCAGGAAAACCTACGATTACATCTACTCCAATACAGGCATCTGGCATCACCTTTTTAATCTGACTTACTTTTTCCACATACAATTCGCGCATGTATCTGCGGCGCATTGCCTTCAAAATTTGGTTGCTCCCGCTCTGCAACGGAATATGGAAATGAGGAACAAAACTATTGCTTTGGGCCACAAAGTCTATTGTTTCATTTTCAAGTAAATTTGGTTCTATGGAAGAGATCCTTAACCTATTAATTCCTTTTACTTCATCTAAAGATTTAACTAGGTCCAAAAAAGTGTGTTCATGTTTTTTATCTCCAAACTCACCCTTTCCGTAATCTCCAATATTCACACCTGTAAGTACAATCTCCTGAATTCCTTTCGCTGCGATTTCTGAAGCATTCTTCAAAACATTCTGTAGATTATCACTTCTGGAAATCCCTCTCGCAAGCGGAATTGTACAATACGTGCATTTATAATCGCAACCATCCTGTACTTTTAAAAAAGCCCTGGTTCTATCACCAAAGGAATATGCACTTTCATAAAAGTCGGCATCTGCAATCTCACAAGAGTGAATTTCAGCAAATTCCTGTTTTGTGAGATCATTTAAATAATCTGTAATTTTAAATTTTTCGGTAGCTCCAAGAACAAGATCTACTCCATGAACATCTGCAAGTTCTTCAGGTTTTAATTGAGCATAACACCCAATAGCGATTACAAAAGCATCTTCATTAACTTTCTGGGCTTGCTTCACTATAGATTTAAACCTTTTATCGGCATTCTCGGTTACCGAACAGGTATTGATCACATAAATGTCAGCCCTCTCGGAAAACTCCACGCGTTGAAACCCTTCATTTTTGAAAGAACGGGCAATAGTGCTTGTTTCAGAAAAATTAAGCTTACAACCTAGGGTATAAAAAGCTACTTTTTGAAGATTGTCCATTGATTAAATCTTTAATCCCTCCATGAGGGTTTAATTCCAAAAAATATTTCAAATCAAAACTCCTGTTTAGGCACCGAAGCACTTAGATATTTTCGATAAATTTTGGAGTGCAAATATACCAACTAATCTCGGGTTGATAAAATGTATATGCAATGAGAATTCATCGTTTAATCCCTCCTCCATTTTTTAGAATCTTCAAAGACGTGTTCTAAGATTTCTTTATCATCTTCGGAAAATTCAATGCCTCGACGTTTCATCACTATTTCTGCTACTTCAAAAGCTTTAGCTGTTTTATAGGTTGTCATTCCAGCGCTCCCGCCCCAACTGAAACTAGGGATAAAATTCCGTGGAAACCCGCTACCAAAAATATTTGAGCTTACTCCTACTACGGTTCCTGTATTGAACATGGTATTGATTCCACACTTACTATGATCTCCCATCATTAATCCGCAGAATTGAAGACCTGTTCTGGCAAAACCCTCTGATCCATAATCCCAAAGTCGGACTTCGGCATAATTGTTTTTAAGATTGGAGTTATTGGTGTCTGCACCAAGATTACACCACTCTCCTATTACTGCATTTCCCAGATACCCGTCATGTCCTTTATTGGAAGATCCAAAGATCACAACATTATTAACTTCTCCCCCAACTTTGGAGTGAGGGCCAACAGTAGTTGGGCCATACACCTTAGCACCTAATTTTAAAACAGCATGCTTGCAAAGTGCAAAAGGACCCCGTACCAAACTTCCTTCCATTATTTCTGAATCTGCCCCTATATAAATAGGACCAGCTGAAGCATTTAAAGTTGCGAATTCTACCGATGCACCTTCTTCTATGAAAATATTTTCTGAATTAATCACATTATTGGAAGCTGGAATTGGCTGAGACTTTCTGTCTTGTGTGAGCAGTTCGAAATCTGCAGCAATAGCATCTCCATTTTTTGAGAAAATATCCCAGGTGTGCGCGATCTGAAATGGTTCACCTGCAAGTTCCAGTGCGATAAAGGTTGAAAAATCTACTTCTTGATCTTCTAAAGTATAAAATGCTACGATATCCTCTTCAAAAAAGATAGCTTGATTTTCTTCTAGATTTTCTATTTGAATCAGAAGTTCTGGAGTTGGCAGAAAAGAAGCATTTATCATAACATTTTGCTCCAATTCCACCATGGGCCATTTGTTGGCCAAGTAATCCTCGGTTACCGTAGACGTGGTTGTACCCAATAGTTTCTCCCATTTCTCACGGATGGTAAGAATCCCTATTCTTATATCTGCAACCGGCCTGGTAAAAGTAAATGGCAAGAGTTGGCCTCTAGAGGAACCATCAAAAAGTATATAATTCATGTTCTATAATTTGAGTGCTAAAATACTAATGAAATTGCGTTAAATAAAAAATTTCTTGAAACCGACTATCCTCCCAAGCCATAGAGGTATTTCGTCGGTTTCATTGTGGCCTCTGGGCCAGAAATCGAAATTTCGTATTTTACCTCACCTAGAACTGCCAAAAAAAAAGCAGTTCTCACCTCTCACAAGGAGAGGTGAAACGGAAACCCCGAGGCAGAGCCATCGGGGAATTTTATAGATTAAGATCCCTATTTATATATCTATGCATATCCGTTTTTTTTTCCAAAAGTTCTTTCGTCACCCTGAGATCTGTGATAAAAAAATCATCCAGCGTAGGAAATTGACGTGTTTTTTATATAAGCTGATGGGATGCTGAAACAAGTTCAGCATGAGGACAATTGCGCATCGTCACCCTGAACTGGTTTCAGGGTCTTGGATTCACAAATATATAAAAACACGTCAATGGTAATTTATTTCAGGGTCTCAACAGTGTATTGAGTTACATTGAGTTGAGATTCTGAACCTCCCGAACGGTCGGGACAGAATGACGTCCTTTTTCAGTTTAGGATACTTTACGGACAAACAAATATATCTTTTCAATAGAGAGATCAATAAAAAACAATGCAAAAAAAAAGCCTTCATTTCTGAAGGCTTTAGAGGATCACTAAAACAAGGATTATTTCTTGAATTTAGCGTATTTGTTCTTGAATTTATCAATTCTACCTGCTGTATCCAATAATTTGGATTTACCAGTATAAAATGGGTGTGATGTTCTTGAGATTTCCAATTTAATTAATGGATACTCATTTCCGTCAACTTCAATAGTTTCTTTAGTATTCGCGGTAGATTTAGTAAGAAAGACTTCTTCGTTAGACATGTCTTTAAATGCTACTAATCTATAATTTTCCGGATGGATTCCCTGCTTCATCTCTTTATTCTTTAATAATCGTGTTCGTTTTTCGAGTGGCAAATTTAATCATTTTTAATAAATATCAAACTATATCCACGTTATTTTTTCTATGCTAACAACAAAACATTAAAATTCCAAGTTTGTAACGAATTGCTATATTTGTTAACTAACCACAAAACTAATCTTTCAATCTTAATTTTATGGAAAATCAACAAGCAACCGCTAAAAAATTTGTTCTTAACTACGGTCTGTTATTAGGGATCGTATCGGTTATTTTTGGAGTAATAATGTACGTTACCAACGTATATCTAGATCCAGGTATTATATACACTGTTATTGGGTTCTTGGTTTTAATTACCATTATAACATTAGCCATTAAAGCTTTTAAATCTGAAAATGGCGGATTCTTAAGCCTGGGAGAAGCTTTAAAAGTTGGAATTGGAGTAGCTGTTGTTGGAGGTATTATCGCAGCAGTGTGGTCTTTCGTTCTAATGAATTATATTGAACCGGATTACATGAACCAGATGATGGAAGTTAACCGTGAAAAAATGATAGAAGCACAACCAGACATGACGGAATCTCAATTAAATGCAGCTGAAGAAATGACTGCTAAATTTGCTTCTCCTATTATGGTGGTTGCTTTTTCATTAATTGGAAATTTATTCTTTGGATTGGTTATATCCCTGATTGCTGGCCTAATCATGAAAAATAAAAATCCTATGGAAGGATAGTCTAAATAATATTGAATGCAACTATCTATAGTTATTCCTCTATTAAATGAGGAAGAATCTTTAACAGAATTATATAATTGGATTGTATCGGTGATGCAATCCAATTCCTATTCTTATGAAATAATTTTTATAGACGATGGGAGCACCGATGCTTCTTGGAAAACTATTTCTCAATTAGCAGTTCAAGATCCCCATGTTAAAGGAATCAAATTCAACCGGAACTACGGTAAGTCCCAAGCGCTCCATGCGGGTTTTTTGGAAGCTCAAGGAGATGTGATCATCACCATGGATGCCGATCTTCAAGACAATCCAGAAGAAATTCCGGAACTTTACGACCTTATCCAAAAAGATCAATTCGATTTGGTTTCAGGCTGGAAAAAGAAACGATACGATTCAGTAATTAGTAAGAATCTGCCTTCCAAACTTTTCAATGCAGCTGCCAGAAAAACTTCCGGAGTTAACCTACACGACTTTAATTGCGGGTTGAAAGCCTATAGGAAAGAAGTTGTAAAGAATATAGATGTGTATGGAGAAATGCACAGGTATATTCCTGTTTTGGCTAAAAATGCCGGGTTCAGTAACATTACTGAAAAGGAAGTACAACATCAAGCGAGAAAATATGGGAAGACAAAATTCGGTGTAGATCGGTTCATTAATGGTTTCCTTGATCTTATTAGTATTTGGTTCCTATCCAAGTTCGGAAAAAGACCGATGCACCTTTTTGGGGCTTTGGGCGTGCTTATGTTCTTTTTTGGATTTATTGCGGCTGCATGGATAGGAGTCTCTAAACTTTATAAATTATACCATAGTTTACCTAATATATTGGTAACCCAGAATCCTTGGTTCTACATCTCGCTCATTTTAATGGTGATAGGAACTCAGTTTTTCCTTGCCGGGTTTTTAGGAGAACTTATTTTAAGGAGCAGACGGGATACCGAGAGGTACCTAATAAGTAAAACTACCGGAATCCAATAAGCTCTTTCCACATTAATCCTTATTTTTGATTAAAATTTTGATCACATGACTCAAATTAAATCCGATATCCTCTCTAAAGCAAAACTTTGGCTTTCCGATACTTTTGATGCAGGGACACAGGCACAAGTAAATCATCTTATCAATAACGATCCAAAGGAACTAGAAGAGAGCTTCTATAAAAATGCTGCTTTTGGAACCGGAGGAATGCGTGGAGTAATGGGTGCCGGTCCCAATAGAATCAATAAATACACTTTAGGAAAAAATACGCAAGGTCTTTCAAACTACCTTAAAAGAGAATTCAAAGGAGAAGAAATTCGAGCTGTTATTGCATACGACTGTAGAAAAAACAGTAAAGAATTTGCACAAATAGTTGCAAATATCTTTTCTGCAAACGGAATTAAAGTCTTTCTTTTCTCTAACCTAAGGCCAACTCCGGAATTGTCATTTGCAGTAAAACATTTGGATTGTCACTGCGGAATTGTACTTACCGCAAGTCACAATCCTCCCGAATATAACGGTTACAAGGTCTACTGGCAAGACGGCGGGCAATTGGTGCCACCACAAGACAACAAGATTATTGAAGAAATTGAGTCTTTGGACTTTTCAGAAATTAAATTTGAAGCGAGACCAGAACTAATTGAGATTATAGATAAAAAAGTAGATGAAGCATTTCAAGCTGCTTCGGTAAAAAATGGAAGTTTTGGAACCTCTCCTTCAGCCAAAGATGATCTAAAAATAGTTTTCACCTCTTTACATGGAGCTTCTTCCACGGCCACGCCTCAAGTTTTAAAGAAAGCAGGTTACAATAATGTTTATTTGGTTGAAGAGCAAGCAGCACCAAATGGTAATTTTCCTACTGTAAAATCTCCAAATCCCGAAGAACCTGAAGCCTTAAAAATGGCCCTTGCCCTTGCTGAAAAAGAGCACGCAGACATTGTAATAGGAACAGACCCTGATGGAGATCGTTTGGGAATTGCCGTAAGGGATTTAAATGATGAACTGTTCTTGCTTAATGGAAACCAAACCATGGTAGTGATGACTTGGTTTTTGTTGGAGCAATGGAAAAAGAACAAAAAGTTGACCAAAGATTCTTTCGTTGCATCTACCATAGTTTCCACGCCGATGCTTAAAAATATTACCAAGTCTTATGGCGCACATTATTATGAGGTTTTAACAGGATTCAAGTGGATTGCGAAGTTAATTAAAGATCATCCGGAAATGGATTTTGTAGGTGGTGGTGAAGAAAGTTTTGGGTACATGGTTGGTGATTTTGTAAGAGACAAGGATGCAACCACAGCTACCCTGCTCGCTTGCGAAATTGCTGCACAGATGAAAGAAAACGGAAGTTCTTTTTATAAGCAATTAATAGCGCTATACCAAGAATTCGGCTTTTATAAAGAAGAACTCATCTCTCTAGTTAAAAAAGGAATTGAGGGAGAGCTTCAGATAAAACAAATGATGGTAGATCTTAGGGAGCATCCTTTAAAAGAGATCAATGGCGAAAAAGTGGTGCTTATAGAAGATTATCAGGCTTCGATTGCCAAAAATATGCAGGATCGTTCGGAAACTGCGATAGATCTTCCAAAATCCAATGTGTTGATCTATTATACAGAAGATGGCTCAAAAATAGCAGCAAGGCCCAGTGGCACTGAGCCTAAAATAAAGTTTTATATCAGTGTCAACGAAGAATTGACATCTTCTTCTGCTTTCGAAAAAGCACAAAAATTACTACAACAAAAAATCGCCGGAATTAGAGCAGATCTTCAGGTAGAGTAAAATTAACGAATGAGCTATTTTAGAAAAATTCTTGAATATGCGAAGCCCTATAAGCAGTTCGCGATTTTAAATATTATTTGTAACATCTTTTATGCGCTATTTAGCACTCTTTCATTTATCGCCCTGATTCCGGTTATTGATATCCTTTTCGATAAAAGCAAAAGAGTTGCTATTAAACCAGATTACGAAGGAATTTCTAGTGCTAAAGATTTTTTAGTAGACTATTTTAACTACCAGGTTACTCAAAAAGTAATTGAAGATGAAATTTCAGCATTGATTTTTATCTGCGGAATTGTAGTGCTATTATTTTTTCTAAAGAATCTATTTGGATATCTAGCTGCATTTTTCATCACCTTCTTAAGAAATGGAGTGCTTCGGGACGTAAGAAATGCTTTATATCATAAAATTCTTCACCTACCAATCTCTTATTTTTCCGAAAAGAAAAAAGGAGATACTATTTCCAGAATTACTGCCGATGTTAATGAAGTGCAAACATCCTTTCTTTCCATCCTTGAACTTATAGTTAGAGAACCACTAACTATTGTCTTTACTATTATCGCCATGTTAATGATAAGCGCCAAGCTTACCATTTTCGTATTTATTTTTCTGCCCATTTCTGGATTCATCATTTCATTGATTGGAAAAAAATTAAAAAGCCAATCTTTGAGAGCGCAGGAAGAAAATGGGAATTTCCTGTCTATTGTAGAAGAAACCTTATCTAGCTTAAAGATTGTAAAAGGTTTTAATGCTGAAGATAAATTTCAGGATAAATTTCAGGAATCTACCAATAAATTAAATAAAATCCTGAACAGTCTTATTAACAGACAAAATTTAGCCTCTCCAACCAGTGAATTTCTCGGGATCTTTGTTATTGTTATAATTCTTTGGTTTGGCGGAAATATGGTTTTAATAGAAGAAAGTTTAAATCCAGCAGCTTTCATTGCTTTCTTAGGTTTGGCTTACAATATATTAACCCCGGCAAAACAAATCTCCAAGGCTACTTATTCTGTTAAAAAAGGAAACGCAGCTGCAGAAAGGATCATAGATGTATTAGAAACACCATCGACTATTATTGATGCGAAAAATGCGGTTATTGCCACCGACTTTAAATCCAGTGTTCAAATTGAAAATGTTGACTTCAAATATGAAGATGAACTGGTATTAAAGAATTTTAGCTTGAAGGTACCAAAAGGAAGCACAGTCGCTTTAGTGGGACAATCTGGTAGCGGAAAATCTACAATAGCGAATTTAGTAACGCGTTTTTACGATGTTAACTCAGGAAGTATAAAAATAGATGGAGTAGATATTCGTGATATAACAAAGAGATCACTCCGTGATCTACTGGGCTTGGTAACTCAAGACTCCATATTGTTTAATGATTCTATAAGGGACAACGTCGCTTTAGGGAAAAACAACGCTACAGAAAAAGAAATTATTGAAGCTTTAAAAATAGCAAACGCCTGGGAATTTGTAAAAGATTTACCAAAAGGGCTAGACACCAATATTGGCGATAGTGGAAATAAATTGAGTGGTGGGCAAAAGCAGCGGTTATCTATTGCACGTGCCGTTCTAAAAAATCCTCCTATCATGATCTTGGATGAGGCAACATCTGCCTTAGACACCGAGAGTGAAAAATTGGTTCAGAAAGCATTGGAGAATATGATGCGCAATAGAACATCCATAGTTATTGCACACAGGCTTTCCACAATCCAGAACGCAGATCTTATTGTGGTAATGCAAAAGGGCGAAATCGTAGAACAAGGAAAGCACAGCGAACTGCTACTGAAAAATGGTACTTATAAAAGATTAGTAGAAATGCAATCTTTCGAATAATTTGCGTTTAGGTATAGAAGTTAGAGGAAGGTTGGTAATGCATATACAGGAAAACACCCATTTGATTGAGAAGAGCCTACATATGTTAAACACACTTTTAGGAATAAAAAAAAGGATGAAGTAGGTTCATCCTTTTTTTTCGTAGTTTTCATTTTGGGGAAATGAAAACTTAGGTTTAATTCAACTTATAATCTTTGGGGCAAAAAAAGATTAAATAATATTAACACTTCAAAGATATAAGAATAAATGGCTTCTGCAAATAAAAAATGTATTTAATCTTTAAAAAATGTATTTAATCTTTAAATTTAACATTTTTACTTACAAAATTCCTACAAAAAATATTATTTTGAGGAGTTTTAAGGTTTGTTTTTTTTGTATATCCGAAAAGTATTATAAAATGATAAATAACGTCATTCCGAACTTGTTTCAGAATCTCATAACGCTAAGAATCAATATAGTAAATATAGACCCTGAAATAAATTCAGGGTGACAAAACAACTATAGGACAAAAAACGGATATACAATTACTTTTTTACTTAAAAGCTAAAACAAGCTAAAATCTTGAAACTCGAAGAAAAACTATTAATTAAACGCCTTCAAGATCCCAACACACTTAAAAATTCGTTTGGGGAGTTGGTTACATTATATAAACAACGCTTGTACTGGCATATTAGGAATATGGTTAAAGATCATCAAGACACCGATGACATCCTGCAGAACACTTTTATCAAGATCTTTAAGAACATCCAGAATTTTAAAGGAGACAGTCAACTCTATTCTTGGATGTACCGAATTGCTACAAACGAGTCGCTTACATTTTTGAATAATAAGGCCAAACGATTGCATATAAATTCAGAAGAACTTCAGAATAAATTAATTGAAAACCTCGAAAGTGATGCTTATTTTGATGGAGACCAAATTCAATTAAAACTTCAAAAAGCAATAGCGATACTTCCAGAAAAACAGCAATTGGTGTTTAATATGAAATATTTTCAAGAATTAAAATATCGGGAAATTTCATATATTCTAGGCACAAGCGAAGGTGCCCTTAAGGCATCCTACCATATTGCAGTAAAAAAGATCGAAGAATATTTAAAAATGGATTAAACCTTGCTATAGAATAAGAGTCTAAATATTAGAATGAAAATGAATTTAGAAAAATATAAAAATAAACCTGGTTTTAAGATCCCCCATAATTCTATGGAAAATCTTGAAACAACTTTATTTGAAAAACTGGAAATCACCTCAACCAAAGGCAAGGAGAGCAAGTCAGGATTTCAAGTACCCGCAGGTTATTTTGATACTCTAGAGCACATTATCCAAGCTAAGTTAAATTCAGAAAACAAGAGAGGTAAAACAATTAAACTTTTCTCGAAAAAACAACTGTATTATGCCTCTGCAATTGCCGCAATATTTATTGTGCTACTTAGTACCGTATTATTGAAGTCCCCACAGGACAGCGGTTTAGATACCTTGGATTATGCAACATTAGAGGCTTATATAGAAGAAGATTTGAATTATACCGATATTTCCAACCTTATATATGAAGATGGATTAAATATAGATAATATTCATTCGTTTAGTTTTAGTGAAGATGCGATTTTCGATTATTTAAGTGAACATGTAGAAGATTCAGGACTAATTATAGAATAACAGATGAAAAAAGTAACACTTATTATTATATTGTTTTTTACTTTTTGTGGTTTGCAAGCCCAAGATTCCAAAAGTAAAGAAGATCATAGAGAGCGAATAAAAGCGATGAAAGTTGCCTACATCACTCAAGAAATGAACATGAACCCTGAACTTGCACAAAAATTCTGGCCTATTTATAATAAATATGAATGCCAAAAAACGGATTTACAAAGAAGGGAGCATCAAGAACTTAAGGAGATTGAAACGATATCTGAACAACAGGCAGAAAAAATGTTGATGGAATATCAGGAAATTGAGAATGAAGAATATCAAATTAAAAAAGCCCTTTTTGCTGATCTCAAAAAAATAATTTCTTCTAAAGAAATTATCAAACTTCATAAACTAGAATCTGACTTTAATAAGAAATTATGGAAAGAATACAGAGAGCGAAAAGCGAAAGAACGACAAAATAAGTAGTTCGATTGTAAAAAATTGTATAATAAGTTTTGGTTGGTTAGTTAGAATTTCCGGATCTCGCGATCCGGATTTTCGTTTTTGGCCTTATTTTTTAAATCTTAGTTTGGCAATTCTATTCTTTCCTGCTGCATAGGCTATAGAATCATTTAGAAAACGGATTGTATAAAATCCTTCCGAAGATAAATTATTCCAACTTTTCCCTGCATCCTTAGAGTAGGATATTCCAGTAAATCCGACGGCAATCAATTCATGTCCATTTTTACCCGGCACATATCTCACACTGCTTTTATAACCCGGCTCCTGTCCCACTGCCAACAACTTCCAAGTCTTTCCGCCATCCTTGGTAATAGCTTTATTAGCTTGGTTTTCATCTGGATTCGTATAATCCCCTCCTATAATAAAACCTTGATTTTCATCGTGAAAATCTAAACTATAACCTCCTTGTGTTGGAGTTCCTTGAATAATCGGAGTATCAAAAACCTCCCAAGTTTCTCCTTTGTCTGGAGAGAAAAATACACGTGATTTCATGCCCCCAGATAAGATCCAGGTTTTATTGCCTTTAATAGCAATATTGGAGTTACTGGCAGCAAAAGCCGCTTCGCCTTCCGCAGCTGCTGGTAAATTCTCACACGGGATCTTGTTCCAAGTTTTCCCACCATCCCTGGTTATAATTATAGAAAGGCAATTATCTACAGGATCGCCCATGGCAATTCCCTCTTCATCATTCCAAAATGCCAGCGCATCATAAAAAACCTTTTCATTTTCCTCTTTATACACCAATTCCATCCGACCGGAATCCCCAGTTTTATATAAAAGTGCGGGGTTTGCAACGCTTAGCATAAAGAAATTTGTAGAGGTACTGGCCACCGCACGAAACTCCGGAACCAGAGTGTCATATTTCTGAATATTTGTTTTCCAAGTATCTTTCTGGGAATTGTACATTCCATAAATTCCATTGTTTGTGGCAAAAGCAAGATTTTTACCCATCAATTCTATAGCCCTCACACTAATGGAGTCTTCTAAAATTATTTCAACTTCTACAGAAGTATAATAAGATGGGGCTGTTTTCTTTTCCTTGGAGTTGCATCCAATAATCAATAATAGCCCAAACCAGTAGTATAATTTCATCAATAAGAATTTGAATCAAATATAAAATAATCGGTGTCAAAATTGAGTACCTTTGCCACCTTAAAATTAAACTATGCGTTTACACCGAAATTTAGTATTTGCAACCATCGATGCATTATCAGATATCTTTAATGAAGGAAATTATGCCGACAAAGTAATTGAAAAAACATTAAAACGCGATAAGCGTTGGGGTTCCCGTGATAGAAGTTTTATTGCAGAAACCGTTTACGAGATCGTACGTTGGAAACGTTTATATACTGAAATCGCTGAAGTAAAAGCACCATATTCCAGAGAGAACCTATTTAGGGTCTTCGCTGTTTGGGCCACTTTACGTGGGGTTACACTACCAGATTGGAAACAAATTGAGCCAACTCCAAGCAGAAAGATCAAAGGTAAGTTTGATGAGCTTAGTAAAATAAGAAAGTATAAAGAGTCCATTCCAGATTGGATGGATGAATTGGGCATGAAAGAATTAGGCGAAAAGGTCTGGGAAAAAGAGATTCACGCATTAAATGAACAAGCTCCTGTTGTGCTTAGGGTCAATACTTTAAATACTACCAGAGATAATTTAAGAAGTGTTTTAAATGATGAAGGCATTAAAGCCGAGCCTGTAAAAGGCTATCCTTATGCTTTACAATTGGAGGAACGATCCAATGTTTTTAAAACTGAGGCCTTTAAAAAGGGATTTTTCGAAGTTCAGGATGCCAATTCTCAATTAGTTGCAGAATTTCTGGATGTTAAACCTGGAATGCGAGTAGTGGATACTTGTGCAGGTGCAGGGGGCAAAACCCTTCACATTGCAGCATTAATGGAAAATAAAGGCCAAATAATAGCGACCGATATTTATGAGAATAAATTAAAGGAACTTAAAAGAAGAGCAAAAAGAGCGCATGCCCACAACATAGATCCTAGAGCAATAGAGTCTACTAAAGTGATCAAAAAGCTTTATGGAACTGCAGACCGTGTTCTTATTGATGCTCCTTGTAGCGGATTGGGAGTTCTAAGTAGAAACCCGGATGCTAAATGGAAACTTCAACCGGAGTTTATTGAGAAAATTAAAAAGACTCAAGCCGAAATCTTAAACACCCACTCTAGAATTGTAAAGGATGGTGGAAAATTGGTATATGCAACATGTTCAATTTTACCTTCAGAAAACCAGGAACAAGTAGAAAAGTTTCTTGCAAGTGAACATGGGAAGGATTTTAAATTGGTGAAAGACAAAAAATTATTATCCTCAGAGTCTGGATATGATGGATTTTACATGGCACTTCTTCAGAAAAACTAATACTTAGATAATGAGAGTTAGGATTTTATATGTAGTTTTTTCCTTTCTAATTCTTGTTGGATGTAAATCTGAAAACAGAAAATCTGAAACTGTACTTGAGAATCCAGAAGAGCTAAGTGTCCCTTCTGAACTTATTTCTTATTATAAAAATGTGGATTTTAATCTTCGTGGAGAGGGTTTAAAAGATGAACTGGCAGTTACTACAATTGCTAAACATACCCGCTTTTTAGAATATTACGAAAGGCATCGCTATTTATATAAGGCAGATGAAGACCCTTCTAATTCTAAAAATGTTTTATTGATCTATTCAGGAGAAAGTAGGGATAAAAGGGAATTTTATTCTGGCAGCAATAAATACCTACCTCAAACCTTTAACACCGAGCATGTTTATCCGAGATCATTTATTGAGAATACCGCAGAAGCAGACCTTCATCATTTAAGAACCGCAGACACAAAAATTAATGCTCAAAGAAGGAATTATCGCTTTACTTCTGGAAGTGGAAAATACAAGTTGGTCTCAAATAATTCTTGGTACCCAGGAGATGAATGGGTTGGAGATGTTTCGCGAATGGTCTTTTATTTAAATTTAAGATATAATGAAGACTTTGAGCCCGTTGGGAATCTAGCTCTTTTCCTGAAATGGAATTCTCAGGATCCTGTGTCGAAAATTGAAATTCAGCGAAACGAGATCATTTTTAAAGCCCAGGGAAACCGAAATCCTTTTATAGACAATCCATATTTAGCAACCCTAATTTGGGGTAGTCCAAAGGCTGAAAATAAATGGTAAATACTACTCAAGATTTAAGGTGCTGCAATTAGTTTTTTAGGAGTAATCCTGTAAATAGGCTGTGTGTAATAATTTGATTTTAGGCTAACAATTCTCTCTAAAAAAGTTATTTTTGTGCTCACATCAACACACAAAAAAACTTAGAATGATCCTATTCTTCGGAACCCAAACCTCAAAGGTTTATGCTGTGCAAACGCACGCTGACTTATCTGCTCAAAACATTTCAAAATTAGACTGGCTTTTTGGTGACGCTCAACTACTTAACAAATCTGCACTGGCAGATTTTTTTGTTGGTCCCCGTGCCGCTATGGTTTCTCCCTGGAGTACCAATGCTGTGGAGATTACCCAAACCATGGGGATTTCTGGGATAATTAGAATTGAAGAGTTTCTAAAAGTAGATTCCCATTTTCATGATTTTGATCCTATGCTTTCTCAGAAATTTGAAGGCTTGGATCAAGAAATCTTTACCGTAAACACAAAACCACAACCTGTTTTGGAGATCAAAGATGTGGATGCTTTTAATAAGCAAGAAGGCTTGGCTCTTAATGGGGAAGAAGTAAAATATTTAGAAGAATTATCGGTAAAGCTCGAAAGACCTTTAACAGATTCTGAAGTGTTCGGATTCTCCCAGGTGAATTCAGAACATTGCCGCCATAAGGTCTTTAATGGAACTTTTGTGATCGATGGAAAAGAGAAACCATTTTCTCTTTTTAAAATGATCAGAAAGACTTCGGAAGTAAACCCGAACGATATAGTTTCAGCATATAAAGATAATGTTGCTTTTGTAAAAGGGCCTCGAGTGGAGCAATTCGCTCCAAAAACTCCATATAAACCAGATTTTTATCAGAATACAGATTTTGATTCTGTTATCTCCATAAAAGCTGAAACCCATAATTTCCCGACAACAGTGGAACCTTTTAATGGTGCTGCTACCGGAAGTGGTGGAGAAATAAGGGACAGATTGGCCGGTGGTAAAGGATCACTTCCTTTAGCCGGCACCGCAGTTTATATGACCTCCTACTCTCGTTTAGACGAAAGTAAGGAATGGGAAAAAGCAACGAAGGAGCGTAAATGGCTGTATCAAACCCCAATGGATATTCTTATTAAAGCTTCCAACGGAGCTTCAGATTTCGGAAATAAGTTCGGGCAACCATTAATCACAGGATCTGTACTGACTTTTGAACATAATGAAAATAACCGTTTTTTAGGTTACGATAAAGTGATCATGCTTGCTGGTGGAATTGGGTATGGAAAAGCAGACCAAGCCATAAAAGCAATTCCTCAAAAAGGGGATAAAATCGTAGTGCTAGGTGGAGATAATTATAGGATTGGAATGGGCGGTGCCGCAGTTTCTTCAGCAGATACCGGAGAATTTAGCAGTGGTATAGAATTAAATGCCGTACAACGTGCCAATCCAGAAATGCAAAAACGTGCTGCCAATGCTATTAGGGGAATGGTAGAAAGCGAAACGAATCCTATCGTCTCCATCCACGACCATGGTGCAGGTGGGCACTTGAATTGCTTGAGTGAATTGGTGGAAGAAACTGGTGGGAATATAGATCTGGATAAATTACCGGTAGGAGATCCCACCCTTTCTGCAAAAGAAATTATAGGGAATGAATCTCAGGAACGTATGGGCTTGATTATTCCTGAAAAAGATATGGACGTCTTAAAACGTGTTTCTGAACGGGAAAGAGCTCCAATGTATGATGTTGGTGAAGTAACAGGCGATAACAATTTCATGTTTCAACGCAATAGCAATGGGGAGAAACCGATGGATTTGAAGTTGGCAGATATGTTTGGAAGCTCTCCAAAAACCATCATGACAGATAAAACTATCCAAAGAAATTATAAGGAACTGGATTATTCTCAGGATAAAATATACAATTATTTAGAGCAGGTACTTCAATTAGAAGCGGTGGCTTGTAAGGATTGGTTAACAAATAAAGTAGATAGATGTGTTACCGGTAGGGTTGCCAAACAACAAACTACTGGAGCATTGCAATTACCGTTAAATAACTGCGGGGTAATGGCACTGGATTATAATGGCAAAGAAGGCGTTGCAACCTCGCTTGGGCACTCCCCTATTTCTGCCTTGATAGATCCCGTTGCAGGTTCCAGGAATTCTATTGCAGAATCTTTAACCAACCTTATTTGGGCGCCTTTGGAGCAAGGTTTAAAGTCTGTTTCTTTGTCTGCGAACTGGATGTGGCCTTGTAATAATGAAGGTGAAGATGCAAGATTATACGAAGCTGTTCAAGGAGTATCCGATTTTGCCATTGAGTTAGGTATCAATGTGCCAACGGGCAAGGATTCCCTATCCATGAAGCAAAAATATAATGGTGACGGTAGCGAGGTGATCTCTCCGGGAACGGTTATTATTTCAGCAGCAGGACATTGTAAGGATATCACCAAAGTTGTAGAACCGGTTCTACAGCCAGAAGGTGAGATCTATTATATCAACTTATCGCAAGATACTTTTAAACTTGGTGGAAGCTCTTTTGCTCAAACCCGCAATAAAATAGGAACCGAAGTTCCTACAATATTAGATTCTGCAAACTTTGCGAACACCTTCAATGTTGTACAAGATCTTATTTCTAAAGATCTTATTATAGCAGGACACGATGTGGCTTCAGGAGGATTGATTACCACTTTATTGGAAATGTGTTTTGCTGAAGTAAATCTAGGAGCGCAATTAGATCTTACTTCTTTGAATGAAAAAGATTCAGTAAAATTGCTTTTCAATGAAAACTGCGGAATTGTTTTTCAAGCAAAGGATGCTTCAATTGAAGCAGTTTTAGATGAAAACAATATTGAATTCCATAGAATCGGAAATCCTATTGAAGGAAATAGAGTTTCAGTAATTAATGGAACCGATTCTTTTGATTTTGACATTCCTACCTATAGGGACCTTTGGTATACTACTTCTTTTATGTTGGATAGAAAGCAGAGCGGAACAGATCACGCAACGCGACGTTTCAATAATTATAAGAATCAACCATTGGAATTCAAATTTCCAAAGAATTTTACAGGAAAACTTCCTGTCATTTCGAACGATAGTGAGAAATCTCAACCAAGAATAAAAGCTGCGATCATTCGTGAAAAAGGTTCTAACAGTGAACGGGAAATGGCACGTGCCATGTATCTTGCGGGTTTCGATGTAAAAGATGTGCACATGACCGATCTTATTTCTGGTCGTGAGAATTTGGAAGAAATTCAATTTATTGCCGCGGTTGGAGGATTCTCAAATTCAGATGTACTAGGTAGCGCTAAAGGTTGGGCCGGAGCATTTTTATATAATGAAAAAGCAAAAGTTGCCTTGGATAATTTCTTCAAAAGAGATGACACCTTATCTTTAGGGGTTTGTAATGGTTGCCAGTTGTTCATAGAATTGGGGCTTATTAACCCGGACCATGACCAAAAACCAAAAATGTTACATAATAGATCGAATAAATTCGAGTGTAATTTTACTTCCGTAGAAATTCAAGAAAACAACTCGGTGATGCTATCTAGCTTGGCGGGAAGTAAATTAGGGATTTGGTCTGCACACGGGGAAGGAAAATTCAGTTTTCCTTATGAAGAGAGCAAATACAGCATTGTTGGGAAATATGGGTATGAAGAATATCCTGCAAACCCTAATGGATCCCATTTCAATACCGCAATGCTAACCGATACTACAGGAAGACATTTAGTAATGATGCCACATTTAGAGCGTTCTACATTTTCATGGAACTGGGCCTACTATCCAAAAGATAGAAAAGATGAAGCAACTCCTTGGTTAGAAGGATTTACAAATGCTAAAAAATGGTTAGAGAACAAATAGAAATTATACTAATTAATGAAATTTAGGAAGGGAACGTAAAAATTCCCTTCTTTTTTTGTGGGATTCATTTGAAATAGCAAGCAATTTTACTATTTTGCAAGGAATATCTTATCCACTAACATGACCGAAATTAAAAGACTTTTTGATTTTCCTTACTATCAATTAGAAAATCACCCCCTAGAGAAGGCATTAGTTACCAAATATAATAACAAATGGGAAGCTCTAAGCACACAAGAATATATTGATAAGGCGAATGCCATAAGTAGAGGTTTGTTACGTTTAGGCATAAAACCAAATGATAAAATTGCATTGATCTCCTCTAGTAATAGAACCGAATGGAGTGTTATGGATATTGGGATCCTACAATTAGGAGCTCAAAATGTGCCAATTTACCCTACAATATCACAAGAGGATTATGAGTATGTTTTAAATCATAGTGAGGCTACCTATTGTTTTGTATCTGACGAGGATGTTTTAGAAAAAGTAAATGCAATAAAACACAATACTCAGCTTAAGGAAATTTATAGTTTTGATAAGATAAATGGCTGCAAAAATTGGTCGGAAATTCTAGATTCAGGAAAAGATAACAGCAATCAAGACCAAGTTGAAGCATTGAAAGATGCTGTTACAGAAGATGACTTGGCAACTTTAATTTATACTTCCGGAACTACGGGAAGACCAAAAGGAGTTATGCTTTCCCATAAAAACATAGTAAGTGATGTCTTAAATAGTGCACATCGCGTGCCTTTTGAAACAGGAAAGTATGTAGGATTGAGTTTCTTGCCTATGTGCCATATTTTCGAGAGAATGATCTCTTACCTCTATCAATATTATAGTGTTTCGGTTTATTTTGCGGAGTCTATAGAAAAAATAAGCGATAATCTTAAAGAAGTACAACCACATGTAATAACCGCGGTTCCCAGACTTTTAGAAAAAGTATACGATAAGATAATTGCCAAGGGAACAGCACTTGGAGGAATTAAACAAAAGTTGTTTTATTGGGCCGTAGAATTAGGTTTACAATACGAACCTTACGGTGCGAATGGCTGGTGGTATGAAATGCAATTAAGTTTAGCCAGAAAATTGATCTTTTCCAAATGGAAAGAAGGTCTTGGTGGAAATATAGAATTAATAGTCTCTGGTAGTGCCGCTTTACAGCCTAGGCTAACTAGGGTGTTTGCTGCTGCAGGCATCCCAGTTATGGAAGGTTATGGTCTAACAGAAACTTCCCCCGTGGTAGCAGTTAACGATGAACGCAATGGCGGATTCAAAATTGGCACGGTAGGCAGGGTAATAGATAATGTAGAAGTTAAGATCGCTGAAGATGGGGAAATCCTAACAAAAGGACCTAATTTAATGTTAGGGTACTTTAAGGATAAAGAAAAAACAGAGGAGGCCATAAATTCTGATGGTTGGTTCCATACTGGGGATATAGGTGAAATTGATTCAGAAGGATTTTTGAAAATTACCGATAGAAAGAAGGAAATGTTCAAAACTTCCGGCGGTAAATATGTAGCTCCACAGTTAATCGAGAATACAATGAAACAATCCCGTTTTATTGAACAGATCATGGTTATTGGTGAAGGCGAAAAAATGCCTGCAGCATTCATTCAACCAAATTTTGAGTTTATAGAAGAATGGGCAACTCGTAAAAACCTGGATATTGGTAAATCCAATGAAGAGATGGTCAAAAATCCCGATGTAATCGCGAGACTTCAGGAAGAAGTAGATTTCTATAATGAAAAATTTGGTAGCTGGGAGAAGATCAAGAAGTTCGAACTTATCCCCGAAGTATGGAGTATAGAGAATGACCTGCTTACCCCTACCATGAAATTAAAAAGAAGGAATATTAAAGAAAGGTATATGGACCTATACAATACTATTTACGAAAGATAGAATTAGCACTCATAACATCAAGTTATTGTTAAACTCTCCTCTTTTGGGGAGTTTTTTTGTTTATATGGAGTAAATTTAGGGTGGATATTAGGAAGTCAAAACATTTCTATAATTTATTATGCGCGCATAATAAATTTTCTTAACTTTGGGTTCACTCTAAATTAAAGATGAAGGAAAAAACTATCGATTATGTATTAAGGGCTACCTGGATGGCAGTCTCAAAGATGTATAATGAAGAAGCCGGAAAAGCAGGAAGTACTATGGCTACGGGTTTTGCCCTTTTAAGTATAGATCCCGAAAAAGGAACTCCTTCTACCTCTCTCGGACCCAAAATGGGCATGGAAGCCACTAGTTTGTCCCGAATATTAAAATCAATGGAAGAAAAAGGACTAATAATTCGTACAAAAAACCCTCAAGATGGTCGTAGCGTGTTATTGCACTTAACAAAACTCGGAAAAGAGATGAGGGATTTTTCCAGAGGGGTGGTCCTTAAATTTGATGAAGCCGTTAAAGAAAACATAGACGAAGAAGATCTTAAAACATTTATTAGAGTAGCCAATTCTATCATGGATTTAATTTCGAGCAAGAAAATCTATAGTCAAGAAATACGTTTAAAATAAATATATCATAAGAATTTAATTCAGGAATTGCCTAAATCAAATTCTAATTAAAAATCACATATGAAAAGAAGAATTAATAAAGTTGCAATTGTCGGTTCTGGAATCATGGGAAGCGGGATTGCATCTCATTTCGCAAATATTGGCGTAGAAGTATTGCTATTGGACATAGTTCCTCGGGAACTTACTGATAAAGAAAAAAGCAAAGGACTAACTTTAGAAGATAAAGCAGTTAGGAACAGGCTTGTGAACGATTCGTTACAGGCCTCCTTAAAATCGAAGCCCTCTCCTATATATAGTCAATCTTTTGCCAGCAGGATTCATACTGGCAACCTAGAAGACGATATCGCAAAGGTTTCAGAAGTAGATTGGATCATAGAAGTTGTTGTAGAAAGACTTGACATTAAAAAGAAGGTTTTTGAACAATTGGACAATCACCGTAAAAAAGGAACTTTAATTTCTTCGAATACTTCAGGGATTCCAATAAAATTAATGAGCGAGGGAAGAAGCGAAGATTTTCAGAAGCACTTTTGTGGAACTCACTTTTTTAATCCTGCTCGCTATTTAAGATTGTTCGAGATCATTCCTGGACCGGAAACTTCAAAAGAAGTTCTAGAGTTTATGAATGAATACGGAGAGAAATTTCTAGGAAAAAAATCTGTAATAGCTAAAGATACTGCCGCTTTTATAGGAAACCGAGTTGGTATCTTCAGTATAATGAGTCTATTCCATATGGTGGATGAGCTGGGAATGACCATAGAAGAAGTAGACAAACTTACCGGTCCAGTAATAGGGAGACCTAAATCTGCAACTTTTAGAACAGTAGATGTTGTTGGGCTGGATACCTTGGTCCATGTTGCCAATGGACTTCATCAAGGTGTGCCAAGTGATGAAAAGCATGATCTTTTTGCCCTTCCTAATTTCATCAATTCCATGATGGATAAGCAATGGTTGGGAAGTAAAAGTGGACAAGGCTTTTATAAAAAAGTAAAAGGTGATGATGGTGCTAGCGAAATTCAGTCGTTAGACCTTAAGACGCTGGAATACAGATCTGCTAAAAAAGCAAATTATGCAACCTTGGAACTTACCAAATCTATAGACAATGTCGTAGATAGATTTAAAGTACTGGTTGGCGGAAAAGATAAGGCCGGAGAGTTTTACCGTAAAAACTTTTCTTCTCTTTTCGCATATGTATCCAATAGAATTCCTGAGATCACCGATGAACTCTATAAAATAGATGATGCTATGAAAGCCGGATTCGGTTGGCAACATGGACCATTCCAGATCTGGGATGCTATTGGCGTAGAAAAAGGAATTGAAATGATGAAGGCTGAAGGGGAAGAACCGGCAGCTTGGGTTAGAGAAATGTTGGAATCTGGCAGTAAGAGTTTTTATACCGTAAAGGAGGGAAATACTTATTACTATGATATCCCTAAAAAAGAGCACGTAAAAGTGCCCGGACAGGATGCGTTTATTATTTTGGACAACATTCGAGAGTCCAAAGAAGTATTTAAAAACACGGGTGTTGTTGTTGAAGATCTCGGTGACGGAATCTTGAATGTAGAATTTAGAAGTAAAATGAATTCTATTGGAGGTGATGTCCTAGATGGTTTAAATAAAGCACTAGATATTGCTGAAAAGGACTATCAAGGACTGGTAGTTGCAAATAACGGAGCAAATTTCTCTGTTGGAGCGAACATCGGAATGATCTTTATGATGGCTGTAGAGCAGGAATATGATGAGCTTAATATGGCCATTAAATATTTCCAAGATACAATGATGAGAATGAGATATTCTTCTATCCCAACCGTAGCAGCTCCACATGCTATGACCTTGGGTGGAGGATGTGAACTTTCCCTGCATGCCGATAAGGTGGTTGCAGCTGCAGAAACCTATATTGGATTAGTGGAATTTGGTGTTGGGGTACTTCCTGGTGGTGGAGGTTCTAAGGAAATGACCTTAAGGGCTTCTGATACCTACCATAAAGATGATGTAGAGTTGAACAGATTGAGGGAGCATTTCTTAACAATTGCCATGGCAAAAGTATCTACTTCTGCATACGAAGCTTTCGATACCAATATCCTTCAGAAAGAAAAAGATATCGTAGTAGTGAATCCAGACAGACAATTGGCAATCGCTAAGAAACATGCACTTTTAATGGCTGAAACAGGATACACCCAACCAATTCAAAGAACAGATATTAAGGTTCTAGGTAAACAAGCCTTGGGAACTTTCTATGTAGGTACAGACCAAATGTATGCTGGAAAGTATATTAGTGAACATGATAAGAAGATAGCTAACAAACTGGCCTATGTAATGGCCGGTGGGGATCTTTCTGGCGCCTCTTACGTAACCGAACAATATTTATTGGATCTAGAAAGGGAGGCATTCCTTTCGCTTACAGGAGAACGCAAAACTTTGGAGCGTTTAGAACACATGATAAAAAAAGGGAAACCGCTTAGAAATTAGGAGTGAGGAGTGAGGAGTGAGGAGTGAGTAAATTAAAATTAATGCATAAAATTGAAGATTTGAAAATCTGGAAGAAATCTATGGAATTGACTAAATCTGTTTATAAAATTTGTGGTGAATTACCTTCTGATGAACGATTTGGACTTATTTCTCAGATAAAAAGATGTGCGGTTTCAATTCCTTCCAACATTGCTGAAGGTGCTGGAAGAAATTCAAAAAAAGAATTCGCTCACTTTCTATGGAACTTAAATTAATTTCAGAAGAAATAATAAAACCAATACTTGAAAATATAATTGAGGTACAAAAAATGAATTACGGACTTCAAAAATCCTTATAAAATCTCAATACTAAGTACTAAAATCTAAAATCTAATTAAATGAGAACAGCATATATAGTAAAAGCATACAGAACTGCAGTAGGAAAAGCCCCTCGAGGGGTATTCAGGTTTAAAAGACCAGATGAACTGGCTGCGGAAACCATCCAATATATGATGGAGAAACTTCCTGATTTTGACAAGGAAAGAATAGACGATGTTATTGTTGGAAACGCAATGCCAGAGGCAGAACAAGGTTTAAACGTAGGTAGATTGATCTCTTTAATGGGATTAGATACAGTAAAGGTTCCAGGGGTTACCGTAAACAGGTATTGTGCATCTGGATTGGAAACTATTGCTATTGCATCTGCTAAGATTCAGGCAGGAATGGCAGATTGTATTATTGCAGGGGGAGCAGAAAGCATGAGTTACATCCCAATGGGAGGATATAAGCCTGTTCCAGATTATAAACTTGCCGTGCAAGGCCATGAAGATTATTATTGGGGAATGGGACTTACTGCAGAAGCTGTTGCCAATGAATATAAAGTAAGTAGGGAAGATCAAGATGAATTTGCGTTCAATTCTCATCAAAAAGCATTGAAAGCTTTAAAAGAAGATAGATTTCAAGATCAGATAGTTCCTATAACCGTAGATGAAACTTATGTAGATGAGAACGGTAAAAAGCAAACCAGATCGTATACGGTAAACAAAGATGAAGGTCCTAGAGCTGATACTTCTAAAGAAGTCCTTGCAAAATTAAGACCTGTTTTTGCCGATGGCGGAAGCGTAACCGCCGGAAATTCCTCACAAATGAGCGATGGTGCAGCATTTACCTTGATCATGAGTGAAGAAATGGTGAAAGAATTCAATCTGGAACCAATAGCCAGATTGGTAAGTTATACCGCGGTGGGTATCGAGCCAAGAATTATGGGGGTTGCTCCTATTACTGCAATTCCGAAGGCATTGAAACAAGCTGGGCTCCAGCAAAACGATTTGGAGGTTATAGAGCTTAATGAAGCCTTTGCTTCACAATCTTTAGCAATAGTAAGAACTTTAGGTTTGGATCCAGATAGAGTAAATGTAAATGGTGGAGCAATTTCTATGGGACACCCACTAGGTTGTACCGGTGCAAAACTATCTGTTCAATTATTCGACGAGATGCGCAAACGTGATCTTAAGAACAAATATGGAATGGTAACTATGTGTGTGGGAACAGGACAAGGAGCTGCCGGGGTTTACGAATTCTTATCATAATTTCAAATAAGAATCTAGATTCAAGAATCAGGAAACAAGATTATGCAAAGGCATAATTTCAAAAAATTGAAGATTTGGCATGAGAGTATGGCTTTAGTTAAAGAAACTTATTCTTTCACAAAAAGTTTTCCTGATCATGAGAAATTCAGTTTGGTATCGCAACTAACAAGATGTGCTGTTTCAATACCTTCCAATATCGCAGAAGGAACTAGTAAAAGTACGTTGAAGCATTTTAAAACATATTTAGAAATTAGTCTAGGTTCAGCTTTTGAATGGGAAACACAGTTAATAATTGCATATAATGAAAAATATATTTCAGAAGAAAAATTTTGGGAATTAGAAAATAAAGTTCAACAAATACAAAAAATGATATCAGGATTTATAGATGGGCTAATAAAATAGTAGTCTTGTTTCTAACATCTTGATTCTTAAATCTTAAATAAAATGAGCACAGAAACAACCAATAAGGAATTACTTCGCGGAGGTCAATTTTTGGTAAAGGAAACATTAAGCGAAGATGTTTTTACACCAGAAGATTTTACCGAAGAGCAGAAAATGATGAAAGATTCGGTTAAAGAATTTGTAGACCGTGAAATTTGGCCAAAAAAGGAAGAATTCGAAAACAAGAATTACGCGCTTACAGAAGAGATAATGAAGAAAGCCGGAGAGCTCGGTTTTTTAGGCATATCTGTTCCAGAAGAGTATGACGGGCTCGGGATGGGCTTTGTTTCTACCATGTTGGTCTGCGATTATATTAGTGGTGCTACTGGATCTATTGCGACTGCATTTGGTGCCCATACAGGAATTGGAACTATGCCAATTACTTTATACGGCACAGAAGAACAAAAGAAAAAATATGTTCCAAAATTAGCTACTGGAGAATGGTTTGGGGCGTATTGCCTTACAGAACCTGGAGCAGGAAGTGATGCAAACTCTGGTAAAACCAAAGCAGTACTTTCTGAAGATGGAAAAAGTTATAGTATTAGCGGACAAAAAATGTGGATTTCCAATGCAGGTTTCGCAAAGGTATTTATAGTATTCGCAAGAATAGAAGATGATAAAAATATCACCGGTTTTATTGTTGAAAATGATGCTGAAAATGGAATCACTTTTGGGGAAGAAGAAAAGAAATTAGGAATTCATTCCTCCTCCACTCGCCAGGTTTTCTTTAATGAAACGAAGGTGCCTGTAGAAAATATGCTAGCAGGACGGGGGGATGGTTTTAAAATAGCCATGAATGCATTGAATATTGGGCGTATTAAATTAGCTGCGGCTTGTTTGGATGCTCAAAGAAGGGTTACAGATCAGGCAGTAAAATATGCAAATGACAGGATTCAGTTCAATACTCCTATTGCTCAATTTGGGGCCATTAAATATAAATTGGCAGAAATGGCAACTTCGGCATATGTAGGAGAATCTGCTTCTTATCGCGCTGCTAAAAATATTGAAGATAGAATTAGTAAAAGATTGGAAGAAGGAAATTCGCATGCAGAGGCAGAGTTAAAAGGGGTTGAAGAATATGCTATCGAATGCTCTATTTTAAAAGTAGCTTGTTCAGAAGATATTCAGAATTGTAGCGACGAAGGAATCCAAGTATTTGGTGGAATGGGCTTCTCTGCAGATACCCCTATGGAATCTGCTTGGAGAGATGCACGTATTTCCAGGATCTACGAAGGGACTAATGAAATCAATAGAATGTTAGCTGTGGGAATGCTTGTGAAGAAAGCCATGAAAGGACATGTAGACCTTTTAGGACCTGCAACGAAGGTGGGAGAAGAACTTACTGGAATTCCATCTTTTGATAAACCAGATTTTTCGGTGTTGTTTGCGGAAGAAAAAGATCTCTTGAAAAGATTGAAAAAAGTTTTCTTAATGGTAGCTGGTAGTGCTGTTCAAAAATTCGGGCCAAAACTGGAAGAACACCAACAATTACTTTTAGCTTCTGCAGATATTTTAATTGAAATCTACATGGCAGAATCTGCGATTTTACGTACAGAAAAAAATGTGAATCGTTTTGGGGAAGAAACTCAAAAGGAGCAAATTGCTATGTCCAAATTATACCTATACCATGCAGTTGATATTGTTAACCAAAAAGCCAAAGAAGGAATTGTATCTTTTGCTGAAGGCGATGAACAACGTATGATGTTAATGGGATTGAAACGTTTTACCAAATACGATAATCATCCCAATGTTGTTAAACTAAGAAACATTATTGCAGAAAAATTGACTACAGAGAATATGTATTGCTATTAATATTTTGAAATAAATCAAGAACCTCGGGGCAAGCCCACGAGGTATGCATTGGAAAATAATTTTAAAAATTCGAGGTAAGCCTCGCGGAATTAAACCCTCAATGAGGGATTAAATTTTAAATTTTGAAGAAGCCGTCTCGTTTACCAAAATGCGGCGGCTTCTTTTATTTCTACGAAATCCTTATAGGTTAATATTTATAGAAAGCCAAGTATCACTTTATACAAAAATCTTATTTTTAGTGGCAGTACAAAAAGATTTTCAAGAACAACTATGGTTTCAATCAATCCAGAACTAATAAACTATTTAATTTTAGGTATAATTGCGGTAATAATTTGCTTTTCATTGGCATACTATGCCTTAAAGAAAATAGGCAAAGATCCTAGAAATATACTTCCTGTAAATTTTGCCAATAGAATATGGATTCCATTACTTATTTTCATGGCTTCGCTATTTTTTCAAATAGCAATCATAGTAAAGTTATTCAGGTATGATTACACATATACTATAGTAGGGCATTTAAGTATTATAGGAATTATCGTAAGCACTGCTTGGTTTCTAATAATACTTCTTAAGATTTTTAAAGCTCGTATTCTTAGAAAATATGATGTGTCAACTTCAGATAATTTAAAAGCTCGTAAGGTTTATACGCAGTTCATGATCTTGGAAAATATAATTATCTTTATTATCACAGTATTAGCCGTAGGTGTGGCATTAATGAGTTTTGATAGCATTAGGTCTATTGGTGTTAGTCTTCTTACCTCAGCCGGAATTGCCGGGATTATTATAGGTCTGGCAGCACAAAAGGCCATAGGAACATTATTGGCTGGTATTCAAATAGCCATTACTCAACCAATTAGGTTAGAAGATGTTGTAATTGTAGATGGAGAATGGGGTTGGATTGAAGAAATTACACTTACCTATGTAGTGGTTAGAATTTGGGATAAAAGAAGACTTGTAGTTCCTACTACCTATTTTATTGAAAACAACTTTCAAAACTGGACTAGAAATACGTCAGAAATATTAGGCACTGTTTTTATTTATACAGACTATGAAGTGCCTTTTGAAAAGCTGAGGGAAGAACTTACCAGGCTTTTGGAGGGTTCTTCGTTATGGGACAGAAAAACAAATGTATTGCAAGTTACGGATGCTACTGATAGATCTATAGAAATTAGAGCTTTGATGAGTGCAAAAGATTCTCCAACAGCGTGGGACCTGCGAGTATATATTAGAGAGCAACTGATAGTTTTTATTAAAGAAAATTACCCTGAAAGTCTTCCGAAATCCAGGGTGGATTTAAAAACTAATTAAAACTGAATATTTTCTTCTAAAGCAGAACTTTTACTAAAATTTGCAGCTGCTTCTATTAAAGCAAGATGGGAATATGCCTGCGGAAAATTTCCCAACAATCGCTTTGTCTCAAAATCTATATCCTCACTAAACAAGCCTAAATGATTGCTGTAAGATAAGAGTTGATCGAATAGTTTTTTGGACTTTTCCTTTTCGCCTATTTTATACAAGCTGTTAATAAACCAAAAGGTACATATAGTAAAGGAGGAAGTAGGTAGGCCAAAATCATCTTTATTCTTATAACGGTACATTAACCCATCTTGGGAAAGTTCTTTTTCGGTAGCTTTTACGGTACTTATATACCTGGGATCTTTAGCATCAACAAAACCGTAACTCTCCATCAAAAGGGTTGAGGCATCCAAATCTTTGGATCCGTAAGATTGGGTATATGCCTGCACTTCTTCATTCCATCCGTTTTTATATATATCATCATATATTTCGGCCCTTAGAGAAACCCACTTGGTATCATTGATTCCTTTTCTAAGAATTTCCCCTATTTTTACAGCCCGGTCTATAGCAACCCAACATAGCAATTTAGAGAATACAAAATGTCGTTCTTCTGTTCTCAATTCCCAAATGCCTTTATCAGGCTCTTGCCAATGTTTTTCTACTATATTCACAATACCTCTTGTTACTGTCCATAATTCTTCGCTGTTTTCTAGATTGGTTTCAAATTGAAGAAATTGCTGATAAATCACCTCCATCAATATTCCATAAATATCATTCTGTTTCTGGATATAGGCAGCATTTCCTGTACGTACAGGCTTTGACCCCTCATAACCGTCCAAATGATCCAATATATGCTCGGTTAAATTCTTTTCTCCATTAATACCATACATAATCTGGATCTTTTCATCCTTATGGGGAATCAAATTAATAATAAACTCGAGAAAATCTTTAGCAGATTTAGCATGGCCTAAGCCTGCCATTACCTTTATTACCATGGAAGCATCCCTAATCCAACAAAACCTATAATCCCAATTGCGCTCTTCCCCAATGGTTTCTGGAAGGGACGTAGTGGCAGCTGCAAGTACCGCCCCCGACTTTTTAAAAGTTAAAGCTTTAAGTACCAATGCACTTCTTAATATTTCTTCATTATAATATTTGTATTTTGTGGTGTGCTCACTCCAATTCATCCAATAGGTCTTGGTGCGCTGATATTTAAGGTATGCCCTATCCAAGGATTGTTCAGCCAATTTTTCATGATATCCCATTAAGAAGTACCCATTCCCTTTTAATTCAATTTCCTTTTGTTCCAAAATATCATCCATATCAAAACTTGAGTATAGAAATAGAGAATCGTATTTTCCTTCGGATGTATAGCTCTTTATATAATTTCCTTTATTTTCGTTATAGGTTTTTTCTCTTGCAAAATCCAATCGGGGGTTATATAATACTTTAAAAGTTGGCGTCCCTTTTAAAAGTCTTAAAAATCGAATTATATCTGGAGCTGCATAAAAGGATCTATCCTCACGTTGGTAACGGGGCATGAAATCTATAAGTTGAAATGCATCGGTGCCATTATGAAATACGGTGCTTATTATATTGGTGCCCCACAGATATTCCTGAACTATTTTATAATTATCCATAACCTTTAATTCAAAGCTCCCACCCTTCTTTTCATCTAATAATTTTGCAAATACTGCTGCCGAGTCAAAATTTGGTAAACAACACCATTCTAGCGAGCCAGTTTTTGAAATTAAGGCTGCACTTTTACAATTTCCAATAATACCGTAGTCTAAATTCTTCATATGCTCATAAAGTTCTTTTAAAATAATGGTGGAACGAAAGTATTTTCGGAAATTTAGTAAAAAACCAAAACTCTTCAACAATTTTCATATTATATTATGGGTAAAACAATCATTATTTCCAATAGGCTACCGCTTCAAGTTTCAATCAAAAAAGGCAAATTAAACGTCACCCCTAGTGTGGGAGGTTTAGCTACAGGTTTAAAATCTTTTCATAGGGATGGAGATAGTGTTTGGATTGGATGGAGCGGTTTGACTATAGAAGAGCTTCCTGAAAATTTGATAAGTGAAGTTTCTCAAAAAGCAAAAGATCAGGCCTGTATTGCAATAAATTTTACTGAAAAAGAAATAGAAGGTTTTTATTATGGCTTTAGCAATAGAAGTATCTGGCCTCTCTTTCATTATTTTATGGAATTCACAGAATGGGAAACCTGGCATTGGGAAACCTATAAAAGTGTAAATCAGAAATATGCTGATGCAATTTTGGAAAATTACAAGGATGGTGATATAATTTGGGTTCATGATTATCAACTTCTTTTAGTTCCAAATATGGTACGGGAACAATCTCCCAATGCTACCATTGGTTTCTTTAATCATATTCCTTTTCCTTCCTATGAAGTCTTCAGGACCATGCCGTGGAGAGAAGAAATTCTTAATGGTCTCCTAGGCGCAGACCTTATTGGTTTTCACACCTACGATTATGAAAGGCATTTTTTGAGCTCGGTGAGCCGTATTCTCAGGCATCCGGTACACTTTAATGAAGTAAGCCTACCAGCGAGAATGGTAAAAGTGGATTCTTTTCCTATGGGAATAGATTATACCAAATTTGAGCAGGCTGCGCTAAACCATTTTGAGAATAGCTTAGAAAACCAATCAGATTTACAACGCAGACTGAATCACCATAGAAAAGAAGTACCCGGGGCAAAATTAATCCTGAGTATAGATCGGTTGGATTACACAAAAGGAATTGCTCATAGAATAAGAGCTTTTGAATATTTCTTGGAAAAATACCCCCAATATATAGAAAAAACACGCTTGGTGATGCTAGCAGTTCCCTCTAGATCTGAAGTGCCACAATATCAATTATTGAAAAAGGAAATTGATGCATTGGTAGGAAGGATAAATGGAAAATTCGCAACGGTAAGTTGGACACCTATTTGGTATTTCTACAGATCTATGCCATTTAACAACTTAATAGACCTTTATGCTTCATGCGATATAGCACTTCTAACCCCCATAAGAGACGGAATGAACCTTGTTGCAAAAGAATATATTGCAAGTAGGAAAGATCAAACAGGAGTGCTTATATTAAGTGAAATGGCAGGTGCAGCACAGGAAATGAACGAAGCTATTTTAATTAATCCCAATAACTTTGAGCAGGTGGCTGATGCTATCAAACAGGCTATAGAAATGCCCGCAGAACAGCAAATTAAAAGGAACAAAATCCTTCAAAAGCGATTGAAACGTTATGATGTGGAGAAATGGGCCAACGACTTCATGAAGGCTTTATCCAAAACCCAAGAGAACAGGCAAAGCAACAAAGCGACACTTATAACTGCGGACATTAAAGAAAACATATATGCCGATTTCAAAAAATCTAAAAATCGGGTATTATTTTTGGACTATGATGGAACCCTTGTAAATTTTGTGGATAATCCGGAAGATGCAAAACCCGATGAAGGCCTTATCACACTAATAAGCCAACTAGCGGATTTGGAAAATATTACCGTTGTACTAATTAGCGGAAGGGATAAAGAAACCCTAGGTACTTGGTGGAAGGAATTTAATGTGGAGCTAATCGCAGAGCATGGGGTTTGGGCTTTAAAATCCACTAAAGAATGGAAACTAAATGAAAATGTAAGAAATGACTGGATGGAATCAATTCGTCCCGTAATAGAAGCTTTTGTAGATAGGACCCCAGGAAGTTTTATTGAAGAAAAAAATTATTCCCTAGCCTGGCACTATAGGAAAACGGATCCCGATCTAGGAGAAAAACGAGCCAATGAACTTTCCAATGTATTAAAAGATTTAATTTCCAATCATGGATTGAGCGTATTGGACGGAAATAAAGTGCTGGAAATAAAAAGTAGCGGAGTTAATAAAGGAAAAGCTGCCACAAAATTTCTGCTAAAAAAAGAGAGTGATTTTATATTTGCAATTGGGGACGACTGGACAGATGAGTATCTATTTCAGGAATTACCACCCACTGCAGTGACTGTAAAAGTAGGTTTAAAGAATACCAGTGCAAATTATTATGTGAATAACACCAAAAAAGTAAGAGAGTTGTTGCAAGGATTTCTACAAATATAATGACGAGTCATCGTGATTTTAGCTGCAAATACCAACTGTTAAAATCCTTAGTAAAATCGATGAAAATTTATATCAAACTTAACTAAAGAAAATCCTCTAACCTTCTAATTAGAAGTACTTTTACATTATCGAAATTTATAAAACCAATATTTAAAATATCATAATTATGAAAGTAGGAAAGTTAATTACAGGATTGGTATCAGGAGCAGCCGTTGGAGCAGCAATTGGATTGTTATTTGCACCAAAAAAAGGAGCAGATACTCGTAAGTCAATTACTGAAACTGGAGATAGCTATATAAAAGATGCTAAAGGAAAGTTCAATGAGATGGCAGGTAATCTTAACCAAAAGGTTGATGCAATCAAAGAAAGGTCTAAAGCTAAAACAAGTAATTCCAAAGTAGAAGAAAAATATCATGATACTAAAGCAGATATTCATGACATGAGGGCTAGCTAGTCTAAACTCAAATATTTTATATGAACCCTCGGATTTTTTTCGAGGGTTTTTTATTTGTAATAATCTGGGTTATCAATAGAAAAGATTCTGAAAAACATTTCTTACTTTAGAAAACTCTAATAATTAAAAACAGATTAATGAAAATCCTTTTCTCCCCGTTGAGCATATTTCTATGCATTTTTACATTCCTCCCCTTCAATAAAACAAATGCACAAGCTACCGATGCTAGGATCTATAGTATAATAGATTCTGTGTCTGCCGATAGAATTGAAAATGATATCCGAAAATTAGCAGGTTTTGGGACTAGAAATACTTTTAGTGATACGGTTTCTACAACTCGAGGTATTGGAGCTGCAAGACGCTGGATAAAGTCTCAATTTGATAAAACTTCCCGGGATTGCAATAACTGTCTAAATGTTTTTTACCAAAAAGATCTGGTAACTCCCGAAGACGGAACTCGTGTGCCAAAAGAAGCATGGGTTGTTAATGTAGTGGCCATTCAAAAAGGAACTACATATCCAAATAGATATATCATTATGAGTGGCGATATAGATTCTCGAGCTAGTGACACCATGGATTTTGAAACCGATGCCCCCGGAGCTAACGATAATGCCAGTGGGATGGCTGGGACTATGGAAGCGGCCAGGGTACTATCCAAATATAAATTTGAAAACAGTATTATTTATGTGGGGCTTTCTGGAGAAGAACAAGGTTTGTTTGGTGGAAAAGGATTGGCTCAATATGCACAAAACAACAACTGGGAGATCATTGGGATATTAAACAATGATATGATCGGGAATATTGAAGGGGTTGACGGGGTAATAGATAATAGAAGTTTTAGGATTTTTTCTGAACCGGTACCTCCAACAGAAACAGAAAAAGAACGTAATGCAAGAAGATACTATGGTGGGGAAGTGGATGGAATTTCCAGACAGCTTGCTAGGTACATTCATGGCACAGTACAAACCTATATGCCGGAAATGAACCCGATGATGATCTATAGATTGGACAGATTTGGTAGAGGAGGTCATCACAGGTCTTTTAATGACCTTGGATTTGCAGGAATTAGAATTATGGAAGCCCATGAGAACTATAACAGGCAACATCAAGATATAAGAACAGAGAATGGAATAGAATATGGGGATGTAATAGAAGGGGTGAATTTTGATTATGCCGCAAAACTAACTGCGGTGAATGCTATTAACCTAGCCAGTATAGCTTGGGCTCCCCCTGCGCCTTCTAAAGTAGCAATTGGTGGTATAGTAGAACCTTCAACTAAATTACGTTGGGAAAAAGTTAATGGTAATATTGCAGGTTATAAAATCTATTGGAGGGACACCACTTCTCCCGTTTGGCAACATTCAAGATTTGTTGGAAATGTCTCCGAATTTATGCTGGATGGAATCGTAATAGATAATTTCTTCTTTGGGGTTGTAGCTGTTGGTAAGAATGGACATGAAAGTTTAGTTTCTTTTCCATCATCTACCTTTAGATAATTGTATTTAATATTGAATTGAGTTTAAAATTCCATTTATGAAAAAACTAACATTCCTTTTTCTATTAACTTCCCAGTTACTCGTAGCCCAACAATCCGATAAGTTGGAGTTATTGGATATCTTCAATCTCGAATATATTTCTGACCCACAAATATCCCCAGATGGAAAACAAGTGGTTTATGTCCGGAATTTTAAGGATGTGATGACCGATAAGAATCTATCCAATCTCTGGATAGTGAATTTTGATGGTACACAAAACAGGCCATTGACCACCGGTAACACTTTAGATAATTATCCGCGTTGGTCTCCAGATGGAAAAAAATTACTTTTTAAATCGAATAGGGATGGCGAAATGCGGTTGTATTTAATGTGGTTGGATTCCAAACAACCTTTGGTACTATCCAATTCCAACGATCTACCGGGAGCAATTTCCTGGTCTCCAGACAGCAAGTTTATCGCATTTTCAAAATTTGTAACTAAAGAGAATGCTTCACCTATAAAAATGCCAAAGAAGCCGGAAGGTGCCAAATGGAACGAGGCTCCCAAGTATATCACAGATATGAACTATCGGGCAGATGGTGCGGGTTACTTAAAAAGTGGAAACACCCAATTGTTTATAGTTTCAATAGATGGACATACACCAAGACAACTTACTTTTACCGGTTTTGATCACGGAGCACCAATTTGGGGTAAGGATGGTAAAAACCTATATTTTTCAGCAAATCTCAAGGAAGATCATGAGTTAGACCCGATGAATTCAGAAATTCACAAACTGAATATTACAGATGGAAAAATAACAATGCTAACGGAGAGACAAGGTCCAGACAGCGATCCTATAATTTCCACAGATGGTAAAAAAATAGCATATTTAGGCTTCGATGATAGATTACAAGGTTATCAACTGAGTCAGTTATATATTATGAACACCGATGGTAGCGGAAGTAAAAACATTTCAGAAGAATTTGATAGGGATATCAGTGATATTTCTTGGGATAAAAATAGCAATGGCCTATATTTTCAATATAACGATAAAGGCAATACAAAACTTGGTTATATTTCTACGAGTGGCAAAGTTAAAGGGATCACCAAAGATATGGGAGGACTTTCATTGGGAAGGCCTTATAATGCAGCATCCTATAGCATTGCAGAAAATGGGAATTATGCTTTTACTTCCGGGAAAAATGCAATGTTATCTGATCTGGGGGTTGGAAACAATGGAAATGACAGAGTGCTAACCGATGTAAACAGTGACCTGCTTTCGTTCAAAAAACTTGGAAAGGTGGAAGAGATCTGGTGGAAGTCTTCTGTGGATAAAAGGGATATTCAAGGTTGGATCGTAACTCCGCCCGATTTCGATCCGAACAAAAAATACCCGATGATCCTAGAAATCCATGGTGGGCCTTTTGCAAGTTATGGAAATGTGTTTTCAGCAGAGATACAGCTAATGGCAGCTGCCGGCTACGTTGTTCTTTACACCAATCCTAGGGGAAGTACAGGTTATGGAGAAGAATTCGGGAATTTAATACATCATGATTATCCCAATAACGATTATCATGATTTAATGTCTGGAGTAGATGCCGTGCTTGAAAAAGGGTATATAGATAAGGAAAATTTATTTGTTACCGGAGGTAGCGGCGGTGGAGTATTAACCGCATGGATAGTTGGGAAAACTGAGAGGTTTAAAGCTGCAGTTGTTGCAAAACCTGTTATAAACTGGACCAGCTTTGTGTTATATGCAGATAACCCTGGGTTCTTTGCCAAATACTGGTTTGGTAAAAAACCTTGGGAAGACCCGGAAAGTTATTTCAAGAGATCCCCTTTAAACTATGTGGCAAATATTACCACCCCAACGATGTTGTTAACTGGAGAAGAAGATTACAGAACTCCAATTGCGGAATCTGAACAATTTTATAGCGCTTTGAAATTAGAAGGGGTAGAAACCGCAATGGTTCGAATTCCCGGTTCCGGACACGGAATAGCAAATAGGCCAAGTAACCTTGTTGCTAAAGTAGCGGCAATCCTATCTTGGTTTGAAAAGTATAAGGACAACTAACTTATTAATCCCTCATTGAGGGAATAATTGCCGAGGCTCATCTGGAAATTTAAAAGTGTTTTCCAATCATCCCTGTGGGTTCCCAGAGGTTCTTTATTACTAAAAAAAGTTGCGAGTAGAGAATCACATATTCGCAGCCTTTTTTTAATCGATTAGTTTAGCTAAGCCTTAAAATAAACTAATCATAGTGGTTAAAATCGATTGGATTCTTGACCGTTTAAACTTTCCAAGATCGGTATTAAGGTCCATATTCTTTCTGAAGCTCCATCTTCAGAGGTGATTTTTATGGTTTTATATTTTTCACCCAATAAAAGATCTAATGATGCTCCAGGTTCAATTGAACTTTTCGCTCCAAAAGGGATATCAAAATCTATCTTGATTTGAGAAAGGTCTATATTGTTTGGAAACCTTATGTAAATTTCCTTTTTATCCCAATTAACAATAGGTGCAGCTATTGACCCTTCAAGCTTTACATTATAGATCCCCGAATTCCCAATTGCGATCCCTTCTGCTTTTGAATTTCCCAAAACAGCCATGTCCTTGGCATCCATGGAATAATTTCTAAGCTGGATGGCATTTATAAAAAATTCAGAAGTTTCATGATCGTTATCTGTAAAAAGCAAAAACCCTTGGTCTTGTCCGCCGGCAAATACATTATACACAGACCACCTTCCTCCAGATATTTCATTCTCCCCAATAAACTTTCCATCGATATATTTTTTGATAGAATTTTCTGTAACTACAATTCCCAATCTGTACCAAGTTTCAGGTTTTAAAGGATTATGGTATTCATTGTTCACGCCTATTCCTTCCCCATTTATAAACAATTCGGCATCATTCTCATTATCAGGATTTGTTTGATAAAGACTTATATACTTGCTAATGCTTTGTTTTGGGATATAAATATCCATTATTAGGGAATAGTTGTAATGAAGGTTTGCCTCGATCCCTGATGTGAAATTGGTGAAAATGAACAATCCGTTATTGCCATCGAATGCCGGTATTTTGGCTACTGGAGCCTCATTTCCATTTATAGATTTAATATTGAAAGAAGTAGTAGTCCCAAATTGTACTGGCTGAAAGGCAAATTCTTGATTATAATTGAAATGTCGAAGTTGGCTACCTACACCTGTGCTATATAAATTCCCTTTCTCAAAATTCCAGTTTCCAGTAGTGGCTCTAAGGGGTTTGGTATCTAATTCTATTCCCTCGCAAATAGATTTTAATGCAGAAGTTGCAATATCTGATTCCACCCCATCTACCCCGGCAATTTTTAATTTTTTGATCTCTTCAATATTATTGGAAGTAAACACCCAAACCTTGGCATTGTTCTCATGGACCTTAGTGAGAAAAGTTTTAAATTCTTGATTGGTTTCATCCAATGCAAAAGTATAGTAGGTTTCAAAAATAATACAACCTAGATCTGCCATTTCCTTGTACCAACTGTTATTATTTACATTTTCCGGCAACCCGCCAAAGTATATAAATGAAGAATCAGGACAGTAACTTTTAAATTGTTTAGCCTCTTCTATGGATGCCACAGCGGGCAACATCCTTTTGGGATTCACTTTGGAGTCTTGAAGTACCCTGCACATGAGTTCATGGTCAGTCTTTTTCGTATCCAAATAAAGATAAGCATCATATTTTTCGGCTAAGACGAGTGCTTCTTCCAAGGTTGCTATCTTAGTATTGGCAAACTGGCTTCCTTTCCAGCTACCAAAATCCAATTCCAATAATTCATTGTATATAGAAGAAACCACATAACCCTGCCCGCTACTTGTTCTATACATTGTAGGTTGATCATGAAATAAAACATATACATCGTCTGAAGTTATATTAATATCGATCTCACAATATTTAACGCCCCTTTTAAATGCCTCTTCTATACTTAGCAAGGTGTTTTCGGGATAGATATCTGAATATCCCCTGTGGCCTATTACCTGAAAATCACAGTCAGCATAAAAATATGAGGGTATTGGATGCTGCGCATAACTGCAAGGCAGAAGCGCCGAAAAAACGATAATAAATAGAATCTGGTTTTTCATCAAAATATATTTATTGTCGATTTCATTTAATCTTTTTGTTTTTTAACAGGCTTAGTTAATCCTGCTCTATTCATGACACCCCAACTATTTTTCCCTCTTAAAAGATCAAAATTCCCCATTACTGCAGACCACATGATTACAGGATGATAAATTATAGGCTCTAACAATGCTGTCCCAATCAATCTAAATATATAACGCGGTTTCTTATACTGCTGAAAGGAATATTCCTCAAAAAACAATGCAGTAACTGAAAACAGTACGGCGAAGCTATATACCGCCAAAAAGAAAGTGAGAAAAACCCACCCATTTATTTGGCCTAATGCTAAAAGAATTAGAAAAAATAAAATTCCTGTAAATTCTATTAAGGGTGCCAACCATTCAAAAAAGAACCAAAAAGGAGTACTTAGCATCCCCAATACTTTATACTTTGGGTTGAACATCATCTTTTTGTGTATCCAAAGGGTTTCAGCGGTACCTCTCGTCCACCTATTTCGTTGGCGCTGGAGTACTTTCCATGTTTGGGGGACTTCTGTCCAACATAAAGGGTCTGGAACAAAGCCTACGGTATAAGGCTCATCTCGTTCTTGCATCATTCGACGCATTCTTACCAATAATTCCATATCCTCACCAACAGTATTGGTATTATAACCACCAGCTTCAATTACTATTTGTTTATCGAACATACCAAATGCTCCAGAAATTAGTAGCAATCCATCTACTCTCGACCAAGCCATTCGACCCATTAAGAAGGCCCTAAAATATTCCAATACCTGTACTCTAGCAATAAAAGTATTAGGAAGTTTGACTTCTATGAGCCTCCCATCCTCAATTACACAAGAATTTGCAACCCGTATAACCCCTCCAGATGCAATAACCTTGTTTCCATTGTCCAAAAATGGCTTAATAAGCTTTAACATCGCATCATTTTCCAAAATACAATCTACATCTATACAGCATATAACATTATGCTGGCAAATATTTATTCCCGTATTAAGCGCATCTGCCTTTCCTCCATTCTTTTTATCAACTACAGTTAAATTTTTGAATGCTTTATTGGTAGACTTATAGATGTTTTTAATTTCTTTGGTTTCAACAAAATTGTGATAAAGAATATTTTTAGCTTCCAGCTCATATTCTTTAATGAGCAGTTCTAAAGAATTATCAGAACTTCCATCATTTATTATAACGATTTCAAAAGAAGGGTAATTAATTGTGAGGAGGGACCGCACATTCTCAACGATATTTAAACCTTCGTTAAAAGCAGGGGCTAAAATAGAAATAGCCGGTAAATTCAAGGATTGTAATAAGGCGATGTCGTCTTCAAAATTATTCCGTCGCTTATAATCCCTAATCTCAAAAAGAGAATAGATGGCTGTAAACAAATAACCAGAACTAATAATTGCCCCGTATATTAAAAAAAGCCAACTGGCTATTTCTGTAAATTGACTTAAAGTTGAACCCATTTATATACCATACTGCTTCTCCAGCATGAACTGCGAATATATGCGTTCTTTTTTATCTGGTAGGAAGCCTTGCTCAATATTAAGGTATTTAATTCTCAATTCCCAATCTGTAGTTTCTATTTGATCTCCAATTCTTTTTAAATCCCCGTAGTCACCTATTTGGTGGACCGCTTCAAGAATTTCTAATTTTATTATCCTACTGTTGTTCATAAAATCAGGAATAATATGGCGCAATAATTCTGTGTACTCTAAACTGACCAAGGAATTTATGGCTTCCCGTTTTATTATATCGCTTTGATGTTTAATATAAGGAAGTAATTTTTCTATATGTTCAAATTGATTGTACCTAGCGATCATTCTTATAGAAAATTCCACAACACTTAAGAGATCATGGTCCAACCACTGGGAAAAATCGGGAGGGGTTCCTTTATAAAAGTTTTTCAAGGCATTTTCAATATAAATTTGTTGCCAAGTGGTTAAAGGACGTACCGTTTTATTTAGGAACCCCAAGGGGTTTTCCTTAGCTAGTTTCAAAAAATAAACTTGGGATTGTTGCCTAACTTCATTTCGGGATTCATTTAGATAAGCTTCAATTTTATGATCTGGTACTTCCAGACCTAATTCTGAAAGTGCATTAATTGCCCTTGCAGTAGTGAACCAACTTCCTTTATTTAAATCTAAAAGTATATGATCTATAAGCCCTAAATTGGTGAATAACATTTCCAATTCCCTTGCAGACCCTCCCTTTAGGTTTTCATGGAAATGAAGAATCTCTTTAATGGTAACTTTTATTTCTAGTGGGGACTTTAAATGTTTTTCCTTAAAATTTTTAATTTCAAGCTCTTTTTCAAAATCTTCATCAAATAGAAAAGAATTCAAAAACTCTATTAAAAGCAATTTTTGCTTTTGCTTTTTCTCATTGCGAATATTCTTATAAATCCTGATCCAAATAATAGCGACAAAAAAACCAATTGCGAATAATAGAAAGAACAATGAAAAACCGATATTTAATTTCATAATCCATGGTAGTCCCGACCAAAAAGAATCAAAATTCGAAAAACCGATATTTATCATAAAAATTTGATTGAAAAGATGTGGGGTATTCTAAAAATCATGCGAAAATTGCTCTACTTCTTACCTAATAACCTTTTTACCCTTAAGGATAATTCATTTGGACTAAAAGGCTTGGTAATAAAATCGTCCACGCCCATGTTGAAGGCATCCATAATTATATTTTCTTGTGTAGAAGTAGACAGCACAATTATTGGAGTATCTGGGGTGTTTTTTTTAATATAGCTAATCAATTCATTTCCAGTAACAAAAGGCAGCATAAGATCTGTAAGTATTAAATCGAATATATCCTCCTTTAAGTGCTTCATGGCCTCACGGCCATCATTGGCAATTACTACATCATGTCCATCTTTGGTAAGCTTAAATTGCAATGATTTAATTACCATGGGATTATCTTCTATCACTAGAATTTTCTTCATTGTCCAATATTTAACTCGGGGAAATCTTTACTTAGTTGATTTGTGATGTTAATGAATTCCAAATTAAGTTCATCTATAAGTGAAGACATTTCTGTCTCTTTTGCACCTGAATTTAATAAATGACAAATACCTCTACCTGTCTCATTCTCCAACATTTCAAAGGATGGCTTTATGCCATGTGCTATTTCCCGAATTCTAAGATAATCTTTTTGATTTAAAACTTCCTTTAAGTTTCTTAATTCCGTATTAATAGTTGCGCTAAATAATTCTATGGATTCCTGAATAAATTGTTTATCCCCACCAGAAAGTTCGCTTAAATATTCAAGTGAGTAATAATCATTCTGTTCTGGAGAAATTTCTATAGAATTTTCTAGAATTTTTCTTATTTGCAGGATGGCAGAACCTTCCGCGAAAGGCTTTTTTAAGATAGCCTCTGCATAGGCCAACATTCTACTTTCCTGCTTAATTGGGATTTCACCAGTAGAAATAATCACTGGCATGGCAAGACCCAATTCAGATTTTATATAATCGGCTATTTGATATCCACTAATAGGCGACGAGTTCTCTTCTATTACAAGGAGATCTGCATTGCTGTTATCGGTCAACCATTGGATTACTTCAAGTCCGTCTTCGCAAACAACCAATCGCCAAGCTTCCGAAAGGGAAATATGGCTAAATTTTTCGCGTTCCAGCGGATTGCTCTCCACAAGAATAATGGTAGTGTGCTCCCGTTGGGAGGCTAGTAGGTTTTTCATAGGGCTCGGTGATTTGGGGATAAATTACCTTGTCCAGATTTTTTAAATTAAATCTAAAACTATATCTATTTCTTTTTTAATATTTTTATTATGTGTTAAAAGTACTGATTTTTTTTCGGCTTTGGTGTGTTCCAAAGCAAAAGCTAGTTCACTTAAGGCATAAAACCCGCAATTTAACGATGATCCTTTGAGACTGTGTGCTACTTTTCTTACATATTTGAAATCTTCATTCTCTATCGCGATATCAAGTTTCGACTGTATATCGGCTAAATTTATTTTTATCATTTCCATTAGTTGGGTGTATCCTTCTTCATCTCCTTCCAACTTATCCAATAATTCCACTTTATTAAAATGATGGGTATTGGACATCGCTACAGGGTCTTCTTCTTTTGCGGTTTTGGTTGAAGGAACAATCAAGAATGTTTTAATAACATCGCTTATGGTATTAAAGACTACAGGCTTAGTTACATAATCGTCCATTCCAAACTCTTGGCAACGTTCTTTTTCTCCTTTAACAGTTCTTGCTGTTAAAGCAATAATTGGGATATGCGAGCCATCACCCTCCAACTGCCGAATTTCTTGGGTAGCTTCGAAACCACTAAGTATAGGCATCTGGACATCCATAAAAATTAGGTCTATTTTTTCAGACTTAAACATATTCACAGCTTCTTCCCCATCGTTTGCTTCAAGAATATTACTATTTGGGAGTGCCTTTTTAATGATCGTTTTAGCAAGGAACATATTCACAGGGTTGTCTTCTGCTATTAAAATATTAAATACAATATCGGTTTTCTCAACTTTATGAACAAGCTCGCTAGAAGTTTTCTGAGCTGATGGTGCCTGAATATTTTTCATCATATTAAACAATTGGTCTATTTGAATAGGCTTTGTAATATTAAATTGCACGTTTAATTCCTTGCAGGCTTTATGTATTTTTTCATCATCTGCAGAGCTATGTAAAAGTATAAGCGGTAAATCCGCTGGAGTGTATTTAAGCTTATTGCGAATTTGAGCTATTAGTTCCACGCCGTTCATATATGGCATATTGTAATCTACAATTGCCAGGTCAAATCTATTCTTTCCTCCCAATGCCTGAAGGGCCTCTATTCCATTGGAAACCAGCTCGGTCTCAACATCACCAATAGCCAACATCTCTTTAAGAATAATCCTGTTACTCTTGTTGTCGTCTATAACAAGAACATGATTTATTTCTTTGGAATTTTCCTGTAGCGAGTTATCTCCTTTCTCTGTTTTAAAAGCAATTTTAAAAGAAAACTGGCTTCCAACACCTAACTCACTGGTGAGTTCCAATTTACTGTTCATTAAACCCAATAGCTTATTGCTAATTGTAAGCCCTAATCCAGTTCCTCCATATTTTCTGGTCGTGGACGAATCTTCTTGATCGAATGCAATAAAGATCTTCTTGAGGTTATTGGGGGCAATCCCAATGCCCGTATCTCTTATTAGAAAGGTGTACAGCATCTCCTCCGGATTGTTCGCTACAGGAGCGGCATCTATCCTAAGTTCTACTTCACCCGACTCGGTGAATTTTACTGCGTTACCCAAGAGGTTGGTAATTACCTGCCGTACCCTCACAGAATCGGCATAAATATATCTATTAACATCTGATGAAATGTTCAATAATACTTCCAGATCCTTTTCGTGAGCCTGATGTTTTATAATATCTATTGTTTGGCCACATAGATCTAGAAGGTCCGTCTTCTCTTCACTTAGTTCCAATTTTCCGGCCTCAATTTTAGAAAAATCGAGAATATCGTTTATTAAATCCAACAACGCATTGGCCGAATTATAAACGGTACCCATGTATTGTTTTTGACTGGGATTGAGCTCCGTTTTCATTAAGAGGTCTGTGAAACCTATTACTCCATTCAATGGAGTTCTTATTTCATGACTCATATTGGCCAAAAATTCAGATTTTGATTTGTTCGCTGTCTCTGCTTTTAATTTTGCATCAATCAGTGAATTTTCCATCTTTTTTCTTTGGGTAATATCCTGGATTGTAGAAAGAATGATCTTTTTTCCTGTGGAATCCTTAATTTTCACTCCGCTTATTAAAACTGGAAATGGTTCTCCATCCTTTCTAATAAATTCACTTTCGAAGGCCTCTTTGGTGCCAAATTTAATAAAGTTCTGAAACTGATCTTTATTCTTGTCCAGATTCTCGTTCGAGATATGCCCCATAAAAGAATGGTTGGTGAATTCTTTTAAACTGTATCCTGTAGATTCCAACAAAGCCTTGTTGGCGTTTATAAACTTACCAGATTTTACCTCTATTAAGCCTATACCAGCAGGAGAAAGTTCGTATAAGGACCTAAATCTGGCCTCATTCTCCTTAATGAGATTTTCGGCATTTTTCCTTTCAGATATATCTGTTTGGGTACCTATCATCCTCAATGGGTTTCCCCTGGAATCCCATTTTATAATCTTTCCTCTATCCAAGATCCATTTATAGGTACCATCCTTACATAATATCCTTTTTTCTATATAATATATTGTCACTATATTATTGAAATAATCTTGTAGTGCTTTTTCAGATTTTTTCTGTTCCTCTGGATGAATTCTCTTGTCCCACTCCTCGATATCTGTTAGGGACTCTTCTGGATCAAAACCAAGCATTTCCTTTGCCCGGTCGGACATGTATTGTTTACCGTTTGGTATATCCCAATCCCATACTCCATCGCCAGAGCCTTCTAAAGCTAAATGAAGTCGTTGCTCGCTTTCCCCTAATTCATTTTCGATATTTTTAATTCGGGATATATCGGTAGCAATCCCCAGGTAGCCAATTAATTCACCATTATTATTTGTCATCGATGTTATAACCGATTGTACAGGAAATTTGCTTCCATCCTTTCTCCTATAGGTATATTCATACGAATCAAAATTCCCTTGCATTGCATTATAAATAAGAACTTCAAATTCACTTAAATTTTTAGCATTTTGAAAATCCAATTCTTCCAATCGTTTCAAGATTTCTTCGGAATCATGAAACTTTAGAATATCTGCCTTTTTTACTACTTCTTCAGCAGTATAACCCAACAAATTTTCTGCTCCTTTATTGAATTTCCGGATAACCCCAACAAGATCAATTTCAATAATTGCAACTTGTGTGGTGGCGTCCATAACGGTTTGAAGTTCGTTCAAACTTCTTTTCAAGGCTTTTTTGGCCTCTATACTTTCGGTAATATCATTTATTTGCGCAATAAAATATAATGGATTCCCATCTCTATCCCGTAAAAGTGAAACGCTTATTAACCCGTATACAATATTTCCGTTTTTATGGAGATATCTTTTTTCAATTTTATAGGATTTTATTTTATTGGAAAATAATTCTTTGAGCATTTCAAGGTCTGTAGCTACGTCTTCTGGATGGGTCACATCATTAAAACTTCGATCTAAAAATTCTTGTTGGGTATACCCTAAAAGTTTCGATAAAATCCTATTTACCTTGAGCCATTTTCCTTCCAATGACACCATGGCCATTCCATTAGGGGAAAATTCAAAAGCATTTTTAAACTGGCCAGCAGTTTCTTCTGCCTTTTTTTCAAGGAGTTTTTGAGAGGTGATATCTTCTACCTGAGTAATAATTAGATCTTCGATGCCATTTTCTCCACGAATTATAGAAGTGTTGACGTCACACCAAATAATTTCATTTGCTACATTGAAAAATCTTATTTGTAGTTTATAGCTATTTACCTCGCCGTTCAATAATTTTTCTCGATACATACTGGCAATCTCCAAATCATCTTTATGGATTAGATCTTTGAATGTTAATTTAGAGATCCTATCTGCATCTGCCTCGGTAAACCCAAATATTTTATAGGAGGCTGTATTGGACATAAGAATCTGATTTTGAGGTCCCACTAAAACAATTCCTATAGGAGAATTATAAAAGATTTGTTGGAACCTGTCCTTATTCCGTTGAAATTCAATTTCCCTTTTTTTCTTACTATCAATGTCCTGAAAAGCGCCATATACACGAACACATTTATTATCCCTCATCTCTGGCTTTCCAAATGCTCTAACCCAAATTTCATTTCCTTTGGCAGTAACAAGTTGTAATTCTGTATTAAAAGGAATTCCCTTCTCCACAGCTATTTGAAAAAGTTTATTGATCTTGTCCCTACTCTCACCTTCCTTATAAAAATTGATCCCATTTTCCAGTGTTGGAACATAATCTGGGGAGACCTCGTGGATATCTTTGGTCACCCTTGTCCAAGTTAAAGATTGATCTTCTAAATTGATTTCCCAACCTCCAGTGCGGGTAAGTTCATTTGCCTCTTCAAAAACTTCGTTCAGCTTTTTTAAAGATTCATTTTCATCAAATAAACGCTGAAGGTGTTCTTCGTTTCTGGTAGCATCTGTATAAATAATTAAAATACGGGGAGAGGAAATCGAAGGGTCGTTTATAATTTTAGCCTGTCCTTCAAAAAGAAGTGTTTTTCCATTTTTAGCTTTAAATTTAAAAAAAACTTCAAAATTCATCTTAGGGTCTGCACTTTCTTTCAAAAGGTTAAATTCTTTTATCCCGTCTGAATCTTCCAAAATTTCACCTAAGTGGCCAAAGTGGGTCTTTTCTTTATTTTTAAAACCAAGTGATTTCCAAAAGGAATCGCTTACCCATAAATTTTCGGGATCATCTATACGGCCATACCAAATACCATTTACAGTATTTTCACTTATCCATTGAAATATTTGGGGGTCCGTTTTAAATAATTGGTAAAATTCTTCTTTCAAATTGATATCAGAAATCGGCATAGAGGTATTTGTTAGGGTTTTAGTCTGAAAATGAATAGGTTTGAATTTGACACTCCAAAGTAGGCATTAACTTTCAAGAATCAAACATAATATTCTCTACAGGGCAATTTTACCGATAAATCACGAATAATCATAGCTATTTAGTGGTTCAATGAAGTAAATCAAAAAAAAGTCTTTGTAGAAGGTGAAGAAATAACACCTTAAAAGGTTTTTGTATATCCGCTAATATGTCTAAAAGGCATAATGGAACTAAAAATGTCACGTCGAGCGCAGTCGAGACGTCCTTGTTTAACCCTTCGACTCCGCTCAGGGAGACAAAACCTATTTTTAGGTGTGTAAACGGATAAGCATTAAAGGTTTCTTAGAAAATACCTATGGCTTCCATATAAAATCATGTCAACAGGTTTCCAATCATTTTTATGACTAGCATATTCAAGGTAGCTTCACTAAGTATTCTTGCACTACTACAGCTATTGTTCTTAACTGCACTATTTTATGACTTACCTAAAAACGTCTATGGCGTAATTTTCATTGCCATGATTAGCTTATTGGTTTTAATGGGAAACCTTACGAGCACGAAGGCTTCAAACAATACTTCCTATAATGGCTTATGGATTGTTTTATATACAATTATTGCAGCAATTTCAACCTATATCTTGGCTATCGAACTTACTATGGGAACCGTTATTGCCTCAGCCCTGGTAGGAACTATAGGCTCTTTTTTACCCTTATTAAATAAAAAACCTAAACAACTAAATGAAATTTCAAAGGTGCTATGTTGCGGTTCTTTTGGGGGCATGACTGCTTCCCTTTTCCAGACTTGTTTTCAAACTATTTGCAATTACATATCCCTGTTGTATTTCTGGGAGCTTCTTTTGTTGGAATGGTATCGAAGGACTTAATTTCCAATTATGGGGAATTGGCAACGGCAGGACTTCTTTTTTCTTTATTATATTTAAATACCGAAACCTATTTTGAAGGTTTTGGAGGTGCCTTGGGACAGCCACTTCCATTTCTGTATTACTAATTTTAAGAATAAAGAATTTAAGAAGAATTGGTAAACTTGCTTTGAATAGACGCCAGAATAAAAAATTAAAGAATGAGTATTAGTAAAGCATATAATTCTTGGGCAGGGAGCTACGACGAAATGTTGAACAAAACCAGGGACCTGGAAGAAAAGGTGGCTAGACAAACCTTAGATGGCTATTATAAAACTATTGTTGAATTAGGCTGCGGAACCGGAAAAAACACAGGATGGTTGCTGGAAAAGTGCGATTCCCTGATTGCTTTGGATTTTTCTGAAGAGATGCTTGCCAAGGCAGGGGAAAAAACAAACTCATCAAAAGTGGGTTTTAGACAACAGGATCTTACTAAAGACTGGGGTTTGCCCGAAGTTTCTACAAATTTAATAAGCTGTAGTTTAGTGCTTGAACATATTGAAGACCTGGATGCAATTTTCGCGAAATCTTCTAAAATTTTAAAGAAAGACGGATTTTTTTATATTTCTGAACTCCATCCATTCAAACAATATTCGGGTAGTAAGGCTAGATTTGATACTGGTAAAGGCATACAGGAACTAGAAACGTATGTGCACCATATCACCGATTATACCGAAGCTGCCTTTACAAATGGATTTAAGCTGGTACAATTAAATGAGTGGTTCGATGAAGATGACAAAAAAAACATACCAAGATTGGTGAGCTTTGTTTTCAAAAAAACATCTTAATAGGAATATTTAATTATTAGGGACCCAACCCTGTTCTAGGAGCAGCAAATTCTTCAATTTATTTTGTTCCAAAACGGTACTCCCAAAGTTCGTATGGTATCTATGATTGGCTAGGAATTCAATATTTAGAACTCGCCATTCTTCATCGGAAAATTTCATGCCCAAGAAGCAGCTCCACTCTTCCCTAAGTAAAGCAATCCTTTGTAGATAATTGGTCGCTGAAAGATGTGCTAGATCTGCATCGCAAATAATTTTTTCTAAATTGCTTTCGGGCTGTTGTGGCATTTTTGTAGCAGCAATGCATTTTAAAACAGATAAAAGGTAATCATTGTTACAATTTTTCAGGGTTAAAAATTCTTCAGCAATTTGCATACTTATCTCCTCATGTCCTTTATAAATTTGAGAATATCCTGTATCATGAAAAAGCGCAGCTATTGATACTATTTCCTTTTCTTCAGCAGTTATATTTTCTGCTTCTGCGATTAATCGAGCGCTTTTACAAACTTCCAGGGTATGCTGTAAGTTATGAAAGTGATAATTAGAACACATCCTAGTAGAGAGCATGCTTGCACAAACTATTTTCGCTTCTTCGATTATTTTAGACATCGCTGTATTGGATTTTTCTAAAATTTATACACAAATCCCAGTAAATAATTCCCATTGGTAGAATTCATGGTTAATTCCAAATGTTCCTGTTGATATGGTGTTGTAAAAAGATAGGTGCTTCCAATTCCCACTACAGCTCCAGCTAAAATATCCCAGCCATCATGCTTTTGTGCATTTATCCTACTAAAGGCTGTAAAACCGGCGGCTATATAGACAGGGATACTATATTTAAAACCGTAACGTCTATGAATAAAAGAGGCACTTTGAAAGGTCGTTGAAGTATGTCCAGATGGAAATGCATTATCGCCATTGTTGTAAGGCCTGGGTTTGTTTAAAGCTATTTTTAATCCAAAAGTAACAGCTTCATTCACCAAAAATGCCTTTGTAAATTGCCAACTCCCTTCTTTATCCTTTAAAATTAAAGTTGTTCCAAAGGCTGCTGCAGGTAAGGCAAATAAAAAAATATCTCCGGAAGTTTCGATTGTTTTATTTTGAGCATAGGTATTTGGAATTAAGAGAAAAATAAACATCAAAAACAATACTACATTTGTATAAGCTTGTAACATAGGGCAGTTTATAATGATTAAAAAATTTAAAAATATTTGAATATATAGTGCATATAAGCTGTTCGTAGAAAAATGCCAAGAATTTTAGATCTATCTCAACCCCCGATCAATTACCTATTTGTATATCCGTAAAGTATCATAAGGTGATAAATAACGTTATTCTGTTACGATAGCTATTGAAATTGTTTCAGAATCCCATCACACTAATAATCAATACAGTAAATAGAAACCCTGAAATAACCCAGTACCAAGCAGTACCGTAAAAATTCCTTTTATAATTTTCATGCTGTCAATTTTAAATTTGTATCGTAAAACTAAAACTAAAATCTAAAGAGAAGCTAAAGGAATTCTAAATTGATTCTATTCTTTGGAAGTTTTAAAAAATATACTGAAGACATGCCTTCCATCCTGAAATTTATAAGTGATTTTAAAACCATAGAGGTCGCAAATCTTTTTAACAATTGCTAAACCCAAACCGGTAGACTGGTTGCTTTTAGATTCTCTATAAAATCTATTGAACAGTTTCTCTGGGTGCTCAATTGCTTTTTCTCCTGAATTGGAAATCACCAAGGAATTCTGGGAACAAGAAACCAAAATTTTATTTTTAAGGGCAGCATGCTTTACCGCATTTGAGATCAGATTATTACAAAGCACCTCAACTAAATACGGATCCATAGAAACAAATAAGGGCTGCTTATCTATAAAATCTATTTCAACATAAAACAAATCCCTAAAATTTTGAATGGTTTTACCTATGCTATCTGCAATATCTACCTCATCTATGTTAATAAATTGATTGTTCTCGATCTTAGTGAGCAAGGTTAATCGCTTGTTCAATTGCTTTAACCTTTGAATGTCCTTTTGTAAGGAGGCAAATAACAGGTATTGATCTTCGTCTATTTTATTGGTATTTATAATATTCTCGATCTTGGCTTGCATGATCGCTAGCGGGGTTTGCATTTCATGGGAAACATACTCTGTAAACTGTTTCAAATTTTGATAATCGTCCCGGACTTTATTGGTGAGCAGGGAAATTTCATTACTTAATTCCTGAAACTCCAGAATATTGCTCTCCACTAACCTGATAGGATTTTCAGATTTCACCGAAAAACCCTTCATTGCTTCTAAATTTTTAAAGAAAGGAGACCATAATTTTCTATTACCCTCTACATTGAAATAATAAAGAAATAAGAAGGCTAATAGAATAATAATAAGAGCATGTTTAAAAACAAATTTGGGTGAAAGTTTGTAAAAAAAGTTGGGCAGTATAAACTTTGTAGTTCACAAATAAAACAGAGTTTATGAAATCGAGATACACCCGATCGACTGCCCAACAGTGGGAAATTATGAAAAAATTCCTTCCCGTTAAAATCAAGGGCCACTATAAGTTGCGCGACATTGCCGACGCCATCCTTTGGATATTGCGCACCGGCTGCCAATGGCGGAACCTACCGGAATGCTTTCCCAAATGGGAGAGCGTCTACTACCATTTCAGGAAGTGGGGCCGGGACGGCACCCTTTCAAGGCTGAACGCAGGGCTGAACATGATGGAGAGGAAGCGGCAGGGAAAGGGGGCAACACCCAGTATGCTGTCGATCGACAGCCAGTCCGTCAAGGCGGGGCCGATGACCTCCGAGTCGAAGGGCATCGACGGGAACAAGAAGATAAACGGACGGAAACGGCACGCGATCACCGATACCCTCGGCCTGGTATGGGGCGTTGTGGTAGGCGCGGCGAACCAGGCCGACGGGGCGGTGGCCGAGAGGGTGGTGGAGCCCCTGTTGGGCTATCTGGACCGGATGGAAAAGATACTGGCCGACCATGCCTACAAGAAGGTGTTCATGGAGTGGGTCGAGAGGACGGTAATAGGGCTGGAAGTGGAGATCTCGTCATGCCCGCCATCCTCGAAAGGCTTTGTCCCGGTAAAGTGGAGATGGGTCACCGAAAGGACCTTCGGGATCTTCAATTTCTTCAGGCGACTGGACAAGGATTATGAAAAAACACCGGAAAGTCAGGAATATTGGGTATTGTGGCAGAATTGTCAGATTATCCTCAATAGAATCGAATGATTCTTGTGAATCGTTTTTAAACATGCTCTAAAATACGAAATATCTATCCCTATAAGGATATCCTCAGATTCTACCACCAAATTCCTCACAGTGATCCTGTATTTTTTACCGTTAATAATTGTGAAGGTGGAGAGTTCTCTAAAAATCTCATCCTCATTTTGAGAAGGATCATAGATCAAAGTGTCTTTTAGAATCTCTCCCTTTAATTCTTGAATTTCCACAACCTCTATAACGGGAGGTAAAGAAAATGGCACGTTATTTTTTTTAAGGGAACTTTCTATCCTTGCTACTGTAGAGAAGAGTTCCTCTTCTACTTCGTCTTGTAGTAAATTCTTGGTGTAAAAATATAAAGCTATAGTGCTGGCAATCATTAAAATACTGCTTAACAGCAGAAAGGTCTTAGAGGCCTTTCTTAAAAGCTTAATTGGCTTTTGTTTTTCGTTCAAATTAGTAGTTTATAAATTTATAACCACTTCCGTAAGCAGTCTTGATATATTTTGCGGTATCACTCGTCATTTTTTTTCTCAAATTATTGATATGTACATAAATAAAATCAAAATTATCCATAAGGTCACTATCGTCCCCCCAGAGATGTTCTGCAATTATTTCTTTTGAAAGCACCCTTCCTTGATTGGTTATAAAAAACACCAAAAGATCATATTCTTTTCTGGTTAACGATAGGGGGACATCGTCTATATAAGCCGTACGCGATTTTGTGTTAATCTTGATCTCGTTGAATTCTATAGTTTCGTCCCCACCAAATTTTCCTCTCCTTAGCACCGCCTTGATCCTGGAATTCAATTCGGCTAAATGAAAGGGTTTGGTGAGGTAATCGTCTGCACCCAGATCCAAACCTTCTAGCTTATCATCTAGCGAATTGTTGGCTGAAATAATGATCACTCCTGCCCTCTTTTTACCATTTTTCAACTCCTTTAATACTTCTAAGCCACTACCGGTAACTAGATTGATATCCAATATAATTGCATCGTAGTCGTAAAGGGCTACCTTCTCCAAAGCCTCATCAAAATCTGAAGCTACTTCACATACATTGGCATCCCGCTCTAAATAAGTTACTATGGATTGTTGTAGATCCAATTCGTCTTCAGCAATTAAAAATTTCATGATGTGTGGTTTTTAATATATTTTCAGTTTTAAAAAGGAATTGACAATTTAAAATTATATTATTCCTTTATCAATTTCAGGATTGTAGGCAATACAATTAAGAGTAAAGGTAATGCAAACACCAATCCCCCAATCACCGCAATTGCTAAAGGTTGATGCAGTTGTGCGCCTGCTCCAATTCCCAGTGCTAATGGCATTAATGCCATAATTGCTGCAAAAGCGGTCATTAATTTGGGTCTTAATCTGGCTGCTATAGCATACTCTATCTTTTCCAGATGGGACATAGACTTATCACTATCCTGATATTGCCTGTAGGTAAAAATGGCATTTTCCCCTATAATCCCCACAATCATTATAATCCCCGTATAACTTCCCACGTTTAGCGGAGTGCCCGTTAAATATAAACTCAACAAACAGCCTGCAACTCCCAAAATGGCGATGCTTATAATTGCCAATGCAATTTTGATCCTTCGAAATAAGAATAGAATAACAATAAATACTAATAGAATTGCAGAGATCAAGATCATCATCAATTCTTTAAATGCTTTTTGTTGTTCCTTATAAGCGCCTCCATATTCTATAGTATAACCCGAGGGCAAACTCACGTTTTTGGTAAGGGAAGCTTGAATTTCCTTTAAAGTAGAGCCCAGATCGCGATTATCCAACCGGGCAGTCACTACGCCCATAGATTTTTGATTTTCCCTATTGACCTCTGCCACCCCTTTCCCGACTTCTATACTAGCAACATTATTTATGGGAACACTCGCGCCATTAGGCAATAGAATAGATGTGTTTTTAATATCTGCTATGGAGGTTTTGTATGCATCCGGATAAATCAACCTTATATCTACAATTTGTTCCCTATCTAACATAGTACTGACCACAGTACCTTCTATCTGGGTTTGAAGCTGAAGTTGAAAATCTGCCGGAGTCATTCCATACTGAGCCAAAACAGGGACATTTGGAATTATGGACAAGGTAGGACCCGCCACTACAATTCCATCGAACACATCGGCAGTTCCAGAAACTTTTTCGATCTCTGCGGCAACCTCCATAGAAATAGCTTCTATTTTTTTTACTTCGTTCCCAAAGATTTTCACCTCTATAGGTTGCACAGAGCTCATAAGATCTCCTAACATATCTCCAATTACCTGTCCAAAATCTACCGTAAGTTGTGGTACCGCAGCTTCTACTCTTTTTCGTATTTCATCGGAAACCTCATCTGTGGTAGTATTTCTTTTATCCTTTAGCTTAATTAAATAATCTCCTCTATTGGGTTCAGTAATAAAAAATCCCATTTGCGTTCCTAATCTGGCAGAATACGCTTCTACTTCCGGCTGGGTATCCAAAATCCCATTTAATATTTGAAGCATCCTATCGGTTTCTTCTAAAGTGGTACCTGCCGGACTATTATAATCCAGTACAATACTACCTTCATCCATTTCCGGTAAAAATCCAGATGGTAAATTTGAAGGAATAATCGCTAAAATCACAATACAGACAACTAGGAAAGAAACCCCAATTATAGGTCTCCTTAAAACACTATGTATCCACTTGGTTTTAGGTTCGTGTTTTCTTTCTTTGGATTTCTTTCCTGCAAATAAAATAGAGAATACAGGAACTATCAACCATGTGACTACAAAAGATGAAGCCAAGGCGATAATCATACTAAAAGCCATTACCTGAAAATATGCCCCGGCAACTCCCGTCATTAAAACAAAAGGAATAAAAATCACCAATGTACTTAAAGAGGAACCTAACATAGCAGGGAAAAGATGCTGAATAGCCTCATGTGCCACCCAAGAAATTGGTTGATCGGGATGTTCCTCCCGTATTCTATGGATTTGCTCTATAATTATAACCACATCATCTATCATGAGCCCAATTGCCGCTGCCACTGCTCCAAGCGTCATGATATTAAAAGTGTAGTTTACCGCATCTAAAACAATTAAGGTAAGGGAAAGTGAAACCGGGATGGTAAACAAAACTACCATACTAGCCGAAAACGACCTCAAGAAAAAGATAACTACCAATAACGCCAGCACCAATCCAATTAGAAGTACATCTTGAATGCTTTTAATACTTGTATTTACAAAATCTGCTTGCTTATAATAAGGCTTTAATACCACCCCTTTTGGTAAGGTTTTAGATAGCTCGGCAACTTTTTGTTCGATACTTGCATTTACATCTATTAAGTTTGCGTTGGGTTGTTTTATAAGAGCATGTTTAAAAACAAATTTGGGTGAAAGTTTGTAAAAAAAGTTGGGCAGTATAAACTTTGTAGTTCACAAATAAAACAGAGTTTATGAAATCGAGATACACCCGATCGACTGCCCAACAGTGGGAAATTATGAAAAAATTCCTTCCCGTTAAAATCAAGGGCCACTATAAGTTGCGCGACATTGCCGACGCCATCCTTTGGATATTGCGCACCGGCTGCCAATGGCGGAACCTACCGGAATGCTTTCCCAAATGGGAGAGCGTCTACTACCATTTCAGGAAGTGGGGCCGGGACGGCACCCTTTCAAGGCTGAACGCAGGGCTGAACATGATGGAGAGGAAGCGGCAGGGAAAGGGGGCAACACCCAGTATGCTGTCGATCGACAGCCAGTCCGTCAAGGCGGGGCCGATGACCTCCGAGTCGAAGGGCATCGACGGGAACAAGAAGATAAACGGACGGAAACGGCACGCGATCACCGATACCCTCGGCCTGGTATGGGGCGTTGTGGTAGGCGCGGCGAACCAGGCCGACGGGGCGGTGGCCGAGAGGGTGGTGGAGCCCCTGTTGGGCTATCTGGACCGGATGGAAAAGATACTGGCCGACCATGCCTACAAGAAGGTGTTCATGGAGTGGGTCGAGAGGACGGTAATAGGGCTGGAAGTGGAGATCTCGTCATGCCCGCCATCCTCGAAAGGCTTTGTCCCGGTAAAGTGGAGATGGGTCACCGAAAGGACCTTCGGGATCTTCAATTTCTTCAGGCGACTGGACAAGGATTATGAAAAAACACCGGAAAGTCAGGAATATTGGGTATTGTGGCAGAATTGTCAGATTATCCTCAATAGAATCGAATGATTCTTGTGAATCGTTTTTAAACATGCTCTAACTGCAATAATAGGAACATTCTTTCCATTAGCTAAAATTTTCACATATTCCTTAACCTCACTTATTTTGATTTCTGCAACGTCTTTCAACCGTATTAATCTATTGGGACTATTAATGATTACCAATGACTGAAGATCTTCCAGATCGTCTACAGCATTATCGGTTAACGTAAGATACATGCGGTTATAATCTGTTATATAACCATTAGATTGTAAAACATTGGAATTTACAATGGCATCCTTTATAGATGTAATGGAAATTCCCAAAGATTTAATAATATCTGGTTTTAAAACAATTTGATATTCCTTATCCTTTCCTCCTATAACCGCGATATCCGATACCCCGGGAGCTGCAGCTAAGTAAGGTTTAATTTGATATTTCGCGATCTTCTTAAGATCTACTTGAGATAAGTTATCTCCCTCCAAGGAATATCCCATAACAGGCAAGATCGAAGGATTCATTTTTTCTACCGAAAATACCGTGTTGGGCAGAATGCCCCCTTGAGATTGATTAATAAAAGATTCAATCTGGGCTTTAGCGGTATTTATATCGGTATTCCAATCTAAAAACACCGATATCTCACAGCTCCCTCTGGACGTTGTACTTCTTATGTATTGTAAACCTTCCGTTCGCCGAATAATGTTTTCCAACGGGATGGTAACCGTAGTTAGCATTTTATCTACAGGTTGCTGCCCGGCATCTGCAATTACCTTGATCTTTGGAAAGGTGATATCCGGAAAAAGTCCTGTTTTTAAATTTGAATAAGAAAAAATTCCACCAGCTAACAGTAAGATTGCAATGGCTAAAAGCGGAAATTTATATTTAGAATGAAGATCTTTCATTAATTGGATTTGCTAACAATGGTGGAATCCTGCATTTGGTATGCGCCTTCCGTAATTATAATATCATTTACTTTTAATAATCCGGGAGCTATCTGAACCAAAGAATCATTTCTTAGCATTGGGATCACCTTTTGTTTTATCGCCAAGGAATCTTGAACAACCTTCATTACCCAGTATTCTGTGAGTAACTCATTGGTTTGTAAAGCAGAATTTGGAATACTTAGGGCATTTACAGCTTCCCTATATACCGTTCTCACCTGTACATTCAAATTTTCAGGCAGATCTGTATCCGGTAAAGCAATTAAAAATATTTGAGCTTGTGCAACAGGATCTATCGTTGGTAAACTACCTGTGATTTTGGCGATTATGGTTTCTTCATTTTGAAGCACGATCTCGCAAAGTGTTCCTATACTCACATAATCTTCATATTCATAAGGGACATTTACCTGAATTACCAAAGATTTAGGTTGCACTACTGAAGCTAATATATCTCCCTCTGCAATATAATCGTTGGAAGTTATTTTCAATTCAGAAATAACCCCAGAAACATTGCTCCTAATAACTATAGGGCTAATAAATTTAGAAAGGGAACTATCTATTTTTACAGCATCTTTTAGGGCATCCTGTTCTTTTGTTCTCACACTTGCAAATAGCTGTCCTTTGTTAATTCTGTCGCCAATTTTAAAATTCATTCGAGATATATAGCCCGTAACATTCGCCCTTATATTCTCCTTTTTCTGATACTTGCTAACCCCATTAAAAGTGAGATATTCCTTGATATCGCTTTGTTGTACCAAAGTAGTCTCCACTGTAATTGCAGCTTTTTTTCCTGAAGTGGTTTCAACTTTATTTTTACATGCCAAAAAGAACATGATGAAAACAGGGATATAAATACTCTTTATTAATTTACCAGTCATATTTTACCAGTTTATAAAATTATACTCACTCTGTAAGAGCCAATTATTGGTTTGCATTTGTAATTTTGCATATACATTCTGTTTGTAATTTTGAACAACATTCAAATAATCTACGATCGAAATTTGGCCTTGTACCAATTTCCCTTTATAGATCCCTAAAATATTTTGCTGCTTCTTCAGTTGATTCTCCAGAGCCATTTTATTTGCATTTAGCGCTTCCATTTGCTGTGCTATATTCCTTAAATTATTGGCATACTGAACATTGGAATTCTGCTTATAATATTTTAAATTATCTTGTTTTAATTGAGATTGTAGGGAATTGATCTTTCGTTGATTTCCATCGTAAATAGGGATAGTTAAGCGCAAACCCGCACTAGCTCCAATTTTATGCTCAATATTATTAAGTTCTACCGCATTAAGTCCGCCATTAGCATAGACACTAACTTGCGGCTTATACTGATTTTCAAAAACTGCTCGATCTGCTTCTAATTGTAGGCTATCATTTTCAAAACGTTGTTCATAGAATTTTTTTAATGGGGATTCAATTTGTTCAAAATTGGGAATTGTCAATTCATCAACCGCCTCCACTGGAAATCCGCTCAAAGTGTATAACTGATTTATAGCAGTAGTAAAGGAGCTTTCCAATTGTTGCAATTCCAACTTTTTTCCTTCAACATCCAGCTCCAATAACAAATAGTCACTTTCCATTAAGATCCCTTTTTTGACCAACAATTCCACCACTATTAACCTTGTACCCATGTCTTTTAAAAGTTCACGGTTAAATTTTTCTTGTAGCTGAAGTTGGTAAGCAATTATATAAGCTTCAGAAATGTTTTTTATTAAGTTGTGCGAGAATTCTTCCGAAGAAAGCACCAAGGAATTGTTGCTAATTTTGTTCTGAAAAAGAAGGTTGTTTAAAACAGCTTGATTAAAAAGGTTTTTGGTGATATTGATCTGGGAGGAATAAAGTCCACCATTGGTAATTCCCACATCGTAACCAAATGCATTCGAGGATGGTGTGGTGGTTATAGCCAATGCGCTACCATTATTATTAAAGTAAGGTGCAACCAACACTTCTGAAGTGGCATTTACTTTAAAGGCATTATTTTGAGATTTTATAAGATCATTTTGCAACTTTCCAATTTCCTGAAGATTTCCATTTTCTAAAAGAGCAGGAGCATTTTTTTGCCCATTTTCAATAAAATAATCCAGGCCTACTTTTTGTTGGGCGTTCAAAAATGAAGTGAATAACACGAAAAGTAATAGTAAACTAAACTGCTTCAATTGGTAGAAATTAAGGTAAATAAACAACCAGAATACCCCCTGTAATCAATTTTCAGATTATGAAATATCTATGATAAATTGTGCCTAAAACGAGAAGGGATGTTAATAACGGTAAAGTCACACCTCTTCTCCCTTAGGACTTAGAAACATATAAATCAACGGTTAGGGTATTTTAATTAATGTAAAATTAAACCTGGAATCTAAAGATATATTAAAGTTGAAAAAGCGAAATAGCTTGGAGGATACGTCAAATAATTACTCTTACCTCCCCTAAATCCTGGACACTAAATGGAAAAGAATCTCCTGGAGAACCAATAAACATAAAATGAATTGGGATTTTCCAACGTTTTGAAAGTTCCTCGATTTTATCTGGTCCAAACTCCCCAGGTTCTTCTATAAATTCTATATGGAGAGCTGGGTAAGCCCTATTCAAGACATCGATATCATTTTTCAAATTTTTAGCGACCACATCCCCTTCCTTTAACACAGTTACTATTTTTATCTTTCTGGTGGTTTCATTTTTCTTAATATAGAGCATAACTTTATTCAAGTTTTCTACATTATCATGATTTGTAAAAAACACAAATTGCTGAGAAGATATTTGAGCTAATTTTAATTTCACCTTTTGATTTATTCTTCGGAAAAGTCTATTGTTCTCAGGAAACAAATACATACCCATTACTAGAAACAATTTGAAGATATATCCTCTATAAAGCATAAAAAATATAACTCCCAATGTGGGGATTAAGTATTCTATAAAAATCAACAAGTATGATGGGTTTAAAAAGATATTACCAATTATAGCCGCAATAATGGCGGTAATTGCAATGAAAAGCGCTAACCAGCTTGCTCTTTCGGGTCGGGGAAGGCTGGATCTATTAACTTTTAGCAGTAAATTTCCAATTCCAAACAATGCCATTACAGATAAAAATGCGATGGTATAAACTCCTGCTAATTTGGCCAAGTTACCTCCTGTTACAATTAAAATTGAAGTACATAACACAAAGAATAATATGTAAATAAGATAAGAAGTATTTCTTCTATTTTTCTTCAATAAAAACTGGGGTAAAATTCTGTCTAAAGCCATACGTTCCATAAGGCCTCCCACGCCAACAAACGAGGTTAGTACCGCACCGCTTAGCACTAAAGAAGCATCTAAACCTATTAAAAAGGAAAGCCAGTTCCCTCCAGATATTTCCCCTAAAAAAGAAAGCAATGCATCTTGATTACTGTTTACAACATCTATTGGAATTAATGCCAAGGCAAGAAAAGCGATAAGTGGATTAAAAACACTTACGACAATCCACATATTACGCAGTGTCTTTGGGAATACCCCAGGTTTTTGTTCTTCCACGAAGTTAGCAGAACTTTCAAAACCACTTATACCCAACATAGCCGCCGAAAACCCAAAAAACAAAGCCTGAACAATACTTCCTTTAACAGGAACATGAAAATTTGAGATTAAAGTTTCAAAACCATTATTAAAAAAATAATAAAGACAAAATCCAGATAACAAGGTAAGAGATACTAAATGAAAAAGAAATATTGCAATAGCTACTTTAGAAGATTCTCCTATCCCTATAATTACCAATCCCATAAAAAGCAATAAAAGTGCGATGCTTACAGGTAATATTGGAATCTGGCCCCAAATACTATAAGCATATTTCACAGCCTCACTGGCAGAAATTACCGCCGTAGCCATGTACGACAACACTGTGAGCGCAGCAGCAAGAGAGGCCGTGGATTTCTTTGTTGTATTTAATAAGGCATTGTAGGCTCCACCGTTTAGAGGCAACGCACCCACCATTTCCCCATAAATTTTTCTGAAAAGAAAAAGAACTCCCGTGACCATAAGCAGTGAAATCCAAGCATACTGTCCGGCATAAAAGATGGCTAAGGCAGATACATAAAGACATGAAGAACTTATATCGTTACCACAGATGGCAGTAGCTTCGAGCTGATTTAATTTTTTGGCCTTTGATTACTTTAAATACATAACTAATTTAACGAGTAATACTTAAGCAATTTTAAAGTCGGCGGTATTTAACTTCCGGCGTAATCTTTTTTTTAATCCAATTTCAATTATTGACTTAGGCACTTTGTTATTAGTAATAAAGTCATTATATTAGGGCAAACAACTGTTGAAATTATGGAGCAAAGATTTAAAAGCCTATCTCTTTTCGAGTTTCAGGAACGGTATTCCTCGAAAGGAGACTGCCTCGCCTATTTGGCAGAGCTAAAATGGGGCAACGGTTTTTTATGCCGTAAATGCGGGCATGGGAAATCCTGTAAGGGCGTGCCAGCTGCTTCGCGGCAGTGCACCAGTTGCAATTATACGGAGTCCCCGACTGCCAACACACTTTTTCATATGGTCAAGTTCGATCTTGTCAAGGCGTTCTACATAGTCTATTTCGTGGCCACAAACAAAAAGGGCATCACCTCTACCGAACTCAGCCGAAAATTGGAGCTTAGGCAAAAGACCTGCTGGTCTTTCAAGCGCAAGGTCATGAAGGCCATGAAAAGCTCTGGAGACCACCCCATAACCGGAACCGCCGAAGTGGACGAAACAGTCTTTGGTGGACAGGAAGAGGGGGGTGCGTGGAAGAAAAAATGGGAGCAAAAAGCTCGTGGTAGTTGGTATTCAGAAAAAGAAAAAGGGCGTTTCAAGGCTCTACGCCCGAGAGATATCCCATGCCGATGCAGCATCGTTGGGTGATTTCATGAAGCATCATATCGCTGTAGATGCCAATGTGACCACTGACCAATGGTCAGGTTATGGCCCCTTGGCCAAGGTCTTCGAGAATCTAGTGCAGATCCCGTCGGGAAAGAAAGGAGCCAATTTCCCCGATCTCCATAGGGCTATAATGAACCTCAAGGGATGGCTCAGGGGAATGCACCACCACGTCTGGGACCTTCAGGACTATTTGGATGAGTACTGCTATAGGTTCAACCGAAGCTTCAGGAAGGAAGGAATATTCGAAAATCTTATGATACGAATGGTAAACGCATCGCCATGTCTTATAAAAAATATTAGTAATTAAGTGCCTAAGTCAATTCAATTATAATATAATTTTAAAAGAAAATATGGATTGAAGAAAGTTTCCAGAAGGCTTCTTTAGATTCTTTTTAGAATTATTACATACATTTGTTTACAATACTTAAGAAAACCATCCAATCTAGATTTAATGCCTGAAGCACTTACCGTAATTGTACCCCTTTACAACGAAGAAGACAATCTGAAACGTGTAGAAAAAGAACTTTCCGAATATATTAAAATAGCACATGTTCCTACACAAGTTTTATTTATAAATGATGGATCTAGCGATAATAGCCAACAAATCATTGAGGAAATTTGCAATGCGAACCCAGATTTTCAATTTATTAGTTTCGTAAAAAATTGTGGCTTAAGTGCAGCCATTAAAGCCGGCTTCGATCATGTGGAAACTTCTTTAACCGGTTATATAGATTCCGACCTTCAAACGGACCCAATGGATTTTAATCTTCTGCTAGACCATCTTGTGGGCTACGACCTTGTGACCGGCTATCGGAACAATAGGAAAGATTCTTTCGTAAAAAATATGTCTTCAACGATTGCTAATGGAATCCGAAGAACCTTTACCAATGATGGGATGGATGATACGGGATGTCCCTTAAAGGTGATAAGAACAGATTATGCCAAGCGCATACCAATGTTTAGGGGATTGCACCGGTTTTTACCTGCAATGATCTTGCTTCAACAGGGAAAGATCAAACAAGTACCAATAAAGCATTTCCCAAGAATGGCAGGAACGGCACATTTTGGGGTTTGGAATAGGTTACTTGGGCCCTTAATTGACTGCTTTGCCTACGTATGGATGAAGAAAAAATACATCAATTATAAGATCGCTAAAAAAGGATGAGCAATTGGATAATTTATAGTGTTGGTTTTTTGGCACAATTGCTATTCTCTGGGCGCTCTGTATTTCAGTGGATATTATCTGAAAAAAGCAAAAAAGTGCTCACACCCTCACTTTTCTGGAAAATGAGTTTGGTCGCCTCTTTCTTAATGTTCCTCTACGGATATCTAAGAAGTGATTTTGCCATTATGCTTGGGCAAACCCTTACCTATTTTATCTATATAAGAAATTTACAATTGCAGGGGGAATGGCTCAAATTAAATAAATATCTCCGGTTTTTACTCTGGATCTTCCCTATATTGATAGTTATTTTGGGATATAACAACAACATTTATGATGCAGAACGACTGTTTAAAAACGAAGCCATCCCATTTTGGTTATTAATGCTTGGAATAGTATCCCAAGTTGTTTTTACGCTCCGGTTCATCTATCAATGGATCTATTCAGAAAAACAAAAAGAATCTATACTACCATTAGGGTTCTGGCTACTTAGTTTTACAGGATCTTTCCTAATTATTGTTTATTCGGTATTTAGAGTAGACCCAGTTCTATTCGCAGGGCATGCTTTTGGAATTGTTATGTATGCACGTAATATGGTGATCTTACGTAGGCAGATACGATCTGAGAGCCGGGAGAAAAATGTCTTTTGAAAGTCATTAGATTTATACTAACTACTATGAAAGTAAAACTATTTACATTACTATTATTATTGTTCGTGGTATTTAATATTGGTCTTGGAAGTTTTGGGTTATCCGAAACAAGCGAGGCCAGATATGCCGAAATAAGCAAGGAAATGGTTATTAGTGGGGATTATTTGCATCCAACCTTATTGGGTATTAAGCATTACCATAAGCCACCACTCACCTATTATATAAGTTCTTTAGGATATGCTATTTTTGGCATAAATGAATTTGGCGCGCGATTTTTTCTTGGAATTGCTCTCCTTTTACAAATTTATCTAGTCTTTAGGATTGGGTACTTATTATTGAAGGATGAAAAAATAGCTTACGCAAGCGCAGTAATTTACAGCTCTTTCCCAATAGTTCTTATTGCTGTGAGGAACCTAACCACCGATGCTTTTTTAGTAACATTTATTTTGTGGAGCATTTACTTATGGCTTAAATACCAAAAAAGCAAAAAACCTATGGATTTATATGGCTTTTTTACGGTCTTGGGATTAGCATTTCTTACTAAAGGCCCTGTAGGTTTAATTCCTTCGTTGTTATTTATTGTATGTTATAAATTTTACTATAAAGAAAAGATCAAGTTTTCTTTGCCTGTACTGTTTGGAGCTATATTAACGTTGGCCATTTCGGGTTCTTGGTTTCTCGCTATTATCTTGGATGATCCTAAAGTCTGGGATTATTTTATACAGGAACAAATTATAAATAGGGCCACAAATGCCGATCAGTTCCATAGAAGTCAGCCAATTTGGTACTATCTTCTCTTGGCACCTGTATTAGGATTACCCTGGGTAATTTTTATTATCACTTATCTTCTAAAGAAAATAAAATTGGAGTGGAAACAGTCCCTGCTTTTAAAAATAATTTTAAGTACTTCTGTGCTTTTGTTTATTTTGTTTTCCCTCTTTTCCTCTAAATTGATCTTATATATCCTGCCAATATTCCCTTTTATTGCATTGTTGGGAGGAATGCTGCTTTATAAATTTTCAAAAAAACAACTGGGATATTTTATAAAGTGCTATTATGCGCTATTTATAATACTCATCCTCGCGTTGATCTTTTCTTTCTTTTATGCTGAAATAGAAGTGAATTATCTTCAAACTTCCTTTATAATTTTTCTTGCAATTGCATGTTTGCTATATTTTCTAAAGGTTTCCAAACAAAATACAACTTCTAAGCTTTTACAGTTGAGCGTTGGTTTTATAGTATGTTTATTATTGGTTCATACAACCTTTGCTTCCAGTAATCCAAACATAATTAATTCATTTAAGTCCATATCAAAATTTATTCAGCAAGAAAAAGGAGGTACTATTAGTGATGTAATTGTGTATGATGACCTGCTCCCTTCAGCAAAATTCTATTTAAATAGCAGCATTATCACAGTTCATGACAATAATTACAAAACCATTCGAGAAATCCAATTTGAACATAACACCACTTATAAGAAGAATATTATCAACCTTAAAGATCCTTCAGGATTAAGTAGGTTCAAGCACTTGTTTCAAGGAAGGGACCATGTATATATAGAACGAAAAAAGTCTCCATTAAACGACTCGTTGAGCTATCTATTGGAGACTTTTACTCATAAAGTCGAAAAAGGCAAATGGGTGATTTATTATTAATCCCAAAACCTATTCGGCATTTCTCTCTACATATTTTATAATTTGAAGGGCAATATTTTTCCCCGTTGCTTTCTCGATTCCTTCCAATCCTGGAGAAGAATTCACTTCCAAGATAAGTGGGCCTCTGGCCGATTGTAGCATATCTACCCCGGCAACTCCCAATCCCATAACACGGGCAGCTTTAAGTGCCGCATTTTCTTCTTCATCGGTAAGTTCTATGATCTCTGCAGAACCTCCCCTATGCAAATTAGACCTAAATTCCCCATCCTTTCCTTGCCTTTTCATAGCTCCCACGACTACTCCATCTACCACAAAGGCACGAAGATCTGCACCTTTTGCTTCTTTGATAAATTCCTGAACGATCACTCTTGCTTGCAAGCCATTAAAAGCCTCTAAGATGGATTCAGCCGAATTTCTGTTATCTGCCAGTACCACTCCCAGACCTTGAGTTCCTTCCAGTAGTTTAATCACCAAGGGAGCACCCCCAACCTTATCTATCACACTACTCACATCTTTGGAATAGTTACTAAATACGGTTTTAGGCAATCCTAAACTTGCTCTGGAAAGTATTTGCAAACTTCTTAATTTATCTCGGGATCTCACCAAGGCTTGTGATTCTGTAGCGGTAAAAACTTTCATCATCTCAAATTGACGAACTACGGCAGTACCAAAAAATGTTACCGAGGCACCAATTCTTGGGATTACACCGTCTATATCTGTAAGTTCTTTCCCTTTATAAATTACGATAGGTTTTTTCTTTTCGATAACAAGATCGCATTTTGTATGATCTACGACCATCATTTCATGTCCTTTCTTCTCCCCAACTTCAACGAGTCTTCTTGTAGAATATAAATTTGGGTTTGCAGATAGAATTACTAATTTCATGTATTAAATTTTAAATTGTTTTGAATCGTAAGGAAGAGGAATTACATTAAAATAAAACTTCCGGCAGAAAGGTGTTTTTTATAGGTTGATAAGTTACAGCGCAAAGAAACCAAAACTGAAACTATTAAAGTTAAACTTTCGATAAAAAAAAGAGTTGCCTGTAAAAAAGCAACTCTAAATATCTTCAATTCGAATTTTTATTTAATTTCTTTTTGCAAATACCTCGGTATAATTACTACTGTACTTAATAGAGAACTTCTTAAAACTATCCAGGAATGTGAGGGTTAAATTATCGCCAGAATTACTTCCGTTAGGCGTTAATTTAAATTGATTATCCCCTAAATTCTCCCATGTGCCATTTACAATCACAGCAACAGAACAATTAGTAGAACCTTCCCCGGCAAAAGTGGTTTTGGTATAGGTTTTCGTATTGGTAAAAGTATATCTGATTTGGTTACTATTGGTTACTACACGTAACATTTTCTATTAAATCCCCGCTCTGTATATAATAGTCCAGATCCCACGTTCCATACAAACTAGTAGTTTCAATTGGTGGGGAAGAATCATCGTCTCCCGAACAAGATGTGAAGAACAAAACGGGCAATGCAAGAAGTATCAAAAGTGTTTTTTTCATGGGTGCTTATATTTTTTAATGTTGGGTGGAAACCTTTCTTAAATTTTTCGGCTAATTTATTCCAATCAAATGAATTAGCAAGCTTTAATTTTATTATTTGATCCCTGATTTTATTATCAAAAGTCATTCCCGGTTTTCGGCTTTTCGCTTTCTTTCTTTTTTTAATACTTTTGAGCTTAAGTAAAACCATATCATGCCTCATCAACATTTCAAGATCTATAAACCCTACGGATATCTTAGTCAGTTTGTTTACAATCAGAATACCCGAAGGAACAAAAAATTACTGGGGGAATTAGGAACATTTCCAGAAGGCACGATGTCTATTGGGAGATTAGATGAAGATTCCGAAGGTTTATTGTTCCTTACCACCGATGGAAAAATGAGTGACACGGTAAGGAGCTCGAAAGTTGAAAAGGAATATTATGTTCAGGTAGACGGTTTAATAACCCAAGCTGCAATTTTAAACTTGCAAAAAGGAGTTGAAATAGGGATTAAAGGAACAAAATACATGACCAAGCCTTGTAAAGCACATAACTTGGAAAAAATTCCTCAATTCCCGGCACGAAGCAAAAAAATAAGGGACGAGCGTCATGGACCCACAAGTTGGATTGCTATTACATTAACCGAAGGTAAGTTTAGGCAAGTAAAAAAAATGACCGCGGCGGTTGGATTTCCAACCTTGAGACTAGTAAGATACCGCATAGCAAATGAGTATATAGACACTTTACGACCAGGAGAAATTTTCAGGCTTAGAAATTTTAAGCTATAAAATTTCCTTTAAGGTTAATTCTTCTGCTAGGATTTCTTTAAATACTTTGCCAAAGAATATAAATGTTTCTTTAGCTTTTTCTACAGCTTGATTTATTTCTTCTTCGGAATACTGAGTGTTCTTTACTTGTTTACAAAACTGTTTCCAACCATTTATATTAGTACGGTCTCCATTAAAGAAATGATGAATTTTAATATCATTAAGTTGAATACAGTTACTTAATTCCTTTGCAATCATAAGGCCTCCTAGAACCGATCCTTCCACTACATAGGCAGCACCCAGAGCCCCCATTTTATTTTGGCAATTAAATTTCGTTTTAAAATCCCTTAGTCTTATTATATCAACCTTCAGAAAATCCAGATCTTTTTTCAACTGATCGCTTTTACCCGTTTTGTAATCTTCCATATAAGGGGACACCTCATCTTCCACCACTTTATAAGCAATATAGTTTTGCAGCAACAACGTTTTATATTGGTTCCTGGAGATACTGTGGTCCATAATAAGTCCTGCAAGATTCTCTTTTTCTATTTCCTTGTGCAGGGATTGTGTATGCGCTCTTAACTCACTTAACATCATCGTCCAATTCTATTTCATCAATATTTTTTTTGATCTCTTTTAAATTCTCCCGCTGTTCTTCGTTCTCGCCTTTTATATTATCCAGATACTGATAAATTTGATTTACAGCAATTCTATTTTTTCGCACTTTTTCCCTCACGATTTCCTGTTGCGAGATATTAAAAACAACCCTTTTTAGCAAGGGCCTTAATTTATCTTGCAGTTGATGCATATTTTTCTTTAATATGAATCCGCTAGCGCCAGACAATATGGTATTCGCAGCCAATTCTTCATCTTCTATGGTACCTGTAATAAAAATAAAAGGCATATTTATATCATACTCCTGCGTGGCTTTTAAAATATCCAAGCCTGTACAGCTTGGTAAATTATAATCTGAAAGGATCACATCTGGTATAAAGTTTTGTAAAGCCGCCTTAAAATTAATCAGGTTGTCTACCACTTTTATTTCCGGAGCCTCCACTATAGCATGTAAGTGATACGTTATAAGCTCCGCATCGGTTTTATGGTCTTCAGCTATCAGTATGCGTAATGGTATGGTTATCATATTTAAACCAATAAAATGAATACATTATTAATTCCAATCTGGGAAGGTAAAATAAAAACCAGCCCCTTTATTTGGTTCAGATTCCACTCTCAATGTTCCCTTATGAATGTCAATTACTTTTTTAACAATAGCAAGTCCAATTCCAGAACCCGAATATTCTTCACCAACTAATCTGGAGAAGACATCGAAGATCTTATTATTTAAGGAGGGATCTATCCCAATACCATTATCTTTTACAAAAAAAACAGGGCCTTTATCGTCTCTTAAATAACCAACTTCTACCAAAGGTAACTCAACTTTAGCTGAATATTTAAAAGCATTGCTTATTAAGTTATTTATTAATTGTGAGATCATCCTTTTGTCTCCTTCAATTTTGGGCATATCGGGAGCTAGCTGTAGCTTCGTGTTAGGATATTCCTTTTCTAAATTGTGTTTAACCACTATATCTTCTACCAACTTTTCAATAGAAATTAATTCTGGCTTCATCACATTTTTACCAACGCTGGAATAAGTTAAAATATCCTCGATTAACCCATCCATATCCTCTGCAGATTTCACAATGGTCTCTATGGCATGCTTGCTGTAATCATCCAGTTCCTTTATATGATGATCTCTTAAAATTCTAGCGTACCCATCTATTCCCCTTAAGGGCGCCCTCAGATCATGAGATATACTATAACTAAAGGTTTGTAATTCTTGATTAGCTTCTATCAATTGATCGTTGAGATGTAAAATCTCATCCCTTTGCTTTTTTACGATCATGTGGGTAATGCTTTCTTGTAAGGAAGCTACGGCTTCCAGATCATAATTTTCCCATTGTTTAGAAATACCTGCATTTTGCTGCGTCCACTTTTCAAAAGATTTTCTAGGACTTAAATATTCTATTCCTTCCTTTACAAACCCAATTTTTTCTGGATTACCGCCCCATGTAACAGTTTCAGAAATCTCTGGCCTAAACCATAATAAATAGGAGTTTTTGCCATCTTTTAATTGAAGACTCAAAAGACCAGAAGCAAATTTGGTGTAGGCTTTGGCTTTTGGATATTGAGATCCAAGATTTTTTGTGAAAAATAATTCTTCCTCTTTCTGAAAAATGTAATTTTGAAGTAGGTCTAGAACTTCCTCTTTTTGAGGAGTAGTACCTACCAATCTTAAATTCCCATCCTGATACAGGGCACCTCCACTACATTCAACAATATCTGTAAATTTTGGGTTAAATTTTAAGAGCGATTCTTTAATATTGGGTATAGATTCCATTTGGCGCACTAACTCCTTCCGAATTACTTCAGATGCCCCCATATGGTCTAAAAATGTCTTCGTGGTTTTTACCGAAAGACTATTACTAAATACCTGGGTTAAGAACCTACAGGTTTGTCGCTGAGGATAGTTTATAAATTTGGGAGCGTAATGGTGACATGCCAATAAACCCCATAATTCTCCTTCCAAGATAATTGCTACCGTAAGGCTGGCTCCTACCTTCATATTTTTCAAATATTCTATATGAATTGGAGAAACACCACGTAATTCCGATTTAGAAATATCCAAAGGCTCATTGGTAATAGGAGAGATTTCGGGAATTAGTTTAGAAGGTTTAAAATTGACATCTGCAATTATTCGTACACCTTGTTTTAAAAATAGCTCACGAGCTTGTTTTGGAATGTCGCGCGCAGGATAATGCAATCCTAACCAGCTTTCCAATCGTTCTTCCTTTACTTCAGCGATAACTTCCCCATTCCATTCATCATCAAACTTATACATCATTACCCTGTCATACTCAAACAGTTGCTTTATTTGAGCTACTGCAACATTACACATCTCATCTATAGTTTGAGTGCTTTCAATTTCTGATAAAATTGCGGTAAGCTGATTTTGAAATAAAGACGAGTGTAAAATGGTACCTGCCGGTTCGAAATCCAAAACCAGATTAGAGTCGGATAGATGGGGGATTATAAAATACTTTTTTTGATTTATTATTTCTTCATCGGGAAGAAGGGTTTTTTCATTGTTCAGCTTTTCCTTAATCTGGCCAATTTTTTCAGAAGAAATTAAAACTGAAAGATTTTTTCCCAATAGATTCTCCAAAGACAAGCCTAATAATTTCGCTACATTCCCTGTACATTGAGTTATTTCTAAATTTATTGGGTTACATACCACAATAACCCCATGAGCCTGAGATTGCCCTATAATATGTATAGGTTCTTTTTCACAATTGGTGATGGTTGTTTTTTGCGTATCCATTTCTTCTGGTGCTTTTTAATTAAGCTTTTTTAAGCTTTACATAAAAGGTACTACCAACTCCCAATTGAGAATCTACCCACACACTGCCTTCGTGCAATTGTACAATTTTCTCCACATGAGCTAGACCTACACCGGTACCCTCGTATTTATCCTGGGTACGAACCCTATTAAATATCGTAAAAATGTTCTTTTGATCTTCTTCTGAAATCCCAATTCCATTATCCATAAAAGAAAAGATCCAATGATCGCCTTCCGGATATGCAGATACCCTAATTTCTGGAGTTCTATCTTTTGCAATATACTTTAACGCATTGCTTAATAAATTCTGGAAGAGTAATCTTAATTCGATCTCATAGGCCATTAATTTAGGAAGTGCACCTATATAAACCTTTCCTTTGGTTTCTTTCAATCTCTTACCAAGATCGTATTTCACAACTTCCATAAGCTCCTTAGAGTCTACAGATACTTTCTTAGAATCCCTACCAATTCTGGAATGCTCTAATAAACCTTTGATCTGGTTGGCTAATCTGTCTGAAGCCTCATCTATATAAGAAATATACTCCTTTGCTTTGTCATCCAATTTCTCTGCATAGATCTTCCCTAAAATATCACTTCCAAATTTAATGGTAGCCAAGGGTTCTTGTAGGTCATGGGAACATATGGAAACAAATTGTTCCAGATCTTTATTTACTCTTTCTAAATCTGATTTCTGCTCTTTTAGATCTTCTTGGGCTTTCTTTAAAGCCGAAATATCTACGCAAGTAAACCTATACGCCACAATGGTATCTTCATCATCCATTTCCAAAGTAGAATTTAAAATGATTGGCAGTTTTTTTCCATCTTTGGTAATCATTTCTTGCTCTACATTTACAAGTTCTCCCCGTTCTTTAAATAATCTATTTAACTTAAGAACTTGTATCTGTGCATCATCCTCATAAAGATCGAAAATAGGTTTCCCTATAATTTCTTCTTTAGAATCGTATCCCAATTTTTCTAAAGTATGCTTATTGCACTGGTTAATATTAAGGGTAAAGGGATCTACACTTATATGCATTATAGGATCTTCCTCATAAAAAGATTTGAACCTTTTCTCGCTAACTTCTACCCTTCTTTTTGCCTTTTCTAGCGATTCCACATCCACAAACGTAATTACAACACCAGTACTTTTATCGTTGGAATCTTTAAAGACAGAAATTCTTCGTAAATAACTTCTATTATCCAGTGATCTAATATTACTAACGATGGTTTTACCAGTAGCTAAAACCTCTGTGCATTTTTCAAGCAACGTTTTGGTTTTATTAACGCCGAAATTAGAATTGAAGTTATTTATTGGGCGTCCAATATCTGAATTAATAAGACTGAAATGTTTTTTAATTGCAGGCGTGAATTTTCGAATCCGCAATTCATTATCTAAAAATATGGTGCCAATATCTGTACTTTCTAATAGGTTATTGATGTCTGCATTTAAAGAAGCCAGATCATCAATTTTCTGAATATTTTCAGCATTTACTGTATTTATTTCTTCATTTACACTTTGTAATTCTTCATTGGTACTCTGCAATTCTTCATTAGAAGCTAATAATTCCTCATTTGCAGCTTGCAATTCCTCATTGCTGGTTTCAACCTCCATAATAGAAGATTGAAGCTCTTCCTTTGTTTTTCTAAGATCCTCCTCTAATTCCAGAATATAATTTTGAGATCTACTATCTACAGTAAGCCTTTCTACAGTATCTATTTGAGAAAGTTCTAAATCTTTTTCAAGAAATGTAAGTACATAGTTTACCTCTTGATCCAAATTATGACGTTTAAAAGGTTTTACTATGAGATCTAAATTTTTGTTTTCATCTTGATGTATATAGGTAGCATCCTTATAAACCACTTTTTCGTTCTTTTTCACGGCCGCTTTTACCGTCGCTTTTACAATATGTTTAAGATCTGTACTTAACATATCCAGTAAATTGATAGAAAACCCGTTAACAGGAAGGCTTGCATATTTTCTAAATTCTCCTATTGCTTGAAGAATATTATATTCTGAATCTATAAAAACGCTGGCGCCCCCAAATTGCTCTAGAATGGCTTCGTTTAACTCATTGCTAACTTTTTGTACAGCACTTGAAACTTGAGGCCGTGAATTGGAAATTAATCTTGCATTTGATTTTTCTCTAGGCCTATTGTTTGCGGAGGAGTGAAGCACTTCGGCATTTAAGCTTTTTCTCAATAGCGTATTTCTATATATTTTCCATTTTCTATTAATCACTTCAAAACTCTCCGAATGGCTACTAACGCTTTCACTTGTTCCCAATACTAAAAAGCCATTTTCTTTTAAACTATAATGCAAAACATTTAATGCTCTTTTTTGTATACTTGGTTGAAAGTAGATTAGCATATTTCTACAAAGTACCAAGTCCATATTATGAAATGGAGGGTTCTTGATAATGTTGTGATGAGAGAATATAATCATATCCCTCAATTTTTCTACTGCCTGATACCCATTGCTTTTGGTAATAAAATATTTTTGCAGCAATCTAGGTTCTATATCTGCTACTATACTTTCAGAATAAATCCCCAATCCCCCAATATCTAAATGTTCTTGAGAAATATCTGTGGCAAAAATTTTCACTTCAATCTTTTTGTTCTGGCGCTCCAACTCTTCATTAATGTACATTGCTAAGCTATAAGCCTCTTCTCCCGTACTGCAAGCAACATCCCATATTTTAAGTTTTTCTCCATTTGCCTTGCCTGCAATAATTGTTGGAAGCACGGTTTCTTCCATAATATCCCATACAGGAAGGTCCCTAAAAAATTTAGTAACCCCAATTAAAAATTCTCTTGCTAATATTGGAATTTCAAGTGGTTGTGCTTTTAGCAAATTATAATATTCAGAAAGAGAATTACATTGACAAACATTTACCCTTCTTGCAACCCTTCTTGCCAGTGTAGAATGTTTGTACTCGTTAAAATCCACATCGGTGGTTTCGAGAATAAGATTTAAAATTTTAGAGAGCGTAACCTCGTCATATTGAATATCATCATCTGTAAAATGAAGTACTACGGGAGCATTAATGTATTTTTGAAGCTCCTTCCCCATATCCTCGGTTTTCAGGATATAATCTACCAAGCCCGTTTGAATTGCACTTTGAGGCATTCCATCAAATTTTGCTTGGGCAGGATCTTGCACCATTACCAATCCGCCATTTTCTTTTATGGTTTTAATCCCTCTGGTCCCATCGCTTCCTGTACCACTTAAGATTATTGCAATTGCTTGATCTTCTTTAAATTGTGCCAAGGATTGAAGAAACATATCTATTGGCAAGTTCAATTTTTGGCCCTTTGGCTTGTCTATCAATTGCAACTGGCCATTTTGTAGAATAAGATTGCTCGTTGTAGGAATAAGGTAGATGGTTCCCGGGTTTATTTCAGTATTCTCCTCGATTTCTTCTATAATTAGATCGGTAGATTTTTCGAGCAATTCCCCCATCATACTTTTAAAATCTGGGGATAGGTGTTGAATTACAATATATGAGTTGGTATCGGAAGATGGAATTCCCTCAAAAAAGGATTTTAATGCCTCTAATCCTCCAGCACTGGCACCTACCGCTATGAGCCTAGATTCCCGATTATTATTATTTGTTATAAAGGAAGATTTTAATGAACTTGATTGGATCATAGCTATAATTCACAATAAAAATTGAATATTGTTTAAGGTATTGAAAAATAAAAGTAACAAATTTAATTATTTTCGGGATGTATAAGAAAAAATAGATTAAAGTTTATAACTATAAATCGTATAAAAGTTAACCCAAATACTTAAATTTAAAGACGGGAGCTTTAACAAGTTTTTTAAATCATTTAAATATCAATTTTATAAATTTCAACCTGACAAATAACTTCAACAAAAAATGAAAAAAACCTTTTTAAATTATCAAAAAGCACTTGGGCTTATCGCAATTACAGTAACGGCAATCTCTCCCATGATGCAAATTAATGCCCAAGAGAACCCAAAAAACAAAATGGAAACCGAAGCAATCACAAATTCAGAAAATATCTTGTTATCCAAATGGACAGGGCCTTACAGTGGTGTACCTGCATTCGATAAAATGGAGCTTTCCAAATTGCAACCTGCCATAGAGGTGGGAATGGAAATGCATTTAAAGGAAATTCAGAAAATTGCCAGCAATCCGGATCCAGCTACCTTTGAAAACACGATAGCCGCAATGGAAAGATCTGGCAAAGAATTGGATAGGGCCTTTACCTATTATGGAATTTGGAGCAGTAATGTTTCTTCACCTGAATTTAGGGAAATACAGAAAGAACTTTCTCCAAAAATTTCAGATTATTCCTCCAAGGTCTCACAAAACAAAAAATTATTCGAGCGCGTAAAGACGGTATATGATAATTCTTTAAAGAATCCTTTAGACGAGGATCAGCAACGTGTGGTCCAACTTATCTATGAGAATTTCGACATGGAAGGCGCTAATTTAGATGAGGAATCCAAAAAACGCTATGCCGAGATCAATAAAGAACTATCTCAGTTATATACTCAGTTTTCCAACAATGTATTGCATGACGAAGAAAGCTATGTTACGTACCTAGAAAAAGATCAATTAGGCGGGTTACCAGATTCTTTTGTGAAAGCCGCTGCCAAAGCTGCAGCAGACAGGGGCAAAGAAGGGAAATATGCCATTACCAACACCCGTTCGTCCATGGATCCGTTTCTGACCTATTCTGATGAGCGAGAGCTACGGAAAAAAGTCTGGGAAACCTATTATTCTAGAGGAGATAATAATGATGAATACGACAACAATCAGTTGATATCGCAAATATTAAAACTTCGAAATGAGCGAGTTAAGTTGATGGGATATAAGAATTTTGCCGAATGGCGTTTGCAGAACAGGATGGCAAAAAATCCGGAAAACGCAATGAAGCTAATGAATGCTGTTTGGCCAGCGGCCCTTGCACGAGTAGAGCAAGAAGTGGCAGATATGCAAGCAATTGCCGAAATGGAAGATCTTGATATCACTATAAAACCTTGGGATTACAGGTATTTTGCTGAAAAAGTTAGAAAAGAAAAATACGATCTCGACTCTGATGAAGTAAAACAATATTTACAATTGGATAATCTTACACAAGCATTGTTTTTTACCGCAGGAGAATTATTCAATTTTAATTTTAGTCCGGTAGCAGAAGGAAGCGTTCCTGTTTTTCATGAAGACGTAAAAGTATGGGAAGTAACCGATAAAACTACTGGAGAGCATATTGGGCTTTGGTATTTAGATCCTTATGCACGTCCAGGAAAACGCTCTGGAGCATGGGCAACAACATATAGAAGTTACACCACTTTTGATGGTAAGGAAACCGTTTTAGCCTCAAACAACTCCAATTTTGTAAAACCAGCCCTGGGAGAACCGGCACTTATTTCATGGGACGATGCAACCACCTTTTTCCATGAGTTTGGACATGCTTTGCACTTTCTATCATCCAACGTAAAGTATCCCACATTAAATGGAGGGGTCCGGGATTACACAGAATTTCAGTCTCAGTTATTGGAAAGATGGCTATCTACAGATAAAGTGATCGATCAATTTTTGTTGCATCACGAAACAGGGGAGCCAATTCCTGCTGAATTGGTACAGAAAATCAAAAATGCCTCTACTTTTAATCAAGGATTTGGAACAACAGAATTTTTAGCTTCCGCTTTGATGGATATGAAATATCATACTATAGATCCTTCCAATATAAATCCGAAGAATTTCGAGAAAAAAGCTTTGAAGGAATTAAATATGCCTGACGAAATTGTGATGCGTCACCGTTCTCCACAGTTTGGACATGTTTTTTCCGGGGAAGGTTATGCAACTGGATACTATGGATATTTATGGGCAGATGTTTTAACTGCTGATGCCGCAGAAGCTTTTGCAGAATCCCCTGGAGGTTTTTACGACAAGGATATGGCAGCCAAATTGGTGAAATACTTATTTGCGCCAAGAAACTCTATGGATCCTGCGGAAGCATATAGGTTATTTAGAGGAAGAGATGCTAAAATAGATGCTTTAATGAGAGATAGAGGTTTTCCTGTACCTACAACTACTGAAGATAAAGAAGATCTTGATGAAGATGCAATGGAGGACATGAAAGAAGAAATGGAAGAAGATCAGGGAGATGAAAATAAGAACTAGCTAAACTGAGTTTTTTAAAAATAAAAAAGCCCGAACTCTAAAAGTTTGGGCTTTTTATATTAGAAAGGTGCTGCAATTAGTTTACCGCAGTTTCAGTCATTGTGTCTTCCCTTTCTACAGTTTCTTCGTTTAAAGTATCTATTACTTCCTCAGAGGGAGTTTCAATAACTTCTGCAGGAGTTTCAACTTCTGTTTCCATTACTTCCACTTCTTCAGTTTTCTCTGCTGAATCTTCTTTACAAGAAGTAAAACTCAGCACTAATACGATAGCTGTAAGAGCAAAAAATGATTTTTTCATTTTAAAATTTATTAATTGATTTAGTGCGCCAAAAGTAATCGATTCCAGAACACAAAAATCAAAATAAAATTTATTTAAGAAATATTTTAACAAAACATAATTAGCTGAAAAACAATATATTAACCTCTATGTCATTAAAATAAGAAATTTATGAGGCTGGGAAGATGACGTTTTATATCAAAATCAAGAACCTCGGGGCGAGCCCACGAGGTATTCATTGGAAACTATTTTTAAAAATTCGAGACAAGCCTCGGGGAATTAAACCCTCGATGAGGGATTAAATCAATTTATCCGATGGGTTTCTTTATGATGGAATAAAAGTTGTTTTAGACTTTCTAAATAGTCCAACAATACTTCAGAATTTATTTTAGGATGCTCTCTAACAGGAAGCGTTAAGGTATCTTCATCTAAAAATTTATAGATCTCGGGATATTTTGTTTCCATTTTCAAAGTGATTAAAGTGATCTCGTTTAATAATTTAGTGATACTTTCCATAACGTTTAGATTATAATATTTTTGTATATCCTCCAGTAATTTTGTTACCCTGGTCCGTGTCGGGATATTTCAGGGTCTCAATTTACTATATTGATTCTTGGTGTTATGAGATCCTGATACTCCCTAAGGGTCGGGTTAGAATGATGTTATTCACCATTTTATGATACGTTATGGATAGACCTGAATATTCACATAATACTCATGTGCCATCGTTTTAAATAAGGTAATTCTTTGATTACTTCTTGAGCTTCTTCCAGAGTGATCTCATTATGCACCTCTGCCATCTCCACAAGTTTTACCTCTAATTTGTGCATGGTTAAGGAATGGTCTGTAAATTCTCCTTTATCGAAACAACCAATACAATATTCATCATTTTTTGTTTTGTCCCTATTGGTTCCCATCGATTTCTTCCCAAATGGCAATCCGCAACTCTGGCAAATTAAAATTTCCATACCTTCTCTTTTTATAAAACTATTGGTTTAAATCCCAAAATTATAGCACCCCTTAATTTACTAAAAATTGACTTTATAACAAGTGAATTGTCACATTAAAACTTTTAAAATTTAAAAGGTAATAATTAAAAATCAAACAAGTTCAAATATCTAAATATCAATTATTTACTATTATATTCAAAAGATTTAAGAAGTTAAAAATATCTGTATAGCCGCGTTTTTTGACCTATAATAATTTCGCCCCTTGTGCGGAAGCCTCGGGATATTTTAGGGCTTCAACTTAGTATATTGATTGTTAGTGTGATGAGATTCTGGAACTCCAGACGCTTCGGGACAGAATGATGGTATATATCATTGTATGATACCTTAAAGATATACCTTAAAATATGAATTATTCATAAGGTCCTATAAGATTTTAATGATGTCTTAAATCCTTGCTATTTTTTTTTGAAAAACTTATCTTTATAAGACATAAGTGTAAAATTTTTTAAAACTTGCGATATGGCGATCTTAATTAAACAAAGTGGCTCTGCAAATGAAAAAAATGTAGAAGAACTTATTGCAGATATTCGGGAATGGGATAAAAAACTTCAAACCTGTTCCGAAGAAATTACATTTTTGAGTCAGTTTATTTCTGCGGATATCTTCCAAGAAGACTTGCCAAACCTTTATGAGAACCTATTTACCTATTCCAGTTCCCTTACAGCTTTAAAAACAGAAAAAATAGAACTCCACCAGGCTATTAGCAATCACAAAAATGATATTAATGGGATGATGGAATGTGAAGATATTTCGTGCGAATCATTTTATTATACAGAACACAAAAAATTAGAAAATAGGCTCTTTATTTTTCTTTCCAATTTCAACAAATTTCAGACAGCACTCTTTCTGTTCTGCACCAATAAACTGCGTAAGCACGATTAAGCACTTCGTTAGGTCCTGAAATTACTTCATCAGCGTACTGCCAATATTGCCCTTTTTGACATATTGGCGCAAATCCTATTTAATTAAACTATTCTTATTCATAAAGTGTTTCTAGGGGATATTATTAAATAATTATTGTTAAAATTCTTAATTCACTGAAAAAAAAATTAAATAAAAAATTTTAGCCGTTGATTCTTACCCCGCTTCAACACATTGAATACTAAATACTTAAATAAAAACCTGTGCTTCATTTTCAAAAATTTATTAAAGCATATAGGTGTAATCTATTTATTGACTTGATACTTCAAAATTCTGTTATTTCCAATCTCAAAGCTATAATCCAAACTTTTCCTATTATTTGGGCACCTAGTATGGTCTTTGTGCCACTTGTTATAGAAAATCAACCGAATTGAATTTCGGGGAAAATCATTTAATTTAAATAGCATAATGAAAATTTTAGTAATTGGAGGAGGAAATATGGGATTAACATATGCAGAAGGCATGTCCAAATCCTTTCTTTTGAACAGACACAAATTAATGATCTATGACAAATCTGAAGAATTAATAGCATCCTTAAAAGAACATTCCCACTTTAATGTTTATAATAAGATAGAAGATTGCCTACCGCAAGCAGATGTGGTTTTTATAGCGGTAAAACCTTATCACTCTGAAGTATTGTTCAACGAGATACAACCTTTGCTTAATAAAGAACAGATCTTTGTTTCTATAATGGCGGGTGTTACTATAGAAACCATTCAGAACAGCTTAAATGTAAAAAAAGTGATTAGGGCGATGCCTAATTTACCAGCGCAAGTTGGAAAAGGGGTTACTTCTTACACAGAATCTAAGGAGGTTTCCAGAATAGAACTTCTTATGGTGAGAAACTTACTAGATACCACAGGAGAATCTATTAGGGTATCTAACGAGAATTTTATAGATGCTTCTACTGGAATTTCTGGAAGCGGTCCAGCTTATGTATTTTATTTTATGCAGTCTATGTTGGAGGCAGCATTAAAAATGGGCTTTTCTACGAACGATTCTAAAATACTCGTTAGTAAAACCTTTGAAGGCGCGGTAGAATTATTCAATCAGTCAGATCTTTCCCCAAACACTTGGATGGAACGTGTAGCTTCCAAGGGTGGCACTACAAGAGCGGCATTGGATTCTATGGAAGACAACAACGTTAAAGAATTAATCAAGGATGCAGCCTATGCCGCTTTCGACAGAGCAGTGGAATTAGGTAAAGAATAAATATTTAAGAACACGAATAGTAAGATCGATAAAATGAAGAAGAAAAGAATTGTTGTAAAAGTTGGTACCAATGTAATGACCAACAAGGACAACAGAATTTTAGGACCGGTATTGAAAAATCTCGTGGAACAAATAGCTACCCTCTATGAACAAGATATTATGGTGGTGTTGGTGTCTTCTGGATCTGCAATTGCAGGAAAGGAAGTTTTAGGAGAAATAAGTATTAAAGATGAATCTAAAAGAAGACAAGTATATTCTTCGGTAGGGCAACCTAGAATGATGCGTCACTATTATAGCATATTTCATGACTACGGAATGCGGTGCGCCCAAGTACTAGCAACCAAAAGGGATTTTAGTCCAGGAATGCACCGTGAAAATATGATAAATTGTTACGAGTCCTTACTTTCTGAAGGAATTATACCCATTGCAAATGAAGACGATGCCGTTTCGGTTACCATGTCCATGTTCTCAGATAATGATGAATTGGCGAGTCTGGTTGCAGAATTGATTAAAGCTGATGCTTTGATCATTCTAAGTGACACAGAAGGTTTGTATGATGGTAACCCAGATCATGAAGATTCTATTAAATTGAATAATGTACAGATAGATGAAAATGTAGAGAAATATGTGCAAGCATCAGAAAAAGGTGAAGGCCAAGGCCGCGGGGGAATGAAATCTAAGATCAAGATCGCCAAAAGTACGGCTGCCAAGAATATCCCTACCTATATAGCCAATGGAAAACGAAAGAATATCATTCTTGATATTATGGAAGGAAAAGAAGTAGGTACTTTATTCACTGCCTAATTCCATGATTTCAGATTATAATAAATAAACATTTTAAAGAGAGAGATAACATGAAGTTGATAAAAACAGAAACAAAAAATAATGTGCTTAAAGCGATGATCCGAATTTTGGATTCCAAGCGTGCGCATATCATAGAAGCAAATAAAAAGGATTTGGATGCCTTTGGGGAAAAAGAAGGTGCCATGTACGACAGGCTTATCGTAAATAATAAAAAGGTAGATGGGATGATCCATTCTATAAAAGAGGTGATGGCGCAGGAAGATCCTGTTGGAAAAACCATTTCTCATGATATACTGGAAAGCGGATTGGATATCACCAATAAAACAGCCCCCTTTGGTAACATCCTTATTATCTATGAATCCAGACCAGATGTAACCATAGAAGCAGCTGTTCTTGCCTTTAAAGCAAACAACAAGATCTTTTTAAAAGGTGGGAAAGAAGCTATTAACAGCAACAAAATATTAGAAGAATGTTGGCATGAAGCTTTAACTGAAAACGGTCTGGAAACCAATTGGATAGAACTTTTACATTTAAATAGGGAGGAAACTCAAGGGTTCTTGAAGAATCCTCCGGTACAATTAGATCTTATAGTACCACGAGGGGGAGAACGATTGATCGCTTTTGTAAAAGAACATGCAACTGGTGCTGTTTTGGTAAGCGGGAGAGGAAACAACTTTTTATATGTTGCTGAAAATGCCGATTTTGAAACTGCCAAAAAAGTGATCTTAAATGCCAAGACCGATAAAATTTCTGGTTGCAATGCCTTGGATAAAGTATTGGTAGATCAGAATTTACCTGAATATGAATCCAGATTGAAAGAGCTTCAAAAATTATTAAAAGATCATGATGTAGAGATCCTTGTAGATGATAAGATTTCCGAAGTTTTGAATTCCGAAGAAAAGCTATCTAAGGAAGATACCTGGTATGAAGAGTTTTTAGCCATGAAAATAGTGGTTGGAAATGTAAACGGGATCGACAAGGCTATAAATAAGATCAATACATATTCTGGCGGGCATTCTGCGGTGATCATCACCAAAGATAAAACCGAAGCTTTGGAATTTATGGAGCAAGTAGATAGTGCTGCCGTGTACCATAATGCCTCTACCCGCTTCACAGATGGCGGACAAATGGGCGTGGGAGCAGAACTTGCCATTAGTACCGATAAGTTGCACCACCGTGGACCTCTTGGCCTAAAACAATTGGTAACCAATAAATACTATGTTTTGGGTGACGGGCATATTAGGGAGTAAGGCAATTAAATTACAAGCAAAAGAAACTTGTCTAAAAACGCGTCATTCTGAATTTACTTCAGAATCTCTATAAATTAGTGGTCTTACGTACAGAGACCCTGAACCAAGTTAAGGGTGACGGAATTCATCATTTAATGTAGATAAGTCAATTAAAAAGAGGTGCCAAAGGGTGCCTCTTTTTTGTTACTAAACTTACTTAACAAAAACCTTCATGAAACCGACTATCCCCCGAAGCAAGCCATAGGGGTGTTTCGCCTTCCGAGCTATCGGGGTCATTTTGGTGGCAGGAATCCAAAACCGAAATTTTATAATTTTGCCTCACCCGAAACTGCCTAAAAAGGCAGTTACGACCTCTCCCAAGGAGGGATGAACAGGAAACCCCGAGGCAGAGTCGTCCTGGGATTTTTAGATTAAAGATGCACTTAAAGAAAAATGTAATCTTAGAAATAAGTAACATCATATAAATTCTTCCCTTAGCTAAAAAAATCCAAGTTCATATACGTCTCCCTCCAGCTTTGCCTCGGTGCCGCACTACGCGGTGGCCCGGCTGCGGTCCCTGGCCGGGAGGGCCCCTTAAAAACACACTTTTCGGGACGTGGTACGATTTACTTTATATTTGAAGTCCCCACAAAACAAAAAAACCCCTCCATCGGGTGATGAAGGGGTCTTCAAAAAAAAGGCGGCGACATACTCTCCCACAAAAATGCAGTACCATCTGCGCTAACGGGCTTAACTTCTCTGTTCGGAATGGGAAGAGGTGAGCCCCGTTGCCATAGCCACCTTAAATTTAAGTGATCAGTGAGGGGCAAGGGTGATCAGAAAAAACCTGTTCACGCTTCACAATTCACTTCACGCCAAGGCGTGATAATAAGATCAACATATGGGAAACAAACAATAGAAGAATACCAGTTCGAACGATCAATGGCAAATTGGATAGGTTTTTCGCCCTCCCTTCTTCCGAAGAAAAAGGGAGAACTGCACTAAGCTTTACGGATTATTAGTACCACTCGGCTATGACATTGCTGCCTTTACACCTATGGCCTATCAACGTGGTGGTCTTCCACGGTCCTTTAAAGAAATCTCATCTTGTGGTGGGTTTCGCGCTTATATGCTTTCAGCGCTTATCCCTTCCGAACGTAGCTACCCAGCAATGCTCCTGGCGGAACAACTGGTGCACCAGAGGTTCGTCCAACTCGGTCCTCTCGTACTAGAGTCAGATCCACTCAAATTTCTAACGCCCACTGTAGATAGAGACCGAACTGTCTCACGACGTTCTGAACCCAGCTCGCGTGCCACTTTAATGGGCGAACAGCCCAACCCTTGGGACCTTCTCCAGCCCCAGGATGTGACGAGCCGACATCGAGGTGCCAAACCCCCCCGTCGATGTGAGCTCTTGGGGGAGATCAGCCTGTTATCCCCGGCGTACCTTTTATCCTTTGAGCGATGGCCCTTCCATGCGGAACCACCGGATCACTATGCCCTACTTTCGTACCTGATCGACCTGTATGTCTCTCAGTCAAGCTCCCTTATGCCATTGCACTCTGCGCACGGTTACCAAGCGTGCTGAGGGAACCTTTAGAAGCCTCCGTTACTCTTTTGGAGGCGACCACCCCAGTCAAACTACCCACCAAGCATTGTCCCCCGCAAAACGGGGTTAGGCTTCAAACAAGTAAAGGGTGGTATTTCAACAATGACTCCACCACACCTGGCGATGCAGCTTCAACGTCTCCCACCTATCCTACACATCACTTGTCCAAAGTCAATACTAAGCTATAGTAAAGGTGCACGGGGTCTTTTCGTCCCACAGCGGGTAATCGGCATCTTCACCGATACTACAATTTCACCGAGCTCATGGCTGAGACAGTGTCCAGATCGTTGCACCATTCGTGCAGGTCGGAACTTACCCGACAAGGAATTTCGCTACCTTAGGACCGTTATAGTTACGGCCGCCGTTTACTGGGGCTTCAATTCAATGCGTCGTGCAAGCACTAACATCTCCTCTTAACCTTCCAGCACCGGGCAGGTGTCAGGCCCTATACATCATCTTTCGATTTAGCAGAGCCCTGTGTTTTTGATAAACAGTCGCCTGGACCTCTTCACTGCGGCCCCCGCAAGGCGGGGGCGACCCTTCTCCCGAAGTTACGGGTCGATTTTGCCTAGTTCCTTAGCCATGAATCTCTCGAGCACCTTAGAATTCTCATCCCAACTACCTGTGTCGGTTTACGGTACGGGCTGCCACCACTTGCTTTTCTTGGAAGTCGATTTGCTGGATTGTCACGCCGGCCGAAGCTTTTGTGTACTATCGGAGTGTTGCCACTTCCTTCAACGTACTATTCCGTCAGTACGCACCAACTTTTCGCCTCCGTCACGTTCAACGTGGGGCAGGTACAGGAATGTTGACCTGTTGTCCATCCACTAACCCTTTCGGGGTCGCGTTAGGTCCCGACTAACCCTCAGCTGATTAGCATAGCTGAGGAAACCTTAGTCTTTCGGTGTGCGGGTTTCTCGCCCGCATTATCGTTACTTATGCCTACATTTTCTTTTGTAACCAATCCAGCATGCCTCACGGCACACCTTCAACTTTGTTACAATGCTCCCCTACCACTTATACCCCTAGGGTATAAATCCATAGCTTCGGTAGTATATTTATGCCCGATTATTATCCATGCCGGACCGCTCGACTAGTGAGCTGTTACGCACTCTTTAAATGAATGGCTGCTTCCAAGCCAACATCCTAGCTGTCTGGGCAGTCCAACCGCGTTATTTCAACTTAATATACATTTGGGGACCTTAGCTGATGGTCTGGGTTCTTTCCCTCTCGGACATGGACCTTAGCACCCATGCCCTCACTGCTGACCAACATTTTATAGCATTCGGAGTTTGTCAGGAATTGGTAGGCGGTGAAGCCCCCGCATCCAATCAGTAGCTCTACCTCTATAAAACTTTAAATCAACGCTGCACCTAAATGCATTTCGGGGAGTACGAGCTATTTCCGAGTTTGATTGGCCTTTCACCCCTACCCTCAGGTCATCCCAAGACTTTTCAACGTCAACGGGTTCGGTCCTCCACTATGTGTTACCACAGCTTCAACCTGCCCAAGGGTAGATCACACGGTTTCGCGTCTACCACTACCAACTATACTAGCCCTATTAAGACTCGCTTTCGCTACGGCTCCACCTCTTAAAGGCTTAACCTTGCTGGCAACGGTAACTCGTAGGCTCATTATGCAAAAGGCACGCCGTCACCCCTAAGGGCTCCGACCGCTTGTAAGCGTATGGTTTCAGGATCTATTTCACTCCGTTATTCACGGTTCTTTTCACCTTTCCCTCACGGTACTGGTTCACTATCGGTCTCTCAGGAGTATTTAGCCTTAGCGGATGGTCCCGCCAAATTCATACAGGGTTTCACGTGCCCCGCACTACTCAGGATACCACTATGGTTCATGTTCATTACCTATACCGGGCTATCACCTTCTTTGGCCACCCTTTCCAAGGTGTTCTAATTCTGTTCACAACCAACAACGTGGTCCTACAACCCCACGCGCGCCGTAACGCGCGTGGTTTGGGCTAATGCGCGTTCGCTCGCCGCTACTTGCGCAATCACTTTTGTTTTCTTCTCCTCCGGGTACTTAGATGTTTCAGTTCCCCGGGTTCGCCTTCCTTACGGAATACTATATCTTCAATATAGTGGGTTGCCCCATTCGGATACCTGCGGATCAATTTGTATGTGCCAATCCCCGCAGCTTTTCGCAGCTTATCGCGTCCTTCTTCGCCTCTGAGAGCCTAGGCATTCCCCATACGCCCTTATTTAGCTTATGTGCTTTTACCTAATTTGCTCAAATCTTGTTTTTGCCGATATGCAAAAACAACACTTTTATTATAATTGTTCTTTTGCACTTGCAATTCCTTGCAAGTACCTAATGTTCTCGTATTCTTTATTTCCCAATATGTCAATGAACGTGTGGCGAATCGCCACTGATAAATAATTATCAGTAGGCGTTTTGCCTGCAACACCCTTGTGATACATAATATATCCCAAGGCATTGCCTTGTGGAGAATAACGGAGTCGAACCGTTGACCTCTACGGTGCAAGCGTAGCGCTCTAGCCAGCTGAGCTAATCCCCCATTTTAAAGAAATTCAAAATCTTGAATTCAGAATTTAAAATGATTAGAATTCTCAACTTCTAAAATTTCCCAGTATTGTAATGAACATGTTCAATTTTGAATTCAAAACTCCGAATTCAGAATTAAAAAGTAGTCTCAGGCAGACTCGAACTGCCGACCTCTACATTATCAGTGTAGCGCTCTAACCAGCTGAGCTATGAGACTGCATCTTTAACAGTTTCAAGTTTAAAATGACAAGTTTCAAGTAATACCATTCACTCTTCACATTTCACTTTTTACTATTATAATATAATTAAATTGACAGGAATCAAGACCAAAAGGACCTCTTGAGAACCTTTTTGATGTAATTGCGTCTTGCCTTTTAAAACGGCAAAATCTCTAGAAAGGAGGTGTTCCAGCCGCACCTTCCGGTACGGCTACCTTGTTACGACTTAGCCCCAGTTACCAGTTTTACCCTAGGCGGCTCCTTGCGGTGACCGACTTCAGGTACCCCCAGCTTCCATGGCTTGACGGGCGGTGTGTACAAGGCCCGGGAACGTATTCACCGCATCATGGCTGATATGCGATTACTAGCGATTCCAGCTTCACGGAGTCGAGTTGCAGACTCCGATCCGAACTGTGATAGGGTTTGTAGATTCGCTCCTTCTCGCGAAGTGGCTGCTCTCTGTCCCTACCATTGTAGCACGTGTGTGGCCCAGGACGTAAGGGCCGTGATGATTTGACGTCATCCCCACCTTCCTCACAGTTTGCACTGGCAGTCTTGTTAGAGTTCCCGACTTGACTCGCTGGCAACTAACAACAGGGGTTGCGCTCGTTATAGGACTTAACCTGACACCTCACGGCACGAGCTGACGACAACCATGCAGCACCTTGTAAATTGCCCGAAGGAAAAGGTGTTTCCACCCCTGTCAACCTACATTTAAGCCCTGGTAAGGTTCCTCGCGTATCATCGAATTAAACCACATGCTCCACCGCTTGTGCGGGCCCCCGTCAATTCCTTTGAGTTTCATTCTTGCGAACGTACTCCCCAGGTGGGTTACTTATCACTTTCGCTTAGCCACTCAGGATTGCTCCCGAACAGCTAGTAACCATCGTTTACGGCGTGGACTACCAGGGTATCTAATCCTGTTCGCTACCCACGCTTTCGTCCATCAGCGTCAATGACTTATTAGTGATCTGCCTTCGCAATCGGTGTTCTATGTAATATCTATGCATTTCACCGCTACACTACATATTCCAACCACTTCATAAGTATTCAAGAACAACAGTATCAATGGCAATTCTATGGTTGAGCCACAGACTTTCACCGCTGACTGATCGTCCCGCCTACGGACCCTTTAAACCCAATGATTCCGGATAACGCTTGGATCCTCCGTATTACCGCGGCTGCTGGCACGGAGTTAGCCGATCCTTATTCGTAGAGTACCGTCAAGCCCCTACACGTAGGGGTGTTTCTTCCTCTATAAAAGCAGTTTACAACCCATAGGGCCGTCTTCCTGCACGCGGCATGGCTGGATCAGGCTCCCGCCCATTGTCCAATATTCCTCACTGCTGCCTCCCGTAGGAGTCTGGTCCGTGTCTCAGTACCAGTGTGGGGGATCTCCCTCTCAGGACCCCTATCTATCGAAGTCTAGGTAAGCCGTTACCTTACCTACCAACTAATAGAACGCATACTCATCTTGTAGCCATGAATGTTTAATTATAAAACAATGCTGTCCTATAATACCATGGGGCATTAATCCAAATTTCTCTGGGCTATTCCCCTCTACAAGGTAGATTGTATACGCGTTACGCACCCGTGCGCCGGTCGCCGGCTCCCGCCCGAAAGCGGGACCGCTGCCCCTCGACTTGCATGTGTTAAGCCTGCCGCTAGCGTTCATCCTGAGCCAGGATCAAACTCTTCATCGTTGATTTTTAAATGTTGCAACAATTACAAGGCCTGTTTCATTAGCTCCTCCGAAGAGAAACCAATCACTCAAAATATTCTTCTAGTCTTAATTCTTTTCTTTTGGTTTCTTCTGCCGTCCTTGCGGACAACATTGAAACGCGCTGTCAATTCAATATATCAATGAACATTTCTCCCATCTGCCCTTGCGGGCATCTTCCCTAAGGGAAGGATTATGGGAACTTCTTGTCGAAACAAAAGGAGTCGAACCTCTTCTTAACCGCCCTAGCCCAGGGACCTCTTTTCAATAACTTTTCGTGAACTTTTGATCCCGCTCAAAGCGGCTGCAAATATACAATGCTTTTTCTTTACCGACCAAAACTTTTTTGAAGTTTTTTTTGGTTAAACTTTTTGATAAAATTTATCCTCAAATCTTACATCATATCATCACTGATCAAGGAACGTATTGTAGCGCTAAACGCGGCTGCAAATATACCAACTTTAATTTTTATCCCGCAAACTTATTTTAAACTTTTTTTTAGTTGAATTTTAACCGCCAAAACCGCTCTAAACCCACGTCAACCAAAGAACTTTGCCTCCCAAACCAACTACTCGTTGATCGCTTAGCGGCTGCAAATATACACCCTCTTTTTTCTTAACCACAAGCTTTTGTTCAACTATTTTTTAAAATAAATTTCATCCCCCGGTAAGCCTTTGAACGCTCGGGAGTTAACAAAGGATTATTTTTTATTAATCTATGTGTGCTTTTGTAATAAAAGGCATCAATGATGCCCGCGTTAGGGATTGGAGCGGTAGCTCCCAATGGAACATCGTGGAATTGGGACTACAAGCGTAAAGCCCGGCCCCCGAGCAAAGCGAGGGGGAACGCCCAAAAAAAACTTGAGAAATAACAACAAACTACCTACCGGCTGTCCATTTATTGGTAAGCTCATGGAAATTAAAATCCAGTACACTGGGTTGGGGCTCTAATATTTTAGATTGAAAAGAGCGCTGAAGGATATCTTCTATTAAATAGTCTTCCTGATTGGATTCTGGATGGTACTCTTCTTTTAATGATATATCGAATAAACTGGCCGTGGAATTATACCAGAAAGCGCGCCAACCACTCTTTAGCTCTTTGATAAGCTCGAAAGCCGTCTCGCCAGTTTGTCTATGAATGAGCTTCACTAATATTTGACCCTCGGTGCGGGTCAATTTTTTAAGTTCAGCCGAAAATTGATCATCGATATAATTTTGTACTATTTTAGTATACCTCTTTCTATCTCGTTTGGATTTAATTTGATCCAATCTGGATTCCAGCTCCAATAACCTTTCTGAGGCCAATTTTGCATAGGGATATACTTTTCTGGTTTTTCTCCTTAATATAAGGTAACGCCTTCTCGCCTGATCTGAACCAAACTTAAGCCTTCCTAAAATAAGCACCTCATCTAAATCTATCGTTTCCCGAACAATAGTATCCCCCATCACAATAAAGTATTCTCTTTGAACAGTGTCTTGCTGAATAGTGTCCTGCTCTGGAACATTGATTTGGCTCCATGCATTCAACAGAAGAAAAAAGAAAATATATGTTAGCTTAAATTTCAATCTTTTTAATTTTGGATACCATTTACTAAAACCATTCCAAATTTACAATTATTGCCCTTGTAGAAAATTTTATTCTTATTAAATTCGTGCTAAATATTAGGTATACAAGCTCTTTTTAGCTTATACTAGGATTATTACTAATTTCCCATACTTTGGAAAAGTAGTAAATCAAAAAACAATTAAAATATACTATGACAAAGAAAGATCTGCTTGACAAAAAATCGATGGAATTCCTCGAAAAGTACCTAAATAATGCCTCCCCTACAGGTTACGAATGGGAAGGACAGAAAATTTGGATGGATTATTTGAAACCCTATGTAGATGAATTTATAACCGATACTTATGGAACTGCCGTTGGGGTAATTAATCCGAAAGCAAAATTTAAGGTTGTGATAGAGGGTCATGCCGATGAAATTTCATGGTATGTAAACTACATATCTGATGAAGGTCTTATATATGTAATAAGAAATGGAGGAAGCGACCATCAAATAGCTCCTTCTAAAAGGGTAAATATCCATACAAAAAATGGCATTGTTCAAGGAGTATTTGGATGGCCTGCTATACACACTCGAAATAAAGAAAAAGAAGAAACTCCTAAATTAGATAATATCACTATAGATGTGGGATGTTCCACAAAAACCGAGGTAGAAGAATTAGGAGTTCATGTAGGCTGTGTAATTACGTATCCTGATGAATTCTTTATTCTGAATGACAACAAATTTGTTTGTCGGGCATTGGATAATAGGATTGGCGGATTTATGATCTCTCAAGTTGCACGTTTATTAAAAGAGAACAAGAAAAAATTGCCTTTTGGATTATACATCACCAATTCTGTACAAGAAGAAATAGGATTGCGCGGAGCAGAAATGATCACTCAGCGTATCAAACCAAATGTGGCTATTGTGACCGATGTTACGCATGATACGACTACGCCCATGATTGATAAGAAAACCAATGGATACGCTAAAATTGGAGCTGGACCTGTGATCTCCTATGCTCCTGCGATTCAAAACAAACTAAGGGAATTAATAATAGATACGGCAGAGAAAAAGGACATTCCTTTTCAAAGAAATGCTTCTTCTCGCGCAACTGGGACAGATACTGATGCATTTGCATACAGTAATGGTGGTGTGGCATCTGCTTTAATATCTCTCCCGCTACGATATATGCACACGACAGTAGAAATGGTTCATAAGGACGATGTGGAAAATGTTATTAAGTTGATCTATGAGAGTTTGCTTAATATTAAAGATGGGGATACTTTTAGTTATTTTGACTAGGAACTACCAGTTCTCCAAAATAATTATAATCTGTTTGCTTCCAATCCTTTTATATTTATAATAAAAAAGGAAATGACCTTAACTCCCAATGAAGTAAGCGGATTATTGAATGATCCCCAACAAGCTGCTAGTATTGCAAACCTTATCTATGTATCTGAATCTAACCTTAGCGTTTTACGAAAAAAGAGAGGTCGAGGCTATACCTATAATAGAAATGGAAAGAAAATCTTAGCCGGCCGAGAATTAGATAGATACAAAAGCTTAGTTATTCCACCAGCATGGAGAGACGTTAGAATATCCCATCTTGAAAATGGACATCTACAGGCAGTAGGCTTAGATGAGAAAAGCAGAAAACAGTATATGTATCACCCAACGTGGTCTGAATTACGGAATAAAACCAAATTCCTTAAAATGATCACTTTTGGAAATGCCTTACCCAAGATCAGAAAAAAGGTGGAGGAAGACCTCGAACACCCAAAAATGAACGAGCGTAAAATCTTAGCATTAATTATCCGATTAATGGAAGAAACACATATAAGAATTGGAAATGAATATTATGCAGCCAAAAACAAGACATATGGCCTATCTACATTAAGAACAAAACATGTTAAGATTGCAAAGGGTAAACTGAAATTTGAATTTGTTGGTAAGAAAGGAAAGGAACATTCAGTCCCTGTTTCCGACAAAAAGTTGATAAAGCTAATAAATCAATGTGAGGAAATTCCAGGATGGGAACTATTTAAATTCTATGATGAAGATGGCCAGAAACAAACTGTAGACAGTTCTATGATAAACAAATATATCCAAGACTTAAGCGGATCGAGTTTTACTGCCAAAGATTTTAGAACCTGGGCGGCTTCAAAGATATACTTTGAAACACTTCATGAAATCGGGTATAAAGAGAAGGAGAAAGAAAATGCAAAAGCCATTTTAGCAGCTATTGATGCTGCAGCAGAAGGATTGGGCAACACCAGAGCAGTTTGCAGAAGCTATTATGTACACCCGTTTATTACCAAAAATTATGAGAACGGATCTATTGTTCCATATTTCAATAAAATAAAAGAGGAAGAATCTGAAAATTCCTCCTCTTTATCGAGTTCAGAAAAAGTAATGCTGGAAATGATAAGCGACTATGAAATTGAGTTGGATGGTGACCAATAGAAATATATAACTTTTAATGGCATACTTTTAGCAAACAGTGAGTCTGAAGTTATTTATATATGCGAGCATTAATCTACTTATTTTTATTAATATCCCCTTTTATGCAATCTCAAGAGCTTAGTCTAATATGGGCTGAAGAATTTGATGGAAAAAAGATCGATACCGATATTTGGAATTTCGAGAAAGGTTTGGGGCATAATAATGAAGAGCAATACTATACTTCCAGAGCTAAAAATATTCAAATTAAAAAAGGTCTTTTAGTTATTGAAGCAAGAAAAGAAAATTATAAGGGTTCTAAATATACTTCGGCTAGAATAACTACTGTTGATAAAAAGCTTTTTAAATATGGCAGAATCCAAATAAGAGCAAAATTACCCACAGGTAATGGAACGTGGCCGGCAATATGGATGCTGGGAGAAAACAGATATCGGGACGGATATCCTGCTTGTGGGGAAATTGATATCATGGAACATGTTGGAAAATCCCCAACAGAGATACATGGAGCTATCCACTATCCGGAATTGGATAACAAAAAATTGAATTCTTCAGCAAAGAGTTTTAAAATACCCTATTCTGAAGATGGTTTTCATACTTATACTATTGAATGGGACGAAAAAAGCATCAATTACTTTATAGATGATGAGCCATTCCATTACTTTAAAATTGAAGACGCCGAGAGGGAAGGAAGGGATAATATCTTTCAAAAACCATTTTATCTTATCATAAATTTAGCTCTTGGAGGAAAATGGGCCCGAGAAATAGATAATACCATTTTTCCAGCCCGTTTTTATATCGATTATGTTAGATATTATAAATAGACAAAGAAATCTACCTCTTTCTGTGCTTTAGGCATTCCAAAACATTGCTTTCTATACGCGCTTCAATATTTGAAAGATCTGCCTTTTCGAAAGGAAATCCTGTGATCTTTTCGTATAATTCTATATACCTCTCTGAAACTGTTGCTATATAAGCATCGCTCATTTCTGGAACTGTTTGGCCTTCCAAGCCCTGAAAGTTATTTTGAATAAGCCATTGCCTTACAAATTCCTTCGATAATTGCTTTTGGATTTCTCCTTTATCTTGTCGCTCTTCATATCCTTCCGCATAAAAATAACGAGAAGAATCTGGGGTATGGATTTCATCTATCAATACGATTTCTCCATCTGCGGTTTTTCCAAATTCGTATTTGGTATCTACTAAAATTAAACCATGAGAAGTGGCAATTTCGCTTCCTCTTTGAAAGAGTTTTCTGGTATAATCTTCAAGAAGTTCATAATCTTCCTTCGAAACAATATTGCGCTTTATAATAGCTTCTCTAGAAATGTCCTCATCATGATCCCCCATTTCGGCTTTTGTAGCGGGAGTGATGATGGGATTAGGGAATTTATCATTCTCCATCATTCCTTCTGGCATAGGAACTCCGCATAGCATGCGTTTCCCGACTTTGTATTCTCTGGCTGCATGCCCGGATAAATAACCGCGTATTACCATTTCTACTTTTAAAGGCTCACATTTTTTTCCCACAGCCACATTTGGATCTGGAGTTGCCTCCAACCAATTGGGAACAATATCTTGTGTGGCAACCATCATTTGGGTGGCAATCTGATTTAAGATCTGACCTTTAAAAGGGATTCCTTTTGGCATAACCACATCAAAAGCAGAAAGCCTATCGGTTGCAATCATCACCAATAGGTCGTTTTCTAAATAATATACTTCTCTAACCTTTCCTTTATAAACTTGCGTTTGTCCTGGAAATTTGAAATTCGTTTCTATTATAGTATTTTTCATGAATTTTACAAAACCTCAACAAGGAGATCACTTTATTGTTTTATTGTATAAAATTGAATTGAGTTTACTTCTAAAATTAGTTATTCGGCGTGCTCAATCTTCTTGTATGCTGCTATGATGCTTTTAACCAGCTTATGCCTTACCACATCTTTATCATCTAAATAGACCATTCCAATTCCTTTGGTATCTTTAAGTACTAGCAATGCTTCTTTTAAACCCGAAACTGTTCTTCTTGGAAGATCTATTTGTCCTGGATCACCGGTTATCATGAATTTTGCATTTTTTCCCATTCTGGTGAGGAACATCTTCATTTGAGCATGGGTCGTATTTTGTCCTTCGTCCAAGATCACAAAGGCATCATCTAAAGTTCGCCCACGCATAAATGCCAAGGGAGCTATCTGAATAATTCCTTTTTCTATAAATATCTCCAGTTTTTCATGTGGAATCATGTCCCTAAGCGCATCATAAAGCGGTTGCATGTATGGATCCAATTTCTCTTTTAGATCTCCCGGCAAGAACCCCAAATTTTCCCCTGCTTCAACAGCAGGTCTAGTTAAAATGATGCGTTTCACCTGCTTTTCCTTGAGCGCCTTTACAGCAAGGGCAACTCCGGTATAGGTTTTTCCTGTACCTGCGGGACCAATAGCAAAGATCATATCGTTCTTTATGGCCAGCTCCACCAACTTTCGTTGATTGGCCGTTTTGGCCTTTATAAGCTTGCCTCCTACTCCGTGCACCAAGGTTTGCCCGCTCTCTGTGGACGTTGAATAATCTTCTCTCCCATTACTGGAAAGCACACGCTCTATCACGTTTTCATCTAGCGTGTTGTACTTTCCAAAATGATCCATTAACATGGTAAACCGCCTATCAAACTCCTCCAGCATATCCTCATCCCCATAAACCATAATCTTGCTGCCACGAGCAACAATCTTTAATTTTGGGTAATACTTTTTAAGGAGTTCAATGTGTTCATTTTGTTGTCCAAAAAATTCTCTTGGACTAATTTCGGAAAGTTCGATGATGAGTTCGTTCAAAAGCAGTAGGTTTAAATTTAAATTTTAAATTATTTTTTCAGTTTTATTATAGTGACAATGTAAGATTTTACTTGAAGGAAATTGTCAATTTTTATATAAATTTCTTCAAGATTTGGATGAAATAAATTTATCTTCGCCTGTATTACAAATTTACAATAAATAACAAGCTACACCTTTAAAAAAACTTCAATAATTGTCTATGGCCATCATAACTTTAACGACAGATTTTGGGGAAAAAGATCACTTTGTAGGAGCTGTTAAAGGAACCATCTACTCCGAAATGGATGATGTTCATATTGTTGATATTTCGCACTCCATCTCCCCTTTTCATATTACCGAGGCGGCCTATATTATAAAAAATGCCTATACATGTTTTCCAAAGGGCAGTATTCATATTATCGGGATAGATTCAGAATTAACCCCGGAAAATAAGCATGTAGCGATTTTACTGGACGATCATTATTTTATATGTGCAAATAATGGGATCCTTTCTTTGATCGCTTCAGAAATCAAGCCTGAAAAGATTGTGGAGATCAACATTCACAATATTGTAGAGACAAATTTTCCTGTACTGGATGTGTTTGTGAGAGTAGCTTGCCATATTGCTCGTGGTGGAACGCTGGAGGTAATAGGGAAATCTATTGAAAACATTAAATATCTAAAAGAGATCGAGCCGTATATTAATTCTGAAAATAATCAGATCATTGGCCATGTTCTTTATATAGACAACTATGGGAATGTAGTGACGAACATCACCCGAAAGATATTCGAGAATATTGGCAAAGGCCGAAAATTCAAAATAACGGCACGAACAGCCAAATTTTCTAATGTGTACAAAACGTATAGCGATGCGATAGAATTTAACCAGGATAAAGATAAGCGCGAAGAAGACGGAAAGAAACTTGCCATTTTTAATTCTGGGGGCTATATAGAACTTGCCATTTATAAAAGTAATCCCAGCACAGTGGGAAGTGCCTCTACGCTATTTGGGTTGGAGTTAAGGGACACCGTAACTTTAAAATTTGAATCTTAAATGTTTGTACGAATAGTGAAAATGGGCTTTCAACCAGATAAAGTTGAAACTTTTTTAAATGATTTTGAAGCAATAAAATCCAAAGTTAGAGGATTTGAAGGTTGTCTTTTTTTAGAACTATACAGGGACAAAAGCAATACAAATCAGTTTTTCACGTATAGTTATTGGGAAAATGAACAGGCTTTGGAAAATTATAGAAATTCTGAGTTGTTTAAAGGAGTTTGGGAAAACACCAAGCAATATTTCAATCAGAAACCAGAAGCTTGGAGTGTGGATAAATTAGTGAGTTTAGAGTAAAAACAATCATATTGGTAGCGATCCTTAATAAAGAAATACGGTCTTTTTTTTCTACCCCAACCGGCTATTTGGTGGTGGGAATATTTTTAACGCTATGTAGTCTATTTTTGTTCGTCTTTTCTGGGTCTTATAATATTTTGGATAACGGCTTTGCCGATCTAAAACCCTTTTTCGACCTCGCGCCTTGGATCTTTATCTTCCTTATCCCTGCAATCACCATGAAAAGCTTTGCTGAAGAAACCAGACAAGGCACTATGGAACTTTTGCTCACCAAACCCGTTAGTATCTGGAACCTTGTTTTAGGAAAATATTTTGGAGCTTTGCTGGTATCTTTTATTGCATTACTTCCTTCCCTATTTTATGTATTTACAATATATGCGTTAGGAGACCCCTTGGGAAATATAGACATTGGAGCCACCTTAGGTTCTTACTTAGGACTGGTTCTAGTTGCAGCTTCCTACACTTCAATCGGCATATTTTCTTCGGCAGTATCCAGTAATCAGATCACAGCATTTATAATTTCGGTTTTTCTTTGTTTCGTTCTATTCTTTGCCTTTGATGGTATAACCGATTTTAAATTGTTTGGAGATTCCGATTATGGAATAGAATATTTGGGAATGAGCTATCATTATAAAAGCATGAGTCGCGGAGTGCTGGATACCAGGGACCTTATCTATTTTTTGAGTTTGATCCTTCTCTTTCTTTCGTTCACTTATTTCAAGATGCATTCAACTAAAATTAAAGCCTAGCCCTTGAAAAATTCAACAAAATATAAAGGGCTGTTTATCGTGATCTTAGGACTGCTGTTGATTAATATTATCGCATCCAAAGTTCATTCCAGGTTCGATCTTACTCAGGATAGCAGATACACCCTCTCTGTCGCGGCAAAAAACATTATAGATAAAATTGAATCGCCTATAATAATCGATGTGTTTTTAAAAGGCACATTCCCACCGGAATTTAGAAGGTTACAAAATGAAACCCGGCAATTCCTAGAAGAGATGGCCGCCTATAATTCCAATGTAAAATTCAACTTTATAGACCCTTTAGCTGAAGGTGATGATGCAAATGCTGTTGCTCAGGAATTTTTTGAATTGGGAATGACCCCTGCGCGGATTAGCGTTATGGAAAACGGAAAAGCCAGCGAATCTATTATTTTTCCTTGGGCGATCGCTAATTTCAACAACAAAACCGTAAAGATTCCATTGCTTAAAAATAAGTTGGGAACAACCGATGAGGAGCGTATAAACAACTCGGTACAGCAACTGGAATATTCCTTTGCAGATGCCATAGGGCAATTGGTACAGCCCAAAAAGAAGAAGATCGCCATCATGCGGGGGAATGGAGAATTGGGAGATGCCTATATCGCGGACTTCATTAAAACCATTGGACAGTATTATTTTGTAGCACCATTTACCTTGGATTCTGTTGCTAACTATCCCAATAAAACCCTGGAAGACCTTAAAGAATTCGATCTTATCATTGAAGCAAAACCCACACTGGCATATTCAGAAAAAGAAAAATTTGTCTTGGATCAATATCTTATGAATGGGGGTAAATCTTTATGGTTGGTAGAACAAACCGCTATGGAAAACGATAGTTTGTTCAATCCAAGTGGAAGTGCTTTTGCATTGCCGAGAGATCTCAATTTAAACGATTTTTTCTTTTCCTATGGTTTACGGATCAACCCTGCCTTGGTGAACGATATTTATTCGGCACCCATCGTACTGGCAAGCGGCAGTGGAAACGACACCCAGTTTTCTCCTTATCCTTGGTTCTACAGCCCGCTCACTACTTCGCCAAATGCGCATCCAATCATCAATAATATAGAAGCGGTAAAATTTGAGTGGGCAAATCCCATAGATATTCTAGGCAATAATATTAAAAAGACCGTGCTACTTTCCAGTTCTCCCCAATCCAAGATAGAAGGAACTCCTAAAGGGATTAGCCTGAATTTACTTAATATCCGTCCAGATCTTTCCACTTATACCGCAGGGGAATTACCAATGGCTGTTTTATTGGAAGGAAATTTCAAATCGGTGTACAAAAACAGGGTGAAACCTTTCGCTCTGGATAATGCCTTGGATGATGGAAAATCAACTAAAATGATCGTGATCTCCGATGGGGATGTTATAAAAAACCAGCTTCAAAAAGGGCAGCCTTTAGAATTAGGGTTCGATCGGTTTACTGGAAACACTTATGGCAACAAGGAATTTCTACTGAATGCCGTAAATTACCTTTTAGACGATTCAGGATTAATAGCCATTAGATCCAAAGAAATAAGCATTGCTTTTCTGGATACAGAAAAGACCGCCCAAGAGCGTGAAAAATGGCAAATATTGAACCTTGCAATTCCGTTACTGTTATTGGGGATGGGCGCTTTTATCTATACTTACTTCAGAAAAAGGCGCTATATAAAAAAGTAGGCTTTTCGTTCATAAATATAAGCCAAGATTAAATATTAACAATATCCCAGGCAATATTTTCAATAAGCCTTTAATTTCAAGGGGTTTATAGAAATAATTTCATTTTTTATGTTAATAAAATATCACTTATTACACTTCGGTTTTTAAAGGATTAAGATATATTTGTATTGATTAAATAACTGTTAGATCCATGAAATTTATAGTATCCAGTACGTATTTATTGAAACAGCTTCAAATATTAGGAGGCGTTATCAACAATAACAACACCCTTCCAATCTTAGATAATTTTTTGTTCGAATTAAAGAAGGATGAATTAACGGTTTCAGCTTCAGATTTGGAGACTACCATGTCGGCTAAATTGAAAGTAGAATCAGATTCTGAAGGTGCTATCGCTGTTCCTGCAAGATTGTTATTGGAAACCCTGAAAACGTTCCCAGAACAGCCACTTACTTTTGTAGTAGAGGATAACAACACCATAGAATTAAGTTCCAACCACGGGAAATATGCTTTGGCATATGCCAATGGTGAAGAATTTCCAAATGCGGTGGAATTGAGCGATCCTAGCAGTACCATCATCCAAGGAGATGTATTGGCCATGGCAATAAGCAAGACCATTTTCGCATCTGGAAACGATGATCTTAGACCCGTAATGAGCGGCGTGTTCTTTCAGTTCTCTACAGAAGGTTTAACATTTGTTGCGACAGATGCCCATAAATTGGTAAAATATTCCAGGGAAGATGTAACGGCTTCTCAGGCAGCAGAATTCATCATGCCTAAAAAACCCTTGAATCTTTTAAAAGGGATTTTAGCAGGAAGTGAGACCGATGTACTTATTGAGTACAACGAGTCCAATGCTAAATTCATTTTTGAAGACACGCAGTTGATCTGTAGATTGATCGATGGGAAATATCCAAATTACGAAGCGGTAATCCCAAAAGAGAATCCTAATAAATTGGTTATAGATAGAAGTCAGTTTTTAAGTTCTGTGAGAAGGGTTTCTATTTTCTCCAACAAAACCACCCACCAAGTTCGTTTAAAGATTGCTGGTGCCGAGTTGAACATTTCAGCAGAAGATATAGATTACAGCAATAAGGCCGAAGAGCGTTTAACCTGTTCTTACCAAGGTGATGACATGCAAATTGGGTTTAACTCCCGTTTCTTAACAGAGATGTTGAACAACCTGAACGCTAATGAAGTTCAGTTGGAAATGAGCTTACCAAACCGTGCCGGAATCCTAACTCCGGTAGATGGATTGGACGAGGGCGAAAAGATCACGATGTTGGTAATGCCGGTGATGTTGAATAATTAAGACTTTTCCCTACTCTTGGGAAATTGATATAGTTTAAAAAAGGGCGGGAACTTTAATAAGTTCCCGCTATTTGCTGTTAAACGATGTTGGCATTAGTATCTTTTAATCAACGAGTGTTTCTCTTATTACGTCCTTTAATTTTCTTATTTCAGCACTGGTCAATTTATCAAAGGTTTTAATAATCCGTGATTTGTCAATTGTCCGTATTTGATCAATCGCCATCATTCCTTTTTTTCCGTTCGATTTAATTGAAATCCTAGTTGGATATTTGTTGGGATTTGTTGTCATTGGAACCACAACAATAGTTTTTAAATATTTATTAAGTTCATTTGGAGAAATTATCACGCAATGACGAGTTTTTTTAATTTCACAACCAATTGTCGGATCAAGATTTACGAGAATTATAGAATATTGTTTTAAATCCATTCATCAAAATTTTCGTCCTCAAAAACGTCATTCATTAAAAGTTGATCGTCTCCAATTTCAGCCATTTTTTTGAACTGATCTTCCCAGTTTTTTCTAGGAGATTCTATTGGTCTTAGGATAATTTGACCTTTTTCAAGAATAAGCTCAACTTTGTCTTTAATATGATATTTTTCAAGGATCGTTTTGCTCAAGCGCAACCCTTTTGAATTTCCGATTTGTATAATTGATGTTTCCATAACCCTAAATTTTGTACATACAAAGTTATTACTTTTTCTTAGATAACAAAATTTAATTTTGAGTTCGGATTGTATTAATGCCAACAGTCTTGGTTAACGCAAGTGGTGTGGAATGGGGACGCTCCCGAGCTATCGGGATTGTCGGCTTTGTTGTTTGTTATTTGTGTCTAAAATAGCACTTTTCACTTGATTGCTCGCTATTTGCTGTTAATCGATGTTGGGCTTTCGTACTTTTATCTAATATCTTTTTTTATTTTTTTTGGATTTTGTCTTGTATCGAAAATTGTAATTATTTCAATTTCTTTATTAGAATTAGATATTCTGTAATAAAAGGTTGTTTGTTTTGTGACAACACATTTAAAGAGTCCTTTTAAATCAGTGGATTTCGGACAACTTTCTGGTTGTGAAGATATTTGTTTGATTCTTTTAGATAACTTTTCTATAAAATTATCTCTTACTTTTTTACTCCAGTTTTCTAAAAGAAATTCGTTAAGTTCTAAAAGTTTTGATTCGGCAAGTGCTGATAAAAAAACTTTCATTAAGAAATTTTCTTTAAAAATGAATCGTATGAAACTTTGTTACCTTGATCAAGTTCTTGAATTCCTTGTTTAATTTCGTTCTGTTCAGCAAGGCTTAACTCATTCCAAAAATCAATTTTTTCTTTATTAATAAAATCCGCAACTCTTTGAATAAATTCATTATTATCTATATCCAAGATAGCTTTTACTAATTCAATTTTTGTGGTTTTAATATCCATTTCTATTTCTTTAATTCAAAGATACAAAATAAGATTTCAAATTTTTTAAAGTATGAAGCCCAACTTATTTTAACGCCTCCTTCCTATTTACCGGGTTCCTGAAAAGAGTTCGATACTTACTGGAAGTGGAGGCCGGTAGTTCTATTTTATAAACTCAATAGAAAGGGGATATGTTGGAATCTCCCCATTGCTTACTTTAATAGCATTTAAAATCGGAAAAACTATAGCTACAATTCCAATCCCTATCAATAGAATAACCCCTAACCCGAATAAAAAGATCAACGGAATAGAGATGATGGAATAGATAAAAATACTGATCTGGAAATTAAGGATCATTTTTCCATGGGCATCCATCCCAAAAACCTTGTCTTTTTGGGTGAGCCAAATTACCAAAGGCACTATAAAACCCCCTATTCCGGTAACTAGATCCAATAACTGACTTAAATGTGTTAATACCAATAATTGATTGTCTTCTCTCATGATGTTTGTTTGAATGATGATGTACTTTATAAGTGTTGCTTTTCTTCATTATGTTACACTGCTACAATTTAGTAAAATCTCTTTTCTTTAGTATCTTTGCCGCATGATTTTAAATGATACTATTGTAGCCTTGGCTACTCCCTCTGGCGCAGGTGCAATTGCAGTAATACGGGTTTCCGGACCACGGGCTATAGAAATTGTTGCCCCCTTGTTTGTATCTAAAACCAATAAAAATTTAAGGGAGCAGGCAGCGCACACGCTTCATTTGGGGAATATCGTTGATGGAAAACGAATTATAGATGAAGTTTTGGTGTCTATATTTCATGGGCCAAAGAGCTACACGGGAGAACACACTCTCGAAATTTCTTGCCATGGAAGCCAATATATCCAGCAAGAGATCATTCAATTATTGATTAGGAAAGGCTGTAGATCTGCTGAAGCAGGGGAATTTACCTTGAGAGCCTTCTTAAATGGGAAAATGGACCTAAGCCAGGCCGAAGCCGTAGCCGATCTTATTTCTTCTGAAAACGCTGCCTCCCACCAATTGGCAATGCAACAAATGAGGGGAGGTTTCTCTAATGAAATCCAAAAGCTTCGCCAAGAGTTGTTGAATTTTGCTTCACTTATAGAATTGGAACTGGATTTTGCCGAAGAAGATGTGGAGTTTGCCAATAGGGATGAATTTCAAAATTTGGTGACCCGCATTCAACAAGTGCTAAAAAAACTGATTGATTCCTTTGCCGTTGGAAATGTGCTGAAAAATGGAATCCCAGTGGCGATTGTTGGCGAACCAAATGTGGGAAAATCCACCTTGTTAAACGCGTTGCTGAATGAGGAAAGAGCCATCGTTTCGGACATTGCAGGAACTACCAGGGATTCTATTGAAGATGAAATTAGCATTGGCGGGATTGGTTTTAGGTTTATAGATACTGCCGGGATTAGGGAGACCAAGGATATCATTGAAGGATTGGGCATTAAAAAAACCTTTGAAAAGATCAGTCAGGCACAAGTGGTGATATATTTGTTCGACGTTTCAAAACTAAGTCATGCCGAACTTGTTTCAGCATCTCAAAAGACCCTGAAATCTCCCGAAGCTTCGGGACAGGGTGACGCTACTTTTCCAGATAGAATTACAATAGAGATCACAAAAATCCGCAACCAGTTTCCTCAAAAACCTTTGTTAGTTATTATAAATAAAGTAGACATATTAGATGCTGTGGCACAAGATAAGTTGAAAAAGGAACTGGAAATCATCTCGAGCGGGATCGAGAAATCCCAATATTTATTGCTTTCAGCAAAAACAGGCCTTGGGGTTGAAGAATTGCGACAAAAACTATTAAAATTCGTGAATACCGGGGAATTAAGAAATAACAACACTATTGTTACCAACAGCAGGCATTACAATGCACTTTTAAGTGCCTTGGAAGAAATCAACAAAGTGCAACAAGGCTTAAATGATAATCTCTCCGGCGACCTTATGGCGATAGACATTAGGCAAGCTTTGTACCATTTTGGGGAAATAACAGGCGAAATTACCAATGATGACCTTTTAGGTAATATCTTTGCTAATTTTTGTATTGGCAAATAGACAGTCATTTTTTTTGATTTCATTTAATAACCAAGAACCTCGGGGCAAGCCCACGAGGTATGCATTGGAAAATATTTTTAAAAATTCAAGGCAAGCCTCGGGGAATTAAACCCTCAATGAGGGATTAAATAACTTTAAATCAAATATATAAAAACCGCTATTTCCTTTTCTTTTCTTCTTTAGGTTAAATATCCCAGTATTTTTACGCCTCATTTACATCTTTTTAATAATGATAATACTTAATCAATTCAAAAGGTTTTATCATTATGTCTTCATTAGAAACAGGAAAGTTTAGTTTTACACAAGATATTAATCTGTTGGCGCATTGTAATGCACTTTATTGTAAGGTTTAGGTAAATTTGAGGTATATCAGGTCGAACTAGTGCTATATATTGCACTATTAAGTATTGGAAAATTGAAATAAATTATTAAATAACGTATAAATTAACTTAAACAGAGATAAATAGTTTACAACTTTCCATCCATTTTTTTACGGATGGTAGAAAATGCAATGCTCATTTGGTTTTCCACGGTTTTGATGGATACATTGAGATACACTGCTATTTCCACATACGTGAGCCCCTCCCTTTTACTCAATAAAAAGGTTTCTTTGCATCTAGGGGGCAATTGTTCTATTTCTTTTTCAACCAAAAGCATTAAACGATCCAACTCTTCACTCTTTTCTTCATATAATGGATTGATACTCTCATAGTACTTTTTTTCCATCTTGTTAATGGAAATTTCCTTTCGATATTGGTTTGCAAATTCATTATAGACCGCTTTATAAAGAAAACTTTTTAAAGAAAAGCCTTGTTTTAGTTTACTGCGTTGTTCCCAGATCCTTATGAACACATTTTGAACAATGTCTTCTGCTTTAAAGGTATTTCTAGAAAGCCCAAAAGCATAGTTAGATAAAGGCTTATAGTAAGTTTTCACAATAAATGCATAAGCATTTTCATTGCCTTTTTTAAGGTCTTTAATGAGCTTACGGCTTGTGTAAAAAACTTTTTTCAAGGGTGCAAATTGAATTAGATTTCATGTAAACATATAAATTTTTTTATGATTTTTTAGGGGTAAAGCAAATTGACTTTTGTATTGATAGTGAGACTAAGCTAAAAAACACCAAAAATGAATATTGAGCCCTTAATTATTAAATTTCTTTCTAATGGCACTTTTGATATTTCAAACGAAGAACTGGAGTATTTGGGGACTTGGATTGAAAATCCTAAAAACGAATCCATTTTTTTAGAGTATGTTAAAATAAATGCTGCTATAGAAAAACACATGCACAGCCATGATTTGGAAAATGCACAGCAAAAAATCAGAAGTTTGATAAAACTAAATAAAAAGCGGCACTCTAAAAGAAAGGTAAAAAAAATCATAACCTTTACTCTAGCCGCATCTATCTTATTAATGGTAGGACTTAATGTTTTTTTGAATCAAGAAATGGAATCGCCCTTTGCTGACCCCATTATTGAAAACACTATTATCCAAACAGGTACGGATAAAGCAACCTTAACCTTAGCAGATGGTTCTGAAATTTTCCTGAAAAAAGGAGAAAAATATATAGCCGATGGCCTATCAAGTAATGGACAAGATCTGGTCTATGATACAGAAATAAAAAGTGAAGATATCACCCATAATATTTTGACTATCCCCAAAGGCGGACAATTTCATGTTGTATTATCTGATAGTACAGAGGTTTGGCTAAACTCGGACTCCCAAATAAAATACCCTATGGCGTTTATAGGTGGAAAAACTAGACAAGTAGAGTTGATTTACGGTGAAGCCTATTTTGATGTGTCCCCAAACACCAAGCATAATGGCGCAACATTTAAGGTTATTTCAAAAAATCAAGAAGTTGAAGTTTTGGGAACGGAGTTTAATGTAAAAGCATATTCAGATGAAAATAGCATCTATACTACCTTGGTTGAAGGTAAGGTCGCTGTTGATTTTGGTTTTGAGAAGGAAACATTGATCCCAAATCAACAATCCATTATAAATATTGCTACTAAAAAGGTAACTGTTGATTTTGTTGATGTATATAATGAAACCTCATGGAAAAACGGAATTTTTAGCTTTAAAAGTAAATCTTTAAAAGATATTATGAAAGTACTGTCCCGATGGTATGACGTCGAAGTTGTTTTTTTAAGTAAAGATCTTGAAGAAGTAAAATTTATTGGATTATTAAGTAAAAACCAAAACATTGAAGATATTCTATTAACCATAAAAAACACCAATTTTATAAATGCCTATGAAATAAAAAACAACACCATAATTCTAAAATAAAAAATAAAAGGGAACGAAGTTTACACCGTTCAAAGTACCACTATCCCTCCCTTTTTTGAGTATTAATCAATTGTCTAAACAACTAACATGCAAATTTATGAAAATTAAATTAACCAAAGTTCTTTTCTGTCATGGAAAAAAACTCTTAACCACCATCATGAAAACCTTTATTTTCTTGTTCTGTACAACAATTTTTAGCTTTTCGCCAAATAATATGTTATCGCAAAACACGAAAATTATAATAGATATGGATAAAACCCTGAGCGTCGATGAAGTTTTTGATTTAATTAAAAACCAGACCGATTACACATTTATCTATCAAGAGGATTTATTTAAAAACGCACCAAAAGTACATCTTAAAAAAGGGGTGGTGAAGGCGAAAAAGCTGCTTGAAGAAAGTCTTGATTATGGAAATTTCAACTTTAGCCTGTCCGATAAAAATACGATTATTTTAGAGAAAACAATCGAAGATGTTACTGTTGAACCTCAACAACCAGTTACGGGCAATATTAAAGATAACAATGGATTGCCCTTACCGGGTGTTAATGTTATAATTAAGGGAACCAATAGAGGTGTTACCAGTAATTTTGAAGGAAATTATTCCATAGAGGCAAGCAGTACCGATGTGTTGGTTTTTTCTTATCTTGGCTATGCCACCCAGCAGGTTACTATTGATAATCAGGTAACTTTAAACATCGTCCTGCAGCCCAACGCAGATGAGTTGAACGAAGTTATCATTACGGCCATTGGTACCAAGCAATTTGTTGACGAATCTGGGTCAACCAGCTCCATCGTTAAAACCGAAAGCATTGTAAAGTCGGGAGAAGTAGGAGTCATCAATGCCTTGGCAGGTAAGGCTTCCGGTGTAAGGATTGGCAAATCCAATGGCGACCCGGGCTCGGGATCTGCCATACAAATTAGGGGAACCAATACCATTCAAGGTGCCAGCCAACCTTTAATCATCATGGACGGCATTCCAGTGAGCAATGATAATATAGGAGATGTTACTATCAGCCAGCAATCCAGGTTGGATGATATCAATGCCAAGGACATCGAATCTGTCCAAGTGTTAAAAGGCGCTTCTGCAGCGGCGCTATGGGGCTCACGTGCCGCCAATGGAGTTATTGTCATTACCACCAAAAATGGAAGTTTGGGACGTAAACCCACCGTGCAATATTCATTTACACAATCGTTTGACGACATAAACGTAAGAACACCTTTACAAAATAAATTTGGACAAGGACGAGACGGCGTATGGCAAATCAGTAGGGCTGAATCTTGGGGAGACAAGATTGCCGACCGAGCAGGAGGTGCCGATGAAGTAAATGAAACAGGGCAATATTTCCTTTCAAACAACACCGGGAATATATATTATCCCGTAACCACGAAAAACTCCAGGGAAACCTTTGTTGATAGTAATTATGATCAGGTTTTTCAAACAGGTGTGTTTGCACAGCATAATATATCGGTAAGTGGCGGCGGTGAGAAGGCATCGTATTTTTTCAGTTATGAAAACCTTGTTCAAGAAGGGATCATCAAAAATTTCGATTATAAACGCCAAAATTTAAGACTAAACACACAAACAGAACTTACCAAGTGGTTGAGTTGGAGCAATAGAATATCCTATACCAATACAGACTCCAACAGGATCATACAAGCGGGGGAGAATACAAATGGTATTTTGCTTGGCCTTTTGCGCACATCTCCAGATTTTGACATTTCGGATTACAAAGGCACTTATGTGGCGGCCAATGGCGATGTTTTTCCAAACAGGCAGCGATCGTACCGGAGACCCTTTGGAGAATCTGAAAATCCCGTGTACAACAACCCTTTGTGGACCATTAACGAGCAAAAATCACCCAATGAGGTCAATCGGTTTATTATCAATCCAGAACTAACAATCGATCCGGTCAATTGGCTAAAAGTCATTTTAAGGGGTGGTCTTGATTATTATTCAGATTCCAGAGGTTCCTTTTTTCCGGTAAGTTCAGCTAGTGGCGCAAGAAGTGCCGGCTTATGGACGCAAACAGATATTACAAGTCGGGAACTTAATTTTGACGGTATTGCCATAGCAACACAAAATATTAATAAGAACGTGGAAGTAACGGCAACCTTAGGATTGAATTTTAATGACAGGCAGCGATTTTCCAATACGAATACCCTTAGTCCATTTGCGGTAAATGCAAGTCTTCCAACACCCGATCTTAATCCGGACCAAGCCGCTTCGTCCTGGAACAGATTTATACAGAAAATACGTTCCAATAGAGGGTATGGTATTTTAGGGTTCAATTTATTCGATCAACTGTTTGTTAATGTTTCCGGAGCCTTGGAAGCCTCTTCTACCATAAAAGGGAGTTTCTTTTATCCATCGGCGGATTTGGCTTGGCAGTTTAGCGATTTGATCGAATCGGAAACCTTAAGTTTTGGTAAGTTGCGATTTGCATGGGGAAAAGTAGGGATACAGCCTGCACCATATAAATTCACCACCTTGGCAACAACTGGTTTTTCAACCTTTGGGGGTAGTTTTTTGGTTGATTCAGAAAAAGGGAATTCAAATCTGCAACCCGAAATAAAAACCGAATGGGAAGTAGGAACGGATTTAAGGTTTTTTAACAACCGGATAAGTTTGGGGCTAACCTACTATAACAACGAAACAAAGGACATCCTTTTTGCCGTGAATACAAATCCAAGTTCCGGGTTCAATACAAATTATACCAACGCCGCCGTGATAGAGAATAAAGGCTTTGAAATTGACCTGAACGGTAAAATAATAGATGACCAAGATCTTCAGGTTTCACTCAATGCCAATTTTAACAACAATAAAAACAAAGTAGTGGATATTGCAGGGGCAGAAACCGTTGATATTGGTGGTACTTCCAAGGCGGTTAAAGGATTTCCCATGAGTTCCTTCTACCTTCCGGGAACACTCCGTAACGACGATGGCAGTTTGGCACTGGATGCGAGAGGGTTTCCTCAATTGGACGCTAACGGTCGGGTCATTGGTGATCCCAATCCAGATTGGCGCGGTGGTTTGGGTATGGACCTGAGATGGAAAGGACTTGATTTTAGCTTCCTATTTGAACATTCACAAGGGGGCGAATTCATCAATAGGACTAGGGTAGTACTTAATGGTTTCGGAATGTCTGAAGAAGTTGGGAACGAAGTAACACTTACCGAAGATTTAACCAATATTAATGGTACTGTTTTTACCGCAGGGACTACCGTTCGGGGCAATATACAAGATTTTGGAGGCGGAAACGTGCTGCTTGACGAGCTGTACTATCGCGGTATTGGTGGCGGATTGGGATTCAACAAGCTTAATGATCTTTATATTGAAGATGCCACATGGACCAAACTGCGTAACGTAACCTTGGGATATACGCTTAAAGGGCTTAAATTATCCTCTAAGCTCTCGCTAGAATCTTTAAGGATTTCGGTTACCGGTAGAGATCTTATCCTTTGGACAGACCTTGTTGGCGTTGACCCCGAAACCAATAACTACGGGGTCAGTAATGCGTTTGGGATGAATTATTTCAATAATCCGGGGACACGGTCCATATTGTTTAATCTTCAAGCTAATTTTTAAACCTTAAACTATGAAATCTATATATATAAAATACGTATTTGTTTTTACAACCATACTTTTAAGTAGTTGTGAGAGCATGGTTGAAAACTTAAATGACAATCCAAACCAACTAACGCTCGACGCCATAGACCCGGGCTTATTTCTCAATGGAGCGGAAATTGCGAACATAAATATCCATTTAGGTTCAACAGTAAGTGGTCAAAGAGGTGCTTTAAACAGAATCGGCGCATATTATTCTGGTCAGTTAGTTGGTTTTGAGCAAGTTGATTATGAATGGTATCAATATAATGTTACGAATAGGACCTTTAATTGGGACGGCTATCAGAGCGTGATTACACCCCTGCGCGAAATGCGTGGCAGAACAACCGAAAATCCGCTTTACCAAGGCATTTCAAAAATATTGGAAGCACATCTTATGGGAACTTATGCCTCTCTATTTGGCGACATTCCCTATGCAGAAGCCGTAAGCGATGTTGAAGAGCCTAAATTTGATGACCAACGTGCTATTTTTGATGCCTTGCAGATATTGCTGCAGGACGCTATCGTTGATCTTGAAAACGCCAGTGGGAGCGTTATTATAGAAGATTTTATTTTTGACGGCAACCGTATAAAATGGTTGGAGTCCGCATGGACCCTTAAAGCGCGGTATTATATGCACACCAAGCAGTACGACTTAGCATATGCCGCGGCACAAAATGGGATTTCATCCAATGGAAACAGTATGATGTTTAACCCATTGGATATTCCCGGTGAAAACACCACTAAAAACAAATTTTACATCGTGTTGTCAGGCGGTCCCAATACCGGTACGGGAAACAGTTATTTGATTCAACTATTGGATAACGCAAGTGGTATCTCACGCAATAATGCCAAAACCGATGAAACAGCACGTTTGGGTTATTACACCATTGATCCAAGCAGTCCTAATGCCAATTTGGGCATCGCACATGAACTGGAGCCGCAACCGCTCATTACCTATCAGGAAAACCTCCTTATCCTTGCCGAAGCAGGAGCGCGTACGCAAAGTTTTGCAACGGGTTTAGTACATTTAAACGGACTCCGCTCTTTTTTGAATACTGGGGCTTTTTTGAATTCCAATTTTTCGACAGAACCATATTCGTATGACGCCTATGTGGCTTCAGATTTTGATGCCGGTGGTATGGAAAATATGGATAATATAAATCCGGACAGGGCTTTATTGAGAGAGATAATTGAGGAACGCTACATTTCAGGATTTACGACCTTAATGCCTTTTGATGATGCAAGGCGGTTGAAAAAAAGCGATATGGACGTTGCCGTGCCGTTTCCTTTAAATGTCCCAACCGCTACTCAAAATGTGGAACGGTTTTTATATCCCGAAGATGAAATACTATCAAATCTAATGGCACCGGTTGATCCAGGTTTGTATTCGGCTACAGAAGTAAATCAATAATTAAAAAATTAGATCACCCAAAAAAATGCGTAAGGATTTATTTATTCAAGTATTTTTTAGAAAAGGTATGATTTTTTGTTTGCTCTGTGTCACTGCCCTTTTTCAAGTGCAGTGTTCTAGCAGTGAAAAAATAATGAAATCATCCGATAAGGAAAATGGAATATCGGTAAAACAAAATACCTTTGATGATAGCTGGCTGGAAACCGTCAACGGCAACATGCCCTTGGTCATAAGTGCTCCCCATGGGGGCACCATTTCCCCAGAAGGAATTAAGGACAGGGATTGTGGTACAAAGGAAATGGACAACAATACAGCTCAACTCGCACTTGAAATTGAAAATGCATTCAAGACTTCTGAAAAGAAACCTTATCTAATTATTGCCAAATTGGCAAGGAACAAGATAGACTTTAACCGAGACCTGGAAGAAGCGACATGTGGAAACCCCCAAATGGAATATACGTGGAAACAATACCACAAGTATATTGAAGAGGCCATCGATGCAGCCATAAAAAAATTTGGATATGCCATGTATATCGATCTGCATGGACAAAGTCATCCAGTAAAACGATTGGAACTGGGCTATTTTTTAAGCACGACAGCGCTTAGGGAAGTGCAAGAAAGCACAGAGATGAATTCGGAAGTGGGCGCAAAAACATCCGTCAAAAATTTGTTGAAAAACAACAACCAACTAACCCTTAAGGAGTTGTTGATGGGCGAAAATGCTTTTGGCACCCTGATGGAAAAATCTGGTTTCCCTGCAGTTCCAAGCCTTGGTGATCCTTATCCAAAACAGGGTGAGCCCTACTTTAATGGCGGGTACAATACCCGTAGATATACCTCTTCCGATTATCCAAAGGTTTTCGGTATGCAAATAGAGGCCAATTTTCAAGGCGTTCGGGACAGTGAGGAAAACCGTAAAAAATTTTCCAAAGCGTTTGCCCAATCGGTGACCAGTTATCTGGACTTTATAGAACCCAAATGGGATTATTAGGCCATTGCCATTTGATTATTGATCGGAATAAAATAATAACTATGGCGGGACATTAAGTTCTCATAGTATATGAATTCCAAGCGATATGGTTCAAATCAAATTAAAATCAATAAACTATTAAAAGGCTGTCCTTGTTAATTGAATACAATTTAATGAATGTACATTCTTCCATTATGGGTTTGGAAAAGACATTTACTAAGATTATTTGAGTTAGTACAATATATTCATTAATAAAGGGCAGCTTTTAAAAAAGACTTATGAAACTTCCATAACAAGAATTCGATACCCAAGGAGATGATTATATGGAAGCTACATGTGACCATTGAACAACAATAAAATAAACACATGAAACTGAAACAAAAAACATTAGAGCAATATTTTCAAGGATTCAGGGAACATATCATCGGGATAGATACAACAATTGAAACGCCTTACGGCACGAAACCCCTTGTATATGCCGATTGGATAGCCACCGGAAGATTGTACAAGCCCATAGAAACGATATTGCAAAACCGTATAGGGCCCATGGTAGGCAATACCCATTCTGAAGCCAGCCATACAGGCCGGTTAATGACCTCCATATACCATGATGCCCATCAAGTCATCAAAAAACATGTCAATGCTTCCCCAGAGGATGTAATCATTACATCCGATTCCGGTATGACCGGTGTTTTATGCAAATTTCAACGCATATTGGGGCTGAAAATCCCTGAAAAGTATGCTGACCAAATCCAAATTCCTGAAGAAGACAGGCCAGTGGTTTTTTTAACCCACATGGAGCACCATTCCAACCAGACCACTTGGCTGGAAACTATTGCTGATGTTGTAGTTTTGGAACCCTCTGAAAACTTATTTGTTGATGCCAATATTTTAAAAAAGGAATTGGATAAATATAAAAACCGAAAAATAAAAATTGGTTCGTTTACCGCCTGTTCCAATGTTACGGGCATCGGATCCAACTATCATGAATTGGCTGAAATAATGCATAAAAATGACGGATTATGCTTTGTGGATTTTGCCGCTTCGGCACCTTATATGACTATGGATATGCACCCACAGAATGAGGCCCAACACTTGGATGCCATATTTTTTTCCCCCCATAAATTTTTGGGTGGCCCGGGCAGTGCGGGCGTACTTATCTTTAATAAATCCTTATATAAAAACCGAATTCCCGATCATCCCGGTGGAGGCACCGTAACCTGGACCAATCCTTGGGGCGAGCACCATTATTTTGACAATATAGAAGTGCGGGAAGATGGTGGTACACCTGGGTTTTTGCAGGCCATAAAAGCAAGTTTGGCAATTAAGTTGAAGGAAAAAATGACGGTCGATAAAATTCGCGTTCGCGAAAATGAACTGGTTAAGGAATGTTTTGGGAAATTATCAAACATGTCGGGCTTACATTTACTGGCCAAGGATGTCAGATACAGATTGGGCGCCTTTTCATTTTATTTTGAAAACATCCATTATAATTTAGCGGTTAAATTATTGAACGATAGATTTGGTATTCAAGTAAGGGGAGGCTGTTCGTGTGCAGGCACTTATGGGCATTTATTATTGGAAGTTACCAAAGAGCAATCCAAACAGATCACCGACAAAATTGATCATGGCGACCTCTCATATAAACCGGGTTGGGTACGTTTATCGCTCCACCCCACCATGACCAATAAGGAATTGCGGTATATTTTGGAGGCCATCCAGCAACTAATCAAACATCGGGTAGCATGGAGCAAAGACTATACGTATTCAGAAATAACGAATGAGTTTTATCACAAAGACGAAACAAAATATCAAATAAACACGGCAAGCTTTTTCGAAGTATGATTGCTTTTGAATACATAGCCATGAAAATACATAATAGTATCACTTGCAAACACACCTTTTGGATAATGCTTTCATTTATCATCCTACGGGTTTTAAATGTAAATGGCCAAGAAACATTTCCTAAAAATGATGTGTTGGACCAAAGACCAAATACCATTGCCATTACCAATGCAACCATAGTTTACGCACCTGGGATGATGGTACAAAATGCTACCTTGTTAATACGCGATGAACATATTGAAAAAGTGGCCAGCACAAGAAACGTGCCTTTGGGATATACCGAAATTGACGCCAAAGGAAAATACATTTACCCTTCTTTTATTGATATGTTCAGTACGTACGGACAACCCGAAGTGAAAATACCGCCAAGAGGAAACCCTTATGTGAAAAGGGAACAAATCCAATCCAACACAAAGGGGCCGTACAACGCTAACGAAGCCATTAAAGCTGAATACAACGCTTCAGAGCATTTTTTAATTGATAAAAAACAAGCGCAACAACTTCGAAAACAAGGGTTTGGACTTGTAACCATATTTAGGCCAGATGGCATTGCCAGAGGAACGGCTTCTTTGGTCAGCCTTGGCGAAAATAATGAGAATAAGAGCATGTTAAAGCCTAAAGCAGCAGTTCATTTTTCTTTTGATAAAGGCAGTTCGACCCAGGACTACCCCATTTCGCCCATGGGAAGAGTTGCACTTTTGCGACAAACCTATTATGATGCCCAATGGTACAGTCAATTTGAGCACAAGCCATTTACAGATCGGTCTTTAGATGCTATTTTAGAAACAAAAAGTCTTCCAAAAATATTTGAGACCAACGGTTGGTTGGAAGCCTTGAGGGTGCAAAAAATAGCGAAGGAATTCAATATCGACTATATTATTAAAGGAGGTGGCGACGAGTACCAACGCATAGATGACATTAAGGCGTTAAACGCAACATTAATAATTCCGCTTAATTTTCCAGAGGCTTATGATGTCTCCAATCCGTTTGTTACCCAAAAAATAGCTCTGGCCGATTTAAAACATTGGGAGCTGGCACCATCAAATCCCGCACGTCTTGAAGAACAAGGTGTTGAATTTGCAATTACTTCAAACGGTCAAAAAAAGATAGAGGATTTTTTGACCAATCTTAAAAAGGCCGTGAATTATGGTTTAAGCCCTAAACAGGCCTTATACAGTTTAACAGTGCTCCCAGCAAAATTGCTGTATCAAGAAGACCATATTGGAACATTGGAAAATGGAAAACTTGCAAATTTCCTCATGGCTTCAGGGGATATTTTTGATGACAATACCGTCATCTATGAAAATTGGGTACAAGGTAAAAAGCATATAGTTAATGAAGAGGGTGATCCTTCGATTATGGGGACCTATGAGCTTTCCGTTGATGGCGAAAAGGCTTCCTTGTCTATTAAAAAAGGAAAAAAAGATTACAGGGCAACACTATTTTACCCAGATTCAACCGAAATTAAAACAGATTTAAAGATGGACGGCGCTATGGTAAGCTTTGAATTTAACAAAGGTCCTGATTCATTTTATCGGTTGGGAGGTTGGATTAGCAATGAACCGGAAAAAACGGTATTACAAGGTAAAGGGCAGCGAAACGATGGTAAATGGGTTGATTGGGAGGCGACAAAACTAAAAGAAGGTTCAGAAGACCCAACAAGTCAACAGAAAAAAACACCTTTACCAAAAAAAGAGTTGGGAGATGTTATATTTCCGTTTGTTGCCTTCGGGAATCCTAAACAACCAAAACAAGAGGATATTTTAATAAAAAATGCAACAGTTTGGACCAATGAAGATGCTGGCATTTTAACAGAAACCGACGTCCTACTTAAAGATGGAAAGATATCCCAGATAGGAAAAAACATTAAAGCCTCAAATGCAAGAACGGTTGATGGCAAGGGAAAACATTTAACCGCTGGGATAATTGATGAGCATTCACACATTGCATTAAGCGCCGTAAATGAAATTGCCACGGTCTCTGCAATGGTAAGAATGAGCGATGTGTTAGATTCAGAACGTATCAATATATACAGGGCATTGGCAGGAGGTGTGGTAGCAGCACAGATATTGCATGGCTCGTCCGATCCCATTGGGGGTCAATCGGCATTAATAAAATTGAGATGGGGTAAAAATCCCGAAGGGTTATTGATAAAAGAGGCCAAACCCTTTATAAAATTTGCTTTGGGTGAAAACCCCAAACGGTCAAAAAGCGCACCCTCAATCCGTTTTCCAAGGTCATTAATGGGATTGGAACAATTGTATTCCGATGTGTTTACCCAAGCACTGGCATATAAAAAAAATTGGCAAGAGTTTAATGCTTCAAAAAATAAACACAATGCCATAAAACCAAGAGTGGATTTAGTCAATGAGGTCATGTTGGAAGTTGTGGAAGGGAAGCGGTTCATTTCCTGTCATGCTTATCAACAGGGCGAAATGTTGATGCTCATGGATGTTGCAGAGCGGTTTGATTTTAAAATCAACACCTTTACGCATGTTTTGGAAGGCTATAGAATTGCCGACAAAATGTTGGAACAAGGTGTTGGAGGTTCCACTTTTTCGGATAAATGGAATTTTAAATGGGAAACCAGAAATGCCATACCCTATAACGCTACAGTAATGCACAAAGAGGGTGTGGTTACTGCCGTTAATTCAGACAGTCAGGAAACCATACGGCATCTTAACCAGGAAGCGGCAAAATCGGTTAAGTATGGCAATATGAGTGAGGAAGAAGCCTTAAAATTAGTAACCCTGAACCCAGCGAAATTGTTGCATTTGGATGATACCATGGGAAGTATTACGGTTGGAAAATCAGCCGATGTTGTATTGTGGTCGGACAATCCGTTATCCATTTATGCCAAAGCCGAAAAAACAATCATAGAAGGTACTGTATATTTCGACATTGAAAAGGATAAACAATTGCGAAAGGCCATTCAAACGGAAAGGAACAGGATAATGGATACAATGAAAAACGCGATTAACACCGGAGCCAATGTTCAGCCACGTATATCCTCATCAAAACCCGATTTTACCTGTGAGTATGTAGGGAAGTTAAACTAACATTAAAACCAAGCATGATGAATTTTAATAAACACTATATAGTCCTGATTTTAGTGGCTATTTACTGCATGCCATTGAAACCGTATGCGCAAGATAAATTTGATATTAAAAAGCCGGTAAAACCTACCGCATTGGTTGGAGGCAGCTTACATATTGGTAACGGTAAAGTGATACCAAATGGAATTATTGGATTTGATAATGGCAAAATATCGATAGTGGGCACAACAGATTCCATAAAGCTTGATTCGGAAACCTATCAAGTGATCGATGTTTCCGGACAGCATATTTACCCAGGCTTTATTTTGCTCAATTCCTTGATTGGGATTGAAGAAATAAGTGGTGTTCCGCACTCTAATGACAGCATGGAGGAAGGAAGCATCAACCCCAATTTAAATACGGCGTTTGCCTTTAAATCAGATTCGGAATTTTTGCCGGTCATAAGGTTTAATGGTATTCTCACTGTTGAAACCGTTCCAAGAGGTGGTCTGGTTTCTGGAACATCTTCCGTCATGAAACTCGATGGAAGGGATTGGGAAGAATCTTTGTACAAATTTGGTGCGGCCATTCATTTAAATTGGCCAAATGCCATGAGGTCGTCTTATGATGCAGCCACGCATACCAGGCAATTGAAACCAAATAGCACTTATGATACGGACATAGCAGAATTACAAAATCTATTTACCCAAGCGATAACTTATGGTAAACGGGATGATAAAATTCCCAACCTAAAGCTACAGGCCATGCAAGGGCTGTTCAACGGTACGCTATCGTTGTTTGTTCATGCCACAGACCCAAAGGAAATCATTGAAAGCATTCAATTTTCAAAAGAAATGGGCATAGACCATGTTGCACTTGTAACAGCGGAATCGGCATTATTGGTCAAGGATTTTTTAAGGGAACATCATATCCCTGTTATATTGCCACCAACCCATAGTGTACCGGGTCAGGTGGATATGGACTATGATATACGCTATAAACTTCCTTATCTTCTTACAAATGAAGGTATTGTGGTAGCAATTAGCCATACGGGGATGCTTTCCACCTCAAGAAATTTACCGTTTTATGCTGGTGTGGCTGCTGCTTATGGTCTCGATAAAGAAGATGCCTTAAAAACCATTTCCCTGAATGCGGCAAAAATTTTAGGGGTAGATGATACTTTAGGGTCGCTGGAAGTTGGCAAGGACGCCACATTGTTTGTATCAAAAGGGGATGCCTTGGATATCAGGACAAATAATCTTACACAAGCCTTTATCCAAGGGAAAAAAATAGAACTGGAAGGGAAACAACAGGAACAATATAAAGAGTGTTCCAAATTACTTGGCCATAATGAATAACCTATTGCAACGCATTGAAGACGCAATTGTAGCGTTTAGTAATTGGATTTGGGACATTCCCTTATTGATTTTACTGATTGGTGGTGGGGTTTATTTTTTAATGTATTCCAGGTTATCGCCATTTAAACATTTTTGGTATGCCATAGAAATCCTTAAAGGTAAATATGACAATAAAAACAATCCCGGACAAATAAGTGCTTTCCAGGCCTTATCCACCGCACTGTCCTCAACTATAGGAATGGGCAATATTGCAGGTGTTGCCATTGCAATTTCCATGGGTGGCCCAGGCGCCTTATTTTGGATGTGGATAAGTGCCATCATTGGAATGACAACCAAATATTTTACGTGTTCCTTGGCCGTAATGTACCGTGGGAAAGACGATTCGGGCGAACTGCAAGGCGGTCCCATGTATGTCATTACAGAAGGCTTGGGCAAAAAATGGAAACCCTTGGCGATATTTTTTTCAATGGCAGGGCTTATAGGGTCGCTGCCCATTTTTACCGCCAACCAATTAACACAAGCATTAAATGATATATTACTTCCGGCTTTAGGTTATCAAGAGTCAATCACCTCGTCACTTATTTTAGGCATTATTATCAGTGTTTTTGTGTCCATGGTAATTCTGGGAGGCATAAAAAGAATAGCAGGTTTTGCCTCAAAGCTTGTACCTGCCATGGTCATACTATATTTCCTGTCGGTCAGCTATATATTAATTGTTAATTATACGTCCATTATCCCCTCGTTTTATCTTATTTTTCAAGATGCTTTTACAGGCAATGCCGTTTTAGGGGGCAGTATTGGCAGCATCATTATCATTGGCGTAAGACGGGCGGCGTTTTCAAACGAAGCCGGAATAGGTACGGCACCAATGGCTCACGGTGCATCCAGAAACCAAGAGCCTGTGAGAGAAGGACTTATTGCCATGTTAGGACCTTTCATCGATACCATTGTTGTTTGCACCTTAACGGCTTTGGCCATTCTTGTGACCAATAGCTGGTTGCAACCAAATATAGAAGGCGTAACCATAACGTTGAATGCGTTTATCCAGGCCATGCCAAGATATGGATCATTTCTGCTGGTATTTATCGTTTCTATTTTTGCCTTTACTTCTTTATTTACGTACTCCTATTATGGTTCAAAATGCATCTCATTTTTATTAGGGACAAAATTCAAGAAGAGTTATAATTATGTCTATATTTCCAGTATTACCATTGGTGCGGTGTCTTCCATGACAGGAATTGTGGCTTTAATTGATATAAGCTTTGCGCTTATGGCAATCCCTACAATGGTATCCGGAATTATACTGTCTCCAAAAGTAATGTATGCCACCAAATTATATTTTAACAAACTTGAAAACAAATAAATAACCAAACAGAAATACCATGAAAAAAATAGTCTTTCTTTTTGTATCCATCTATACTCTAAATATATATTCCCAGAAGCCCGTTTTTAAAGGACAAGAACCCATAGAGCAAGTCTCAACGGTTTCAAAACCGGTACAAAAACAATGGAAAGGCATTTTTCCTTTTGAAGATGGTTCTGTTTATTTTTCGAATGATTTTGAAGGCGGTCGATTGAATGGCATAATAAAAGATAGCGACGGCACCTATACTGCACTCATAACTTCTGAAAATACGCCAATAAACGTTAGCCCTTGGTATGCATTTAAGGTGTGGTCCAAACACAAAAAGCAAATTTATCTGACCCTTACGTATAGCGAAGGCTTTAAACACAGATATTATCCCAAATTAAGTAACGACGGATTACACTGGATATCGATAGATTCTACAGATTATGTTGAATTTGAAAAAGGGGATAAAAATTTTGGTCCTGGGTCGCTTCCATTAAAAGTGCAGATGAAGTTAAGCGTTAATCCCGATACTTTATGGGTAAGTGCCCAAGAGCTCCAAACCTCAAAGCATGTCAAGAAATGGGTGGAAGCCCTATCTGAAAAACCATTTGTTTCAAATCAGCAAATAGGTTTAAGCAAGGAAGGAAGACCATTGATGGCTTTAACCATTGGTAAAGAAAAGACCGCAAGAATGCTAATTATTATTTCCAGGCAACATCCGCCGGAGGTAACAGGATATTTGTCAATGAAAGCGTTTGTGGAAACCCTAAGCTCGGATTTGAAACTCGCTAAAAAATTCAGAAAAAAATTCACGATTTATGTTGTCCCCTTGATGAATCCCGATGGTGTTGACAATGGATATTGGAGGCACAATGCGGGTGGTATAGATTTAAATAGGGATTGGACTTTTTTCAATCAGCCGGAAACATTGGCGGTAAGTGAATTTATAAAAGAAACGGAAAGGAAAACAAATGGAAAATTTTATTTTGGCATTGATTTCCATTCCACCTGGGACGATATATATTATACCATAGCGGATAATTTCAAAGGGAATATGCCGGGATTGGTACCAGGATGGTTGGAGAATGTAAAAAAAGAAATACCCGGTTATAATCCGAATATTCGACCAAGCGACAATATGGAACCTGCCATTATATCACGAAATTATTTTTATGTTGCCCATGGTATGGAGGCTTTGGTTTTTGAAATTGGAGACAATACTGATAGAGACTTTTTAAAAAAGAAAGGGCAAACAAGTGCCATTGAATTGATGAAACTGATGCTTTCCAGATTATAACTGACATTACCCAAAAAGTGTATTATGTAAAAATGGACTTACTATATTAGCCTGGACATTAAAATACGAGATTTATTAACTTTGAATCATGAAAAAAGAAGCCGAAATTACAGCCCGTCATCTAAGAAGAAGAGAAGAATTAAATTATGCCTGAAGCAATGCAAAACAAGTATGTGAAGAACTAAATATATTTTATTCGATAATGCACCGTTGGTGAAAAGAATCACATGAATATGGCAAGAACAGTTTTCCAGATCAAGAAAAGCCAAAATTAACAAAAGAAGAATATGGATGTTAGCAAGTTATCCATTAAGAGGGATAAAGAAGTTATCATTCCAAGAATGTTATGGGCTCCAAGTGAAAATACTTTTTAAAGAAGATATCGCTATTGTAGAGGAGAATATACTGCAAATGAAATCTATTCAGTACTTAAAACACTAAAGAAAATATAGGGTGTGTAATTTAAACTCTGTCTTTTTACGCTACAAGTTTTAGTGAACACGATATTATATTTTTTGTCTCCTATTTGCCCCTCAAACCTTTGACACCTTTGTAAAGCAAAGAAAGTTGCATAGTGTATTGAAATCATTTTTAAATAAGTTTTATTTCCTCGTTTTTTTATTATATTTTGAGCCATTAATCCTTTAGGTTACGTAAATTGTAACTTTATAAATAACAAATTAGGTTACGTAAATTGTAACTTTAGAAATAATAAATATGGGAAGACCTTCCACAAAACCAAAAGATTTAAGAGACGGATTTTATATTGAAGTCCGAAATAAAAATCAAAGAACAGCTATTAAAATCCGTAGAGATACCAAGGAACAATTGATCCTTGCCATAGAGGAATACCGGAAAAACAAAGAAGTTACCGTTCTTGGGGAATCCAAGAAAGGGAAAATGATTGAAATCCCTGGCGTAAGCTAGCTGTGCCTAATCCATTTTAGAAGTATCCACTGAAATTACATCCTCCAAAAAAGGATGGGTTTAAAAGCACCCGTTCTTTTTTGGAATTTATTTTAGGCTTTGCCCAGCGATATTCAACATTTTTTTTAGCTTTACTAGCTGGTGTTTCTTGTAAACCAGCTTCTCCCCTATAAGTCGCGGTTTCATGTTAAAAATTGGAATTCCAGGACCAAATCAATTCAGCTAACCAAATGGCGTTATATCAAGTTTCGGTGCTTAAGAAATACCTTAAATCCCAAGAAGAAAAGGGGATTTCCAAGGCTTATAAAAAATATGCTTCTTACTTTTTAAATCCTGTAATCCAGGAAAATATTAGGAGCTCTAAAGAAGAACAGTTTCAGGCCACGTTCCTTAACGAGCTGTTTGTAAACATACTGGGCTACACCTTGAACCCCCATCCAAATTACAATCTTACCACCGAGCATAAAAACGAAAAAAATGCGCGCAAGGCAGATGGCGCTATCCTCCACAATGGAACTGCCCTGGCCGTTATAGAGTTAAAAGGCACCAATACCAAAGATCTTGAAAGCATAAGGAAACAGGCTTTCGATTATAAGGCCAATCAAAAAGGCTGTGTGTATGTGATTACATCGAATTTTGAAAAGCTTCGGTTTTATATTAACGATGCTACCGAGTTCTTGGAATTCAACCTTTTTGAGCTCACTTTAGAAGGGTTTTCACTCTTATATCTCTGCTTATACAAAGAAAACCTGGTTGCCAATATTCCTTTAAAAATCAAGGAGGCTTCCATTGTTGTAGAAAAAGCGATCACCAAGAGCTTTTACAAAGACTACTCGCTGTTTAAAAGGGAGTTGTTTAGGGATTTGGTGCGCCAAAATACAGCGCGCATCAAGAATAATAGGCAAGTGGAACTGGATGCAGCAGCTCCATCCTCGCGGGGTTCCCTTTCTACAGAAGAAGAAGCCGACTTAAACCGACTGGAGAAAAATATAAAACTCACCTTGTTCAAGAAATCACAAAAGTTGATAGATCGGTTCCTTTTTATCTTTTTTGCTGAAGATCGCGGCTTGCTGCCTCCAAATTCCACCATGAAAATCGTGGACGATTGGCACTTGCTTGAGAACATGGATGCCGTAATGCCCCTTTACGATAGGTTTAAGCTCTATTTTAATTATTTGGACAAAGGAAGAAAAGGAACCGGGCAACGCGCAGAGATCTATGCGTATAATGGCGGCCTGTTTAAACCGGATGCTATTTTGGACCAGCTGGAGATAGACGATAAGCTTTTGGCAAAGCACAGCGTACAATTAGCCAAATACGATTTTGAAAGCCAGGTAGATGTAAATATCCTGGGGCATATTTTCGAGAATTCCCTAAATGAGATTGAAAGTGTAAATGCCGAAATTGAAGGAGCCGACTTTGATAAGCAAAAGAGCAAACGAAAGAAAGATGGTGTTTTTTACACGCCAAAATATATCACCAAATACATTGTAGAAAATACCGTTGGGAAACTGTGCGAAGAAAAGAAAACGGAGCTTGGTTTTCGCGAGGAAGAATATTTTAAAGGCCGAAAAAACCGTAATAAAACCACTATAGAAAATCTGGTGAGCATCCTGGATGCCTATCGCGATTGGTTGTTGCAGCTTAGCATTTGCGACCCCGCTTGTGGTTCTGGCGCGTTCCTAAACCAAGCCTTGGATTTTCTAATTAAGGAACATCGATATATAGACGAGCTAAAAGCCAAACTTTTGGGTGGCGGCCTGGTGTTTAGCGATATAGAAAACACCATTTTAGAGAACAACATCTATGGCGTGGATATTAACGAAGAAAGTGTGGAGATCGCCAAGCTAAGCCTTTGGCTACGCACCGCACAACCCCGTAGAAAACTCAACGATCTAAGCAGTACGATTAAATGCGGCAACTCATTGATAGACGACAAAAAAGTAGCCGGCGATAAAGCCTTTAAATGGGAAGAAGAATTCCCGGAGATCTTTAAAAATGGTGGTTTTGATGTGGTGATTGGGAATCCGCCTTATGTACAGAGCCATTCGATGACTCAATCTACAAAAGATTACATATATAAAAGATACAAAACAAGTGAATATCAAATCAACCTATATACAGTTTTCACTGAAAAATTTATAAATATTTTAAAGCAAAGAGGACTTTATGGAATAATAATTCCAAATTATTGGATGTCTACAAAATATGATGAGAAATTTAGAAAACTTTTATTTTTAGAAAATCACTGTATCCAAATACTAAATACTTTTGAAGTTTTTGAAAATGTCATTGTTGATACGGTCATAATAATTGGAGAAAAACAAAATGAAGAGAAATTTCCAAAAATTACTAATATACTTTCGATTGCTGATAATTTAAAAACTCACCATGATAGATGGATAGCAATAGACAATCAAGCTTTTATAATAAACAAAGATCAACAGTTTCTAAATCTGAATGACTCCACATTATTATCATTTCAAAATACAATTGACTTCCCTTTTAAAATTAAGTTGAAAGAATTAGTAGTTTTTAAAAAAGGTATGCAGCCCTATGAAAAAGGAAAAGGTGTTCCTAAACAGACAAGAGAAATGATGAATGAAAAGGTTTATCATTCTGAAATAAAAGTTAATGATAGCTATAAAAAACTTTTAAAGGCTACTAATATTCAGAGATTTCTTATAAGAGATGATAGCGGTTTTATTGAATATGGTAATAATCTTGCAGCTAAAAGAGACATTTCAATTTTTCAAGGACCGAGAATTCTTATGAATCGTATTCTATCTGATGCAACGATTGATGCTGCATATATTGAAATCGATGATATTATAAATAATTCGGATGTGTTTAACATTTTACCGAAGAACCCCGATGTTAATATCAAATCATTATTAGCTTTAATATCATCAAAACTTTGCTCTCATTTTTTTAGAAGTAATAATATTAATTTGAATCGCAAGGCTTATCCAAAATTGAATGTTGGAACATTGGAACAATTTCCAATACCTGATTTGTTTTTTTTAAATGAGGATTTTTTTAGTAGTTTGATAGATAATGTTACGAACGCAAGATTAAGCTTACATCTCTTAAGACAAAAATTTCTGACTTTTTTATCATCTAAATTTAGGATTACTAAACTTTCTCGCAAACTCCAAAACTGGCATGAACTGGAATTTGGAGAATTTATAAAAGAGTTAAATAAATCGATTAAGGCAAGTAATAAAGTCCGTGAAAAAGAAGGACTCGCCGCGGTTCCCGAGCTCACCAAAAAAGACGAGTTCGAGTGGATGGAACTGTTTGAGGAAAACAAGAAAAAAGCAGTTGCCCTCCAACAACAAATAACCGCCACCGATAACGAAATCGACCGATTAGTTTACGAATTATATGGTTTAACTGAAGAAGAAATTAAAATTGTTGAAAATGCCTAGGGAAGTTAAAATCAAGGGAGATTCACGAGCTCCACTTTATCAAATAGAAATGAAGAGAGTAAATCGACCAAATGGTGTATGCGCTGTATGGCTTAACAGAGGAAGAAATCGCAATTGTAGAGAACAGTTAACAGGGAACAATTAGCAATTAGCAGTTTGCAGTTAAAATAATTGCCATTTCGACGGAGCATTTTGCTGCCACTGAGAAATCCCGTGCATAAAAATTGCTTACTCCGCCTCAATCCCCATTTTTAATTTTGGATCTACTTCAAAGGTTCTTACTGTGGTTCCGTTAATACTAAACTTCACACTATAATATTCAAAACCTTCCACTTTTTTGTTTTTAACTTTTCCAACCACAACACCATCCTTGTTGGGATCTTTAAAGGTTTTTTTTAATATTTCTGCGCCCCCCTGTTGTTTTCTTATAACCTCAAGGATATATATAACATCCGTACTGTTTTCATCTTTGGGAATCCCGCTCCAATAAATTTTCATGTTCTTATCTACCACCGACGTGAATTTTTCTGGATTTCCCGGATTCTCGGAAGGATCACTACGATCATCTGAAAATACAATTGTTGCGTTTAAATTGCCCTCATCAATATTTTCTGTATCAATAGTTAACAGGATATGGGTGTCCCTTCGCTCCACGTCCATAACGCTATTTTTATGAGGGACCGCTAAGTTCACCGGGGCCTCCATCCTCATTGCGAGCTCATTAACGTGCTCTAAATAAATTTCGGAGGCCCGTTTCTCATTTTTAAAAGAGAGCAATACGAGGAGGATGGTTAAAAATCCTACAATTTTAATCGTTCTTTTTAGTAATGTGTTTGTTTTCATAATATGTGATTTTGATTGGTTTTATTTTTATAAACAGCTATTAAAATTATTAGCTCCATTTAGTGGGAGCCCCATTCGGGTTTTTAACTTTAAGATCTTTGATGTTCTCTACAAAATACATGGGCACCATCCCCTTGTTCTTCACTTCTATCTTCCCTCTTTCTTTACAAGAAAAACTGCCTTTCACCAATTGAAAAGTGTCTTCAGAAATGTTGATTTTCCCCCTCTCCGAGCAAGATTCCATACGGGAAGCCGTATTTACCGAATCCCCCCAGATATCATAAGCGAATTTTTTGCTTCCCACCACCCCGGCGATCAAAGGCCCACTGTTAATCCCTATCCTTATTTCAAAATGAGCACCCATGGCTGGATTGTCCTTTTTTGTTTCTTCTACAAACTCCAAAATTTCCAGCGCGGCATACATTATGGAGATGGCGTGATCTTTCATGGGAAACGGCACTCCCGCTGCGCACATATAGGAATCTCCAATGGTTTTTATTTTTTCCAAACCATGCTTTTCTATGATTTTATCGAACTGCGAAAAATAGAAATCTACGCTCTCCACCAGCGCTTCTGGAGATAGGCTTTCAGAATATTGTGTGAAATCTTCGAAATCTGTGAATAAAATACTTGCCGCTTCAAATTTTTTGGCCTGTACCTTCCCTGTTTCCATGAGCTCCAAGGCGGTTCCCTCCGGAAGTATATTTCGCAACAAGTGTTCAGACCGGTTCTTTTCCCGTTCTATGATCAAGTTGGTACGTCTTATAAAATTGTTGCGCCTATACAATCCAAAAGCCAAGAGCATTAATAAGAATAGCGCCACGAGCACCCCTATTACTATATTTTGTTGGTTTTTTTTCTGTTGATTTAGAAGATCTACTTCCGTTTGCTTTTGCGAGATTTCAAAATTGGTGCGCAAATTGGCCATTTCACTTACAGATTCTAAATTCCTAACACTATCGCGATAGGTGATATAATCTTTATAATATTGAAAGGATTTTGCAGTATATCCTATTTGTTCATACAATTCTGAAAGCTTTAGGTAGGCATCGGTTATATAGTTCTTGAACCCGTATTTCTTGGAAAGCTCTAAACTTCTGTTTGCGTACTGAAAGGCAATTTCTGCATCGCCATTTTCAGAATAAACATCGGCAAGGGAAAGAAGGAATTCTGCAATCGCATTATGGGCATTCAAATCTTGAAGCAATACAATTGCTGAATTTAAATTTTCTTCTGCTAATTCGTCGTTTCCCAATTTCGCATTGATTCTCCCTAGATTTCCCAAACTATAGGCACGCCCCATTGGAAAATCTACTTTCTCAAAAATACGCTCGGCTTCGTTGGTAAACTCCTTCGCTTTCTCTAGATTTCCTATCCGCAGGTATTCGTCTCCGGCATTAAAGAGCGCAGTTCCCAACGAGGTAGAATCTTCCCCATTTCGCAACTCTTCTATTCCTTTATTATAATAGAGATCTGCATTGGCAGTATTTCCGCTTAAGGAATATACGTTGCCAATTTCAATATTGGCGTAAGAAATTCCCATTCTATCCTTGAGGCTATGGGCATAATCCAAGCTCTTAAAATAAGCTTTTAAGGCTTGCTTAAAATCACCTTTTAGACGAAACCCATTGCCAAGTTGGCGATATCCATTATAGAGCTTCTCATCGTTTCCAGCAGCCTTGCTCTTTGTTATGAGCAGTTTGGAGTATTTAATGGCACTGTCTGGGTCTGCTTCGTTATTTGCAATTTCCCATAGTACTTCCAAATTCGCTTTTTCCCCGTTTTTGGAGAAATAAATGCTTTTTAAACTGTCGGCAATCCTTGGGTTTTGGGCGAAGCTTTGCCAAGAACAAAATAAAAAGGCTATAAAAACCAACGTGCATCTTAATCTTCCCATAAAGGCTATAAACTAAATAACATCCTAAAATTTTAGAAGCTGTTATACATTAATGTGTTCATTGTTTTCTATACCATTTAGGATGCCTATCCTAAAAGAAAACGCGTTAGGAACGAGCAAAACAAAAGGTATAAAATAGTATGGGGCGGGCTACAAAATGTAGTACTAATATTTCTCGATAAATGAATTTGCTCCCCTTGCAGGACTCACAACTCAATTATTGGTTTTCGCTTTAAAAATAATTTTTCACTTAAAGCGAGCTTACTGATTCTCAAGGTAGTAAAGATATGAACATGAAAAAAGGGTTTTTCGGTAAACGACTCTAAAATCCTGTTAAACAAACATATATCTATTGGTTAAGGAACGTTATTATAAACTTTAAGTGATTTTTCGGCATTTTTCGCTTTTAACTTTGTTAAAAGCTATCCAATAAAGAGTTTAAAAACAATTCTTGCTTGATTATTGCTCTAAATTACCTAAGTTAGAGGTATGGATTTGTTCATTTTAAAGGATTATTATAGAATAGGATACAACAAAAAATTTGTATTGCTCTTTATTTTTTCGATGGCTAATGTGGAAAACGCTTTGGGAAAAATGGAGTTTTTTAAGATCCTTCTTGGCGCCATACATGGTGATTTTACTGTTCCCATGCTATATCATGGTCATGAAAAAATTGGAATGCACAACAAAAGATTCGTTTAATGGACAAATTCCTACCTATTTATACAAAAGTGATTTCCAATTTGGAGCAGAATTTACCTTCTTGGTTGCATTATCACTGCCCAGAACATACTAAATACGTGGTAGACAAGGTGATCTACATCGCCGGAAAGGAAAATGTGGGGGGAAATGACCTGTTCCTATTGAAAGTTGCTGCGCTCTATCATGATATCGGATTTATTATAGATAGGGAAAAACATGAAGAATTAAGTTGTAAGATAGCCACCAAAGAGTTGAAGGAATTCGGGCTGAAACCGAAAGAAATAGAACAGATCTGCGAAATGATGAAAGCTACCGAGATACCCCAAAAACCCACCTCCCACTTGGCAGCCATACTCGCAGATGCCGATTTGGAATATATTGGTACCGATGATTTTTTGGAGTGGAGCGAAAAATTATATCAAGAACTTTTATACTATCAGCCAGACCTAAGCGAGGATAAATGGAATGAAATCCAGTATAATTTCATGTCCAAGCATGATTACCATACCACCTACTGCAAGCAAAACCGTGAGCCAAAAAAGCTAAAGAATTTGAAGTTGATAAAAGATAAATTGAAGAAAAAAAAGTAAGCTCACTTTCGAGTTCAGCATGACGGCAATTCCCCATCGTCACCCTGAGACCCGTGATAAATAAATTTAACTAGCGTAGGAAATTGACGTGTTTTTATATAAGCTGATGGGATGCTGAAACAAGTTCAGCATGACGGCAATTCCACATTGTCACCCTGAGACCCGTGATAGAAAAATTTATCTAGCGTAGGAAGTTGACGTATGATGGTTCTTAGCATATTTATCGTTTTTAAAAAACTTCTTTTTTGCAGTGTAGTGCTTCCCCAGCGTAAAATTTTCGAAGCCTTGGAGAAAATTTAGCTGGGGGAGTACGGTTCTAATTATGCGGGAGCATAATTGGAAACACCTACAAAAAAGTGTTCTTTTTTTGGTTCCGTTTTTTTGGACAAACAAAAAAATGAACAATCATTAAAATTAATCAAAGCTTTATAGACCAAAGGAAGTGTTTTACAAATTCTTGGAATTACCGTAATGAGAACAAAAAGCGTATTAAAAAATGGCCAAGGAATTAGATACTATAATTAACTATAAATCATAAACTTATAAAATACGTTAATGGTAGACCCATGATAAAAAAAATATCTAGTGTAGGGAATTAACGTATTTTTCATATAAGCTGATGGGATGCTGAAACAAGTTCAGCATGACGGCAATTCCCCATCGTCACCCTGAGACCCGTGATAGAAAAATTTATCTAGCGTAGGAAGTTGACGTATGATGGTTCTTAGCATATTTATCGTTTTTAAGAACTTCTTTTTTGCAGTGTAGTGCTTCCCCAGCGTAAAATCTTCGAAGCCTTGGAGAAAATTTAGCTGGGGGAGTACGGTTCTAATTATGCGGTAGCATAATTGGAAACACCTACAAAAAAGTGTCCTTTTTTTGGTTCCGTTTTTTTGGACAAACAAAAAAATGAACAATCATTAAAATTAATCAAAGCTTTATAGACCAAAGGAAGTGTTTTACAAATTCTTGAAATTACCGTAATGAGAACAAAAAGCGTATTAAAAAATGGCCAAGGAATTAGATACTATAATTAACTATAAATCATAAACTTATAAAATACGTTAATGGTAGACCCATGATAAAAAAAATATCTAGTGTAGGGAATTAACGTATTTTTCATATAAGCTGATGGGATGCTCAAACAAGTTCAGCATGACGACAATTCCGCATCGTTACCCTGAACTGGTTTCAGGGTCTTGGATTCACAAATAAATAAAAATACGTCAATGGTAATTTATTTCAGGGTTTTATTGCACTAATGCCCAAATACTCTTCGTGCCATATCCTGAACCAATTCCGATTGTTATAGGAATATAAATCGGGTTCGAGATATCCCGCTGTGCTTGAAATTACAAGGAACAAGCAACTTTTAAAGCTCACCCATTTATTTTTTTGGAGGCAAGGCAAAAGCTACTGCGTCATGCTCGAAATGGTTTCTGTGCGAACCATCGCAAAAAGGCTTGTTCTGGGATAATCCGCACCTACAAAGGGAAATCACATCCCTTCCTGCCAGATCGTATACATTTCCTTCTTTATCCACGATCTCAAAATCTCCAGATACTTTAAGGGATCCGTTATTGTTTACTTTTAGTGTTGTTTTGGCCATAATAATATTTTAGGGTGTTAAATTCAGAAACTTCTTGAAAACAGTCCAAGAAAAATTTAAGGAAACGAAAATAGCACAAACTTTGTTAGTCTTGCCACTCAAAATCATAAATTATTACTGACTTCCCATTTTTGGTACTAACCATAAATAACCCATACTAAATAAGAAAAGCAGGTAAAAGTAAATTGGGTTTATAGGATTGGGGTCTAGAATTTTAGATTCGGGGGAGTCACTTTTGCCAGCATATCGCTTATTTGCTTGAATAGCCTCATTCGCCCTCAAGATCTTCCACTCCTGCACAGGGGCCACATAATAATCGAAAACCTGTGCTGTATCCTGTTGCATTTTTAGTTGCTGCCATCCCGTGATTTTGGGATATGTAGTACCCGTCCATAAACTTGGAATATCAATATCTTGGGCCAAAGGGATCACTGCACCTTCATTATTAAGAACCCTTGGCTCCGGTTCCAATGTGCGGATAGAAAACTGAAAAGGTTCATCGGGAATTCCCGTTTTTGAATCTGAAGACCACTCAGCTAAGGGGATTGTCCTTTTGCTAAGCGTATTGATGTGCTTTGTCCATAACCGCTGATATACAAGGCTATGTCCATCTAAAAGCAATTCGTAGGTATTTTCCAAAACACTGCTACCAAGTTTGCCCTGCCCTATTCTCTTATAAGCGGAAAGGATTTTTCCTCCTGAGTTTTCAATGGGTTGAAGCGATAAACTTTTCTGAAAAGAAAATGGATACTTTGTAAGGTTCACATTTTCCTGAACTGTGGCTGTCTCACTATTTTCTTGGGTAACATCAAACGATACCAATCCCGAATTGGATCTAAATAAAGCAGCATCAGGTTGAATAAAAACTCCCAAGCCGTTTTCCCTGATGGATCTTTCCAAGGATTTTTTTTCTGAAGGTGAAAGGGCTCTAAAAGAATTAAAATCCATTATTAAAAGGTCATAGCTTTCGAGGAGTTTTTCTGAAATATTTCCTATACTTGATGTTCCTGTATTAAAATGTTCATATTTAAACCTTCCCTTGGTAACCTGGCTTCTAACGATTACTTCATGATCCATTTCCGCCAAAAAATTTTTTAAATACTTGGTTTCAAATGTCGGAAACCCATTGATCATCAACACCTTTAAAGCCTCTTTTTCATTTACTTTTATTGGGATTGGGTTTGATGATTTTATCGTGCCCACAGAATCTTTTTCAACTAGGGTATAAATAAATTTCCCAGCAGCCTTGAGTTCTGTTTCCAAAGTAAAAGCTTGTTCAGGATTGTTTTTCAAGTGAAGTGAATCCAAGTTCTGTCCGCCTGGACCTTCTAGGACAAGTTGGATGTTTTGATCAGGAGATTTATAAAGGCCTTTTATAACCAACTTATCGCCTACAGAATGTGCTTGATGATAGTTGAATTTTGTAATTCCGGTTAGTGGGATGCCTTCCACATACTTAGTGGCTTTCCCCTCTAGTTGCCAAAGATCATATGGCTTTATTCCATGTCCCAAAATGTAGACCGAATCTATACCAACCAATTCTTTAATGATTGGAATATCCGGAGCATCCTTTAAAACCTTGATGTTTTTGTTTTCTTTTTTAAGGCTGTCCAAAGAAGTTTTCCTGAAACCTTCCGTTAATATGATAAGGCCACCAGAATGCCCAGTGTTTATAACTGCTGGCTGTAATGCAATCATGGCCAACGAAAAAACAGCTAAAAGAGCCACGAAAATTTTAATATAGAATCGAAAAGTGAACTTTTGAGGGCTTTCTTTCCAAACAAATACTACCAATAGGACAACTGCTCCCAAAAGTATGGGCCAGCTCCAAGAGTTATTTAAAAAAGTGAATTTATCTATCATTCAGCTCCAGTTCTTTTAAAAATAAATTATTGATCTCACTTTCGAACCCCTTTTTCTTTGCAGGATCGGGGGTTGGCTTAGGCAATGCCGATAAAAGGCCTTTTTGAACCTCTCCTAAAATTGATCTTCTTTCCTTGAAATCCTCAGCCAACCATTTTAATTGTTGAAGCGTTTTTAGATAGTTCCCCGGCTCTGCAATGGCTTTAACCGCCAATTCGGTTCCGGCTTGTTTAAAGAGTTGACGATCTTCGGTAGTAATCTTACTTTTATTGGAGATCAATTCTTCCAATCTTTGGATACTTTTTTTTATAAAGGGAAAACTTTTCGATTTTCCAATTTCCTCACTTTTTCTAAAACTTGAAACCTCTTCCAATTTTCCTGTAAGTCGTTTTTCTTCCTTGATGGGCGGTGGATCAAAACCTATCCTATGAACGTAAATCCGGGCACTGTTCTTAATTTCCTGGATCAGTTTCAAAGCCCTATTCTGAAAAGGCAAGGAATTTTCCGGTTTGTACATTCTCAAATGAAGTTCTGCGTCCCACATCTCTGTCATCGCCAGCCGTAACATACTTTTTAAGGAATTACTGAAAAGTGTAGCTTCCTCTAGATCATCGTGATTATGCAAATACTCCTCTAAAGGCGTTTTGGACTCTTCTTCCTTCTCTTCAACAAGATTATGCTCGTTATCGCCATCATGGTCATGGGTATATGCTGCCAAAGGATCCTCTTCTTCGTTATGTTCGGTGGTTTCTTCATGCTCAATCATTGCATCACCTTCGGTTTCATCTCCCATGAACTGGCCATATTTCAATCTAAGTGCTTTTTGATCGAATCCCAGTTCGTTGCTCTTAAAGTTGAATTCCTTTTTAGATAAGGATCTGCGTTGTTTGATCAATTTTTCGGTATCTATTATAAGTTGCCGCTGACTTCTAAAATAATCCGGCATCAAGTCGGCTCCCAAAGTGCCTTCCACCGCAAAATCATGGGTTGTGGTATCTTTGATCACCGCAAAATAGGTTTCGCTCCTGCTCCTATTGGGTTCCGGCTGTTTTAGATCGCTTGCCTCTACATAAAAATACAGTTCATCCCCGGCTTCCATTTTTAGTTCATCGAGGTCTATGCTTTTTGAGAGATACAGTTTTCGGCTCCCTCTTTTAAAGCCTCCGTCAAATTCCATTTTTTGTTCCCTGAACTTTACCGACTCCCCGCTTCCCTTACTTACCGTGGCAATAATAAATGCCTCCCCAACCCCTAAATCGTCCGTGATCAGGGTATTGAATGCGAGTTTTTTACTGTCCCGAAATTCAAAAGTCGTGAATTGATCTATCCCTTGGATTTCCACCACTGGTTCTTCATCCTTAATCATTTCAATGGCATATAATTTAGAAACATACGATGCGCCTAAAGTATCTTCAAACCTAAAATTATAAAATCCAGCAGCATTCAGTTTTAAGGAATACGTATATGCAGTTTCCTTTGAGTTCATCGGATAAAGCTCCCCCATTAATTCTATAACCGGTTTTTTGATAGCGGCATCAAATGATAGTTCCCAGGTAAGCACAGAGCCTTCCAAAACTTTAATATCCATTTTTGAAGTGGTTACTGAAGGGATTCCAGTATAAGCAGGATAATTGATGCGTACCAACTGTTTTTTGATCCTTGGGACTTGAGTTTGTTCAGAAGTAGAATCCATCTTTTTAAATACGATTTCCGTTTCTTCTGAAGGTTTTAAAGTGTTGTTATCAATGGGAAGAAAATTAAAATAGGATACAACGAATCCCAGCGCAATCAATCCAAAAGCAATACTACTTGCCTGTATCAATTGATTGGGAGTTTTTACTGTTTTTATCTTTTCTTCTAATTCTCTTGCTACTTTTTGTTGCTGAAGCTTCGCCAAGCCAGATAATCCTTCAGGAGAAAGTAAAAGCAATCCCGAGCTATATTCGGCAGATTCCAGTTGATGATCTATATATCCGCTTACTTTTTCTAAGCTAAGTTGCCAAGGTTTCTTCAGAAATGATAGGATTGAAAAAACAAGAAAAAAGATCAGAATGCTACCTAGGTAGTTTTCAATTAAAAAGTAAAGTAATACTGAAGCCCCAGAAGCATATAGAAAAATCTCCGCCCAAAGCAGTAATTGCCATCGCTTTTTGAATTTGATCAATATTTTTTTTCCAGTGTTTATCATTGTTTTCTGTATCTGGAAAAAATCCGTTCTGTAATCATCAAGAAAAATAGCGAGAGCCAAAGCCATTTTGAAAAGCTCAGTAACCTTTGTGCAGACTTTTCTGAAATTGTTTCGGTGGTCCCAGTAGAAAGTTCATTAACATCCATTGTTCGTCTATCTAAAGATGCAATCTTACTGTCCAGTTCTCTATTTACATCCAATAGTTTCAGCAATTGTTCTGGTAAATTTTCAGCAAGAACATTTTCTGTAGTTAAAGTTTTAGTAAGATGAAAAATGTGTTTTTTGGCACTAGGTTCAATTAAGGAAGTTGAGAGACTGTCGGGAACGTAAATCAAGGCGCGTTGAGACGTTTTGAAACTGGGATTTTCCTTTAGCCAAACAAGAAAATTATAGGAATCCCATTTTATTCCTGTGGTATCTTGAACATCAACAACCTCAATAGGCCTTTCTAAATAGTTGGAAATGGCATTAAATGAAGATTTCAATAAAACCTTTGTTGTTTCCAGTTCCTCTTCATAATGAATTAAAATAGCTATGGAATCCTGCGTTTTTAGAGGAAACCATTCTTGTTTTTCATTCGAAAGAAAACCTAAGCTATCTTTGCTTTTATTAAACTGAAGTGACTCGCTGTTTAAAGGAAACTTTTCTTTCTTAAAACTTAATTTTTGTTGATCACTGCGCAATTCCAGCACTTCAACCTCATCGCTCTTTTGTACAACTTCCAAGGCCTCATTTACTTGAGCTTCTGCATCTAGAACGATCCAGGCTATATCCTTATTTAATTTGGGTCGTTTCCCCTTAACACCTTGTAAGTACCCATTTGTAAAGACCACAATACTATCGGTTGGCAAATCCTCCATTTCCTTTGCGAGTTGCCAGTAGTTGGGAATTGGATTCTTTATTTCTACTTCGCTATACGTATTTATATCGGGGAAACCAGGTTGTAATAGGCGAATCGAAGAGTTTTGCGGTAAGCTATCAATCATTGTACTATAGCTTCTATTTTTCAACAAAGAGGGTTCAATTAAATAGGTGATTTCAGCATTTGCTTGCACTCTTTTAATCTGTGGTTCTGCCAAAATAAAGACCAAAAAAGCTATTATTAGCATCCTTAATAGCAATAACAAGAACTCATTTAGCTTTATGGAGTTGGTTTGCTTAACATCTGAAGTTTCTAAAAACTGGACAGTTCCAAGCTTGATTGTTCTTCCTTCCTTATTGCTCCATAGATGAATCACCACCGGAACAACCAGTCCCAACAATGCCCAGAGATATGTAGGATTTAGAAAAATCATGTTAGATAAGCCTATTTCTAATTTTTAGAAAGGATTGCAAAGCTTCTCCTATGGGATCCTCCAAATTGAAGAGATGATAACCTATTCCATTTGCCAACAAACTGTCTTTGGTAGTTTTCATCATGGCCTCCAGGGATAGCAAATAGTGTTTTTTTGCTTCTTTGGCATCCACCTTCAATCGTGCCCCGGTTTCCAGATCTTCAAAAGTTATCGTGCCTTGGTAGTCGAAATTCAATTCACGCTTTCCCATGATATGCATCACGACCACCTCATTTCTCGAAGTTTTTAACTGTTTTATAAAATTGGTGAGTTCCTTGTTATTTTCATAAAGATCTGTTATAAAAAAAATCAGTTCTTTATGGCTTCTATCATGCAATTTGTTCAGCGCCATTTGATCCTCTGGCCAATGCCCTTCATTTTTGATGTTGATGAGTTCTAAAAGGATCCTATTAAAATGTTGTTTCTGAATTTTAGGATAGAGGCTTTGGAGGGTTTTATTGTTCAAGGTAAACAAACCAACTGCATCCCCTTGGTTTTGGGAGAGAAAGGCCAAGGAAGCAACCAGTACCCGTACATGGTCCATTTTAGAAAGCCCGTTTTCTGTATGCAGCATCGATTTGCTGGCATCCAAAATGAATTTTACCGAAATATTGGTCTCTATCTCAGATTGCTTGATATAATAACGCCCAGATCTCGCGAGCATCTTCCAGTCCAGCAACCGCAAGTCGTCGCCCGGCTCATAACTTCTATATTGACTAAATTCCATTCCGGGACCTACGCGCCTACTATGATTTAAACCGGAGAGATATCCATCTACTATTACCCGTGCTATCAGCGCCAATCCCGAAATAGAATTGATGATCTCAGGTTTTAGTAACTGGTGATAATCCTGTTTCACTTATTTCTTGGACTTTAAATGTGTGCTAGCGGTTTTTAGCAATTCTCGGGTAACCTCATCGGCCGTAATTCCTTCCGCCTCTGCCCTAAAATTTACAATAATTCGATGCCTTAGAACCGGCAAAGCCACGTGTTTAAGATCTTCTAAAGTAACCGACAATCTTCCGTTTATAAGTGCACGCGCTTTAGCGGTTAGGATCATAGCCTGACCCGCTCTAGGTCCTGCGCCCCAATTCACCCATTCTTTTACATAGCTATTCTCCGTGGTTTCCGGTCGGGTTGCCCTGGTTACTTGGCTTACAAAATTAATGAGATCATCGCTTATTGGCACTTCCCGTACCAAATATTGCAATCTTTGGATCTCTTCCCCGGTGATCACTTTATTAAGTTTTTCCTTTTTAGTCCCCGTGGTGTTTTTTAGGATTGAAGTCTCTTCTGCCTCGTTTGGATATCCGATTTTTATATAAAACAGAAACCGATCTTGTTGTGCTTCCGGCAATGGGAAAGTTCCCGATTGTTCTATAGGGTTTTGGGTAGCCAGGATAAAAAATGGCCTATCCAGCTCGTAGGTCTTTCCTGAGTAAGTAACTTCAAACTCCTGCATGGCTTCTAAAAGAGCTGCCTGAGTTTTGGGAGGGGTTCTGTTGATTTCATCTGCAAGGATGATATTGGCGAAAATAGGACCTTTATTGAATTTGAAAAATTTCTTCCCTGTGCTGTGATCTTCTTCCAGGATCTCTGTACCTATAATATCTGAAGGCATCAAATCTGGAGTAAATTGAATCCTTCTAAAATCAAGAGCTACTGCCTGTGCAAGCGTACGGATCATCAAGGTTTTAGCCAATCCGGGAACCCCTTCTAAAAGGGCATGACCACCTGCCAAAAAGGTAATAAGCAATTGTTCGACAGTTTCTTCCTGTCCAATAATTACCTTTCCTATTTCTGACTTTAAATCCTTCAGTTTTCCAGCGAGATCTTTCACTTCTTGCGCTATTTCTACCAAATCTTTTTCCATAAATACTATTTTAGGATGTAAGTGCGTACATCACTATGTTCACTCCAAAACGAGTGTTATCTATTTTATACCAACGTTTGTTTCTAAAATCGTAATCCCATTCGCAGCCATAATCCTTATTGCTATAAAGCACTCCAATTCTTCCATTTATCTCTATGGCCTTCAAATATTCATGAACCAGATCGTCTCCCCATCCATTTAACTCTTGCGAGGTGGTTGGTGGGCCATCTTCAAATTCAAAAAAAATATTATACAATTCGTGATTGTTCGGAATCTTTTTTAGTTCTTTTGGTCCAAAGATATCTTCCATTTGGCGTTCGAAGGATTTTGCAAAAAGGCCATCAATATCATGGTTGCAATCGTCTGCAAATACGAAGCCTCCATTCCTGATGTATTTTTCGAAATTCTCTCGCTCTTTTTTGGTGAATTGCACCAATTTATGACCAGAGATATAACAAAAAGGACATTTAAAAATCTCGTCACTGCTAAGCGGAACAATATTTTCCTTAATATCTACCTCCAAAGTGGTGTATTCTACCAAAGAATTTAGCAGATTAGAAGGCATACGCTGGTCTACATCCCAGTCTCCGGATTCGTATTGTAATCTTGTGAAGAAAAATTTATTGTTCAAGATATTATGTGATGATTATAAAAGTAATATAACAATAAAAGTAACTAGCTCTTAACTTTAATACTCTTAAAAATTCATAATTCCTTAGTTGAACATAAAATTGGTTGCTTTTTCTAATAATATCATTGATTTAATATTGTTTGTCCTTGCGACAGTTCCGATAGCTATCGGAAGAAGTAAGAGCGACGAGAAATGTCTACAGAATGAGATTCCTCCTCATTCTTCGTTCGGAATGACAGCATTTTGGATTAAAAAAAAACCAATAGTTTTCCAAATTTTTTTAGTTCGAACTAACTTTGTTGATTTGAATCTTATAAAAGAAAAACTGGTTGTTTTGAAAAGTTCAAAACAACCAGTTTAAAATATTCTTATTTTCAATTATACCGCATCAGATAAACTAGTGAATGTGAAATCTCTCACCTTCATATAAGGGATTAAGTTTCCATCTACTCTTACTTGTTTTCCAAGAGTCTCTAAATTATTCAGCATAATAATAGGGCTTTCATTGAATCTGAAGTTCTTTACCGGATACTTGATCTTTCCATTTTCAATATAAAAAGTACCGTCTCTGGTAAGTCCTGTAAATAGCAAAGTTTGTGGATCTACACTTCTAATATACCAAAGCCTTGTAACTAAAATTCCCTTTTTGGTATCCCGAATAAGGTCTTCCAAACTAGCAGTTCCACCTTCCATAATAATATTGGAAGGATAAGGTACCGCATCTACCCCTTTTTGCTCTGCCCAATAACGGCTATACGCTAGGTTTTTAACCACTCCGTTCTCAATCCATTTAGTTTTCTTTAGGGCTTGACCATCTCCATTCCATGTAGCAGTAGGAACATCGGGATGTAAAGGATCTGAATAGATATTTACCCGCTCATCCACAATCTTATCTCCTAATTTGGTACCACCTTCTTTAGACATAAAACTTCTACCTTCATCTGCAGTTCGAGCGTCCAATGCCCTGCCCATATTTCCTAAAAGATCACCAGCCGCTGCAGGCTCTAGAATTACAGTATACTTACCAGGTTCTATTGCTTTTGCTTCCATAGACATAATTGCCTTATCTATGGCCACTTTAGAAGCCTCGGCGGCATCGAACTTTCTAATATCATTGTAATCCCTGGTTACCCATCCAGATCCGGTACCGTCATTGGTTCTCATGGTTACCGTGAAATCCATACTGGTCGCCTTATTATACGCAAACAAGCCATTTGAATTCAGGATCGCATTAAACCCAGCCGAATCGTTTAAGAATCCTGCTGCAGTCACATCTTTTGCTGCTGCTGGAGCAATACTTTTATTGGCCACTTCGGCCCTAAATTCTGGAGTGATCTTTGCGGTTGCTTCTACATAACTCACAGGTTCATCATAGGTTTGTGCCCCCAGCGGTGCCATGAATTCAGGGTTCTCTGGTGATAGCTGGGCTAATTCCTCAGCTCTTCTCACTACTTTCTCCAGAGACGCATCATCAAACTCATCAATAGTTGCAGTTCCAGATTTTTTTCCGAAGCTGGACTGAATTACCAAGGTTTGATTGGATCTATGCCCAGAGGTAGAAACTGTATTTCTAGCATACCGGATGTTTCCGCTTTCGCTGCCTCCCATATTTATTTCGCAAGCATCGGCCTTGGAAAAGCTTAACGCTTTTTCCATGATCTTCCGAGCCTCTTCTTTTGTATATATTGCCATAATGTTGTTATTCTTTAGAGTAAAACAATAGATTAAATGCTTCTACCAGTATTTATTACGTTAACATCGTTAAACCTGGAAGTAGAACTACCATGGGATACCGCGCTCACCTGTGAAGGTTGGCCTTTCCCATCGAAAAAAGATCCAAAAATGCGATAATCACTCTCATCACAAATCTTTGTACAAGAATTCCAGAATTCCTGAGTATTGGATTGATACGCTACATCATCCAGCATCCCTACAATCTCTCCATTTTTGATCTCGTAGAACACTGTGCCACCAAACTGGAAGTTATATCGCTGCTGATCTATTGAGTATGATCCCCTACCGGCGATATAAATTCCTTTTTCCACATCCTTGATCATATCGTTAATAGAATATTTTTCTTTTCCGGCTTCCAAGGATACATTCGGCATACGCTGAAATTGTACATCGTTCCAAGACTGCGCATAACAACATCCATGAGATTCATTTTGATCTATCATATGAACCTGATCACGAATTGCTTGATAATTTTTAAGCACTCCGTTTCTTACCAAATCCCATTGTTTTGTTTTCACCCCTTCATCATCGTAGCCCACATTGCCAAGTGATCCCGGCATTGTTTTATCGGCTACTAAGTTTACAAGGTCGCTACCATATTTAAAGTCGCCAGATTTCCATTTATCCAAGGTTGCAAAACTGGTTCCTGCATAATTTGCTTCGTACCCAAGTACCCTATCCAATTCTAATGGATGACCAACAGACTCATGAATAGTTAAGCCTAGGTGGTTAGGTTCCAATACAAGATCATATTTCCCGGCATCTACAGATTTTGCTGTAAGCATTGCTTTTGCTTGTTTAGCAGCAAGAGTGGCATCTTCTACTATATCGTAGCTGTTTCTATATAATTTTAAACCTTCGGGACCTTCCAGTTTTTCTGAAGCAAGTCCGTCCATATATTCATATCCCATCCCCATGGGCGCACTCATTGCTTGCCTGGATTTAAATTTCCCTGCAGCAGGATCTATAGCCGTTACCCCAAAGGTTGGCCAAATACGGTGGATATCCTGATCTATATAAGAACCTTCTGTGGAAGCGAAATATTTTTGCTCATTCACCATAAAAAGGGCAGAATTCACATAGTTTGCTCCGTTATCCATTGCCGCAGCATTGGCTCCAAGCAAAAGTTCTACTTTTTCTGAAACGGGTACTTCCTTAAAATCTTTTTTGATCGGGGTTTTCCAAGAAACCTCTCCATAGGATTCTACCGGAGCCAGTTTTACAGGATCCTTTTGAATTTTAGAATTCGCTTTTGCAATTGCCACCGCTTGTTCCGTTGCTTTTTTAATTCCATCTTCAGTCACACTATTAGTTGAGGCAAAACCCCAAGTTCCATTAGCGATTACACGAATACCAATCCCAAAAGATTCGGTATTTACCACATTCTGTACCTTATCTTCCCTCGTAAATACATATTGATTAAGGTACCTGCCTATTCTGGCATCTGCATAAGTTGCTCCCAAGCCCCTCGCAGTATTTAAAGCCGTATCGGCCATTAGTTTCTTGGTGATCAAATCCATTCCGGGATCTAACAAGGCCTCTACCGGTATAGAGTTTCCGAGCAAAAGTGAAGGCATCATGATTGCACCTGCACCTAAACCCGCTAGTTGAACAAAACTTCTTCGTTTCATATAAACGTGGTTTTCAGATTGATAATTTATTCCCTTTTAGCTAAAATTAATATTGTTCCACCTATTTAAAAAATGATAAAAAACACACAAAATTTAAGATTTAGATCTCCATGAAAATATGGTATTGGAACTATTTTAGAAAAGAATATCTTTTTAAGATCCCTAATTTAATAAAAATTTAAGAATAATTACGATTTGATCACCAGAAGCTTATAAAAATTATGCTTATCCGTTTACACACCTAAAAATAGCTTTTGTCTCCCTGGGCGGAGTCGAAGGGTTAAACAAAGACGTCTCGACTGCGCTCGATATGACATTTTTAGTTCCATTATGCCTTTTAGGCATATTACGGATATACAATAAAAATTAAAATAATGGAGGTATCTACCCAAGACATGGAATTAATGTAGGTTGATAGAACTTGAAATAGCGATTATTTGGATGTCATCGCGTAAGATCAAAATAATTTGATAAGTGAAAGCTGAATACGTTTTAAATCCAGATCTACTTCCAAAACAGTGACCATTAAATGTTGCCCTAATTTCACCACAGAATTTACATCATTTATATATTCATTTGCCAGTTTAGATATATGGACAAGACCACTTTCTTTAATCCCGATATCCACGAAACATCCAAAATTGGTGATATTATTAACGATACCTGGTAATTTCATTCCTGTTTTTAGGTCGTTGATACTATTTACATGCTCATCAAACTGAAAAACCTTGATCTTACTTCTGGGATCTAAGCCTGGCTTTTCCAGCTCCTTAATAATATCTTTTAATGTTGGAAGCCCGAGGTCTTCTTGAACATAATTATCCAATGATATTTTTTGAAGCACTTCCTTATTACCTATTATTTCGCTTATCGCAGTTCCCCGATCCTTTGCCATTTTATTGACCAACTCATATCTCTCCGGGTGAACAGCAGAATCATCCAATGGATTTTTAGAATTTTTGATCCTTAAAAACCCAGCAGATTGCTCGTATGCTTTGGCTCCTAATCTAGGAACTTTTAACAATTCTTCCCTACTCTTAATACTTCCTTTATTTGATCTATAAGAAATGATGTTTTCAGCTAGTACCGGTCCAATTCCGGAAACATAGGATAACAATTCTTTACTGGCAGAGTTTACGTTGATACCGATTCGGTTCACACAATTCATGACCACTAAATCCAATTTGCTCTTTAATTTGGTTTGATCTACATCATGCTGGTACTGCCCTACTCCAATAGATTTCGCATCGATTTTCACTAATTCTGCCAAGGGATCAATCAATCTTCTCCCTATTGAAACTGCGCCTCGAACGGTGATATCATAATTTGTAAATTCATCCCTTGCAATTTTAGATGCTGAATAAATTGAAGCCCCTGCCTCATTAACCACATATACAGAGATCTCTTTATTAAATGGCACTTTCTTAATGAATTCTTCTGTTTCCCTTGAAGCGGTACCATTTCCAATGGAGATCGCTTCAATATTATAGGCGTTCACCAGAGATCTTATTTTCTTAATGGCAAGGATCATTTCTTTTTGGGGAGAATGCGGATAAATAGTTTCATTATGAAGCAGCATTCCGTTTGCATCTAAACACACCAACTTGCAACCAGACTTGTACCCGGGATCCAAGGCTAAAATCCTTTTATTACCAAGGGGTGGCGCCAATAAAAGTTGTTCTAAATTTTCAGCAAAAACCTGTATAGCTTCTTCATCTGCTTTATTTTTTGCTTCAGATAAAACTTCATTGGAAAAGGAGGGTTTTAAAAGTCGTTTGTAAGAATCTTCAAATGCCTCTTTAATATATTTTGAAGCTGAAGAATTTTTAACCTGAAGCACCTTATCTATTAACCTTAAAGCTTCCTTTTTTTCTACCTCAATCTTAACTTTAACTATCCCCTCACTTTCGGCTCTAAGAATTGCTAATAATCTATGGGAAGGAATTCTTTTTAGAGGTTCGTTCCAGCCAAAATATTGCTTATATTTTTGAGCGATTGGGTTTTCTTTTTCAGATTTAACCACACTTGAAGCTATATCTGCACTATTCTGAAACAATCTTCTAAGCTTTTGGCGAACATAAGGATTTTCACTTACCCACTCTGCAATTATATGTTGAGCGCCGTCCAAAGCATCAGCCGTAGATTTTATCTCTTGTGACAAAAACCTCTTCGCCACTTGCTCTAAATCGCCTCCTTTTTGGGACATTACTATCTTCGCCAGCGGTTCCAAGCCTGCTTCTCTAGCAACTTCCGCTTTTGTTCTTCGTTTCTTTTTAAAAGGAAGGTAAAGATCTTCTAATTCCACCATCGAAGTGGAATGCTGAATCTTGGACAGCAAGGAATCTGTCATTACATATTGATCTTCAATAGCTTTAATGATCGATTTTTTACGGTGTTCTAATTCAGAATAAGATTTTAAAAGCGCTGCGATTTTTTCAATTTGAACTTCATCCAAATTTCCAGTTACCTCTTTTCTATAACGCGCAATAAAAGGAATGGTAGCATCTTCTTTTAATAAGGAAACTGTATTTAGAATTGATTTTTCGGGAACAGCGATTTTAGCTTTTATATATGATATTAACTCCAAGTCATGAATTTTAAGGAATAAAAACAAAGATACCGGGATTCTAATTTATCTGTATTAATACCCTGAGATATTTCCCAAAAATTAGATGATATTAATTTTTTTTGAATGCTCAATCGCTTTTTCGCTATTAATAAAGTAACAGGTACTTACTCCCATATCCTTAATATTATTTAGAACAATTGCAACAGTCTTCTTTTTAACCTTTTTGGTCTTTCGAATATATACTGCATTTATATTTAAAGGGAATATTTTACAGATGCGCTCATAGATATAAGGATCTTTCTGGGAATCATCACCAATAAGCACATATTTTAGGTTTGGGTAAAATGAGATAATATCCTTGATCTTTTCGAATTTATGATCGTGTCCCCCCCTCCCCGTCATTAGGAAATCTGAAATTCCTGTTTTTATCTTTTTCAATTTTATAACTGCTTTGGGCAACTCATGTCTTTTAGCAAATTCATTGATGAAATCGTATAAATTCCATTCGCTACTAGACACGTAAAAAAAGGAATTGAAAGCCTGTTCGTTTTCCTGCCCATAAGAACTTAGTGCCTTATAATGTGGCACCACATCTTCAAATATTTTTCTTTTATTGATATTTTTAAGCAACATGACATATAGCTTCTTAAAAAAATTACCGCTGTAAGAAATGAGAAACGTATCATCTATATCAGATATTATTCCGTACTTGCTTTCAAAGGGCTTCAATATCTCCCCGGTATCCACAATACCAAAACCATTGAATTGGCAGGAAACCTGATATTCATGCCAACCACTTGCCAGTTCTTCATCAAAAGGAATATTAAACCTGAAATACCCATCATCCAACGTTTTTGTTTGAACCTGCAAACCTTGAAATTCTAGTGTCACCCGAATATTGGACATGGGTTTTATATTGAACATGTGCATGATAGACACCGCATGTTTAATTCCGCGTCTATCTATCCGGTATTTATCTGGAGCCCAGGATTTAAACACGTGGCCAAAAACTACCAGTTCTTGATCGTTTATGTATCCACGATATAATTTTAAGTCGATTTTTGTCAATTGAGATTTTATTAACGATAGATTACTTCCAAAATAGCTAATTTTAGCAACAATCTACGGTACATGGAATCAAATAATCAAATTTTACTGGTCGTAAATCCAATTTCAGGAGCTTTCGATAAAGCAAATCTTATTGAAACAGTTGAAATAGAACTAAATAAGAAAAACATAAAACTTGAGGTTTACGAAACCCAAGGAGGAGAAGATGATGAAAGTGCGATTAAGAATTTGATTAACACGCATAAACCAGAGCGCATATTGGTTGCAGGTGGAGATGGAACAATTCAGCTTGTTGCAAAAGTCCTTAAAGATTTCGATCTTACCCTTGGGATTTTACCTGCAGGTTCTGCTAATGGTTTTGCAATTAATTTGGACCTTCCAGATAATCTTAAAGATCAAATTGAAGTTGCTACAGGATCTAAAACTTTCACGGTGGATACTTTGGAACTCAATGGGGAAATGTGTTTACATATTTCGGATCTTGGTATAAACGCAGAACTCATAAGACATTACGAACATTCCAATTTTAGGGGGATGTTTGGGTATTTCCTTCAATCTTTCCCTACATTGTTCAAATCCAATTATCCTTATAAATTTACTATTGAAGCTATGGACCATCGATATGTAAAGAAAGGAGTGCTCTTAGCTATTGCCAATGCCAATAAATTTGGAACTGGAGCGAATATAAATCCACATGGAAAATTGAATGATGGGAAGTTTGAAGTCATTATTTTTAAAAGAATAAGTTTATTTCACATTATAAAAACTTTATTTAAAAATACCGAAATGGATTCCAATTTCGTGGAAGCCATCTCTATAGAAGAAGCTATAATCACTTGTAAAAAGCCCGTAGCCTTCCAAATAGATGGAGAGTTCATAGGGAAAAGAAAAAAAGTAGAGGTGAGAATAGCCGATAAGAAATTGAGAATTGCAGTACCTAAAGATTTTGTCCCGGCTTAAATCAAGCAGATTGATCTTATTATTGGATATAGGGTTCGCTCTATATATCGCTAATTTCAATCGCACGAAATAGAATTATTTTTAAAACACTTAAAATTCAAAAGAACAATGAGCACGTTAAAAATTACATTCAAAAATAAAGAAGGTTTCGATTTAAAAGGTAGTATTGAGTTGCCCGAGAACAGAAATCCACACAACTTTGTATTGTTCGCGCATTGCTTTACATGCAACAAAAACTTTTTAGCGGTAAGGAATATAAGTAAAGCATTAATAACTAAAGGTTTTGGGGTTCTTAGGTTCGATTTTACCGGATTGGGCGAAAGCGAAGGAGAATTTGCTGATTCCAATTTTTCTGGAAATGTAGAAGATCTAATCGAGGCCGCTGGTTATTTAGAAGAAAATTATAAAGCGCCCTCATTGCTTATTGGACATTCCCTAGGCGGTGCAGCGGTGCTGTTAGCAGCTACCTTATTGCCATCGGTAACAGCGGTTGCAACTATTGGAGCGCCATCCCATATTGGCCATGTGAAAAATCTATTGAAAAATGATGTAGAAGATATTCAGAAAAATGGAATCGCTGAAGTGAATATTGGGGGCAGAAAATTCAATATAAAAAAGCAATTCTTAGACGATCTCGAAAACAACGATCTTCCAGATATTATTTCAAAATTAAATAAATCTTTATTAATTCTCCATTCCCCACAGGATAGGATAGTGGGCATTAAAAATGCCGAAGAAATTTACATTGCAGCAAAGCATCCCAAAAGTTTCATTTCTTTGGATGGAGGAGATCATTTGTTATCCAATAAAATGGATTCTAGTTATGCTGGTGATATTATAGGCAGCTGGGCTTATAGGTATATTGATATCCCCGAGCAAAAAAACTTAAAAACCAATTTGGACGTCGTTGCACATTTAGGCCCAGAAGGTTTTACTACACAAATAAAAGCTGGAAGGCACAATCTAATAGCCGATGAACCGGAGCATGTTGGGGGAAACGATTTTGGGCCCAATCCATATGAATATGTATCAGCTGGTTTAGCAGCTTGTACTTCTATGACCATCCAGATGTATGCCAAAAGAAAAGGCTGGATCGTAGACTCTGTAGATACACAGGTTAATTATGGCAGAGAGCATGCCCTGGATTGTGAAAAATGTGAAGAAGCTGGAACCAAAATAGACACTTTTAAACGAGAGCTTATAATTAAAGGAGATTTGGATGAAAAGCAGCGAAATCGATTATTAGAGATCGCTAATAAATGTCCCGTACATAAAACATTACATTCTGAAACCCAAATTATTACAAGCTTGGTAGATCCAAAGTAAACAACCTTAAAGCATGTTTTGGTGACCATAAATCTATGTTAAGCAATCCTTAAATCTTTGGAGATTCCTTATTATACAAGTACTTTAGATGAGTTCAATGTAAAACCAATCCATATAAATTATGAAACGTATTAGCTTAACACTTTTATTTTGTGCATCCCTTTTGATTATTGGATGTAAAAATGACAAAAAAGAAAAAGACGATAAAAAAACTTCCGACACCGAAATGACTCAGGAAAAAGAAGTTGAAGTCAAAAAAGTAAAAATTACTTTGGAACCTAAAAGCGATAGTAAACTATCGGGAAATGTTGTTTTTACTGAAGAAAACGGTGAGGTTACCATGACCGCGATTATAGATGGTTTAGCTGAAGGCATGCATGCCATCCATATTCATGAAAGTGCAGATTGCTCGGCAAAAGATGGATCGTCTGCAGGAGGACACTGGAACCCAACATTTGAACAACATGGAAAATGGGGTGATGCCTCAGGATACCATAGAGGTGATATCGGAAATTTTAAAGTAGATGGAAATGGAAATGGTACTATTACCATGACTACGGATAAATGGTGTATTGGTTGTGACGATGACACTAAGAACATCGTTGGAAAGGCTGTCATAGTTCATGATGGCGTAGACGATTTTACCTCTCAACCCTCTGGTGCTGCCGGAACAAGAGTTGGATGTGGTACCATTAAGATGTAATACTTTTTTAAGGATATTATAATAAAAGCAACCTTCGGGTTGCTTTTTCTATTTTAAATAGAATAATGTTCTATTTTTAAGCATAATTTCAAACCTATGCAACAAGATAAGTTAATTGAAGAACTCCAAGCTGGCAACCAAAAAGCCTTTGAGCGCATTTATGAACTTTATTCCCATAGTACCTATGGAATTATATATAACATAATTAAAGACACCGCTGTTTCAGAAGAAATTTTACAAGATGTTTTTATAAAAATATGGAACAATGCTTCAAGCTATAACCCCGATAAAGGCCGATTCTTTACATGGGTCTTGAACATTGCAAGGAATGCTTCTATAGATAAAATTAGGTCTAAAGATTTCAAAAATAAAAAGTTAAACCTAAAGAGTGATAATTTCGTAGATATATTGGAGTCTACAACGAACTTCTTCGGAAAAATCGATGCTATTGGTTTACAAAAATACATCGATGTCCTAGCACCTATTTGTAAGAGCTTAATAGACTTGTTGTTTTTTAAAGGCTATACTCAAAAGGAAACTTCAGAAGAACTTCAAATGCCCCTTGGAACTGTCAAAACAAAGAACAGGGCGTGTATAGATGAATTACGATCTAAAGTATTATAATAATGGATATTAATAATTATATATCATCGGGCATTCTTGAACTATATGTTTATGGTGCACTTTCTGAACCAGAAAGTAGAGAGGTAACGCGAATTTTAAAACAATTCCCGGAAGTAGAATCTGAAGTAGAGGAAATTGAAGAAGCCCTTATTCAATTATCTGCCGCTGTTGCACCTGCAGATGCCGATAAATTAATTCAGCGTATTAAACAAAAACTTTCCCACAATCCAAAAGTGGTAACAATGAAAAGTGGCAGATCTAATATCCCTATGTATATTGGATGGGCTGCCAGTTTAATATTCTTAATTGGACTGTTCTTGATGTTCAATAAAAACCAGAAACTAAGACAAGATCTACAGGCTTTACAAGGAGAAAAAGCTCAAATGGAGACTCAAATTGCAGAAGCTCGATTAGATGCAGAGAAAACCAAAGAGTTACTTTCTATAATTAGGGATAAGGATATTATAAAAGTGCCTTTAGCAGGTCAAGCTGTTGCTCCAGATGCTTACGCTGCTGCTTATTGGGATAAAACCACAAATACCACGTATATAGATGTAAAAGACCTACCAGAGCCTCCAAGAGGGATGGTTTATCAAGTATGGTCTTTACAGTTGGAACCATTAACACCAACAAGCATAGGTATTTTGGACACTTATGAGGAAGACGAAAATAAAATATTCCCTCTGGAAAACACAAACCCTTCTGAAGCTTTCGGAATTACATTAGAACCTGCTCGAGGTAGTAAAACGCCAACGATGGAACAATTGTATGCCTTGGGAGTTGTTTCTTCCTAGAGATCACATTCTTTTTAAAAAGAAAATTACCTTTAAATTCACGATATGCTGTGATCTTAAAGGTGATTTTATTTTTATCGAAATTTTTTAAACTTGCATAAATGTAAAGAGCCTGCTCTGTTAAGAAACAAACTCTTCACTAACCAACCAAAAAAATCGAAAACAATTATTCTAAGGGCAGAATTTAAAATGCAGTAGGCTTTTAAAACTTCATCATTAGGGCAATAAAAGTTTTTAGTAGGGTAAAATCACATTCATTGCGCTGCTCTTAATAACTCTCTTCTACCATACTTACGAGAATAAATAAGACATGGTTTTAAATGTTGAAATTTTTAACATTGTGGTGTTGTTATTCAAGCCATTCCTTAAAGAGCTTCACTCGCTCCCTGCTTACAATTAACTGATGTTTGTTAAAACAATCCAACTTTACCTCTAAGCGCAAATTAGAATAACTTACAATATCTTTTATCGCATTAAGGTTCACTATAAATTTTCTACTGATCCTAAAGAATTTCTCGGGATCCAGATCCTTCTCTAATTTTTCCAAACTAAGATCCAATAAATAGCTTCTATCACTATTGGTGTGCAAGTACGTGCCTTTATTTTCTGAATAAAAGCAACAAACATCATGTATTTCAACAATCTTTAAATGCTGCCCTACCTGTAAGGCAAATCGCTTTTTATATTCATTTTTATAAGATTGCCGAAACATTTTCTGAATGTCTTCTGCTCTTATAAAAGCGGGTTTTTGCTTAAGCCTATTCGCACTAAATTTATCCACTGCCTCCTTCAACTCTTCATCATCTATAGGTTTCAATAAATAATCCACACTATTTAACTTGAAGGCCTTTAATGCATATTCATCATAAGCAGTAGTAAATATGATGGCGCTTTTAATTTCAACATTTTCAAAAATCTCAAAAGACAAACCGTCACTAAGTTGAATATCTAAAAAGATGAGCTCTGGATGCTCATTATTCTGAAACCATGCAACAGCCTCTGCCACACTATGAAGCATTGTAACTACTTCTAGATCCAAAAGGCTTAACATTCTATTGAGTCTTCTAGCAGATGGCTTTTCGTCTTCTATAATTGCTACTTGCATCCCATTGATTTAAATTCTATTCCCATTTTTGTTTTTCCTCTTCTTCCATAAAAGATTTTATTTTGCGTTCTTCCCAATCTTTGTTGAACATCGGGTTTATTTGATAAGCCTTTAGCGCATCAAAGACCAGCCCTATTCCCCAGCCAGCGGTTACCCATAAAAACCATGGATATTCCCATTGGTTGGAATAATAGTTCACTGCGGCAAGAAAGATGTTTACAACGATATAGGAAAAAAGGTGGTTATAGAATTTTTTTAATTCGTCTACCCGTTCTTTTGCCCTTTGATAAGTGTTTTCTGAATTTTCCATTTTCTTTATTGATTGCGTTTCATATATTCTTTTATCTTTTTATCCTCCCAGTCCCTCCCAAGGATAGGGTTATACCCAAAAACATCCATGGCATGAAAAAGCAAGCCTATCCCCCAACCTATTGCAGGAAAGATCACCCAAGGAAAATCACTTTTTGTGAGCCAATTAAAAACCGCTAAGGCAGGGATTACTATGCAATAGGAAGTTAAATTACCGTAGAATCCCCTTAACTTTTTTACCTTATCCTTGGCTCTTAGGTAGGTATTGTTCTTGTCCCATGTTACTTCTCTTTTCATAACCGCAATCTTTTTGGTTAATAATGGCAATCGTACTTCGAAATAATTTTTAGATTTATTTATTTGAACTATTCGTCTAGTTAGCAATCCATATCGTTGCTGAATATTGATCAAGCCAACCTTGCTCCCCTTTCCTAATATTTCTTTTTCCTGAAGGTTGTTCCTCACCACCAATTCATTCTTATCTTCAAAAATCTCGATATGTAAGGGTTGTTGTGGAGAAACCCTGTTATGCTTCACTGCATTTTCCAGTAACAGTTGTAAGGATAAAGGCACTACTTTAGCCTCGGCCAAATTCAACTTTAAGGGAATACTACAATTAATCCCATCTTCAAACCTCATTTTAAGTAGATTTATATACGTTTTGGCGAATTTTATCTCTTCAGAAAGTTCCACAAGATCCTTGTTCTTTTGCTCCAAAACATACCTATAGGTTTTGGATAAAGAGGTGGTGAATTTTTGAGCAGCGATTGGGTTTTCTTCAATAAGGGAAGTCAAAACATTTAAACTATTGAATAAAAAGTGTGGATCTAATTGATTCTTTAAGGCATCGAATTTTGCCGAAGCAGTTCCGGCAATTATTTTTTGTTCAGCAACCCTTCTCTCCTGCAATGCTTTATAAAAATAAAATAGGTGAAAACTAAGAGAAACAATAGCAGTAAAGAGTAACGGAAATAAATAATTCCCTATGCGCTCATTTTCCAAAAATTCATCTAAATTATATCTGCTCTCGAAATAAACCAGGTGAATCATTCGAGAAATAAAAAAGGCAATTAAGGTCAAAACCATACTCCCTACAACCCCAATCACAACTCTTTGGACTCCTTTTCCCTCCCAATTAATTCTTTGGTTCATAAAATAAAAGAAAAGACCATTTACACTGGAAAGCACAAAACTATAGAAGAAATAAAGACCCAAATTAGTAACACTTAACAGATCATCCAAGGTAGTGGATGGGCTAAATACAATATCCAAAAAGCCTATTATAATAGTGATCATGATACTTACCTTAAGTATCTTGTAAACAATTTTATACATCTTTTTGCTCTTGTTTTATTTTGACAATTCAAATATCCTTAAAACATCCTTTAGAATAAAGGTTTATAGACCGAACTGTGGTAATTTTAGGTTGAATTGTATAAAAGAGCATCAAAATATCGACCTATTTAATTATTAATTTGTGTTTTTAAAAAACCTTAACGCTATAATTTATATCTTCAAACCTTAACACAATCTAACCCAAATTATGAATATTTTTGAAGCTTTAAGGCAAGAACATGAAATCCAAAGAAATCTTGTAAAAAAACTTGTATCTACACACGGGGATACCCAAGAAAGAAAAAAAATCTTCGAGCAATTAAGGCACGAGCTTAAAATACATGCAGATGCCGAAGAAAGACATTTTTATGTTCCCTTGATAAAAAAAGACCTTACGCAGCAGAAAGCAAGGCATAGTGTTGCAGAACACCATGAAATGGATGAACTAATTGAACAATTGGAAGATACCGAAATGAGTGCTTCCAACTGGTTGAAAATTGCAAAGGATCTGGAACATAAAGTTACGCACCACTTGGACGAAGAAGAGCAAGAAGTTTTTCAGATGGCTGGAAAAGCACTTACCGAAAAACAAAAAATATCTTTAGCATCAGATTATAACAAGGAGATTACCAAGAACAGATGAATTTTTTGAAGTTTGAGTCCCCAGAAAGCAGCTTTAATTTTAAAACCACAAAAAGTCATAATCTACATACTTTCAAAACCTTGATCAACAGCCGTATGCAAAATGGGAAGATCCAAAATTTTTGACTTTTTTACTCTTTTCCTATTTAACTTGAGTTTACTCCGAAAACTCAAGTTTCTAAACTTAAAAATCAGCTTCAGTTAAAACTGAAGCTGATTTTTTTGTTATATCAATACACGATGCAGCAAAACTTATAAGAAATACTTTTACAATGCTTTATCTGATTTGGATTGCTTTTGATTTTCTTTAAATGGCCTAATTATAAGTCTAGCTGCTTTATCGAAATTCACATAATTATACACCCAATTAAAGAAAGTTACCAATCTATTTCTAAACCCAATTAAAAACCAAAGGTGGATAAACATCCAAACGAACCAAGCAAAGAAACCTCCAAAATTAAATTTTCCAAGTTCCACAACAGCCCGGTTTCTCCCAACAGTTGCCATTGTGCCTTTATCAAAATACTTAAAAGGCTCTAGTTTTTTATTATTTAATAATTTTTTGAAGTTTTTACCTAAATGTTTCCCTTGCTGAATAGCTGGTTGGGCAACCATGGGATGCCCTTTGGGATATTCCTCGCTTTCCATAACGGCAATATCGCCAACTGCAAATATGTTTTTGTACCCATTTATCTGGTTAAATCGATTAACTTCATATCTATTGGCTTTCTCTATTAGTGCCGAAGCGTCTAATCCTTTTACGGGAGCTCCTGTTACCCCAGCGCTCCAAATAAATGTATAGGTATCAAATTTTAAGGAAGTATTTGTTAATACCTCTCTCCCATCATAAGACTTTACTTGTGTGTTTAAATGGATTTGGACTCCCAGCTCCTCCAAAAATTTCGCAGCTTTTCTGGAAGATTTCTCACTCATGGGGGGCAATACCCTTTCCCTGCCTTCAATAAGATGGATTTCCATTTCTGAAGGATCTAGATCTGGAAAATCTTTAGGGACAATATGGTTTCTTAATTCTGAAATCGCTCCACTTAGCTCCACTCCCGTTGGTCCGGCACCGGCCAGCACAAAGTTTAATAGCGCCCTGCGTTCTACTGGATCTGCGGTAATTACAGCCTGTTCCAAATTTTCCAAAATAAGGCTTCTAATATTTAATGCATGGGGCACCGTTTTCATCCACATGCCATTTTCTTCGATACTATCATTGCCGAAAAAATTGGTTTTAGAACCTGTGGCAATAACCAGGTAATCGTAGTGCAACTCCCCAATGTTGGACTGGATCATCTGCTTTTCAGGATCTATATTGGACACCTCTGCCATTCTAAAAAAACCCCTATTACTGGATCTAATTATTTTCCGCAATGGATAGGCAATGGAACCCGGCTCTAATCCAGAAGTAGAAACCTGATACAATAATGGCTGAAACGTATGGTAGTTATGTCTATCTATTAATACGGTTTGCACTTTCTGCTTTAAAAGGTTTTTAACTAAGGAAATTCCGCCAAAGCCCCCTCCTATAATTACTACGCGAGGTAGCTCAGTTTTTGGTATATTCATTTATCAATCTGGGATTTATTTTGAATCATAGAATTCTTGTTTAGACTTCAGTATTATTCATCAATTTATATATCTTCGAAAATAAGAATAATTTGGCTTTTAAATAAATCCTATTAAACAGTTTGGATTTCACCCTCCAAGATGTAACACTGTACGACAATCGAAGACTAACCATTTGTAAACCGCTTCTGTGAATAAAGAATTAGAACATCAATTTGTAAGCAATTTGGAGAGAGACCAAAATATTGTGCACAAGATATGTAGGATTTATACCAATGACCAAGCTTCTCACAATGATTTGTTTCAGGAGATAACCATACAGCTTTGGAAGGCATATCCTAAATTTAGGGGAGATGCAAAATTTAGTACTTGGATGTATCGCGTGGCATTGAACACTGCCATCACTTTATATCGTAAGAAAAAGCGTGGAATTCAGACTCAGGATTACGATTCGGTGCATTTCCGAATAAAAGTAGATGAATATGATGATGAGACTGAGCAACGATTATCGCTGATGTACAATGCTTTAAAAGAATTAAATGATATAGACAAAGCCTTGGTGTTTCTATATCTGGAAGATAAAAATTACAAGGAAATATCTGAAACAATGGGTATTAGCGAAGTGAATGCACGAGTTAAGATGAACAGGGTTAAAACAAAGCTAAAAAAAATATTAAATCCGTAAGCGTATGGATGAATTAGATTTATTAAAAAAAGATTGGAGCAGGCAGCAAGGGAATTATCCCAAACTTTCCTATGACCAGATCTATAAAATGATTTGGAAACGTTCCCATTCTATCGTAAAATGGATTTTTTATATAAGCCTTATAGAATTATTAGCTGGTACTATTGTAAATATTGTTTTCTCTGGAGATCAATATTGGGAGCAGATCGAAAAGAATGATCTTTCCGAGGTGGTTACTGTTTTATATGTAGCGAGCTATGCCATTACCTTTTATTTTATCTATAGGTTTTATAGAAATTACAAAAGAATCTCTACTACAGATGATGCCTCCACGTTAATGAAGAATATTTTAAAGACCCGAAAAACGGTAAAATACTATATCGCCTATGTGTTGATTTCTACTGGGGTTTTAATTGTGGGGATTTTCACTTACATGATTTTAAATCATTCAAATCCTGATGTGGGGAATATCTCAAAATATTCTTTTGAAGCGATGGATTGGATGAAATTTATTGGTGTGAGCATAGTGGTTTTAGGCACATTTCTTGGCTTAATCTGGTTGTTCTACCGCTTGCTTTATGGGATATTACTTAAAAGGCTGAAGAGAAATTATGTAGAATTAAAAAAGTTGGAACTGTAATCCTGATCTTGGGGCTTACTCCTTTTTAATTATTGTTTCATGGCCCTCTTTTATTTGAGGTTTTAAACCGTTTGTGCTTTAAAGACCTTGAAATACTATACTTTTGCAAAAAATCGGTTTTGCGCTCTAATATTAAAAATTCATAAAAATGGAATTTACAAACCCCCTGGTTTATGGGGTCCCCGTTTTTTTAGGACTTATCCTAATAGAACTAACTTACAGTAAAACCCATGAAAACAAAGACCTGTATAATTGGAAAGACCTCCTTTCAAGCCTTTCTATGGGTATTGGCTCTGCGGTAATAGGGGCATTGATAAAAACAGTTTCCATCATTCTTATATTTAATTTTGTTTACGAATTTTTTAACCCGGTTATTGAAGGCGTAAGGACTAATATTATGGGGTGGCAATCCTTCGGGTATGCTTGGTATCTCTGGCTTTTATGTATGTTTTTGGACGATTTTACATATTATTGGTTTCATCGGCAAAATCATATGATACGGTTTTTTTGGGCAGCTCATATAGTGCATCATTCCTCTGATAATTTTAATCTTGGAACAGCGGTTCGCAATGGTTGGTTCACAATTCTCTACAAACCTTTTTTTTACATGTGGATAGTCATAATAGGTTTTCCACCTGAAATGCTGGTGGTATGCCTTGGAATTGAAGCCTTATGGCAATTCCAGTTGCACACTAAATATGTTCCTAAAATGGGAATTATAGAAAATTTTGTTAACACCCACACAATGCACCAGGTACATCATGCGAAAAATCTGGAATACATGGATAAAAACCATGGAGGTTTTTTGAATGTTTTCGACAGAATTTTTGGTACATGGAAAGAGATGGATACTTCAATTGACATTGAATATGGGGTTTCTACACCACCCAATTCATATAATTTATGGGTGATCCTAACGCATGAATACCAAAATATTTGGGAGGATACCAAAAAAACAAAGAACTGGAGGCATAAATTTATGTATGTGTTTGGCCCTCCTGGCTGGAGCCACGACGGAAGTACCCAAACGGTCAAGGAAATGCAAAAAGCCCTTAAAGTAAATAATTGATACTTCTGAAATTCATTTCCCTATTTAGTAGTGAGTGAAAGATACTGAAATTTTTCACTCTTTTCCTCTTTTCCTCTTTCATTCTTTCACTCTTTCACTCTTTCACTCTTTCACTCTATTCCTGTTTAACTTAAGTTTTGCTTTGAATCTTGAATCTTGAAACCATTAATATTCCCACTTTCTTTTTTCGTTCAATTTCTCCATATCGTCCAGTTCTTCCTGTGGGATAACTTTTAGAAAAGAAGAATGCTGCTCTATGGCATATTCCAACTTCTCTACAATATCATCTATAGAATCATTTTCGTAATCGAAATCTAAAGCTGGTTTTATCTGAAAACTTTGAAGAATGCCCCTTTTTTTGAGTCGGATTCCTTTTTTATCGAAAGATCTTCTAAAACCATCTATAACAATAGGAATAACAATGGGCTTATGCTGCATAATAATATGTGCAGTTCCTTTTCTAATGGGTTTAAAAGGTTTGGTTGTTCCTTGTGGAAAAGTGATCACCCAGCCATCTTTTAAGGCGACCCCAATATTATCGGTATCTTCTATGTTTACTTCTCTTTTTATATCCTGCCCTTTAGAGCGCCAAGTTCTTTCTACAGTAATGGCTCCCGCATAGGCCATAATTCTTGTAAGCAGTCCAGCTTGCATCGTTTCTTTCGCAGCCACATAGTATAAATTGAGTTTGGGCTGCCATATATAGCCAACATTTTTTATAGAGTCCACTCTCCCGCTTAAACTTGCATTAAAAACATGGAACATCGCTGTAACATCGGCAAAATAGGTCTGGTGGTTAGAGACAAATAGCACGTTAGTGTTTGGAAGGTTTTTAATGATTTCGGAACCTTCTATATGAAGCTCATTAAAACCTCTATAACGTCTGTGTGATAAAACGCCAAAAATACGAATCAACCACTTTTTAATATATAGATAATGTCCGAATGGATTTTTAGAAAACAACCCCATATAGTCCTAATGATCTTGATTTGTTAATATTATCTTAAAAGAAGCCAAAGGTACTAATAAAGATTAAAGACTAAGCTTCAATAAATCCTTTAATTCACTAAGCATCATTGCGGTTGCTCCCCAAACCACATGACCGTTCAACGAAAATGCAGGAACTTGTATATTTTTCGCATAAGAAGTACTTAATTCTTGAGAAATCAAATTTCTTTCATCCATAAAATCTTCCAAGTCTACTTCCAATATTTTTTCAACTTCAGATTCCTGTGGAACAAGTTCAGGAGTTCTATCTATAAGCCCCACATATGGATGTACCCAAAAATTACTTGGTGGGATATATAACTTGGTTAATTTCTTTAATACCCGCACCTCAGATTGGGGAATACCAACTTCCTCTTCTGTTTCCCGCAATGCGGTATATTTTAAATTTTTGTCGAAATTCTCTACACGCCCCCCTGGAAACCCAACCTGATTGGAATGAACTCCTTTATAGGTCTTTCTTAAAATTAAAACGAGATTGGTAATTTCATCTTTATTGGGATAAAATACTGCCATTACCCCAGCCTTACTGGGCTTCTTGGCATTAATATCTGTACGGGCCAATTCCTTTAATCTTAATAACGGAGCCAATTTATGTTGAGCCTCCACGCCTGGAAGTTCTAAATTCTTTAAATTTGAGATCTTATATGTAAATTCAGTAAAATTCATGACACGTCTACTTTCTTTCCTTTTCGTTTCCCTGATCCTTTTTTTTGCAAGTTGTGAAGATACACAAAAATCAAGGAGCAATACTGTAAAAACACCTTCAGCCAAGACTATTACAAAGGTAAAGGACTCTTCAGAAAAAATAACCGATACACCAAAAAAAAAGGAAGGGGAATTATTTCTTCATGACGAACCAATGCTTGTTCAGGAGAAATTGATTCCTTTTTTAACGGAATATGGGAAGAAGAACCCAGAGAACAAAGTAAGGATAACCACGAGCTTTGGTGATATTGATATATTGCTATATAATGACACACCACTGCACAGGGCGAATATGATCTTATTGATAAAAGAAGGATATTTCAATGGTACGTTTTTTCATAGGGTTGCCAATGGGTTTGTAATTCAAGGAGGGAATTCAGACAATAAAGAGACAAGTATTAAAAGAAACAACATGGGCTCTTATTTAATTCCAAGTGAATTTGAAGCGGGACACAAACATACCCGAGGTGCATTTGCAGCGGCTAAATATGCCGAACAAAATGTGAGTAAAGCTTCTTCCCCATTTGAGTTCTTTATTGTCCAAAGCAAGAGGGGGGCTCATCATTTAGATAATGATCATACCGTATATGGAAGGGTGATAAAAGGAATGGAGATAGTAGATAAAATTGCAGAACAACCCATTGGAGAAGGAGAATGGCCATTAATTAATATCCCGATGACTGTAGAGATCTTAAAATAAGGACAAGCTGTTATAACTTAAAATTCAATTCATCTTTAAATCTATACAATTGGGTAAGTTTAATATTTATAAAATGAGGGTTGGGGTTACATTTGATCCTATAAATTATTAAAAACTTTAAATTATGAAAACCATTGCTGTATTGATCGCGTTATTTTTAAGTCAACTATTTTATGCACAAACCAATGCTTCCCCAGAAATTTCAGTGAGTGTAGAAAATATAAAAAGCGATAAAGGAACCATTTTTTTCGGGGTTTATTCTGAAAATACGTTTATGAAAAAGGCACCAGAATTTCGGGCTAAGAGTGAAATTGTAGATGGAATTGCAAGTGCAATATTTAAGGACCTGCCCCCGGGAACCTATGCGATATCTTGTTTCCATGATAAAAACGACAACTCACAAATGGATTTTGAGCCAACGGGTATGCCATTAGAACCTTATGGGATTTCCAATAACAACATCAATGATTATGGGCCTCCGATTTGGGAAGATGCAAAATTTGAACTTGCAGATGAGTCCCTAAATATGACTTTAAAGCTGACAAACCAACTATAGATAACTGAAGCTGAATTATTAGTTGTAATAGAAAAAATCAATACCTTTGTTTTTGTATTAATTCTACTATTTTATGACTATAACTCAGCTTCAATATGTTCTTGCAGTTGCAGAACACCAAAATTTTACCAAGGCAGCACAAAAGGTTTTTGTGACCCAACCTACCTTGAGTATGCAAATCCAAAAACTGGAAGACGAACTTGGGGTTAAAATCTTCGACCGTACCAAGAAACCTATCCAATTAACCGAAACCGGAAGAAAAATTGTAAACCAGGCTCGAAATATTGTTAATGAGAGCGATCGTATTCAGGATATTGTAGATCAAGAAAAGGGTTTTATTGGAGGTGCCTTTAGATTAGGAATTATACCCACCATAATGCCAACCCTGTTGCCGATGTTCCTTAACAATTTTATCAAGAAATACCCAAAGGTTAAATTAAAGATTGAAGAATTAAATACAGAAGCAATTATCGAACGCTTGAATGAAGGACATTTAGACGCCGCTATTGCTGCAACTCCTTTAGAATTGGATGGCATCAAAGAACAGGTGTTATATTA